>CAVRHK010000059.1:0-146092 GCA_963720955.1 uncultured Acidobacteriaceae bacterium | reverse complement strand
TTGAGAGATGTTTCCCACTACATAGGGATTGAACCGCAATAATCGATTGGGGGGAAGGGAATTGCGTGCCCTTCTGGAAGATTGAGTGGGAATTGGTTCAAGGATCGTCGACTAGACTACCGGTTTGGCAATCTGTGCAGATTTGTGTCGACAGCTTCGATGAGTGATTAGCATGTTATCACCAACTGAACTTGCTGATAACCCCTGGCTCAACCGGTCGATGCAACACTATCTAATGACCTGATCCACAAATGCTTACCCTGAAGGATCGATCTTTGGCTGATTGGCCAAAACCTAGCCGGTAAGGTTCCGGCTGATCTAATCCTAGCCAGCGCTTTTAGCTTTTGTTTTCATGGAATGTGGGTCTGAGCTGAGTGTTGCATCGACCCATTGAGACCACCCCGTTTTACGTGCACTGCAAAAAGTTAGTCCACACGAGCGCGTTTTTCGTTACTAATCAGCCCAAAATGCGACACGCCAAGTTTTTGGAATTTCCATCGAGTTAGTCAGCACGAAGAGCGATTGAAGGATCGACACCACCTGCTCGACTGGCAGGTAGACCACTGGCTGTCAGTGCAACCACGGCTACACCAACTATCGCGAAGATATAGCTAGTGACGTCCAACGGTTTGACGCCATAAAGGGAGCTCTCGAGGCCTTTGGAGGCAGCCATCGAGACCGGTATTCCTGCCACGACACCGATTGCCGTAAGCAACAGGCTACCGCGCAGGATCATCCAGATGATCTGCCCGCGTTGTGCGCCGAGCGCCATCCGCACACCAATCTCCGCGCTGCGCTTGCTTACCCGATAGGACAGCGTTCCGTAGAGTCCCGTAGCGATCAGCACAACCGCGAGGACACCAAAGCATCCTGCCAGTCGCGCAAACATAACCTGCTGCGAGATCGACTGCTGGAAGACTTCACTTTGTGCCATGGGATCGAGCAGTGGCATATCCGGATCAATCTGCTGGATGAACTTGCGCACCGTGGGCAGCATCTCCATGGGATCGCCCTTAACGCGCATCTCGACGTCGAGCTGATTTTCAAGACCGCCCTGCGTGAAGACAGTCCAACGCATAGGCATTGCCTCTTCTGTAATGCCGGTGTATTTGTGATCTTTGACAACACCGATGATCAAGTTTGGATGAAGTCCCTTTGTGTTGGTCATAACGTGGCCGACTGCATTCAAGGTGCCGAGATACTTCTTTGCGAAGGTCTCATTCACGATGACGACCTCCGGGGCGGAGGCAGAGTCGGCATCGGAGAAGTCTCTTCCCTGCACGACCGGCACCCCCATGGTGCGGAAGAAGTCAGCACCAACGGTGTTCTGCCTGTATTGCGCCTGTTCGGGCTCAACTCCATTCGGTTTATGACCATCGACGAGAAGGCCTCCATCGTTGCTGGACCACCCGGATCCCGGTCGATTGGAGGCGAAGGAGACGGAGTCGACTCCAGGTATCGAGCGCAGCCTCTGCTGCAGGCTGACGAAGAATGCGATGCTCTCCTCTTTCGATTTGGCGTGCTGCGGGTGAACACCGAATACAAGGAGGCCTTTCGTCTGCTGCCCCAGGGGAATGTTCAATCAGGTTTCGCAGGGTTCCCAGCAGGAGCGCTGCTCCTACCAGCAGAACGACACACATCGCTACCTGCGTGACGATGACAACGTTGCCTGTGCGTACCTTCTGCGACGTTGTCTGTGAGGCAGTGGCCGAACTGCGTAACGCCATGTCTGGCCCGGAGGACATCGCCGCCCGCAGAGGAGCCAGGCCGAAGACGAGCGCCAGCAGCAGGAGTATGGTCAGCGTGAACCAGAGCACGACCGAGTCCGGTCGAAGGTTAGAGTCGATTCGCGCCCATGCGCCAAGGGCACGCGTCGCACCCAACGCCAAGACCCATGCTACTGCTCCGCCGAGTGCGACCAGCAGAAGACTCTCGGTCAGCAGCTGTCTTGCGATCTCTCTGCGTCCGGCGCCTAAAGCCAGTCGAATGCTGAACTCTCTCTGCCGGTTGGCGTTGCGCGCCATCAGCAGCATGACCACGTTGCACATCGCGATCAGCAACACGAGGCCGACCATCGCCATCAGTGTCTTCAAGAGCACGGGCAAACGAGTCATCCTGTCGGTCGAACTGCTTCGCCGCATGGAAGGAGAGTTGAGGGATCTTCTCTCCTGCGCGTTTCTGCGCGATGCCAAGATAGGCTGCCTGCTGGAAGATGCCCTGCGCCTTTGCCAGTGCCTGATCGCGGCTTACTCCGGCTGGTATGCGAGCCATCAGGCGCATGCACCAGAACCGGGGAATCGTGAGATAGGTGCCGTCTTCCGCTGGGTTTCCCCAGGCATTGAATTCGGGATGATTCTGCAGGGGAATCCAGAAGTCCAGTGGAAGACGGCCCTCAGTGCCTTCGAATCCTTTTGCTGCAACACCGACGATCGTGAAGGGATGTGACTTGATGAAGAGCGTCTTTCCGATCACGTCCGGATTGTCGGCATAGTGCGTCGCCCAGAACTTCTCGCTCATCACTACCGTTGCCGCATGCTCGTCTTCGTCCTTCTGAACGAGCCCGCGACCGAGCTCAACACCAACGCCCAACCCGGTGAAGTAGTTCCCGCTGACCATGTCTCCTGCTGCTTCCTCGGGGGCAGGACCAACTCGCACAGGTGCCTTTCCGCTTGTGGACATCGGAATGAACCCGATGACCTCCTGCAGGCCACTATGCTCGCGCAGTTCACGATAAGCAGCGTAGGAGAAAGAGGTGTCAAGTCGCCCGAGTTATAGGCACCTACGGGAAAGTGGCTCGTGTGCACATAGACAACCTGTGAGGCGTCATGCACCGGCAACATCTTCGCGAGCACGGCATGCATCACGCTGAATACGGCCGTGTTTGCTCCTACACCAAGCGCCAGCGTAAGAACGCAAACAATTGTGAACACAGGCGTCTTCACAAGCTGACGTATGCCATATCTCAGATCACGGGCAATATTGGAAAAGAACATGGTTGTTCTTGCTTCCTTTCTCTTCTGTGTCAGCAAAGTCACATTTCCGAACTGTCGCCGCGCCGCACGCCTTGCCTCCGCTGCTCCCATGCCCTGGCTCTCATACCGCTCCGCCAGCATCTCAAGGTGAGCCTCAATCTCTTCGCTAAAAGCGGTATCGTCGGGCGGCGACTGCATGAAGAACGCTTTGAGTTTCGCCAGGAAGATGTGCATACGGTCTGTCATGGTCTAAGCCTTTGCCTCAAGCGCAAGGACACGGCTGATGACACCGGAGACTGCGCTCCCAGTTCTCCGTCTCCACCGCAAGCTGCTTGAGTCCTCGCTTAGTGATGCTGTAGAACCGTGCGCGCCTGATTGTTCTCCGATACGCCCCATTCACTGGTGATCCAACTCTTCTGCTGAAGCCGGAGGAGTGACGTGTAGACCGTTCCTTCGTTCAGTGTGAACACGTCTTCACTCAATTGCTCGATACGCCGCGCAATGCCGAAGCCATGTAAAGGTCCCAGAGCGTGCAGCGTTTTGAGGATCATCAGATCCAATGTTCCTTGTAGAACTTCTGACTTATCTGCGGCCATTCCACGCTCCTATGGACATTGCAAAGAAGTAACATAACTCCTTTGCAATGTCCATAGGAGTCAAATACGTTGAGGAGAATTCCAAAAAGTTCGGATACGCTCCAGAATTTACGACAATGACCGAAAGGCCGGCTGCTCAGTAGTTTGCCAGAACACGCTTCGCTGGCGCATCGCCATCGTCAACCAGTCCTTTGTCCGCAACTACCTCGACGGGCAGAACCCCATCGGCAAGACCGTCCGCACCAAGTTCGAGCCGCGCTACCCCTCAACCCTCTTTGAGATCGTCGGTGTCATTCCCGACACTAAGTACAATGACCTGCGCGGGAACCCCGAGCCAATGGCCTTCGTTCCTGTCATGCAGTTTCCCATCGAAGCCGACGACCCGGGTCTCGGAATGGTCATCTCCTCCACCCTTCCCTCCGCGGTCATCAGCGAGGCCATCAAGCGCGCCCTCGCCGCCTCACACCCCGAGATCCGCACCCGCTTCTTCGAACTCCAGGTGGCCATCCGCAACAACCTCCTCCGCGAGCGCCTCCTCGCCATCCTCTCCGGCTTCTTCGGCATCCTCGCAGCCGTCCTCGTCATGGTCGGGCTCTACGGCGTCGTCTCCTACCTCGTCAGCCGCCGCCGCAACGAGCTCATCCGGAATCGTCAAAAGGTGATTTTCCCGCAAGCTGACCTGTCTTGCAACTAAAAGCACATGCTCCATAATTGCAAGCAAACGTCGGGAGCGGATCACAACGACCGGCTGGCAAAAACATTGATACTGCTAAAGTTATCCCGGCATTGGGTGGCGTGATCGATGCAATGTCGGCGACGCAATGAGTTAGGGCGCCAATGTTTTTCATCGATTTCGCTAATAATTGACATCTATCTACGCTATAAAAGAGCATGAGATCAGTCTTGATCATTGATGATGATGTCAAGCTGTGTACGATGCTGCGTGAGTATCTCGCGCGCCATGAGATTGAACTGGAAATTCGGCATCACGGCAAATTGGGACTCGAAGCCGCATTTTCCGGCCAATACGATCTTGTGCTGCTCGATGTTACGCTTCCTGGGATCGACGGTTTCGAGGTGCTGCAACGGCTGCGTAAGTCATCCGATCTCTGCATCCTGCTGCTTACGGCACGTGGCGACGCTGCGGACCGCATTCGTGGTCTTCAGCTGGGCGCGGATGATTATCTCCCCAAACCCTTTGATCCAGAGGAACTCGTAGCCAGGATTCGCGCCATCATCCGTCGAGGAGCGCCTCGTTTCGTCTCCTCTCTATCGCATGCCGTCGATCACGGAAGGCAGCTGACCCAGCTGACCGTCGATGGCGCTTCTCGTACGGCCAGGTACGGAACCAGCAGGTTGGATCTAACTGACATTGAGCTTTCGCTGCTGGAGATATTTCTGCAGTCGCCTGGAGTTGTGTTGACGCGCGAAGAACTCGTCGCCCGCATCTTTCGGCGCGCTTTTCATCCACTGGATCGCAGTCTCGATATGCACGTCAGCAGGCTTCGCAGGAAGCTGCGTACGGCGACGTCGTTGGGCAACCATATAAAGACGATTCGGAGTTCGGGCTATCTATTTTCAACCGTTGGATATTAGCTGTCTGATATTTCAGGCTCCACAAAATCTCAACATCGACAGGCTCACCCATGGTCCGTCTCGTACTGAAGATATTTCTCGCTTACTGGATTGCGGCGGGCGTTGTCATTGCCATTTCTGATTTCGAACCCCACCGCCATATCCACAATCCGGAACTCGTCGACGCACTCAACAGCTCCCTGGCGATGAACGGGCGAATGATTACGGAAGCCTACGAGCACGACCGGTGCCAGGAGATTCAGACACAATTGAGTGGCACCCACGATGCGTTGTATCTGGCTACACCTGATGGCCAACTTCTGTGCAACGGTGGAGGACTTCCAGACGTCCGCGCACTGTCGGCTGCAGCTACTCAACAGAAGAAGCGAATGACGGGCAACTATGCCTTGTTTCAGTTGGTCGCGGTGCCGATAACCTCGCAGCGCGGTTCTCGCTATGTGATGCTGTTTAAGAATAGCTACAGTACGGCGCTTCAGATCTATGGTTTGCTGCCCGGCTACACGACAATCGCCATCTCGGGCGTAGTAACTCTTTTCCTCGCGGTGCTGGTCGCGTTGCCTATTCGCCGACTGCGAGAGGCTGCACGCGAGATATCCATGGGAAGGCTCGGAACTCGCGTGCAGTGGGGTACTTTATCGTCGAGGATCTACGGCTTCAAAG
The DNA here is from genome assembly GCA_963720955.1 of uncultured Acidobacteriaceae bacterium. GTDB lineage: Bacteria > Acidobacteriota > Terriglobia > Terriglobales > Acidobacteriaceae > Edaphobacter. The sequence goes on along the minus strand of CAVRHK010000059.1, from coordinate 140,268 downwards.
GTGGCGATGACATTGATCTACTGATACGGGATTTTAACTATATGGCCGAGAGGTTGCAGTCGTTGGCTGAAGCTCAGCGGCTGCTGCTGCGCGACGTATCCCACGAGCTTCGCTCCCCTTTGGCCAGAATGAATGTTGGCCTTGCCTTGGCACGTTCGGGAGCGTCTCTCACAATGCACGAACATCTTGACCGCATCGAGACAGAGTCGGCCCGGCTCGACCATCTGGTTGGGCAGATTCTATCTCTGTCTTATATGGATACGATTCAAAAGATCGATATGCCCGGTGTTATTTCACTCAGCCAGCTAGTCGTCGATCTTCTGCCAGATGTGCAATACGAAGCTGCGCAGAAAAATTCAGTGATCAGTACCCTGATCGGAGAAGATTGTTTTGCACGAGGAGACGAGGATCTCATCCGCTCTGCCATCGAAAATATTCTTCGTAATGCTATCCGATATACCCCTGTCGACGGCCGGATTCATGTTGAAGTGCTTCCCGTCGAATTATGCGGGGAACAGTTCTCACTAGTTCGTATAAGCGATGACGGACCGGGTATCCCCGAGGATGAAATCGAGTCAGTGCTCGAGCCCTTTTATCGTGCTGACAAAGCGAGACATTGGCAGCAGGACGGTTTTGGGATAGGTCTCGCCATTGCAGATCGTGCCGTAAATCTGCATGGCGGAACCATTAGTATACGAAACAAGCCGGATGGTGGGTTGGTAGTAGAGTTGCGTTTTCCGCTCGTCGCGGACGCGCCGCCAATTAGCGTAATGAGAGAGTTCAAGCGCAATACGGGTGCCTAGTGCTTTCCCAAGTCTTCCGCGTTGGCTGCTTTAGCTGCCATGAGGATCGGTTCAAAAAGGACAGTTATCTGTGCGCATAGATTCTGTTCGATGCGACAGCAGATCGCTATCTCGGTGGGCGTTACAAATTATTACAAAATTGTTCTTTGACAAACTTCCACCTCATGGCATATTCGGTTCATCACTGACTCAAAAGTAGATCATTCGCCGTCTTGAGTTGACGACAAAAGAGACATCTTCGAGCAAGTTCGGAGGATTGTCAGTCCCTGTCTAACTGAAAAGCGCGCAGCTTGCGGAGCTCTCTCTGCGCGCAAAAGCACATACTCCAGACGTATTTGCGCAACTGCCTAAGCTGTCCCAAATAATGACTTCGAACCATCGGAAGGAATCCTATGATTCTCGTCTGCATGAGCCTCTTTGTCTCTTTTTTAGGTTGCAAGGTCCTTCTATCGTTGCGCAGGTCCGGGCCGCGTGTAACTGCCCTGGGCATCATCGGCCTGTGTTGCTGCCTTGGTGCGACTGGCCGTGCGACAGCCCAGGCAGTCGGCGGGTCGATCTCCGGAACAGTTAAAGACAGGCAGGGCGGCGCAATATCTGACGTAACTGCAGTGTTCACGAATACAAAGACCGGTGTTACTACAACGGTGCAGACTAACCACGATGGCCTCTATCGCGGCTCGAATCTTCAACCTGGTGTCTACGATTTGAAAGTCACCATTGCGGGATTCAGCACCGGCATTAAGACCAACATCACCTTGAACGTAGGCGCTGACCTAACCGTCGACTTTGATCTCAAGGTGGCCAGTGTCGACCAGAATATTACGGTTACAGGTTCAGAGGCGAGCGTCGATCTTTCGACGTCCTCACTGAGCTATGACGTGCCGGGGCCTACGATTCGGGAACTTCCGTTGAATGGCCGCGACTTTACCTCACTCGCCACGCTGCAGCCTGGGGTGTCGGTGATCAATAATGCGCCAGCGGGCTCAGCGCGTACGGGTCTCGGCCGCGCACTTACCATTTCCGGCCAACGTCCTGCAGCCAACAATTTTCTGCAGGATGGCATCAGCCTCAACGATGCCGGCAACAACACCCCGGGCAGCATTCTGGGTGTGACTCTGGGTGTCGATGCAGTGGAACAGTTCACGCTTCTGACTGACACGTTTCCAGCAGAATATGGCAATGCTGCCGGTGGCGTGGTGAACGCGATTACGCGCTCTGGAACCGATCAATATCATGGCTCCGCGTTTTATTTCGGGCGCAACAGCGCGATTGATGCTCTTAACCGATTTGACGTCACCAGTCTTCCAGATCCCGAATACCGCCGGCACCAATATGGCGGCAGCGCAGGAGGGCCTATCAAGCGGGACAAGGCATTCTGGTTCGCGGATTACGAAGCCATTGGTTTGCTTTCGGGCAGCACCTCGGTAGACACCGTTCCAACTCCATCGTTCTGGGCGGAGGCAGACCCAGATATTCAACGTGTCCAAAAGCTGTACCCGCAGTTGACAACTACAGCGACCTGCGTGCCATCTACGGGAGTTGGCTGTACCGGCACCTACAACGTGGTGCTGAATACCGTCGGAAACGAAAAATATGCGCTGGGCAAGGTCGACTACAAGTTCACGGAGAAAGACAGCGTTAGCGGGAGTTACTTTATCGACTACGCGACTTCATCCACACCAGATTCATTCAAGAATCAACTCAATTCTACCTTGACCCACCGTCAGGGTGTGAGCATGGAGTACACGCGGACGATCAACTCGTCGATGGTGAACATCGCTCGCTTTGGATTTACCCGCAGCTTGTATCAAGGCCCAAAGGTTACACAGGTTTATAACCCTGCAATCAATGATGTCAGTCTGGGGTATGTTCCGGGGAAGACCATTGGGGCAATAGCTGTAGCTGGTCTTACGAGCCTGAGTGCCGGGCCCACTGCTCTCGATTACGCCTTCGCTGCTTATAACTCCTTCCAAGGTTATGACAACTTTATTTTCACCAAGGGGACCCATGCGTTCAAGTTCGGTGGAAACGTAAACCGTATGCAGTACAACAGCTCGCAGCCCAATCTGAGCGGCGGGTCTTACACGTGGGGCACCTTGAGCGGCTTTCAACAGAACGGCAAGGTGAATGCCTACAATACAAAGACTCCATCGGTTACGTTTGCCGTGCAACTGGCCCCGTATACCTGGTCGACGGCTGTGGGTGGCAATGGTAATACCTACTCGGGCAGCGATGAGCGTGGAATGCGCCTGACGCTAATGGGTGGGTATGCGCAGGACGATTGGAGGATCAAGAGCAATCTCACAATCAACTATGGCGTCCGCTACGAGATCACCAACAAGCCAAGTGTGGTGCATGGCCTGGCCGCCCTGCTGCAACATCTCACTGACACACAGCCCCGCGTTGGCGGTCCGATCGACGACATCAACCCAACTCTAAAGAATGTTTCGCCGCGCATCGGTTTGTCTTACGATCCCTTCCATAATGGCAAGACTGCCATCCGGGCAGGTTGGGGCATCTTCGACAGTCTGATGCTGCTGAACGAATACGACACGCCTCTCTTTCGATCGTTTCCGTTCTTTGCACAAGCGGTGCTGACAGTCCCCGCGGGGACGAAGCCCTGCACATCTGCAAACGTTCCTGCGGGCTGTACTGCTCTATATGGCTCCTTTCCGAACGGAGGTTATGCAATCGGTTCGAATGCGGCTGCAGCGCTTCGGACTGCTTACGCCGATCCGGCCCCGCCGCGCTCATACATCATGCAGTGGAACCTGAATATCGAGCGGCAGGTGGGCAAATGGATGCTCTCAGCAGGCTACGTCGGCGCCCGCGGGGTTCATCTTCTCAATGTGGAGCGCAATATCGACTCCGTCCTGCCCACGAAGACCTCTGCGGGTTGGTTTTACCCGGCCGTGAAGGCATCGGACCCGCTCCGAAAACTCAACCCCAATTTTTCGGCCATCAATACCTCAGCTACGTGGAACACCGATTCCGACTACTCAGCGTTTCATGCAATGGTAAAGCGGAATTTGGACAAAGGCCTACAAGTGGTTGGCTCCTATGCCTGGGCCAAGAGCATCGACAGCGCATCGTCGACTGGTTCGACATCCTCGGGCAGCGGATATCCGAATGGGATTGGCAATCCTTATCCGCTCCTGCCGGCGATCAATCGTGGCCTATCGGACTTCGATATCCGCCACAACGCAACCATCAGTCTGGTCTGGGTGATCCCCGATCACCGCTTCGGGTTCAAGCCGATCGAAACCGTGGTCAATGGATGGGAGCTGGCCGGTATCTACAAGATCCAGACAGGAGCTCCATTCAGCGTCCTCCTCACCGCGGACCAGCCCTACATAGATCCCGCCAATCCGACGGTTTCCTATCGTGGCCAGACGGAGACGGATACTACGACAAACGGTCTGGGACAGCGGCCAAATGTCGTTTCCGGATGCAAGTTGACCAATCCTGGAAATATCAACAATTACATCAATGCGAATTGCTTCTCCTTTCCCAGTTCGGCGGTGACAGTCAATGGCCAGGCGGGAACGCTGCTGGGAAATTCCGGCCGCAACTCGCTGACAGCTCCTGGATATCAGGATGCGGATGTCTCGCTCATAAAGAACGACAAGATTGGCGATCGTTTCGCCACGCAGTTCCGGTTCGAATTCTTCAACGCTCTCAATCATCCGAATCTGGCGGCGCCTGGGACGACTGCATTTGACGCCAATGGAAAGCTGATCACCAGCACCTTCGGAATCATCAAGTCCACGGGCGGCAACGCTGCACGGCAGATTCAATACGGGTTCAAGATGACGTTCTGACGGCGGGTGCTGGCTGGAGGGGTCGATCTGCTTCCAGACATGCATGCACATTTTTCTCGCACACTATTACCGATCACACACGGCGCAACGAACGGGATGGAATCAAGTCGGAGATCTCTACAAGCAGGAGAAGTTTGTACCGGCAGCCAAAGGAGAAATACTGTGATCAGAAGGATTCGTAACTCCATCATTCTTTCCGTGATGGTGCTGACCTTACCGCTCAGCCCAGCTTCATCGATTGCGCAAAGCGTATCGGGAAGCCCGTTCCGTGTCGAGGAGAAGTCGATCACAGACATCCAGAATGCGATCACATCCGGACAGACATCCTGCAAGCAGGTCGTACAGGCTTATATCGATCGGGCGAAGGCCTACAACGGCGCCTGCACGGCACTGCTCACCAAGGACGGTGCGCCGATTCCTCCGTCGACGGGCATGGTGCGCGCGGGTGCGCCACTCAATATCCGACGCAAGACGGTGGCGGCCTCGACCGTATTTCCGGACCTCGATCAGTACAAGGGCCTCCCCCTTGAGCTCGGCCAGATGGAGACGTCGATTTCCGATCCGAGCGTGCAACTGCAGTACGGCTTGGCGCGTCGGCATTCCCGAGGCGGGACAACTGAACGCGCTCGAAACGCTGAACATTCGCGGCGAACGCTCCATCACCTGCAAGGGCGACTTCGATCGCGCGCCCTCGGCCGGGCCGCTGCCGCCGGGCGCTCCGGCTGTCTGCGAAGAGTTTCGCAAGATGCCCGACGCGCTGGAGCGTGCCGCCGAGCTGGACAAGCAGTACGGCCGCAATCCGGATCTGGCGAAGCTGCCGATGTACTGCGCGGTCTTCTCGCTCAAGGATTGGTACGACGCCAAGGACATGCGCGGCACCGGCGGCAACGACGTGAACTTTGCGATGGACGTGCCCAAGGTCGACTCGCCCGACATCGCGACGCTGCGCAGCAAGGGCGCCATCATCTTCGCGATCTCCGCGGCGAGCAACGTCAGGCCGGGGCCTCCGCGCAAGGCCCCAACAAGCCTGCCAGGTAGTTCCCTGAAACCGACCTTCAGTACGCTCCGTGGAGCGGCCAGACCTGCAATCCGTACGACACCGCGCGCGTGCCGCGCGGCACCAGCAACGGTTCCGGCGTCTCCGTATCGGCCAATCTGGCCACCTGCGGGATCTGCGAACAGACGCTCGGCGTCCTGCAAGGGGCCGGCGTCCCGAAACAACATCGTCAATCTGCTTGACCACCAAGGGCATCCTCATGGACGGCGGAATCACCGGCAAGAATCCCGGACGATCGCGCGGGCATCCACTGCAAGACCGTCAAGGATGCCGCGCTGGTGCTCGATGCGATCAAGGGCTTCAAATCGACGACATGTACACCGCGATCCCAAGGGCATCATCCCGAAGGAGCCCTACACCAGCTTCGTGGTGACGGACGCGAAGGTCAAAGACAAGCCGCTCAAGGGTGTGCGCGTCGGCATCGTGCGCGAGTTCATGGTGAAGCACACCAAGAACGACGTGGCGATCAGCGATCAGATCGACCAGGAAATCAAGACCGTGCTGCGCGACAAACTGGGCGCGACGCTCGTCGAGTCGGTCGATCCGATGTATCCGGACGATCCGACTGTCCCCAACATGAAGTACACGTTCCAGGACGCGATGGCCGAGATTCTGCCGCACACTGTGCCGGAATACTTCTGGCGCAAGACGAAGAGCGGGGAGCTGGAGTTTGCAGTTCCTGGATGGGACGTGACGACGCGTGGAGTATGACGTGGCGCTTGTCGCTGCACAAGGCTCCGCTGTCGCGCAAGATCAACCTCCGCAGCATCCCAAGGAGGCTATGCGAATCCGTCCAGCGTCTTGCTCACACGAACAAGTATCTGGCGGCGCGAGGCGACGCGCGAGTCAAGGACTGGGCGAGCTGGGTGGCCAACGCGACTTTCAAGACCGACGAGGAAAAGCGCGCGGCGCCCATGAACGCGGTCGACAAACCACGATCCGCGCCCAGGCCCGGATCGATGCAGCTATCTGGAAATGCAGTCGGTGTTGCGCATGATCATTCTCAAGGTCATGTACGAAAACAAAATCGACGTGTTCGTGAATCCGGAGCAGACCACCCGCCGTATCTTCTGGGCGGAGCGCTGGAGCCCGAAGTCAATGATCGCGGCACGCAGAGCTGCTGCCAGGGCTTCACCGCGCTTCTCGGCGGTCCGGAGGCCGATGTTCCGGCCGGCTACGTCACCACGACCTACGATCCGAAGTATGTCTTGAGCGCGGACAAGAAGAAGTACATCGCCGTCACCGGGGAGTGTCGAATCGAAGCTGCCGCATCCCATGCCGATCAGCATGATGTTCTGGGCCGGGCCCGGCAGCGACTCCGACGTCATCAAAGTGGCGTCGGCGTACGAGGCCGCGACGCACCACCGGGTTCCACCGCCTTCGTTTGGGCCGCTGCCCGGTCTCACGCCAGTGCTTACGGGCAGATGATCCCGGTGTTCAACAGCGAACATACGGTGAAAACAGGAGAAGGCACAGTGAACGTAAGAGTCGGCAAAGCGACGGATAGAGGCTTGTCTTGCAGTAAGCATGATGGCTGTACTACCGACGATGTCCGCGCAGAAGAGCAGCGGCGAGTTCCAGATCGAAGAAGCCTCGATCACCGACATTCAGAATGCGATTCGCGCCGGACAGACAACGCTGCAAACAGGTCGTGCAGGCGTATCTCGACCGGGCGAAAGCGTACAACGGCGTCTGCACGGCGCTCCTCACCAAGGACGGCGCGCCGATTCCTCCGTCGACGGGCATGGTTCGGGCGGGCTCGCCGATTCAGTATCCGACCAAGACGGTTGCCGCCTCGACCGTATTTCCGGATTTCGATCAGTACAAAGGCCTGCCGCTCGAGCTTGGCCGAATGATGCACGTCCGTCTCCGATCCGAGCGTGCAGCTGCAGTACGGCTGGCGCGTCGGCATTCCGGACGCGGGGCAGCTCAATGCGCTCGAGACGCTGAACATTCGCGGCGAGCGCTCGATTACCTGCAAGGGCGATTTCGACCGAGCGCCTTCGGCCGGTCCGCTGCCGGCGGGCGCTCCAGCGGTCTGCGAAGAGTTTCGAAAGATGCCGGACGCGCTGGAACGGGCTGCGGAACTGGACAAGCAATACGGCCGCAATCCCGATCTGGCGAAGCTGCCGATGTACTGCGCGGTCTTCTCGCTGAAGGACTGGTACGACGCCAAGGACATGCGCGCCACGGGCGGCAACGACGTGAACTTCGCGATGGACGTGCCGAAGGTCGACTCGCCCGACATCGCGGTGCTGCGCAGCAAGGGCGCGATCATCTATCGCCGTCGCGACGGCCAGCAACGTCACGGGAGCATCGTCGCCGCGGTCCCAACAAGCCGAGAGACGTAATTCCCGAGACCAATCTTCAATACGCTCCGTGGGGCGGCCAGGCGTGCAATCCGTACGACACCGCGCGCGTGCCGCGCGGTACGAGCAACGGGTCCGGCGTTTCCGTGTCGGCCAATCTGGCGACGTGCTCGATTTGCGAACAGACCTCGGCGTCCTGCAAAGGGCCGGCGTCGAGAAACAACGTCGTCAATCTGCTGACGACCAAAGGCATCCTGATGGACGGCGGCATCACGGACAAGAACGCCGGGGATCGCGCGGGAATCCATTGCAAGACGGTCAAGGATGCCGCGCTGGTGCTCGATGCGATCAAGGGATTCAAGTCGGAAGACATGTTCACCGCGATTCCGAAGGGCCTCATCCCGAAGGAGCCGTACGCCAGCTTCCTGGTGCCGGACTCGGCGGTCAAGGACAAGCCGCTGAAGGGCGTGCGCATCGGCGATCGTGCGCGAGTTCATGGTGAAGCACACCAAGAACGACGTGGCGATCAGCGATCAGATCGATAAGGAAATCAAGACCGTGCTGCGCGACAAGCTGGGCGCGACGCTTGTGGAGTCGGTGGATCCGATGTATCCGGACGATCCGACGGTTCCCAACATGACCTACACGTTCCGGGATGCGATGGCCGAGATTCTGCCGCAGTTACCGATGTCCCGAACGAAGTATCCGAAGTTCTGGCGGAAGTCGAAGTCGCAGCGACGTCCGAAGGCGAATTGGAGTTTGCCGTTCCGGGTTGGGACGTGCGGACTGTCGACTATGACGTGGCCTTGTCGCTGCACAAGGCTCCGTTATCGGACAAGATCAACCTCCGCAGCATCGCCAAGGGATATGCGAATCCATCCAGTGTCATGCTCGGCCAACCAATATCTGGCCGCGCGCGGCGACGCGCGAGTCAAGGATTGGGCGAGCTGGGTGGCCAATGCGACGTTCAAGACCGACGCGGAAAGGGCGCGGGCCCTGAATGCCGTCGGTCATGCAGGATCCGCGGCCCGCGCCGGGTTCGATCAGCTATCTGGAGATGCAGTCGGTGACTGCGGATGATCGTTCTCAAGGTCATGTAGGAAAACAAAATCGACGTGTTTGTGAATCCGGAGCAGACCACGACGCCGTATCTTCTGGGCGGAGCGCTGGAGCCCGAAGTGAACGATCGCGGAACGCAGAGCTGCTGCCAGGGTTTTACGGCGCTTCTCGGTGGTCCCGGAGGCCGATGTTCCGGCGGGCTACGTTACCACTACGGCTACGACCCGAAGTATGTGTTGAGCGCGGACAAGAAGAAGTACATCGCCGACTACGGGAGACGTGCGAGACCAAGCTGCCGCATCCCATGCCGATCAGCATGATGTTCTGGGCTGGACCCGGCAGCGACTCCGACGTGATCAAGGTTGCGTCGGCGTACGAGGCCGCGACGCACCACCGGGTTCCGCCGCCTGCGTTTGGGCCTGTGCCGGCCACGGCCAACGCCTCGGCAAGAGTTTCCAACATGAAGACGACCAACAAAGGAGGAGCGGCGCAATGAATGTGAAACTTGGGAAATTCTTTGCAGTGGCTTGCGTGGTAGTAAGCAACGCGGCTTACCTTCCGAAGCTGTCCGCGCAGAAGAGCAGCGGCGACTTCCAGGTAGTCGAGACCTCGGTTGATGCCGTGCATGCGGCGATGAAGAGCGGCAAACTTACATCGCATCAACTGGTGCAGCTCTACCTTGACCGCATTGCAGCCTACGACAAGAGCGGTCCCACGATCAATTGCATCATCACTCTCAACCCGAAGGCAATGGAAGAGGCCGATCGTCTCGACGCCGAGTATAAGAAGGGCGGTTTCGTCGGGCCATTGCATGGAATCCCGATCCTTGTGAAAGACCAGGTCGACGCAGCCGGAATGCCGACGACGCTCGGGACGGTGGTGTTCAAGGACTACAATCCGCCTGTCGACTCCTTCGTCGTCGCAAAACTTCGCAAGGCTGGCGCCATCATTCTCGGCAAGACGACTCTCAGCGAGTTCGCCGGTGGCGATACCTTCGGCTCGCTGTTCGGCGTCACACGCAATGCGTATGACCTCGAGCGCACTGTTGGCGGCTCGTCGGGAGGGTCTGGCGCTGCGTTGAACGTCAACTTCTCTACCGTTGCGGTTGGCGAGGAGGGTTTTGCCTCCATTCGACGGCCCGGTGCCTGGAACTCGGTCGTGTCGATGCGGCCCACACCTGGTCTGGTCAGCCGCACCGGCATGTATGACGGTTATCCTTCGCCTGTCGGGTCTCTTGGGCCGATGGGAAGAACGGTGCGTGACATGACGGAGCTGCTCGATGTGATGGTCGGCTACGATCCTGAGGATCCTGTCACGGCTCTTGGTTACGGGAAGGCTCCAGTGAGCTACACCAAGTACCTGGACAAGGATGGTCTGAAGGGAGCGCGCATCGGTGTCATCCATCAGGTCTTTGGAGACAAGTCTCAGCCTGACTCCGATGACTTCAAACAGGTCGATGCCGTCTTCAACAAGGCTATTGCAGAAATGGAAGCGGCCGGGGCGACGGTGATTCCGATTGAGATTCCGGACCTGGGGAAGATTATCGCCACCATGCGGGCGGGCAAGCCGGGCGACAGCGAGGAGGGCATGAAACTCTGGATGAGCCGCAATCCAAACTCTCCATACAAGACGCGCGAGGATGTCACTCACTCACCGCTCATCTCGCAGATTATTCCTCCTTCGAAACAAGCGCAGTGGATGCCCACCGCCGCAAAACCCGATGCTGCGAAGTACTATAAGTTCCTCGATGTGCGGAATGATCTGGATATGCAGATCGCGAAGATCATGGCGGATAACAAACTCGACGCTATCGTTCACAAGACCGACGAGCACACGCCTACACTGCTGAAGGACGGCTTGAATCCGCCATACTACAACCAGCTGGGCGTCACCTCGCTGAACACCTTCCTCATCTATGCCGCCTCGATGAACGTTCCAGCGGGCTTCACCGCGGGCAGCCACCTTCCTGTTGGCATTACTTTCTATGGTCGTCCTTACACCGAGCCCGAGATCATCAAGCTTGCCTACTCGTTTGAACAGGCAACCCACCACCGCATCCCGCCGACTACAACGCCGGGGCTGCCGCTGAAGAAACTCGCAAAGGCTTCTTTCCCCACCGATGGAGGTACGGCAACTGGAACGAAGTAGTCCTTCGCTATCCTCGCGGGTGGAGCATGCTGGGAAAGGCAGGATCATTAAATCCCTTGCCGCCTGCCTCGCTTCATCTTCTCGGAAGACCTGTAGAGAAAGTATGAATGAAAAAATCAAGCTGATGAGCGGGTGATAGCCATGGAAAGCATTCTGATCATCGACGACGATGTAGAGCTTTGCAGAATGCTGGATGATTATCTGACTCCTCATGGCATCAGGTTGAGCATGAAGCATCACGCGGCCGAGGGCATGGATGCTGTGCGACGGGGTGGGTACGGTCTCCTCATCCTCGATGTCATGCTTCCCGGATTGGATGGCATTGCCGTATTACGTGCCATACGGCAATGGTCGGACATCGGGGTCCTGCTGCTGACCGCTCGGTGCGAAGATGCAGACCGCATCCTGGGTTTTGAGGCCGGCGCGGACGACTACCTGCCAAAGCCTTTCAATCCCAGGGAACTTCTGGCGCGTATTCATGTGATCCTACGCCGCGGCAACAGGCACGCTCTTGCCCCTGGCGAAGCGGCCGTACCTGTGCGGCTTGCAGTCGACGGGGTGGTCATTGACTTCGGTTCGCGGACGGCCTACTGCAGCGATCGAAGGCTCGACTTGACGGGCGTCGAGTTCGAATTGCTTGCCGCATTTCTCGAAGCGCCGGGACAGATCCTTTCACGAGCAGATTTGGTTGAGCGGATCTTCGAGCGGCAGTACCACCCCGAGGACCGCAGCCTCGATATGTGCGTGTGCCGCCTGCGCCGCAAGCTGGATGGGAGCGACCCGTTGAACAGCCGCATCCGGACCATTCGGAGTACTGGCTACCTCTTCAGTACCAAAGGCCGGCTAACAGAGGGAGACAGGTCCGCGTTGGATGGCGAGAACTGAGACGAGAAGGGCACGCAATGAAATCGATCACCCTTAAGATGTTCCTCTCGTACTGGGTCATTATGATCGGGGTGAACATCGCCTCGGATCTAGTGGCGCCCGAGCAGATGCGCCGTTATTCCCTCATACGGGAGGCCATTCGTTCGGCCATGCTGATACTTGGTCAACAGGAGGTGGATGCGTACGAAATACATGGCTGCGGCAAGGGCGCGCAATACTCGGTGGCCTCTGGCGATGTGCTCTATATAGCCGATACAAATGGACGAATGCTATGCACCGATACCGGACTTCGGGGGCTGGACTCACTGGCAGCCAGGGTGCGCGGCAGCAGGAGTGTGATGGGACACCGATTTGACACCTTTCAGGTGGTCGCCACTGCGATGAAGGGTCGCAGTGGCCGGGACTACGTGCTCTTTCTCAAGAGCCCCTATATCTCCAAGGTAAATATGCTGACCTGGCTATTCCCGGGCCCGACGACAGTCGCGGTGTCCTGTGCGGTCACCCTTGTATTCGCAGTTCTCTTGACGCTTCCTTTGCGCAGGCTGAGAACGGCGACGCGCCAGATTGCTTCGGGGAATCTCGATGTCCGCGTGCCCATGCGATACCGCATGATTCGCTTCGGCAGGGCAGTCATTGACGACGACCTGGATCGTCTCGCGCAGGACTTCAATCACATGGCGGAGCGGCTCCAAGGACTGGTCCATGCGCAGCAGCTGCTCCTGCGTGATGTCTCGCATGAGCTGCGTTCGCCCTTGGCACGGCTCAGTGTCGCGCTGGAGCTGTCAAGGCGCGAAGGTGGAGGCCACATGCAAATCCACCTCGACCGGATTGAGCGTGAAACACAGAGACTGAACGACCTCATCACCCAGCTTCTCTCGCTCTCCTATATGGAGACTACACAAGAGATCCGCAACGCATCCTCCATCTCGCTGAGCGATCTCGTCCGCGACGTCCTGCCAAACATTCAATACGAGGCCACCCTGCGTGGCTGCCACATTACGGCTACCATGGGTCAAAACTGCGTCGTTCGTGGGGATGCCCGTCTGCTTGAAAGTGCACTCGAAAACATCCTCCGGAACGCTCTTCGTTACACGCCTGAAGATGGTGTCATTGAAGTCGATCTAGCCGAGACAGAGTCCGATCAGCAAAGGATAGTTGAGCTCAGTGTGTGCGATCGCGGCCCGGGAGTTCCGGCAGAGGAACTCGAGGCGATCCTTCGGCCCTTCTACCGCGTAGATCACTCACGCCAAAGCAAGACCGGCGGCTTTGGCGTGGGGCTTGCGATCGCTGACCGGGCAGTGCGGTTGCATGGTGGAAGCATCGTCGCAACCAATCGGCCTGATGGTGGTCTGGTTGTGCGGATGCGTTTTCCCATCGAGAACATTCCGGCCAGCACACTTGCTGCGCAGACTGATTATTAACCACCCCGACATATCAGGACTAACAGATTCTCGATGAGTGATTCGGCGATGATTGTTTTCGACTACAGGGCTTAGCGCTCATCGAAATCGGGATATGCAGCATTTTTCGGATTAGTCCTGGAAGACGCGCATCTCGTCATTTGGTCCTGGATTGTCGGCTATCCGGAAACAATCCCGCCGACCGAAGCTCCTAGCTTGCCGCCGCCTCAATCGCCTGCAAATGGGCAAGCTCTCGTTTGTCAATCTTCACGATCAGGCAACCGTCCTTTCTCCAGCCGCTCCGCCAGCAAAAGTTTAGGGGCTTAAGCGGGGGCTGTTTGCGCCTTAGGCCTGGGTATAGCGCCATATAGCTTGGTACGCCCCGGCGGAAAGGCCGCTTGGTCACCATTAAATTGCCGTTATATAGCGCCATATAGCTAGGCATTTGACGGTATAGGAAGGACACGCCCGGCTCAAAATCCGTCGGAAGCAATTCCATGGGGGTTCGATTCCCCCTCCAGGCACCATCTAACCTATTTGTTTGCAATATGTTACAGGGGAGGGAAGTGTCGGAAGCGGATCCTCCGGTACAAATACGGTACACTGCGCATCCAATTTATTTTCAATATTTTACGGTTTTCGAAGTGTGCCTTAGGGCAGCCATCATACTAATATAGATTGCCCCTACGCTTACGCTCGATTACGGAGAGCGCGGCGGATAAATGGTCCGCCCCAGGCAGCAAAACCCGAGGGCATTTACGTGATGGAGCGAACGTTCAAGGTGAGTTCGATTTCAAGACACGGACTTGACCACTGCGACTTTGCTCAATCAGCGCGGTCTGAAGTCAACAGTTGAATGGGAAGGTCAACTGTCCGGAAAGCCGACTTTCGGCCAAGTGGATTAGTTCCGGTTAGCCGACAACACGAAGAAATAACCGCTCTAAAGTGAAGTTGCCTGATACCTGCGGACCGCACTGACAACCTTTGGCGCTTTGGCAGAGCCAAATTTATTAATATCCCCCTTGCACTTCTACAAGAGCTGGAGTACTACTACTGTAGAAGCGAAAGGGGAGCCATTGGAAACTCAACGTATCGATCTGCCACAGGGCACGCTGGATCTACTCATTCTGAGAACCCTGTCGTTGGGCAGGCAGCACGGGTGGGCGATCTCCGAGCGCGTTCAGCAGATATCAAGCGATGTTCTCAAGATCCAGCAAGGGTCGTTGTATCCGGCTCTTCATCGGCTCGAACGGCGTGGCTGGATCAACGCTAGTTGGGGCACGTCCGACAACAATCGCCGCGCCAAATATTACGAACTGACACGCAGCGGACACAAGCAACTCGAAGTGGAGACCGACAGCTGGAAAAAGCTGACGATAGCGATCACCCAGATTTTAGAGAGCGTGTGAGGGCACTTCATGCTGAATGACCTGCGTTTTCGTCTGCGTACACTGTTTCGCCGAAACACTGTTGAAACGGAATTGGACGACGAACTCCGTTTTCATTTCGAGCACGAAGTTGAAAAGTACAAGCAGTCTGGCATGACTCAAAAGGAGGCCACGCGACAGGCGCGGCTTTCGTTTGGCGGCCAGGAACAGGTAAAGGAAGACTGCCGCGACGCGCACGGTACAAGCTTCATCGCAGACACGCTGCAGGACATCCGCTACGCGGTCCGGCAACTCACAGGCAATCCAGTGTTCGCGGGGGTCATTGTCCTGACACTGGCATTGAGCATCGGCGCCAACAGCGCCATCTTCAGCGTGATCGACAGCGTGCTGCTGAAATCTCTCCCTTACCAGCAGCCCGAACGCATAGCCCGAATCTTCCTCACCAGCGCCGACTATCCGAAGTTCCCATTGAACCCGTTCGACTTTCGCGACTTCCGCACACGCAGCAAGTCCTTCGATTCCCTTGCCGCGTTCACGCGCGGAGACCGGCAGCTCTCCGGCAACTCCGGAGAACCCGAACACCTCAACGGATTCAGAGTCACCTCAGGATATTTCCGCGTGCTCGGTCTACACCCCCAGCTCGGACACGAGTTCGACGAGAAGGCGGAGATCCCAGGCAATGAATTGCAGGTGATTCTCAGCGACCGGTTGTGGCGCACGCAATTCAGCGCGGCGACGGACATTCTGGGCCGTAAGATCACTCTCAACTCGCAGCCCTACACCGTAGTCGGCGTGATGCCTCCCGGAACCAGGCACCCGGGCAACGAATATCATTCGGTGTCCTACGGCGACGATGTCGATCTGTGGAGCCCGTTCACGTTCGAAGGTAATCCGGCGCAGCGCGGGTCCCATTACATCGAAGGCATCGGAAGACTGAAGGATGGTGTGACGCCGGAGCAGGCCCAGTCTGAGATGAGCTCGCTGATGGTACAGATCGCTCGCGAGCATGGCAACACCAGTACGAACTGGAATGTCCTGGTCAATCCGCTCTATCTGGAAGTTGTCGGTTCCAGCCGGCGAATCTTGCTGGTGCTGCTTGGAGCAGTCGGCATGGTGCTGCTGATCGCGTGCGCCAATACAGCCAATCTTCTGCTTGCCAGGGCTGCAGGGCGACAACGGGAGATCGCGGTGCGACTGGCCCTCGGGGCATCCCGGTCGCGGCTGATTCGGCAACTCCTCACAGAAAGCCTGCTGATCGCTCTGCTCAGTGGTGGCCTCGGTCTGGCGATGGCAGTCGGGGGCGTAAAGGCTCTGGTCTCACTGCTGCCCGCCAACTTCCCTCGCGTGCACGAAATTCATGTGAGCACGCCGGTATTCCTGTTCACGTTTCTCATCAGCGCCCTCACAGGCATCTTGTTTGGACTGGTGCCCGCGATCCAGGCCTCGCGCATCGACCCGAAGCAGGGTCTGCATGAAGGTGGACGGTCTGCAACCGGCAGCGGACGTTCCAGCCGTCTACGCAACGTGCTCGTTGTATCGGAAGTAAGTCTTGCCTGCGTGCTGTTAGTCGGAGCCGGTCTGATGCTGCGGAGCCTGCTGAATCTGCTGCATCTCGATCCGGGCTTTCAACAGCAGCATGTGCTCACCGCAAACGTCTCGCTGCCATCGGCGAACTACAAGAAGAGCGCCGACGTCGCGCGCTTTTACGGCCGGTTGGACAGCGACCTCCGTTCGATCCCCGGCGTCGAAAGCGCAGGCATAGGCAGCGATCTTCCGTGGACAGGCTACGACGAAAACTCGAGCTTTCATATCGAAGGCAAGCAACCTGCTCCACACGAAGAGTTCCACGGGCGCTATCACGTCGCGACGCCGGATTACTTCCGTGCGCTCGGCATTCCGTTGGTGCGCGGACGCTTCTTCACCAGCAGCGACAACAATGACGCGCATAACGTCATCATCATCAATCAAGCCCTGGCCAACCTGTATTGGCCGAAGGAAGATGCGGTAGGGAAGAGAATCACCTTCGATGGCAAGCCAACCGAGAAAGACTGGTATACCGTGGTCGGCGTCGTTGGCGACGTCAAAGACAAGCCCAACAGCCCCAGCGCCGAACCCGCGTTCTGGTGGGCCGCTCTGCAACAACTCTTTCCCTTCAAGGACATGTCGCTTGTGGTACGCGCCAACTCGAGTCCCGAGTTGCTCGGAGACGCGGTGCGCCAGGTTGTTCGCCGCATCGATCCATCGCTTGCCGTCGCTGATGTTCAATTGATGGATCAGATCGCCGATGCATCTGTCGCCACGCCGCGATTCGCCTTCGTCCTCGTCGGACTATTCGCCGCCCTGGCAATTCTGCTCGCCGCAATCGGCACCTACGGCGTCATCGCATACTCCGTAAGCCAGCGAACTCCCGAATTCGGACTTCGTATGGCACTGGGCGCACAACGCACGGATGTGCTGCGTCTGGTTCTCAGACAAGCCGCAAAGCTGGTTTTTACGGGCACGACAATAGGAGTCATCCTGGCGGTGATAATGGGGCGCGTCTTGACGAGCTTGATCTACGATGTCAGTCCGGCTGATCCGCTCACGTTCACTGTGGTTGGACTAGGGGTGATCACCATAGGTGTATTCGCTTGCTACATCCCCGCGCAAAAAGCCACAAAGACGGACCCCATGATTGCTCTGCGGGCAGAGTGACGTCCACCGCGAACGTGGACTACTCGATCTTTCGGATTGTGCCTAGATCACGGGCAAACCGGAAGTCATTCGCCTGGCCGAAAAACCGGCTATCCGGATAGATGATTGCCACGTTGCTGGCTAGCTGCCAAGTGTACGAGATGGCATGTTCTGGGCCGCCCGTAAATACCGCTTCGGCTGATTTCTTGAACCGGAACGCTTCGTAGCGATGGGCTTGTAGGATGACCCGTATATGTAATCGAAACGGTTACATTTTCGGTGCAATAGCGGTACACTCATCAGCTTTTCCCTGTTTCGCTAAATTGCCCTAAATTACGGTTGCTCAACCACTTAGGGCTACGCTTAATTACGCTAGCATTTCTTCTATTGTCATAGACTTACAGCGATATCCGGAAACTCAAAATCCGTCGGAAGCAATTCCATGGGGGTTCGATTCCCCCTCCCGGCACCAGATTCGATCAGATATCTATTTTGAATTGTGATATTTGCGGCACTCGGACTTCCTTTGAAACCCGACACGCTCGGTTTAATCCAGAAGGTTGAGTTCCAAAACTAGGTACAGTGCGCATCCCCTTTACTTTCAGCAGGGAAGGGAATGGGGTGGTGCATTAACAACTCTAGCCCTCGACTATCTTTCTATTGATTGCGCTAGATTACGGAGAGCGCAGCGGACTCACGCCAGATCAACAGTCGTTTAGGTGCGATCCTCCCAACGCCTCGTTCTCAGGCACTCCTTGCCTGCCCACTTTGCCCGCTATTGTGATTTTCGCTGCCTCGACTCTCGTTGAGAGCCTCAAGCTTGCGCCGCAACCAGGCGGATCGAAAATCGCTTCCGGTCTGACCGTAACTTGGGAGCGACGCACATGTGTTGAGCTTGTACAAAGCTCTATGAGTGCATCGGCGATTTTGCATAAATTGAGTCGAATACGGCCATCGCCCGTTCCGACAAGACTCCCGCCATCAGGTGTCAGATAGAACGAATGTGAGCGATTCGAAGGGCAATCAGCTTTGCCTATGGAAGCTGGTTTTTCGGAGGTGAGTGCTGCATATGGATAAGCCGAGGAGGCGCGCACTTGTTGATTTCGCAATCTAGCGTTCGTAATGTCGACATCTTGTGGACATAAAGAGTCGTCGCCACGTATGATGACCCCGTCGCATTGATAGAAAGGTAGTCGAACTCCCAAATGAAAGACGATAGGATCATTTACCTGGTAGCCAGCGGCGACCTTCGCCTCGACGCCAACCAAGTCTGTTGGCCCGCGCAGGCGGCAATGGAACAAGCCTTGGCTCAATCCGTAGAACGTCTCAGCGGAAAGGTTGTTCGTGCTCATCCCTACGTGCCAGACAAGAAGCACGGATTTCTCGATTCGCAACGTTATGGAATGGACGTCTTTAAGACCATCCCCGAAGACGCTCCTCTCATTGTGGCGGAGGCCGTCTGGCAGTATAGCCACCATGTGCTTCCAGGCCTGACCACGCATACAGGCCCTATCCTCACTGTCGCCAACTGGAGTGGACAATGGCCCGGCCTCGTCGGTCTGCTCAACCTCAATGGGTCGCTCACCAAGGCAGGCATCGCCTACTCTTCCCTCTGGAGCGTCGACTTTGCCGACGAGTTTTTCCTGAACGGACTCCAGGAGTGGATGCGCACAGGAACCGTCACGCACGATCGCTCGCACGTCCATGCCTTTCAGGGCGCAACTGGCCGCGCATCACAGATTGGAGAAGCAGAAGCCGCTCGTCTCAAAAAAGAGAAGGCCATTATCGGCGTTTTTGACGAAGGCTGCATGGGAATGTTCAACGCCATTGTGCCAGACCATCTACTGCACCGGACAGGCATCTTCAAGGAGCGGCTCAGCCAGAGCTCGCTCGCCTACGCCGCCACGCAGGTAAGCGACGTCGAGGCAGAGGCCACCTTCCAATGGCTCCAGCATCGCGGCATGCACTTCGCCTTTGGCACCGACGAAGCAACCGAGCTCACACGCTCCCAGGTCCTGCTGCAGCTCAAGATGTACATCGCCGCCGTACGCATCGCCGACAACTTCGGCTGCGCTGCCATAGGCATTCAGTATCAGCAGGGATTGAAAGATGTGCTTCCCGCCTCTGATCTCGCCGAAGGCCTGCTCAACAACACGGAGCGGCCACCTGTCTTCTCTGCTGATGGAAAGCGTGAGCTCTTTGCCGGCACAGCGCTTCCTCACTTCAACGAGGTCGACGAATGTGCAGGCATCGACGCTCTCGTCACGCACAGAATATGGAACACCCTTGATCTTCCGCCCGAGAACACACTGCACGACCTCCGCTTTGGAGAAGACTTCGACGGTAGTTTCGTCTGGGTGCTCGAGATCTCGGGAGCCGCGCCTGCGGCGCACTTCGCCAATGGATACGCCGAAGCAAGCAGCGAACGCCAACCGCCCATGTACTTTCGTCTTGGCGGCGGAACCCTTAAGGGCAACAGCCGTCCCGGTGAGATCGTATGGAGTCGCGTTTTTATCGAAAACGACAGGCTGAAGGCCGATCTCGGTCGCGGAACCGTCGTCCGCTTACCTGAGCAGGAGACCGAGCGACGCTGGTCCATCACCACGCGACAGTGGCCGATGATGAGTGCCGTGCTGCACGGCGTCTCACGCGACCAGATGATGGCACAGCACAAGGCAAACCATATCCACGTTGCATACGCTAACGATGCAGCCACCGCTGATGAAGCCATGATGGCGAAAGCAGAGTGCTTCCGTGCCATGGGTATGGAGGTCTCGCTCTGCGGCGTCTCGCCTGCCTGATGGAATGATCTGGCTGAGCACCTGCATCACACACCGTAGCTGCTCAGCCACAGATTTACGTGAGAGTTTGTTTGTACCATCCTCTGAACCATTCGCGAAGCTCAGTCACCTCAAGCTCACGCGCCGTGCTTAGCGGAAACGGGTAGCTCTCGCGTGTAAAGTGACGTACCGCCGAAGTCACCTTAAGCCCCCACGGAGTAGGCAACGACCCCAGATGATCAATGAACTCGTTCAGCAGATGGCTCTTTGTCTCAAACGCATTGCCATGTCCACCCGTTGCAAACAGCGAGGACATCAGCTCCGGCAGTGTGCAGGCCACTCCCGAGACCACGCCATCGCAAACACTCTCCACAAGCGCTGCCGACAGCGCAGAGTCGTTGCCAATCAAACGCGTATGCGTCAGGCCAGCCGCAGTCATGGCGCGCACGATATCCAATGAACCCGAAGAGTCCTTAATGCCCACAATGTTGGAGTGTTTCGCGAAGAGCGAAAGAACTGTGTCGACATGCAGGGCCGAGGTGAATTGCGGAAGGTTGTACAGCAGAATCGGTAACTCAACTGAAGACGCTACCGCCGAGATGTACGCCGCCAGATCATCTTCGCGGTAAGGAAAGAAGTTTGGCATGGGAAGCAACGCGGCATGCGCACCTGCAAGCTGCGCAACGCGTGCGCGTCTCACTGTAAGACGCAGATCGCCGGCGCCGATACCGCACAGTATCTCCGCCTCCGGAGCCTCCTGCCGGGTCACGCGCACCACCTCATCGACATCCGCATCCGAGACGATCGTAAACTCGCCCGTCGCTCCGTTGATCGCATAGCCGCGAAGGCTAAACTTGTTCAGTTCGATGACCTGCCGCCGAAACGAGGTCGTGTCAAGCTCGCCATCGCTGGCTCGCGGAGAGAGTAAAGCAGCGTAGACACCACGAAAAGAAGTCAAAGGATTCACCTTACACAAAACATCAGGACAGGCCGAACCTGAGCGCATCAACCGAAGACTCTAAGTAGTGCAAATCATCCCAGACAGCGCTTTCCGCTGCCCCAGCAGGTACCACTATACACATAAATCACCACTATGTCGACAGTGAGAATACATAATTTTAACCTATGTTCGTCACGCGGACTATTCCGCAAATCAGAAATATACCGTTATTTTGTAATAATTTACAGGTGTATGGTTCTACTCTATGTAGCTCGAGACGTCGATGACGCCAATCGTCAATAAGGGATAATCCTGATAGATGTCGACAGAAAAGCATTCGATCGTCTATAACGATTGTGCTTGCCGAACCTCCAGAGCCGTACAGCGAGACCACAGTCACAGGAGAAGCCGTGCCGAAATCAGCGTCGTCCAACACGCGCACTAAGTGGATCACTATCGGACTTCTATGGTTCGTCTTCCTGTTCAACTACGCTGATCGGCAGGCTATCTTCTCCCTCTTCCCCCTAATCAAGACGGAGATGCATCTCACTGATGTCCAACTCGGCATCCTCGGCTCCTGCTTTATGTGGATGTACGCTCTGTGCGGCCCTTTCACCGGATGGATTAGCGACCGGTTCTCGCGCAAATGGCTGATCCTCGGCAGCCTTATCTTTTGGTCGGCCGTGACTGGAGCGACCGCCATTGCACACACCTATCAAAGCATGGTCTGGTGCCGCGCACTCGGCGGTCTCGGCGAGGCCTTCTACTTCCCGGCCGCCATGTCCATGATCAGCGACTACCACGGCCCTTCCACGCGTTCGCGCGCGATGTCGCTGCATCAGACCGCCGTTTATGCCGGCAGCATCGCTGGGGGTTCCATCTCCGCACTCGTCGGCCAATACAGCGGCTGGCGCTCGAGCTTCATCTTCTTTGGCGGCTGCGGCATTGCGCTGGGCATTGTCCTCATGTTCTTACTGCGCGAACCCCGGCGCGGACAGTCGGAACTTGCCGCTGATCGCCAGCCACTCAAGACGTCCACCGCGCAGGCCCTTCGCGAGATACTTGGCAATCGTATGGTACTGCTACTCATCGGCATCTTTATGGGAGCGAACTTTGTGGCGGTCGTCTTCCTCACCTGGCTGCCCACCTTCCTCTACAACAAATTCCACATGAGCCTCTCCATGGCGGGCCTCAACGCCAGCCTTTACCTGCAGGCTGCATCGTTTCTCGGTGTGCTCTGCGGCGGTTATCTTGCCGATCGATTCTCACGCCGTCACGGCGGCGGCAGGCAACTTGCTCAGGCCATCGGCCTTCTGCTCGGCGCTCCGTTTCTCTTCCTCACCGGGTGGACGCTTTCAATCCCCGTGCTTGTCTTTGCGATGATCGGCTTCGGCTACTTCAAGGGCCTCTACGATGCCAACATCATCGCCGGCCTCTACGATATTGTCGCCATTCGAAACCGTGGTACCGCTGCAGGCATCGCCAACTCGCTCGGATGGCTCGGCGGAGGACTCGCACCCGTCATCATCGCCATCGGATCGGCAAAGGTTGGCATGAGCGCCTGCATCAGCGCCACCGCTGTTATCTACCTCATCATTGGCTTGCTCACGTTGCTCGCCTCACGTCGACTCCGCGGTAGGCGCGGGCCTGCAAACGCAATGACGCCTTTATTGCCTGCAGCCGATATTTCACAGATTTAAGTCCGAATAGCTTCGCTCGATCGTGCTTGCCCGCCGATTGCGGTCGAACTCATCCAGCCTCTCCTGCCGCGATATCTGAATATGCTCTGCAAGACGATGCATCGCCAGCTCCGTGTCTTTGTTCACAATCGCCTCAATAATCGCCGCGTGTTGCCCGTGAATCTTGCGTAGCTTCTCCGCGCCATAACCCAAACGCCGCATTGCAAAGATGCGAATCAGCAGCCTGGTCTCGTCCACAATCTTGCGTATGCGCGGGTTGAACGAAAACGCCATCAGGAGGGTATGAAATCCGCGGTCTGCCGCAATGAAACGCTGCATCTGCTCCGTATTGAGATAGGGTTCTCCTGTGGCATCGAGCTCATCCACAAGCGATAGAATGCCATCCGACAGCTGCTCAAGTCGCTTGATATCTTCAGCAGGAAGTTGCTCGCGCGTGACCTTCGCAATTACGTAAACTTCCAACGCCTCGCGCAATTCGTACAGGTCAACGATGTCGTCGCGCGTTAGCCGCACCACTTCCGTGCCGCGATTCGGCGTCTGTTCCAGCAGGCCTTCAGAGACAAGCTGACTAATCGCCTCGCGCACCGGGGTACGGCTGCTCCCAAGCTCTTTGGCAAGCAAAAGCTCCGAAATAGCGCCGCCCGACGGAAGATCACCAGAGGCAATACGGCTCTGAATGTACTGATATGCCTTCTCGCGAATGGTGTAATTCGCTTTGCTCGGTCTAGCTTTCGTCTTGGTTCTCATGAAGCTTCAGAGTATCGCCTTTCCTGTACACGAGCAGCATACACAGAAATTTTGTTTACCCTTCAATTTCGCAATGTTGCTTGGTGTATGCATCATGTCTACACATATATACCAAAGAATTCTACAATCGCCGAATCTTCAAGTTACTTTTCGATAGACTTTTGATAAGTAATTTTATATCAATGATTATACTGTAGATTAATAAGGAATAGTTTTGACCGAAAACACCATTGCAACCGTCGCTTATCTACTGAGAAACCCACGAAGCGATCACACATTTTGTATCCGATATGTAGACAAGCAATATGCAGGTGCGTATAGTTTCGTGCGAAACAAAATCCGTGTCCGCGCGGGCGGCAAATTTCAGAGCTGACGCGGCCGCAGCGATGTAAGAGGGAACGTCTATGAACAGTCTACGAAGCGGTGCGACAACGCTAGATCAGATCTTCAACCTACGTGAATTCCGCTGGAAAATCTGCCGCAAGGTGGTCTACACGCTGGCGCTCATTGTCATCAGCACCGTCCTCGTCTCGGCTCAGGTTAATTCCACCGGCACGATCTCAGGCCGCGTCGCCGATTCGCAAGGAGACGTCCTCAGCGGCGCAGCGGTCTCCATCGTGGAGCAGTTGACCAACGTTGAAACGAAGGTCACGACTAACAACTCGGGCTTCTACACCGCTGGCTTTCTCAAGCCGGGTACCTACTCCATCAAGATCAGCGCCACCGGCTTTGATAGTGCGCTCAGCAGCGGTCTAACGCTGCAGGTAGGCCAGGTGCTCAACCAGGACTTTACCCTCAAGGTCGGTCAGAACACCGAGACGGTCAATGTTTCAACTGGTGCTCCTCTTCTCAATACCGAATCCGGGGAACTCGGCGGCGTCATCTCTCACGAGCCTGTGATTCAGCTACCCCTGAACGGCCGCAACTTCTCTCAGCTGGCTCTTCTCGTCCCCGGCGTTAACTCGGGTTCAGTCGGTGGCGTTCGCGCCACCGGGGGCGGCAACGAAACCCAGCGTGCCGGCACTTCAATCACTGCCAACGGAGCGCGTGGCAGCTTCAACCTCTACATGATCAACGGCGTCCAAAATATGGATGTATCCGTCGGTACCGCTAAAGTCTTTCCGAACTTGGAAGACATTCAGGAGTTCAAGGTGCAGATCGGCAACTCCGACGCACAGTTCGCTGCCGGCGGTGCGGTCGTGAATGTCATTACACGTTCCGGCGACAATGGCTTCCACGGCTCCGCGTTTGAGTTCTTCCGTAATTCGGCGCTCGATGCACGCGGCTACTTCGACGCAGCCAAACCTATCCTCCAGCAGAATCAGTTCGGTGGGTCGCTAGGCGGTCCCATCAAGCGCAATAAGCTCTTCTTCTTCGTCGACTATCAGGGACTGAGTACCCACACCGCGCCGACTGGCATTGCCAGTGTGCCCACCGCCGCAATGCGAGCGGGAAACTTCCAGGGCTTCGCAACGATCTACGACCCCGCGACGTATAACGCGACAACCAGGACCCGCACACAGTTTGCGAATAACCAGATCAATCCATCGCGATTCGATCCGATTGCGGTGAACCTGCTGCAGATACTGCCTATGCCAAATCTGGGGGCAATGCGAACAACTTCCGCTTCAATAACCTGATGGTCAATAAACAGAACCAATATGACGTCCGTGTTGACTACGTGATCTCGCCAAAGGACAGCATGTTTGCTCAGTTTACGAGCGGGACCGCTGACGTGACCTTTCCCAATACTCCGGTGAAGATTAACGGAGTCTTCAATCCGCTGGCCTTTGCGTCCGGCACCGGAGTCGGGGCGAACCGCATTAACCATGCACCAAGTCTGCAGGCGACATTGCAGGAGACGCATGTATTCTCCTCAGCGCTGGTGAATGAACTGGCCCTGGGATATACACGGTTCGATCTGCGTGTAAACCCACTGGACCAGGGATACAACACGGCACAAGCGCTCGGTCTTCAGGGTGCCAATACAGCTTCGAACACGGATGGCTCCGGCATGTCGAGTCTGACCATCACTGGTTTCACTGGATACAGTGCGAGCTTTCAACCCGAAATTGTTCCTCAGAATACGATCCAGGTCTCCGATGGTGCCATGCTCAACTACGGTGCCCATGCCATTCGTTTCGGTTTTAGCTGGGTGCACAACAACTTCGGCTTCAACCAACTCTCCGCCCCCTCCGGCGCCCTTAGCTTTAGTGGGACCTACACCAACAACGGCACATCATCCGGCGGATCCGGATTTGCCGACTTTCTGCTCGGCGTGCCAGTCAGCTCAACCAAGTCCATTCTTCCGCAAGGCATGCCCTACGTCAGCTACACAGACTTCGGAACCTATGCCCAGGATACCTGGCGCATCACGCCGCGACTCACTGCGGTGTTTGGTCTCCGCTACGATCTGTTCACGTCGCCTATCGACCGTAAGAATCGCATCTCGAACTTTGTGCCGGATGGAGGAACGATCTCCCAGGTTTCTGGTGGCACAGGTCAGGTTGTAATCGCCGATCAGGGTAAATATAGCCGTGCCATCATCCAGACCCGTAAGCTCAACTTCACGCCGCGCGTCAGCCTCGCCTATAAGCTCGGCACCAGAACAGTTCTGCGCAGTGCTTTTGGCGCTTACTTCTTCGACGAACAGGGAACCGGATCTTCCGCGCGTCTCTTCCTGAACTATCCGTTCGCCCAAACGTTCAGCACGACCTGCTCATCGACCGTAACCTGCCTCAGCACGTCCACCGGCATCCCACTGGGCCCTTCGTCGAGCAACGTGCCGGTGGTCGTCTACTTTCCACTGCAAAACCCAACTCCTTACGTCAACCAGTGGAACCTCACCCTTGAGCATCAGGTTACGAACTCTCTTGTTGTACGCGGTTCGTACGTCGGATCGAAGGGGACGCACCTCGGCATAGCTCTTAACGAGAACGTTCCGATTCCCGGTCCTGGGAGCGTGTTGGCCAATTCGCCGTACCCGGCTTACTCCACGATTCAGTCGTGGGAGAATCGCGGCGTCTCCAACTACAACGCCCTCCAGCTTTCGGCGGAGCAGCGTGCATGGCATGGTCTGCAGTATCTCGCTGCATATACCTGGAGCCACAGCATCGATCAGGGCTCTGGTGGCAATTCATCGTCCAGCGAATCGCGTATCAACATCCAGAACCCACGCAACCTGGCAGCTGACTACGGTCTGTCGGACTTCGACCATCGCCATCGCTTTACCCTCAGTCCTGTCTACCAGCTTCCATTCGGCCGCGGCCGGCAGTATGGCGGAAGCGTGAATGCAATCGTCAACGGTCTGATCGGCGGCTGGGACGTGACCGGCATCGTGACACTGCAGAGTGGTGCCCCGTTTTCCGTTTCCATGTCCTCAAACGCTTCGCTCAACACCGGTACATTCCTTCGGCCTAACCGCATCTGCAACGGCAATAAGCCCGGCGATCAAAGGACGCTGACGGCTTACTACGACATCAGCTGCTTCGTGAACCCGGCGCAGTACACCTTTGGCAATACCGGACGCAATATTCTCATCGGGCCAAGCTATCAGACGATCGACGCCGGCCTGCACAAGGACTTCCACATCCATGAGGCACTTGGCATGCAGTTCCGCGCTGAGTTCTTCAACCTCTTCAATACGGCAAACTTCGGCTTCCCCAGCAACAGCATCGGTTCGGCCGCTGCCGGAAGAATCTCGTCATTGGCCACCGGAGCAACGGCACGTCAGATGCAGTTTGCCCTGCGGTTCCACTGGTAGACGCTCCTAGGAGAAAGAAAGATGAAGCGTAGAACATTTCTGCGAGGAACGGCGGCTTCTGTCGCCGTCTCCTGCATGTGCCGCGGTAGCATGCTGCACGCGCTCGACGCTGGCCTTAGTGATCTCAACCACTGCACCGTCATCGTTCCTTCCTCGCCATCAAAGCGCGAGACCGTCGCCGCCGACATGGTCGTCGACGAAATCATGAAGCGATGTGGCGTCTCGTGGATGCAGGGAAACAACAACGCCGGAGCCATAAAAATCTATCTCGGGACGCGCTCCAACTGGCACGGCCTCGGCTCTGCGGTGTCTGGCGTCGCCGCCAAAGCCGCGAAGCTGCCTGCTGAATCCTATGCCATCTCCTCCGGCGGAGAAGGCAGCAGTGCGTGGATCGCAGTCTGCGGCAGCGATGAGCGCGGCCTGATCTTTGGTGCCGGACGTATGCTGCGCATGCTCCGTCTCACCCGTCGCTCTGTAACTGCCGACCTCAAGGCGATGAATCTCACCAGTTCGCCACATTACGCCGTGCGCGGCCATCAGCTCGGCTACCGACCCAAGACCAATGCGTATGATGCGCTTACCGTCGAGATGTGGGACCAGTACATCCGTGAACTTGCGATCTTCGGCACGAACACCATCGAACTGTTGCCACCCATCTCCGACGATCTCTCCGACAGTCCGCACTTTCCCATTCCGCCGCAACAGATGATGATCGAGATGTCTCGCATCTGCGACAAGTATGATCTCGATGTCTCCGTCTGGTATCCGGCCATGGCCAAGGACTACGGCGATTCCAAGACCGTCGAAGACGAAATCCGTGACTGGGCTGCCGTGCTTCACGATCTGCCCCGTGTTGACGTTGTCTTTGTTCCCGGTGGCGACCCCGGCCACACCGAACCGAAAAACATGCTGGCGCTGCTCGAAAAGCAAAAGGTCAGCCTCCGCAAGACACACCCGAAGCTGCAGATGTGGATGTCTCCGCAGTCCTTCAACGCCGACTGGACCGCTGAATTCCTCAAGATGGCCGCCGATCCGCATGCGCAGTCGTGGCTCGATGGCATCGTCTTCGGTCCACAGAATCGCCTGTCGATTAGCGATCTGCGCAAGGCGCTGCCTGCAAAGTATCCCATCCGCTTCTACCCCGATATCACGCACAGCATCCAGTCGCAGTACTCCATGAACAACTGGGACCTCGCGTATGCTCTCACCGAAGGCCGCGAGATCATCAACCCGCGTCCTGAGGTCGAGGCTGCCATCCTGCGTTCGGAGCTGAAGGGCACCGTCGGCTTCGTCAGCTACTCCGAAGGCGTCAATGATGACGTCAACAAGTTCGTCTGGAGCCTCATCTCCTGGGATCCGCAGACTCCCGTTCCCGTCGCTCTGCGAGACTTCGGCAACTACATCATCGGCGCGCATGACGGCTCGGCGTACGCGCAGGGGCTGCTCGATCTCGAGCACAACTGGGAGGGCCCGCTCGCGGCCAACGAACTCGTCGATATTACGTTGTCGAAGTTCCTCTCCATCGAGCGAAATGCATCGCCCTTCGTGCTTGAGAACTGGCGCTGGCAGCAGGCCATGTTCCGAGCCTGCTGCGACGCCTATGTGCGCCAGCGTCTGCTCTTTGAGTCTGGCGAGCTTGCCCGCGCGCAAAGCGTCCTCGGTCGCATCGAGGACTTCGGATTCGCCTCCGTGCCCTGGGGCATCGGAGCCAAACCCGCGCAGGAGCCAGCCAACGGCATCGATCCACAGAACCTCATCGACGAGGCCATCGAGATCCTGCGCAAGTGCTCCGTCACGCAGGTTGCACCCGCTGTCCGCACACGCATCAGCGAGCTCGGCTACGCTCTGCTGCAGAGCATTCGCCAGCAGCTTGCCGTCGAGCGCTTCCAGGGCGAAGCCGTCGACCGCGGAGCTCCGCTCGACACCATCGACCATCCCGTCACTGACGGTCCCTACTTCCTCAAGCAACTCCGCAAGATGAGCTCCATCGAAGATCAGGAAGAGAAGATCGAGGCCATCCGATCTCTGCTCAATCGCACCAACCCCGGCCCTGGCGGCTTCTACGACGAGCTCGGCAACGTTACCAACCGGCCGCACCTCGTTATCGAAAACGTCGAGGGCGACTTCGACTTTCGTCGTTCGCCTCACGTCGGCACCAACTACCCCGACCACTATCGGCGCCAACGCGCCGATGGCGTGGAAGCACTGGGTCGAGAGCCTCTATGAAGCTCCGCTGAAGATGCACTACACCGGCCTCGACCCTAACGTGGACTACAGTCTTCAGGTGGTCATCTCTGGCGACTCGCGTGGCGTCAAAACTCGGCTCGTCGCAAACGACTCGATCGAGATTCACCCGCTGCAGATGCGCCCATGGCCTCCTGCGCCGCAGACCTTCACCCTGCCGCGTGCCGCCACATCGTCCGGCGAGCTTCGCCTCACCTGGACGCGCGAAGCAGGCCTTGGCGGTAACGGGCGCGGCTGCCAGGTCGCCGAAGTGATGCTCAAACCTGTCGTCAAGAAGGAGGCATAGCACGATGCCGGAAGAGTACGCTGTCGATCGGCACCCCTCCTCGCCTGACACCTGGAGCGTCGTCCGCGAGCGTCTCAAGGCAGGAGACTATGTCATCGGCATGACCGTAACCTCGAATAACGTCGAAACCGGTGCATACGCTGCCACGCTGGGCTTTCACTTTCTCTGGAGCGAGATGGAGCACTCCTCCCTCTCGCTCGAATCCTTGCGTACCCTGGTGCTCGCTACCCGCGGACTGCCCGCGCCTGTCTTTGCACGTGTCCCGTGGGCCGAGCTCTGGCTGGCCAAGCGCGTACTCGACCAGGGTGTGCAAGGCGTCATCTTTCCCTTCGTCTCTACCGTAGAACGCGCTCGCATCGCCGCGCAGGGATGTCACTATCCCCCGTTCGGTCGCCGTGGCTCCGGCGCAGGACTTGCCGTCACCACCTGGCCTGCCTCAGGCAACTACTACGACTCCGCCGATGCCAATGTTCTTGTGGTCTGCGTCATCGAAGAGGCTACCGGCGTCGAGCAAATCGAAGACATCGCCGCGACTCCCGGCATCGATGTCCTCTTTATCGGCGTCAGTGACCTCTCCTTTTCGCTCGGTCTGCGTGGTCGACAGGACGACCCCGCGCTCGATGAAGCCATCGCAAAGATCGTCTCCGCCGCCAGGCGGCACGGCAAATGGCTCGGCCGTCCTGCCGGCAGCGCCGAAGAAGTCGAGCGATTCCACGCGCAGGGCTTCCAGTTCTTTCAGTCCGTCACCGAGCTCGGCCTCATGAAGCTCGGCGCAAAGTCATTGCTCGAACCCCTGGGCATCAAAGAGAAGCCACGCGAGCAAAGCACCTTCTACTAAATCCGGGCAAAAGCAATACCCTCTCCCATCTGCAATCCCAAGGGAGACGCATCAGGATACCTATGACAATCGTTGTGCTCGACGGATACACTCTCAACCCGGGCGACAATCCCTGGACTCCACTCGAAGAACTGGAGAAGTGCGCGATCGCTCCACTCCTGCCGAGGTTCGCGAACCGCCGAAGCCGACATCATTCAGAACGCGCTGCGTCTGAAGTTCATCTCCGTGCTCGCCACCGGCTACAACATCGTCGATATCGCCGCAGCGAGACAGCGCGGCATCGTCGTCTCCAACGTGCCAGACTACGGCACCAACACCGCGGCACAGTTCGTCATGGGCCTCTTGCTTGAGCTCTGCCACCGCATGGGCGACCACTCTAACGCGGTGCGCGCCGGTGCCTGGACAACCTCGAAAGACTGGGCTTTCTGGAAATCTCCACAGATCGAGCTCTATGACAAAACCATGGGTATTGTCGGTTTTGGCCGCATCGGCCGTCGCGTTGCCGCGCTGGCAGAGAGCTTCGGCATGCGCGTCCTCTACAACACGCGCACACCTCGGCACGATTCACCCCAGCAGTACCGCACGCTCCAGCAGCTCTTCGCAGAAGCCGACGTTGTGTCGCTTCAATGCGCCCTTACCCTCGAGAATACCGGCATCGTCAACCGCACGCTCCTTGAAACCATGAAGCCCTCAGCGTTTCTCATCAACACAGCACGCGGAGCACTCGTCAACGAAGGGGACCTCTCCGCCGCTCTCAACAGCGGTAAAATTGCCGGCGCCGCACTCGACGTTCTGTCCAGCGAGCCGCCTTCTAAAGACAATCTCTTGCTCACAGCGCGCAACTGCATCATCACGCCGCATATGGCGTGGGCCGCGCTCGAAGCACGAAAGCGCATCATGAAGACCACCGTGCACAACGTCAGCTCCTTCCTCGTTGGAACTCCCGTCAACGTCGTCTCCTAATCCTCATGCAGGGGCCCTCTTCATCTAGACCGCTTACGCTGCACTACTTACAACTGCGTGCCAATCGGCGGAATTTTCGGTGCGTCCGATGGCTGCAAAATGGGGTACCTTCGAAGACAAGGTATCCAAGAGGTTGATTGACACGATGCGTACGATGTTTTGTTGGACTGCAATCATCGCCTTGGCAGCACCATTGCTCGCCCAATCTGACGCTGTCCGTCCCTATCAGTTTTCCGAGCAGGCCCATGCGGTTGTCGAACGCCTCGCCACCCTCAATGCCATTGAGGCGCGAGATTGGCAATATCACGAAGGGCCGGTCGAGCACGGTGAAAGCCCCGATCTCAAGACCACTGACTGGAAAGTCGTACACATCCCGTTTTACGCGTCTCGTCAGGAGATCTGGCTTCGTCGCTGGGTTGAGGTACCGAAAACCTTGAATGGTTATGACCTGACCGGAACCCGCATTTCCTTCCAGATCGACGTCGGGGGTGAGGGTCCGGGTCGCGGCTATCTATACGAGACGATCTATTTCAACGGTCATCGGATCCTCGAAGGAACGCATCTGGACAAGCACACGCTGCTGGCGAGCGCGAAGCCCGGCGACAAAGTATTGATCGCTGTGAAGATGCCGGCAACGGAGACAAAACACTTTGAACGCGCAATCGTTCAGGTTCATTTTCTGGCAAATCGGCCTGACCCAGAGGTTTTGAGAACGGAGTTGATCGCGGCCTCGCAGTTGCTGCCCGTCATCACAAAGAATCCAGGTGAGCTCGCTTCGCAGGAAAAGATACTGGACTCTGCGGCGAGGTCGGTCAGCATTGCGGCGCTCGATGAGAATGATCAAGCGGGCTTTGATGCCTCTCTGAAAAAAGCCCAAGCGGGCCTCGAGCCGCTGCGACCCGTCCTGCAGAAATGCTTCGTGCAGATGACCGGCAATGCGCATATCGATGCAGCGTGGCTCTGGACCGCGTCGGAAGCGGTCGATCAGGTTCACTTCACCTTTTCGAGTGCGCTGCAGTTGATGCGCGAATACCCCGAATACACGTTTTCTCAGTCCACCGCCCAATATTACGAATGGATGGAAGAGAAATTCCCCAGCTTGTTCGCGGAGATACAGAAGCGAGTCAAAGAGGGACGGTGGGAGTTAGTGGGCGGCATGTGGGTCGAACCAGATCTCAACATGCCGGACGGAGAATCCCAGGTCCGGCAGCTTCTGCTCGGAAAGCGCTACTTCCAGGAAAAATTTGGTGTCGATGTCAAGGTAGGATGGAACCCTGATTCCTTCGGCTACGACTGGCAACTCCCTCAAATCTATAAGAAGTCCGGTGTCGATTATTTCCTCACTCAAAAGTTGAGATACAACGACACCAACCAGCTCCCACTCAAGCTCTTCTGGTGGCAATCCCCTGACGGCAGCCGCGTCCTCTCCTATTTCCCGCATGATCTTGTCCAGGGCACGGAAGCAACTGAGGTGGCCCGAGACCTTCCAGTGGCGATCAAGTTGAATCCTGGAGAGGACGAGATGATGCATCTCTACGGCCCTAGTCTAGGTCGCCTTGCCGTTGCCCCCGCGCGTGACGCCATCGAGAACGGCCTTAGCTGGGGCG
Organism: uncultured Acidobacteriaceae bacterium; assembly: GCA_963720955.1. Taxonomy (GTDB): domain Bacteria; phylum Acidobacteriota; class Terriglobia; order Terriglobales; family Acidobacteriaceae; genus Edaphobacter. Next base: position 106,857 of record CAVRHK010000059.1, on the reverse strand, counting down.
AACCCAGTAAAATCTTCCCCAGGGTTCAATTCCGCACCTCTCAGTCTTTCTTTAATGACATGAACGCGCGTGTTGCCACGACCGGCATGCCAGTCTGGAATTACCAGACATTCGCCGCAGGGAAGACGCAGCTACCCGCTCCCCTTCCCGGGAAGATCAGCTTGCCCGTGTGGAACGACGAGATCTATCTCGAACACCACCGCGGCACATACACCAGCCAGGCGATTCAAAAATCTAACATGCGCCGTAGCGAAGAGTGGCTACTGAATGCCGAAAAGTATTCCTCGCTCGCATGGCTTGGCGGTCTCTCCTACCCCGGCAGCCAATTAACTGAGGCATGGAAGAGAAAGGCTTTTAACGAGTTCCACGACGTCGCTGCGGGAACGGCGATTGCGGCGGCATACAAAGACGCACAAAAAGACTTCGATACGGTTCATTGGACGGCGAACGAAGCAACCGGCAACGCGCTCAAGGAGCTTGATAGTCACGTCAATACGGCTGCCCACCCGGGCGTTCCGATCATCGTATGGAATCCCTTGAGCTGGAACCGAACCGACATCGTGAGCGCGAGCGTCCAGATGCCGCAGGCCGAGCCGAATGGTATCAGCGTGCTAGATGACGACAATCGGCCTGTCCTCATGCAGGTGCTGTCGAAAGATGAGGCAACGAACACCTATCACCTGCTGCTGAAACCAAAGAACGTACCCTCCGTCGGCTATACGGTGTTACATGCCGTTCCCGGTCAGCGAAAGATCGACAGTGACCTAACCCTGAGCGGTTCCACGATGGAAAACTCCCTCCTGCGAGTTGTGCTGGATCCAAAGACCGGCTGCATCACCAGCCTCTATCAGAAGGTCGCACGATTTGAAAGCATCGTACAGGGCGAATGCGGAAATATGCTGCAGGCCTTCGTCGATAACGCCCGCAGCATGACGGAAGTAAACCTCGATAGCATCCGAGTCGAAGACGCCTGGAACATCGACAAGGACTACGACAAGCAGGGTACGAATCTGACGATGCTCACCAGCATCCAGACAGTTGAACGCGGCCCCCTCCGCGAAGTTATTCGCATTACTCGTAACTGGAGCAAGTCCAAATTTGTACAGGACATTACCCTCTACGCGGACGTTGCACGCGTGGACGTGGCAAACGACATCGATTGGCACGAGACCCATGTTTTATTGAAGGCCAGCTTCCCGCTGACCGCTACGAGCCCTGTAGCTACCTACGAAATTCCCTATGGAAGCATCGAGCGCCCCACTACGCGCAACAATAGTATTGAGGCCGCCAGGTTTGAGGTTTCAGCCTTGCGATGGGCTGATCTGGGCGATAGCAGACATGGATTAAGCCTGATCAATGACTCGAAGTACGGCTACGATGCCAAAGGAAACGTCCTCAGACTTTCTCTACTGCGGGCTCCTCTTTATCCGGACCCAAATTCCGATCGCGGACGTCAACAGTTCAGCTACTCCCTATACCCGCATGCCGATTCATGGAAACATGCAGACACCGTCTTACGAGCTTATGAATTCAACTACAAGCTCCTCGCGTCACAGATTGAATCTCACCAGGGGAACTTGCCGGCAACGCATTCGCTGGTCCAAGTCAACCCATTCAATCTTGTACTGACAGCCATGAAGAAGAGCGAGGATGGGAATAGCCTGATACTTCGCTTTTATGAGTGGGCCGGAAAAGCTACGCACGCAAAGATAACGGTGCCAGCCGGTGCTTCGGAAGCAGTTGAGACCAACTTGCTGGAGCACGATATCAAGGATGCCAGCGCACAAGTGTCAATCCATGGAGATGAAGTTGGGCTCGACGTAGCACCCTTTTCGATCAATACCGTGCGCATCGCCTACCCAAAGCGCGGCGACGGTTTTTGGCAAGTTCAAAGAAGTAAATAACCGGCTGGATAAGATCAGCGCTCGACGCAGAGACGTGGCAATACCGAGCGAGCCGATTCACTGATCCTCCATCGAAATTTGGGACGGGTGATTGGCCACAACCGGAGAGTAATCGGTGCTGACCCGTGATACGATCTTGGCGTCGTGGTTCTCGAAAAACAGGGTTTTCGGAAACTACAGACCGCATTCCACGCAACTGTCTGCAGCCCCAGCTGCCGGAAGTGCGCGACAGGCCCCATGGACTAACCAACTGCGGGTCGGTGGCCTCAGCAACTCCTGTCGTGTTGGCCTGAAGGTTGGTTCGGGTATAGTGCTGCCCAAAAGAAGTAGCTCCAAAGAAAAAGCCATGGTGCTTAAGGCAAGGCGGCGGAACATATTCATAGGCTCTCCTAGTTGTTATGAGTTCTCACGGTTCTCTTGCTCTCTCCGATGGATACACTGCCAAATCGAGAGGTCGAAAGGCAGAGCTGCAACTCCGCGAGCGCTTCATGCTCAGCCTTATCGAGGAGTGCGTCATCGAGGAGTGCGTCCCGAGACTGTCCGCGCATAGCTCCACGCCAGACGCGCCTCGTCGCTGCACACCTCTATAAGTGTCTGTGGCAAGGGTGTTTCTCTTAGCCTTGCCTTGATGGATGATTTGGTTGATTAGTTGATCCCTTACAACGGGAGAGACGCAGCCCTGATTCATCGTCCACCCCTCCCACTCTCCCACCGAACCACTCCCCGGATAACGCTGTAGGCGCCCTCCGGGGTCACGCTCGCCTGTTTGAAAGTCTTCGTGGTATCCGCTACCGTCACTGACGCATAACGCTTGGTGAAGACGCTAGGTGAAAGTCTGTCCTTGCGGGTGGGTGGGGCATTGTTCGCGCGCACCCATTCCAGCCAGTAATTCTTTCGCCGCGTCGCGTGGGGCTTTTCGCCCTTGCCCAAGTTGAGAAACCATGTGAGCCGTGCAAGCAAGGTCGTCAGGTCCGACCCCAACACGTCCACCTGGACCGCGCAAAACCTCAGCCCGTTTCGACCGGCATCGTCAATTTGTCGGTATCGTAAAGTGCCCTGTCAAGAAACAGGGCGCCGAGGACCGTCGTCCACTGCGCCCTGGAGACCTGGGAGTTCAGGTAACACTTACAGTTGGCGGCGCGCGTTATCCGCTTCTTCTGCCAGTTGGAGCAATACCCGCACCAGTTCAGGGTTGTTCAGTGGCTTTTGGCCGCGGAAGAGCCCGTCATTGATAAAGCTCATCATCGCGGCCTGGGCTCCGCCAAGTTTGGTCGAGGTCGGGCGAATGATCGCCACGGGCCCGAACTTTGGATTCAGGAAGTGGGTTGGCTCAGGCATGATCAGGTTAGCTTGTAACGTATCTCCATTCAGCGATTCCGGATCAGTTTCCCCCTGTGCGTCCTGAAGGTTAGTGAAGGTAACTGAGGAGTTGTTCGTCTTATCGAAGACGGTTAACGGAGTGGCGTTGCCGGCTTTGTCCTGCCAGGTCTGGAAGTGCATGGTTTCGCTCGGACCGATGCTCAACAGGATTCGCAGAACTTCCAGATTGGTCACATGCTGAGCGAGTGTGGGATACAAGCTGGTGCCGCCTTGCTCGATGAACGCAAAATGGAATCCCGCCGTGAAGGCAATCGCCTTGAGCAGATCGGGGAAGGTTGATTGGGTTGGATCGGGGTTGATGACACTTCCAGCTGTGTCGTCATTGCTCCTCGGGATCGCGGTGTGCATTCCCACATTCAAGCTCGGAACGGCTTGAGCGAAGATCGCGTTCGGGTCAAAATCGGGATTGGTAATGCTGCGATACTGCGACCAGAAGCTGGTGTCGATGGTGAGTTGGGTAAGGTTGGTGAGTCGTCCCACTTGCCTGGCCCCATCTGCTTTGCTGCTAGGCAACTGCGCGAACGGAGTCAGATCAACTGGCTTGGCGCCAATAGATTCCAGGTAATTACTGAGGAATCTTGCGTGGCTGATCTCATCATCGGTGTTGTCATGAATGTATTGAGGCATGTCGCCATCGAGGAGTTGAAGGGCCTGAGTATAAGGCACGTTGCCCCCGTTGAGCCCGCTGACTTCCTTATCTTGAGTTCCACCGAGCTCCGAGTACTGCTGCCATAGATCGGTTTCGATGGTCTCCAGAGCCTGCAGGAATTTGAGAATCGCGATATCTCCTTTCGTGACCGGGGCGCGGTCGTCGTCGCCCTGAGAGGCCAGCAAACGGTTGGGCGATATGCCAGTGCCCAAAACGGTTGCACCGGCTGCGAGCATTCCGCCTTTCAAAAATTTTCGTCGGTCTCTGGCGCTGAAAGACTGGCTCGGCGTGGCGCCTTTCGAACTGGCGCCGGCGGCCTCGTCTGTGAATGAAGCGGTTTGCTTGTGTGATTCTGTAATAGGTTTGTTTCGCATCTTCATATGGTGCTCTCCGATTTCGTGATATGCGTTGCAGACTGCGGCCACGTCGCGAGCTTGTGTCCACATTGGCGCCAAGCATAGCTATCCTGATATGCGGCATGTGTCGCAGCTTTGTCTGGGTTTCGTTAAAAGTTGAAGCATTCCCATGCAGTTGTACCGTTATGCGTATCTGTCATGTGATAGCTCCTTCATGGAGGCAAGTGGTATACGAGTGGTTGCCATAAGAATTTCAGGAATCCTGCTGCGAGCCTTCCAGCGCCGTCATTGTTTTGCTGAGGATTTGTACCGGTGATAAATGGCAACGCAAGAGCATCTCTACTGCGAGCGTGAGAGTTGTCCGTCCTTCGGCAAAAAGCGCTTTCCACATGTATTCCTGACTGTTCTGAAGTTCGGCGCGTGTCATGAATGTCCTCCCGCTAGTGTGAATCGAGACGCCTGACGCGAAATAGTTCTCCCTGGTGAGCGCAAGGAAGCGGGCGTATTGCCCACCCCTTAGACCTAACCGCGGCATGCAAACTAGCAGTCAGCGGACCGCAGTTACGTTACGTGGATCGCATCTACTCATCCAGTTCGGGATTTCTCCTAGGCTGCAGAATGGTGGATAGAACAGAGTCCGACACCTGTCGACCTAAACGTTTGCCCGCGTTGTGGTCGAAGCGGAAGTGCTGCCCGGCGTAGATTCGACTCAACCCCGCTTCCTCTGCCGCTTCGGAGAAACTGGTGAAGTGGCGCGTTATTCCTGCCAGTGACTCGGAGGTGACATCAAGGGTGATCGGATCGCCGAGGGAGAGCCGTAGTACCTCAGCCGCAGCAGCACTGATGGCGCTGTGTGCGCCGGGGTAGGATGGGTCGGGAGCTGTCTTTATCGGGAGTGGAATCCAAATTGGATCTGCGATGGTCCCAGGATTGTCGTCGATACCTGCCATTTGAATTGCAGTCACCGGCCGCCAGAGATCGTAGGTGTACTTGGTGTCAAAAAAGGCGATGGTGGTGTCGGCGAGGCTGATGTTCAACCAGGCAAACAGGTGCGCGCTCTGAGCCAGATCGAGGTGATGTGCCAGCGCTGCGGTCTGTGCGATCTCATTCCAGAAGTCCTGAATGTTGCCGTTCCAGAACTGTCCAATCTGAGTCTGATCCGCGGTACGAGTTGTACTTGTGATGAGTCCAAGACTTTTGACTTCGTCAAAGGACCGGGTATAGTCCTCGCTGGTCAGTTGGGGCGGTGGACCGGGACGAAATTCGTTGGCTCGTGCCAGAGCAAACGGAGTGACTTGTGGCCACTGGATGAAGTCCGCCGGCGCGAGGTTGGGAGGCGTCAACTGATAGCTTCCAGGCTGGTTCTTCGGCACGAACGGAGGAAGGATCATGGCGGAGCCGTCGTTGCTTCGCAACGCCAGGATGGCAGCGGCAACGTCTTTACCCTCCTCGATGCCGTCGGTTTTGTCGCGTCCATACGGGATCTGTTCCAGATCCTGCCGAAGTTCAGAATCGAGCGTCGGTGCAAAAGTGGGGTAAAGCGAGATGAGAACATCGTGGGCTGCCTGGTCTGCTGCTGCCTGGATCGAAGCCTTTCGCGAGACGTGCGGATGGCGAACCGCATAAGGCTGGAAGTCTCTGTCGATGTTATTGACGGCGTCGAAGATAGCGGCGTGCAGTATGGCGAAGTTGCGAGTGGAATGGATCGTGGCTGGCTGGGCGCCGGGGGTTCGAACGATCGACAGAAGAGTCCTGTTCCATTCGATGGCAGGGTTGACCGATTGCGTGGATGATGCTGGATGATCGTCATCACTTGTCAGAGCGACGCTGGTGACGGGGATCAAAAGGCCGGCACCTACAAGTGCGAGCATGAATAATCTTTTTGACATTGAACTTACCTCGTTTGGATTCGGTGAGACTGTCAGAAGCATGGCCGGACTACAGATGCAGTGGCTATCTGCTGCCACGCCGTGGATAACTGCGGAAGAGGAAAATTATTCCGACTTTGCGCGGGAAATTAACTAAATGTGAATGACTGAATCTCCCGGGTTCGCAGGATCGGGCTTACTCGGCCGGTCGTACGTCTGCGAGAAACACAACCGATCCTTGGCAACAATCTCATCCTCTATGGAGATGGAGAGACCGCGCCCTTTCCTTCGCATTTTTCCCTTGCAGATTTTTTCCCTACTGTGGGAATAATCCTGGCGCAACCCAGTTTGGATACGCATATGACTTCCGTCTTCACGCCGCAGCTCTCGATCCTTTCGTCACGGTTGTGAGTATTGAGGTCAATGAATCAGCCAGCTTACGTCCTGCACGCGCGTAGGCGACTGCGTGTCTTTTGGAGGAACATTCATGCTCATTCACCGTCGGAGAAAGGTTCTCCTCTGTTCTTGCCTATTCGCGGCATTGACCGCATTGGGTACGGGACTCGCCAGAGTCGCAGCGAAGTCAGCAACGGAAGCACCGGCCGGGTTCAACACTCCCAGCTTCAACGGGGCGCAAAGCGTCAGCAACGGAATCGTCGAGCCGCCCGGAGACACGTTTGCTCGGGATCAGGAGGTCTATGAGCAAAACCATTCGGTACAAACCGGACTTGGCCCTGTATACAACTCAACCGCCTGCGTCAGTTGCCACGAAAATCCGAACAGCGGAGGAGCCAGCCAGTTCACAGAACTCCGGGTTGGGCACAAGGATGAGAATGGAAATTTTGTTAACCCGACAATCCTCATCAACGACGGGAAGAACACGATTACCGGCAGATCCATTGTTAATGACCGCGCCATCGGTCCGGAGGCCCAGGAGCACATACCTGCGACGGAGAACATCCGCGCATTACGCGCTGCCCTCAACACGCTGGGGGATGGATTTGTGGAAGCGATCGACGACAAGACTCTGATCGCAATTGCTGAACGACAGCCAGAGCTAAGCGAAGGTAGAGTTCACGGGGAAGTTGTGCAGGCCCCCATCTTCGAGGCCCCGGGACAAACCCGCGTCGGACGCTTCGGCTGGAAGGACCAGCACAGCAGCTTGCTCTCTTTTATTGGCGATGCCTATCTCAACGAGATGGGAGTCACGAACCGGCTGCGCCCCACGGACGTTACTACGGTTCTCAAGGTGACGAAAGACCCGGAAGATCAGCCGGATGACCTTGGCCTGGCTGACATCGACCACTTTGCTCAGTTCATACGCGGCACGATGGTTCCACCTCGAGATACGGCGCTCGCCGCAACCCCCGCAGCCATCCGAGGAGGAGAACTCTTCCGCCGCGCCGGTTGCGCTGTCTGCCACGTCGAATCCATCGCCACCGCTCCCGCAGGAACCGTCATCGATGGCGGCATGTTCATCGTTCCCGACGCTCTCGGCGACAAAATCATTCATCCCTTCGGCGACTTCTTGTTGCATGACATCGGAACCGGAGACGGCATCGTTCAGGCGGGTCCGCAAGACACAGCCAACAAACTGCGCACCGCTCCTCTCTGGGGCCTGCGCACAAAACCCCGCTTCATGCATGACCTGCAGTCGCTGTCCCTTGAAGATGCGATCTCCCGCCACGATGGCGAAGCACGCGGGCCCGCCAAACGCTTCAAAGAACTATCCCCTGAGGAGAGACAGGCGCTCATCACCTTCTTGAAAACTCTGTGAAGGTCAACTGTCCGGAAAGCCGACTTATCGTCCATTTTGATTCCTTCCGGTTTGCCGATCATTCGGGAGTTAACCAATTCGGTGGTGGCCTGAGGCAATGTTTTCGCCAACTGAAGCTCAAGTTTGCATGCAGGCCGCCATTCGGGCACATCTAGGCGTTGGCGATCTTGATAGCCCTTTCGAGGGATACCGGTCATGCGGGCGTCGGGCGATACTCTCGAGGGTGATCATGAAGAAGTTCACAGTGTGTTTTGTCGTCTTTCTGATGTCTGCGACGGCAACCTTCGCTGCCGATGATGAGCACGAACAAGATCGTGTCAGAGAAACGGGAACCGTGTTGAAAGAAATTCTGAATATTCCTGATGACATTCCGCGCGACCTGCTCGATAAGGCGGAGTGCGTGATTATTCTCCCTTCGGTGAAAAAGGGAGCCTTTGGGATCGGCGGCAGCTATGGCCGCGGCGTGATGGTGTGCCGTAGCGGCGCACATTACAAGGGTAGATGGGGCGCTCCCGCGCTTTACGCCCTTGAGGGTGTCAGCATCGGCTTCCAACTTGGTGGCCAAGCTACCGACTTTGTGCTCCTGGTAATGAATCAAAAAGGGGCGCAATCGTTACTGTCCAGCAAGGTCAAGCTCGGGGCAGACGCCTCGGCGGCAGCTGGCCCCAAGGGTCGTACCGCAGAAGGTGCGACTGACATTGTTATGAACGCGGAAATCTTGTCGTATTCGCGTAACAAGGGGCTGTTTGCGGGTGTTTCTCTGGAAGGCTCGACTTTGCGCTCCGACGGCAGCGCAAACGAAAAGCTCTATGGCAAGAAACTGAGCGCAAAAGAGATCATTCGCGATGGCAGAGTCGGCGTTCCCGCCTGCTCGCACGAACTGGATTCCCTGCTCAATACCAAGTCACCGATAAACAGGTCTGACCCGAAATCGCTGGAGTAGAATCGTGCGTTCGTTGTTCCGTAGTTCAGCAGAGGGGAGGGCGGCATGACTCAGCTGGCGCGCTTGAAAGGAACCACTTTGGGCCACGGCAACGTTTTGTGCGAGGGATTTTCTCGCAACGGCCGATTCAGTTTGCAATGGGCGCAGGTCGCACGGTGACGCTTGATCAACTTGTGGACTCGCAAGAGATCGGTCTGGACACTCACCAATGCAACTCGGGCGAGAGGGTCTGCAACAATCAACTCTCGCACGCGATACACGCGCTGCATTAGCGCTGCGAGACGATTCAACGATGGGCATGCGGGCTCTTTTCCCATTGGGTGCCGTGAGCCTACCACCTGCGTTACTCAAGCGTCATTGCGCTAGTGCAACGACGGGGAAGCAACGCGGTGCAATAGTTTCCGGCAGTAGAAAGACCTTTTTTGTCGATCTAGAGGAGGGGATGTGGCAACAGGCGACCGCCCCTCTTTTTTTGCTCCTGCTACCCTCATCGCATGGCTAATAATACCGCGATGTTCACCTTTTCTTCGCCTATACTCTTTGCATGAGCCTAGAGGTTGGTGGATACGACAAAGAATCGGATTGGCCGAAGATGGGGCCGTCGATGGTCATAGACACCTGTCTGATTTTGGCGATCCGGACCGCGAGGTGGCCAGCGCGGGTGCATGAGACCGCAAGCAACACCGACCTGGAGTCGGAAATTGAATACGCCCACAAGCTAGCGAGTCGGGTGTTTTCGACCTTGATAACGAAACACCCGGTTGTGTTTCCTCACAAGCGAAAACCCTGGTTTCAGCCGGACGACGAGGACAGTCCGAAATGAGACCGACAGACAAAGAGATCGCGGAGAAGAGATAACGGGAGCAATACTGGGTTTTAGCCGTGTGGCCGCCGCCGCAGTTCCTCCGATTGTTTTATTCACCACGACGAATAACGCCATGTGGGGGTGGATCGTGAAGACCATGGCAGGCTCGCAGCAGCGGGCCGCCGGCTCGCGTCAACGGTTGTCACGCTGCTTTTAGCCTTGCATGAATTTCTTAGCATAGGATTTTGGACGTTTGGTGATGACCCCAACTCCGACATGACTTCACGGCAGGCTGCGGCCTGGGGGTCGATAGACGACCTTGATAGACGATCTTATTGAAAAATGGATGAGATCAAGCCGGAGTCCTTAAATTGTGCGTCTGCTACAACAAAAGGGTCATCTGCCGTATATCGAGGAACCTCGGATGCCACTAATTGTGGCGGTTGAGTTGCTCCAAATTGCTATAGAAGACGCGGAATCAGTGATTTAGCCACATCTACAGGAAAATTAAACCGCACGGCCGGAGAAATTTACTCAATTGTAAGAAAACACCGGAACGGCGGAGGGCCACGAAAGGAAAGACATGAAAGCAAATTGGTTCCTTGGTGCAGCACTTGCGGTGTCGGCTTTATCGGCACCCGCATTCGGGCAAGTCTCAATTGGGGTTACTATCGGCACACCACCACCTCCGATACGTTATGAGGTTCCACCTCCGCCTCCGCAGGTGGAATATGTCTGGGTGCAGGGTTACTGGGTTCCCAGTGGCCCCCGCTATGTCTGGTGTCCGGGACGTTGGCAGCGTCCGCCGTATTACGGCGCTGGCTGGCACGCCGCACGGTGGGAGCACGGCGAGCATGGTTATCGTTATCACGAAGGATACTGGGAACACCGCGAGGGACGGCACGGTGATGATGACCATCACGGCAATGGCCACGCCTACGGTCATTACAAGCACGACAAACACGATCACGATCGCGATTAGCGCCTGAGGGATATCCCGACGACTCCATCCTCTGCGAACAAAGTCGCGGAGGTGGAGTCGACACGTGTGCACGTCAGTTTGAAATCTTGATTCCGACTACTGAGCTACTGGGCTTCGGGTGGGATGGAGTCGAGGGCATTTGAAAACGCCGGTTCCTGCCGAAATCTGCGCAGGCGCTCGGGATCGGATGAGTAGGAGTCCGGAAGGATCTTGACGGCGACCTCACGTTTCAGAACAGTATCGCGAGCGCGATACACCTCACCCATGCCCCCCGCGCCTATCGGAGCGATGATTTCATAATGCCCGAGTTGGATCCCGGGGGCCAGTGGCATAAGTGGCAAAATTATATGTTAGTTAGTGCCCAGTTTATCCTGACGCCCCCTAACGAACTGAGCTTTCTAAACATCCAGGATCCTCCTATCATCCTCCTACATCACCCAGGCCGCGAACAGCTGGTTGATCACTGACGTTCGTCGTGCGATCAGCCGATCCCGCACGCGATGGAGGGCTTGCAGGTCGAGCTGGTCGTCCGTCTTGATCGGCACGAACCGCATGTTCTGCCGATCTACAGCTTCAGCAATCGCTTCGGCATCGAGAAAGTCGTTCTTGTTGGACTTCACATACGGCTTCACGAACTGAGCTGGGATCAGCTTCACGTCATGGCCTTGCTCTCGCAAGGCACGGCCGAGGGAGTGAGCTCCCGAACCCGCCTCCATCCCGATCAAAGAGATCTGCATGTTGGCAGTAAACGTGATCAGCTGTTTTTCTGCGTGAACTTCTTCCGCAACAGTACCTTCCCAGCTGCGCTGAGAGCTACGAGGTGAAAGGTGGTCTTGCCAAGATCGATACCAACGGAACGAATCTGCATGTCGATGATCCCTCCTTGAACCTGCCAACACAATCCTCTACAACTCACGCGAAGATCAAGCGGCGGACCATCTCATTAACGGGGGTTCCGGCAAGTTCACCTGGCCCCGAGACGCGCTAACGCGAAGTTGCTCAAAACCCGACATTTCAGGCACAACGGATAACTGATGGGATGGTCCGTCGCCTCTCCCCAGTTTAGCTGGGAGACACGCTGCAAGGTAGACGTGCATCTGCCTAATAATTAGGCATCGCACTAAGTGAACGTGAGAATCCGCCGCAGGGTGAAAGCACCTTCTTTCGGGCGACAGCCAACTCAATCGCCAGCGGCACACATCCGGCCGCGAACCATATCTTCTCAATTGCGGGTCGATAGTGATGTGTCGCGTTAAGCGGACTGGATGACGAAGCGGAGCCTGCCGGATGCGGTAGCCGTTGGTCGCTGGAGCCGGATGCGGTAGATGGTCGTTCCCCAGTGATGGATCAGGCGTTCGTTGTCGAGAACGATGGTGTCGATTTCCGGCTTGAGGAGGGCAGCATCAAACTGAATGGTGGTTGCTGGAGCGCCCTGCTTCGAAACGAGGCGAAGTGTGCCGGCCAAGGGAATCGAGACCTCGCAAGGGGTCATAAGGCTGAGGTAGACGCCTTCGGTGGGTTGGGCGAGGAGGTAATTGTCTTCAATTCCAGCGCGGTTCGCGGTGCGGTCGAGACGGACAGAGCGGCGCCAAGTCTTGATGTGTGCTGTTGAAGGATAGGCCGTCGCGAGTTCCATGGTGAGTTCTGCTGTGCGATCGTCGGAGTGATAACTAACGTCGGTTGCGCGAGCTGACGGGTCGGCAAACTGCTGGACGGAGCCAATGGTGGGCAGGTTATGGTAGGCCGACTGGGTGGAAGGGATCTCATAGCGATGCTCGTTGAAGCTCTGGCGGCGATACGCTTCCTGACCGAGGTCGATGAGCACGGGGTGACCGTTCGAGTAGAGCCAGAAGCTGCCGGTATCGTTGTGGCTGTGGCTCTTGCCATTATCGGCGGCGATGCAGGCTAGATACAGGCCTTCGGTGGAATTGGCGCGAATGCGAGCGGCCATGATGCGCGAATCGGAAAGCCATGTGTCGCGGAACAGCGGAGGGATGCGGCTGGGCTCGGCCCGAAGGGCTGCCTCGCTAAAGATTGCCGGGAGGGTGGAGGGGATGTAGTCAGGGCGCAGGTCGGACGTGGCGAGAGCGATGACATCGGGGTTGTTGAGGCGCTTGCCGAAGCGAAAGAGCTTGTCGACATCGATGTGAACGATTGGTGGTGCGTCTCCCTGATTGATGTAGTAGTCGGCCGCAATGTGTGTGCGGTTGAGGTACATCGCCATGTTGGTGAGCAGCGGATTGCCGTAGATGTCGATAGCTCCCGAGGTGGAGGAGTTCAGAAGTTCGAGCGCGTCGAACATGGCGCCAGAGGCCACATTCCAGTAGCTGGGGCCTTCTTCGCAGCCGCCATCATCAGGATAGGTGTTGATGAACTTGTCGAGACAGACGGTAACCTTCTGGACCCCGCGGAGGCGGCGATCGGGGTTGCGGTCGAGGAAGAGGATCGTGGTGAGCCAGTTCCAACAGATCCATGAATCCCAATTATTGACGGGCTGAACCTGACCCTCAGGGACAGTGATCCAGGGCAGATCGTGGCGTGTCTTACCGCCGGGAAGACCCATCCACATGAAGTTTTGCGAGAGGCAGGGTTCAAGGATTCGGCGCTCCGCCTCGAAGACGGCGCGCTCGCGCAACTGGGGCGATACCGCGTCGAGACGGGTATTGAGAAGATAGACCGTCGTAGCGACCAGAGCGGAGGTTTGCGCGGCGAAGAGATCGACGATAGGATCGCGAGGATCGGGCAGGCCCAGATCGGCCTTCTGAATGTAGAGGTGCGCGGGGACGCCCCAGAAGCTCTCCTCGCAGGTAGCCCAGAGACCGTTGGCGATATCGTCGAGGAACCGACCCTTTCCTTCGACACACTCGGCAAAGAGAAGCGCTTCGAGCGCACCCATGCGGGCACTGCGTATACCTTCATAATGTGTCCTGTTGCCGTCGCGTGCATACTCCAGGAAGACGGTAGCTGGCATCTCGGGCCAATGGAACCCGAGGTAGCGCTCTCCGGCTTCAAGGAGAGCCTTGCGAGTCTCCGGGCGAAGGTCCTCCCATGCGGCGCGATCCTGAATCGTGGGAAACGGATGGTACTTGTCTGAAGGTGTGAGAGAGGCCTTCAACTTTTCCGGACTGCATGCGTGAGCCAGGAGATTGCGCTGGCGGCCGCGAGGCGCCGCTGTATCAATGTCAGGAGCGAAGGATTCTGCGAGTGAGAGTGCTGGACGGGAGGCGATGGTGGCGGCGGATCCGTAAAGAAATTGCCGTCGCGAGAGGGCCAGGGGGAACAGTGGGGTCACGAATACTCCGAGAAGAGTGGGTGGTGATATTGCGGAGACTCGAACGAGCGCGCGAGGAAAGGCGCGCTCGTTCGAGCGACCAGGCTAGAAGAGGAACTTGCCTCCGAACTGGATGATCCGGGTGGCATAACCGCCGCTGACTCCGCCGGCGATGGTACCGAAGGTCTTGGAGTTGAGAGCATTGACGACGGTGTTGGGATCCGCGTTGTAGTGCTTGAAGAGGTTGAAGAAGTCGAAGCGGAGCTGGAGGTTCTTAGACTCGGTGAACTGGAAGGCTTTGACTGCGGAGAAATCATCATTGATGAGGCCAGGCATGCGAAAGGCGCCGGTGCGAGGTGAGTTGCCGAACGCTGCGGGCTGAGCCGTGACAAAAGCGGCAGTGTTGAACCAGTGCTGCGGCGTGCGCTGACCGTTAGGAAGGAACCCGTTGGCGATCTGGTCGGGACGCGAGTTGATGGCCGTGGATGTAGTGTCAATGTTGTTGGTGACGTTGCCGGGGAAGCCCGACTGCGCTGTGACGATGGTCGAGACCTGCCATCCGGCGAGAGGAACACGCACAAGCGCGCGGCTCTTCTTGAAGAAGGGGATGTCGTAGAGGACTGTGGTCACGAAACGCTGTGGCACATCGAAGCCGCAGATGGAGCGCTCCAGGTTGAGAAAGTATAGAGGACTGCGGAGCCCCGATGAAGCCGCCGCCGCCGATCTGGCCACCGACGTCTGACGGTCCGGAGATGCATTTGGACCATGTGTAGGCGGTAAGCAAAGTGAAGCCATTGGCTACTCGGCGCTCGAGCTTTACCTGGAGCGCGTTGTAGTTGGAGGCCCCGTTGGATTTGTCTCCGGCAACGGCCCGCTGGAAGAACTGGTTGGGGCGGCGGGAGTTGACGGGCGGATTGCAGTTAGTGGTTACACCTGCTGTGCAGGTCTTGAGAAAGCCGTTGAGCAGCGTAATTGGCTGGTTGAAGTCGGGATAGGTAACCGTGAGGTGAGTGTCTTTGGCGCCGACGTACGAGGTGGTGAGTTGGAATTGACCCGGAAGAGTCTGTTCCACGGTGAAGTTGTACTGCTGGATGTAGGGGTCTTGAAGATGTTGATTGTTCGAGACGGCGAACGGGTAGGTGTTGGGGCCAGTGGTCGAAGTCCCCGGAAAGGGATTGGCGAAGGTGAGATTGGGAACACCAACGTTGCCGGTTAGTGTAGCTCCGCCGACTGCCTGACCGCCCTCGGCCATAGCGAAGTAGGCGTTGGATATCTCGGTCGTGTAGTAAATGCCGTAACCGCCGCGGACAACTGTGGTCGGATAGGCTGACCAGGCGAACCCGATGCGAGGACCGACATCCTTCCAGTTACTCTGGATGAGCCCCCGACCATAAAGCGAGCCTGCCTGCGGCGTGGCAACGGTCGTGGCTACATTGCCGCTCTGATAGATGTCCGCGTAGAGATCGTTGGCCTGAGTGTAGGGCTGAAAGTAATCCCAGCGAACACCGAGGTTGATCGTGAGATTGCGCGTCATCTTGTAGTTGTCCTGAAGGTAGAGAGCCGGGTAGATGTCGTAAAGATTGGTGCTGGTGTGGGTAGGGTTGCTGCTGTCGCTCTGGATGTAACCGAGCAAGAAGTCGACGAGTGCCGAGCCCGTGTACTGCCCATTGAAGGTGAAGCTGCCGCGAGGATTGCGGATCTGGTCGAAGGTGACGTTGCGGTAGAGGAGGTCACCGCCGAACTCAAGCATATGACGTTTGAGCTGCCAGCTGACGTGGTCGCTCCAGTCCCAATTGCTGTTGGAACGGTTGCGCGGGCCGATCTGGCGCTGGAGATTGTAAGTACTAAAGACGCCGTCGGGACCACTGATGGTGATCGTCGGAGGGCCGTAATAGCGCGGCTCGTTCGGGGCAAAGGGGATGCCCATCTGGGTAGCGATGTTGTAGGCAGGGTTGCCGGTGGTACCGAAGGTCTCCACCTCGCTGAAGGTGTGGTAGCCGAACTCGAAGGAGTTGACGACGGACGAATTGAAGACGTGAGTCTCAGTGACGTTGTAGTTGCGGGTCATGGCGAGGTTGTTGTCGGCATCGTGACCGAAGACCTGCACGCCAGCGTTGTAGGTGTTGTTCCAGATGTAATAGAAGGAAAGGATGTCTTTTGTGCCGAAGTTGTGATCGAGGCGAAAGGTAAAGTCGTTCTGCGTGGAAGTTCCACTGAAGACGGGGGTGCTGAAGTTGTTGGTGCTGTTGATGGCTGCCGTGACGACGGGGGTGTACTTAAGAAAGATGAGCGACTGAGGACTGAACAGGTTCGGATTGACCTGATTGTTGGGGAACGGCAGGCCAGTGAAGGGATTTCTTAGCGTGATGAGAGCACCGGAAGTGTTCTTCAGACCTGCGAAGTTTCCGTTGGTGACCTCGTCGGTTGTTGGCACGGTGAGACGGGTTGGTGAGCTGCCATTGACCGCGGTCCCGGATTCCCAATTGAAGAAGAAGAAGCTCTTTCCGTGGCCGTTGTATAGATGTGGGATGTAGATCGGGCCGCCGATGTTGGCGCCGTACAAGTTGCGGTTAAGACGAGGCGAGGGGGCGTCGGCCTTGGCGATAGCATCGTAGGTCTGGGTGAAAGCGTTGTTGCGATTGAACTCCCAAAGCGTTCCGTGGAGGTTGTTGGTGCCGGATTTCGTGACGAGAGATATCTGGGCTCCGGCGGCTCCGCCGTTGCCGGCTGACGAAGTGCTCGTCTCGACCTTGAACTGCGAGATGGAGTCGACTGAGGGAGAGAAGCTGAAGGTGACAGCGTCGTAGTCCATCGACTCGAGGCCATCGATGAAGTAGCGGTTGAGAAAGTCGCGTTGGCCATTCACGCCGACCGACGTAGACCCGAAGCCGGAGTCGGTCTGACCCACGGTTCCGCGGCCGCGACGGACCGTGATCGATGCAGGCGTGCCGGGGTTTGCCCCGGGAATAAGCTGCGCGAGCTGTACGAAGTTACGCCCGTTGAGTGGGAGATCGACGATCTTGTGAGCGTCAATGACAGTACCGACGACGGCATCTTCAGTCTGGGTCGCAACGGCAACCGTGTCGACCTGAACGGTCTCGCTAACCGTGCCGACCTTTAGCTGCGTGTCGACACGCGCGGTCTGGCCTACCTCGAGCGTAACACCCTCTAGAGTGCGGGTCTGGAAGCCCGACGCTTCCACCGTGAGGGCGTAGCGCCCGGCGGTTAGGAAGGGAACGTTGAAGTCTCCGGATCCATCCGTGGTTACGGTGCGAACGGTGTTGGTTGCTACGTTCTTGATGTGGACGGTGGCGTTAGGGATGACGCCACCGGAAGCTTCCGTGACGAGACCGACTATGGTGCCGGTGCTCTCCTGCGCATTCGTTAGATAGGGTGCACAGAGAAAAACGGAAAGGATAAGACCCATCCGTAGAAGGAGAAAGGAAATAGTTGCACGGGTGCGATAACACGGTGGACGCATCATCTGACTCTCCTCGGAAGAAGTGCTGAGGCCCACACCGCTTGCGATCGTCTCAGCAGCGGCTTCTTGATAACTATTAGTAACTTCCAGTGTTTTTGTATTCCGTCCCAGATGCGAACCCGATTTAATGCCTGAAAGCTTTGAGTTGTCAATGAAAATGAATTGGTAGCGAGGATAATGTCTATTTCGGGTGTACGCCTGATCTGAGCGTTGACTGTATTGGACCCCGACGCCTGTTCGATGCGGCGGACGTTGGGAACCGAGGTGCAGAAGCATGGATCGCTGAAGGACACGCAAGGCATTCTTCGGCACGCCAGCATTCGAACGACCGGCGACATCTATGTACAGCTGATCGACGCGAGTGTACATCCGCTTTCCAGTGACGCTCTACAAAGAGCAGTGGCTCCGCATCCTGGCGAGCGTGCCATCCTGTTGCGATGGCCTAGGCATCCCTGTAAGAGCCTACGCATCAAATAAATCAATAGGTGTGAACACGCAGGCTAATCTGCCTTGGATTGTCACTGTGGGAACACCGAAGCCCCCATGATCACTCGGTGATGGGGGCTTTTTGTTGTTCAGACCGTGTGTAATTGGGCTGTTGGAACCAAAGTGGCTGTAACCTGCAACTCTTGCGCGTCAGCCCAACCGCGATGCCAAGCCAGAGTCTGCGAGGTATTGTTGAGTTCGCCGCGCATGGCTGCCTGGAATCCGCATTGGTACTCTGCGTAGTCGATCTGGGATTGCCTTTGTGCGTTGAACGGTTCAGGGGAGGCGTTCATCAGGTTCATTAAGTCACCTCGATTTTGATTTAGACAAAGCAAGGCCCCTGGATGACCGGTGTCTTGCGAACGAAAGGGGATTTGAGCCAAGACCGGACTCAAGATTCCCTCGGGACAGATCGCGAACGGTGGCTTCAATATCGCCGCGGGACAGACGAAGGACCTCGATATCGACTTTGACACCTGCGATTCGATCGTGATCGAGGGCAATGGAAACTACCGTCTGAAGCCTGTGCTCCACGCAGGCGAGGTGAGCACCACATCGACGTCCATCAACGGCGTCATTGTCGACAACACGACAGGCAAGCCTGCGGACGGCCTTGTGGAGATTGCGCTCGAGCAGAAGGATGCTAACGGAGTGGACCGCATTTCCATGAGCACAATAGCCGGGACCGATGGATCGTTTGTGTTCTGCCCGCTGCCGACAGGCAGCTACGATCTTGTAATCGTTGGCCGGAGTTCGGCGGGTGTGGTGTATTCGCCGACCGTTGTGACAGGCGTTGCTCCGGGACAGACGATCTCGGTTGTCTCGCTGCATGCGCTGCCGACGGTGTCGACAGCACCGGCTGTTCTGCACGGCATGGTGACGTCGCAAAACGGGGCGACTCCGCCTGCAGGAACCGTGACAGATGTCCAGTTAAGCACCCTCGAGGCGGTGTCGAGCACCCTGACTGTGACGGTGCCTCTCGTCCCAGGCCTCTCGCCCGTCGAACTCTCGCTGGCAACATCGAGCAGTGCGAGCTGCCCGGCTGGGACCGACTGCGTAAGCTACGACCTGAAGACGTCGGTCGGACCGGTCTTTGTGGGAGCCTACTCGGCGGGCAGCATCGCGCTGACCCAGAGCACGCTTCCGGCATCGTACATCGTCGATGTGATCGCGACGGTGCCGTCATCGGGCGGGCAGCTGGACTGTTCGCCAAGCGAGCTGAAGTCCGCTGCGCTGACGCCGGTGGCCGGAACGACGGTTCCGGTGCCGACGCTGGCGTTCGCAGGCTGCCAGTAAGCACTCCGTCAGGTTAGTCAGGAGAAGGCCGCCTTCGGGCGGCCTTTCTCGCTATTGCGTGGTGTCAGGAAGCTCTTTCAGCATCTGCCCTTGAAGTCTTGACTGGAAATTAGTAGCTCTTGTCGAATAGCCCCGGGGAATTTCACCCCGAGGCCCTCACAAAACTGTGCGTAAACCTCTCGATTCACACGGATCTTCATAGCTGAGGCTCTTGCGAGATCAAACCGTCTCTGGAGGTAGAGGCTCCTCCTGGTTGCCCAGTTGGCCAAGCCCTCCGTCGAGCTATGTCATCCTCTTCGCTCCCCGTCCGTTACAGACGCTTCAACGCTACTACAGGATGATCCGCCATCTTCAAGTGCATCGATATTTCCCTTTTTGTGGATCAACGTTATAGGTTTTCTCTTAGCATTACTTGAAGACTTCCCAAATTCCCCTTGACCCTGTAGCTAACTACAGGGCTTATTCTCAACAGTATGGATGGACTGACAAGGGGTCAGCTCGCGCAGCGAGCACAGGTGAACCTGGAAACTGTGCGTTTCTATGAAGTGGAGGGATTGCTTCCTCCAGCGCCTAGGTCGGTTTCCGGTTACCGGAAGTTTTCAGAGGCCGCTGTGGACCGGCTGACATTTGTTAAACGCGCAAAGGCCCTGGGATTTTCGCTGGCGGAAATTCGCGAGCTTCTCGTCTTTCATGATGAGCATATTGACGCCTGTACAGAAGTGAAAGACCTTTTGCAGAAGAAATTAGCCGTCGTACGTGACAAGCAGGCAGAACTGGAGAAACTGGAGGCGCATCTGAAAGCAGCTTTGCGCAAATGTAACCGGGTGCTGAGACGACAACCAAAACGTCAAGAACCCTGTCCGGTACTCAAGGAAATGGCCAATGCAGGTGCAGAGAATGGAAAGACATAGAAAGATAAAGGTCGAAGTTCTCTATTTCGAAGGTTGTCCTAACCACCTTCCCACGCTGGAACTCATCAAGGAGGTCCTGAAGGAGGAAGGTTGTGATGCAGAGATTAGAGAGATCCTGGTCCCAGATGTGGAGACAGCTCATAGGGTGAGGTTCTTAGGTTCGCCCACGGTTCGTATCAATGGCAGCGACATTGAACCAGCAGCTCAGGAACGAAGCAATTTCGGTTTGATGTGCCGTCGATATGGTTTGATAGGTCGCCGAAATTCGGACGGTATCCCTTCACATGAACTCATTCGGGACGCAATCCGTTCAGGATTCAAACAACAGCCGGGATGACCTGCTCGCAAACCACGGCGAGCCGGTTTACTACGACAGTCATTCTGAGAGGGTAGAAGTTCTCTATGGAGAGTGAGCCATGAAACAATCACATCCCCAATATGATCCTGACCACGTCAGGAGGTCTTGTCAGCCTATTCTCACGTTGGCTCGTAAAGCGGAGGAAGCCGAGAGGTTTGCCAACGAAGACCGGCGGCAAGCAGAAGAACGCGAGAGATACAAGGCTGGATGCGAGGGGGCAATCAAACTTGCCATGGAACTCGAACGGAAGGTTGATGAAATGGCACCCCATCTTCGACATTAAATTTATCGCCTTAAGATGGGCCATCTCTACGAAGCCGGCTGAGGCCGTGGCGGCGCATCTTTCTTCGTTATGATGGCGCTACGGAGGATTCATGGACACTAAACGCATCATTGCTGATATCGACACGGAGATATCCAAGTTGCAACAGGTAAGAGCGCTGCTATCGACCGTAGCAATAAAGAAAGGTCCAGGCCGTCCCAGATCCACTGAGCCCAAAGTGACGAAGCCTAAGAAGAGGAAGATGAGTGCCAAAGGGAGAGCAGCTATTTCTGCTGCGATGAAGACGCGTTGGGCAAAGAAGAGGGCAACGAAATCCGTCACAACGAAAGCCACCACCAAAGTCTAAGCCGCAAATATGAATGCAATAAGAAGTCATCCTAACAGGGTGTCCTCTTTCTTCGTTACAGGCCATGCACGGTAAACTCTCGTGATTCGATGTATCGCTTTTGGAGGACTTGCAGATGCTGAACCGCCTTTGGTTCTTCTTTACTTCCGGATTGCCCGTGATACGCCAACATCCTGCATCTAATCGGCACTAGCCGTTATTCGATATCTGTCGACAGTTCCTTTGCGAGAGACCGCAGAAGGGGTAGTTCTGCTTCCGCCTGCTGCTCCAGTGCGGGCTTCTTCTTTTCAAACCACGCTTCAAAGATCTTTAGCTTTTCGTCGAGCTGTGGATCTTTTGGGTCCCGAAGCTGATCCGGAGGGAACGGTGCATCGTCCACAATCCTGCAGATCGGACCGACAAATGAGTAATACCGGGTCCACGAACTGAGCCTTTTATCGACTGCCCATCGCCCGATTGCCAGAACGGCGGTCGCCGTTTTCAGTGGTTTGACATGTGGCGCACTCGCCGAGTATCCGTTGTCTCGGGCTAACGAAGCCGTTACGAAGGCAGTCTGCCCAGCGACATTTTCCCATTGTGTCTTCTGCAAAATGGCGATCTGCGCAACGTGAGCAAGTTCCTCAAAGTGATAGCTGTCTCGTCCCCACGCGTATAGATAACTTGGCGCCACCAGCAGCCATCTTTACGCTGGTAGATAGAACCTTTTCCGGATCCGCGACGACAGCCATCGGGTTTTTCCCTCGCTCTCTTGCGTTGACCTTTCTTCTTCGATTGCATTACGTGATCGTGGTGCGCGCACTTTTGATCGCAATAGTTCTTTTCGCGCTTGAACCTTTTTTCGAATCGTTTTCCGCAGCCCGGCCGTTTGCACTATAGATATTCAATGACCTCAAGAAGTGAGTTTTTCCAGTTCCTCCGCCGTGGCGCTTCGTTTTTCCGCCTCGCATTTATCGTGCAATTTTTTTACGGCCGTAGAGTCGCTCCACATGGATGCGGATGAGCATCGCTTCGACCGTCGTGTAGGCGCGAGCTTCGAGGACGCACTTAAAACTACATTTTGATTGATAGTCGATTATTAGGTTTAAAATCTTTAGCAATGCGGATGCAGTGCTTGGCGAATGCTCTTCACCTTCACCTTCACCCATACAGAAAAAAGCAAATCAAAGGTGACTGATTACGCACGTGGACCGCTAAATGAATTCAATAAGCGGTTAGGAGGGCAGAATGTCAAATACAGAGGAAAGACCGAGTCAAGCATTGCTGCGGCAAGGGTTGCTGTCGAAGCAATCGAGAATCGTACCTCTATTAGCACATTTGGGTAATGCGTGGTCACGGAATGGCAGCAGTGGTTGGTTCGGCACCCCTTCAGAGCCTTCTTTTGTCTTCGTTTTTTTAATGAGCACCCGGTCAAAACAAATATTTGCTCGCTGGCCATTAAATGGCAAAAAATCTTCGCACAGATAAATAAATTCGAATATTTGACTAATCTCTGGCAGTGATAAAGAAAAATGACCTCCATCGCTGGGGGCCCGCAAATTTCCTAGTTGATGTTCTTACGCTGTCAGTCGCTTGTTCACTAAGAGTCTAAATGGAGACCTTCTGGTTGCACGAAAAAAGCTACCCATTTCCAGGGGTAGCAGAGTTGAAAAGAGGCTCGCCATTTCGCGATATCTCGTTACTTGGAACTCTAGACGTAGGAGACTCCCGGAAAGTTGCGAACGAAATCTGCGACCAGTGCAACGAAGTGAGATGTTACGCCCGGCTGAGTCATGGCCAAGCACGGGAAAAAATCGCGACCTTCTGATAATCCGCCAAAGCCTCATTGACCGACTATTTCTCACGATTGGTGGAACTCAACATCCGTTGAGGGCAAGCCCTTTCTGTTGCAGGTTGGGATATTTCGCGGAAGTCGATCCATTCGGATCTTTGCCGTACAACTTCCAGTCCCTGCAGCATTCGCTGTGGCGGAGGTGCCTCCCCAACGCATTGCTGTGTCGACAAATCAACATGGGGACTCCTGCCACTCAATCTTGCGTGACCAACCTTTTGCTCCGTAGTTTCGCGCGGCTCCGCGACGAATCGGTGCGCTAAATCCCATCTTTGGATCAATAGTTGATTGCATGTGGGTCGAATGATCGGTAAAAGAACAGTATCCTCTTCTTGGGGCGCAAAATATGACCAACTCCGAGCTGACACAGGTCTTCTTCCTCCTTCTAATTTTGGTTGGTCTCGCCCAATTACTTGGCTGGGTGATGGTGAAATTGCGACAGCCGAAAGTCGTCGGAGAGATACTGGCTGGCGTTCTTCTTGGCAACGCCTTTTTCGGTCGGTTGCCTTTTGTAACTCGCTTTGTTGAAGGTGCCAAACACCAAGGCAACATTTTGGATTTCGTGTACTGGCTCGGTCTGCTTTTGTTGATGTTTCTTGCCGGTGCGGAAACGCAGCAGCTCTTCACTCGCGACGAACGTCGGGAAGTGGGCTGGTTGACCATTGTTGGCACAGGGCTTCCGTTTCTTCTTGGTTTGCTCTTTGCTCCCTGGCTTATCCGGCCATCGCTGGCGGGACCCAATGGGAATCGCATCTCGCTCACGCTCGTTCTTGCGGTCGGCGTAGCTGTGACCTCTGTCCCCGTCGTATCCAAAATCTTCTCAGACCTCGGAATCCTCCACACAAGATTCGCTCGATTGGTTCTTGGCGTGGCCGTTCTTGAAGATATCGTTCTGTGGCTTGCCTTGGCGGTCGCAATTGCCGCGGCGGGCAAAGCTGTCCTCGATCCGTGGGCTATGTCATATCATCTCTTGGCGACTGTGGCCTTTTTCACCCTGGGGCTGACTATCGTTCCGCGCCTTATCAAGCGTGTCAACAAATCCAGCTTGAATGTATTTGCCAAACATTCTCCAACTGGATACGCCTTGGCCGTGCTCCTTGCCTACTGCGTACTCGCCGGCGCCCTCGATATCAGTATGGTCTTTGCAGCATTCCTGGCTGGCTTCGCCGTCGTGCACAAGAAGCGCAGACTCTTTTCTGAGGCTCTCGACGCGATAGGGAAGGTCTCATTCGCTTTTTTTATTCCCGTTTACTTCGCCATCGTCGGTCTAAAGTTGGATTTAATTCGTGGCGTGTCGCTCTGGATGATGCTCGCATTCATCGGAGGGACATGTATCGTCAAAGTGTTTTCCGTCTCACTCGCGGGCCGCCTTGCGGGATTCCGTGGATTGGACCTCATCAATCTCGCCATCACCACCAACGCACGCGGAGGGCCGGGCATAGTGCTGGCCAGCGTCGCATTCGATGCCGGCATCATCAGCTCGCAGTTCTACACGACCCTGGTGGTGGCAGCCGTCTTTACTTCACAGATCGCTGGAGCATGGCTGGATTATGTTCTGCGTAAGGGGTGGCCACTGCTTACGCCAACGGTCTCCGGCGAATCTGTCGACTTATCGCCGGTCAACGGCTCTGAAGTATGAGAGTCGCAGCAAGGGTTTTGGTTCGCCTCAAGAGGTGATTGATTATCGAAGGACAATGCTGAGACGGGTGACGCCTCTTGCGGGCACGCGAACTTCAGTGGTCGGGCCAAATCTATCGACTCCCGGCTTCCAATTCGGAAGCCGGGCAATCGAATTGGGTGTCTCAATAGCGTTCACTGCCCGGCCGTTCAGCAAGACTTCACGTGCTGGCGCATGGACGCGAAAGAGATAGGTTTGAAGAGGGGCGACATAAGTTCCGGTTGCACCGTCAAGTGCGATCTCCGTTTGATTGGACCGCTTCGTCGCGCTCACCTTTTGACGCATGTAGATCCCCTTCTCATAGCCGTACGTATTTCCGTCATCCTCGTAGACGACAAAGCTGGCCGACTCTGTCGCAGGAAAAATGTCGAGCGTAATTTCCGTCACAGGCTGTTGTCCGACGTATTGCTCGACCGGCTGCGTTGCGATGATGGAACCGCTACGCACATAGAGAGGAATGTCTCTCCATGTCTTGGAGTCAACGTTGATGTCAATATCCTTCGGCCCTGTGAGCCGTTTGCCTGTCGCATAGTCAAACCAATCTCCTGCAGGTAGATAAACGCGCTGGCTTGCGGCTCCTTTTGCAACTATAGGCGAGACGAGGAGTGCATCGCCGAACATCCACTCGGTCAAACTTGCGCAAGCTTTCTTATCGTCGGGAAACTCCCAATGCATGGGGCGCACAAGGCCAACATTGCCTTCGGCGTTTGCCCGCTCATAGGAGTAAATGTACGGCAGGAGCGCATAACGAAGCTCCACGGCTCGCCGCGCCGCTGCTTCTGCAATTGGGCCATAGACCCAAGGTTGTCGTTTCTCGTTCCAGTCACCGTGAATTCGCATGATCGGCACAAAAGCGGCGAACTCGATCCAGCGGGCGTAGTTTTCGTCCGTTGGATGTCCGGCGAATCCACCTGCATCCATACTCCAATGAAATTCCCCGGTGTTTAGCGCAGCGAGCATACGTCTACGCTGGTAGGCCATGCTTTCAAAACCAGTTGGAATATCGCCCGACCAACCCGCATATCCATATCGGCTGGCTCCCAGATAAAAGTTTCTATTGAGCGACCAGACACGTAGATTTGAACTTGCACGCTGTCCTTCATAAAGAGCGCGTCCCATATTCAAGAATTGAAAATTGTAAGAAGGGCTATTTGTGGACGAATCTGCCTCGTCATTCCACCATGCAACCATGCCAGTATGGAATGCCGGTTTCAAATGATTCCAGAACCATGTACGCGTGGCCGACTTGTTGAAATCCAAGTTGCGTGCAGGTCGGTGGGTAAAATAGTCATCGATGGGTTGCTCACCAGCAAACCAAAGATTGTGGTCCTGAGCATACTGAGCGGCAATGGTCAGTTTGTTTTGATTGCCGGGCGCGTTCAGCAGGATTCGCGGCTTTAGGATTGCTCCTAGTTTTACACCCTCTTTGCTCATCCGTGCAGCGAATACGCCTGATGCGCCATCGGGGAACTTGTTGGGTGCGATTGCACCCTTGTTCGAGGTGCTATTCCATCTCCATTCTCCATAGTTGTCTTCACCCCAGGCTTTCCAGTCGAAGTCGAGGATGAAGCCGTCGAGGGGGAACTGCTTCTGGCGATATCGTGCCACGATTTGCTCCACCTCTTGCTGATTTGATCCCCACTGGCTGTTGATGAAGCCAAGGGTCCACTTGGGAGGCAGTGGAGGAGGGCCAACAAGCCGCGAAATCAATGCAATTGACTCAAGTGGAGTTCCGGCCGCAATGAAATATTCTGCATCAAGACGCGAAGAATGTTGGAACGAAAGGTTGTCTTGATGTGTTGTGAATTCTCCTCCGTTCGAATCGACGAGAATCGCCCACCTGCCGGTAAATGCGAATGGCGCGCCACTGTCGCCCTGCATACCGGCCTCAATCGATTTGCCATTGTCGCGCGCGATTTCTTCGCCATTGTCCTTAAGGGGAAGACCGCGCATACCGTAAAGCGTTTCTACGCGAGCGCGGGTCAGCGAGATGATCTTTGTGCGCGCATCATTCAACGGATTGTCGCATCGCAGTAGACGCTTCTCGCTACCGTCAAACACGGTGATCGAATATGGCGCGGTGTCGCTGACTTCGACAGTCATTCTCCCCGTTCCAACAACGTAGGTTCCGTTGTGTCGGATGTGCTTCACGGACTGCGGTGCAATGAGTTTCGGATATGGATCCAGGACCAATGTGCGGGAGGTGACCTTGTGGTCCGGCCGATAGTGAATGCGGACCAGACCGGCGTCTATCACTTCGATTTCGATAACGGTTGTTCCGTCGGTGAGATTCAGACCGGCGCCTGTTTCTGTGATGTGGCTAGGAGAATGAGTGTTGGAAACCTCCGCTGTTGCAACGCGAAAGGAAGAGCCTCCAACGACTATGGGAAGCAGAGCAAGATACAGGCGCCAGACGCTTGGCTTATCGAGACAACTCCGGCGCTTTCCGTTCGACATCTTGACCCACTAGCGGGTAGTGTTCCGTGTCTCCGCAGACGGTTTATACAGTCACAACACATGGGCTGTCAACGATCAGAGACAGTAGTACCGACGATTCCTGATGTTCCAGGAGGTCGGAGTGGCGGAGGACTTCGGCTCCGTCTGACACTTTGCGATCTGCTTGCAATTTCGAAACGAGTTGAAGATATTGATTGACGAGTTGACCGACAAACATTGTTCAGAATTCTGGCGAACTGAATACGAGAAGCATTGAGCTCACCATATTCCGAGTCCCAATAACGACCGCAACGCGGATGCGGTCGCTTATTTGGGCCGATTCAACTGGTCGCGCATCGACCCAAGTTTCTGCATATTTTGCTCCATCCTCTGCTCAGGGTATTGAGCAGGAGGAGGCGGGACGTGAACAATTGCACCCGGACCGGGGACCTCGTGGTTGGGTGAATCGCCGCCAGCGCTTGCAAGGGGGTCTGCTTCGGCGACGGCTGGCGGGCGAGCGGGAATTGGTGCAGATTCTCCGCTCTGATTGGTAAGCACTAATTCTCGCGGAGCCCCCTGGTGAGTGACCCCGAACATCGTGAAATTGTAGCCCGAGCCCGTCAGTAGAGTTGTGAGGACGTCGAACGGATTGAGAGGTCCGTACACGCCATACACACGAATGCTTTTGATAGAACCTTCAATGACCATTCCACTGTCGTCGGCTACTTTCTTCAATATCTGGCTCAGGTCAGAGTTGTTCGCCTCGACAGTGAGTGTCCCGTTCGTAAGCGTAACCTTGGCTGGTCTCGGTACGTCGTTGGACGACAGGATGTTCTGCGTTTGGCTTCCCGCATCGCCTGGAGTCGAAGGCTCCATCTTAAACGATGCGTGAGGTCTAGTTTGTGGAGTTGCCGGAGTCTTCTGACCTTGCCATGCCATCGCATGATGAACGGCTGTCAGACAGACCGACAGCGAGGCAATGCGGCAGAGTAGAGGTATCCTTCGCCTCACCCTAATGCCGTAATCGCCAAAAGAAAATTTCATTGAGGATCCTCGATGCCTCAAGCGAGATTCACCTCTTTACAAGCCTACCAGAGGCCTCCATCCCGGACTTGCCCTAGTCAGCCTCTTGTGTCATCGATGCAGAGGAGCGACACACCCGCCGTCGCGAGAACAAACTGCAGCCTCCGAGCGTGAAAATCTTTCGATCGTTTTCCTGATGTGCATTGGTGCCCGCCGCTCAGGCTTCGCTGTTCTGGGCTGCTGGAGGGCTTATTACTTTAGTAAGTCCATCCTGCGTCTCTATCTATTTTCAAAATTAATGTTCTTCGAGAGATTTGCCGTAAAGCCATATGAGTCATGGCTTAAGCGTTTTGCTGTATGTCCCCCGAAAGTGGAATACCCTCACACCTTTGGGTAACTGTAGTAACCGAAGTTAACTAGTAATGTTCATGCAGCGAACGAGCAAATCTGTGGGATTGAACGCTTTTTGCCAGACCAGGGTGTTTGATGCGGGGTGAAATTTGTGCAAGCTATCAAAAGTAATTGCGACGGGCGCGAGCCTTTCTACCCTCCTCTTTAGTATCGGCTGTGGGTCTGGGGCGCAGCAAGCTACAACCCAAAATGCTATCGCGGTGCCAAACATCGTTCAAGTAGTTCCTCAAGTCATTCCAGCCGGATCTCAAACCGCCACATTGAAAGTTACTGGAACGAACTTTCAAAGTCAGGCAGTGATCTTGTGGAATGGGAATGCAATCGCTACTACCACTGTTGATACCAACACTTTATCTGCCACTATCGGGAGTAGCAGTCTTGCCGCCCCCGTTACGATTCCATTACAGGTGCAGAACACGCAGACGATGCGGCAGTCGCAGCCTGTTATGGTTACGATCACAGCAGCTGACGTTCCCAACCGAGCTCCCCTTGCGATAACGACAACCACTTTGCCACAAGGTGTAGCCAATACGCCGTACTCGGCAGCCCTTGTCGCCACTGGCGGAACCTCAAGTTATCGATGGAGCATCACGGCAGGGCAACTCACCCCAGGGCTGAGCCTAGACGCTAGTACCGGAATTATTTCTGGTACCCCTACCTCGAGCGGTAACACATCCTTCAGCGTTACAACTACAGATGCCAGTTTGCCCGTGGAGTCTGCGACTGTCACATTCACTCTTTTGGTTGTCGCAGTTCAGGCCCCGCTCGCACCCTTAACCACAAACTCTACTGCGCTACCCACGGCGACGGTTGGCTCCCCCTATTCGAATCCTCAGCACGCGAGTGGAGGCACCCCGCCCTACAGTTGGTCCATCCGATCGGGCGGCCTTCCCGCAGGGCTCAGTCTCGATGCATATACCGGAATCATCTCCGGCACTCCCACCTCGAGCGGTAACTCGTCCTTCACGGTCACGACAACGGATTCGAGTTTCCCAGCACAAACTGTGATCGCCTCGCTCACACTTTCAGTGACTCCAGCACCTGCGACTCCCCCACCTGCGACTCCCCCACCTGCGACTCCCCCACCTGCGACTCCCCCACCTGCGACTCCCCCACCTGCGACTCCCCCACCTGCGACTCCCCCACCTCTGGCTATCAGCTTCTCGTCGGTGCCTTCAGGTACGAGTGGCGCAGCGTACTCTGCCAACCTTCAGGCAAGTGGAGGCACCACACCCTACACTTGGTCGATAAACTCCGGTGCGCTTCCTGCGGGACTTAGCCTGACTCCGACGACGGGCTTGATCGCGGGCACACCGACTGCGGCAGGAACTGCCGTCTTCTCCGCTGCAATTTCTGATTCATCAGTCCCGCAACAGACCCAGTCGATTGTGGTCTCGCTTGTTGTGGCGCCGTCTGGACTCGTGATTACGTCAGGCTCAGTTGCGCCCTCCGGCAGAGTCAACTCAATTTATTCTGATGCTTTGCACGCGGCTGGAGGCACACCACCCTACACCTGGTCTACTCCTGTGGGCAGTCTCCCTGCCGGTCTCAGTCTGGCGCCTAATAGCGGCGTTATCTCCGGCACCCCGACCTTGATCGGCGACTTTTTCTTTGGTGTCAAGGTCACGGACTCAGGTTCACCGGCACAGTCCGTTACGACGCCTATGGAACTCGCTGTGCAGGGCGCTATTAACACCTTCACGCAGCTCCAGAGGAGCGCAGGATGGAAGAGCTCGGGCCAGCTTGCCCCAGCCTACCTAGACTGCGATGATGCCTGTCCTGGAGTTACGTTTTCGATGCAGCAGGGGATCAGTTCGCCCTCGATGAGCGGCAATGCAACACAGTTTGACCTTGGAGGTACGACACCTTATTCGGATGTGCTTTTCTATAACCAGTTGATAGGAGCTTTCTCAACGCAGGGCCTTCCCGACTATGCTCACACTCTTGTGCCGTCCCTAAGGAATTTTACGTACGACGCCTATTTCTGGGTTACTGATGCGGAGCATACGCAGGCGATGGAGTTCGATATCAATTGGTTCATGGATTCAGTAGCGATTACGTGGGGAACTGAGTGCCGAATCCGAGGCGGAAATGAATGGGCCATATGGGACAATGTAGGGGCTAAATGGGTACCGACCGGATTCGCGTGCAATCCACTACCGAACGCGTGGAATCACGTGACTGTCACCGCCCAGCGTGGCCCGAATAATACGGTGATATATCAGACGATAACGTTAAACGGAGTTACCTCGAACATCAATAAGACCTACGCGCCATTCGTGGTCCCATCCGATTGGTATGGAATCACGGTCAACTACCAGATGGATGGAGACGAGAAACAGAACTCGATCCGAAGCTATCTCGATAATTTTAGCTTTACCTATTGGTAGACGTTGACTTGCGATGGTTGGCGCATCAGAGAAAGTGCAAAAATGAACTAGTGGTTAGGAAATTTTTTCCTGGCGTCTCGAACATTTTTCCCATCGCTGAATGATCAATATCCGGCTTCAAAAAAAAACAAAAATGTCTTAAGATTCGGAATAAATTTTGACAGAGCCAAGTGTATGATGCGTATAAATAACTCTTGGTTGGTTTACAGATTTATTATTCATCCGCGGTTGGAAGACTCAGCAGGATGCGTGCCGAGCATGCAGGGAGGTCCGAGTGAAGTGGTCTCGGGTCGAACAGGTTGGCTGGCGCGGTAATGGATGAATTGGTTGCCGATTTCTTGTCACGCGCCTTGGGCTCCGGGCTGTCGCTTAAAGCGACATTCCGAGATTTGTTTGACTGTTCTTTTCTAATTACGCCGACTCGAAGAACAATGGTCACTTTCAACCAAAGGCAGATTAATGAACGTATTGTCCTCCGCAATTTTGATGTTCGCTCTCTTAGTTACTGCGCCAGCTTACGCAGCCGTTGTCGTTAGCAATCCTACAAATGGCCAAACGGTCAGTCCTGATGTTCAATTCGTCGCATCCGCAAATACCAGTACTTGCTCCAAGGGCGTAGCCGCTCTCGGAATCTACGTGGACGACGGCCTAAACTACCAAGTCAATGGAACGAATCTCAATACCAATCTTCACCTTGGGTCAGGTTCTCACAGGGTCGTTGTAGTGGGTTGGGACTATTGCGGAGGCGCAACCAGCGCGCAAGTTAATTTGAATGTCAGCGGTACTGCCGGTGTTTCTGTAATTTCGCCGGCAAATGGGAGTACAGTGGGTTCGCCTGTCGCCTTCTCCGCAACAGCAACCTCAAGTTGTCCGCAGGGAGTAGCGGCGATGGGAGTTTACGTGAACAATCAACTTGCTTACGTGACAAACGGAGCATCGTTGAATACTCAATTACCCCTTGGAGCTGGTACTCAGAATACGGTCGTTCAGGAGTGGGATCACTGTGGCGGAAGCACGACAGCGCCAGTCAAACTCAATGTAGGGGGGACGACAATTTCCGATGTACAGGCCAAAAGCGGTTGGAACCAATGGGGCCAGCTAGCTCCGGTCTACGCCATCTGTTCCGCTCCGTGTCCTGGAGTAACCTGGTCGATGAATCAACATGTGAGTTCCGTCTCGCTGACCGGTAATGCAACTCAGTTCAACATTGGAGGCACGACGCCATACTCCGACGTACTGTGGTCGAATCCCATCATTGGGCAGGGAAATACGGAGAATCTCACCGACTCCAACCATACGCTACTACCTACCCTGCATAACTTCGTCCTGGACACCTATGTATTTGTGACTAAACTCTCGGTTACGCAAATTATAGAGCTTGACATAAATATGTTTGCGAACGGGGTTGGGATGGAGTGGGGAACGCAATGCAACCATCTTGGCAGTGGCGCCTGGGACATCTTTGACAACGTCAATGTCACCTGGGTGCCGACTAGTGCGCCATGTAATCTGAACGATAATGGATGGAACCATATAACGATTCAGGTTCAGCGACAACCCAACAACGACCTTCTCTATCAGACCATCACCGTGAATGGTGTGACTTACAATATCAATAAAACAATGGCTCCATTCCCGGTTCCTTCGGGTTGGTGGGGCATGACAGTCAATTATCAGATGGACGGTGACTACAAGCAGAACCCGAATACTACCTACGTGGATAAGATGAGCTTCACGTACTGGTAGATTGGGTCGTTTTACAAGGATGTTTCACCGTTTGCTCAGAAAATACAGACGAGTCATTACCTATTGGGCGGGCGCATTTCGTCGCCCAATAGGTTCTGCACTACGAGATTTGCTCGGTGACCGCAGGATCGGCTCGTGGGTTCTGCAGATCGCGATCGAAGGGCTTACGAAACACAAACTGCTCGATCTCCGCCTTCGCCTTATCGATCGGCATCACTGGAATCACGGTCATGCCGCCCAGTATTTTACTCAGTGCCAAATATGCATTTCTATTGGAGTGAAGAAACTCAAGCGGATATTCAGGTTTGCGAGCGAAGGCTTCAACTGGATTTGCGTCGAGTATGAAGCTGATCTCCGGCCTAGGAACCAACCTCATGATTCCGCGCTGGTAGAGCCGAGTGACGGCATTCCCCATATTCAGATTGGCTAACTCGTCATACATGTAGCGATCAAAGATGACAACATCCGCCTCGGATCGCAAAGCTCCTTTGACTATTTTGCGTAACGAGATCGCATCGACAAGATAAAGCGCCATCCGAACGAGGCTCATCAACGGCGAACGGACATTTTTGTCTTTGCGATGAATTGGTATCTCGGGGGTTCCTATTCCCTTATCCCCTTTGAAGATCTTGTGCCCAACGTCTTCTCGAACCCACTTAAGCGTCGCGACGTCATCCCAAAAGGAAACCAGTTGAACAGTGCGGCCGGAATTCTCAAGACTGCTATACAGGGTCGCGATCTGGGTGGTTTTCCCTGCACCGTCGATACCAGAAAAACTGATGATCCTTGCTCGGGCCTTATTTGGAACGTCACTCATTGTTGCACCCAAAATCATTGTCAAACGAAGCTCGAGCACTACTGAGGCCGGCTAGGGCTCCCCAAAGTCGCCGCTGCCACAACCCCAATTGCGACGCCTGCCCCAGCCAGGAGTGCAATGCGAATCGCGAATGAATGGATACGTCTCTGTTTCGCTGGCGCGATAGCGGCGCCAGATGGCCTGGAGGCGGGAACACCTTCGGGTCTTTCATAGGGCGCTGCCGCAGTTCCCACAGGGGCGGGCGTTGGTTTTTCTTGTTTTGTCTGAGGATTCGGGGGAGTGTTCTGATTTTGGTCGGGAGTTTGCGTCGCCAGCATACCCGACCCGTCGGTGACCGATACCCCGGCAATTCTCTCGTTTTTGCCCTTCGCCACGCTTTCCGTTGCAGTCGCAGCCGTAACTGAATCCTTGGGAACTTCGCCGGTCGTCTGCGGCGCTATCGTCTGAGCCGCGCCGATTGGTGCAACCAGCAACGCCGTCAGACATAGAGCAATCTGCCGTTCTACCCAAGAATTCAGAACCTTCATCAATTTGCTCCTCACTATTACCAGGGTGGATCGTCGCAAACCTTCGACGTCGCGGCTACGCTGCATGCTCCGAGACGTTGCCGAAGACTTCCGGTTCCTGAGCCAAGGGTGCCAGGCTGATTGGCCGCTGATGGAAACTCTGCACTGCACTCTCCGTTGTCGCATAAGTCTCAAAAATACGGTCTAATCCGGCGACCCGGAATGCTGCCATTGCAGTCGGATTCAGCGCGGCGAGCCTGACGTCTCCGTTGCATTTCATCACCGCTTCTAAGCAAGAAAGCAATAGATTAATAAGAGCGTAATTCATATCTCCGATCATCGAGCAGTCCAGTACGAAGCGAGGACGTTCGGCTTCTGCACATTGCTGCAGATTTAAGAGAAAGCTTCTCTGGACGCTTGCCGTCACTGTTTGCGGGACCTGATGTACCTTCACTTCCCGTTTTCTGATGGACATCGGATTTTCATCCTTTCCAATTTCTTTTCAGCAGTTCTTACTGGTTGAATTCGACTTACCCACTTAACCGAGATTTCTACCCTGAATGCTCAAACAAACTCTCCAACTCTGTCTTCGGATGCCTAACCAGATGTTGCAGCAGGTTTCGGCCATATCGGGTAAGACTCGCGGGATTGGTTTTGTACCAGCAGCATCGAGCCATCCCGGGTGACAGGCCACAGACGAAGCGAAGTTGATCCAGTTTTCCTTCGAGCACGGCCGCGACAAAACGATGATTTCCGTCGAGGATCGTCAAGGGCTCGGTTGCATCCAAGCCGATCAAGACCACAGAACCGGCGTTTGAATGCTCTTGCGAAAGCCTGAGACGAATATCAGAGATCTTCACGAGGAACGGATTGTCATTCTTTCGTTCCCGACGCTGTATCCGCTGGACCACCTCGGTAATTGCAAAATTTCCGCGTGCAAATTTCAGCCACTGTGCTCGAGGGAAGACCCTTATCCGATCAAGGTACAGATCGCTAACCGATGCTTCATACCATTCGGTGTCGGGCGGGAGTTCCTTCCAGAGCGCCCGGTGACGGACGAAAAGCAGCGCGCGCCGCTTCGCGCTTTCAGTCTTGTCCTCTAGGTCCGGAGTGAACACGATCGGGCGAAAAGCTTCACGATACTTGTCATATGCTACGTTCTCGAAGTCGCTCTTCAAGAATTCTGCAATGACTTCGTCTTCAGAGATACGGCGAAGTAGTCGAAGCTTATTGGATGCACTTTTTTCTATTGCTCTATTGTTGCGAAGCGAACCTTTGAGAAACCCTGCTCCAATCACGACAAGGAAAACTGACACCAGTATCAGCTGCACCATAATGACCTGCAGCAAGGAAGCATGAAATTCAAAGATGCTAACGATAAGAACGCCGCTGAATACTAATTGGAGCCAGCTTGTGTTTGCGATCTTGTAGGACATCTCGTAAGTAATTACTACGACGCTCAGCGAGTAGATGACGGTCATAATCGCGTAAAGCGCCAGAAGGTACGGAAACCCGTGCGGCCCTGGAAGTTGGAACCCAGATCCAAAGAACTTCATCCACACCCAACCAGGTGTGATGCGCAGGCCAATTGCGAATACAGATCCGACTGACAGTACGAGCAAGAGCGAAGTTGCAATAAGCGAGAAATTCTTTCTCTCTTCATGGTCAGTAGCCGCAACTACCGGGAACATACTATTCACGACCGCAGACGAGAAAGCGAAGATGACTCTTCCGATCATTGCTACTGCTGCGTATAGGCCTGCAACCCGAGGGTCGAAGAAGTGTTTTACCAACACAATGTCGCAGTTGTTGATAAGCACTTGCCCCGAGAAAAATATTAGTGCCTGAGAGAATTCCTGAAGCACGTTTCCGAATGGAAGCGGGTTAGGAATACTGGCAGAGAGTTTCGGAGAAATTGCGAGGTAGGAAAATACGATAGCCGCGGCGTTTGCTGCGATGACACCCGTCACACCGTAGCCCAGCATAATCATCAGCAACGATCCGAAGAGCCGAACAGCTCCTTCGAGTATCAGATTTTTGGCAAGACTACGAAATCCATACGCGCCCTGAATGTACCCGCGCCTGCTGCCTAGTGGAACGTAGAACGCGGTTCCGACGGCGAGAAGCACCACCAGTGTCGTGTTCGGCAGATTGAGATAATTAGTAATCCCCTGGCGGAACAAAACCAGTAGTACGGCCACGAATACTCCGGCACCCCACGCGCCACGGTGGAAACCGCGATAAACAGCTTCTCTAGCTCCAACGGAAGCCTGCTGCGCTACGGCTTTAGTGGCGATGATCTGAAAAGAGAGAGTGACTGCCGAAGTTATGGTGAGCAATGTATAGACGGCGGTGGCATGTCCAAACCCGCCGGGCCCGAGGAAACGGGCCACTGCAACGTTGTAGGCAACGTTGATCGCGGTCACGAGACCAGAACCGGAGAGCAGTACTACGCTGCCGGAGATAATCCGGGCTTTCAATTCTCTCGATCTGTCTGTCGGCCCGTTCACGCTTGAAAGTCCCGCAATCCAATTTTTCACGATGAAACTAAAGTGCAAAATGGGCTAAGTAAGCCCATCGAAAACTAGCTGTTACGTCAGATAGAAGCACGTCTTGTGCCAATCCAACGCTGAAGAGCGTGGAGACCGAGGAAGAGCTCTTGATGGCCTTGCGTTAACTCCTGATATAAGAGGGGAATTGTGCACTTCCGGGTTGTTTCCCGCCTTCCTATTGGCGGGCGTTGTCATTTCGAGTACGAAGAAGCTTCTCAATTAGCATTCGAGTGTTCGCCTAGTGTTGATTGAAACGACGGAAATGAGTAATCAATTTCCTCTTAATAGGCAAAAATTTGCGATGTGTGCAGCTTGGGTCGCAGTATCTTGCAACCCCCCTATGGTTTAATCCATCTACTTTATGTAAGAACATATCCTCTGGTATGGTTTCGGGGGCTTGTGTTAGATACTGGTGTTTATGTCTGTTGGCGCGAACGCTGCATTCCTATGCCTCCTAATGATGTTCCGTGGCTGTTCTGGTTCATCTCAACCGGTACAGCTGAAGTACAAAGCGGTAGGTAAGTCCCCAGAGCTACTTGCCGTCTACCAGGCGTGGTTCGGTTCCCCTCGGCATATTTCCGTGGGCTATTCGTCTCACGATCCCGAAGTACTCCGGAAGCAAATCCGCAAGGCGAAGGACATGGGAATCGCTGGCTTCGTGGTTGATTGGTACGGAGATCGGGAGGCCTTCATCGATCAGAGTTATGCGCTCATGCAGAACTCCGCGGCTAAAAACAAATTCAAAATCGCGATGATGTACGACGAAGGCGATCAGGAAGATGGCGCGACCGATCAAGTGATCGCAGACTTTACGATGTTCCACGACACCTATCTAGCTCCGAACGCACCCGGTCGCCAAGCCTATGTTACTTACCAAGGAAGGCCGCTCATCTTCGTCTTTCCCCATGGTGGACATACTGATTGGGCCAGGGTTCGGACCGTGGTGGACAAGTGGGAGTCGCCGCCATTTCTCATTCAGGAAAACACTCCGGGACCCCACCCTGAAGCATTCGACGGATTTTATCCGTGGATCAGTCCTGGCTCCAAAGGATGGTCTCAAGACGGCAGCAATTGGGGAGAGTCCTATCTCGCCGATTTTTACCACACAATGGCGGACAAATTTCCCGACAAGTTGATTGTCGGTGGGGCTTGGCCATCGTTCGACGACACGAAGGCATCCTGGAGCTTGAATCGGCACATCTCAGCTCGCTGCGGACAGACTTACAAAGACACCAGCGACTACTGGCGGAAATTTTTCCCAGCCGATCAGGTTATCCCATTTTTGATTATAGAAACCTGGAATGACTACGAAGAGGGTTCCGCGGTCGAACTCGGCCTTCCAACGTGTGGAGACGCATCCGAGCCGAAATCTGTGCAAAGCTCAGAGAAAGGGCAGGCGCCGAGACCGGATAAATGAAGAGGATTTTTTCACCTCTATCAATCCAGTTCCGCCTGAAGAATCCGCACTCTCCATCGTA
Source organism: uncultured Acidobacteriaceae bacterium (assembly GCA_963720955.1). Lineage (GTDB taxonomy): Bacteria > Acidobacteriota > Terriglobia > Terriglobales > Acidobacteriaceae > Edaphobacter. The sequence continues at coordinate 68,896 of CAVRHK010000059.1, read as the reverse complement.
CTTCGGATGGTGTGAGCACCACGAGATAGCGTTGCCGTATCGACTTCGTGGCTAAAACTTTGTCGTGATCGAATACCTGCTGGTCGTACTCCACTGTGTCAATCATCTGGATTGACAGCCCCTCGGGTGAATAAAACACAATTTGAAGATCGTGTGTGCGCTCCAGGTAACGAGTGTGGAGCCCCAGGTTCTCTTGCTCTTTGATCGTGTTTGCCAATTTCTCCCGCGCGGTACCGACAAAGTACGCATCCAGGAGCGCCGATTGATTTTGATCGAACGCAGCCTGCAGGGTCTTCCACGACTGAAGATAGTCGCGAATTACTGCGATTTCCGTTTGTTTCTCCACCGGCCTCGAACCCTTCAGCTGCGGCGGTTGCACGCGCACCGACGGTTGGGCCGTCCAGGAAACCATCAGCACGCTCAAAACGTAGCTCGTTAGCCGGATCGGATTGATCATTGTCCACCATTCCATCGAATCTCGTTGCCAGCCACTACTCCACAAGCGACTGAGATTCGCGATCCTTTGTTGGCCGGCATGTCTACACGCGCCACTCCTTCTTTGAGGGGAACGTCGACCGTGGTTTGTGTGTTATTGAAAGATTGAGTAAACGTCACGACCGTGCCGTCAGGAATTGCATTGCCGCTGCAGTCGCGCACAGGAGCCGTCTGCACTTCCAACTTGTTACCGTTGGGGCGCGCGCTGATCATAATCCGACATGGCTCTCCCGGAACTTCCTCGATAATGCGTGTGCTCGAGGCATCCCCGACGCGCGCAACGAATTTCGCGGTGCCTTCTTTCGTTGACGAATCCATTTCAGTCCACGCCAAACCATTTCGGGTCGTGACGCTGCGACTCTGAACCGCCCCCGCGGGCACCGACAGCTCGAAGGAAACCGATGTAGGTGTGGTCATCAGATTTCGGTAGGCATCGAAGACATAGACGGCTCCACTGATTCCGTTGTGCAATCCAACTGGAAGTCGAGATGGCTTCGCCAGAAATCCCAGAGTTTCAGGTCGAGCTCCAGCGATCACATCGAATTCACCAGTGCTCTGCGACGACGGGCCGACAAGAATGGCCAGATAGTGGCCGGCGTTATAAAGCACTCCTGTTGGAAACGACGCCGATTCTCCTATTTGCACATCGCGCCGCAGCGCCTGTCCTAGTCCGACAATATATAAAACGGCCTTGCCGCTTCCAGTCGTCTGAATCGAGAACGCATCTCCTGCGACGATAGTCTTCGGCAGCTTCATGGCTGCATCTTGCGCCCGAGAGAAAGTGAATTGCGTAAGGGCAAACCCAGCCAACAACGCGGCGTTTCTGAATCTCACAGAGAACTCCCGTTGGTATAAGTCGAAACGACAATCCGCTGACTGCTCACCTTCCCGGCGAGATCTGAGGGAACAGAGACGCGAAAGTCGACGGGTATCTGCGGCTGAAGCGTACGATCAATATATTGGCCGGCGACCCAAAGTACCTGGCCGTCCTTGTCATAAAACGTCGAGAGGACATGTGCCACATTGACCGTGTGACCGCTTTGATTGGATAGCTGTCCGGTTGCAGATGCGCCCGGGCTGGGATTATATTTCTGGTTTTGAATCTCGATCACGGGGTCTGCCGAGGCAGAAACCAGCACAGAAAGCGGTTCCATGTGGATGCTGCCTACCTGGGACAGATCGACGCCAGGAAACCGAATGATGAAGGGCGTAATCTGCTTTGGTAGAAGCGTGTGGGAGATCATGTCGAAGGGGCCTTCCGTGTCGATCGGCGAGCCGTTTTTCGCCAGTAACGTGGCACGCACAGACACAAACGAGGGGACCACATCTTCATTCAAAAGTTCACCCATAACGACCATGCCGTCAGCGCGATTCACCGGGTGCATGTCGATGATGCGCACGTGCGGCGCTTCAACGTCTTGCGCTCCCCAGTCATCTCCCGAGCCGCTATAAATGACATCCCAACGCAGGTAATTCACTCGGATTACCTGCGGCGGTACATGTTGCTCAGGCACCAGGGGCCAAGCTACAGCCCATGTCTCACCGTTTTTCACGACGTGCAGATCGCGAGCATCCTCAAAGACCCCGACGGGGGTCGACCAATGCAGCTTCATTACCATCTCCGCATCGTTCGCGGACTGATGAAGTGGCTTCACTTCGAAATTATCAAGGGTTGCGTAAGTTCTAAGGCTGAGCCCATATCCGGTAAGGTCGTGGATGAAATCCGCTTCGGTAAATTTGGCTTTGTTCGAAAGACTCGAGTACGCTTTGCTCAGTTGCTGTAAGCGGATCTGGGTTCCGAGGGCTTCTACCGCGCCTTCCGCAGTGGAAGACGAACCAATGTGATTCTCTTTTCCTCCGCCGACATAAGCCGCCGCGGTAGAAACCGGCCAAATTGTGCCAATCGCAATCAGACCAACGGTTGCGGCGAAGATAACCCCAGCGAGTGCGCCTCCCTTGATCACGAAATTATCCCTCCGGACATAACGTTCGTGGGGAAGGCAGACACATCTTCCACCGACAGGCCTCGCCGCTTTTTGTCCGGGATAAATAGCACGGCAATTGCAAGAAGGCTGGAGCCGAAGGGAAGCGTGCCCCACAATATTCCTTGCCAGCGCGGAGGGATCTGATCCAAGTTCATTGGAATGGCTGGTGGTACGCCATCTTTGCTCCAGATTGTGATCGTCTTGTCGTCAAGCAAATCGACTTGGCGCCAACCGGCAAAGTAAAGTAGGGGATCGTAGTAGGGATCGCGCACAATCACCCACTTGAGTCCATATCGATCTGCGTGGTTCAGCATTGCGCGTAGGGAATCGAGGCCAGGCTTAGCAAAATACTTTGCACTAGTGAGCGCAGCCCCGCCAAACTCAGTGAGTTCCGGAAGAGTACGGGCAGAGTTGGATTCTCCGTCGACGCTGTTTGCGTTCGTGACGATCGCCAGTCGCGAGAGTTTGTTTCCGAATCCAAGAGTCACGTAGCGATACTTATCGTGGCCGTCGCGATTGAGCCATTCGGCGACATGTTGTACGTCGAAGTTTGCCGCGTCTGCCGGGCGAAAGGTAGACCACGAGACAGCCAGCGCACAAGTCGCAGCGCCCAGGATTGTGAGGGGGACGACAGCTCGCATTCGGAATCGATCCACGAGATCCGAAGCGATCACACCGAGAATCGGCAAAGCAAGTAACGTCGCCCAATAAGTGAATCGCTCAAAGGTCAATACTTCAAACGCGCGGCCCAGAAGCACGCGGGCCACAGGCGTCGTACCGCCCAATCCCACCAGAAATGCAAGCCAAAACCCCAGCATTAACGGACGAAGGCGAACGACGGAGCAACCTCGAATGATAATGAACGGTAAGGCTAAGATCAGTGCCCCGTACGGAACGATGAAGTAATTCAGTCCCCACTGCGGACTGAGAATGTAATTGGCGCGGCTAGGATGCGGAATCGGCGCCTGAGTGACTGGATAGCGAATCAAATCAATCCAGAACGGCATCAACACAACCGCGATCGCGATACCCACCAGCACGGTGATGGTCAGGGTGCGCAGAATGAGCCTCTGGACCGAAGTCTTTTCTTCGTCCTGATCATCTCGGTTCTTGTCCAATAATACGAGTCCGACAACGGGGAGCGCGAAGAACATCGATCCGAAAAGCAGGGTCGCATGGTGTGCTGCCGCAGCGGCAACGAGCAGGACACTCCCCTTGAAAAAGGAACGCCATTTTCCATAGCGGAGCCAATCGAAGACAAAAGGTAGCGCGTTGAGATAAATAGGAGCGGCCATCGTCGTGCTCAGTTGGCCCGCCGAATATACGAGGAAGCTTTCCGATCCGAGAAAAACACTTGCCAGGGCCGCAAACGATGCTGCTCGGGGACTCACCCACAACTTCGAGAACCGGTATGTCCCGATGGCTAGAAGTAATATCGCGACGAACTGAACAGTCATATATGCCACGTTCAATCCCAGAATCCAGGAAAGAACGGCCACCCATTGTTGTGGCAGCGGAGGATACGTCGTTTGAGAAAAGCCCGCAAACCACTTAGGGTTCCACGGCTCAAACCAGTGGTTAGCGTAATGCGAAGCGAAGAATATGTGGAAGTTCGTGTCGTACGACTTAAGTGGTAGCTGCATCAGCAGCAGTGGTAGATGAATTGCGGCCGCAGCCAATAGGATAAAGCCAATTGGTATAGGTTTTGACCTTGCTACAGTGGACGCTGGTCTTAGCAAAATGTCCTCTTGATACGGGGTTTTGATGCAGAAAGTAAAATAACTGTTGCTTCGGGTGAGTATCTCAGATTGCGAAGGCCTTAGACAATCTAAACTCCAGACTTGCGCAAACTGCGGCTAATCTTCCGATCCGAAATTTATGTAGACAACATTACCAAGCTCGTTTGCATAAAATGAATTGAGTCCATTAATTAGCTTGTCGGTGACCCTTGATTGTTCGATCGAAGCGCTCGAAAATTTCGTGTGGAATTGTGTTTTGCTTGTTTGCCGGCCCCGGGTTCTCTCAGACCTATCAGCTAGATCCTGATTCTTCCGACAAGCCGGGGACCAATGCCGTTCAGAAACAATCTCAAGAGCAGCCACTGGGATGGGGATCAAACATCGAAAATGCCCGCTTGGCTCGAGCCGCCGAGCTGGCGCTGCAACGCGGTGATCATGCGCTTGCCCTCGACTACGCACAGCGGGCTGTACAGTCGGCTCCAAATGACCCACAGCTTTGGTTCCTGCTTGGTTATTCGGCCCGGCTTGACGGCAAATATGGACAATCCGTAGATGCATACCAGCGAGGCCTTCGATTGAATGGTTCATCAATCGATGGGACCTCCGGACTCGCCCAGACGTACAACTTGATGGGCCGAACAGCCGAAGCAGAGCGATTGCTGAAGCGGGTCATTGCTGCTGATCCAAGACGAATAAATGATTTGCTCGCTTTGGCCGATCTTTATCTGAAATCGGCAAACTATACCGAGGCCTTGGCATGGCTCGGTAAAGCAGAACGCATCGAACCTTCGGCGAACTCCGAGTTACTCATGGCCGTTGCGTACCAGCATCTTAAACAGATGGACATGGCCGGTCATTATCTGGAGCTTGCAAAGACCCGTGCTCCCAATAACCCCGATGTTGGCCGATCCCTAGGTGCGTTTTACCGCGAAACGGGGGATTATGCCAGAGCAATCGACGCTCTCACTTCAATCCGGAATCCGAATCCAGAGGTTTTGGGTGAGCTTGCTTACACCTACGGCCTCGCTGGGAATACGGAGGACTCGGCCCGACTTTATGTGCAGGCCGCAACCGCGCTCCCCCGCGACCTCGGGTTGCAGCTTTCGGCGGCCCAGGCCCAGGTCTCGGTTGGTTCCATCGATTCTGCAAACTCATTCCTTGAACGAGCATCCAAGCTCGACCCAAATTACTACCGCCTGCATGCAATTCACGGACAGGTGGCGCAGCTGCAGGATCGCGAAAGCGATGCCGTAAAAGAATACAGCGCTGCCGTAGCCAACCTGCCCCAGTTTCCGCAGGAAGGGCCGCTCTACGGCATTCAGTTGCACATGACCATCGAGGCGCTCTACAGGAGTCTGGATGAGATAGATCTCGCGCAGCAGCAGTTGCGGATCGCTCACACCGCGATTGATGCCCTTGACGAGCGAGGACCGAACCGGGCAGCGTTTTTGCGTCTACGAGCGCTCGTTGAATTGAATTCCGGTCAGTTCGATCGCGCGCTGAACGACATAACTGACTCTCTGGCAATCGCGCCAACTGACCCCAACAGCCTTCAGCTCGATGGAGATGTGCTGATGAAAATGGGCCGGACCGCAGACGCGATCGCTGTGTTCAGCAAAGTGCTCGCTATCGACCCTCGGAGCCGTTTTGCTCTTACTTCTCTCGGATACGCGTCGCGAGCTGCAGGGAACGATCGCGACGCGGAGAAGTACTTTAATCTTCTTGCTCAGAATTATCCGTCCTCCTATGTTCCCTATCTTGCACTTGGCGATCTGTATACCGCCCGTGGCGATTATGAAAAGGCAGAAGCCTCATTCTCTCGTGGCTACGCCGTCGCGCCGCATAACTCACTGATTGTGTCCGGTGGCATGAATGCTGCGATCGAGTCGCATAATCTAACCTTGGCAGGAACCTGGCTGAATCGTGTGACTGAGAAGATGGCGTCCGTGCCGCAGGTTTTGCGAGAAAAAGAACGGTACTTCAGCTTTATGGGCGACTATCGGCTCTCTGCAGAGATCGGCCGTGAAGCAATAAAAGTCATGCCCCGGGATCGCGATGTCGTGGTCTACCTCGGTTACGATTTGCTGCGCCTCGAAGAGTACGGTGAGCTGCAGGCCCTAACTACGCAGTACAGGGACGTCTTCCCGAAAGAGCCCGACATCCCACTCCTTGCTGGTTATGTTTCCAAACATAATGGCCAGTTCGAGCAGGCGGCACAGGAGTTCACCGCAGCCATCGACTTGGATCCGAGTATTGTGACGGCCTATACCAACCGCGGCTACGTGCTCAACGATCTTCACGAGCCGGCGCGCGCTGCAGCGGACTTCGAGGAGGCGCTCAAGCGGGAGCCGAACAACGCGGAAGCCCATATGGGCCTTGCCTTCGCCGAACTGAATCAAAATCACTTGCAGGCTGCCGTGCGACAGACTCAACTGGCAGAGGAGATTAGCGGTAGCTCGGAGTTGATTCATACCATTCGTGCCACGGCTTATGGTCGTCAGGGCATGCTGAAAAAGTCGGAATCGGAATATCGCGCAGCGTTGAAGTTTGATCCAAAGGACGGATCGATCCATCTGGCTATAGCAAACATCTTCTTCTCACAACGCCGCTACGCTGAAGCGCTCGTTGAACTTCAGACGGCCGAACAGCTTCTGCCCGAGAATGCTTCGGTCTATGCCCTGATGGCCCGCACGGACGCCAGCCTGCAGAATAGGGAACAGGCTTTCCATGACATTCAGCTTGCGGAGAAGTACGCAGGGCAGGATGCGGAGTCAACTCTGAAGCCTCTGCCAGGGCAATCGGCTGCCAGCGATATCTACGTATCCATCGGAGAGGCGCTCATAGCATTGAATGATCCGGAGGGAGCGATGGAGCGATTCGGAAAGGCCCTTCAGGCTCCCAACAGTAATCGCGCCGGGGTCCGTCTCGCAATTGCTAGTCTGATGGCGCAGCAGAACTACGTCGAAGATGCGGAGCGCCAAATCGCTCTCGCCCAGATGGAAGCCGACGCCGGAGACACAGTTCCTTTGAGCGGCAGTCAGTATATCGAAGCTGCGAATATTTTCCAGCAAGTCCATGAGTACGAGCTGTCTCAGACCTACCTGCAGCGTGCAAAATCGGCAGGCGCACCTGATGCGGCAATACGAATCGCTTTGGCGAACAGCTATCTTGGTCTCGGGGAGACCAGACGTGCAGCCGCCGAGTTGGCGGCGGTGAAGCAGACTGGCGACTCCGACGTAGACTATCAGTATCTGCTGGCCCAAGCGTCGATGTACCAGCAGGAACACCTTAGCACCGAGGCCCTATCGGCATTTGCCCAAGCGTCCAGCAACGCAGGAGACGATGAGACTGCCGAGCTGAATCTTCTTCAGGCTGGAGCGAATGAAGGTCTGAGAATCAATTCCAATTTCAGTGCGCTCTTTGGCTTAATTGTTCAACCCATCTTTGAGGACAGCACCGTATACGTGTTGGACTCCAAGTTGACAAGCCCAAGTGGGCCCGTTCCACCCACTAATCTGGCGGAACTTCCGCCCCCTCGATCTTCGATTGAAACTGACTCGATCAATGCCTTCCATGTGCATTCTGAAAAATTACCGACGAACAGCGGGTTCTTCGAGGTATCGAATACGCGTGGTGTCATCTCTGTACCAGCCACCAATTCGATCGTGAATCGAAATACAACGAATTATGAGCTAAACTTTGGCCTCGATCCAACCGTCCATTTGGGCTCCAACGTTGTGACTTTCAACGCGGGAGTTCAAGGGACGATCCGCCGCGACTCCGTTTCCCCGGTTCAACTGAATCAGAACTTGTTTAGAGTCTTCACTTACCTCACCACAAGTTCCTTCTTCAATGCTGTCTCGGCGCAAGGGTTTTTCGTTTACGAGGCCGGGCCCTTTACCGAAACTCCAATGTACGAACGAACATTAACCGGCGCAGTCAAGTTCCGAGTCGGTGCTCCATGGAGCAAGACGGCGCTGATTACCGGTTGGGGTTCCAACGATCAAAAATTTACTTCGCAACCGCTCGGAGATATTCAGAACTATTACACCTCGTCTTATATCGGCCTGACCCATCGTTTTTCTAAGAAGTGGAATGCTGAGGCGATCGTTGAAGACCTCCGTGCATGGCGGGTTGTGCCTTATTCACCGATCCATAGCGCGATATCGCAGGCACTACGACCGGCCGCAACAGTTAACTTCTCTCCGACGCGCCACTGGGACATTCAGGCTGTGGGCTCGTATGAGAGTACCCGTGGCTTCCACGTCTACGACATCATAGAGTCCGGATTTTCCGTCTCTTATACGTTACCGATCAATCGGACGTTCAACGATAAGACGGGTGATGCCCGTTTGAAATATCCGATTCGTTTTTCCGCGGGGATGCAGATGGAAACTTTTCCAAATTTCACGCCCGGCCAGAACAGGCAGTTTAGACCTTACGTGAACGTCACCATTTTTTGAGTGAGGACCTGCTTTGAAATTAGGGAAATATCTTGGTTTTTGCAATTCGTCGCATAATCTGAAACTCGAAGAATGGTCGCAGGTCGGGTCGAGTATGCGACAAAGGACTGAATGAAGAACCTTCCATACAACCAAAGTGTCACTTTCAAGGGTCTATCTTACAAAGACGTGCTCTAAGATGAAACTATGATTAAGATCTGCCTGGTCGCTGCATTTCCTCCTAGCATGCGGCCATTGAACGAATATTCCTTTCACCTTGCGCGCGAAATTCAGCGCCATAAGGACGTGGAATTGACGATCTTGGCTGATGAACTGGAGGATTATGCGTTCGCGAAAGGTGCAGAGGGAAATCCAGCCGACTCCCAACGATTGTCGAAGTTGCCCGGCGTCAACATTATTCGCTGCTGGAAGTTTGGTAGTCTGGCGACGCCGGGTCGGCTCCTAAGCACGATCCGCCGGTTAAAACCCGACGTCGTCTGGTTCAACGTTGTCTTCTCGACCTTCGGCTCGACCGAGAGCCCTCTGGCCGCATTTGCTGGACTGTCTGTTCCTGTCCTGACTCGAGCTGCCGGGTTTTATACCCACATCACCCTGCACCACATTGTTGAGCATCTCGATTTCTCGGGCACGGGAGTACGTCGGGAGAAGTTTTATCGCAAGGGCACAAGCATCGCGACACGAACGCTTCTCAAAGCCCATTCAGTTTCTGTCCTCCTCTCCGACTATCGGCGCACCTTGAAGACAAAGTACGCAGCTGAGAATATTCTTGTCGGAACACATGGGACGTTTGCCACCATTCCCCGGCCTCCTGATATGACTAAGCGTGGCAACCCTGATCTTCGCATCCTGGCTTTTGGAAACTGGGGGACCTATAAACGCCTTGAGAGGTTGATGGAGGCGTTTCCACTCGTACTGGAAAAACTCCCTAACGCACGGCTGATCGTTGCAGGCGGCAATCACCCGGCTGCAACAGGGTACTGGGAGTCGATCCAAAAGGTACAACCTCCAAATCTTCCAATTGAGTTTCTGGGATATATCCCTCATAACGATGTGCCAAAACTATTTCGCACAAGTTCGCTCCTGGTGATGCCCTACGATTCGTCGACCGGTTCGAGCGGTCCTGCCCATCAGGCATGTGAATATGGTGTCCCCATCGTATGCGCTGATATTCCGGATTTTCGTTGTATGGCGACTGACGATGACATGGCGATTGTCTTTTATAAGACAGGCGACGCTGCGGATCTCGCGGAGAAGCTATTGTCTGTCCTGCAGTCTCCTGAACTTCAACGCCAGATGTCTGAACACAACTATCAGGCCGGAGTTCAAATGACGATGGCCAATGTTGCGAGTAACTATCTGAGATGGTTCCAGCTCCACAAAATCAAGCGGACGATCGCAAGTGACGGAAGTATCGCTCGATTCCGTCGACGCTGGGCAGGTTCGTCGACTTCGCGCCTAGACGAAACGGAACGAAGTCGGGAGTGGGGCGGCAACACTATTAAGTCACCCTCGCTGCGCAATTCACCGACTGGGCTGGAACTTGAGGCAAATTCCGATTTAGGCGAGGACAAGCCAGGGTTGGTTCCGGACCGCTGACTGAAGTGGCAAAATTTTGCACTATAAAGCCGAAAAGGTTTACCCGTCCTTCTCTTTTCCAGGAAGATCGAATGGCGCGTAGTCAATAATTGGGTCAAAGACTTCAAATCGTAAATTTGGCCCGCGCAAGCCTATTGGCATCAAACCTGCTAACTGCGAATGTGAGCTTATGGAGGATAGGGTGCTATCAGTGCTTGCTGCCCGAACAGATTCGCGTGTGCGGCTTGCTGCGGTGTCGTTTTCCTGCATATTTTTGCTGCTGTCTCTCGCCGGTTGTGGAGCAAACGTGTCTATTGCCGAGGGCTCCCGGCCGACGGTGTCGGTAGTTGCGAACCCTGCCTCGATCTCAGCTGGCAGTTCTTCGGTTCTCACTGTGACTGCGGCGAACGCCACCCAGGTGACGTTGACGGGCAGTGACGGCAGCAGCTACGTGCTTGGGGCCACAGGTGGTACCCAGAGCGTGACTCCGACTGCGACGACGACCTACACGGCTACGGCCACCGAGGCCGGCGGCTTCAAGGTGACTGCAACGGCGACAGTCACAGTATCTGGGGCTGCAGCGCCGACGGTGTCGGTAGTTGCGAACCCTGCGTCGATCTCAGCTGGCAGTTCTTCGGTTCTAACTGTGACTGCGGCGAACGCGACCCAGGTGACCGTGACGGGCAGTGACGGCAGCAGCTACGTGCTTGCGGCCACGGGCGGTACTCAGAGCGTCACTCCGACTGCGACGACGACTTATACGGCTACGGCAATCGGTGTCGGCGGCTTCAAGGTGACTGCAACGGCGACAGTCACAGTATCTGGGGCTGCAGCGCCGACGGTGTCGGTAGTTGCGAACCCTGCGTCGATCTCAGCTGGCAGTTCTTCGGTTCTAACTGCGACTGCGGCGAACGCCACCCAGGTGACGCTGACGGGCAGTGACGGTAGCAGCTACACGCTTGCGGCCACGGGCGGTACTCAGAGCGTCACTCCGACTGCGACGACGACTTATACGGCTACGGCAATCGGTGTCGGCGGCGTCAAGGTGACTGCAGCGGCGACAGTCACAGTATCTGCGGCTGCTGCGCCGACGGTGTCCGTGGGTGCGAACCCTGCCTCGATCTCAGCTGGCAGTTCTTCGGTTCTCACTGTAACTGCGGCCAACGCCACCCAGGTGACGCTGACGGGCAGTGACGGCAGCAGCTACGTACTCGCGGCCACAGGTGGTGCGCAGAGCGTGACTCCGACCGCGACGACGACCTACACGGCGACAGCCACGGGGTCCGGGGGTGTCAAGGCGACTGCAACGGCGACGGTCACAGTGTCTGCAGCTGCGACACCGACAGTGTCGGTAGTTGCGAACCCTGCCTCGATCTCAGCTGGGAGTTCTTCGGTTCTAACTGTGACTGCGGCGAACGCCACCCAGGTGACGATGACGGGCAGTGACGGCAGCAGCTACGTGCTTGCGGCCACGGGCGGTACGCAGAGCGTCACTCCGGCTGCGACGACGACCTACACGGCTACGGCCACGGGGGCTGGCGGCGTCAAGGTGACTGCAACGGCCACGGTGACGGTGGCTGCTGCGCCGACGGTGTCGGTGAGTGCGAACCCTGCGTCGATCTCAGCTGGCAGTTCTTCGGTTGTAACTGTAACTGCGGCCAACGCCACCCAGGTGACGGTGACGGGCAGTGACGGCAGCAGCTACGTGCTTGCGGCCACGGGCGGTACGCAGAGCGTGACTCCGGCTGCGACGACGACCTACACGGCTACGGCCACGGGGACCGGCGGCGTCAAGGTGACGGCAACGGCCACGGTGACGGTAGTTGCAGCGCCGACGGTGTCGGTGAGTGCGAACCCTGCCTCGATCTCAGCTGGCAGTTCTTCGGTTCTAACTGTAACTGCGGCCAACGCGACCCAGGTGACCGTGACGGGCAGTGACGGCAGCAGCTACGTGCTTGCGGCCACGGGCGGTACGCAGAGCGTGACTCCGGCTGCGACGACGACCTACACGGCGACGGCCACGGGGACCGGCGGCGTCAAGGTGACTGCAACGGCCACGGTGACGGTGGTTGCTGCGCCGACGGTGTCGGTGAGTGCGAACCCTGCCTCGATCTCAGCTGGCAGTTCTTCGGTTCTAACTGTAACTGCAGCCAACGCCACCCAGGTGACCGTGACGGGCAGTGACGGCAGCAGCTACGTGCTTGCGGCCACGGGCGGTACGCAGAGCGTGACTCCGGCTGCGACGACGACCTACACGGCTACGGCCACGGGGACCGGCGGCGTCAAGGTGACTGCAACGGCCACGGTGACGGTGGTTGCAGCGCCGACGGTGTCGGTGAGTGCGAACCCTGCCTCGATCTCAGCTGGCAGTTCTTCGGTTCTAACCGTAACTGCAGCCAACGCGACCCAGGTGACCGTGACGGGCAGTGACGGCAGCAGCTACGTGCTTGCGGCCACAGGCGGTACGCAGAGCGTGACTCCGGCTGCGACGACGACCTACACGGCGACAGCCACGGGGTCCGGCGGTGTCAAGGCGACTGCAACGGCGACGGTCACAGTGTCTGCAGCTGCGACACCGACAGTGTCGGTAGTTGCGAACCCTGCCTCGATCTCAGCTGGGAGTTCTTCGGTTCTAACTGTGACTGCGGCGAACGCCACCCAGGTGACGATGACGGGCAGTGACGGCAGCAGCTACGTGCTTGCGGCCACGGGCGGTACGCAGAGCGTCACTCCGGCTGCGACGACGACCTACACGGCTACGGCCACGGGGGCTGGCGGCGTCAAGGTGACTGCAACGGCCACGGTGACGGTTGCTGCTGCGCCGACGGTGTCGGTGAGTGCGAACCCTGCGTCGATCTCAGCTGGCAGTTCTTCGGTTCTAACTGTAACTGCGGCCAACGCCACCCAGGTGACGATGACGGGCAGTGACGGCAGCAGCTACGTGCTTGCGGCCACGGGCGGTACGCAGAGCGTGACTCCGGCTGCGACGACGACCTACACGGCTACGGCCACGGGGACCGGCGGCGTCAAGGTGACGGCAACGGCCACGGTGACGGTAGTTGCAGCGCCGACGGTGTCGGTGAGTGCGAACCCTGCCTCGATCTCAGCTGGCAGTTCTTCGGTTCTAACTGTAACTGCGGCCAACGCGACCCAGGTGACCGTGACGGGCAGTGACGGCAGCAGCTACGTGCTTGCGGCCACGGGCGGTACGCAGAGCGTGACTCCGGCTGCGACGACGACCTACACGGCGACAGCCACGGGGACCGGCGGCGTCAAGGTGACTGCAACGGCCACGGTGACGGTGGCTGCAGCGCCGACGGTGTCGGTGAGTGCGAACCCTGCGTCGATCTCAGCTGGCAGTTCTTCGGTTCTAACCGTAACTGCAGCCAACGCGACCCAGGTGACCGTGACGGGCAGTGACGGCAGCAGCTACGTGCTTGCGGCCACGGGCGGTACGCAGAGCGTGACTCCGGCTGCGACGACGACTTACACGGCTACGGCCACGGGGACCGGCGGCGTCAAGGTGACGGCAACGGCCACGGTGACGGTAGTTGCAGCGCCGACGGTGTCGGTGAGTGCGAACCCTGCCTCGATCTCAGCTGGCAGTTCTTCGGTTCTCACTGTGACTGCGGCCAACGCGACCCAGGTGACCGTGACGGGCAGTGACGGCAGCAGCTACGTGCTTGCGGCCACGGGCGGTACGCAGAGCGTGACTCCGGCTGCAACGACGACCTACACGGCGACAGCTACGGGGACCGGCGGCGTCAAGGCGACGGCAACCGCCACGGTAACGGTGGTTGCTGCGCCGACGGTGTCGGTAGTTGCGAACCCTGCGTCGATCTCAGCTGGCAGTTCTTCGGTTCTCACTGTGACTGCGGCGAACGCCACCCAGGTGACGCTGACGGGCAGTGACGGCAGCAGCTACACGCTTGCGGCCACGGGCGGTACGCAGAGCGTGACTCCGGCTGCGACGACGACCTACACGGCGACAGCCACGGGGACCGGCGGCGTCAAGGTGACTGCAACGGCCACGGTGACGGTGGCTGCAGCGCCGACGGTGTCGGTGAGTGCGAACCCTGCCTCGATCTCTGCTGGCAGTTCTTCGGTTCTAACCGTAACTGCAGCCAACGCGACCCAGGTGACCGTGACGGGCAGTGACGGCAGCAGCTACGTGCTTGCGGCCACAGGCGGTACGCAGAGCGTGACTCCGGCTGCGACGACGACCTACACGGCGACAGCCACGGGGTCCGGCGGTGTCAAGGCGACTGCAACGGCGACGGTCACAGTGTCTGCAGCTGCGACACCGACAGTGTCGGTAGTTGCGAACCCTGCCTCGATCTCAGCTGGGAGTTCTTCGGTTCTAACTGTGACTGCGGCGAACGCCACCCAGGTGACGATGACGGGCAGTGACGGCAGCAGCTACGTGCTTGCGGCCACGGGCGGTACGCAGAGCGTCACTCCGGCTGCGACGACGACCTACACGGCTACGGCCACGGGGGCTGGCGGCGTCAAGGCGACTGCAACGGCGACGGTCACAGTGTCTGCAGCTGCGACACCGACAGTGTCGGTAGTTGCGAACCCTGCCTCGATCTCAGCTGGCAGTTCTTCGGTTCTAACCGTAACTGCAGCCAACGCGACCCAGGTGACCGTGACGGGCAGTGACGGCAGCAGCTACGTGCTTGCGGCCACGGGCGGTACGCAGAGCGTGACTCCGGCTGCGACGACGACTTACACGGCTACGGCCACGGGGACCGGCGGTGTGACAGCCACCGCGACGTCAACCGTCACGGTTGGCTCAGCGAGCGGTATTCAAGCCATTGCTCACGTGGTTTTCATGCTGCAGGAGAATCGTAGCTTTGACACGTACTTTGGAATGCTCAATCCTTACCGCAGCGCGAATGGTTGGAATCTTGGTGCTGATGGAAAGACTTACAGCGTCGATGGCATTGACGACAAACTGACGACGATTAAAAACGAGAGCGATCAAGGTACCCTCTTCTCACCATTCAAATTCACCAGCAGCTGTATCGATGATGAAACGTCGTCGTGGCTTGAGAGTTACGGCGATGTTAGCCGTTATGATTTTGGAAACTCTCGCTCGATCCTCATGGACGGCTTTGTTCATACCGCTCAGGCTTACGCGATAAATTGTGCGAGTTCGGGAGGTACACGATGTTCCGGGACCTTTACTGATTTCACTGGTCAGCGTTCAATGGGCTACTACGATCAAACTTTCTTGAACTACTACTATTACATGGCGTCTCAATTTGCGATCTCCGACCGCTGGTTTTCGCCTGTTTCGAGCAAGAGTATTCCCAATCGAATCGCGACGTTTACAGGGGGCACTACGCAAGGCCTCGTCTTTGATCCGGGAAATGATGATCGTCTCCCTCAACTCGCAATACCAAGCATCTTCACACAGTTAGATCAGGCGAATGTAACGTGGAAAATTTATTACACCGTTACCCAGGGAGCCTGCCTCGATCCAGACGATTGCATCGGCGGTGCCTCAGCCAAATATCCGGCGACGGATTTTTCATACCTCACCGATTCCTATCGGTACCTGTACGAAAATCCTCTGGGTGTTCCGTGCACGGCTCCCACGCAGCCATCGAGCGTGGTTGGCGATTCGTCGAACTCGTTTTGCATCGATCCAAACCACATAGCCCCACTGCAGACGTACTACACTGATCTGGCAAATAACACTCTTCCCAGCTTTGCCTTCATCGAGGCCGGCTATGGAGTGAACGACGAGCATCCCGGATCGGGTCAATCGATGCTGTTCGGTCAGCAGCAGGTATCGAAGGTGGTGAATGCGTTGATGGTTAGCCCAGCGTGGCAGCAGTCGGTCTTCTTTCTAGCCTACGATGAGGGCGGGGGACCCTACGATCATGTGCCGCCGGTTCCCGGCCACTCCAACGACTACACCGATGCAACGGTGGGAAGCGTCTTGGTTGGCGATATTCCGGATATAGCTGCCATATCGGTCAACGCCGATGCTTACGGCCCATGCTTGCCATCTGGCGGCTCTCCGACGCTGCATTGCGACCTCGGATCGTCCGACCCTGGAGCGACCCCTACCGATGCCGCCGCCATAAAGGGCTTCTCGGCACAGCTTGGATTCCGGGTGCCGAACCTGATCATCTCGCCTTTCGTGCGTAAGCATTACGTCTCGCACGTGCCGATGGATCATACTGCAATCCTCAAATTTGTGGAGAATCGATTCATAGGTCCTTCGGTCCATCTGACTGCGCGTGATGCTGCGCAACCGAACCTGCTCGACTTCTTCGACTTCACAACCGTTCCATGGGCTGCGCCGCCGACGCCACCCGTCCCTGTTTCAGCAGCGTCGTTGGGCTACGATCCTTGCACGCCTCAGAACTTCAAGCCTTAAGTGGACCGCAAGGAAGCGGTTTGTAATCGGAGGGAACCCTGCACGGCTTCGAGATGTTTGCCGTGGGCTTACTTGCCCGCGACAACTTCAAACGGACGCATCATGTCATTGTCTTCATGTTCCAACATATGACAGTGATGGACATAACGACCCGTATAGCCGTCCCATCGAATCAAAATGGAAAGTACGTCCCGCGGACTCACAATTGCCGTATCCTTCCATCCGGCTTCATTCGCGGCGGGCGGTCGCGGAACGCCGACCAACTCCAGTCGTCCTTGAACCATGGCCCCGAAATCAAATCCCTGACGTTCTAAAATCTGGAATTGCACCAGGTGCAAATGCATCGGGTGGGCGTCATCCGTCATGTTGACGAATCGCCACTTTTCGAGGGACCCCAACCTTGGAAACTCTGTGATCGGATCGTCATATCCCTTGTCGTTGATTCGCACGCCCAGCGATCGCCCATCGGTGTCCAGGCGCTCCGAAAGTACGAAGTCCCGAGTAATTTCAGCCATTGCCGGGTCGAGTCGAGTCAAAGGCGATTTCAACGAAAGGGTAAACGGATTACTCGTACTCGAAGAAGCACGGCTCACCCGAAACTGCATGAGCTCATTCAATGGCGCGTGCATGGTTTGGAGCATGGCCCATCCTGGGTAGGGAACCGACGCAGTGTTTGAAAGGGTCACGGTTTTACCATCGAGCCCCGCGAAGTCCACAATCAGGTCCGCACGTTCGCCCGGGCCAAGCAAGAGATTCTTCAACGCTGCTGAATTTGCCAGTAAGCCGCCGTCAGTACCGATCTGGTGAAACGTAACAAGCGAGGGAATATCCGTAGGACGGGTCGCGAGATTCAAGTACAGGTTGAAAAATCGGGAGTTCGCACCGTTCAGCATACGCAGGCGATATTGTCTGGGCTCGACGTCGAGATAGGGAAAAATCGCGCCATTCACAACCGGCAACTCACCAAAGAACTCTGGGCCCCACGTACCTGGAGCGAGCATTTTTCCGTCTTCGTTCGTCGGAGCATAGACCAATTGCGCCTCGGCATCTAGAGTACGATCCTGCATGACAAGCGGAATCTCATACTTGCCCGAAGGCAGATTCATGCTCAGTTCCTGTTCGTCGCGTAATAAATAAAATCCGGAAAGTCCTGCGTAGACATTCAGACGGGTGATCCCCACCGCGTGGTCGTGGTACCAGAGAGTCGCGGCCTGCTGCTCATTCGGATAGTGATAAATCTCAGAATGGCCAGGCGTGAACCATTTCTCCGGCAACCCGTCGCTCTCGGACTTAGTACGAGAACCGTGGAGATGAGGAACCGTCCTGACAGCAGGCGTAGGCGACATGGCCCCGTGAATTCGAGTATCGATTGGGAAAATATGTTTTTGGGGAAGCTGGTTTTTCCAGAGAATCTCGACCGGAATTTTACTTGTCGCTTCAATAATGGGCCCGGGATACATCCCTTCATATCCCCATACTTTTGTGGGAGGAAGCTGAGAGTGAAGACGCTGCTTGAACTCAGTCATTCGGACCTGATAAACAACCGTGCGCCCGTGTCTCCTCGAAGGCTCAAGCCGCTTCAAGATTGGCAATGGATCGACGTATCGATCGATAGATGTCGGAGTCCGCGGGGACTTCTGTCCGGTTCGCGCTTCGAATCCTTCGAAGGCGTTTGCGCGATCTCCGAGAAACAGAGTCGGAGTCGAGGTCAAGCAGAGTTTTAGAAAATCGCGTCTGTCTCGAGGACTCATCTACTCTATCTTGATCTCGCTCGCAACATATCGCGACCCATCGTAGCGCGTGGTTACCTTCAAGGCAGTGCCGTCATGGAACTCTCGACTAATGGGAAATTGCGATGGATCAAATTCGATCTCATAAGTATTTCTCTCGTCGGCGGAGACAATGGTTAACCGGCCCAAGTGCAAATCCAGGAATGATATTTTGCCTGTGAAGACGAACGTAGAGCCGGTAGTCGCAAGGACATCGATATGGGTGGCGATACCATGGCCGCCGTTGCCGCCCCTGAACTTCACATCGAGAAGAGAGCCTTGGCTCAAATCGGAGAGTCCGCCGCCCTTACGCTGGGCGGAGGAAGCTTCCTGCCCAACGCGGACGATCGGTGTATCTGGTGGAATCCGAAGTGTGATTGTCTGTTGAGACGAGGTTACGTTAACGGTTAGTAATCCGGTCTGTGGGTCATAGTGGGATACCAATCCCCGATAAACGCCTTCAGCCAACTGAGACGAAATGTGGATTCTTAGCGCAAAAATCTTTGTGCCGTCCAACGTTGTCTCAACCGAAGCATGGTCATCGTCATGCAAATCGGCCACCTTTATTCTCGCGCCATCGCGATAGATCTCAGTCCGACTGTCGAAGAGAATCTTCATCGATTGACCGCCAAATACGTGGAGGGTGAATTGATCACGTACCGGATCTAGATTGCGGATAGATCCTCCCATAACGGTGCTACGCCCCGTCGGCGAAGGTGGAAGCTTCCTCGGCGCATCAAGCCCACCCGCGTTTGGAAGTCCTGTCTTATCAGTCGTCTGCGGAATGGACAACTGGGTCCACGCAACCGT
The DNA here is from genome assembly GCA_963720955.1 of uncultured Acidobacteriaceae bacterium. Classification (GTDB taxonomy): domain Bacteria; phylum Acidobacteriota; class Terriglobia; order Terriglobales; family Acidobacteriaceae; genus Edaphobacter. The sequence continues at coordinate 49,666 of CAVRHK010000059.1, read as the reverse complement.
AGTAAGTAAGAGAGCGATGGACCCGACGAATTGAATCATAATTTGTGTGATGCCGCGACGAATTTAGTGGCTTTGTATCCATTGTTAGCTAACAATAGGTACAAAGCAACCTGTTTCACCGTAAGTTAGTCGAAACATAAGAAGAGGCGGCGCTTACACGACCGCCACTCAGATTGTTTCCGGGAAGGTCACCTGATTCCATGTATCCTCTTCGCCTTGTGTCCTTTGGTTTATTTTGGGTCGTCGTTTGCGCGTCGCCGCTGAATGTGGCATGCCAAAATCTCAGAATAACCATTCCCCTGCACAGTGAACTAACACCAGTGCAGCGACTCAATCGCGAAGGCGTTGAGGCGGTATCCAAACAAAAATATGAGAAGGCTGAGGGGCTCTTCTACAAAGCCTACCTCTATGACCCCACCGATCCTTTTACTCTAAACAATCTTGGTTACGTATCCGAGTTGCGCGGCCAGGTCGAGCGCGCAGAGAACTTCTACAAACTTGCGACCGCGCAGGGCAGCTATGCCACGATCGACCAAAGTAATGCAAGGCAACTGAGGGGCAAGCCGATGATGGATGCGCTCGGCACCTTGAAGAACCTTCCAATGCGCATCAATCGTATCAACGTTCTAGGCATGGACCTTCTATCGAGGGACCGGCCCTTTGAGGCTGAGGCTCTCTTCAAGGAGGCGTTGGCGTTGGATCCGAACAATCCCTTCACCCTGAACAATCTTGGAGTTGCCGCGGAAGCGACGGGGGACTTGGAAAACGCGCTGAAATATTACGACCAGGCTGCCGCCTCTCAATCAATGGAGCGGGTCGTTGTCACGCTCAAGCGTTCATCGAGGGGCAAACCCGTTTGCGAGTTGGCAGCCGAGAGTGCGCAGGATCTTCGTAAGCGAATGCAAACTATGAGCGTCAACCAGATTCGCGCCGCAATGCTGGCCATCCGGGGTGTGTTCGCGATTAATCAGAATGACTGGACCGAAGCCAGAAAAGACTTTCTTGACGCCTATCGTCTCGATCCTCAAGGTGCCTTCGCGCTCAATAATCGCGGCTACGTGGCGGAGCGAGATGGTGATCTAGAAACCGCGATGTCGTTTTATGCGAGGGCGCTCAAAGCCGAGGACGCTGATGCGCGGGTCGGGTCGGCCACTCAGTCGTCGGCCCAGGGACAACACCTCGCAACAGTTGCAGACGAAAGCCATAAGGATGTAAACCGCCAACTCGATGAAGACATTCAGAAACATCGGGGGCAAAAAAAAGATACGTTTGAATTGAAGCGTAGGAACAACAACACGGAAAAACCGAAGGACCCATCCGAGAAACCTCCATCGACTACGCCTTCCCTTGATTCTTCTACTCAGCTACCTCCGAACTAGCGCCAGGAGATTGTCACACTCATGTCTGTGCCGTCCGCTCCGCTTTCTTCGAACGAGACAATGAAGGTTCTTTCAAACCTTTTGCTATCGCCGGACGTTCGCGACCCGAATTCGTCCATGGCGATGACCTTGCGGAACCTGAGCCAGGAAGAGTTTGGCACTCTCGTCAACCTGGCTCATTCAAACCACGTCATCATCCGCGGTTTAACGATTTATCGCGAGATCATGCTGGCCGTTCATGATCAGGCTCGAGCCGAATGGGCAGCGGCCCCCATTACTTCCGAGCGTGCCCGCATTGTTACTGGGATCGGATTTCTGCGAAGAATCTGCGACGCCTTCGACGAGGAAGGCCTCGATGTCACGGTAATGAAATCGCTCGATCACTGGCCGGATTTTGGAAGCGACATCGACCTCTACACCAATGCGCCAGCTCAAGCTGTTTGTGCCTTGATGCAGAAACGATTCGACGCGCAAATCGCGCATCGAAGCTGGGGAGACCGCCTCGCCTGCAAGTGGAACTTTAATATTCCTGGGCTGCCTGACCCGGTGGAAGTGCACTCAGGTCGCTTGGGGCAAACTGGAGAACAGTTAGTGCTCGCATCGCGATTGCCAGAACGCGCTCGCAAAATCGAGATCGAAGGCGAGATCTTTCGAGTCCCGTCTGCTTCGGATCGAATCATGATCTCGACTTTGCAGCGTATGTATCGCCATTTTTATTTCCGCCTTTGCGACATCGTCGATTCGGCAACGCTCATCTCTTCCGGAGACCTGAACTACGAGGAGCTACACTCTTCCGCCCAAGCTGCGGGGATTTGGGAAGGAGTCGCGACATACCTCGTCATTGTTTCGGATTACGTCAGAAGCTGTGGTGCTGCAGCTCCGGATCTGCCGAGCTTTGTAAGAAAATCTGCGTATTTCGAGGGCAATATCGTGTACTTCCAGGGCAGTTTCCTTCGTGTTCCAATTCTGCCTCAATCAGCAGGCCTCTATCGTTCACAATTCGCCGGCTTGCTGCGCAGGGGCGACTTGCAAAGCAGCGCGAGGCTGGGATTGTTGCCATGGCTCGCAACTGCTGCCGCGATTGGTCACAAGATTACCGGCAGCGACAAGGGCATTTGGTAGCTTCTCATCATTTTTAGGAGCTGTGCTTCATCGAGTTATTTCCGCTTGGCGATACCTGGGCGGGAGCTGTATGGGCACTTAAGATCGACTCTGGTATTCGTTCACGTAACTCTACGAATGCCATCATCCTAAGGATCGTAACTGGCCATGTCATCTCGGGCCTTGAGCATTATCATTCCGGCTTACAACGAGGGCGCCCGCATCGACGCGACGCTGGATCGTGTAATGACATGCGTTGAAACCCAGGGATGGGATGCAGAAGTTTTAGCGGTCGACGACGGTTCGCAAGACGACACCGCTTCAATCGTCGAACGTTGGATGGCCGCGGATCCGCGCATTCGCCTCTTAAAAAACCTCCAAAATCGCGGCAAGGGATATTCCGTTCGTTACGGGGTACTGCAGGCCGTGGGAGAGATCGTGTTGTTTACCGATGCCGACCTCTCCGCTCCCTTGATTGAGGCTGAGAGATTGATGGAGGCGCTTGCCGGGGGAGCCGACGTGGCGATTGGATCGCGTTGGATGGACCGAACACGGCAAACCAGCTACCAGCCCCTATACAGGCAGTTTTTTGGACGCTGCTTCAATTCTGTAACTCGGATCATGATCGGATTGCCATTCACAGACACCCAGTGTGGTTTTAAGGCATTCAAGCGTGAGGCGGCACAAGTAATTTTCCGGCTACAGACCGTCGAACGCTGGGGTTTCGATCCGGAGTTGCTATACATCGCGCGCAAGCTGGGCTACGACGTGGTCGAGGTACCGGTCACCTGGGGGCATGACGAACGCAGCCGGCTGAGCTATCTGAAAGACGGCGTAAAGATGCTCGAAGACATGGCGACCATCCGCTGTAATTCGTTTGCGGGACGCTATGATGAGGCCGTATCGGCAATGAAGGACACGCGGAAGATGGTAACGATGCCAACAGACAAGGCCATCAAAGTAAACGCGGAATCCCAGGAGTGAGTTCCCAGGAGTTACACCAACGATCTTTGAGCAAGTATCTGTTGTTAGCCGGGCACTTGTCGGGGCCCGAGCGTGTCTCCCCTTAGCCGCCGATATAACCTTCGCGCGAGCAGCTCGTGGGCCTGACGCTTCTGTTCGCATTGCCCCGTCTCTCACCGGGCGGCGCAAATAAGAATTCGCGTCTACACACGGTTGCTACGGTTGAATTTGCTGCTAACTCTCGCCTCCAGTTGCGCTTCGCAGAGACTGACTTAGCGCATTTCACACCCCGTGCCTTCTCCATGCAAAGCCTAGCGCAGCAGCCTTTGGGATACGGTGACGGACATCACGAAAGCCCATTGGGTCTCAGTTGAAGCTGACTCCTAAATAGTTCATTCTTCGCAATGTGGATTAGTTCGTCGACGCTGGTCAGTCAAAGCCCCCCAGCGTTCCACGCTCTGTCATTGCCATGGCCTGCAACTGAAGCGGCGATGTCAATCTCTCTCGCCAGATATCGAGAAGCGATTGAGTTAATGCGAAAACGATAGGGCCAAGTATCAAGCCGCTTATTCCAAAAAGCGAAATCCCGCCCACAATAGAAAGAAATATCGGGACCGTGTGAAGACGCAGTTGCGCGCCCACCAAAACCGGATTTAGGACGTTATCCAACGTACTAATGACGAAAGTGCCCACTGCCATCAATATTCCGGCTTGTATCCAGTGATGCATGATGGCCAGGTAGATAGCGCTGGGGACCCACACAACAAATGCCCCGAAGGACGGCACCATCGCAAAGAAGACCGTAGCGACACCCAGCAAAGACGCACTCGATATTCCGAGGCTCGCGAAGGCAATTCCTGCCGCAAGACCTTGAATCGCAGCAACCAGAAAATGGCCCATGACCGTTGCTCGAACGGTGTCGACGAGACGCGAAAACAGGTGATCTGTTTCTCTATCGTTCAATGGCACAATGGATCGAAGATATGCAATCCCCAGATCGCCATCACGATAGAGGAAGAAAAGCAGAAACAACATGACGACAATTTGAGTAGTTGCGCTGATCGATCCTCCGAGTACAGCACCAAGTCTTCCTGCAATGAACCCAGCACTTTTATCGAATCCCTGACTGAAAGTGATGTTGTCCATCGAGTACTGAAGCATGGCAGAAACACGCGGCGATTTATCGAGGAACTGCTGTATTCCTCGTGCCGCGGCTCCGCTTTGCACAGCCCCTATCACCGAGAGAATACGGTGCCCCAACTCTTGGGCCAGGAAGAACGCAGGGCCAATGATGCCCAGGCTTACAAGCGTTACGCTGGTGGTTGCGGCGAGAGCCTTGTACTTCAGTCTTGCTGTAATCCATTTGCGAGGACGCTGCGTGACGATTGCTAGAACTACTGCTCCTGTGATGGCAAGCAGAAATGGCCGAAGCATCAGCAAACAGATGAGAACTGCGCAGATGGTGAGAAGGAACAAAGTCAAACTCTTCCAAGTAAACCCATTTTCCTTAGACTGTGGGCGGCCTGTACTCACTCCTCCGTCGGTATCCGTGACTTGATTCATCGAGATACCTCGGCTGTTCGCATTTGAGGCTCGGAACGCGCAGTGCGTCGCCTCACGTATTTTGCGACTTCACTTACCCATAGAACGCTGCTTGCGACCGAAACACAGAGTATCCAGTCCGTCCGACTCAGTGAGACGACACCGAATGCAAGCTGAAGATAGGGAAGATTGAGAAGAATTACTTGAAGTCCGACAGATAGCAGAATGGAACCCCAAAGCCAATGGTTGCTGAACATGTCGCGAAAGGCGCTGTCAGTATCGGAACGAGCACTGAGAGCATTGAACAACTGAAAGAGAATAAGCGTAGTGAAGGCCATCGATCGTTTATGCAGAATGGAGGCGCTGATCGGGGCCATGAAGAAGATCAGCAATGTCCCCACGGTCATTGTCGTCGCAACGAGCAACAGATCACCAAGCATCTGGTGGCTAATAATGTTTTCATTCGGGCGTCGCGGAGGACGGCGCATGACATCTGGTGATGCGGAATCGACTCCGAGTGCCAACGCAGGTGCGCCATCGGTAACGAGGTTGATCCAAAGAATCTGAGCTGCAGTGAGCGGTAGCACCAGCGAGTGCCCTACACCACCGCTTCGGAAGGAGAGGATGACGGCACTTGCGGAAAGCGTCAGGACCTCTCCCAGATTGGTGGCGAGCAAATAGCGCAGAAACTTCTGAATATTGTCGAAGACGATGCGACCCTCCTTAACAGCGGCAACGATCGTGGAGAAGTTATCGTCGGTCAGGACAAGATCGGCGGCTTCTTTTGATACATCTGTGCCGGTGATGCCCATGGCAACGCCGATATGTGCTGCCTTCAAGGCCGGTGCATCATTCACGCCGTCGCCAGTCATTGCTACGATTTCGTAGTTCTGCTGGAGAGCATGCACTATACGGAGTTTGTGTTCTGGGTTAACCCGTGCATAGACCTCAGTGCCGCGGATTGCCTGCCGCAAGTCGGAATCAGAGATTTGATCGAGTTGGGAGCCAGACAGAACGCAGCCAGTTGAGATGATTCCCAAATCCTGCGCGACGGCCACTGCGGTACGGGGATGATCGCCCGTTATCAGGATTGTGCGGATCCCGGCCAGCTTCGCCAACTCGACTGCGCGGCGAGCCTCAGAACGGGGCGGATCCATCATGCCGACCAACCCAAGGAAGGTCAGGTGGTTTTCCAAGCCTTGTTCGCCGATAGCCGTAGGATTGGTTGCCTCAATTTGAGTTAAGAGGCGAGTAGCAACGCCAAGTGTACGGAGCGCACTGGAGGTCAGCTGTTCGTTGAGCTGGAGAATATCTTGGAGGCGCTGAGATGTCAAAGGACGAGAAACACCGGCGAAGAATTCATGCGTACAGCGTTTCAGAAGGATGTCGGGAGCTCCTTTGGTAAAAACCGTGGCTTGCCCGGAGTGCTGGCCCTGCCCGTGGAGAGTGCTCATCATCTTTCGTTCCGATGAAAAAGGAACTTCCGCCAAGCGGGGATAGAGACTTCGTATAGCTGAAGGCAGAATGTTCGCTTTTCGGGCGGCAGTTAACAGTGCAGCCTCAGTAGGATCTCCTTGAATCTTCCAGCCATCTGCCGATTCGTTGAGTTGTGCGTTATTCGCGAGTGCCCCAGCGAGGAGCAATTGGTGTATCTCTTGCGACTGAGCCTCTGTGAATTGTTCATTGTTAGGTGTTGAAAGCTCGCCGTCAGGGGAGTACCCGCTTCCAGAGATGTTGGTTTGACCTGAAGCCGTCACAAGCGCGCGAACTGTCATCTCGTTGCGCGTCATGGTCCCAGTCTTGTCAGAGGCGATCACGGTCGTAGATCCCAAGGTCTCAACCGCCGGAAGTTTCTTGACGATTGCTCCTCGACGGGCCATACGTTGCACGCCGATTGCCAGCACCAGGGTAATGACGGCGGCAAGACCTTCCGGGGTCGCGGCGACGGCCAACGCGATCCCGAAGAGCAGAACGTCCATAACTACCGTGGCACTTTGCATTCCTTGAACGGCAAGCAGGACTGCGATGACACAGACGGCTATCAATACGACAGCGGCGCCCAACTGCTTACTCAGGAGCCTGAGTTGTTTTTGCAGAGGCGTGATCTGATTGTTTTCAACATCAAGAAGCTTCGCAACTCTCCCAAACTCAGTGCGCATCCCAGTTGCAGTTACTACCGCTTTCGCGCTTCCGGAAACAATCATGGTCCCTGCAAATACCATGTTCGAGCGATCCCCAAGCACTGGGGTAGGCTCGATCGATTCGGAATGTTTATGAACTGGGAGGCTTTCACCTGTAAGCGAAGATTCGATGGCGAGCAGAGAAATTACCTGTGCCAGGCGGGCATCCGCGGGAACAGAGTCGCCTTCTCGTAGGGCCAGCAGATCGCCGGGAACGAGGTCTTGAGCCAAAAGACGTTGTTCCGTACCATCGCGAATCACGGTAGTTTGTTCTGGCATCATCTTTCCCAGGGATGCCAGAGCACGCTCCGCTCGGTCTTCCTGTACGAAACCCAGGATGGCATTCAAAATAACGATCGCAAGGATAATGAGGGCTTCAGAGGAGATTCCGGATCGACCTTCCAGCTTGGCTACTAGTATCGTCACCGAAGCTGCGCCAAGGAGTAAGTAGACTTGCGGGTCATGGAATTGGGCGAGGAGACGCCTCCATGCTGGGACTGGAGCCTTTGAGCGTAACGTGTTCAGGCCATAAAGTTTTTGGCGTTTTTGCGCCTCTTGAAACGTGAGGCCCGCCTGGAGATCGGAGACCAAGGTAGCAACGACTACCGAGACCGGCTGTTCGTGGGGCAATTGGCGGATAGACGAGTCATCTAGTATTGCCATATCGACAAACCGTTCTTTCAGTCACTAGTCGACGCTCAGAGAGATCAAGCACGGATCTAACTTTTCTGCCACGCAGTTTGTGGTTCCATCAATGTAGATGGTTGCGTGGATTTGACTCTGTGACGTTAGTCACAGAACCGAAAAAGGAACAGTCTGTATTGTGTAAAGCATAGATCCAGAAAGGCCAGACGCTATGAATCCTGATCAGATCGTATTGGCGACCGATTTTTCACCTGCTTCCTCCGCGGCGCTATCGATTGCGGGAAGATTCGCCCATATGTTCAAGGCAAAGGTCTTGGTTGTGCATGTCTTCCAGTACGTTGCTCGCCACCAATATCAGGTGCCCGTGGGTTGGATGATCGAGTGCATTCGGAGAGACGTTCAACATAGGATGAACAAGACCAGAAAGATCCTCGCCGACATTGGGGTGGAAACGGAGGGGAGGCTGATCGAAGATGGATTTCCAGCGCTAGAGATCCTCAATGTTCTCCAGACGTGCAAGAGTCCTCTTCTCGTTATGGGAACCCATGCGATTGGAGGTATGGATCGCTTCGTTCTTGGCTCAACGGCTGAAGAAGTTTTGAGGCAAGCATCGTGCCCAGTCATCACCGTCGGGCCGCACGTCATCTCCGAAGCAGGAATTGGTCCCAATTTTCATAAAGTCCTCTATGCGACCGATTTCAGCGAGGCGTCTTTAGCCGTAGTACCATTCGCAGCGATGCTTCGGAAATCGTCGTCGGCATCTCTTCGAGTTCTTCATGTGTCAACCGACCCGGATTTTTTCGGTGCTTCCGAAGATCAGAATTTCGATCCTGTCAGGAAGGCTTTTGATAACGTTGGGCCTGAGATTACAGAGCACGCTACGGAGTATGTCACGTTGCATGGGAAAGATGTAAGCCAAGCGATAACGAATGAAGCCGAACGCTACCCTGCAGATCTCGTAGTGCTTGGGGTACATCGCGCGTCTGCGTATGCCACGCATCTTGCGCCCAAAGGCGCCTTTCAAGTTATTGCTGCCGCTCCCTGCGCTGTCCTCACCATCTCTTCCTGAGGTGGTTTTGTTGAGTGTGCGGTCGTTGATAGGAAAAGTGTAGCTCTGTTAGCGCCAGTCGAGAATTGGTTCCGGTTTGACCGTTATGCGGGAGCAGACCTTTGCGTCGTCGTCTGCGATAAGGTCTCGTCCAAGTGGTTCTTCGTCGGGGCGTAGACCGAGTTAACACCAGGTCTCCAGAATGACGGCTTCAAAATCATGTCGAGCGCCTGTCCCTCAGCCCCATCCGCCGAGAACAGATCCTCCGCTCAGTTTTTCCCCGCTAAGCTCAACTTTGCTCGCATCTCTTCCCGCGCTGCGCCAGGTCTCGTTGAAACCTCGGCGTAGCCAACATGTACCCGAACACCGCATACGCTACCCTACGACTTGCCTCGATGTCGCTGGGATAGTGCACTCCGCACACCAGACGGTTGTGCGCATAGTCGTCCCCCCGCGCCAGTATCTCGGTTCGTCTCTCCGGAACCATGTTCGCCAATGCAGTTCGAGCAAGCCAAACTGCTTCCGCGTCAGGTGAATGGATCTTCCAGCTCGCCTGACTGAGCGACGGCTCCGATCCAGGATGAGATCGCCCACCGGGAGCAGGGGAGGGACCGGAGTAGATTGTCCGCGTCTTGCAATCGCGGTCAAGCGAGCCAGGAGAATCTCCAACAAGAACGGTTTGACTAAATAGTCGTCAGCGCCTAAGTCAAATGCCTGTAGAATCTTGGGCACGGTATCCACCGCGGTCAACATCATAATCGCCGTCTTACAGCGTTTAGCCCGCACCTGCTCCAATACCGCGAGACCATCCATCCCGGGTAGAAGGAAGGATATCCAGTAAAGCGGCATCGTATTCTCCGCCTATCATCATCTCCACGCCCTGCCGTCCATTTCCGGAGATGGACACTCGATGTCCATGTTCACTGAGTCCCCGTTCAAGGAGACCAGCGATCTTCCGATCATCTTCGATGACTAGGACATTCATGGCTAGATCCAAGCTACGTCGCTTCAGGCTCCTAAATGATTAAGATTCGGTTACACAATCCCTCATGATGCATAGGGAACCGGCGCTCAAACGCACTGTTCAGAAGAACCAGGTAGAGGAGATTCCAGTCTGCGAGGCATCCAGGATAGGGATGACGATTCGTTCATATCGCCTTCAGCGGATCATGCTCATTCGCAGAGTGTCGATAGTTCGAACAGAAAGGAATAACTCTATGAGCATTGCAGCAATTGGTATATCCGCTTCGGTGCTGGTGCGGGCCGAACAACAAAGTACTCCGGCCGCTCCGTCGGTTGCAGCAACTGGGGCCGTGCCGGCCGACGCCGTTTCGATCAGCGCTGCTGGTCAAGATTCCTCTGGCACGATCAACGCAGCCTCGCATCAACCGTGCCAGAGGGCGTTCTCATCTTTACGATAAAAATAAGGCCTCGAATGGCTCCCGGTAAAGCCCAAATTCTCTGTACACGTTTTGTCACCGTCTAAACGGGCGCTCATGATCTGTAACGCTACGGAGTCTTTGGATAGATGACGGAAATGTCATCTTCAATCGGCCCAGGTTGTGCAACCGGCGTTTGCTCGCGGCATCTGATGTTGTACGTTGAAATAAGCAGGCGGGAATCAAATTTTGTTCTCATCATAGAAAGATAACGACACGTCATTTTGGGGTGTAACGATTTGCAGCGTTGGAACCGCGGACAAGCGCTATGCGCGTTTCAGAGGAGGAGGCCCCCGGTTCCTCATAGATTTTCGCGAAACACCGCATCAATTTCGCCACGCATGGCGAAGTTGATTCGACGATCGATCATTTGTGTTGTCGCGATTCTCAGTGTGGCCTCTTTGTATCTTTCCGCGCAGAGGCTTCATTATGCGAAGCGCCCTGATGCGGAGAACGGGGCGAAGGTCTACAAGGGGGGCTGCATTGCGTGTCATGGGAGCGACGGCAGGGGCGCTCCGATGGCGAGCACGGTGTTTCTGCGGCCGGATACGTTTCCGGATTTTACGGACTGCGCGGGGACGACACCGGAGCCGGACGCCAACTGGAAGGCTGTGATCGTGCATGGGGGGCCGTCGCGTGGGCTGTCGCAGATCATGCCGGCGTTCGGGGATCTGCTGAGCGACGATCAGATCAACGATGTCATTGCGTATATGCGGGGGTTTTGTAAGAACGTCCATCACTATCCGCTGGGTGAGTTGAATCTGCCGCGTGCGCTGGTGACGGAGAAGGCGTTTCCTGAGAACGAGATTGTGGTTTCGACGGCGGCGAGTGCGTCGGGTGCGCCGGCCTTCACTACGGATGTTATCGATGAGCGGACGATTATTGATGCGCGGACGCAGCTTGAAACTGATGTTCCGGTGAACTATGCGGATCAGAATCACAACTGGACGGCAGGCACGGGCGACATCACGCTGGCAGTGAAGCGGGAGGTATTTTCGAGTTTGCGGACGGGATCGATTCTGAGTCTGCAGGGAGGCATCCTGCTGCCGACGGGGGACAGCAATCGGGGGTTCGGTGCGGGGACGACGCAGTTCGAGCCGTTTGCTGCGTACGATCAGCTGTTCAAAGAGAATACGTTTCTGCAGACGCAATTGGGGGCAGACCTGCCCGTGGATACGAGCGTTGCTTCGCGAAGCATGTTCTGGCGGGCGACGGTGGGGCAGGCGATGGCTCAGGACCACATGCTGGGCCGGGTGTTTACGCCGATGGTGGAGTTTCTGGCGGTGCGTCGCTTTACGCCGGGGGCGAGCACCAACTGGGATGTTCTGCCGGAGTTGCAGATGACAGTGAGCCGGCGGCAGCACGTTCGCATGGGCTTTGGTGTGAGGGAGCCGTTTACGAATACCAACGGGCGAGCGCCGCAGGTTATGTTTTATGTGCTTTGGGATCGAGCGGATGGGAAGCTGTGGGACGGTTGGCGATGAGGATCCCTTTGGATAACTCGACGAGAACGATTCGTGCGATCGGCGCGGTTGGCTCGATTGTTCTAGGGCTGCTGCTGGCGGCGGCTCCGGCGGGGTTGCGGGGCCAGACGAAGACGGAGAATGCGAAGGGAGACAGGGTGCCTCCGGGGACGGTGTTTCGGACGTCGGAGCGGTGTGTGGCTTGTCATAACGGGATGAAGACGAGCGAGGGCGAGGACATCTCGATCGGGTTTCAGTGGCGCGCAAGCATCATGGCGAACTCCTCGCGCGATCCTTACTGGCAGGGAAGCGTGCGGCGGGAGACGATCGATCATCCGGAGTCGAAGCAGGCGATCGAGGACGAGTGCTCGGTGTGCCATATGCCGGCGGTGCGGATGGCGGATCGGGATAAGGGACGGCATACGGATGTGTTTTCGCGGTTTCCGTTGGCGACGTTTCCCAAAGGGGACAAGGCAGCGGCGGATGGCGTGACCTGCTCGGTGTGCCACCAGATTGAGAAGGAGGGGCTGGGGACCGATGCGACGTTTGTTGGGAATGTCAAGATCGCGAAGGCGGACAGGAACGGTGAGCGCGCGGAGTATGGGCCGTTCGAGATTGATAAAGGACACCAGACGGTGATGCACTCGTCCACGGCCACGTACCGGCCGACGAAGGGCGATCATATGCGGGATTCGGGGCTTTGCGGGAGCTGCCATACGCTGATTACATCGGCGCTTGGGCCGCATGGCGAGAAGATCGCGAGTTTCCCGGAGCAGGTGCCTTACCAGGAGTGGCAGCATAGCGACTACGCGACGAAACAGACCTGCCAGGACTGCCATATGCCGGTGGTGAAGGAGGCGGTGGCGGTGACGGCGTTGTATGGGCAGCCGCGTGATGGCATGCACCGGCACACGTTTGTCGGATCGAACTTTGTTGTGGAAGGAATGCTGCAGGATCATCGCGATGAACTCGCCACGGCGGCGCTGCCGGAGGAGATGGATGCGGCGATGAAGCGTACCGAGGAGTTTTTGAAGACGCAGGCGGCGAAGGTGACGATTGGCAGTGTCGATCGGACTGCGGATGGAGTTGCGGTCGAGGTGCATGTGGAGAACCTCGGCGGGCATAAGCTGCCGACGGCTTATCCGTCGCGGCGGGCTTGGCTGCATATTGTCATGCGCGATGCGAGTGGGCGAGTGGTGTTTGAGTCGGGTGCGCTGAATCCGGATGGGTCGATTGTCGGGAATGACAATGATGTCGACCCGCTGAAGTATGAGCCGCATTATCAGGAGATTACGCGTGCGGACCAGGTGGAGATCTATGAGCCGATCCTGAAGGACTCCGATGGCAAGGTGACAACGGGACTGCTGCATGCGGTGGGGTACCTGAAGGACAATCGTCTGCTGCCGCATGGGTTCGACAAGGCGACGGCGATCCAGGACATTGCGGTGACCGGCGGGGCGGCGGACGATCCGGGGTTCACAGACAAGGGGAGTACGGTGCGGTATGTGGTCTCGACTGGCGGCGCGGCGGGGCCGTTCAAGGTGGAGGCGGAGCTTTGGTATCAGCCGATCGGGTTTCGCTGGGCGCACAATCTGGCGCCTTATAAGGCGAGGCGAGCCGCAGCGGATGGTGCGGTACTACCAAGAAGCGGCGGGAAAATCTGCCGTTATCCTGGCACAGGCGACGGCAACCCTGGCTTCTCATTGAGTGCTAAGCATTCAATGGTTCCGGGGGAGGGCCTCGGTAGCGTTGGGCTTAAGGAGTATCGAGTGGCGAGACCTGGTCTGGAGGACCAGGCGTGTATCACGAGCAAACGTGACTTTGCGACATCTCCATCGTGGCGCTGTCCCTACGCCAGACCTTCATGGTGCTACCCATTCAGCAACGCGAGGGTGTGAGGCTCCTCTCGCTTCTGGGCCTCGCACAGCGGGAGAGTGACCGTGAGTTGGGCCCCTCCTTCATGACGATTCGCGGCTGTCACGCTGCCTCCGTGAACACGGACAACCGCCTCAACGAAAGCAAGCCCAAGTCCGTGCCCCCGCGATGCGCGCCCTTTGACTCTTCGCTCGAAAAGGTGACGACCAATCTCGGCATCGAAACCAGGACCGTTATCTTCCACGGTAAGCGTGGCCATGTGATCGTCTGCTCGAAGCGAGACACAGACCAAGCATGAAGCGGGCAGATGTTTGAGTTCGTTATCGAGTAAGTTGGCGATGACGCGGTGGAGGAGAGCTGGGTCGGCCAACACTTTGACTGAGCCAGCGCTTCGAATTTTAATCCCGAGCCCCTTTTCATTCATGGAAGGCTCGTAGAGGTCGATCATGCCTCTCACAAGCTCGTCGAGATCCACCTCGACCCGCGAGAGCCGGAGTGCATCCGCTCTCGCCTCTGCCACGTCGAGCGAAGTGTTCAGGAATTCAGTCAGACGGTCGAGTTCGTCGATCGCGGAAACGATTGACTCGGCATGATCCTCGCTGACATCGCTGGCCAAAACCGTCTCCAATTTGCCACGGATTGCAGTGAGGGGACTTCTCAGGTCGTGTGCGAGGGAGTCTCGTAATGGTGTGTAATTGGTGGACGGTGCTCTCGATCCTGTCGAGCATGTGATTCAAGGTGCGAGCCAGATGGCCGATCTCATCGTTCCCCCTCGTGTCGGGAACTCGGCTACTCAGATCGGATTGGCCTATGCGCGACGCTGCTTCCGTAATTTCGCTGACGCGGCCTAACATCTTCCACGTTGCGTAAAATACGATCACGAAACCAAGCAAGACAATGGCAACCCAAAGAGTGAGAAACCGTACACGAAGATTTCTCAAGACATGAAGTTCGTCACGTTCAGATAACCCGAGATAGATGTTGCTGCCATCCTCGATGCGAACTGAGGCAACTCTGAATGGGATGCTGAAACCCTGGACCCGCACATCGAAGGGTACGTCAGGTAGTACCCGAGTAGAGCGGATGGCAGCGAGGTTCGCGGCGCCATCTCCAGAGCCGACCCAAAGTTTAGCCGATCCGCTATCTCCTGCTTGAAGAAAGAAGACGGAGTCGTTCTCATTGCCGTTGGAGCGGCAGTTTGTTTGGCACCTCTCTACTTGCAAGTTCTGCGACTTCTCTCACGACCCGACCGTAGAGGCGGTCTTTCGGCGTTCGACCAGCTACATCACCGAGGACTTCGACCTCTCCAGAGAGCCACGCGTCGCTCCGCCGCTGAATGTCGTTCGCGACGAAGCGATGAAGCATCGCAAAAACCAGCATGGTTCCAATGGCAAATGCCAGAGTTGCCCAGAGAGAGATACGCCATGCGGCGCTATGCATGACGGGATTAGCGGTCTTTGAGGACATAGCCAATACCTCGTAAAGTCTTGATCAGCGGCTCGCGGCCTTCTGTATCCACCTTGCCGCGTAAGCCGGTAGATATGCACGTCAACAACATTGGTGTCAGGTTGAATTCGCATTCCCCATACTTCGGAGAGAAGCATGGATCGAGTAACAACTCGCCCAGCATGGCGACATAGGTACGTCCAGAAGCACGAATTCCTGCGGACTTAGATTTAGGACCTCGTCACCGCGGGAAGCTCTTCGGCTGATGAAGTCCAGTTCCAGGTCGCAGTACGCGGAGGCGGGTAGCCTCCTCGCTCGTAGCAAGATTACGTCGCAAGAGGTTACGCAATCTTGCCAGCAATTCGGCGAGAGCGAAGGGTTTTGTCAGGTAATCGTCACCACCTTGTTCCAGATCCCTTGACCCTATCGTCGACCGATCTTCTGGCTGAAAGTATCAATACGGGACTGCTAATGCCAGAGTGTCGAAGCTGAAGAATCAGGTCAATACCATCTTGATCCGGAAGTCCAAGGTCGACGATCAGAACGTCATATTTCTTTCCAGACGCGAGTTGGAGGCGGCTCGCCCATCCGTGGCGGCATCCACCTCGTAACCTGCATCAGCAAGCGATTGCTTGAGGAAATCGCTGAATCTCGAGTTCATCCTCGACCAGCAGAAGTCGCATGAAGTCATGGTAAGACATGTTGATTCACGAGTTCGCATGCTCCAAGAGGCTGCAAGATGACGATTCGGTCATCTACATCCACTTCAGGATAGGACGAATCGGGAAAGGCTAGACAAAGAACAGGATAGCCGGAACTAACCACTTCCTGCCCCACAGACATGAGCAGAACGATCGATTTCGCGGACGACGGTATACTTCCCCTCCTTATGCGACCTGTGCATGTGCACGACGGACGAAATTTCAGGGGGCGCTCCGGTGATTGCGTCCTCCATGAACAAATCGTCATCCTATTCCCTTCCTGCAAAGTGCTATCAAAAGAACAAAGGTCTCGTCTCAACGAGTAGCCGTTGTATTGAGAATACGGAGCCTGTTCTCTCAAGTAGTCGACTGTCGCCGGATCGTCGTCTCTTCGTGGTCCAGCTTCCCCAACACACAAACGTGACATTTAATCTCGATGATCCGGGCTGAGGGCCTATTCCGCTTGACTACGGCTTACCTGAACCGCATCGCCACTGCCGTACCAGAGCACGATGTGCATGACACCTTCGTCGTCTTCGCCGAGAAGATGCTCGCCGACCCGCGGCTACGCACGGTCTTCCGCCGCATGGTGAGCCGCGCCGACATCGCGCATCGCTATTCGTTCCTCGATCCGCAGAAAGGTTCCGGCCAATTCTCGTCGCATGACGCGAATGAGTTTTATCGGCTAGGTAACTTTCCCAACACTGCGCGGCGTATGGAGCTGTTTGAGCAGAGCGCTCCGGTGCTGATGAGGAAGGCCGTGGACCGGCTTGCGCTCAATGAGAAGGAACGCTCCGGTATTACGCACGTGCTGGTGACCTGCTGCACGGGGCTCTACGCGCCGGGGCTGGACTTTGAGATCGTCGACCACCTCGGGCTTTCGGCGGGCGTGGAGCGCACGATGGTTGGATTCATGGGATGCTATGCCGCGATCAATGCGCTGAAGCTGGCGCGGCACATTGTGCGCTCAGATCCGAAGGCGGGTGTTCTGATGGTGAACCTTGAGCTGTGTACGCTGCACTTCCAGGAGACGCAGGAGCTGGAGCAGGTGCTGTCGTTCCTGGTCTTTGCCGATGGCGCGGCGGCGAGCCTAATTACTGCGCGCGAGCAGGGTTTCGCGCTGGACAGCTTCAAGGCGGTGATGGTGCCGGAGACACGTGGGCTGATTACCTGGAAGATTCGCGAGCTAGGTTTCGACATGCTGCTCTCCGGGCAGGTGCCGGGGGAGCTGGGCCGCGCGCTGCATGAGGGCGAACTGATGGCGGAGCGCGACGGCATCGACCTGTGGGCGGTGCATCCCGGCGGACGGTCGATTCTGGATGCGGTAGAGAAGGGACTGGAACTGCCGGCGGATGCGCTGGCAGCGTCGCGCGAAGTGCTATCGTGCTTCGGCAACATGTCGTCGGCGACGGTGATGTTTGTGTTGCAGCGAATAATGCAGCAAGCGCGCCCGGGGCAGCGTGGGTGTGCGATGTCGTTTGGGCCGGGGCTAACAGCGGAGACGATGCGCTTCCATGTGGTCTAGTGCACAGATCGACTTCAGTCAGCGGGCCTCTCCGCGTGAGTTGCCGGAGCTGATGGATGGTGACTGCAGTTATGAGGATTTTCGCGACTGCCTGCGCAGTCTGGAAACAGTCAATCGCTGGCTGCTGGGTTATCGGCCGACGCTGGCTTGGCTGGAGCGGTTGTCGCATGGATTGCGTGAGACCATACACATCGTCGATGTGGGCAGTGGCGGCGGCGATCTTCTGCGGCAGATTGCAGGCTGGGCACGGAGACGGGGCATTGCTGTGCAGTTAACGGGGATCGACCTGAATCCTTATGCGGCACGTGCAGCAGCGGAGTCTACGCCAAAGGAGCTCGGAATTACGTGGGTGACCAGCGATGCCCTGGAGTATCGGCCGGAGAAGCCGATGGATATCGTCGTCAGTTCGCTGCTGGCACATCATCTGGAGGACGAGGAGATCGTCGCGTTGCTGAGGTGGATGGAAGCGACCGCGCAGGTAGGTTGGTTTATCAATGATTTGGAGCGGGCGGAATGGAGTAGTCGGATGTTTGCGTGGGTACGGTGGCACTGGCTTGTGCGGCATGATGGGCCGGTGTCGTTCCGGCGGGCCTTCCGGAAGGAGGATTGGGTACGCCTATTGGCTGCGGCGGGGATTCCGCGTGAGGCGGTGACGATCGAGAAGTGGCGGCCGGGACGGTTGTGCGTGGGGCGGTGGAAATGAGATCGGTGATTATGAAGCGTCTCGTTAGACTTAGAGATATGAAGCCTCTAGCCCCCGGCGGCCTCATGGCGCTCCTCTTCACGTCTAATCATCTGAGAAGCGAATAATGCCAACTTCCACTCTACTAACGCCCAGCTCGACCGGTTCCAGATTCAAGACTATTCTCTGGGCCTCGCTTGGTCTCACTGTACTCTTCGTCTTCATTACCTCAGAGCTGCTCCTCATCACCGACTATCCGATGTACCACGCCTACCGTCTGCAGGTCATTGCCGACCGTCATCTCCTCATCCCGCATACACTCGCCGGAATCTTTGCTCTCTTGATCGGCCCCATCAATTTCTCCTCGCGGATCCGCGAGCGTCATCTCAAACTCCATCGCATCCTCGGCCGCATCTATGTCATCTCCGTGTTTGTTGGTTCCTTCACGGGGATCGCTCTCGCAGCCGGCCGCCCGGGTCTTCCTGGAACCTCCATGCAGGCCGCCGCCTGGATGGTCTGCACCACCGCCGCCTTCATCACCGCGCGCAACCGCCAAATCACACAGCACCGCCAATGGATGGCGCGCTCCTATGCTGTTACCTTTACCTTCGTCTCCAGCCGCGTGCTCAACCTCTGGCCGCGTTACTGGAGCCACCTGGGCGACGTCTTATCCGCTGTCGGCGTGATTGCGTTCACACTTGCCTCGCTGCTGATCGTGGACCTCGGCCTCAACTGGCGCGAGCTCACCACCCGTCGTGACTGATCGTCGGCCAACGGCTATGAGATGTTTGAGATGTGGGTTTGCAAAATGTCCTATTTCCCGAAGCTGGTCCCCACCAGGTCCGAGCTGACCACAGGTCCGTAACCACCGAGCTGTCCAACAATCCCGCCACCGCAGGCTCCTCACCCTCCAGTACCCACACCATCACATCTTTCGGCTGAAGACCGATCAGCCGCGCAATCACGCCCAACGATGCCGCCAAGCTCCGGATGAATGCGAAACACTGTCGCCTTGAGGGTCTGTCCTGTCAAGTGAACCGTCTGCTCGTCCTCCGGCGAGATCAGGAGCCGAATCAACCGCCCGCCGCCGACTGGTGCCAGCATCTCCACCCGAAACGGCGTCGTATTGTGCGGCACGTTCAGCAGCAATGTCCCAACGAAGCCATTCGCCAGGTCATCCGGCAGGTCCATGTGCTCGCTCTCGACGTGTATATTGGCATTCTTGTCTATTGTGCGGCTGGTCACTATGCCGGTAGCGGCTTCTACCGTAAAGTCGATGGGCTTTGTAAAGAACGGCCCTTTCTGTATGTGATGGTTGCGCACTAACCGGAACGTGCCCTGCTGCGTGTACGTCGTCGTCTCATCGTCAATCGATCCATCGACAAAGTGATAGGTCAGGCGCATCGTCACTTCATCGCCCTGCACGACCTGCGAAAACTCACCTCTGGCAATGATTTTTCCATCCTCGGAGCGGGCCACCATAAACCGATGCATTGGCCGTTGAATATGTCTCACTGAAATCGGTTCAGCCGCAGCGGCGATGCACAAAGTCATCGCGCAAAGAGCCGCTATTAGGAAATCGTTTCTCCTCAATCGAATACCTCGTTCTAACACCT
Organism: uncultured Acidobacteriaceae bacterium; assembly: GCA_963720955.1. GTDB lineage: Bacteria > Acidobacteriota > Terriglobia > Terriglobales > Acidobacteriaceae > Edaphobacter. The sequence continues at coordinate 30,061 of CAVRHK010000059.1, read as the reverse complement.
TAGACGCCTCCATCCAGCCAGCGCTCTCCAGCTCCAAAATGACGATTTGTACAGAATGACGTGCCGAACTGCTCTCTGGACGTCTACTAGAACTATGGAGTCCTGCTACAAATTGATTGAATATCCATCGAGTTCGGATGGAATGCTTTGCAAGACGAAGTACTGATCGTCGGTGGTGGAGTGGCAGGCTGTGCGGCTTCGATCGCTCTCGCTCGAAAGGGACGAAGCGTCACCCTGATCGAACGCGAGCCGACACCGCGCCATAAAGTCTGCGGAGAGTTTCTAAGCGGTGAGGCTCTTGAAGACCTTCATGCACTTGGCATCGACGTGGCCGCGCTTGGTGCGGTGCCCATCGACTACGTTCGCCTCGCCGCGGCTAGGCGCGCCGCGGAGGCTCCGCTTACCTTTTCACGCTGCATCACTCACGCGCAAAGCGCTTGATACGGCGCTCATCGCCGAGGCCGTCGCTGCGGGAGTCGGCGTCGAGCGTGGTCGCGGTGTGCAGTCGCTCAGTCGCACGACCGCCAACCTCTGGCGGGCTACGCTCGACGACGGTACCAGTTACGAAGCTCCAACCGCCTTTCTCGCCACGGGCAAGCACGATCTGCGCGGCCACGGGCGTCCGAAGGACCCTCACCAATGGGTCGCCTTCAAGATGTATTACCGACTGTCTGCCGCCCAGACCGCTGACCTGGGGGACGCCTCCGAGTTGACGCTCTATTCCGGAGGCTACGGTGGTATCCAACCGGTGGAAGACGGCGTTACGAATTTCTGCTGTGTGGTGCAACGGCGGTATTTTGCACGTGCAGGTCTTCGCTGGGAGGGCCTCCTTGCGAAGATGCAGCAGGACTGTCCCCACCTCGCGATGCGGCTTGACGGTGCGGAGCCGTTGCTCGACAAACCGATCACCATCACTCATATCCCGTACGGTTACATCCGCCGCGAAACCGAGGATGGGCTCTACTGTATCGGCGATCAGGCAGCCGTAATACCATCCTTCACCGGCGATGGCATATCCATCGCCCTGCATACTGCCCGCCATGCCGCCGCCGCTTATCTTGCCGCGGAACCGGCGCCGGTCTTTCAGCCAAAACTGCGCTCCGCAATGCTGCCCCAGATGCGTCTTGCCGAGGTCGCCGCCGACGGCTTGAACAACGCACTCGCGCGCGCTGTACTGCCGTTCTGCCTCAGGATCTGGCCCGGTGCGATGCGCGTAACGGCTAGACTCACGCGTGTCACCCAGCCCGCCGCTGTTGCTCCACAGGTGTTCGCCAGCTGAAATCGAGCCACGCCAAAACAACTCTCAATAGTCAAGACCCTTTAGGGGAGATGGAATGAAATCCTTCGCAGTCTTAGTCCTCGCGGTCATACTCGGTCCAGCCGCACTCGCCCAGCATCAGACCTTCACCGTCAACCCCGATGCCTGCGACGTCAAGATGAAGCTCAACACGACCCACGAGGTCGTCAACGGCACGTTCCACGTACAGTCCGGATCGATCAATTTCGACCGCGCCGCTTCCAATATATCGGGGACAGTCATCGTCGCAGCGGGCAGCGGCAAGACGGGAAACGACAGCCGCGATAAAAAGATGAACAAAGACATTCTCAAGGTGGACCAGTTCGCGACCGTCTCCTTCGCTCCTAAAGCATACAACGGAACAATTGCTGCTTCAGGCGACTCGACTATTCAGGTGAGCGGAGTGTTCACGCTGCTCGGCACTGCTCACGATCTAACGATTCCGATGCAGATTCATGTGGATGGAATGAAGGCAACGGCGAAAGCGCAATTCGTCGTTCCCTATTTGCAGTGGGGTCTCAAGAACCCGAGCTTCCTGATCTGGAAGGCTGAGAACAACGTTGAGATCGATCTCAATCTTGTCGGTCAGATTTCCAACTGAACTGGCCGTGTTGTTCGAGCGGACTTGACGGCCATTCATGGTTTCGTTTTAAACGTTGACGCACATCAGCGCACAGGGACACCAGTGTAATCACTCTATGTAACCGAGACATCGCCCCTTCACGGTTACGAATGCGTGGAATTCGGGTACAGGTTCGGGTACAGACGTCAGTTCGCACTAATTTCGGCAAACTGCGCTAAATTACAGGTGGGATTGGGGTTAGCTGGTTCGCTAATTACGCTCGATTGCGCTTATTTTTCATAGACTTACGGTATTCTCAGGAAACTCAAAATCCGCCGATCGCAAGGTCGTGGGGTTCGCCCCCCCTCCCGGCACCAAGTATCATTTTTTGCAATGATTTGCGGGCAGGGAAGAGACCAACCCGAGTCCGTCCCGGTACAAATACGCTGGGCGCTCATCATTTTTATTTTGAATAACTTGGGGTATTGGTGCGTCTCCGCCCATTCGCTAGACTACGCTTGGCTGGCATTTACGCTAAATTACGGTTTGCGTGGCGGATAATCGGTCCGCCACCGCGGGCAAAACCGAAGGCAATTACGTGGTGGAGCGAACCTTCCAGGCGATTTGGAATCAAGAAGCGGCCTTAATCGCTGCGACTCTGCTCAACGAGTGCGCGGCCTAAAGTCAACAGAGGAATGGGAAGGTCAACTGTCCGGAAAGCCGACTACACGTCCAGGTGAAATGCGCCGTCAACGAGTGACTTGGCGATTTATCCTCAACTGACGTTCCGATAAATCTTTCCACTTACGACCATCCATGAATAACTGACGACAGGGTATTTCTCGTTATTCATCCCCACGGTTTTCACTCTGCAATCCGAAACGCTCCTGGGAAAATCATCTCTACCCGCAAGCCGCCATCGGGCTCATTCACGGCCTGAATCTTACCGCCATGAAGGCGTACGACTCTTTCCGTGATCGCTAATCCGAGTCCTACACCTCCTGAATCGCGACTGCGCGCATCGGTTACACGATAGAAGGGTCGGAAGATGTTCTCCAACTCATGCTCCGGCACGCCCGGGCCGTGATCCCGAATGGAGATGATTGCTTCGTCAGCCGTCGTCGCGCGGTTTGTTCGCAGCACCACTTCGACAGCTGTTCCGGATCGGGTGAACCGGACTGCATTTCGAAGAACGTTCTCGATCGCGCTTCGCAGCAGATTTGGATCTCCGGGGATGGCCAGATCCGCGGTATGCACAATCTCAACGCGGTTTCCTCTTTCGTTCGCTTCGAAGTCCACATCGATGACAACGCTCGAAATAAGTTCAGAGAGGTCGACTCGCACAGGTGTCTGCAGCGTCGAGGTTGCCTCAAGCTTGGCGACGGTTAGCAGCCGCCCAATCATCTCGTTGAGCCGTTGCAGATCTATCCCGATACGATTCAAGGCAGGATCGTCGCGCACACGGCCGCGCAGCAGGTCGAGAGCTACATTCATACGTGCCAAAGGTGATCGAAGCTCGTGAGAGACGTCGTACAGGAGCTGGCGCTGGCTGGAGATAAGATGTTCTGTCTTGTCCGCCATCCGGTTGAAGTCGCGAACGAGGTCGCCAAGCTCATCACGGCGCAGCTCCATCTTGGAGTCGGCACGCATACTGAGTTCACCTGCCCCAATCTGCTGTGCCACCGAACGTAAGTGGAGAATGGGAGCAGTCAGATAGCGAGTCAGAAAGTAGCAGACGACGCCGGAGACCAGTAGAGCCACAACAACGCGCAAAGGTGCCGCGCCAGGACGCCCATCGGCCAAGGCTCGCGGCCCCGCCAGCAGCTCCGATGCGTAGATGTAGGCACGGCCATCAGATCCTTCGATGGGAACGGCCATCCGTGCCAAGCCGTGCTGCATGTCGGACTCCGATGGCACACCCCTGGCGACGTGTGCTCCCATGGTCTCGAACTCCGGGCAGTACTCTCCTGCCAATGGGTGGCCGGCATTGTCGAAGAGGCAGCCGTGGATGTGCGCGTCCTCAGAGAGGTGGTGGATGTACTCGGATGCGGCAGACGCACCACCTTGTTCAAACGCGTCGGCAGCAGCAGTTCCAAAGTATTTTGCTGTATCTTCAAAGCCGGTATGCCAACGTGAGGGCACACTTGCAGGCTGCAATACCCAAATCAACACAAGTGAGATTCCAGTCAGAATCACGGTCGCCCAGAACCAGAGAAATATCTTGAGGAAGAGATGCCGCATCTTCAGGACTCCTCATTCGCCCGGCGCGGCGCAAGCAGATATCCGCTGCCGCGCACCGTCTTTATGTGCTCGAGACCGCGGTGGGCGTCCAGTTTCTTTCTGAGATTGCTGATATGGACGTCGATCGTGCGATCGAATACACCTAACTTTCTTCCCAGCGCAGCATCGGTGAGGTATTCGCGAGTAAGTGCACGCCCTGCATTACGGACCAGAACCTCAAGCAGGGCGAACTCGACGGTTGTGAGGTGCAGCGGGGCGCTGTCGACCCAGGCCTCTCGAACGGCAATGTCGATCGTGATGTCTCCCGATGTGAAACGGTTGGGCTCTGCACGCCGCTCATCCAGCCGGCGCAAGATCGCCTTGATGCGGGCGACCAGCTCTCGTGGGTTGAACGGCTTCGGCAGATAGTCGTCGGCTCCCACCTCCAGACCGACTATGCGGTCGATATCGTCTCCACGGGCTGTCAGCATCAACACAGGAACCGACGACCGAGAGCGCAGCTCTTTGAGAAGCTCCATGCCGCCCATGCGCGGCAGCATCACGTCCAGGATCACAAGTGAGTACTCGCCGGAGCTTGCCAGCTCCAATCCGCGCACCCCATCGTGAGCCGCGTGGAGAACGAATCCGTCCTCCCCGAGGCGTTCGGCGAGCAGTGCACAAAGCTCGGTATCGTCGTCGACAATCAGCAGTTGGTTCATGTCAGTCGGTCGTTCTGTGCTTCTCCAGATAGTAGCCGCGGGAGCCGCACTGTGCGCAATCTTTACGTACCTTTACATTCCCTGACCAATCTTTATCGCACTCACTTCTTCGTGGTGTTGTACTCAAGACGCATTACGAGGTGCACTGATGGGACGCAAATCACTTTGGACAGTAGTTGGATTGGCTGTAGTTGGTCTTGCCGTAGCTGTTGCGCAGGCGGACTTCAGGAGAGGACACGGCTGGTGCGGTAACGGATGGCATCGTGGCGGGCCGTTGGGCTACCTAGCTCGTGAACTCATGCTAAGTGACGCCCAGGTCTCTCAGGTCAGGTCGATATGGATGGAAGAGCGCCCCACGGTAACAGCGTTGCTCAAAGACATGATCAGCGGAGAGCATCAATTGGCCGATGCGACCGCCGGCGGAAAGTTCGATGAGGGTAAGCTGCAAACAACCGTGGCCGCGGAAGGCAATACGTTTGCCAAGTTGCTCATAGAGAAAGAGCGCTTTATATCGCGCGTTTATACCACCGTCCTGAACGAGGAGCAGCGGAAATCCGCGGACCGGCTGCAGCAACGTTGGCTGGACAGGATGGACCATGCCGTCGCGCGGCTCGACAAACAAAGCCAGTAGCCTCACCGAATCGAATTCGCGGAACAGGTGCAACCATGCGTAAATCTCTTTCGTTGATCCTGAAAGACAACATTGCGCCTTCGTTTCTTTCATTGTGCATCGCGTGCCCAATGTTAGCGCAAACAACGCCGAACCAAAGGCTTGCTCACGCATACGCGCTGGAACGCCAGGGCAAACCGTCCCAGGCCATTGTTGAGCTCCATGCCCTGCTCGACGAAAAGTCTCTTGAGACTCCGGCAGTTGGCAAAGCCTGGAATGTTCTGGGCCTTGCTCTTGAAGATCAAGGCGACTATCTCGACTCTCAACACGCCTATGAGAAATCAATTCGAACACTCGAAAGCTTGTCGACCAATATCGAGGACTACGCCATGGCGTTGGACGATTTCGGGGGGCTATATGTAGAGGCCGGCCAACTGGAACTTGCAGTCAGGCTGAGACAAATGGCATTCAGTCTTTACGAGAGGATCAGTAAACACGCCGGCATGACCCGGGCCTCAAGCAATCTCGCGGGGATTGCCTTTAGCCAGCAGAAGACCAACGAGGGCAGGAGATATCTGGAGCGGGCCATCGCAGAGGCACGGTTAGCGACCGATCTCGATAGCGATGACCTCGCGGCCATTACCTCGATGCAGGGATGGCTGGCACAGCTCGATGGCGATCGGAAGATGAGTGTATCGAGTTATAAGCAGTCCCTCGACATGCTGTTGAAAGGTCACGGCGAAGAGCATCCGTTTGTCGGATGGGGCTACATGCTTCTGGGAAGAGCACACGCCGATGCGGGTGAGTTGACATCGGCACTTGCCGAGATGAACCAAGGCCGTGCGATCCTTGGCCGCACTCTGGATAGCCAGAACCCAAAGTACCTTACGGCAGAAATAGCTTATTCGCATGTGCTCGATGCGACAGGAGCGCATCGCGAAGCTGCACGGATAAGAGTAAGTGCGGAGCGTGGGTTGAAGGAAGGGTCCAGTCGCCGGTGTAACAACTGCACAATAAGCGCCGCCGCATTTCAATGAAGCAATTCTTCCCTGCGCAATGGAAGATGCCGTCGAGCCCATCGTTTGTCAATCTATCTTCTGTGGACTACGTCGGCAAACACCAGATGTCGTGGGACTACGCCGATTACGACGCTCGCATCTATTAGAAGAGGAGGTGCAGAATGCCAGCAAAGAATCCCGAGCAAATCTGCCAACTTTTCAAGCAACATATGGCAGAGGGCGATATTGAGGCCCTGCTCAGTATCTACGATCCGGAAGCAGTGTTCCTGAATCGTTCAGGCGAAGTTAAGCAGGGCAGACAAGGACTGCGAGAGGAGTTGGCTCCTCTTGCCCTAGCGAGAGCTGTCTTTGACTTCAGCATCAAGCAGATTATTCAGTCTGGTGATACCGCATTGATGCACAGTATGTGGACGGTGACGTCGCCCCAAACAATATCTGCGTATGCGATCGAGGTTGCACGTCGACAGCCGGACGGGTCTTGGTGCTGGCTTATCGGCGACCCCTTTACGGTTGGTAGGCATACTGCTTCCTGATGAAGTATGCCAAATCCAAAAGTTGTGTCAGTAGCCCCCGCAACTGACATGGCAGCAATGAAAGTGCCACAGCTTCACGGTCGTTAGCCCTGGTTGAATTTTCGTACAGCTCGACGGGCATGGGTTCGAATCCTCTCGCCCCGACACCTTATTCAAATCCAATCTAAAGAATAATGCAGTGTGAGTTTGGATTCCTCGCCAAGCCTCTCTCTGGCGCAATGGTAAAGCTGCCATTCCCATTGCCGAGCATGACGTCGTAGGTATCACCATCATCCTGCTCGTAGATCACAGCGATATCCGCTACACCATCTCCGTTAAAGTCTGCAGTAGCGACATGAGGTTTCGTCCCTCGCATGCGGAGAGGAAACGACCTTAAATACTCGAAGGAGCCTTTGCCTGTACCGACAAGCACAGTCACTGAGCTGGCACGCCAGTCGGAAATGGCGATGTCTGGAATGCCATCGTTGTTGAAATCAGCGACTGCGATCGATACGACTGAACTTTGAGGCGGGATCTGGTGAACAGAGTTGAAGCTGCCAGTCCCATCCCCTAGAAGCAATGTGAGTGTCCCATCTTCATTCCCAACGATCAGATCAGAATTGCCATCATTGTTGAAGTCACCACCAACCATTGCGCGAGGATTTTGACCTGGCAACGCCTTGGACGTCATTGGTCCGAATGCACCTTTCGGCTGGCCCAACGACACAACCAAATGGTCGGGATCGGAGGTTCCATCAGCATGCAAAGTGATCCTCGCTATATCCGCTAAACCGTCACGATTGAAATCGGAGGTCACAACCAGAGCTGAAGCATCATCCACATCATCATCAGCAGGTTGTCCAGCCACGCGGACAACAAGCGGAGCTGCCGCCTTTGCAGCTTGGGAGAAATTCGCGTTCTGCGCAGATGCGAATTCCGTAGTCGCCATGATCATTACGATCGCAGAAGAAACGATGCCAAGTCTAATAGTCGCGCGGACCATCGGCATTCCTCTAAAGAAAGACTACTCCAGGAATAGGAGCATTTCTATTCTTCCACAGGAGGCGGGAGAATATGTTCTTCACCTCGAACGGAAGAAAGCCTTACAACTGTTGGAACGACTAGTGTTTTGCCACGGCTTTACGGTCAGTCTGCGGAAGTGTCCACGCAAAAAGTACGCCTCCGCTGCTCGTCATCACAAACTGTCGTCCATCCACCTCATAGGTGATAGGCGAACTAACCATCGGAGAACCCATGCCGGCATGCCACAACGTTCTCCCATCCTTGGTCGCGAGTGCCAGCACGCTGCCGTGAGCGTCACCCGTAAACGTCAGACCCGATGCGGTTGTAAGCACGCCCGCACCTGAACCGCCATCGCCTACTTCATGGGTCCAGCGCAGCTTTCCGGTTTGATAATCAATCGCCTCGATGACCCCTTTGCCCCATAAACCGTAGTCCGCACCTGCCCAGCCGTAAATTCCATCCGCGGCTTTAGCAAAATAGATGCTGTAGCTGGGGTGAGCATCCACAATAAACAGGCCGGTCGTTGGATCAAAACTCGGGGCGCGATAGTTCGTCATGCCACCTTCATCCGGTGCAATCAAGCGCCCATCAGGAGCGGGCTCCTTTGCTGGGTTTGGAATCGGCCGCCCCTCTTTATCGACTCCGAGTGACCAATTTACGGGTCCAAACGTAGAAGTCAGAAGACTCTTGCCATTGGTACGATCAAGGACAAAGAAATAGCCGTTTCGGGAAGCTTGCATCACCATCTTGTGTGGTTTGCCGTGAAAGTCACCGTCTACAAGAATGGGTGTCTCCACTGCGTCCCAGTCATGCGTATCGTGAGGCGAAGCAGAGAACGCCCACGTAAGCTTTCCGGTATCCGGATTCAGGGCAACAATCGCGCAGGTATAAAGATTGTCGCCGGGCCGCGGCTTTCCATTCAACACCGGTGTAGGATTGCCCGTCCCCCAATAGAGAAGGTTGAGCTCGGGGTCGTAGGTTCCCGTCATCCACGTCATGCCACCGGTCGTGCTGTTAGGGGTTCCTGCAGGTGGCGTGCTGTCCCACTGCCATTGAGTCCCTCCGGTTTCAGGATCAATGGAGCGAAGATATCCGGCGAGGTTATCGAAGTCTCCTGACACACCGATGATTACGTGATTGCGGACGACCAATGGGGCCATCGTCGTCCAGTAGCCCTTCTTGACATCGGCCACAACGACGTCCCAACGGATAGTGCCATCCTTCGCATTCAGCGAAATAAGATGGGAGTCGGGTGTGAGGTAGTAAAGCCACCCCTTGTACATCGCAACTCCGCGATGGCCGATATGCAATCCTTCGTCGGTCGGCTTGTTATAGTGCCAGAGCGCATGCCCCGACCGGGCGTCAACGGCCCATATGTTATCGGGGACGGTGAAGTAAAGGATGCCGTCAACGAGCAGCGGCGTCGACTTGATGGGAGCATTCTGATTTGTCTGAAACGCCCACGCCAAAGTAAGAGAACCGACATTCTCGGGGGTGATCTGGGTCAGCTTGCTATGGCGTTTGCCGGAATAATCGCCATGATACGTAGGCCAACTGTCGGATGAAGGATGAGCAAGAGCAGCCGGCTCGAGGTTCTGCGCCATCGCAGGGTCAGAGAATGCGCGAAGCAGCGCGATGCTAGCAAACACCAGCGAGTATTTCCAAGCCTTCATATCTGAATAAACCTCACAGCAGACCCATTGTTTAGTGCAACGTTTGCATGTATGCCATCAGATTGTGAATGTCATCATCCGTATACTTGCCGAACAATTCCACATGACCATCAACCGGCGAATCTACCGTATAGCGAATGCGGCTGACCGGCCATGAGTGATAGACGCCATCCGAGCCACGCAATCCGATCGTGAACTCATCGCGATAAGCAAGCTCTCCGGCTAACGATCGACCATCAGGCAGTGTCACAGCTACCTTGCTCTTCGCATTCTTCGGATAGAGCATCTGTTGCTCCAATTGGAGACCCTGAAAACGGTTAGCGACTCCAGCCAGATCTCCCGTTGCCGAGTGGCACTTAACACAGCCGCCGGGGCCACTGAAATATCTCTTGCCCGCTTCCGCGTTTCCCGTCTGGAGATCACTTACATCCACTCCACGCCGTCCGCCAGGCCGGGACGACTTGCCTTGATTGCGGACGAATAGGAGAAGACTATGGACCTCTTCGTTCGAAAAGTTAAATGCAGGCATCTTCTTTTCCGGTCTGCCATTGCGAACTACTTCTGAAAATTTGCTGCCGTTGGTATCAGAAATCAACAGCTTGGATCGAGTGAGATCCGGTCCCGTTTCGCCACCTGCCGCATCGCGCCCGTGGCAGAAGGCGCAGTTCCTTTGAAACAGCGGGCGCCCCGCGTCGGAGATGTTTCCAGTGCCGTTGGCACCTCCCACGGCGATATCGCTTGTTGAGAGGAACCGCATCAACTCTGCAACTTCCTCTTGGGGGAGCTTGGCGAAATTGGGCATACGGCCCTTACCCGTGCGAATAAGGCTTTCAATCTGCTGGGGCGTAAATTTACGGTTCACATCGAGCAAAGGCGGGAACCCCGGAAGGATGCCCTCGCGCTGGTCTCCGTGACATATTGCACAGTTCTTGGCATAGGATTGCGCGCCCGCTGAGTTGTCTGCGGGCGCATGCTCAGTTCTCGTCGTCTGACACCAACCGAGATGAGCGATTGCCGGAATGAATCCGAAAACTACAACGAGGGTTACAGCACGAAATCTATTCATGATCGCAATAACTTTTCCAGGGTGTTCAAATCACTCGCTACCAATCTATCCCGCGTATTTGATGAGTTGCATAAAGCCATAGTCCATATGCAGCTGTTGATGACAATGCCATAGAGTATCTCCCGGATTGTCAGCGACAAAGTCGACTTCAACGGTTTCAAGCGGCATTACGTTGATGACATCCTTCTTCAAACCGCTGGTGTTCTTGTCCCCAATTCGCGTGACCTCGAACGTATGACGGTGCAGATGAAGCGGATGTTGATCGCCGCTTCCGTTACGAAAGACAAGACGATACCGCTTACCCTCACGGACTATCAGCGAATCCGTGTTGGGCCAGGATTTATTGTTGATCGTCCATGTGTCGAACTTCGATCCGTGCAAAGCGCCAATGTCGCGAAACGTCAGAACAAACGTTTCGTCCGGCTTGGGGACTGCTGTAGTAGCAGCAAACTGTGTATAGTCCCATTCCGCAGGCATAGGATCCTTCCAAATCGGATTTCCCTTTTTTCCAGCATACTCAACGACGACGCCCAGTCCCATCTGGCGGGCTTTCTCGAGTGTTGACCCTAATATCCATACTCCGGGAGCGTTCATCTCTACGATTGCGTCGACACGCTCTGCAACTGCCAGCGAGATAACCTCTACCGACTTCGGATTCGGGACTGGATTGCCATCCATAGCAATAACTTTGAAGGTGTGTCCCGGAAGAGCAAGCACTACGTTCTCTGTTGCACTGGCATTTAGCAAACGCATCAGAACCCGCTGCCCTTGCTTTACGCGGATAGGCTCTCCCGCACCCAGCATATGCGCATTGATCGTGGCATATTTGTAACCAACATCGGAGCCGCTTGTAAGCGGTGCGTTCGAGGAGTGCTCACGCATCGTCTCGACCATCGGCACAAACGATGGCTCCCAGTGATGGATCGCGAGGTTGATCTCCTGATCGTAGTGCCCCGGCTGGCCCTTGGCCTCTATAAGCAAAAAACCAAACTGTCCCGTATAGGTCCCAAGCGACAGATTGTCGTTCGAAGTTGCATGGGTGTGATACCAACGAGTCCCCGAAGGCTTCGGAGTGAACGAGTACCGATGCGTCGCTCCAGCCGCGATCATCGGGGAACCTTCTTCCATGGCACCATCATTCAACGAGTCGATAGCCAGTCCATGCCAGTGCACAATATCTTCTTGCGCTGAGGCATTGGTTACCTCGATGGAGACAGGAACACCTTCGCGCAGACGAAGCAGCGGACCTGGTACCTGCCCGTTGTAGCCAATGGTCTTGGTGGATACACCCGGTCCAATATCGAGCGTGCACGGCTCAATACGAAGAGCGTAATCAGCCTTAGTCGGAGCCGCGCTAGTCGCAAGAGACTTCAGTGCCAAACCATTGAATGAATGGCCAGCAAGTAGAACGCCTGCAGAGGAGAGGAAATTTCTGCGATTCATGAACAGTTCTGGTCCTCTTATGGAACGTCATCACGTTCTTGTTCTGTCTAATGTTCTTTAGATCCACCATGGTGCTACGGGCTGTTCTTTCAGCACGATGTCGTTCAGAAAATGTGCTGGACGTGTAAGCCTTTCTTCCGGCGAGAGAAGGCTGTCTTCATGCTCGATCGAGAGGACACCATCATAGCCGAACATACCCACAGTTTGCTGTACGAGCGGATTACCGCGATAGTTGAACGTCACGACATGCGCCACTTTAGCCGCAACCGCAGTATCCCGCAGTCTGCGATACAAGTGGTTAGGGGTCGTGTTGTCGATGACCTGCACATCAGGGTCGGCAATCAGGGCTTTGTAGTTCCCATAAACGCGGTCCACTTTGTACGCTTGCGCCTTCTTATCTGCCGACTGCTGTGACGAGCCGGCGATTGCAACGATGTCCACATCACCCAGACGTCGAACTGCATCAAGGTGATGAGCTGCGACGAATCCGGGGCCAATAAAGCCCATCCCGATCTTCTTCATAAGAGCCGCGTTTCTCCCTGGAATGTCTTCAATGGCTAGACGTCGCTGTTTGATCGCGCGGATGGGATGCCGTACTTCCTTCCGTCATTCCCAGTGCCCACTTCACAGCTTCAAAGTACATCTTGTAGATATCGGGGTCCTGCCACGACTCCTCAGTATGCCCCAGGGTGGAGTAAAAGACCCGGCCTTTGCCGTACATCTTGTCCCATGCAACAGCAAAATCGTGATCTGTGCGATGAATGCGCGGATTGTTGTTGTAGTCGAGTTTTGACGCGTCGAGACTGAGCAGTACATTCACCTTGTCACGCGACCATTCTTTGGGCTGATAGATCTCGTCATACTTTAAGAACGCCTTTGGAAAATGGCGTACAGCTGGGAAATCCGGGTCTTCGTTGATGATCGGAGCATTGAAAGTCATCCAAGGATGCTGATCAAACCACCCCCCAATCATCTCCCCGTATTCCGGCCAGTTGTAGTTCGTGTCCAGGGCTGCATGGATTCCAACAAAGCCCTTTCCATCGTCCTTGATGAAGGACATCATGTCTTGTTTTTGACTGGCATCCATCTCGAGTTCGCCGGTGGTGCTGGCGAAAACTAAGACATCAAAATAGTTAAGATTTTTGCTATTGCGTCCCAGATCTTTCTTCGTAATCAGTTCCGTATCAGTCCGAATCATCGTGTCCCACAATCCGGTGTGCTTACCCATCTCGTAGATGGCATTCATTGCTGCAGATATCGAATCGTGTTCATAGCCCCTTGATTCGCCAACAACCAGAACGTGTCTTAAATGGGTCTGTTTGGCGTGTGGCGCCGGAGCGACGGCCGAAGTCTTTTGAGTTTGCTGTGCCGGGCCCCCTTGGCTCGCCAAAATGAGCGCGGCAACTACAGAGAAGAAAGAGATCCTATGAAGATGCAAGAAGACTCCTCGCTAAAGCGAATTTCCTATCGGTGTAAAAGAATATCTCTTTTACACCAAGGGGGAAATCCCATTCTATTGGGTCGCCAGATCGCGAACCGTAAGCCTACGCCAGATGTGTTCGACGTGGCTGAACCTGGGTTGCTCCTTCCGCAACTAGACCAGTAATACCGTTTGATGGTGATGCTCGCGATCACGACCGGCCTCAGACGGGATTGCCACACCCCTCTGGCTCCCGTTAGCCTCTTACTCGTGCAACGATTGTTCTCCATGTTCCCGACGGGATCGGCAGGCGCAGCGCTCTTAGTCTTGCGCATTGTCAGAAGATAATTTTGACAACCTGGCCGAGCAGCTGTTCGAGGGGCATGATCGTCAGCAACAACGGGACAATAGGGGCAACGGTAGCAATGAGGAGCCGAAACACGTCATCTTTCGCGAAAGGAACGGCCCGCATCTCGCGGACGACCGCAAAGCTGTTACCCAGGTCAGCCAATGACTGTATGTCACCAGTACCTAGCAATTGTTCATCGTTGATCTTGCTTCGCAGCCATTTTTGATCAAAATCCATGACGTAGGAAGAGGCAAAGGCGCCATACTCCGCGAGACCTTCGCGCTTGGCGCGTGCAAGATGCGGCGTGAACAAAAACAGGGGAGAAAGAACCGCAACAACAAAGAAAACGACAAAGCCAGCAATAATCATCTTGAATGCAAGCAGCGATTGTCCGTTGTAGAAGATGTGGCTGGCGATTTGACCTGAGAGCAATGCGCCTTGGGCGAACAATAATGGAACGAAGGCAAAGCTGGATCTACCGATAAAGCCGAGTCCACCTGCCCGGTCAGGATGTGCGGCGAGCAAGTGCAAGTTGAGACGCGAAACCCGAAATAGAAACCAGAACCAGATCAGGATCCGCATATACCAGCGCAGCAGGATGAACTGGAAGACGGGTACGCTGACAAACGCAAACCAATATCCCGCCATCGTCAAGTGCAATTGGCCACCCTGAGGCGAGGCGTACCAGCTTGCAACATCCAGTGCAACCTGATGTCGCCAGACCCAGGTGCCAAGGGTGAACACCAAGATAAGAAGCGCGACTTCGACAATGACTGAGTTGCGTATACGCATGGCGGAGTCGATCGCCGCGTAAAATTTCGGCAGTTCTTCCTCGGTGACGACACGCCGTTCGATAAAGCCTCTCACCACTGGGCGGATGCGTTGATGAACGATAAGCTCAGCCAGGATCAGGACTGGCAGCGAAATCAGAAGCCGTACGTGCGTCTCGATATCGCTAAAGAAGGAGAGCTTTGTTCCACCCAGAAGGTGAGACTGCGCCAGGGACAGGAGTGCCAGTGGCACCCAGCATAAGAGCACACACATTACGACCCGACGACGCACCAACTCCAGCGCCGGACCTGTCAAGTGCGCCCGTCTGAGCATTTGATAGAGCGGGCCACCCAAAACCAAAGAGAAATCGGGCGGATCTTGCAATGGTTTTGGTTCAGCCATGTTAGCCTTCATCCGTTCCCTCGACGTGCGCCTTGGTTTTGCCTCGCTTGATGGAGTCAACCAACGTCGCGTGATCCTGCTCCGTCTGATCTCCGTAACTCTCAGCCCACACTGCCAATGCTTTATCCAGAACAGGGGAGTTGCCGCAGTAGCCGGGGATCCGCGCCGTGTCGCCCACCCGAATTCCGCTGATCGGTGACGTCGTTAGATCGACCGCCATCACGCACGCCGAACCGCGCAGGAAGGTGAACGGCGAGGCAGCCGTGCGTCCCATACGCAACGGAATAAGGTCCTTTTGCCTGCCCTTACTGTTCTCAGCAATGAGTTTCAACGGGTCAGGCCGGCCCTTCGAAGGCATCCACTCGGCATGCGACTCCCGCGGAACTGCGCGGCGCATGTCTTTGCCGATGGCATGTCGCTTTTCCCATGAAACGATCTTGTGGCCGAAGTCACTTCTCGGCGGTGGTTCAAGCTTTGCTATCGCCATCGTCTACCCTTCCGAAAACGTCATTTCACTTCATCTGACTCCTGCCTGACCAGATAGCCATGGGGCCTGTAATGGCCGTCCGGTCAGCTTTCGCTTGGACCAACTGCCTGCAACTTCTCGATGACCTTGGGTCAACGCCGAAGCAGACTGGTCTCCCGTTCGGTGGAACGTCCATCGACCTCATCAGCAAGTCGCCCATCATCGCATACGGTTTCGATGCTGTGAAGACATATTTCTGGATATGGCCTTCGACACTCGCTCGCTCCCCAAAAGACCGAATGCGTCAGACACGGTATTGGCCGTGGCCGATCTTTACTTCAGGCGTCGGCATCCACTCAACAGACTCGATCTATAAGTGATTCGATGGTGCCATTTTGGAGAATCTACGTCGCCTAGAAGTTCTACTAGTTGTCTGCAGTCAGATCTTCGAATGACACTATCAATCTACGTACCTGCCACACCAGGGAACACGTAATGGGGATATCGCCTGCAGGCATGTCAGAGGATATTTTGGCGAGCCTGGGTGATCAGCTGATCGAAGCGAGCCGGCCTGATCTGTGAAGGAGAAACAACGTGACCCCTAACCCACTTGACAAGTCGCACCTGAGTCGCGCCCTCGAAGTTTTAATTCACCTTAGCCTCATCGTCCTGCTTGCCGCCACCTGCTTCTTCATTCTGCGCCCCTTCATTCCTATGGTCGCGTGGGGAATCACCATTGCGATTGCTGGGTACCCTGCATACCGCAGGCTGCAGAAGCTACTCGGTGATCGAGGCCGATTGGCAGCCGTGCTCTTCACCGTTCTTCTTCTCACTGTCTTGATCGTGCCGATTGCACTCCTCGGTCAAACGTTGATCGGAGGCTTCCAGACTCTCGCGGCTCACCTTCGTGATGGAACCTTGAGGATCCCGGCGCCACCAGCAAACATCGCAACATGGCCGATCATCGGCACGCGTGTGAGCGAGCTATGGAGCTTGGCCTCTACTAATTTCGCTGCAGCCCTTCAAAGCTTCGCTCCGCTACTCAAGAGCGCTGCGGCCGGACTATTTGCAGCCTCGGCCGGAGTCGGCGCCGGAGTGTTGCAGTTTTTCATCTCGATTGTGGTCGCCGGATTCCTTCTCGCCACCTCCAGTCAGGGTGCGAACCTTTCGCGAAAGCTCGCAATCCATCTCTTTGGCGACAAAGGCGCACAGTTTGAAGCGCTCGCCGAAGCGACCATACGCAGCGTTACCACCGGAATTCTGGGTGTCGCGCTAATCCAGACCCTGTTCGCTGGCCTTGGGTTTTTGGTGGTGGGGCTTCCCGGAGCGGGCCTATGGTCACTGTTCTTCCTTATTGCCGCTGTGCTGCAGATTGGAGCCCTGATGCTTATTCCCGCAGTGATCTACGTCTTCGCGACCATGGGTACCGCCAAAGCGGTGGCCTTCTTGATCTGGTGTATCGTTGTCGCCCTCATGGACAATGTGCTGAAGCCGCTGTTGCTCGGGCGCGGCGTACCGGTTCCGATCCTCGTAATCTTCCTGGGCGCAATCGGAGGCTTCATGGCGATGGGTATCATTGGCCTTTTCGTCGGCGCGATCGTTCTGTCGGTCGGATATACGTTATTCCTTGCCTGGCTCGACGAAGACCTCTTATCGGCGCCGACTATGTCTCCAGGTGAAAGTTAGGGGATTGTCCCAAGTTTCGTGGCCTAGATTCGCAGACCCGATTCTCGCAACGGACACTCAGCCGATCACCGGGCCTGGAGGCCACGTCTTGGAGGAGCGACCATCGACGTTGCCAAAGGGAGAGTGTATATTGGCGCGCTATAGTAAACATCCCGTTAAGAGAGTGGGCTTGGTCTCGAGATAGGTGCGCAAGGCAGACCTAGCATTTTTACCAATTGTCTGAGTGCGACCCAAGTGATTGACTGGATTGGCTCACAGGATGACGGAAAAGGTAACAGGAAAGGTCACAAACATGACGGTGAGAATACTTCAAGTAAGGCCGCCGTTTGAGGTTATCCGCAGCGGGGTGGCATTGCTCTGTGCGTTACTTCTAGTCCCCGGCGATCTCACAGCATATGCTCAGTCGCCCCCCCCACAAAATGCGTCGCAGGAACAACCAGCGCCGAAGATTCCGAACGACCAACTGGATTCTCTGGTGGCACCAATTGCACTCTATCCAGATCCGCTATTGGCCCAGGTTCTCGCCGCGTCCACCTATCCTTTGGAAATCATCCAGCTCCAGCAGTGGTTGGCTCAGCACAAGGACCTGAAAGATAAGGCACTGGTGGACGCTGTCAAGAAGCAAGACTGGGACCCGAGCGTCCAGGCTATGGCTCCGCTGCCCGATGCGGTGAAGCAACTTGCAGAAAACATTAAGTGGACCACGGACCTGGGTAATGCATTTCTGGCGCAGCAGAATGACGTGATGGAAGCCGTACAGCGCATGCGCATGAAAGCCAAGAATGCGGGAAACCTTAAATCCACCGAACAGCAAAAAGTTGAGACGAAGACCGTCGAGAACAAAACTGTCGTTGTGATTGAGCAGGCTCAACCTCAGGTCGATTTACGTTCCCAGCTATAACCCTACGGTGGTCTACGGGCCGCCGGTATATCCGTATCCGCCAATTGTTTATCCTCCGGTCGGATACTATGCCGCGGGAATGGCCATTTCGTTTGGCATTGGAATGGCGATGGGGGCGGCATGGGGTGGAGGCTGGGGATACAACTGTGGATGGGGCGGGGGCGGCAACAATAACATCAACATCAACAACAACAATAACTTCGTGAACAATTCCAACCGAAACAATGTAAACCGTCCGTCACAGCAGCCCGCAGGCGGTCGCGGCAACGGCAACGGCAATTGGCAGCACAATCCACAGCACCGCGGCGGCGCTCCCTATTCGAACAGGGCCACTGCGAATCAATATGGTGGTACTGCCCGGGGAGATTCGATGGCTGACCGGCAGTCGAACGCACGCCAGAACCAGGGGCAAGCCGGCAACCGGCAACAGGCAGGCACGATGGATCGCGGCGGAGGCGGCGGTCGGCAACAGGCAGGCACAACGGACCGCGGAGGGGGCGGTCGGCAACAGGCAGGTACGATGGATCGCGGCGGTGGCGGTGCGGATCGTGTCGGTAACCAAAGCGTTTCCCGCGGAGGCGGCGGCGGAGCTTTTGGCGGCGGGGGTGGAGGCTACAGTGGAGGCAATGCGCGAGCCAGCGGTTCACGAGGATCATCCAGCATGGGCTCCCGCGGCGGCGGGGGTGGTGGCGGACGGCGGAGGTAAGCAAGTCATGATCAAGGAAAACCACATGAGCTCAAATACGTTCAATTTCTTACCATCGAGATCCCTTGTCGCGGCACAGGTGGTCGCCCTGTCGTGCGCCCTGACGGTCCTCGGCCATGCAGCTCCACAATCGAGCCAAACCGCAGCAGCTGCATCGCAGCCAGCACAGATGTCGTTTGCCACTCCAAAACAGGCTGCCGAGGCTCTCATCCAGGCAGCCGCAGACTATAATGTGCCCGCTCTCATGGGAATGTTCGGACCGGATGGCAAGGACATCGTTTCGACCGCGGACGCCGTTCGGGACAAGAACAATGCCGCATCATTTGCCGCGGAAGCTCACGAAAAGACTGATGTGGTCGTAGACCCCAAGAACCCCAATCGCGCCATTCTCTCCGTCGGCAACGAAGAGTGGCCACTTCCAATCCCCATCGTTAAGAAAGAGGGGAAATGGTATTTCAATACCAAGGCAGGCCTGAAGGAGATTCTGTACCGGCGCATCGGAACCAACGAACTGGACGCCATCACTATTTGCCGCGGCTTTGTGGAAGCTCAGAAGGACTATGCCGAGCAGATCCACGACGACTCCGGTGTGAATCAGTACGCGCAGCGAATTATCAGCACACCAGGAAAACAGGATGGACTGGCCTGGCAAAACCCGGACGGCAGTTGGGGAGGTCCAGTCGGAGAGGCGGCAGCGAAGGCCCTCGTTGAAGGCTACGGGGAAAAAGGTAAGCCTTTCCACGGCTACTATTTCAAGGTATTGAAAGGGCAGGGCCCCGATGCGCCCTTAGGGAAGCTCGACTACATGATCGAGGGCGCGATGATAGGCGGATTTGCACTCGTAGCAGTACCCGCCGAATATCGCGTCACAGGCGTCAAGACATTCATGGTTGACTACGATGGAGTTGTCTACCAGAAGGACCTGGGGCCCGATTCGATCAGCATCGTCAAGAACATGGAGCTCTACAATCCAGACAAGACCTGGCGCCCCACCTCCGACAATTGGTGACACTCTGCCTGCTTGGCACTTTGATCTGACCGACCAGTGCTCGGGCACTTATGCGATGTGGTGGATTGCGCGCAAAGTAGGAAATCAATGTCGGAGGAAAGAATGGGAGCGGAAACGTGCAGGCTGCAGGAAGCTCGCACGGGCAAGATTCCCTAGAAGAATGGGCGTATCGACTGGACGGATTCAAGATGCCCGCATTTTGCGGGGTCTCTTCATCATGTGGCTGGTCCTGGATCGGTTATGGGGTGTGCGCCCGCGGCCGTTTAGATGAAGAAGACATTCATCTCCAATTTCCAATCAGAGCGCAGTCGGCAAGAGGCTCGCCGCACGAAGATTGTCTGTCGCGCCGCTGAAAGGGAAGAAATTAGACTCTTCCATAAAAAGATCCGGTCGTCCTCGCCGGAGGCTCATTTTTCATGCGCTTGCAGTCCTTAGTTCCTGAGTCGCAAGGGGCGGTGGCAGATAACCGAAGTCCTGCTCCAATACGGCAGCAATTCCGAGCACAATTTCGTCTTGGTATGGTCTGCCCGCGATCTGAATCCCAATTGGCAGGTTCTCTGCCGATCGACCCACGGGAATGACTGCAGCTGGTCCTCCCAACAGATTGAACCATTGGGTATATCGCATCGCATCCAGATAGGCCACCGTTTGGCCACCGATATTCCACTCCCGCTCGCCGTGACGAAACGCCGGCACTGAGCATACCGGCATTAGGAGAATCGGATACTGACGCATGTCTGTTAATAGTTTTCCCCGCACCCTATCGCAATCTACCCAGGCGGAGAGTAGTTCCTCTCCAGATAGGGGTGCCTCGGCGTGCGCGATGCGAAGAAAGTCTTCGAGGATAGGACTCAGCATGGCTCGCTGTCCCGCAATCATGCGGTCAATCAACATCATCCCGCCACGGACGAAGAGCTTCCACCACAGTGTGCGCGCCTCCTCCAGGGCACACGGCCGAAATGGCTCAACACGAAAGCCCTGCCGGCGCAAGGAAGCAACCGCACTGCTCACTGCCTGGCGAGTTTCCGGGGTGACTGAAGTCAGACCGTCATCTTCGAAGAAACCAATGGGAACCTGGTGCAGATCTTCCAGGGAATGTTGCTGCAAGGGAACCGGTGCAGCAATGGGGTCGGTGTCCGCCGGGCCCGAGAGTGCTCGAAAGAGCAGCGACACATCTTCGATCGTACGTGCCATCGGCCCAATGGTTCCAAGGAGCGAAAATGGCCCAGCGCATGGAGGCAGGTGGCCATCACCAGGAATTCGGCCTGGTGTCGGCTTGAGTGCGCAGATGCCTGTGAAGTGTGCTGGCACCCGCACGGATCCACCGCTGTCACTGCCAAAACCAGCCGCAGACAAGCCAGCAGCGATAGCGGCAGATTCGCCGCCGCTCGATCCGCCGGCCGTCCGTTGGAGATCCCAGGGGTTGGATGTTCGTCCGTACAGACGATTGTCCGTCTCATACGCCATTAGGAACTCGGGACAGTTGGTCGTTCCGAGCACGATTGCCCCCGCCTGCCGCATCCGCGTAACGATAATCGCGTCTGTGGCGGGGATGTGTCCCTGGTTCAGCAGACTACCTGTCTCGCATCGGTGTCCCGCCACTGAGATCGAGGCTTTCACTGACATGGGAAGGCCGGAGAGCATTCCAGACGCCCTCCCTGATTGACCGAGATCAGCAGCCTGCGCACGTATGCGGTCGGCATCAAAGTCGATCAACGCATTGAGCTGCGGATTGAGTCTGTCGATTTGTCGAATGTGCTCTTCAGCAAGCTCAAGTGGAGATATCTTCCGAGCGCGGAGCATCCTCAGCATCTCGACAGCGGAACACAGGACCACGTCGCTCATTGAGGAGTTCTTGTGTCGGTTGCACCGGGCGCCGACAGAGTTGGCAAATAACGGAACTCGTACCTATGGGCAGCAGTGCCCGACTCGAAGCGGTCGTTCCATTCCAGTTGGTAGGCGACGTGCTTTGCGTCGTCCGGATAATGTTCCTTGTTTCGATAGGGATAACTGCTCATCGCATGAAACGGCAGTGCGTCTACCGTGAAAGGGGACGCCTCATAGAAGTCCATATCCTTTACAAATCCGTTGGCATAGAAAAAATAATCACGAACCCAATGCGCTGGTAGTGCTGGTTGTGCGGCAGCGTTAAATTCCAGGTCCATGTCCTCGCCGGTTCCAAAGATGACATATTCATCGTCGATCCGGTGCAGCAGCGGCGTCACGTCACCGTAGTGGGTGTAAGCACCTCGCTGCTGAATAAACGGACCGGTGCGGCTCATCTGCTTGTAGTCGTAGTTCAAGTCGCCGGGCGTGACTCCGTCAATCTGTTGCGGGTAACCGCGGAAGGCAAGCGATGCATTCATCAGCGGTAACTCGGTCTGCCGACTCCTACCGCCGGTCAACGTTGCCTCGTTATCGACGAGCACCTGATCCCAGTAGATCTGCAGGTTCGTAACCAGGCGTATGCGGCGACTTCCTGCAGGTACTTTTCCGGTGAGGTCGACGACTATCGTGCGGGGTAAACCGGCAGGGAAGCCCATGTCTTCGATGATGCGCTGCCACGACCCATCCGGGAGTTGAGCTTCGACAGAGGGTGGCACCGGGGCGATACCCGCCTGCCACGCCGCGTACATCGAATTTGCAGAGAAGTATTCAATGAATCCGTGAAGCAGCAGAAGCAATGGCTTTGCTGGCGTCCATTCACCCAGGTCAATTGTCAGAGCATGCGAGTCAGTAAACCCGGCGTACGGCAGATTCTTAAAATCCTTAACATATGTATGGTCCACGCTGCGCAGCAATGTAAGCACATCATTCCCATGGTCATCCCAGGCTCCTGCAGGAGCATGGGATGTTTGGCTCAAAATCGTTTTAGTCGTCACAAAAGGTGTTTCGCTTAGAAACCTTTCATTCGGAAATACGTTGGTTCCTTCCGGATGATCGATGGCAACCAGACGAACTTGATCGATGAAGTTGACCTCCTCCATTGGTTCACCAAAGCGCAGACTCAGCCTGCCGTGGTTAGCTTTCAATCGTGCTCCGTCAATTTTGATCCATTCATCAGGATCTGGAGTGTTGCGTTCCACGGGGGACGTCCAATGCCCTACCACTCCTGCGCCAATCACATCGGAGACGAAGGCGTACTTGCCGCCGTCCCAGGCAAACAAAGTTGGGCATGAACTGCCGCGACGGTCCAACTCTGTCAGCACCAGTCTTTTGCCTGCGGGTACGTCAACCTCATCCTGCGGTACCCCGGTTGGCCACAACAAGCGAAGAAGGTCAGCTTGATTTGCTGCGCCAAGCCCAGCAATAATGTCCAACGTGCTGGTCACTTCCCACTTTTGCCACAGGCCATTTGCGAAAACTTCCACCTTGGTGCCAAGCGCGCTCTTGTTATCGGCAAGACCCTTCAATGAGATCTTCAGCGAGTGATTTCGTTCTCCACCTTTGTTCATCAGCGCCACAGCCACTCCGTTCGTCTGCGTAACAACAAGATCAGCCGCGCCATCACCACTCCAATCCACGGCCATCAGCGAACGAGGCGACTTCAACTGTGTCTCCTCCAGCTTCAACTGCTCCGACACGTCGACAAACCCATCCGGCCCAACGTTGCGTAATACCCTCAAATTCGATTCGCTCGCCGTCCCTACGACCATCGCAAGATCGAGCCATCCGTCATTGTCGAAATCGATCGCTGCAACGCTCCATCCCCTGGTTGCATTTTGAAGCGGAAGAGCCACTCGCTCAAAGCGTTTGCCGTCGATATTTCTCCAAAGCGTGACCCCAGGTGCACCAGCATGGGTCAGTGCAATGTCCATCCACCCATCCTTATTGAAATCAAAGACGACAACTCCTATGGTTGGTGGGAGCCCTTTTTCCGAAAATAGAGGAACGGGGCGAAATGCACCGTCACGCGGATTGACGAAAAAAGTGGGTGCCGAGTCCGAGCCAGTCACAACAAGGTCGACCGCCCGGTCGTTATTCAAGTCGGTGAGTACAGACGCGGTCGTCCTGCCATCGCCACCCAATCCCGCTTGTTGTGTCCAGTCTGTAAAGGTCTTGTCGCCATTGTTTCGCCATAGGACGTTAGGCTTCGCGCCGGTATTTCCATCGCCGGTGACGAACAGATCCAAATCTCCATCGTGATCGTAGTCGACAAAGATCAGGCCGGAAGTATGATTCATCGGAACGATTTTTGCAGCCTCCGTCACATCGAAAAATCTGCCACCACCGATATTCCGAAACAGTAGTACCCGGTCACTCATGGCGATCGCGACATCCGTCAACCCATCATTATCGAAGTCGCCCGCGGCACAGGCTATGCCGTCACCACTGACCTCCATCCCGGATTGAGCTGGCGCTACCAGCTCAAAGCCGCCGGTTCCCATACTCCGAAACATTCGAATAGCCGATGGTCCGCTCCCCATCATAAGTAAGCTGGCTCGACCGTCTCCGTCTACATCGATCAGGCAGGCACTATTAGTGTGGGCGACGGTGTCCGATCTCCGTGCCTCATCGCTCGAGTTCTCCCACGCCCTCGAAAACGTGACCGGAATCATTGGCCCTACCTTCGGCGCGTTTGTGGCAGCGTCCTCCGCTCGTCCAAGACTTCCCTCTTCCCCGTAGGTATGTGAGAACGGGAAGGACAGCTTCGCGCTCGTCAACTGCTGAAAGCGTTCCACCGCTACACGGGCGTCGTCCACTTTGCTCTGACGTTGCAACGTACGGGCGAGTCCAAATTCGGCAGACGCATGCAGTGGTGAAAGCCGCAGCGCCGCGCGGAATTCGGCCTCTGCAGCCGGGAGGTCGCGCTGGTCGAGAAGAAAAGAGCCTAAGAAATAGTGACTGTCTGCGTTGGAGGGATCAAGCCTGAGTACTCTGTTGAAGGCTTCCATGCTCTGCTTCGGATTGTTGTCGCTACGGTAGAGCAACCCGAAGACATACCAGATACGCGGATTATTCGGGGCCTGAGCCGCCGCATGTTGCAATGCCGTCGTTGCCTCCGGCAACCGTTGAAGGTACAACAGCGCAATGCCCCTATTCAACTCCGCAACGGTAAGCGATGGATCAAGTTTGTAAGCCTCCCCAAATTTCTCGATCGCCTTTTCTAAGAGCTGCTGATTCATTAGAGCAGTGCCAATGTTATTCAGGCGAACGGCTTCATCCTGAGCAGGGCTCTTAACACTGGTCCTCCCTTGCAGAGGATTGCAGAGCAGGAGAAGAAAAACTAAAGAGAGGGGAATCCTGCCAACTCTGTATGCCCAATTGAATAGCCTCCCACTACGATCCATTTCGACCCCTTCAAGCCTAACCCGATTCCATAGTGCAGCAAGCCGGGCCGCGCACATCTACGCGACCACATCCTCCGCGATTCGATTGGAGAGTTGCAAGGCCATAGTACGCCGTCCGGTGTTTCCCCTCGCGCAAAGAGATGCAGGTGATGGCGGAGAGTGCCATGGCTCAAAGCTGGGAAACATCCAGCGAACTGTGTGCTCGATCGTACGGCAGGTGGTTGGTATAGAATTGGCCCCCTGAGGCAGGACGCGTTAGGAGAATAGCGTTGCCATGCTTAAATCGCGTCGCAGCTTACTGAAAAGCGTTGTTGGGACGGCAGGTGCTGTGGCAACAGGGCCGTGGATGCTTGCTGCCCCGCAAGCCCCGCAACCGATGCCATCTCCGAATGCCCCGACTAACCAGAACTTTCCGGGTGGACTGAATGGCCCGCCCGTCTCCAACACAGAGAAGGCTGCGCCGAACCCAATGAACGGGGAGCAGATTGCAGCAATGGTGCAGCAACTCTACAAGCTGGCGTCCGAACTCAAGGAAGAGGTTGAACATACCAACCTCGCAGCAGTGTTTCCCGTAACTTTCGTAAAGAAGGCGCAGCAGATCGAGAAACTTGCCAAGCAGATCAAAGACCGGACCAAAGGATAAGCCTGCTAGTTGGGACGCGGTGGAGACGGCGTTGCTTGGGTCCGCGGCATCGCGGTGACGTCCTCGGCGTTGTGAGGCCCCGTATAGATTTGGGTGCCATGTTGGCCGCGTTGACTTTCAGTTATTTTGTTCAATTGCGAAAAGGTGGCGCGCTCACGCTCGGCCTTCTCCGGCATCTTCGCTCGGGCATAAGCTTTTGCCAAATTGAAATGGATCTCCGGGCTGGCAGGACTGAGCCTGCTGGCAGTCTCAAGTTCGCTTAGCGCAGTTACATCGTCGCCGGACTCGAGCGAAGCTCGTCCAAGCAGGTAATGGGCCTCGGCGGAGTTCGCAGCGAGCAGCAGAGCGCGTCGCGACCACGTTATCGCGTCAGTGAAATTATGCTGACGTAGCGCGATCGAGGCCAGTCGAATATAGGGTAGTTCGCTTGTGGGCGAAATTGACATCTCTGCCTTCATTTGAGCGGACGCCTCATCAAACTCGGACACGGCGAGAAGCGCCGTCCCATAGGCGTAATGGAGAAAGGGTGCGGAAGGGTTCTCTTTTATGAGTCGTCGGAACTCCGGAAACGCTGCATCGTATTGACTGTTGCCCAGCAGAATGGCGATTTTTCCAGCGGAGCTCACCAGGCCGAAGCCCTGCTGTTTTCCTTGGCCGGGAATCTTCGCCCTGCGGAGGAGCGCCAAACCAAGCGCATACTCGACCTTCTCGTCGAGTGGTCCGCTTTTCAAGGCCGAGGCCAGCACATCTGAGGCCTGGTCGAATTTTCCCGCGTGAATCAGCAAAACTCCGAAAGTGTATCTGGCCGACTGCAGCGACTCAGGACTGCCACTCAGGCCGAGCTGCGCGCCGCGATCCAAGTGGATGATCGCACTGTCGAAGTCGCCTAACGCAAATTCGTCTAACCCCAATACTGCCCAGCCAGTGCCATTGTCTGGATTCTGCCGCAGCCACTCCTTCAGGTGGTCCGCCGAGGCGGAGTACTGTCCTTCGGCGTGTTCCCGCATCCCCTTGCTCCAAAGCTCCTGATTTCCCTGCAGATTGGTCGCGGGCGCCTGGCCGACCGTTGCATTTCTATACAGGAGAATGATGCGCTGCTCGGGAGTGTCCTGGACGGCGATCAAATTGTCCGCGACCTTCCGTTCGCTCGTCGCACGCCCTGTATCCCCGACGGATCCGAGCGCTGTTGCGAGGCTCTCATGAGCGACCTTGTTCATCGGCGCGAGTACGACTGATCTCTGGGCCGCGGCGAGTGCCTCTTTCGCAGAACCCAGGCGGAGCTGAAGACGGCTGATCTCGATCCACGGCAGCGGGCTCTCGGGCGAAACCGAGGTCTCCTCAAGCATGAGGCCGATAGCCTGCTTGTCGCGTCCCGCTTTGGCCAGCGACAGTCCGTAGGCATAGTGCAGATAGGGAACAGCCGGGTAAGTCTGGAGCAACGCGGGAAAACGGTCGACTGCTTCCGTGTCTGCGGACGCAACGCTTCCCGCGGCCAGCACGAGCGCCTCCTGTGATGGATCAATTTCTTCGGGGAGCAAAGCGATCCGCAGTGTCGCCAATCCAAGCCCGATCTTCAGCTGTTCTGACATCTGGCTCCCGCAAAGGTCTTCAACAGCAGATCGGATGCACGATCAAACTTGCCCGTCCGGACGAGCAGCAATCCCAGATGATAGATCGAGACGCGCTCAACCTCGGCGTCATCTTTGATTCCAAGGGACTGGGCCTTCTCGAGATGGACGAGAGCATCGGCAAAATTCCTGGTCTCGAACTCGGACAGTCCGAGGAGACTCCAGGCGACGCCAAGATCGGGAGCGAAGCCGACCACATGTTGAAGCGTGGATATTGCGTCGGTGAACTGGTTGGCGCCATATTGGAGCACTCCGAGGTTCCACCAGCCCTCTTTCCATTCGGGCCGTGACTCGAGCACACGCTGGTAGTCGCGAATCGCTGCGGAGGTTTGTCCGGATTCGCCCTCCTGTTGCGCCAATTTTTGCAGTGCGTCGATATCTCTTTGCTCTGCTGGTCGGCCGGTAGTCGTCTGCGAAGCCGGCAGGATTCTCCCAGCCGCGTGCGCGAGGATTGGGAACTGGCAAAGCACCGCGCTCACGGCAATTGATCGAAGAGCGCGCATGGACAGCGATTTCATTCCGTTGTAAGTTTAGCTCTTGGAGCTACCCTTCATCTTCGAAATGCGACAACCGAATGTCAGATCTCTCGAACAGGTCACACGTCGCAGGCTCCTTCGCAACCTCACCGTGTTCGCCGCCGCCTCAAAGCTGAATGCCGCTTCCTTCACTAGTCCCTCGACTTCGCAGTCGCACTACACCTTTGAAGAGGTCCCGGCCTCATCGAGTGGAATCGCCTGGGTCCATACGGCCGGCAAGTCGGCGGACAAGCATCTACCGGAGACCAGCGGGGCAGGATGTGCCTTTCTCGATTTTGACAATGATGGCTGGATGGACATCTATCTGGTCAACAGTGGGAAATCGGACTTCTACAATCCAGCCCAAGCCATTGCGGAATGCTCTCTACCGCAACAACCGCGACGGGACGTTTACCGACGTTACGGAGCGGGCCGGAGTGTCCGGTGGGGGATATGGAATGGGTGTTGCCGTCGGCGACTACAACGGCGACGGTTTTCCCGATCTTTACGTCACTCAGTATGGTCGCAACATTCTCTACCGCAACAATGGCGACGGCACCTTCACCGACGTCACAGAAAAGGCTGGGGTGGCTGCGGCGGGCTGGAGTTCGAGCGCCGTCTGGTTCGACTACGACAATGATGGAAAGCTTGACCTTTTCGTCTGCCAGTTCGCTGAGTTCGACGCCTCGCTCGGCTGTGGTACCGATGGCGCCGGTGTACGCCACTACTGCATTCCGCGGATTTTCAAACCACGTCCAAGCTGGCTCTTTCACAATAACGGCGACGGTACCTTCACCGATGTGAGCAACGCGACGGGAATCGCCAGTCATCTGGGTAAAGCCTGGGGTGTCGTGGCGACGGACGTGAACAACGATGGCAAAATGGACCTATTCGTGGCCAATGACACCGTGTCGAACTTCCTCTTTATGAATCAAGGCGGCAAGTTTGACGAAGTCGGACTGGCTGCCGAGTCGCCTATAGCGCAGAAGGCCGCGCCCGATCGGGGATGGGTGTCGATTCCGCCGACTTCAACAATGATGGACAAATGGATCTTTTCGTCGCCAACATCGACCAGGAGATCTTCTCGCTCTATCGCAATAACGCGGACGGCACCTTCGACGATGTGGCGATGCCGATGGGTATCGGCATGGCGACCCGCTGGATGAGCGGGTGGGGGCTGAAGTTTTTTGACTACGATAACGACGGCAATCTCGACCTCATCCTGGCGAACGGTTTTCCCGACGATCTAATCGACCAGACATCGTCGCTGGTCAAGTGGAAGGAACCTCTGCTGCTCTTTCATAACGGAGGGAAACGTTCCGCAATGTAAGCGACGAGAGCGGACCGGTATTCGCTCGGAACTTTCCCGCTCGCGGGCTTGCACTGGGCGACTTTAACAACGACGGGAAGGTCGACGTGCTCATCAGCAATAACGATGGAGCGCCCCTGCTGTTGCGCAACTACACTGGCAAGGACAATCACTGGCTCGGCGTGCATCTTGTCGGTCGCAAATGCAATCCTGATGCAGTAGGCGCTCGCGTAACCTATCAGGCGGGAGATTTGAAGCGCTCTAGGATGAAGGTGGGTGGGAGCTTTCTTTCCTCGCACGATCCACGGATCGTTCTGGGTCTTGGGCAACACCCGAAGATCGACTGGCTTGAGGTGAAGTGGCCGCAACCTAGTGGCGGCGTCGAACGCTTCACAGACCTCCCACTCGATCGCTACGTCACAATCACTGAGGGCGCAGGGAAGTGGAAGTAATGACTGTTGCGCCGGGAGGCGTCAATCAGGAAAAGCCTCGCCTGCTTTCGCGATGCGGATGCGGTGGTCGGTGAAGTTGCTGTGCATCTCCGGAACATAGACCTTCACCATGTGCAAGCAGGTTGTGCATCGGCTGGTTGCGACCGGACACGCTGGGCGCTCATGGCCGGCGGTTTTGCTCGGTCCCGATGAGTTTGCGTGGCATTTCAGGCATGCCTTGTCATAGGTCGCGGCGTCCGTCTGCAGTTGTTCGTGC
This sequence comes from uncultured Acidobacteriaceae bacterium, assembly GCA_963720955.1. GTDB lineage: Bacteria > Acidobacteriota > Terriglobia > Terriglobales > Acidobacteriaceae > Edaphobacter. The sequence continues at coordinate 113 of CAVRHK010000059.1, read as the reverse complement.
GGGTCATGGCAGGCAGTACAAGTGAGCCGTACATCTCCTTTTCCCCAGCATTTGCTCGTGACCAGCCGGTACGGCGCCGATTCCGCGGACGAGACGCCTTTGACTCCGGCGAG
>CAVRHK010000058.1:0-122429 GCA_963720955.1 uncultured Acidobacteriaceae bacterium | reverse complement strand
CGCATACTCCAGCGTGCGCGATACCTGTTCATTCTTGTGAAAAGCATCGTCGATCGGGTCTTCAAGAGGAATGTAACCGTACTTGAGGTAGGAGTCGAGCCCGCGACGTCCCTTGCCGTCGCGATACTCCTCGCGTGTTGCCGGCATCTCCAATGCATTCTTCCGCATCAGTGGATAAGCGCGCCGCATATCGAAGCCGCGGATACCTTTCTGCCAGGCATCGATCATCATGGCGGAGGCATGATCGCCAACCATCTCCGAGGTGTAACTATTCCACGCTGGGAAGATTGGCAGGAAGCCGCCTTGCTCCCCTTTCGTGATGATCGACTGCATCATCGACGCTTCGAGCTTCGGATCCAGAATCATCATCAGTGGCGCCTGTGCACGGAAGATGTCCCATACCGAAAAATCGTCATACTGCGTCGTCGTTGTGTGCTCCACCTCTCCGTGATCGTGAAAGCGGGGATAAGTGCCGCTTACGTCGCTGTACGTCCGCGGCTGTAGCATTGCGTGATAGAGCGACGTGTAGAACACAATTTTGGCCGGATCGTTGCCCGCAATCTGAATGCGGCTCAGACGCTCGTGCCAGGCGCTGCGTGCTGCAGCCTCCACCTTTGCATAATTCCAGTCCGGAATCTCTGCGCGAAGATTTTTGCGTGCCTCCTCAATCGACATGAAAGAGGTACCAATTCGAGCTGTGATCACATCCCCGCGGTGCACAGAACCAAAGTGGACGTAGGTACCAAAGCCAGGACGTGGCGCCGAGGTAGGCTGCATCATTGCGGCTGCCGAAGCGCCACCCGTCGAAGTCATCATCCGCTTGACGACAATAACTCCGACAGGTTGTCCGTCACCAACCTGTTTCGATCCTCCATCGGTTGTCTCCGACCCGATGTATGTTCCGGCTGACTTGACGTTGTGATCGAACTCCGCAACAAACCAGGCACTGAATCCCGCAAGCTTCCCGCTGCCGGCATATTCCCGGCGGACAGGCACTTCACCGGTGACTTCTTTCTTTTGAGCATCCACTGCTACCCAGCCATCGCCTCCCCGAGCGTTGTTCTCGATCACCACCCAGGCATCCGGATCCTCGTTGGTGAACTCGAAGCGCATGATTCCGGAGCGGGATGTCGCGCTTACCGTGACTCTTAGATGCGATTCCTTGAGGTCGACCGCATACGAGTAGGGCGTTGCATGTTCGCTCTCACGATCGAAGGCTGAGGCACGCGCAACGGCATCGGTCTTGAGCGTGCCCGTACCCGGCATCAACGTCATGCTGCCGTAGTCAGGGACACAACTTCCACTGAGGGAGTGCGTACCCCGAAGGCCTTGAATCTTCGCATCCGTAAAGTAGTACGGTGCGATGCACTTGGTCTCCCCGGCCCGAGTCTGCGGCGTCCAGTGCGTCATCGCAAAAGGAACTCCGACGGCAGGATAAGTCTGCCCTTCGTCTTGAGTTCCTGTCAGCGGGCGAACAAGATCTTCAGGGAGCGATTGACCGGTAGCGGAGATGCCAGCGGCACAGAGCGCGAAAGCCAAACAGACTCGAAGCATGAACTCCATTCTTGCCGTGAAATCTCCGTTTACGCAAACATTTAGCTAGGTAAGAGAAAATCGGCAGATCATATTGAAAGACAGCTATTTTTTTGCGTTATCCTTTGCTGTTTTCTGCCCAAAAATCGCATGTCAAGCCCCAACTCCGGCTAACCCGTTCACTATCATCCATTTACGCTTGGCGTATTAGTTACACTCAAGCAGCTATACTGGATATATAGATCAAAACGAGCAAGCGCCGACACCGTCCTCCGCGGCTAACTCGTTTAGAAACAATATTTTGGACGCAACACCTTTGTTACGAATATTTTGCGGAGATCGACGTCGCATAAACTTATGATTATAAATGGTTTACACGCAGGCAATAGGGGGGAGCCCCTCTAAAAATAAGACCCGCCTTCCGGCTGGAAAGGCAGGTCATAAATTGAGCGAGGCCAATACTCATCCCGAGGCCGCGTCTGCCGTGTTGAGAGTTCGCCTCGTGATCTAAGTCAGCCGCTGGTTAGTTCACTAGTCAAGCAATGGACCTGTGGGGTGATGGAACGGAATGAAATTCACATTAGTTCGTAACCCCAGGCTGAGGGATTGCGCGCTACGCTAATAATCCATCTGGTGCAAAAGATCGGGCAGCCCACACGTATTGATCGTAGGCATCATCAGTGTCTGCAAGACGCTTGAACGCCAACTCGCGGGCAATCATGACATCCCGCCGCGAGCATCCCAGAAGCATCGAGCAATCTTCGTCGGACTGCTTTTCGAGAACTGACATGACGAAGACAAAACGCTCGAAGGCACTGAGTCCGACAATCGCGGCGAAGAGGTTGTTCTTTCCTGATGTCGCCGCTCCTTTGACACTGATCGACGACAAGTTATCCATGTGCTCTGGCGCAGGCATGATCATCCGTATTGCATGCTTCAGAATCGTCTGGCGCGCCCATGAACGTGCCCAATCCATGAAAACGCTGATTCCATCGACACATTCTCCCAACCCGCACACATAACACTTCTCAGCTATATCGTTGTCAGCAGTTAGCAGGAACGAGAACAGGTACAGACTGTGCATCTCTTGAGTCAAGATATTGGTTGTCGCTCTTTCGTCAAAGATGTGCATCGGCTCCAGCATGTTCACCTCTTTCCTTCGTAGTACGACCAGTTGCTGAGTTCGAAGCTTCCAACCTCACCGCCTCCGTCGCTTTCTCACCTGGAATGTGAATGAACGCACTTGTGCTGGCTAGCGGCGGAGATGTTTCACGTTGTTAGTGGCAAGAACTTTGTGCTTCGAAAAGACCGTAGGACGGCCCAGGTAATATCCTTGAAATAGCCGGAATCCTTCTCCCAGAGCCATTTCAAATTCTTCGTTTGTTTCGATTTTTTCCGCCACGAGCGTCGCGGTACTCGTCTTCAGGCGGCGGATAATCTCCTTGCGCTCCTCTTTACACGAGAGCCGAAAATCGACCTTGATATAGTCCGCCAGAGCGACTAGATCCTCCATCCTTTCGCAATGGCGAAAGTCATCAAGTGCAATCTGATAGCCCGATGCTTTCATTTGGCGGCAGGCAGCCAGGACCTCTTTGTCAGGCTCAACCGTTTCGAGCAGCTCAAGCACGGTCGAAGGCGGAAGCAGTGTCAACAAGCCTCCTACTAATGCTTCACGTGTGCAGTTGAGAAAGGTTCGACAGCCACCTGTGAGTTCGTCCAATCCATGAACCATCCAGTCGCGGACCATCAACTTCGTAGCCGCATCGGAGTCTCCAGTAAACCGGTTATCCCATCCGGAACGAGACAATGCTTCGTAGCCGAAGATCTTTCTCCGGCGATTGAAGATCGGTTGGAGCGCAAGGAAGCGGTGGTAACAGGCACGAGAGCCAGACGGAGGGCAAGGAGATCTTATCCAGTTTTCACAGCTGTTCGTCTGCAAGGACTCATCTCCAATGTTGTCTGCCAATATGAAAGCATCGGTTTCGTCCCCGTGGAATGTTCGGAACAGTATGTTGGGGCCTCAATTGATCGGGCTTGTCTTTTCATAGATTTAAGCGTGGCGCGGCGGACCGTTTGTTATCCGACAAACGGACGTTTGCTGTGATAAAGTCACTCCAACAGAAGCTAAGAGGCTTATGTCATCGACCGATCCAGTTTCGAAGCCGGATGAACCTAGTCCGGAAGCGGCCGGTTTGGTTCGCGATCATCTCAAAGACGTGATGGCGAGTCGTGCGTTTGCGGGGAGCAAGCGTGCTCAGGACTTTCTTCAATTAATCGTTGAGCATGCGCTGGCAGGGCGATTCGATTCCCTGCGCGAGCGGATGATTGGAGCCGAGATGTTCGGGCGCCCGATCGACTACGACACCGCAAATGATGCGGTGGTACGGGTCAAAGCCACCGAAGTCCGAAAAAAGCTGGCACAGTACTACCAGGAATCGGGAAAGAAGACGGAAGTCCGCATCGAACTTCCAATCGGGTCATATGTGCCTAAGTTTCAATGGGAGTCTCAAGAGACATCGGCTCAGCCATCCGCCGAAACCGATATCCCGGTTTTCGCGGAAGGAACCACCGCTCAGGCAAGGTTCGGCGAGAGGCCCAAGGCGGAGATAAACGGGACACTCAGCCTCTCCGAGGCAAGATCGCGTCGCGGGTCGCGCGTATTAGTCAGCGTTTTGCTGGGATTAGGCCTCATCGCCATCATCGGTTATGCGAGCTTCAAAGGCTTTTCTACCGATTCAAGTGGAGCGACGAAGATTAGCTCCATCGCGATACTGCCCCTTGAAAACCTCTCGGGCGATCCGAGCCAGGACTACTTCGCTGACGGCATAACGGAAGAATTGATTGCCGACCTAGGCCAGGTTTCTGCGTTGCGCGTCATCTCCAGAACCTCGGCGATGACTTATAAGGGTACGAAGAAGACCTTGCCTGAGATCGCCCGCGAGTTAGGAGTGGATGCGATCGTGGAGGGGTCCGTTGTGCGCGAGCGTAATCAGGTGCGAATCACCGCCCAGTTGATCGACGCCAGGACCGATGATCACATCTGGGCCCATAACTATGTACGCGACCTGACCAGCGTTCTGGCCTTGCAGGGCGAGGTGGCACAAGCAATTGCGGACGAGATCAGCATCAATGTGACACCGCAGGAGCAAGCGCGTTTGGCACGTGCTCGCCCCGTCAACGGGGAGGCCCACGATTTATACCTGCAGGGGATTTACCTTTTGAACCAGGGAGATCCGAAGAAAGCCGTCGGCTTTTTAGAAGACGCCATTGAAAAAGATCCCAACTACGCACGGGCGCATGCTGCATTGGCCGATGGCTACGGGTGGATGGGTGAAGCCGGCTGGCTGGCGTATACCGAGGCGTTTCCGCGGCAGAAGATTGAAGCGATCAGGGCAATTGAGTTAGATGAATCTCTGCCTCAGGGCCATGCCGAGCTTGCGGACGCCGTGATGGATCTTAGCTGGGATTGGACCACTTCGGAAAAGGAGCTCAAGCGAGCGCTTGAACTCAATCCAAATCTGGCATCCGTCCACACTACGTATGCCTTCTATCTTGAGCGCGTGGGCCGACTGCCCGAGGCGATTGCGGAGGTGCAGTTGGTTCTTCAGCTCGATCCTGTTTCCAGCCGCTCGTTTTACACTGCCGGAATCGTCTACTACTTTGCTCATCAATATGACGAGGCGCTTTCACAGCTTCAACGGGCACATTTGCTGGAACCTCATCCTCCTAAGTTTCTGTTTCCGTTCGAGTCAGGTGTCATCTACGCGGAGAAAGGAATGTATGGAAGAGCTGTCGGCGAGTTCCAGAAGCTGGGGGATCAACCACACGCTTTAGGGCATATGGGGAACGTCTACGCTCGAATGGAGCGAGTAGGCGAAGCACGCGCGACGATTTCGAGACTCCAAGAGCACGTTCAGAAAAATGGTATCGGGAGATACGAGATCGCGCTGGTCTATGCGGGACTGGGTGAAAAGGATGCAGCGTTCTCATGGCTGGAGAAATCCTATGATGTGCGCGATAAGGGGCTGACCTATCTCAAGATCGATCCCTGCATGGATCCACTGCGCTCCGACCCGCGCTTTTCTCGGTTGGTGCGGCGCGTCGGCCTTCCGCTGTAGTTACAACATGATTGCGAGAGACTGCACCATCGGTGGATCACCGGAACCGATTTCGCTCGGATGACGTGTCTCCATGCAACTTGAGCAGGCCTTCGCCCGCGCAAGGTCAACAGAAAGCACGAGTTCCTCTCTGCGCGCTCAGGTGAGCGGACTATCGGTTTGATCGGGATCTAGCGTTGACCGACCGCGTCATCGGCTGCCCCCACGAGGAAGGTACCGACTACCCCGAAGGCACTCTGCCCGCACTGCCCATGTTGGGCGGGCCGCGACCGCTTCACCCATGAACGCATCCACTAATCGCGCTCTCGGGCTTTCTGCCTTCTGGCTGTCGCGACTACCTGATTACCAGCGAACTTGCCGCAATTGCGGGTGGTCTCAATGGGTCGATGCAACACTCAGCTCAGACCCACATTCCAATGAAAACAAAAGCTAAAAGCGCTGGCTAGGATTAGATCAGCCGGAACCTTACCCTGGCTAGGTTTTGGCCACATCAGCCAAACAGATCGATCCTTCAGGGAAAGCATTTGTGGATCAGGTCATTAGATAGTGTTGCATCGACCGGTTGAGCTGGCACTTTTCGGGAACGACTCACATTGGTAAACACAAGACGCGTTTCTCGCTACCGATCGGTCAAATTGATTTCATTGAGGTGCGTTGACCGGAAGTGATCAATCGTGATCCAACGGCATGGACACTCATTCATCTGAAGCTGTCCAAGCATGAAATGTGACGATCCGTGATCAGCCAATGTCCCGGCTATAGGACCGAACCGTTCGTTAAAGGTCCCAGTTCCTACCGCTCAATGATTTCTAAGGTTATATTGGTTCGGCGCGCCGGGAGTTGGAACGCTGTCGGAGACCTGCGCTCCATCGGTATGAGCCCGGGTTAGTGGCGTGGTGAGGCTAATGCCGCTACCCGAGATCTGCGCGCCAGCCGCGTGACCGTGAGCGAGGGGTGCCACGACTGTGATGGTGGCAGCGCCACGGCCTCTAATCGAAGAAACAACAGCCGTTTCAGAATTTGCTCCTTCGTCGATCGTGATTGTTTGGCCCTTACCAAAGCCAGTCACGTTTACGGCAGGGAGAAGAGTTGCTCCGGCATCAGTGGAAGTGCGTACCGTCGTGGCGCCTGCAGTTCCAACCGCGGCAATGACGGCGGTTTCAGTATTTGCACCAGAACCAATATGGACCGTTTGGCCATGGCGGAAGCCTTCCGTACTGGCGACCTTGATGTTCGTTACACCCGCGGCCGACGTAGCCGACAAAGATGCAGCGGCCTGCGTTGAAAAGTCAGTACAGTTGCTGTCGGTATCGACGCCGTCAGGGAACCGTCCTGCGCTCGTATTGATGGCAACAGGCGCCACAACTGTCGACCAGGGATTGAACACTGAGCCAGGTGCCGGGGCGTAGCACCCGCTTACCGGAGCTCCTGAGACAGCTTGATCCCCTTCGGCGACCCATGGATCGACGAGGCCTCCATAGTTAAGGCTGTCGGCAACCACTCCCGAAGGGTCACGGAGCACGATGCTGCCTTCTTCGACGTTGAGGGTACGGCCGAACTGCGGGGACTTCGTGGTGAATTCCGGTCCGCCAAACCACTGGTTGGGCGTTGGCATACCCTGGTATCCCGCGGTCTTGACTGCGGCATCGCGTAAGGGCGCGTGGATCGCGTGGTTGTTGGTCAGTGGTCTGTCGAGCGTTATGCCTGTCCCGAGCGCCTGAACTGGCTCGTTGCTCGAATGGGCAAAGACAGTCGCCGGCTGGAAGCTGATTCCTGTTCCGCGATCGCTGAACGGAAGGTTGGCCGCATGATTGAACCGTAAGGGTGCTGCCAGGGCCAGGCCTGTGCCCGGAGATACCACCCATTCACTGGCCACATGAGGTTTGACAAGTGCGGGTGTGAAGTCGATGGCGGTACCATCCTGCCCTGGGGTGCCCACCGCAGTGACGGTGACGACCTGCTGGCTTGCAGGCGTGCCGACCGTGATCTTGTCGCCTGCGGCGAAACCCTCCGCTCGGCGTACGCTGACCCGGGTTGCTCCGGCGCTCACAGGAGCTGAGAGGTTGGTCTGACTCGCTGCTGTGCCGACATGCTCCACCGTTACGGTTTCGATCCCATGACCAACGCTATCGATATCCAACCTGATCTTGTCACCGGTGGAGACATTTGCGAGGGATGTCACCTGAATGTTGGTGGCTCCCGCAGGCGCCTCCATCGCCAGATACGCTTGTGTACCAGGCTTGCCGACCGCGGTCACTGTCGCAATCTCGTACTGCTCCACAGTATTTGCAACGATCGGATAGGTAGAGCCATAGCCAAGCGCAATTTTCTGTCCAACAACAAAGCCAGATGCATCTTCAACCGGCACATTGGTCGAGCCCGGAGGAACTGTGATCACCATCTCTTCAGGCAGCGATTGCCACAGCGTTGTATGGTTGCTGGCAGCCGTCCCGAGGCTTGCGATCTTGCGCGCTTCCATACTGGCAGCAGTGCCGATGTTGATCGTGTCGCCGACCGACATTCCCTCGGTGTTTCTGACATGGATGATGCTGTCACCAGCGCGTGCGGGGATCGCCAGCCCTGAGTTGGAGAGGCCGAGCAGGTAGAAGCCGCCGGCTGCAAGCTTCGTTCCAGCCGGGATCTTTACCGCCGAGAAGATTGCCTGGTGGGCTGGATGCTCGGTCAAAGTCCAGTTGGAAAGATCGACGCTTTCAGAACCCGCGTTGTAGAGCTCGATAAATGAATCTGTCGGATTGCCGGGAGCGCCAGAGTTGACTCGAAACTCATTGATTTTGACTGGGCTGGCATTACGAATCTTATTAACTGCCGTTTCAACCTGCTTTCTGCCGATGGTTGGATTCGTCCACGATGCATGGCCGACGAGATCGCCGTTGAAGGCTGCTGACGCGGAGGTGACTTTGAAAGTCGCGCTTACGCTCGCACCCGGAGCGACCTGCAGAGCGAACATCTTCGACGTCTCAGTCGTGCCTGAAACGACAGCGGTCCACTGTTTGCTGGGTACGGCAATTGTCAACGAAACGTCCGCTGCAGGAGCCCCTGTTGTATTCGTGAATGTCACGGTGAAGTCCCGCGAAGATCCCGGAGTGAAGGTCTGTGGGCCCGCATGCGTTCTTGCTGTCGCGGCCGGAGCCAAACTAAGCGGAGCTACATCGTATCGTGCTGCGACAACATTCGCCTGGACAAGCTGGTCGGTAGCGTTCGATGGGAACGTACCAGCTGCGGTCATCGCTCCTTCATAGAAGGTTCCTTGCGAACCTATGCTGTTGTCACCACCGTTGCCCAGAAGAATCGCCCCCTGCTTGCGCATCGGGTCATAGGTTGGATTGACACGGTGTCCATCGAACATGACCGACAGATCGCCCTTTTGCGCGTCGCCACCCATCGATGTCCAATGGTGTGGTTCTCCTTTGCCGATGGCGGTTACAAAGCGCCAGGGGATGCTGGGTAAATTGGGACAGCCTTTGGTCCCATCCTCGTTAACGCACCCGACAAGATTATTTTCCTGATCGGTCATAATCCACGGCCCGTCGCCAGCGCCGCTGTACCAAGGCGTGGCGTTACCGAAGTAGAGGGTCTCCATGGTGCCGTTATCATCATCGCGACTGTCAATCTCAGCATTGCCGTAGTCGAAACAGCAACCGGCGTTGAAATGCTTCCCGTTAACGACCCAGTATTGCCCCTCGGCCTGGTCGTCGACCGCGGTGCCTTTCACATCATTCTGGCGAAGCCCCATGCCCGGTTCGATGAACACGCCGTAAACCTTGTGCCCCATGACCGTGATCGGGGCCATGTCCGCAATTGGAAGGGTGTTGAAACCTCCTAATGCCGGGCCACTGAATCCGCCACGGGGAGCCTGAATCAAGTTGTTGTGTTTGGGAGACTGGTCGTAGATGATGCTGATCCAGCAATAGGTACCGGCGCAGAACTTGTCCTGTGCGGCTGCGTCCGCGTATCCGCCGGGATCCGGAACTGGCGTGGTAGTAGCCTGGACAACGCCAATTTCCAGCGTCTTTCCGTCCGATTGGCGCAGAACCTGGTAGAGGGGACCGTTATAGGTCGCATACAACGCACGGGTCGAGCTATGTGCCGCGACACATGGGGCACCAGCAGCTGCGTAGATATCGCACGAGCCTTGAGGCCTAGGTGGAGGGATGACGCCACCCGCAGGAGACTGTTGCGCCATCGTCAAAGTGGTCCCAATGACCGTAAGCACGACCGCGAGTCTAAGCACAATATCGATTCTCGTTTTCATTCTTATCCTGATCTGCTGGGAAGAATTTGTCTTGAGCTCAGAAGAAACGGAATCCTCTCCGTTTTTGGGGCCCGGTGTATTTGAATTTTCTGCTGGGATACGTATACCACTTGGCAATGAACTCGTTCCATCTGCTTCAAATCGATCTGATAGACCCTCCCCGACTCAGCCCTGCCCTGAGGGCAGGCATAGCTCACTCGCGGCTGCGATTTGGTGATTATGTTTCTGCTTGCCTGGAATGTGTAATCGGCGTGGTGCTCTGTACCGTTGTGAGAGGAAGTCACACTTGACGAAAAGACGACGACGACGGTTTGCCGGTCCGATTTTATCGAGAAACGCCGTTGTTCTCAGCTTCGTTCAGGTTCAGCCGAAATCCAGAAGGTTTGTAGTCTGGGGCGATGTACTGTTCGGGGATCGCTATCGAGTTTCCATCTCGAAGCGCCGAGTAGTGCGGAGAGCAAATCTCCACGCCCGCCTCATTGAACTTGTCCTGGATGTTCTGATGTAGATCGGAATATATATTCAGAACCTCGCGAGGAGCATCCGTATAGGCATTCAACTCGTACGTCACATAGAAGTCATCGAGCGATCTCTGGAGTACGAAGGGTCCAGGCTGGCGCAACACATGCTCTGTAGCTGATGCCGCATTGATCAGGAGTTGATGAACCTTTCTCCAAGGAGTATCGAAGCTGATCGAGACGGAAGTATAGAAGATAACCCCGGATTTATTGGCTTCGGTGCTGTAATTCTTCACGGGACCGCTCATCACTGTGGAGTTGGGAATCGTGATAACTTCCGCTTTCGGCGTGAGGATTCGGGTTACCAGCAGAGTCCTTTCGATCACCTCTCCCATGTTGTCGCCGATTTGAACCCAATCACCTGCCAGAAATGAGCGCATGTAGGTCAGGATCACCCCAGCAATCGTATTGGCTACAGCCGAAGAAGAGCCCAGCGACAACAGCACGCCCAGGAAGATCGAAATCCCCCGAAATGCCGGACTTTTGGCCCCAGGCAGATAAGGAAAGGCCACTATCAGTGCGAGGACGAGGACCAAAGCCCGTATCAATTTATCTGTTGGCGCGGCCCAATCGGGATAGAAGCCGGGGATTTTTAGGTCGCCCTTACCAATGTGGCTAAAAACCAGCCGTATCAAGCGAATAAGGTAGCTCGTGACCAACACGATCACGGTGATGATCACCAGATTCGGCAGATAGTCCAATCCGGACTTTGCCAGTGACTCCAATTGGGAGGATACCCACCTGGTCGCCGTCAGAGATATTTCGCGGGTAGAGGAATAGAAGCCCAGGGTCACAGTCAAATAAACTTGCAACAAGCCAAGGATCAGCACCCATCGCAGGAAGGTTCCGACGGCAAGCATCACAGGCCCTAGGTAGGCGACGGAAAGATGCCATGCTGACTTCTTTTGAAGTTTCGCACTTATATGCATCCGTCTCTCGATTCGGCTCCGGAACAGTAGTCTCAAGCGCCGGACAAGCCAAAGTGCAGCCACCAAAAGGAGCGTCACCATAACGGTCTTCAGGATTCCTCGCAGTATCATCCTCCAGCTGTGATTAAGCCGGTACCCTTCGATTGCCAGACGGATGTTCTGTGCTTCCTCTAGAGCCAATTGCTGCCGCGTCTCGCCAGCTGCTCTGGCGTCTCCATCGGTGATGGCCATAATCACGGTGTTGCCGGCGATAATCTCGGTCCAGGCGTCCCGTGGTTGGAGACGTACGGAATCTGACGGGATACTGCTGTCCCGGGCAATTCCGATGATGCGCGATTCAATTCCCCGTGCGCGAGCTTCAGGGGTCAACGTAGCAACAGGTTCATAAACCTTCAGAAGAAGATTGCCGTCTATCACGACTTCGCCAGACGGGACAGCTTCTTCGTCGGGAACAGCCTGGTTGCCGGCCGACTGATTCTTCATCGGCTGGGCAGTCGATTGTTGCTGGGCTGATACAGGTAGAGGGCAGTTGGCCAGCAACAGGCAGAGGATCGAGACAAGGCAAACGCGGATCGTCTTCTTCATCGCGCCACTCTACAGGCAACGCACAGGGCGAACAAGACTCCCGCCCGTCAACATTCGAATTTACTCAATCGCTTTACCGCAGTCGTCGAGAATTCGTGTCCCCGATCTTCATGAGTTGATACCGTGAAACCGCTATGCTGCGGAACCGGGCATCGGTATTACCCACGCGTCTATCTCGACCGAATCCAGGTGGGCAGGCACAGACCTGGAGCCTGACACGTGCGTTGGGAGAATCGCATTCTAACGACTGCTGCTCCGGCGCGGAGTCCGGTCCGCTGCCCTCTCGAATCTAGCGCAATCAATAAAAGATAATGATTATAAAAAGCTTATGTCCATTGGCAAGGGCCTGAAAAGGCGGCGTCAGCAGTTCAATCTAGGGATTTGTGGCCAACCGAGTTGAGTGGTTCCATACATCAGATGATTTTCCCGTGTCTCACTCCGCGGATGGATATCCTTGGCTTTGGGGAATTTCGGCTGTTTTTCTGTCGGTATTGGCGGAGATGCAGCAGCACCGATGACTAAATGGCGGAAGAGGAGGGATTCGAACCCCCGATACCCTTTCAGGTACGCCAGTTTTCAAGACTGGAGCCATCAACCACTCGGCCACTCTTCCTCTCTGAAGTTTAGTATGCGACGGCGTGTTGCGCAAAAAGGAATAGCGCTGACCGGTAGTGTCATTGTGCAGGCGCAGCATTTTTCTGCTTCTTCCAGAAAAAATCTGTTGGGGCGGTGGAGGGTCAAATTTTGGGCTTTTTGCGGTGTTTTTTGGAGGGGGTTTGGGGGAAGAGTGGTCGAATTTTGATGGTTTTTTGTGGTGAAGTTGTGGTGGTTTTGTGGTGAAGTTGTGGTTCCTTGCGTGGTGTTTTGGGAGGTTGAAAAAATGTCACCTTTCTTGAGATTTATTTTTTGGGGATTCCCAAAACGGGAAGCGGCTCCGGGATTGTCCGGAGCCGCTTCGGTTTGGGTTGGAGATGGGTTAGAAGAACAGCTTGGCGGCGAACTGCATCTGGCGTGCACCGTAGAGGCTGTTGTTGGTGCCTGAGGTTACGTTGAAAGCGCCAAGGCCGGTCCCGTTGAAGGGTGCGATGCAGCCCTGCAGGGTGGAGCCCGAAGGTACAGAGCTGGCGTTGCACTTGAGGCGTTCCGGAGGTGGCGCCATTGTTGAGGTAGAGCGAGTGGGTACCGACCACGGAGGTAACGATGGTGTGATTGAGCAGGTTGAAGGCGTCCGCCGAGAACTGCAAGTAGATGCTCTCGTGGATGGGGATGTTGCGGGAGATGCGGAAGTCGAAGTTGTTGTAGCCCGGCTGGTAGATGCTGTTGCGTCCGATCTGCGGCGGACGGCCGGTTGTCGCCGAGCCTGAACTAGAGCTCATGGCGCCGCCGTAGATGTTGCCGTCGGCACCGTAGCTGGTTCCCGTTCCGGTATAGACGGTACCGCTCATGCCGAGGAAGATAGGCTGTCCGCCGGAGCCGATGAAGCCACCGGAGAAGAGAAAGCCGTCAATGATCTGCTTGGCCCACTTGTTGTCCTGGAAGAGCTGGGGCTGGTAGACGAAGCTGAGGGTGAAGCGATTGCGGACGTCGGTGTCGGACGGGCCGTTGTCGCGACGGATGTTGTTGGGATCGAGCGGTGTGTCGCCGCCGTAGAAGGTACCGTTGGTTCCCTGAACCTGGCCGGTGTCGGTCGCGCGGGCCCAGGTGTAGTTCGCCAGCAACTCAAGGCCGTTCGAAAAGGGACGGCGGACGGTCATGGCGAGGGAGTTGTACCAGGTGTTGGCTATGCTGAAGCCAGTGTTGAGCGACGTGATCGCCGAGCTACGACGGTCCGATTGCAGATAGACGGGAACCGTCATTTGATTGAGGATGTTGTTGTTGGCGTCGATGACGTTGTAGGTGCGGACTCCGTGCGGAGTCTGGCCGACGAGGTTGGCATCGAGGAAGACGGGCAGGCGCAAGGCGCGGGTACCGACGTATCCGACCGAGAGGCTGATCCGTCCGGGCAGAGCCTGCTCGACACCGAGGTTCATTTCATGCGCGAGCGGTGGGACGAAGTTGGGATCGAGGCCGTGGAAGCTCTGCGGACCGAGCTTGGCGGGGCCGTTGACGATAGGCGCATTGCCGCCGACTGGAACGAGGGCTCCACTGAGTGGGGGACCGGTGACCGGGAACGGCACATTGGGGTACTTGAGGCTGGCCGCTGAGGTGGGAACGGTGGGGCAGGTGCTGGTCGGAGTGCCCACGGAAGAGAGGCAGCCGTTGTAGTTGTAGTTGATCTGGACGACACCATTTTCGACGCGCATGGCGTAGTAGGTGCTGCCCTGGTTGAGAGCGGAGAACAAGCCATAGCCGCCACGGACTACAGTGCCGGGGTAAGGCGTCCAGCTAAAGCCGACACGGGGCTGAACGCGGTCGGTAACGTTCTTGATGGTCTGGCTGTACTGGGTCGAGAGCGGAGGATAGTTGTTGTTGATTAGCCCCGGGGCAGGCGTGAGTTGTATGTCGTAACGAACGCCAACCGTGAGCAGGAAGGTGGGCTTGAGCTTCCAGGAGTCTTCGGCGAAGCCGTCGAACATCTTCATCCAGAAGTCGTCCTTGCCTTGTGTGCCGTTAGCGGTGTTGACGACGTCGATGGTCTGCACGAAGGTGTTGTAGTGATAGCCGGCGTAGGGATCGGTGTCGCCGGGCTGTCCGGCGTAGGCGTCCGAGATCCAGTCGCGGAAGTTGGCCAGCGGAGTGGATTCGCCGTAGCTGTAGATACCGCCGCCCTGGAAGAGATTGATCATGACCTCGTGGACGAGGTTGACGTCGCCACCGAACTTGAGCGTGTGACGACCCTTGGTGGTGGAGAAGACATCGGTGAACTGGATGCGGTGCTCGTCGGGTTCGGCGACGCGGGGCAGCGCGTTGGGCATGCCGAAGGTGACGACACCAGTTGCGATGCTGGGACCGGAGGCATTGGCGCCGGCGGTCTCAAGGTCGCGACCGTACTGGAAGTGGACCTGGTTGACGGAAGACTTGGCGATCTGAGTGGTGAGGCCGGCGACCAGGAAGCGCTCGTGATAGCTGGTGGGACCGTTGGTCGAGGGTGAGCTGTTCGAGAAGGTGTTGGCCGGGCTGTAGCCGTAGGTCGAGTCGAAGTCGGCGAAGTTGTAGTCGACGAAGACGTCGTTGCGGGTGTTGATGTGCCAGTCGAGGCGCGGGAAGAAGAGGTTCTGCTTCTGGAAGCGGGCCGGAGGAGCGGAACCGCAGCCACGTTGCCTACGCCCAGCAAGAAGTTGATGCCGTTGATGCACTGGGTGGCCGTGATGGTGGTGGGAGCACTGGCGTCGGGAGTGATGACGTTCGTGCTGGAGGTGGCTCCGGAAGGAGTGAGTAGAGATGGTGTTGGTGTTGGAGTAGAGGACGCGACCGACCTTGCGGAAGCCGTCGTAGGTGAAGAAGAAGAAGAGCCGGTCCTTGATGATGGGGCCGCCGACGGAGCCGCCGAACTGTTGCTGCTGGTGGACGGGCTGGGTGAGGAGGAAGGCGTTTCCGTTGTTGTGGAGGGCCTGGAACTTGTTGTAGGGATCGAGGGCGTTGAGATCCGGATAGCGGAGGTAGTAGAAGGCATCGCCATGGAAGTGGTTGGTACCGATTTGGTGATGGCGTTGACCTGACCGCCGGCGGCCTGACCGAACTCGACGGAGTAGTTGGCGGCCTGAGCCTGGAACTCCTTGATGGAGTCGATGGAGTAGACGTAAGGGGCGCCGGAGGCGCGGCCACGGGCCTCAGAGAAGAGCATCTGGTTGTTGTTGGAGCCGTCAACGTAGTTCTGGTTGTAGAGACCGCTGATGCCGTGGAAGCTGACGAGTCCGGAGCCGCCGTCCGGGGTGACGTTGGGTGTGTTGAGGACGAAGGCGCTCCAATTACGGGAGGCGACGGGAAGATTGGAGATGAGGGACTGATCGATGGTCTGGGAGACTTCGGTCTTCTGGGTGTCGACGAGCGGAGACTCGCTGGTGACGATGACCTCAGTGGAGACGGAGGCGGGCGGTAGGGTGATGTCGACGGTGAGGACCTGACCTACGGTGAGGACGAGGTTCTTGCGGTTGACTTTGCCGAAGCCGCTGCCGCCGGCGCTGATCTCATAGTGTCCGGGAAGCAGGAAGGAGGCAGTGAAGGCGCCATCACCGTTGGTGGTGAGGGTGCGGGAGACTCCGGTGTCGGTATTGAGCACGACGACAGTAGAGTTGGGAACGGCGGCTCCGCTTTGGTCAGTGAGCGTGCCGTTGATGTTGCCGTTACCGGACGTCTGGGCGACGCCAGCGGAGACGAACAAGAGAACGGCTACAGCTAACGCGAACAGACGCTGGATGGAAAGCTTCATAGGGTACTGCCTCCTAGAAAAACACCGATGAACAAAAACGGTGTGTGAACGGGATGCATATCGACTTATCCGGCTTGACCTATCTACCGAAGGCGTTCGAGAGCGACCTAAACCTGAATTGTTGTAATAGCTTAAGAGTCAGGCTTCGGGGCTAGACGCTGTCAAGGAGTTTTGTGACGAACCCATAACTAATCGTCTTTTTTAGCGGATTCTTAATGACGCGAAGACAACTTCTCAACAACCTGGCTCAGGAAAGCTTCCGAGCCTGAAGGCTTCAATGAAGTTGGGTGGGAATAACGGCGTACTGGATGAGGAGTTCGAACGGGACGATCTTGAGGGTGTTCTCGTGGGTGGCTTCGAGAACGATGGAGCAGGCAGCCCCTGCCTGCTGGACCTGGAGCCAGCGGGCGGCACAGACACACCAGCGGTCGCCGGGTTTGAGTCCGGCGAAGCCAAATTGCGGCATGGGGGTGCTGAGATCGTTGCCGAGAGCCTTCGAGGCTTCCAGGAAAGGAGCGTCGACGATGCAGCAGATGGTGTGGACGCCGTGGTCGTCGGGGCCGGTCTCGCAGCAGCCGGTCCGGTAGAAGCCCGTCATCGGCTCGCAGCCGCAGATGTCGAGGGGCTGGCCGAGTACATTTTTGCCGCGGTTCTTGATGGGTTCAACGGTTGGCATAGGACCTTCGCTCTTCCTCCATTATCCCACCATTCGATGACCTCAATAAACGACGGGCGATGGGTATTCGGTTGAGGATTGAGCGAAGACTAAGCCATGCGGGAAGGCCGGAACCATTGATTCGCCAAACGCTACCGAGTAGGTCGCTATTTTGCAGCGAGAGCAAGTTGCTGCTGGTACTCCTCGTAGGGGCCTTTGTGGTCCGTGATGCGGAAGTTGGTGGGGCCACCTTCAAAGTGCCAGATGCGTGTGCCAGCTTCTTCAATCAGGTCCTCGTCGTGAGTGACGAGGAAGACCGTGCCTTCGTACTTCTGGATCGCCTGATTGAGCGCGTTGATGCTTTCGAGGTCAAGGTGGTTCGTGGGTTCGTCGAAGACGAGAACGTTGGGCTTCTGCAGCATGATCTTGCAGAAGAGCAGACGTGCGGCTTCACCTCCGGAGAGGGCATCGGTTTTTTTGAGGCCTTCTTCGCCGCGGAAGAGCATCTGACCAAGAATGCCTCGGATATCTTCCTTGGTGGCTTCGGGGTCGAAGGTGTGCAGCCACTCGGCGACTGTGGTGCCTTTGGTGATGGAGCCGGTATGGTCCTGTGCGAAGTAGCCGATGGAGACCTCGTGACCCCACTTGACGGTGCCGGAATCGATCGAGACATCCTTCTCTTCGATGCCGGGGCCCGTTGGCAAGAAGAGCTTTCAGAAGCGTGGTCTTCCCTTGCCCGTTTCGCCCGATGAGGACGACCTTGTCTCCGCGCTGAACAGAGGCGGAGAAGTTGTTGATGACGTGCTCGACCTTACCATCCTTCTGTGTATAGGACTTGTTGACGTTCTCGAACTCGAGGACGTGTTTGCCGGATGGACGCTCCATCTTGAACGCAATGAACGGACGGGCGATGTTGGAGCGAGCGAGTTCGCTGGTGGCGAGGCGCTCTACTTCCTTCTTTCGGGAGTTCACCTGCGAACTGCGTGTGCCGGCGGAGAAGCGGGCGATGAAGTCGTTTAGCTGGGCGATCTTCTTCTCGCGCTGCTCGTTCTGGCTCTCGATGCGGGTGCGGATGCTGGTCTTCTGGAGGACCATGTCGTCGTAGCCGCCGGTGTAGGTGATGATGGTCTCGTAGTCGATGTCGGCGGTGTGGGTGCAGACGTTGTTGAGGAAGTGCCGGTCGTGCGAGATGGTGATGACGGTGCCGTTGTAGCGATTGAGGAAGTCCTCGAGCCAGTGGATGGACTCAAGGTCGAGATAGTTGGTGGGCTCGTCGAGGAGCAGCGCTTCGGGATTGCCGAAGAGGGCCTGGGCGAGGAGGACGCGGACTTTTTGGCCGCCCTGCAGCTCGGACATCTTGCGCTCGTGGAGCTCGTCGGGGATGTCGAGGCCTTGCAGGAGGACGGCGGCGTTGGACTCGGCTTCGTAGCCGTCTTCGTCGCCGACGATGCCTTCGAGTTCGCCGAGGCGTGAGCCGTCTTCGTCGGTCATCTCGGGCTTGGCGTAGATGATCTCGCGCTCTTCGAGGGCGGCCCAGAGGGACTTGTTGCCCATGATGACGGTGTCGATGACACGGTAGGCGTCGAACTCATACTGGTCCTGCTTGAGGACGCCGACCTTTTTCGGGCGAACGACGGTGCCCTTCTGGGCGTCGATCTCGCCGGTGAGCACCTTCATGAAGGTGGATTTGCCCGCGCCGTTGGGGCCGGTGAGGCCGTAGCGGCGGCCGGTGGTAAAGGTGACGGAGACATCCTCGAAGAGGAGCTTTGAGCCGTAACGCATGGTGACATTGGAGACAGAGATCATGGGGTTATTCCTATTTTATAAGTGCTACTGTTGCGGCGCGGTGAATGGCGCGTCGGTTCAAATGTGTTCGACCCTGTATTTGGCTATGACTGGCCAATGAGGACTCCTGCGGCGAAGACTAACCCCCCGCCAACGATCACCTGAAGACAGGACAGTGCGAAGCTGGTCTTGAAGTAACGATGACGGATGAGGGCGATGACCACAAGCTCCACTCCAACGACCGCGTAAGCCCAGGTTAGGGCGGTGTGGACGTTAGGGATAAGAAATGGAAGCGTGTGAAGGAAGCCTCCAATAAACGTCATGAGTCCGGTGACGATTCCGCGGAAGACGGGGTTTCCTCGACCGGTGAGTTGACCGTCGTCCGACAACCCCTCGGAGAAGGCCATGGAGATGCCCGCGCCGACAGCGGATGCCGCGCCGATCAAGAAGACCGTGCGGGAGTTGTGCGTTGCGAAGGCTGTGGCAAAGATTGGCGCGAGAGTGGAGACAGAGCCGTCCATCAGTCCGGCGAGGCCCGGTTGAACGACTCGCAGGACGAAACTCTTATCGTCGCCGACGATTGTGTTGAACTCGCTCAGATTGGGAAGGCTTTCAGACATGGACCTTTGCCGGAGTTGAGGATGAGACTTATCAGTTTCTAGTGGAAACACTGCGGCTCCGCTCTGCGGCTGGTTGGCGGGCAGAGCGGAGCGGGTTTCGAGTCAGTTATTGGCCGCGGCGGGCTGGGCCGGAGCGGCTGCTGCCGGAGCGGTTGCCGGAACGTCCGTTGCCTGGGCCACGGCCGCCGGAGTTGCGTCCACCGGAGAAGCCGCCGCCACCGTTGCGGCCACGGAAGCCGTTCTTGTTGCCGCCGTAGTTAGCGTTCGGCGTCGACATTGGCGTGACGGGGTCGTTGCCCTTCCAAGAACGAGTCTCAAGCTGCAGAATGTCCATCCCCGGAGCTGTTATGTCGAGGGGCTGGTTGCGAACTTCTTTCTCGAGGTTCTTATCGGCCTCGCGCCACTCGAACTTTATCTTCAATTCGCGTTCGAGCTTGCGAGCGTCGTGTCTCTCCTGCGGCATCACAAAGGTCGTGGCGACACCCTTCGCTCCTGCACGACCGGTGCGGCCGATGCGGTGCACGAAGTCGTCCGAGGCGTTGGGAAGGTCGTAGTTGACGACGTGGGCGATATCCTGCACGTCAATACCGCGGGCGGCCACGTCAGTGGCGACAAGAACGCGGTGCTTGCCGTTCTGGAAGCCCTTGAGCGCTGCGGTGCGCTGGGACTGGCTGCGATCGCCGTGGATGACGTCGGCGTCGTGGCCGAGCCGCTCGAGTTTCTTCGAGATGCGGTCGGCACCGTGCTTGGTGCGCGAGAAGACGAGGAAGGTGCCCTCCTCCTGGCGCAGCATCTGGTCGAGCAGGCCCAGCTTCTGGTCCTGCATCACGGTGTAGACGCGAAGTTCGACCTGGTCGGACGGCTTCGAGGTCTGGCCGATCTCAATCCGGACAGGCTTGTTGACGTAGTCGCGGACGATCTCGCGGATGTTGGCGTCGAGCGTGGCCGAGTAGCACATAGTCTGGCGGGTCTTCGGCACGGCGCCGACGATGCGGCGGATGGCCGGAAGGAAGCCCATGTCCAACATGCGATCGACCTCGTCGAGGACGAGCATTTCGACCGAGTTGAGGTTGATCTCACGCCGGCGGAGGTAGTCTTCCAGGCGTCCCGGTGTGGCAACGACGAGGCGTGGACCACGGTCGAGCTGATCGAGCTGATTGTTCTCCGAAAGACCGCCGCAGACGAGCACGGCGTCGTTCTTCGAGCCGGGGACGAGCTTCCAATAGACCTCGAGGACCTGCATGGCGAGTTCGCGCGTGGGCAGAAGGATAAGCGCGCGGATGGGGCCGCGTTTGCCCTTGGTGCTCGGTACGGACGTAGCGTCCATGCGCTGGATCATCGGGATGAGGAAGCTGAGAGTCTTGCCGGTGCCCGTAGAGGCGGTGGCGAGAATGTCGCTGCCTTCAAGCGCTGGCGGGATCGCCTTGGCCTGGACCGGCGTCGGCGTGGTGAAGCCGGCGTTGGCGAGGCGGTTCTTGAGCGAGTCGGAGATGTTGAAGTCGGTGAAACGGATATCGCTAACCAGGGCAAGGCCGGTTGGATTGGCGGTTCCGGGGTTGGACTGGGGAGGAGTGGAAGGTATGGAGTGCTGGTGGTTCTGTGATTGTTGTTCGTTCTGTTCCAAAGTTGCAGAGTTCAAAATTTTTCCTGTCTGAGTGTGGTTATCAAGCGGCATAGGGATGCAGGGGTGCCACATGGCACCATGGATTTCACTTAGTCAGCATTGCTGTCGGTTATCGAAGCGCTGCTGCTGCACGGCGAGACTCGTCCGATGACGTGTCTTCCAGCCAGAGCAACCAGCGCGGCTTCCGATCGTATGGGGAAGGTATGCGGTGGGAAGAGGCGAATCGCAGTCTCTGGCCAAACTCCGAATTCCATGAAGAGTTTTTGCCTGCGATGCCCGCACTCCTTTAAACCGGAGTACAAAATAAGAATAACACAGTCGAGGTCCCATGTGCGATAGAAGTACAAGGCGCGCCAGGCCGCGTGGACCAGGGAACCCGTTAGTAAACGGGTTGAACAATGAGCGGCTGCGAGCGTCCGCAAACGGACAGAGCAATCCACGGATGAACAACACTACCGGCGATTCAGACTCTGCAATGCTCTATTTGCATGGAGTTAGCCCTGTACCGGATTGGCAGAACAAGTGCAAATGAAGAGACAAGCTTACTGAGGTGAAAAGTAAAGATGCTGTCACTGATGCAGGACCTTCGCTTCTCCCTTCGCCAGATCCGGCGCTCGCCCGGGTTCATGGTGACCGCGGTCCTCACGCTCGCGCTGGGCGTTGGCGCTAACACGGCAATCTTTTCGTTGCTGGACCAGGCGCTGCTTCGTTCCCTGCCTGTCCGCGCTCCGGAGGAGTTGGTGGTTCTGAGCTCTACGAGCACGGTATGGGAGGGGTCGAGCAGCGACAACGGCGCAGGACCTGAGAGGTCCTTCTCCTATCCGATGTATCGGGACCTGCGTGATCGCGGGACTCCGTTCGATGGTTTGATCGCGACGTCGCCAACCGATGTTGGCATTGCACAGAACGGCACTTCGAACTTCGCAAAGGCAGAGATTGTCAGCGGAAATTACTTCA
This sequence comes from uncultured Acidobacteriaceae bacterium, assembly GCA_963720955.1. Taxonomy (GTDB): domain Bacteria; phylum Acidobacteriota; class Terriglobia; order Terriglobales; family Acidobacteriaceae; genus Edaphobacter. The sequence continues at coordinate 100,463 of CAVRHK010000058.1, read as the reverse complement.
ACGTACTTGGGGTCACTGCGGAACAGGGACGGCTACTGACGGCGAACGATGACACGACGCCCGGCGGCAATCCGGTGGCAGTCGTCAGCTTCAACTTCTGGAAGACGCACCTCGGCTTAAAAGACAACGTGGTCGGGCAGACGCTGTCGATCAATGGTCAGCCGTTCCAGATCATCGGCATTTCGTCACCGCACGTTTCAGAGTGCAGTGTGGGGGCAGGTTCCGGACGTCTTCGTTCCTATGTCGATGTTGGAGCAGGTGCGGCCCGGCAAGGGTACTCGTTTGCAAAACCGCAAAGCTCGCTGGCTGAATATCGTTGGACGATTGAAGCCGGGGGAGACGCCGGAGCGCGCAAAAGTGGAGCTTGCCCCACTGTGGCATTCGCTTCGTGCGGAGGAGTTGAAGGCGCTGGGGACAAAGTCGTCACGCTTCGTCGACGAGTTCCTGACGCGAAGCGAGCTGGAGGTGCTCCCCGGATCCAAGGGGCTGTCCTACGACAGGAATTCGCTGCGAAAACCGTTGCTTGCGGTGATGGCGATGGCGTTCCTCGTTCTCCTGATCGCCACAGTGAATGTGGCCAGCCTGCTGCTGGTCCGATCGGCGGCGCGAGTACGTGAATTCTCACTGCGATATGCGCTCGGGGCAAACGCGCGTCGCGTCGTGCAGCAACTTTTGCTGGAAGGAGTACTGATCGGCATTGCCGGCGGTACAGCCGGGCTACTGATCGCACCCGCATGCATCCGTGTTCTGGTGCATCGCCTGGACTCCGACGGGACCACAGCGTTCTCGACCACACTTGACGCGCGCCTGCTTGCGTTCAACTTTGCGATTGCCTTGGCGGTCAGCGTGCTCTTCAGCCTGGCGCCGGCGTTACAGCTGATTCGCCCGGACATTGTGAACTCCCTGAAGCAACAAACCTCAACCGCGGCTGGCGGCGCGTTGAGTTTTCGTTATCTGATTGTTTCCCTGCAAGTAGGACTCAGCGTCCTGCTGCTGGTGGGCGCTGGACTCTTTGTCCGCACTATGCAGAACCTGCGCCGCGTCGACACCGGATTCAACACATCGCACCTGATCACGTTCCACATCGATCCTTTGCTCTCCGGCTATAAGCCGGAGAAGGTCCCGCTGCTGCACAAGACCGTTCTCGACACGCTGGCAGCACTGCCCGGCGTGCAGGCCGTAGGCGCAACCGACGACGCGGAACTTGCCGGCAACAACCATACGGGCAATGTGACGGTGGAAGGCTACAATCCGCCTCCCGATGACGACTACGAGATCGAGATGCCGACCATCAATCCGGGCTTTTTCCACGCAATGCAGGCACCCTTGCTGGCCGGGCGTAGCTTCACCGAAGATGACGACAGCACGCACCCGCGGGTCGTGATCGTGAACCAGACCTTTGCGAAGCACTTCTTCAGCGACCACGCCGCAGCCGTCGGCAAACGCGTCGCCTCGGGTGCCGGAAAGAATCTTGAGTTCATGAGCATCGTCGGCGTTTCGCGCGACTCGAAGCATGCGAGCTTGAAGCAAGAGACGCCACCGACGCTCTTCACTCCGCTTCGGCAGCAGAAGACGGTCAGTCAACTCTACCTTTATCTCCGCACGACGATGGCGCCTGAACAAACCTTCGCCGTCGTCCGGCAGGCGATGAAGCAGATCGATCCGGCGCTCTCTGTCGACGAGATGCGAACGATGGACGACCAGATCGAGACGACGCTTTCGAACGAGCGCATGATCGAATTACTGGCGATCTCGTTCGGCCTGCTGGCGACGATGCTTGCAGGCGTTGGCCTTTATGGAGTGCTCGCGTACTCGACGGCACAGCGCACACGAGAGATCGGCATTCGCATCGCACTCGGGTCTTCGCGTTTAGGCGTGTCGAGACTGGTTGTGATTGATGTCTTGCGACTTGCGGGTATTGGCATCGCGGTCGCGGTGCCCTGCTCGATCGTGCTCGGCAAACTGCTGCGAAGTCAGCTCTTCGGGGTTTCGACTGCCGATCCCCTCACGTTGATTGCAGTTGTCTTGTTGATAACGATCGTCGCGCTCGTTGCGGCGATCCTACCTGCGCACCGCGCTTCCTCGGTCGACCCCAACACCGCGCTTCGAACCGAGTAAGCGAAGGATCGAAGGCGGCGACAACGATATCGTGGTCGCCGCTTTCGACTGCGTCAGATGTGGCAGCTCACCATGCCGCGTTTTTCAAGGTATTTCTGGTGATACTCCTCTGCCTTCCAGAAGGTCGTCGATGGGACGACCTGCGTTGCAATGGGCTTGCGATACGAGCCGGAGGCGTTGAGCTCGGCGATCCTTGCGCGAGCCTGGGCGAACTGCTCGTCGTTATGAGTGAAGATGACGCTGCGGTACTGCGAGCCCCAATCCGGCCCCTGGCGGTTCACCTGGGTGGGATCGTGCATAGCGAAGAACGTGTCCAGCAGCGATTCGTAGGGAAGACGGGACGGATCGAAGGTGACTTCGACGACCTCCGCATGGCCGGTGCGGTCCGTACAGACTTCTTTATAGGTTGGGTGTTCGAGATCGCCGCCTTCGTATCCTACGGCCGTATCGATAACACCAGATAGTTCACCAAACCGGGTTTCAACTCCCCAAAAACATCCTGCACCAAATGTTGCTTTTTCGATTGCCACTCTGTTGCTCCTTACTGCTTCTATTGGATGCTCTCCGGCTGTGATTGTCATCAGCCATAAGGTTAATAGCGGGAGTATTTTGGGCGCGCGGAGGGAGATGTGTCAATGGGGTATCATCGAACTTTCGTGGGAGCGTAAACGAGTTGTAATATTCGGGCGGAAAACGATGAAAAAAGAGGTTTTCCCGGTCGCGAACCCAGCTGGTAAACCGCCGTCCCAGGCTAGGTTGCGCGGCGGCTCGGATTGGATTTCGAAGCAAAGGTTCGACGGCGCGGCCTGTGGATTTCTTCTTCGCTGGAGACTTGAGCTGAGCGAACTCTGGGGTCTTCTTTTTTGGTACGACCTTTTTTCCTTTCGCCGCGCGATCGAGCGCCATCACCTCGCCGGGTGTGAGCTCGCGGAACTCGCCCGGAGGGACATCGAGGCGCAAGGCTCCGTAACCGATGCGGCGGATCTTTTCGACGTGGTGGCCGATCTCTTCGAACATTTTTCTGATCTGGCGATTGCGACCTTCGGTGAGCGTCAGCTCGTACCAGGGGTTGTCGCCGCCGCGGACCAGTTCGATCTTTGCCGGCGACGGTGATGATGCGGTCGCGACGGCCACTGCGAACCTCGTCAAGTCGGCCGCGGTCGATCATGATGCCGCGGCGAATCTGCTCGAGGCCGGAGGCCGGAGGAACGCCGCTGATCTTGACCAGGTAGGTCTTTTCGACACCGGCGGCGGCCTTGGAGAGCGCGTTGGCGAGGTTGCCGTCGTTGGTCATCAGGAGCAGGCCTTCGCTCAGGTAGTCGAGGCGGCCGACAGGATAGAGGCGCACATTGTCGCCATGCGGACCGGACTTCTGCTTGGCCATCAGCTGCATGACGGTGGGGCGCTTCTCGGGATCGTCGAGCGTGGTGACGTAGCCGCGCGGCTTGTTGAGCATGTAGTAGCGCTGCTGCTCGGGGCCGTGGAGCAGCTTGCCGTCGACGCGGATGTGATCGCGAGTGGCGTCGTGGCGGGTGCCGAGCGTGTTGACGACGACGCCGTTGACCTGCACACGGCCTTCGAGGATGATCTCCTCGGCCTTGCGGCGGCTGGCGATGCCGGCCTGGGCGAGAATCTTCTGCAGGCGGTCGCCTTTGGGTTCGTCGTTCATTGGAAGGGTTGGGAGCGGAGGGAGACTTCGTCATGTTGTTAGCCTTCTGACTGCGGAGCTGCTCGTCGCGGTCGGGTACGTCGAATCTCTATTATCGCCTGTTTCGGCGAACCGAGCCCACGCTTACATCAATTGAGGTAGAAACGTGATGCCGAAGCGATTGGAGATTTCGATAATCTTCGGCATATCGGTCGCCGGAGAGTAGCCGCCAATCTCGTGGAGATAGTCCTCAAAGCCTCCGGGCGTGACCACGATCATGAGGCGGCCAATAGTTTTGCCCGAATTGCGAAAGGTGTGGATGCTGCCACGCCGAGCATAGGCCGCTTCGCCGGGGACCAGCGGGTGCCATTGCCCATCCATCAGGAGTTCAAAGTCACCATCAAGGACGACGAAGGTCTCGTCCTCTTTGGTGTGGCTGTGCGGCGGAGGGCCTCCTCCAGGATGGACCTCTTGAACGAGAGTGGCAGGAGAGGCCATTGGACATCGAGGAGTCGACGAAAACATCGACGCGATCTCCAAATACGGTGAAGGTTTTGATCGAGGACATTCCTGCTCCGTTTGTTGAATTGAATGCCGGCGCGAATGCCTCAATCGTAGCGACGAATCAAGAGGCAGTCTGACAGATGGCCATCACCGTAGAACTGAGCGCGCGTCACTCTGTGCCGTAGAGCCGCAGGATGAAGGAGATTTGATAGAGCACGGAGAGCGCGAGCAAGGCCAGTTGAATGCGCCGGTCGCGCGTAAACATCGCGATGCCGCAGACGATGAGACCTGCCGCGATGCGTATCGGATATTCCACTCCAAAGGAATGGAGGTAGGCCGAACCTTTTAGGCTCGTGTCGATGATGTCTGCGACGAACGTCGCTGCGAGGAAGCCGAAGAACCATTTGCGTCGCGAGATGAAGTAGTCTTCGTAGCCGGAGTAGTCCTGCAGATCGGAGGGGAAGAGCAGCGTGCAGAGGAAGTAGAAGAGGATCGCGTACAAAATGATGAAGAAGTAGATTGCGAACGTCCATTGAGGGACGAGCGTGAGACGGAATTCCCACCACCAGAAGTGAATGATCCAGAGAAGAAGTGACGCGGCCCAGCCGAGATGCAGCACGGAGACCTTCGCTCGCTTGGGGTGCTGGACGAAGCGTGCGAATCCGTTGAGCAATGTTGTGATGCATAACCCGACGATGATCGAGATGACGACCCGCACATGCAGGTACAGATCCTGGCTGGTTTGCGGAGGGTTCATGTCGCCGGTTCCGGGTGGTCGATTCGCTTGATTACCGCTTGTTCGTATTGATAGACGGGGTGCGCTGGAGGCCTTCGGGAGCGGGCTCGAGCGGCAGCGTCTGGTGGATACTCCCCGTCGCCCTCGGGAGTGGCTACGGTGTCTGGCTCGTTGTCCTCGGGAGTATCGGGAGAGTCGCGCGGATCCGGTTTGGGATCGAGATTTGAGGCTGGCCATCAACCCTCCTCGGAGTCGCGTGCGCTGGTCGCTCTGGATCTCGGCGTCGAGCGCGGGAGAGTCCTCGCCATCGACGGTCTGGTCGGTGTCGTAGTTGGGCGGCAGGCCGGAGAGGCGTCCGTCGACGATGACCTCGTCGGCTACGGTCTCGCCGGCTATCGGTGCTGTCGCCGTCGGCCTGCGGCTCGGTCTGATCCTTCTCCCGCTCGACGTCGTTCGGAGCTCTCGGGTGCGTGATGTTCCATCGGAATCTCCTCCTGCTCGGCGAGTTCGCCAGCCATCTTCTCAAACTCTTCGATGCTGGGAAGCTCGTTAATGTCTTTCAAGCCGAAGCGGAGGAGGAAGTCTTTGGTGGTTTTGTAGAGGATCGGGCGGCCGATGACCTGTTTGCGCCCGGCCGTGGTGATGAGCTTGCGCGCCATGAGGCTGCCCAGCACGCCGCCCGAGTCGACGCCGCGGATCTCGGAGATCTCGGGTGCGGTGACGGGCTGCTTGTAGGCGACGACGGCGAGGGTCTCGAGGGCCTGCAGCGAGAGCTTCAGTGGCGGCTTCAGCGATTTGACGAAGCCGCGAACGGCGTCGTGGTACTCGGGCTTGGTGGCCAGACGGTAGCCGCCGGCGACCTCGCGGATCTCGAGGCCGCGGTCCGGAGGTGGCGTAGTCGGCGATGAGCTGGTCGAGGATGGTGCGGAAGTAGTCGCGGAGACGACGTTCCTTCTCCTTGGCTTCGCGGGCGATCTTCTTTTCGTCTTTTTCTTCCGGCAAGGCTTCAGCCGGAGCTTCGCTTCCCTGCTCTTCCGTGGCCGATATAGCTCCAAAGGTGGCCAGAAGCGGTTCGACCGAGTCGGCCGAACTCATGGCGGCAGTGGCGGCAGCGGCGCGCAGACGAACAGACCTGGAGTGGGCGGCCTCTTCTGCAGCGGCGTCGTGCAGATGACGCCGGAGAGCTTCGGCGTGCTCGGTCTCCGTCTCGGCTTCGGGGGCATCTGACGAGAATCTCGCTGTTGAGCTCGTCTTCGTCGGGAGGCGACTCCTCGAGCGCTAGCGCTTGTTGGGTAGAGTCGAGGTGATCGAGCTCGGCCTGGGCTTCGTGGCCGAGGAGGCCGGCGAGCTGGACCAGAGTGACAGGCTCTTCTGATGCGTAAATGACTGCTTCGATCTTTGCTTTAAGGCTCATGGTCTCGTTGGTGTACTTCTAAGCATACCAATGCTGGGTATGATTGCTCCTAAGACGCAGAGGAGGACCGGAAATGTTGACGCGGCGAGAGTGGATGCGGCAGGCGGCAGGCGTAACTGCCGTGGCTGCAATGCCGGGATTGCTGGATGGGCAGGGTCTGGCCCAAACACCCTCGGGCGACGTTCAGGCGATTTCCGGAACTGGATCCTTGAAGGCTCACGCAGCCGCCCGCGGACTTCTGACTGGATGTGCAGTGAATGCCAATTTATTGCGGGAAGACGAGGGTTCGCCATGCGCGAATGTTTCGATAACGCGAAGAAGCGATTGCAACTCGTCGTTCAAAAAGAGGCCCCCTGGAATGGGGGCCGCCAGTTGCTGCATAGCGGTGTGATTATTTTGCGATTGTGTTGAAGAGCCAGAAGAGGCAGCCGGAGAGCAGCGCTGCGGCCGGCAACGTGAAGACCCATGCCATCGCAATGTCGCGAATGGTGGAGAGCTGGAGACCGCTCTTATTCGCCGCCATGGTTCCAGCGACGCCTGAAGAGAGCACATGCGTCGTACTGACCGGCAGGCCATAGGTATCGGCAGCGAGGATCGTGCACATCGCGACGAGCTCGGCTGAGGCTCCCTGAGCATAGGTGAGGTGGGTCTTGCCGATCTTTTCGCCAACCGTGACAACGATCCGCTTCCAGCCGACCATGGTGCCGAGACCGAGTGCAAGGGCGACGGCGACCTTAACCCAGGTAGGAATGAATCGCGTCGACTTGTCGAGGAAACCCTTGTAATTGGCAATGATCTTCTTGTCTGCATCACTCATCTTCGGCCCGGATTTGGCCAGGATCCGGAATGATTCGCTGGTCAGATACATCTGGTTGCGAACGTTGGCCTGCATATCGGGGGGGACATTGCCAAGCGAACCGTAGGATGTGGCCTCGTTTCGGATGTCGGTGATCATCTGCTGAAGAGCCAGTACAACTCCGGGTTCGTACGTCTTCGTGCTGACGAAGTGTTCCAGTTCCGGGCCCGCATCATGCAAGACCGAGCCGGGCTCGACATAGTTGTTGAGCGCGCCCACGACCTGTGTGGAGACGGCGGCGAAGGTCTGTACCTCTTTGGCGCCGACCGTGTGGTTGAGCGCGTAAGCCGTAGGGACTGTGCCGACCAGGATGAGCATGATGAGGCCCATGCCCTTCTGTCCGTCGTTCGAGCCGTGGGCGTAACTGACGCCGCCACAGGTGCAGGATGAGCAGAAGACGGATGTAGAACGGCGGCGGCGCAGTTCCCTCGGGCGCTTTATAGAGACGAGGGTCTCTTGCCAACGCCTTGAACAGGAGGAACACCAGAGCGGCACAGACAAAACCGACGATAGGAGAGATAAGAAGGGCCTTGAAGACCTTAGTGACCTGCTCCCATTCAACGCCCGATGTGCCGGAGTTTCCCTGCATCAACTGGTTGGCAATACCGACACCGATGATGGAACCGATCATGGTGTGCGAGCTCGAGGCGGGCAGGCCGCGCCACCACGTCGCAAGGTTCCACAGAATCGCCGCGACCAGCAGAGCAAAGACCATCGAGAATCCAGCGCCCTTGCTCACCTTCAGGATCAGTTCCACAGGCAGCAGGGTGATGATCGAGAAAGCCACCGCGCCCGAGCTGAGAAGAACGCCAATGAAGTTCATGATGCCGGAGTAGACCACGGCGACGTGCGGCTCAAGCGAATGGGTGTAGATGCAGGTCGCGACGGCGTTGGCCGTGTCGTGGAAGCCGTTGACGAACTCGAAGCCGAGTGCGATGAGCAGAGCTACGCCGAGCAAGATGAAGGGGAACACGGAGGAGCGAGTGGACAATGGAGAGGTCATCGGCCAGCTTGGTTCCGATGTAGATGAGACCGCCAATCAGCATAACGCCGAAGATGATTCCGCCGATTTTGCCGGGAGACGACTTCTTGAGTTTTTCGTCAAGTAGGGAGCCGGGAGGAGTAACTACGGGAGTAGCCATGTGGATGTCGCCTGAAGGTTCAAGATGGTTGCGTGAGCCTGACGATAGGCGAGGATTGCGAACGGTAGGTTACGGGAATGTGAAAGGTGGGTGTGCTTTGATCAGATGATGGTCTTGCAACGGATTGTCTTCAACAGATCGCTAGCTCTTACAGGCAGTTGCAGACGCGTAAGAACAGCCTTGCGACCGGCGGCTCAACCACTGATAACTCACCCGGAATCTGTGAAGGCTACAACTATCGTTCGTTTCCTCGCGGCCAATTGAACCCTATAATTCAGGCTTTCGAGGGTCGCTACCATGAGACTTGTTGCACAGTGGCTTGGCAGTGCAATTGTTGCCGTGGTTGTCATCTTGTTCGGCGCGAACCGGCCGGCATTCGCGGACAGCTACTCGGTCTACGACCTTGGCAGTGATAACTCCCATGGCATTTATGGGATCGACGCCGCGGGCGAGGTTGTCATCTGGTCGACCAGCGGATGCGGATCCTCTCCTTACTGCTACGTGACTTATACCAATGGTGTGGCTGCGAACGATGGTGGAACTCCTCCGATCCTTGACTATGACAATGGGACTTTGTGCGGTTCGACGCCTGAAGGGTTCAATGCGGCGAGGTCGGTCTGCAACAACGAGTGGATCGCGCTGGGATCTTTCTACAACCCGAATGGCGATCCGAATGGCGTTTATACGGGATCTGGAACTGACCTCTCCTTTGTTGGAGGAGGTTCGGCAGACCAGCTCTTCCTGAACTCCGTTGGCGATTTCGCGTGGATCGATGGGCGGGACGACGAGATGTATGTCGCGATCCGCAATTCCGCGCCTCTTTTCGCGGCTCTTGATTTTTATGTTGAACAGGATTCTGCTGCTGTTGATACCACTCCGGAGCCGGCCAGCCTGTTGCTGGTGGCGACAGGGCTTGTGGGTATCACCTTCGCGGTTCGGCGCAAGACGAACCGTTATCGCAACCTCGCAGAGTAAGGAGCGGCCCTAGCGCCAGTCGTCGCGGGTTTGAGTCTGGTCCGCCATGACTTGCTCGAAGGCGTCGGTCTTCTTGATCAGGATGTCACCCTGCATCACGGGCTGATGCAGCAATACCGCCTGTAGCCGTACCAGTTCGAGCATCGCCAGGAACATGCAGATCAGCGCGCGTTCCGTGTGGGTGTTGTGCAGGAGGCGGCGCAGGCTGACGGGCTTGTCTTCCATCATCAGACGGCGTTTGACGTAGTCGATCATCTGCGCGACCGTGACCGAGTCTTCATCCACATCGAGGACGGGGCGTTCGCGGAGGCGGTTGAGGATGTCCTGAAAGACGCGGACGAGATCGACGGTGTCGGCGGCGATCTCCTGATCGAGGCTCAACTCGTCGGCGCCTGCTTCCTGTGTGTCGCGCCGGAAGTTCTTCATGCCCGGATTGGTCCAGGTGGCCTCTTCGATCTGCTGCTTCTGGAGGAGCATCTGGGCTGCGGCCTTGAAGCGCTCGTGCTCGAGCAGGCGCTCGACCAGCTCGCGGCTTGGGTCTTCGGACTCGCCGCCAGCGACATCGGAGGGATCGCGCGGCAGAAGGGTCTTGGACTTGATGTGGATCAGCAGCGAGGCCATGTAGATGAACTCGCCAGCGGCGTCGACGTCGACCTGCTTCAGATGATGGGTGTATTCGAGGAACTGGCTGGTGATGCGAGCGATGGGAATGTCGTAGATGTCGATGTTCTGCTTGCGAATGAGGTCGAGCAGAAGGTCGAGCGGGCCGTCGTAGACCTGGCCGACGGTGACCGAGAATGGCGACTGGGAAGCTTCTTCTTTTTCTTTCTCTTTGTCCTGCGAGCGTTTTGATTCAGGCGCTGGCGGGACGGGCTTCGGCTCGAGGTTGAAGGGGGTCGCGGATGACTCTTCGACCTTGGAAGAATCCGGTTCGGCTGGATGGGCTTCTTCCGTTGGGGATTCGGGATGGATGATTTCGTCGGGCATCTATCTTACTCAGGATCCTTGGTTCGTTTCTCTTTACTCGAGGCCCATCGCCTGGCGAACGTGCTGGAGGGTCTGGATGGCGCGGCGGCGGGCGCGGGCGGAGCCATCCCATAAGATGGCGTCGACGTTGTCCGGGTCGGCTTCGAGGACGCGGCGACGCTCCTGAATCGGGGTGATTACGCTGACGATGGCGTCGGCGACCCAGCCTTTGCACTGGATGCAGCCGATGCCGGCGGTGGTGCAGCCCTGGCGCACCTCAGCTTGCTTCTCCTCGCGTGGAGAAGACCTTGTGGAGGTCGAAGACTGGGCAGATGTCGGGGTTGCCGGGATCGGTGCGGCGGATGCGCGCCGGGTCGGTGACCATGGTCTTGAGCTTGGCGCGGACGTCGGCCTCGGGCTCGGAGAGCATGAGCGTGTTGTTGTAGCTCTTGGACATCTTGCGGCCGTCGAGGCCGGGGAGCTTGGGCGAGGGCGTGAGGAGGACTTTGGGCTCGGGGAGGATGCCGTTGGTGACGTTGTTGGCGGAGACTTCGGCGGCGATGATCTCCTTGTCGGAGTGGTCTGCGCGGGCCTTCTCGATGGCTGGTGTGGGCTGGGAGCAGTAGAGGGAGTTGAAGCGGCGGGCGACCTCGCGGGTGAGCTCGACGTGGGCGATCTGGTCGTGGCCGACGGGAACGAAGTCGGGTTGGTAGAGGAGGATGTCGGCGGACTGGAGGAGAGGGTAGCCGAGGAAGCCGTAGGTGTTCAGGTCCTTCTCGCGGAGCTGCTCCTGCTGGTCTTTGTAGGTGGGGACGCGCTCGAGCCAGGGGAGCGGCGTGAACATGCTGAAGAGGGTGTGCAGCTCGGAGTGCTGGGGGACGTGGGACTGGATGAAGATGGTCGAGCGCTCGGGGTCGAGGCCGGCGGAGAGGAAGTCGAGGGCGACGTCGCGGATGTTCTGGCGAAGGGTCGATGGATCGGCGTAGTCGGTGGTGAGGGCGTGGAGGTCGGCGATGAAGAAGAAGCAGTCGTAGGTGTCCTGAAGCTGAACCCAGTTGTAGAGCGCGCCCATGTAGTTGCCGAGGTGGAGGCGTCCGGTCGGGCGCATTCCCGAGAGAACGCGGGGGCGAGAGGTTATGGAGGTGTTTTCAGTCATTGCGATCAAGTGCAAGGGTAAATGATTCGTGGGAGATGGAGGCTGTGGGGAGTTTGTCGTTGCTTCGCGCTTTCCGGGAAGGGTACCCCCCCCCTATTGCCTGCGCGTAAACTACCTTGTAATCAATTATTTACAGGTATGCGAGATCTGCAAAATATTCACAACAAAGGGGTTACGTCCAAAATAGTCTTTCTAAAGGAGTTAGCCCCGGATGCTGGCCGGGGCTTGCTTGTTTTGATCTCTATATCCAGTATAGCGGGTTGAGCGTAACTAATACGCCACGCGGATGTTGTTGATTCGTAAATGGTTAGGTGGTTTGGGGGCTTGACATGCGATTTTTGGGCGGAAAATGGTGAAAAAAATGCGTTGGCTTGTCGTTTGAGGCTCGGGTTCTCGATTCAGCGAGATATCCTCCCATCACCAAGCTTCGCGCTGCCCCGCTTATCTTTGCGATTGAAAACAGTGGGTCACTAAAACTACGGAGGGGATTGTCATGATCTCAATCGACCAAGAACGCCGAAACTTCCTGTTCGGCCTGGGGGGCCTCGGCATCAGCCACGCATTGACGCAGGGCATGACCCAGGTTCAGGCCGCTGCGTCACAGGGATATGTGCTTGGTCCTACCGGAGGCGAACATCTGATTCATTTTCGCGACCATGGCCAGATATTTATCAAGGCCGGCTCCGCCACAGGCTCCGACAATCTCGCCCTTGGGACCCAGGAAGTGATGGTGGGTGCAGGCATTCCGGTCCACCGACACCTGCATATGGACGAAGCCTTCTATGTACTGGAAGGCAGCGGAGTTTTCCTGCTGAACGATGTGCGTCACTCTTTCGAGAAGGGCGGAACTATCTTCATACCCAAGAACTCCTGGCATGGATTTGCGAATCCCGATCACAAGCTGCTCCTGCTGTGGATCATGTCGCCTGCCGGTCTGGATGGCTTTTTCCGTGAGACCTGCAATCCGCCCGGTGTACCGCCAAAGCAGCTGACTCCGGAACAGATCCGTGAGATCGCTCATAAATATGGGACGGAATTCAAATAATCCGGGCGATTCCGAGGTCCCAAAAAGACGATTGAGCGTTGCAAGGCTTCCAATTGTCACTTGTCAATACGGATTCTGCTATAGTTGGCGCGCCCTCAAGTTCAAACCAAAGGAGATTTGCTATGAAACGGCTCTCGCTCGTTGTCATGCTCTCGGCCCTGTTGGTTCCCACGCTAGCGGCAGCGCAAAGCGTTTTTAACGGCACATGGAAGATCGACATGAGCAAGGTCGATTTTCCCGAGAAGCCGGATGAGTTCCTGCTGCAGAACGGTCAGTATACCTGCAAGACATGCGTTCCCCCTTACACGATCGACGCGGATGGTAAAGACCACGCCGTCAAGGGACATCCCTACTATGACACCGTCGCGATTAAGGTCGTGAACGACCACACGATCGACGAGACGGACAAGAAAGACGGCCACGTGGTCGCGACCTCGACGTCAACGGTTGACGGCGATATCCTGCATTTCTCTTTCTCTGACAGCAGCAATACGAACGGCGGAGCTGCGGTAACCGGCAGAGGGCAGGCGTCGCGCGTGGCCAAGGGCCCGGCGGGGTCGAATGCGATCTCCGGTTCGTGGCGGACGACGGGGATTCAAGGCCTGTCGGAAAATGCCACGACTTTTACGTACAAAGTCAGTGGTGAGGAGATCACGATGGTGGCTCCGACGGGTCAGACGTACACGGCAAAACTGGGTGGCCCCGACGCGCCGATGTCGGGCGATCCGGGCGTCACGAGCGTGTCGGTGAAGATGGTCGGCAAGGACACGCTGCAGGAGACCGATAAGCGCAACGGCAAGGTGATCGGCGTCTTTACGATGACGGTCGCGGAGAACGGGAAGACGGCAAAGGGCACCTTTGATGACAAGCTGCAGAACAGGTCGAGTGCGTTCGTTGCTACGAAGCAGTAGAGTCGCGGCGGGTGCGGCGCTTCGCTGAAGTGTCGAACCGGCATCTCCTGCCTGGAGAGTCTGGCGTTCGGTAGCTACCTGGCCTGGAGACTCGCGGCGATCGGTGGTTTCGAGCTTTCGGGCTTTTACGTCCCATGCAAGGCCCATGGTCCGGAGTGCGCAGATGCCGTACCAGTTGGGATCGAACTCATACCAGGCCAAACCGTGGCGGGAGGACTGAGGATGGGCGTGATGGTTGTTGTGCCATCCTTCTCCGAAGGTGAGCAGTGCAACCCAGAAGCTGTTTCGGGAGGTGTCTGCGGTCTGGTATCGGCGCGAGCCCCACATGTGGGTGGCGGAGTTGACCAGCCAGGTGGAGTGAAGATTCAAGACCGTGCGGAAGAAGATGCCCCAAAGGAAAACGGACCATCCGCCGAGCACGAGAAGGACTCCTCCGAGGACGGTCATGGGAATCCAGTGCCATCGGCTGAGCCAGACGTGGAATTTGTCTTTGCGAAGGTCGGGGACGTAGGGGAGGAGGATGGCAGAGTCGTTGTGAATGCTCTGGCCGGTGAGGATCCAGCCGACATGGGACCATAGGCCGCCGTCTTGCGGAGAGTGCGGATCGCCTTCTTTGTCGGTGTTCTGGTGATGCATGCGATGGATGGCGACGAAGAAGATGGGGCCTCCTTCGAGGGCGAGTGTGCCGCAGATGGTGAGGACATATTCGACCCACTTGGGCGTCTTGTAGCCTCGATGAGTGAGGAGGCGGTGGTATCCCATCCCGATACCGGGCGCCGCCGGCGACCCACCATAGGAACATCGCAACGAAGAACCCTTTCCAGGTGAAGAAGAAGAGAGCCGCGATCGCTCCGATGTGGAAGGCGACCATGAAGAAGCTCGTTACCCACACGACTGGCTGTGTAAATGTTCTGTCATTGAGCAGGGTCCGCATGTAGATGCCTCTTCTCGCAACTATTTACCCGTGCGGTATAAGGCGAATGTTCGATGCGGTCTTATTCGGCTTGTCGCGGGTTGCCCGCGCCTGCGGGGGACTAACAATAGTGTGCGGTAGCCGACAGAGCGGCGCGACTAGCAAAAATGCTAAGAATCGGGAGAAATTATTGAGTTTTGCTGAGTTTTGCCCTATGCGGTGACAACGCTCGGATAGCGCCTCGCAAAGGCGATTGGCTTCGCTCGAACTACGGTGCGGGGAGGACGAGAAACAGCGACGGCGAGACGGCCGAGCGTTAAACCGAGAAGAGGATGTGGTTGAAGATGTTGTAGAGCGGCGAGAAGAGCGCGGAGATAAATCGGCCGCCGACGAGGAAGAGAATGATCAGGCTGAACATTCCCATGCGGTCGTAGAGCTGGGCGGCCTTGTAGGGCAGGAAGTGGCGGAGGATGTGGCTGCCGTCGAGCGGGGGTAGAGGGATGAGGTTGAAGACGAAGAGCAGAAGGTTGATGAAGATGACGAAGTAGAGAAAGAGCGCGATGGGGAAGAGCGCGGGAAGGCCTTCGGTGGCGACTCCGGGGATGTGCTGGGCGATGGCTACGGCTGTGATGATGGACCTGTCGTCGGCGGGAAGGATGTGCTTGATGACGATGAGCAGGATGAGGGCGATGGAGGCCGAGAGCAGGTTGCTGGCGGGGCCGGCGAGGGTGACGAGGATGTCGTCGCGGCGGTAGTTTTTGAAGTTGCGGCCGGTGACTGGGGTGGGCTTGGCCCAGCCGACGAGGAAGCCGCCGTAGACCAGAGAGATGAGCGGAAAGAGGATAGAGCCGACCGGGTCGAGATGCTTGATGGGATTGAGAGTGACGCGACCGAGCATCGCGGCGGTGGGGTCGCCGAGCCGATTGGCGGTCCAGGCGTGGGCGCATTCGTGCACGCTAAAGGCGAGGATCAAAACCACGATCTCGAAGAAGATAACGACGACGTTCAGCGGCATATGGTTCAAGTCTACTGAATTTCGCGTGACGAAACCGTAAAGGTTGCGATATGGCTTGTTCGGAGGATGCAGGGGCGGACTGAATTTGTTTGCAACGAAAACGGCGCTGGTGTCTAACTAATTGACCGAAGGAGAGTACATGAGGCTGGGCTTGAGTCGGGGATTGAGGTTGGGCGTGCTGATGGTCGCGGCTACGGGAGCTGTCCTTTTTGCACAGACGCCGGCGGTACCGGGGGCGACAAAGAACGACGCCGAGGTGCAAAAAGAGGGCCTGCAGGCCGAGGCACTCTATCAACAACAGAATTATCTGGCGGCGCTTCCCCTATTTGAAGATCTGCACCAGCAACGGCCGGAGAGCAATGTCTTCCGAGAACGTCTCGCGATGTGCCTGCTGGCGAAGATGACCACAGAGGCGCCGTCCGACGCGACGCTAACGCGGGAGCGGGCAAAGAAGCTGCTGCTGGAGGCAAAAGCAGCAGGAGATAACAGCGACCTTCTTCAAATCATGCTGGAGAGGCTTTCGACTCCCTTTGCCGGGGCGCGCAGGCATTCAGAAGTCTCCCGGAGCCGAGTCGATGTTGAAGGCAGAGAAGGCGTTTTCGAACGGCAAGCTGAAGAAGGCGCTCGAACTTTACAAAGAAGCGTCGGAGGCCGACCCGAAGTTATACGAGGCAGCGCTGTTTGCCGGAGATACCGAGTACAAGAGGAAGAACTATGACGAGGCCGGCACGTGGTATGCCAAGGCAATTGCGATCAATCCCGATCGCGAGACTGCTTATCGTTACTGGGGCGATACGCTGGTGCACAGTGGGAAACAGAAGGCGGCACAAAGCAAATTTGTCGATGCCGTGATCGCCGAGCCTTACACAAAGGCATCGTGGGTGGGACTGCAGCAATGGGCGAACGCATCCCATGCGCAGCTGGCGAGCCCTCCGATTACGCTGCCAAAGCAGGCTGTGGTGGATGCGAAAGGAAATGTGAATGTCACACTCGACGCTTCTACGACGGGGAGTCCAACGTCGGGGGTGTGGTTGGTTTATTCGACACAACCGATGATGTGGCGAAGCACGGAGTTCAAGAAGCACTATCCGAATGAGCCGGTGTACCGCCATTCGCTGGCCGAAGAGGCAGAGGGCTTGCGATCCGTTATCGCGGTGGTGAAGGAACAGAATATTCCGGAAGACAAGCTGGACCCGACACTGAAGTCACTGCTCGCGCTCGAAAAAGACGGGATGTTGGAGTGCTGGATTCTGTTGAATGGTGCAGACCAAGGAATCGTGCAGGACTACGCGGCATATCGAGCGACACACCGCGGTCTGCTGCATGCGTATTTAGACAAGTACGTGATCCACTTCAACCAGCCTTCGTGAGAGGGTCTTTCCGGCGTTTGACGTGGGCGGGAATTCCGACGGCGACGGTTGCGGGAGGGACGGGTTTGGTGGCTAGACCCAATGCTCCGAGCATGGCGTTTTCGCCGACGTTGGCTCCGGCGAGAACGGTGGCGTGGTAGGTGACGCGGGCGCGGGGGCCCAGTTCGGTGACCCTGTTGGTGACGTCGGCCTGGTGGTTGATGTCGTGGGTGTGGGAGTAGATGTTGGCGTAGTCGGAGACGCTGGTGCCTTCGTGGAGGATGATCTCGCCGCGGTCGTCGAGCATGACGTTTTTGTGGATGGTGCAGGAGTCTTCGATGGTGAGGTTGTAGCCGTAGGTGAACTCGACGTTGTGGAAGATTTTGACGTGCTTGCCGAGGTGGCGGAAGATGTGGCGGCCAAGCATGCAGCGGAAACGGAAGCCGAGCCAGTGGTTGAGGCCGATGGGGGAGCGGTCGAACATCTGCCAGAACCAGATGAGGGGTTTGCGGGCGGCGTATTTTTCTGCGTCGACGTCGCCGTAGTACTCGGGCTCGAGGGTGGCGTTGCGTGGGTCGAGGCTTTGAACGAGGGTGTGCATGGCGAGCTCGTGGTTGAGGGTCGCCTTGGGAGGACCGGGGTAGGGCCGGCCGAGATAGAGCTGGACGAGCTCGTCGCGGACGATCTGAGAGCGAATCTCGGGCTTGGTGTGGCGCGTGAATTCGTCGTTGAGGCGGGCGAGCCAGCGACGGTAGATGGCTTCGGCTTCGGGACTGGGCTTTAGTTCGCGGTACTCATGGACGGGCATTGGAGTTCCCTCTTTTTAGAACAGCCTATTCTATGGCGAAGACGGCGTAGACGGTGGCAGATTTTTCGATGCGGCGGGGATTGATGGCCAGCGGAGGCGGCGCTGCTGCAGCCATCGAGCTCTTGGCCATGGCCTGCATCATGGGGCGTACGGGCTCGGCCTGGGTCTCGTTGCTGGCGTAGATGAGTGCGCCGAGCTTGACGTTCATTCCGGCGGCCATCTCGCTGGCGACGGTGCGGGCGCGCTGGAGGGCTTTGGCGGCGGCTTCGGCCTGCGGGGCGTTCTCGTCCTTCAGGCTCCAGTCGATCTGGCCGGACTGGTTGGCTCCGGCTTTGACGGCGAGGTCGAGGGTTTTTGCTGCGTCGGCGGCGTTGGTGCGGACGGTCCAGCTTTGAACGACCTGGAATTTGCGCTGGGCCTTCTCTGCCGGGGTGAGTTTGTCGATCTGGTAGTCCTGCACGGGGGAGACGTTCTGGTTTTCGCTTTCGATGGTGTCGCTGGGGATGCCGGCAGCGGTGAGCGCCTTGACGATGGCGTTCGAGAGGTGCGAGCCGGCGGCGTAGGCGGCGTCGCTGTCGGGGCCGTAGGTGATGAAGCCGATGTGGACGGTGGCGGTGTCGGCCATGACGATGACTTTGTCGGTGGCGGTGATGGCGATGGTGCGATTTTCCTTGTTGACCTGGATGGTCTGGCTGGACGCTGTGGCCGCGAATGAGGCGGTCGTCAGGACAACGGCGAAGAGGTTGAGGATCTTCATTGGTCTTCTCCTGGGGAGTCGAGCGAGTCGATGGAGCCGAGCAGATCGGCGAAGGTTTTTTTGTGCTTCGGCTTGGCGGCGAGCTTCTGTTTTGGGTCGGGCAGCACACGCTCGGGTGGTGGCGTACCCACACGGTCGCGGGCATTGGACTTCACGGCTTTGACTTTGGAGAAGACTTTTTTCTTTGGCTTGCTCATCTCGCGTTCCCTGAGGGCTGTGAAGCCCATGCGTGATTATGCATTACTCTTGCCTGCGAGGGGGGATGTGATGCAGGATTGCAGATGGGGGACGGTCAGCTGGACGGGCCGTCTAGCCGATGAGGTGTTGCATGGAAGAGCGGGATTTTTTCGATGAAAAGGCGGAGCAGAGGACGCATGTGATGACCTGTCCGCACTGCGGGCAACAGGGGGAGTATCAGATCGACTGGGTGGTGCGGCGGAAGAAGGCGCAGTTGCCGCGAGGGGCCGACGACCGCGACCGGGCTCGTTTTGCCAAGGCGCAGAGTTACATGGTCCGTCGAGACGACCCGATGGGGTGCAAGAATGTACGGTGCCGAAAGCGATTCGATGTGGTGGGGATTCAGTCGGTGGCGTTTATTTAGTTTGTGAGGGCGGCGAAGGGACGGTTTGTTTTGCCGTGGTCTTCTGTGTCTCGCGCTGTGACAGGAGACTTCTTTCCATAGCGTGTCAGTTTCCGGAAACCCCGTTTTGCGGACATGTGATCTTTGTCGATCTCTAAAAGCATTGGGAGACGAAGGCACAGAGCGGGAAACGTTAATGATCGCCCTCGACGGCTGCTTTGACGGTCCGCAAATTTGCAGGCGTCGCGGGAATAACGCCGCAATTATGCGGGGAAACCGGGTCCGAATCCTCTGTGAAAAGCAAAATCTCCGTAGGTGCGACTGGATCCAACCCCGACCATATGTGCACGGGCGTCGCCGGAGTGCCACGAACTCGATCCCTTCAGGCTTTCAACTAACCGCGCGGGATATGGGGACCACTGACGCTTTTGGGAGTTGGGATTCTCAACCTTCACAAGGGAGACACGCTCCGAAGCTTCTACCAGGTCTTCAAGCGGGTACGCGCACTCACCGATTCGTTCCCTGATTG
This sequence comes from uncultured Acidobacteriaceae bacterium, assembly GCA_963720955.1. GTDB lineage: Bacteria > Acidobacteriota > Terriglobia > Terriglobales > Acidobacteriaceae > Edaphobacter. The sequence continues at coordinate 81,041 of CAVRHK010000058.1, read as the reverse complement.
CGGAAACACGCTTACTCTCTGCTGTGTATTTTGCCCAGGCGGATGGCAGCAAATCTCCCATCTCTCTACATGGAACCCAACGTGTTATGCACGAAAAGTTGACCGCAGTAAGCCATACGACATCTTCCTGCTTCGTTGCCGCGGTGAATTGCGTGAAGAAGTAGCCCATCGTTCCCGACCTCAAAACTGTGCGGTATTCCGAATGCGGATCTTTCTCCGGCCAGAGATCGTACGGCTCAAGATCGCGTGTAGGTGTACCTATCACACGGCTAAAGAGTGGGCCTCCGCCGGGTCCATTCGTTCCGAGCGACAACGAAGTCCCGACCACCAAATTATTCTGAAGGTGGAACCCTCCTTCGACATAGGTAAGGTGAGCGCCTAGCATCGGTGCTGCCCTTTCCGCAGAGCGACCGAAGAGGTTAACAAATCGCTCCGAAGTTGCGGTTGGCTCGGGCACCATTCCTGCCGAGTAAAAGTGAATCCAATAATCACAATGATCCGCGTCGCAGGTGCCTTCGTAGCGACCCCACCTCCCCCAACGCTGCATCAACGCTTGTGCATCGCTCCAGGAACTCCTTTCCAACTGCAGTCCCCGAAGGTCTGAGAGCAAATGCTCAGCCTGTCTCCGCGTAATCCGCTGGCTTATCTGTACAGTCGCAAGCAGGACGAGGTATATAACCAGTAGGCTGGTCAGCACCCACTTGCACAGTTTCCGTCCACTCCAAGCGATAGACATGCCGCTTTATACACCCTCCCAGTTGGGCGCGGTCATCCAGTTGAAAGGGATCTGGCTCTGACTTGTCCGCTAAGTCGGGTTATCGGCAACTTCACTGTGTAGCCGAGTCGTAGTTTCCGCAAGCCCTTTTTCGGACTGAGACGGGACAAGAGCGTTGCAGCCGGTTTTTTCAATACCAGACCCTATTAATTTTGCCTCTATCCAATGCTCTGCCTAAGGGCTAACGTAGTCTACGTTCCAATACTTATGAAGTGATGGGAAACCAAGGTGGCGCGAATCTCCCGCTTTTCTCTCCTTCTCTTACTACTCGTCTGGTTTGGTCACGACGCCTGGTCACTAGCCGCCCAGGCTGTACCGGCTGCTGCCCTGCACCGATCGAGCACATCACCATCGGTGCCTCTACGGCGCCGCTCAACGGGCCGTGGAAGTTTCACATTGGCGACTCACCGGTTGATCCGGCAACCCATACTCTGCTGTGGGCCGAGTCAGATTTCGACGACTCAAACTGGGAGACTGTGGACCTGACGCCACCGGACGGTTCATTGGATCCCGTCTATGGAGTTTCGGGGATGGTGCCGGGCTGGACAACTCGGGGACATGCGAGCGATTGGGGATACGGCTGGTATCGGCTCAGGGTGCAGGTGACGGCTGCAGCGGGAGAAAAACTGGCCATCGAGGGCCCACCCGGCGTGGACGATGGATACCAGATCTTCCAGAACGGGAAGCTGGTTGGCAGTTTCGGCGGCTTCTCCTCCAGCAGGCCGGTCGTCTATAACACGCAGCCGATGAGGTTCGATCTGCCGGAACCAGGCAATGCCGGTTCACCCACACGAGTGCTGGCCTTCCGCGTCTGGATGGAGCCTTCTACACCGTCGAATTACCCCGATGTCGGTGGCTTGCGCACCGCGCCGCTACTGGGCGAGGCAGGCGCGGTGACGGTCAACGATCGGGTCCGCTGGTTCGACGCCTTTCGCGCAATCGCGGACCATCTTATTTCGGCAACAGTGTTCGGGCTGTTCGCTTTCCTGGCCTTCAGCCTGACCCTTGTTGATCGCTCGGACCGGGTCTATCTCTGGCTCGGAACAGCGTTCCTGCTTACTGCGATATTTGACGCTGTGGTGGTCGTCCTTGACGGTACGCAATACATGGGAATGACGGTCGGGGATCCGCTCAGGTTCGTCGTTTTGCGTCCGCTAATTTTCGTGGCATGGGCGATGGTGTGGTGGAGCTGGTTTGGTCTTAAACGACCGGCGTGGCTGCCGCGGGCCGCGGCAGGGTTGGGTCTGCTTTGCGCGGTCTCGATTGCCCTGGGCCGAAATCTGTTGGTCTTTATGGTGGTTCCGCATTCGGTCAGCGCCGTCTTTGGCGATGTGTATGTGGTTGCCAAGTTGCTCTTCCTGCCGCTGATGCTCGTGTGCATCGTTCAGGGCATTCGCAAGGAGGGAGTGGAGGGCTGGTCGGTGCTGCCAGCCGTGGTGTTGTGGGGAGTTGCGCAATTCTGGGAGGAGCTCAACTTTCTGCATATCAACCTGACCTGGTTTCCACTTGGTGTGCAGATCACGCTTGGGGATATCGCCAACCTGCTGCTGGTGTTCGTAATCGCCGCGCTGCTATTGCGGCGACTGCTGCGGACGGTGCGGCGGCAACGTTTGATGGAGCTCGATGTGAAGCAGGCGCAGGAGGTGCAGAAGGTGATTCTGCCGGAGCCCATTGCGACACTTCCGGGGCTGGCGATAGCGAGCGAGTACCGTCCGGCGCGCGAGGTGGGCGGCGACTTCTTCCAGATCCTTCCGCACCCCTCCAACGGCAGCATGCTGATTGTTGCCGGCGATGTTGCCGGCAAGGGTCTGCAGGCGGGAATGCTGGTGGCGCTTCTGGTGGGCGCTATCCGTACGTCGGCGAACTTCGATCCCGATCCGCTGGCGGTGTTGAAGGTGCTGAATCAGCGGCTGTGGGGACGCAGCCACGCAGCCGCCACCTGCCTCGCGCTGCGAATTGGCGCGGACGGCGGGGCGACGCTTGCCAACGCAGGGCACCTGCCTCCGTACCTCAACGGCCAGCCGGTCGAGATCGAAGGATCGCTACCGTTGGGCATGATCGAAGATGCGGAGTTCTCGGTGCTCCAGTTCAGGTTTACCCAGGGCGACCATTTGCTGCTGATGTCGGACGGCATCGCCGAAGCCACCGACATGAACGGGAACCTGTTTGGCTTCGACCGCATTCTGGACCTGGTCCGCAGTTCGGCTAGCGCAGCGGCAATCGCCACCGCAGCCCAGAATTTTGGTCAGGAGGATGACATCAGCGTCATCTCGATTATCCGGACCGCGGCTTAGGCTGCTTCTGGATTGATATTGCCCCAAAAACTCGGTTTTCGGAGACTGGCTCACTACCCTTCTTTCGCAGCCGTGGCCTGACGGGGCCGGCTGTGATTTAATACGAGTGAGAGTTACCGGTGTTCCAGTGGAGCGTTGGTTCCTTTTCGAACGAAAGAAACGCGGAGACCCGAAACGTAATGGCGAACACACTGCTTCCCATCGAAGAACGCAACCTGACACCGGATCAGGTGGAACTGCTGGATAAGCGTCGGCGTCGCGGCCAGCTATTTCTGGTGCTCTGTCTTCAGACGCTGATTATCGGAACGCTGGTGACCCTCTGGGCCGGTCAGGACTGGACGCTGTCGCCGGGATGGATGCACCCGATGGTGTATTGGGACGCGTTCATGTTCACGCTTTCGCTGGTGTTCGGCATTGTGGGTATGCGGCTGAAGCGCGGCAGCAATGAATTCATCAGCTATTAGAAGGTAAAACCACGGATCAGCCGAAATGCAGCGACGAGTTCGGGCATGCGGCGCCTTCGTGGTGTTTTTTGGCTGCAGGGCAGGTTGCTTCGAAATTGGAAGATCGGCAGCGAGCATTCGGGCTCGCTTATGTAGTGTAAAACACATAGGCTTTCCAACACACGCAGCTATACTTAGGTTCTTGCAGGATCTGATTCGCTTTTCGAGCCTACGCATCTCATCTTTAAGTATGGAAATGAAGCAGATGGCGGCGACGATGTCCTACTCTTCCCTGATCCTCGATGACGGACGCACGGCGGTGCTGGAGCCGATGGAAGAGGCTCGGCAGGAGCCGGGCAGGTTGCGGGACAAATTTGGCCGGGCCATTACGGACCTGCGCGTCTCGGTAACCGACCGATGCAACTACAAATGTGTCTACTGCCGGACAGGCAACGAGGGCGCGCAGTATACCGAGCTGCCGATTGCCGACTATCTGCGGATGGTGCGGCTGTTTGTCTCGCTGGGGGTGGAGAAGGTCCGGCTGACCGGGGGAGAGCCGCTGCTGCGGTCGGGCCTGGTGGAGATGGTGCGGGAACTGGCGGGGATGCGGACGGCTTATCTGCCGGACGGGAGCTTTGCAGGCGAGAGCGGGCGGCATGGATTGCCGCTGGATATCGCGCTGACCACGAATGGACATCTGCTGGAGGGGCTGGCGCAGCCGCTGAAGGACGCCGGGTTGAATCGCGTGACGGTGAGCATGGATGCGGTGGACGCAGAGACGTTTACGGCGATCACGCGGGTGCCGCGGAGCTTCGACAAGGTGCTGGCGGGGATTCGCAAGGCGCAGGCGGTGGGGCTGGGACCGGTGAAGGTGAACTGCGTGCTGCTGCGCGGATTCAACGATGGGCAGATTGAACAGTTCGCGGAGTTCTCGCGGCGCGAAGGCGTGATCGTTCGATTTATCGAGTGGATGCCGCTGGAAGAAGACCGCAGCTGGAAGCGGGAGACCGTGATCTCGATGGACGAGATTGTGGAGCGGTTGAATGCGTATCGTCCGCTGGTGGAGCTGGCGCCGCATGCAGCGAGCGAGACGGCGAAGCGGTTTACGTTTGACGATGGAGTGGGTGAGATCGGAATTATCGCGCCGGTGTCGCGGCCCTTCTGCGGCCACTGCAGCCGGGTGCGGCTGACTTCGGACGGGAAGATACGGACCTGCCTGTTTTCGCAGAGCGACCATGACCTGTATGGCCAGATGGTGCGAGGCGGAACCGATGAGGAGCTTGCTGCGTATATACGGAGGATTGTGATGCACAAAGAGGCGCGACATCACATTGGCGAACCGGGTTTCGAAAAGCCGTCGCGCAATATGGTCCACATTGGTGGATGAGACATTGTGTGTATTGCGGACGAAGTTGAAACTCTGAAGAATTGAATACGTCTGAAAGATTCGGCTTGATATCTAATGTGTCGATGCTCTGAGGAAAAAGCTTGAAAGACAGACGGCCGTTTGAGGTGATCGAAAGCCGCCAGATGGACCACCTCCGGGTGTTCCATGACGTGGCGCGCGCGCTGACCTCAAGTCTGGAGCTGGAGGAGATTCTGGGCGCCATCATGGACAAGATGGCGCAGTTCTTCGGGCCGGAACGATGGTCGATGCTGATGGTCGATGACAATGCGAACGAGCTGTACTACGCGATTGCGGTGGGGGAGAACACCGAGAGCCTGAAGGGACTGCGGGTACCGATGGGCGAGGGAGTCGCGGGCTGGGTGGCTTCGACGGGTAATCCGCTGGTGGTTCCGGATGTGGCGCTGGATCCGCACTGGTCGGCGTTTGCGAGCAAGCATCCGGACCTGAAGATCAAGTCGATCGCCTGCGTGCCGGTGCGGTCGGGAAACAAGACGCTGGGTGTGATTCAGTTGCTGAACAGCAAGCTGGATCTGCTGTCGGAGTATTCGATCTCGTTCCTGCGGATCCTGTGCGACTATGCGGCGATCGCGATTCAGAATGCGCGGTCGATGACGCTGATCCAGGAGTTGACGATCACGGACGATGTGACGGGACTCTTCAATGCCCGGCATCTGTACACCATGCTCGACGAACAGGTGGCGCAGGGGCAGGTATTCAGTTTGATGTTCGTCGATCTGGACCGTTTCAAGTCGGTGAACGATACCCATGGGCATTTGATCGGCAGCCGTCTGCTGGCGGAGATCGGCGGATTGCTGAAGCGCTGCCTGGGGCCGAATAATGCGGCGTTCCGGTATGGCGGCGATGAGTTTGTTGCGCTGTTGCCTGGGATGGGTAAGTCTGCGGCGAGCGGAACGACGATGGCGCTGCGCGAGGATCTGAGGGCGGCGCGTTTTCTCGAAGGCGCGGGGCTTTCGTTGAACGTGTCGGGAAGCTTTGGGCTGGCGACGTACCCGGAGGACGGAAATACGGTGGCGACGATTCTGCGGGCGGCCGACACGATGATGTATGAGGCCAAGATTACCCGGGACAGCGTGGCCGTCTGTGGCAAGGGAACGGTTTCAAAGGCGGCGAAGAGTGCAGCGGACAGCGGTCCCCGGCAAGCGGTCGCCGGGCTGTTTCTCGAACGCGACTAGTTGCCTCGCGGCTGACGATTTCGCCTTATCTCCAACTACATAGTTTCTGATTGACTCTAGCTCGGGCCGCGGCGCTCCAGCGTGCTTCTGCGGCGGGGTTCCGGCTTGACGACGTCGCGATTTTCGGGTGCGACGGGGTGGACGCCGAAGTCCCAGACGCCGAGGTTGACGGATTTGTCGGAGATGACCTCCATGACGGCGAACTCGCCAAAGTCGAGGCCTTCTTTGGGGGTGATCTTGAGCCAGTGGCCGCCGGGAAGGAGTTCGGTGGTGGTTTCGAAGACGTCTTCCTGGCGCCGGCCAGTGCCAAGGAGGGGGATACGGAAGCTGTTGATGACGCGGGCGCCGGTGCGGACGTCGGCGCGGAGGATCACGTATCGGCTGTTGGCTGAGCCTCCGGTGGGGTCGTTCTGAATGCGGCTGGTTGCGCCGTGGGTGTCGACGGTGAGGGGAGTGCCGGCGGTGTTGCCGACGCTCTCGTCGCCGATGCGGAGGTAGAAGACGGGGTCTTTGACGTGGAGCTGGATGGGCGAAGCTTCGCCTTTGAGCGTGACGACGGGATGCGCGGCGGAGAGCGGGTTGACGGCGGCCTTGAGGAGATTGTGGGCGGTGTTGCGGTTGAGGTCGCTGTCGGTCTGGGCGAGGGGAACGAGTTCGGGCGTGCCACGGAAGGTGTCGAGGGCGAGGGTGCTGTTCTCTTCGGGGAGGCGAAGGTCTTTCGCGACCTCAGGGGTGAGAGCGGCGCGCTCGGCCTCTTCTTTGAGCAGCTCGGGGTCGATGGCTGGTGGAGGCGACGGGTTGTTCGGGTCGGTGGGGCCGGGCTGAGCGTGCCGCTTTTCCCAGAGCTGGGTGGCTTCGAGGTCGACGAGCGAGAGGGGGATCTCCTCTTCTGCTCCGGCGCGCTCGGCGCTGACGTAGCGCACGATGTTGCCGACGACCTTGTAGCTCATGACGATCTGGTAGCTGCCGTCCTTGAGGATGAGGCGGGTGCGATGGGGGGTGGTGGCGTCGGGTTGGAGCGCGGTGGTGTGTTGCTGGGCGCGACATTGGAGAGGCAGCGAGGAGGCACCCTGCCAGCAGAAGCGCTGCGGAGAGGTTTTTCGGGATGGAGCGGCGGTGGTTCATTCCTTGACTCAACAGTTTAGACGTACAACGGACGAGAGCAATTCTTTCGCGTAAGAGCTAATTAAAACTAAATGGACGGCGATTTGGGATCGCCGTCCATTTTTCCGGAGTTCCAGCTTACTTTGCGGCCAGTTGAATGCACTCTTCGAGGATGTCGAGGGCGATGTCGGCCTCATGCTGGTTGACGATGAGGGGTGGGCAGAGGCGGACGCTGGTTTCGCCGCAGCCGAGGATGAGCAGGCCGCGCTCGAAGGCCAGGTCGACGATCTTGTCTCGCATGGGGCCGACTGGAGTGCGGGACTTCTGGTCCTGAACGATCTCGATGCCGATCATGAGGCCGCGGCCGCGGACTTCACCGACGTGTGGGATGTTTGGCGACCCAGGGGCGGAGGCGCTGCAAGCATCTTTTCGCCGACGGTGGCGGCGTTCTTCATGCCTTCGCGCTCGAGGATGTCCAGGGTGGCGAGCGCGGCGGCGATGCAGATGGGGTTGCCGCCGAAGGTGCTGGCGTGGGAGCCGGGGACCCAGTTCATGATTTCGGCGCGCGTCATGCAGATGCCGAACGGCATGCCGGATGCGATGCCCTTGGCGATGCAGACGATGTCGGGCTGGACGCCGGAGTGCTCGATGGCCCACCACTTCCCTGTTCTTCCGGCGCCGGACTGGACTTCGTCGGCGATGAGGAGGATGCCGTGGCGGTCGCAGATGCGGCGGATCTCCTGGAGGAAGTTGTCGGGTGCGACGACGTAGCCGCCCTCGCCCTGGATGGGTTCGAGGATGATGGCGGCGACCTCTTCGGGCGGGAGGATGGTCTTGAAGAGCCTCTCTTCGATGTAGCGGGCGCAGCCGAGGGCGAAGGCTTCCTGCTCCTCAGGGCCGCCGGTGGTGCCGCGATAGGTGTAGGGGTAGCGGACGTGGTGGACGCCCGGGACGAAGGGGGCGAAGCGGCGCTTCTGCTGAGGCTTGGAGCCGGTGAGCGAGAGCGCGCCCATGGTGCGGCCGTGGAAGGCGCCGAAGAAGCTGATGATGTTCTGGCGGCCGGTGTGGTAGCGGGCGAGCTTCAGGGCGCACTCGACGGCCTCGGCGCCGGAGTTGCCGTAGTAGAACTTGTGCGGGCCGGGCATGGGGGCGATGGCGGAGAGGCGCTCGGCGAGGATCGTCATGTGCTCGTAGTAGAAGTCGGTGCCGGACATATGGATGAGTTCGGCGGCCTGGTCCTGGATGGCCTTGACGACTTCGGGGTGACAATGGCCGGTGGAGTTGACGGCGATGCCGGCGGCGAAGTCGAGGAATTCGTTGCCGTCGACGTCGGTGACGCGGATGCCGCGACCGGATTTGGCCACCATGGGATAGCTGCGGGTGTAGCTGGGAGAGATGAGACGGTCGTCATCGGCGACGATCTTCGTGGCAAGCGGACCGGGGAGGGGGGTCTTGATCTTGGGCCCGAATTGGGTGTAGTTCGTGGTGCGGGTGTAGTTTTGGGCTTGCTCTTTGGTTTCCTGGGTCAGGGTGCTCATGGTGTCTCCTTACGAATCAGAGGTCAGCGGTACGTTGGTAGGCCGTTCGTCGGTGCCGTGCCCGGATGTGGGAAGGCAGCCTCGCAGATAGCGGAGGGAACGGTTTGCGCTGGTGGCTTGACTTCGCCGGCTGGAGGGGGTTCTGGAGTTAGTCGCCGGCGAAGAGGCTAGGTCGCGTAAGGCTCGGGAGTACCCGAAGATGGCGGCGCGGCATCTGGTGCCGCTGGGAGCGGCACTGCGGACCGGCGATCCGATGGGTACGGGCTGTGGCAACGACGGGGAGTTTCATGGGCCTGTGCCTTTGGCGGTGAGTATACCCTACCGCGACGAGATCAATCACTCATCCTGACGATCGTGCCCTGGTGGAAGATGATCTTCCATCCCACTTCGGTGTGCTGCCAGATGGTCGAGCGGCGGGTCTTGCGTATCTTGTTTTGAATCAGCGTGTAGGTGAGGAGGTAGACGTCGGGGGCGAGACGGCGGCAGTGAAACTCGCTGGTCTCCCAGACATCTTCGGCTGGGTGGCGATGGCGGCGGTCCAGTTCGGCCAGCACGTAGTCTCTGGAATATCGACGGCCGGAGGCGCCGATCTCCCAGAAGTCGGGGTGCGTCATGCTCTCGAAGTCGGCCCTGGATGTGCCGAACTCAGGACGATGGAAGATTGGCTCGCGCCGCTTGAGGTCTTCGAGAATTTCCAGAAGAGCCGGGTCGGTCGACAGGGCGGGTTCCATCTCTGGATGCATCGCTGTCTCCTAAAATTTCGACCCCGTCTGCGTGCGACGGCACGCTACCGAATAACGCTGCCGGGAACCAAGGGGAGAGGAGCGTCGTTGTCGAACTGCATGGCGAAGGCAAACATCAGATGGTAGCGATCGCTGTGCTCCGTGGTGAAGTCGAAGCAAAGGACGTGGCGGGTGGGGTCGACGGGGTCGGACTTCTTTTTGGGCTTGACCGGGATGTTGCCGAGCACGCAGGCCTTGGCCGCATAGGTTGTCGTGGGAATCTTGCCCGGGGCGTCAGGCATGGGAACCGAGGCGAGGACGATGGCGGCAGGGTGTCCGGCGATTGCGTAGTTGGTGGGCTCCTGCGTGACGGTGGGTTCGCCGTACTGTTTGAGCTGGCGGAGTATCTGTTCGCGGACGAAGGGGCCAAGCATGGTGGCGCCACGCAGAACGTTAGGGCAGGTGTTGTCGATGGTGGAGAGGACGAACGATGTGGTGTCACCCGGAGTGATCGCGTTGGCAAAGAGCGTCGAGTGCGCGCACTTGGGCGAGGCGTCGGCGTTCGGCCTTGCCGTGCTGGCAGGGTCGGGGACGAAGCGCTCGGGGTAGAAGTAGGTTACGTTGAGAGCCGGATCGTGGAAGCTCTTCGGGAGCGTCGGGCTCGATGGATAGGATTGAGACAAACCTGTCGTGCAGACAAGGACTAGGGAAAAAAGAACCGAGGTACGAAACACCATTTTCTTATCGTAGCACCGTAGAAGGGCCGGAAACAGGGCGGGAAAGCAAGATACCATGAACGAATGCCCCCCAGTTCCTCCCCAAACCGAACGCGCATTCTTGTTTCATTCTGCTGCGTTTATGTCTTCTGGGGCGGGACTTACCTGGCGATGCGCTATGGCGTGGAGGTGCTGCCGCCGTTCGTCCTGGCAAGTTCGCGGTACCTGATCGCAGGGCCGATCATGCTGATGTTGAGTGCGATCTTCAGGTTGAAGATGTGGCCGAGCAAGCAGGAGTGGGGCTGGCTTGCGGTTATCGGGGTATTGATGCTCGGATGCGGCAATACCTCGGTGATGTGGGCGGAGCAGTACATTCCGAGCGGATTGGCGGCACTGCTGGTGGCCTCGATTCCGCTTTACGCCGCGCTGATTGAGGTGGTGCTGCCGCGGGGTGAAGGGCTGCCGCTGCGAGGATGGATCGGGGTGGGCATTGGGTTTATCGGGATGGTTTTCCTGCTGTGGCCGAAGCTTCGGCAAGGGCTGCACGGGGACTCGCGGGAGATTCTTGCGGCTGCGGTGACGCTCGGAGGAACGCTTTGCTGGACGTCAGCGTCGGTGATCTCGCGGCGATCGACGATTCGCATAAGTGGAGTTGCGTCGGCGGGATGGCAGATGGTGATCGGCGGCATGTTCAATCTCGGCATGGTGGTGGTGTCGGGTGGTTATCACGGGGCGCAATGGGGGATGAAGGCGTGGGGATCGATCTTTTATCTGGTCGTCTTCGGATCGCTCATTACCTACACGGCGTATATCTACCTGCTCGACAATGTTGCGGTGTCGAAGGTGGCGACCTATGCGTATATCAATCCGGTGATCGCGGTAATCCTTGGGGCGATCTTTGTGCATGAACGGTTCGTCGCTGTGGAGTATGTCGGGATGGCTGGGATCCTGGTGGCGGTATTTCTGGTGACGAGCTCGAAGATGAAGAGCGGCAAGCCGAACGTGGTGGACGAAGACCTTACCGTCCGGCAACAGGCCTAGGGCTGGGAGATGTCCGATTCTGTCGGGATTTCAGAGATAAGTAAGGCCAAAAAAAACAGGGAACAAACTGACTTGTGCCCGCGTAGAGAACTGCGAGAGGGTACGCCCATGAAAACTATCGCGTTAAATCTGGCACTTTCGACACTTTGTCTATCGACAGCCGTTGCAGTAGCGCAGAGCGACACTATGTGGGACAAGAGCTACCCAGTCACCGGACAGCCCTCGCTCTTTCTCGCCACCGACGACAGTCACCTTAACATTCATGCATGCACTAGCTGCCAGGCAGTCCACATCCATGTCACGGCTGAGAATACGAGCCTTTCGCGATACACCCTTGAAGAGACCCAGAGCGGCAATACTGTCCATTTTTCTCTCAAGGAGAAGCCTCACATGGGGATGCACACTAACTGGCATTCTTCCTCGTCGGTTAAGGTCGATGTGGAGACGCCCGCGAATCTCACGCTTGAAGCAAGGAGCTCTGACGGCAATCTGACAGCCGCTGGCCTGCATGGCGACCTCACCATCCACACCAGCGACGGCAGCCAGGAGTTGACTGGATTATCGGGGAACCTGAAACTGCACTCGAGTGACGGGCATCTTCGCGTTCAGAATGCCAGCGGGACGCTTGAGGCGCGGAGTTCCGACGGCAATCAGGACATCTCGGGGTCTTTCACGTCGCTGCAACTGCACACCAGCGATGGTTCGATCACGCTTGAGCTTGCCGAAGGGTCGCACCTTAGCGCGGACTCACGCATTGAGAGCAGCGACGGAAGCGTAACGCTGCGAGTGCCGAAGAGTTTTCCAGCTGAGCTTGCGGTCAGCACCAGCGACGGAAGCATCCAGAGCACGCTTCCGCTGGTTGTGGATGGATACAACTCGAAGGGGAATTCGGGGCACAATATTCGCGGGAAGTTCAACGGCGGCGGCTCGTTGCTGACGATCCATACGAGCGACGGCAGCGTACATCTCGCGACGCTGTAGGTTTCCCAACTAAATTACATACCGATGATCTCGCCGGATGCGTCGACGTCGATGCTGAGAGCCCGGGAGGCTTTGGGGAGCCCGGGCATCAGCATCATGGCGCCCGAGATGACGACGAGGAAACCTGCGCCGGCGGAGAGGACGACATCGGTGATGTGGAGCGTCCAGCCTGTGGGCGCGCCCATCTGCTTGGGGTCGTCGGTGAAGGAGTACTGAGTCTTTGCGATGCAGACGGGCAGACCGCCGTATCCCCATTGCGTGAACCGGGCGAGTTTTTCTTCGGCCTGCGGGGTGAGTTCGACTGAGGCCGCGCCGTAGACCTTTTGCGCGACGGCGGTAATCTTTTCGAGCGGCGAGGCGGAGGGTGGGTAGGTGGTCTGGAGCGCTGGGCCGGGGTTGGCTGCGATCACGCTGACGACTTTTTCGGCGAGTGCGACTGCGCCTGCTCCGCCTTTGGTAAAGGCTTCCGAGAGGGCGAAGGCTGCGCCTTGGGCCTCGCAGTATTTTTCGAGGAACGCCAGCTCTTCGTCGGTGTCGTTGGGGAAGCGATTGATGGCGACGATAGCGGGAAGGCTGAAGCCGCGCACGATGGCGATGTGTTTCTTCAGGTTGGTAAAACCGGCTTCGAGATCGCCTGCGCCCTGGTTGCGGACGCTCTGGACGGTCGTGACGAGCACGGCGGCAGCGGGCTTGATGCCGGAGCTGGGCATCACGATGTCCATGTACTTTTCAAAGCCGAGGTCGGAGGCGAAGCCGGTCTCGTTGATCACGTAGTCGGCGAGACGCAGGCCCATCTGCTGCGAAAGTACGGAGCTGGTGCCGTGCGCGATGTTGGCGAAGGGGCCGCAGTGGACAAGCGCGGGTGTGCCTTCGGTGGTCTGGACGAGGTTTGGGAGGATGGCTTCGCTCAGCAGCGCCATCATGGGACCGGTGGCGTTGAGGTCCTTGGCGAGAACCGGCTTGCCGGAGCGGGTCTGGCCGATGACGATGCGTCCGAGGCGGAGGCGAAGGTCTTCGCGGCTGTCGGCGAGCGTGAGGATGGCCATGATCTCGCTGGCGGCGGTGATGACAAAGCCGGTGTGCCTGTGGGCGCCGTCACGTTTGCTGGCTGCGCTGACGACGATGTGGCGGAGGGCGCGGTCGTTCATGTCGAGCGCGCGGGGCCAGGTGATGGCGTGCGGATCGAGGTCGAGTGGGTTGCCGTGGAAGAGGTGCGAGTCGATGAGCGCAGCGAGCAGGTTGTGGGCGGAGGTGATGGCGTGAAAGTCGCCATGGAAGTGCATGTTGATCTTTTCCGCGGGCTCGACCTGCGAGCGGCCACCACCGGCGGCTCCACCCTTCATGCCGAAGACGGGGCCGAGCGAGGGTTCGCGCGAGGTGATGATTGCCCTTTTGCCGATCTTCTCGAGGCCCTGCACGAGGCCGATCGATGTGACGGTCTTGCCTTCGCCCGAGACGGTGGGCGTGGTTGCAGTGACAAGGACAAGTTTGCCGCGGACGGGAAGTTCGGCGTCGGTCAACAGATCAAGTTTGAGCTTTGCACCGTAGGGGCCGAGACGTTCTACATACTTTTCAGAGAGGTTGAGTTTTTTGACGATGGCTTCGATGGGAAGAAGATCTTTGTTCATGGGCCTCAGAGCTGCAGTGTCAGAGTTGGTGTGACTGTGGCGATGACGGCAGAGCTAGGGCGTCGCGTTGCCGATGGCGAGTGGATAGAGGGGGGCGGCCTGGTCGCGTCCGAAGCGCACGGTGGTCTTGGTGATGCGATTGAGTGTGTCGACGTTGTTCGAGGAGAGGTACCAGACGAGGAGATGGCTGTTCCAGTTGGTGGAGAGCCCCATGGTGTAGAGCTGCGAGGGAGCAGCGTTCGGTATTGGCGGCTGGCCCTGCGCGGCCGCCATGTGGATCTTTTGCCAGCCGATGGTGTAGGTAGCAGGTTGGGCGATGGACTTCATTCCGGGGATCTTGTTGACGATCTCGGCCATGTCGCTGAGCAGGTTCGTGGCTTTGTTCTGCTGCTCGGGTGTGAGGCAGTCGACGTCGAGTTCGGCGAGCAGGATAGTCGCGGTGACCGCGGGTGTCTGCGGCGCTGCTGCCTGTGGCAGATTGAGCAGGAGAACGGGACGGAGGCAGTGGGTTGCTTCGGCGAGCTTCGGATCGGATGCGCTGGCGATGCCGAACAGTGTCAGGTGGCCATCCTGCATGACCTGTGCTGCGTCGCCTTTGATGAGGTCGGAGGGATAGAAGAGGCGCAGTTTGAGGGCTTCGTTCTCCCATTCGGTGGTGTTGGGGGCGGGTGCCTGGGCCTTGGCGGTACAAGACAGAACTGCAGCGATGAGGAACGTAGCTACGTTGCGAGTTCTGAGGGGTAGGGTCATTTATTTGCGCTTCCAGCGCACGCCATCTTTCGAGTCCTCTATTAGGATGCCTTTTGCGAGAAGGTCGTTGCGGATGGCGTCGGCGCGGGCGAAGTTGCGGGTCTTCTTGGCCTGGGTGCGTTCGGCGACGAGCGCGTCGATGTCGACGTCGGAGAATGACAGGGTGGCGACGAGTTCGGGGGCCGCCTCGTCGATGCGGCCTTCCACTTCAGCCCAGGCAAGAGCTGCGCGAGTGATGGCGGCGTCCCGGTCTTCAAGGACGCCGAAGACGCCGTCGAAGAGCGAGAGCACTTTGAGGATCTGCGTGGCGTTTTCGGCGCGGAGGGAGCCTGCGTCGGCGGAGGAGTTTGCGGCGCGGACGAGGTCGAAGATGGCGGCGCGAGCCTCGGCGGTGTTGAGGTCGTTGGCGAGTGCAGCGGTGTAGTCATGCTCAGCCTTCGCAGTCGCTGCGGCGATGTCCGCGTCCAGGCCGTCGGGGAAGCCGCCCTTCAACATGCGCTGGTGGAAGGTGCGCAGGCGATCGACTGCGTTGGTCGATTCGGTGAGGCTGTCGAAGGTGAAGTTCATCTGGTTCCGGTAGGGAACGGAGATGAGAAGGAAGCGAATGGCGGAGGCTCGGTAGCCCTTCAACAACAGGTCGCGGAGGGTGTAGAAGTTGCCCTCGGACTTCGACATCTTCCTGCCTTCGACGAGGAGGAAGCGGACGTGCATCCAATGGCGGACGAATGGCTTGCCAGAGGCTGATTCCGATTGGGCGATCTCGTTTTCGTGGTGCGGGAACATGAGGTCTTCGCCGCCGGCGTGGAGGTCGATGTCGTCTCCGAGAAGTTTTGTCGCCATGGCGGAGCATTCGATGTGCCACCCGGGGCGGCCGGTGCCGAGAGGAGTGTCCCAGGACTGTTCGCCGGGCTTGACGGCCTTCCAGAGAGCGAAATCGCGGGCGGCGTCCTTCTCATACTCGTCGACGTCGACCCGGGCGCCGTCTTCGATGCCGTCGAAGTCTTTTTTGGAGAGCTTGCCGTATTCAGGGAAGCGCGCGATGCGGAAGTACCAGGAGCCGTCTTCGGTTTTGTAGGCGATGTCCTTGGCGGCGAGCTTTTCGATGAGTGTGACCATCTCCGGAATGCAGCCAGTGGCGCGGGAGAAGTGCTCGGGATGCTCGATGTTGAGGGCGTCAAGGTCTTCGAAGAAGGCGCGTTCGTAGCGGGCGGTGTACTGCGCGATGGGGACGCCGGCGGCGGCGGCGTTGCGGATGATCTTGTCATCGACGTCGGTGATGTTCATGACGTGGTTGACCAGGATTCCCTGCTGACGGACGAAGCGGCGGAGGACGTCGACGTGGAGGAAGGTGCGGAAGTTGCCGATGTGGCCGTAGTCGTAGACGGTAGGGCCGCAGCAATACATTCGCAGTGCAGGTCCGCCGACGGGGGCGAGGGGCTCAGTCTTTCCGCCTAGAGTGTTGAAGAGTTCGATGGTTGCCACGTGTCTTCTGTTCCTGCCGCAGCCGGGCGCGTGGCGCGGTGCAGACTGCTCTCGCTTGAGGTTCATGATGATTTTAGCTGATATATGGGCGCCAATTGTCGGCGTGGGATTTACTGCTGGCCGAGGCGAAGCTGGGGGGTCGCGCCGAGGTCGTCCGAGGCGAAGTTCTGGGCGAGGAACTTGGGCCAGGCCGCGGCAGCGATCATCGCGGCGTTGTCGGTCGAGAGGGCGAGCGATGGAAAGGCAATGGGCAGGCCGCGACGGTCGGCTTCGGCCTGAAAGCGGCGGCGCAGCTCGCTGTTGGCGGCGACACCGCCGGAGACGACGATGCTGTGGGCTCCGAGGGCTTCGGCGGCGGCGAAGGTCTGGCGCTGGAGGTTGCCGACGACGGCGCATTGGAAGGAGGCGATGAGGTCGAGGGTCTGCTGGTCGCAGAGTTTTGCCACGGTGTCTGATTTGGGAGAGATGCTCGGATCGGCGGCGAGCGCGGTACGGCGGGCTTCAATGCGTTCGCGAAGGTGATGGGTTTCGACGTAGCGCAGGACGGCGGTCTTGATGCCGCTGAAGGAGAAGTCGAAGTGTGGGCCTTCGGTTGTTGCGGGCGCTTTTTTGTTGGTGACTCCTGGGCGAGGCGGGCGCGAGTTGATGTGGGCGAAGGTAAAGGGGACGGCGCGCGGGTTGCCGTGCGGGGCAAGGGCGTCGATCCAGGGGCCGCCGGGGTAGCCGAGGCCGAGCAGCTTGGCGACCTTGTCGTAGGCCTCGCCGGCGGCGTCGTCGACTGTGCGGCCTACGTTGCGATAAGTCCATGTGTTTGCGCTTCCCTGTTGCTTCGCGAGATAGAGATGCGTGTGGCCGCCGGAGACGACGAGGGCGAGGAGCGGAAGCTCCATGGGGGCTTCACTGCGCTCGCGCGCCTCCATCAGGACGGCGTGGATATGGCCTTCGAGATGGTTGACGGAGATGAGCGGCTTATCGAGGCCGAAGGTGAGGGCTTTGGCGTAGGTGATGCCGACCAGGAGCGCGCCAGCCAGGCCAGGGCCTTCGGTGACGCCCACGGCGTCCAGGTCGGCGAAGGCTACGTTGGCTCGGGACATCGCTTCGCGAACGACGGGGACGATGTTGCGGAGGTGTTCTCGGGAGGCGAGCTCGGGGACGACACCGCCGTAGTTGGCATGGAGAGACATTTGCGAGGCGACCACGTTCGAAAGCGCCGTAGTGCCCGAGCGGACAACAGCGGCGGCGGTCTCGTCGCAGGAGCTTTCGATGCCGAGAATCAGGCCGGTTTCACTGCTTTGGCGCATCTCTCTATCATAGGGTAGACGTGATGGACCATCGTATCGACAACCCGAAGTACAAGGCGGCACGAGAGATCGTGGTGGCGTTGCGGGCAGCTGGGCATCAGGCTTTCTTTGCGGGCGGATGTGTGCGCGATCTTCTGCTGGGGATTGAACCGAAGGACTTCGATGTTGCGACGAGCGCTACGCCGGATGTCGTGATGGAGATGTTTGCGAAGACCTATTCGGTCGGCGCGCACTTTGGTGTGGTGCTGGTGTGTACACCTGACGGCGAAGGCGGCGAGATCGCCACTGAAGTGGCGACGTTTCGTCATGATGGGGCGTATAGCGATGGGAGGCGGCCGGATGCAGTACGGTTTTCGACCGATGCGCGAGAGGATGTGTTGCGGCGCGACTTCACCATCAACGGGATGCTGCTCGATCCGCTGGCCTTCGATGAAACGGGGGATGCCGCGGGCTCAACGCTCGATTATGTAAATGGCCGCGAGGATCTGGCGACGGGAGTTCTGCGTGCGATCGGGGAGCCGGCGCTGCGGTTTGCCGAGGATAAGCTGCGTACGCTGCGGGGAGTGCGGTTTGCGGCGCGGCTGGGGCTTGCGATCGAGCCGCGAACGATGGCTGCCATTCGCGCGGCCGCGCCGGAGATTGGGCAGGTGAGCTTCGAACGGGTTCGCGACGAGCTGACACTGATGTTGACCGAAGGCCCCGGGCGGCGGGCGTTCGAGCTGCTCGACGAGACGGGTTTGTTGGCGCAGGTGTTGCCCGAGGTGGTGAAGATGCACGGCGTGGAACAGCCGCCGCAGTTTCATCCCGAAGGCGACGTTTGGGTGCATACGATGCTGCTGCTCGAGAAGCTGCAGCCGGGAGTATCTGCGACGCTGGCGTGGGGAGCATTGCTGCACGACATAGGCAAGCCGGCGACGTTTCGACCGCCTGACCCGAAGAAGCCCGGAGACCGGATTCACTTTGACGGACACGTCGAGGTGGGAGTGCGAATCGCCGAGGAGATCCTTGGCCGACTGCGTTTTTCGAATGAAGATACGGAACAGATCGTCGCGCTGGTGAAGAACCACATGCGATTTGGCGACATTATGCAGATGCGGGAGTCGACGCTGAAGCGGTTTCTGCGGTTGCCGAAGTTTGGCGAACACCTGGCGCTGCACTGGATGGATGTCAGCTCAGCGCATGGTGATTTGCGGTTGTACGAGTTTGCGAAGGAGCGGTTCGAGGCGACTCCGGTGGAGACGATGACGCCGAAGCTGCTGGTTACCGGACAGGACCTGATCGATGCAGGATATCGGCCCGGGCCGGAGTTCAAGGCGATGTTGGAGGCAGCGGAGGACGCTCAGCTCGAGGGTCGCGTAACGACGGTGGAGGACGGCCTGGCGGTTGTGAGAGAGCGATTCGGTGCGCCTACTTCGTGAATGTGGCCAGACGTGCCGAATTTAAACATGCGTCTTTGCCGCAGGCCGTGGCGTCTTAACGCGTAGGATCCTCCGACCTATGTCACTTCAATCTCCCGCGCGATTTT
Organism: uncultured Acidobacteriaceae bacterium; assembly: GCA_963720955.1. Lineage (GTDB taxonomy): Bacteria > Acidobacteriota > Terriglobia > Terriglobales > Acidobacteriaceae > Edaphobacter. Next base: position 62,140 of record CAVRHK010000058.1, on the reverse strand, counting down.
TCTTGCTGGGCCTCTTTGCGGCTACGCCACTCTCTTCAGCAGTCGTCGGGACAAGCAAACCGGCCGAGTCCATCACCACGGCGCGGATCGCAACGCTGCCGGCGAAGGACCGAGCCGCATGGACCGCGTATCTCGAACGGTCGCAGAAGCAGATGCAGATCGATAAGGCCACGCTCGCTGCCGAACGAACGGCTGGGGCGCCTGAGCCCCAGCTGCCGAAGGAGGGCTTCAGTGCTCGAACGATGCCACTGAACCGCGAGGCGGCTTGGTACGGCACGGAAGAGGCGCGGCATGTCGCCGATGTGATCGTCAGCTTTCAGACGCCTGCAGGAGGATGGAGCAAGAACCTCGATCTAAGTGGCGCGACGCGGATGCCCGGACAGAGCTATGCGACGGACAATCTTTCGAAGCATCCGAGTCCTGATGACTTCGATACTCCGAAGGATCCGCACTGGAACTATGTTGGAACACTCGATAACGACGCTACGAACACGGAGCTGCACTTTCTCGTTCTGGTCTCGGGAGCGACGCCGGGTACAGCCGGAGAACCTTACCGCGCCAGCTTCCTTCGCGGTATACGGTATCTGCTGGCAGCACAGTTTCCGAATGGCGGGTGGCCGCAGGTGTGGCCGCTGGAGGGCGGCTATCACGACGCCATTACGTATAACGACAACGCTGTGACTGAGTCGGCAGAGACATTGACCTCGGTTGCGGAGGGAGCGGGCAACTACGCCTTTGTGCCGGCAGAGTTGCGACTCCAAGCAAGGGCGAGCGTGGCTCACGCACTGCAGTGCATTCTGGCAACGCAGGTGGTGGTAAAGGGCAAGCGCACCGTCTGGGCTCAGCAACATGATGCGTTGACGCTCGCGCCTGTTGCGGGACGCAACTATGAGCCGGCGGCGCTGTCGTCCGGAGAGAGCGCCGGCGTCCTGCTGTACTTGATGCAGCTGCCGCATCCGTCGCCAACCGTGATCGCGGCAGTCGATGCGGGCGTGGCGTGGCTGAAGGGCGCTGCGATCAACGGACAGGAGTGGGTTGGCGGACGCGGCGCTGCGGGAGGGCGGCATCTCGAAGCGAAGGCCGGTGCGGGGCCCATCTGGGCGCGCTACTACAACATCACGACGGGGTTGCCGGTCTTTGGCGATCGCGACAAGACAATCCACGACGACGTGACCGAACTCTCTGCAGAGCGGCGTAACGGATATGCGTGGTTCAGCGCAGGGCCGCAACAGGCGCTTGACGCCTACGCTGCGTGGAGCAAGAGTTACGGCACTGCAGCACACTGACCGCGCATCTAAATCCGCGCATCTAAGGGCAGATGACTGATCGCACGCATTATGATGTTGTCGTCGTTGGGGCTGGGATGGCGGGTCTTACTGCCGCGCGAACGCTCGCAGAGACAGGGCGGAAGGTGTTGGTGGTGGAGGCGCAGGATCGCATTGGCGGTCGTATCTGGACTCGGCACGTGGGCGACGAGGCGATCGAATTGGGTGCTGAGTTTATCCACGGCAGGCCGCCGGAGCTGTGGGCGCTGATCGAGGAGGCGGGGCTGGAGACGTACGAGCGCGGTGGGGCGCGGGTTTGCTTCGAGGACGGTACGCTGAGCGAATGCGGCGGCGAGATGGACGACGTCTTTGGGCCGCTGGAAAAGCTGGAGAACTTCGAGGGGCCGGATATGAGCTTCGCCGAGTATCTGGACCGCGAGCAGACGCCGTTGGAGGATCGCAGCCGAATGATCGGGTACGTCGAAGGCTTCAACGCTGCCGATCATCGCGAGGTGAGCGCGGCGTCGCTAGGCGCGCAGCAGAAGGCCGAGGACGCAGACGGAAGCGATCACAACTACCGGCTGCGCGGCGGTTACGATCAGCTTCCGCGATACCTTTCCGAGAAGATCACAGAGTTCGGTGGCAAGGTGCTGACGGGAACGCCAGTGAAGGAGATTCGCTGGGAAGAAGGCCTGGTGGAAATCGTCTCGGATCTGTGGACCTTTCGTGCGACGCACGCGGTTGTCACTCTGCCGCTCGCAGTACTGCAGGCTGGCAACGTGAACATATTCCCTCGGCCGCACCAGGTGCTTGAGGCCGCGAAGCGGCTGCGGATGGGACAGGCCCGGCGCTTCACGTTGCTGTTTGCGGAGAGGTTCTGGGACGGCCTGCCGCCGCAACCGACGTTGAGCGAGATGAGTTTTCTTTTTGCGTTTACGGAGATGCCGCCGGTCTGGTGGACGGCGCATCCGGAGGCGAGCTACACGATCACAGGCTGGGTGGGCGGGCCTCGTTCGGCGGCGTTGACTGGATTGGACGCGAAGTCGCTAAGCGACAAGGCCTGTACCACCTTGGCAAGAATTTTCGGTGTGCGCAGGCAACGGATTCAGGGACTGTTGAAAGGCTGCTACACGCACGATTGGAAACTTGACCGGTTTTCGCTTGGCGCCTACAGCTACGTGGCCACGGGCGGACTGGCGGCTTCACAGCAGATGACTGAACCCGTTGCGCATACTCTCTTCTTCGCTGGCGAACACACTGACATGACCGGGCACTGGGGAACAGTCCATGCTGCGATGCGTTCCGGACTGAGGGCTGCGGAACAGATTCTGTCAGGAGGCCACCGTGGTGAGCGCGAGGAGTGAGCGGCGTAATTACGGAGTCGAAGTAGCCGCAACAGGCGGTCATTGGATGCGGGAAAACCCTCGTTCGGATGCACTTTTTTGTCAGCATTTTGTCAATGCAAGTTGGGTGTAATGTGGATTAAGCGGAGTGCGTGGGAGATGGATTTCAGCGACTCACCTCTGCATAGGACAAGCTTATGACCATCACGAAATCACTGCTGAACACTCCCGCCGATCACTCACCAAATACACAACTGACGATCGATGGAATCCAAGTCCCCGGCCACGCGGGCGAGTTGCTGATCGACCTTTTGAACAGCCGGACCGCAGTGCATGCGCAGAAGGCGGTGCCGCAGGTATGTTACGTCCCGCAGATGGGACCGATTCAAAGCTGCGATACCTGCATGGTAAAGGTCAACGGTGAACTGGTGCGTGCGTGCGCAACCAGAGTTGCCGCGGGAATGAAGGTTGAGACCACCGGCGAGACTGTGGACATTGCGCAGCGCGAGGCGTTCGATCGCATTCTGCAGAACCACATGCTGTACTGCACGGTATGCGACAACAACAACGGGAACTGCACGATTCACAACACGACGAAAGAACTAGATGTGAAACATCAGTCCCGTCCGTACACGCCGAAGCCGTACGAGAAGGACATGTCGAACCCGTTCTATCGCTACGATCCCGATCAGTGTATTCTCTGCGGACGCTGTGTGGAATCGTGCCAGAACGTGCAGGTGAATGAGACGCTGTCGATCGATTGGGAGAGCGACCATCCGCGCGTGCTTTGGGACGGTGGAACAAAGATTGATGGTTCGAGCTGTGTCTCCTGTGGGCATTGCGTGACGGTGTGCCCGTGCAATGCGCTGATGGAGAAGTCGATGCTCGGGGAGGCGGGTTTTCTGACCGACACTCCAGTGGCCGCGTTGGACAATATGATCGATGTCGTTAAGGGCATCGAACCGCCGATCGGCTATGGGCCGATTCTTGCGCTCTCCGAGATGGAAGCCGAGATGCGCAACCACCGCACCAAGAAGACCAAGACTGTCTGCACCTACTGCGCGGTCGGTTGCAGCTTCGAGGTGTGGACGCGCGACCGTCACATCCTGAAGATCGAACCGACGCATGGACCGGCGAATGGAATTTCAACCTGCGTGAAGGGCAAGTTTGCCTGGGGCCACATCAACTCCGACGACCGGCTGGTGAAGCCGCTGCTGCGCGATGGCGAAGGCTTCCGCGAGATCGAATGGGAAGAGGCGCTCGACATCATCGAGCACACCTTCAAGAAGATCAAAGCGGAGCATGGCCCCGATGCGCTTGCGTTTATCGCCTCGTCGAAGTGCACCAATGAAGAGAGCTTCCTGATGCAGAAGCTCGCGCGCGCGGTGATTGGCACAAACAACGTCGACAACTGCGCCCGCTACTGCCAGAACCCGGCGACCATGGGTTTGCAACGTACGGTAGGCTACGGTGGAGATTCGGGCTCGATCGCGGATATCGAGAAGGCCGGCTTAGTCGTGATCGTCGGCGCGAATCCTGCGGAGAACCACCCTGTGCTCGCAACGCGCGTGAAGCGATCGCACAAGCATCGCGGGCAGCGGCTGATCGTCGCCGATCTGCGCAAACACGAGATGGCCGAGCGCGCCGATATCTTCTTCCAGCCGAAACCGTCGACCGACATGGTCTGGATGAATGCGATTGCAAAGTACATCATCGACAGCGGCCTGGCGAAGATGGACTTCGTCAACACGTGGGTCAATCACTTCGATGAGTACAAAAAATCGCTCGAACCCTTCACGCTCGAATATGCGGAGAAGATCACTGGCGTTCCCGCGAGCACGCTGACGACCGTGGCGCATGAGATCGCCGCGGCCGACGGCACGTGCATCCTGTTTGCCATGGGCCTTACGCAGCACTGCAACGGATCCGATACGGCGACATCTCTTTCCAACCTCTTGCTTGTCACAGGAAACTATATGCGGCCCGGAGCTGGGGCCTATCCACTGCGAGGGCATAACAATGTGCAGGGCGCGAGCGACTTCGGCTCTATGCCGAATGTCTTTTCGGGATACCAAAAAGTCGATGACCCGGACATTCGCGCGAAGTTCGAAGCGGATTGGGGCGTTACCCTTCCCACCAGCACAGGCCTCGACAATCACGGGATGATCCGCGCCATCCAGGACGGCACGGTCAAGAGCCTCTACATCAAGGGAGAGGACACGATCACATCCGATGCGAACGCCGGCGACGTCGGCGACGCGCTCGGCGTGTGCGAGTTTCTCATCGTCCAGGACATCAACTTCTCCGAGACCTGCCGCTACGCCGATCTCGTCCTCCCTGCCGTTCCTTCGCTTGAAAAAGAGGGTACCTTCACCAGTACGGAGCGCCGCATTCAACGGATCTACAAAGTGATGGAGCCGCTCGGCGATGCCAAGGCTGACTGGGAGATCATTCAGCTCATCGCCAACCGCATGGGGGCGAACTGGAACTACCAACATCCGTCGGAGATTATGGACGAGGTGGCGCGGTTGACACCGCTGTTTGCGGGCGTCAGCTACGATCGACTTGAAGGCTTCAACTCCTTGCAATGGCCCGTGCACGCGGATGGCACCGATTCGCCGCTTCTGTTCACCGAGAAGTTTCCCTTCCCAGACGGTAAGGCGAGGTTCTACCCGATCGAATACATTCCCCCCTGCGAAGAGATCAACGAAGCGTTCGATCTCCACCTTAACAACGGGCGTCTCCTCGAACACTTTCAGCAGGGCAGCATGACCGATCGCACCCCCGGCGTCAAGGCCATGTCCCCCACCACCTTCCTCGAAATCTCGCCCGAGCTCGCCGCCGAGCGCGGCATCACCACGGGCCGCCACGTCCAGCTCATGAGCCCTTACGGCGTCGTCAACGTGCAGGTCGTCGTCACCGACCGAGTCCAGGGCAAACAACTCTACATGCCCATCAACTCGGTCGTGGAGCCCGTCAACCGCCTCACCAGCAGCCACACCGACCGCTTCACCCACACACCCGCTTACAAAGAAACCACCGTCCTGATGACCCTCCTCCCGGAACGCGGCAAAGGCGATAAAAACCCCATCCCCCGCAGCAACTTCCGCAACGGCAAACGCACGCCGCAGTCCGGTCTTGAGATCGAACGCAAGTGGGCGCGTGCCGACTATCATCTGCCCGGCACCGCCAAGGCCGACAAACTCGTTCAGATCACCTCCACTACTGTTTAGTCTCTCGCCCTGCAAGGAGTTGCCCATGGCCAAACCGATCGAGTTCAAACCCGTTACCGTCGACTTCAAGGCTGACCTTCAGCGACGTCTGGAGAAGGCCCCAGACGAGCACGCAGCGGCGTTGCTGGCCGCGTACGACGTACTTGAAGCGGCTTACGACGAGGGGTTGCTCGACATCCTGCATGGCATGATCGCTTCCAAGGACACGATCATCACGACGCTCTCGCGCTTCGCCCGTGAGCCCGAGGGTATTGCCGGTATTCGCAACCTTCTGACAGCTGCCAAGATCCTCACCGAGCTTGACCCCGAGGTGCTTGATCAGGTTTCGAAGGTGATGGCAAAGGCCACGGAGGAGCATAAGCGCGAGCAGACGCCGCCGAGCCTCTTCCAGCTTGCGAAGCGCGCCAACAGCGAAGACAGCCGTCGCGGGCTCTCGTTTATGACGATGGTCCTCTCCGGCCTGGGGAGGTCGCTGAAGGGCTAGGCTGCTCGCAGGCGATAAAGCCACGCGTGGCCGCAGCTATGGTCAAATAACAGACGTGACCAATCCCTTCGACATCGGCAAGGCCCCTCATCAAGTCCCGGTTGGCCGGGGCAAGCTCTTCCTCATCGCTGGACCCTGTGTCCTTGAATCTGAGGCCCATGCGCGCATGCTGGCCGATGCCATCCAACGCATCACCTCTGACCTGGGCGTTCCCTACATCTTCAAAGCCAGCTACGACAAGGCGAACCGCACTTCCATCAAGAGCTTTCGCGGCCCCGGCCTGGTCGAGGGTTGCCGCATCCTCCGCTCCATAGGGGAAAGCACGGGCCTGCCAGTCTTGACTGATGTCCATACTGCCGCCGACTGCGCGCCGGTAGCCGAAGCTGTCGATGTGCTGCAGATTCCCGCGTTCCTGTGTCGCCAGACCGATCTGCTGATCGCGGCGGCTGAAGCAACGGCCAAAAGCGGCGGCGCAGTGAATGTGAAGAAGGGCCAGTTCGTCGCCCCATGGGACATGCGCCACGCCGTCGAGAAGATCCGCGAGAGCGGCAACGCCCGGGTCTCGCTCACCGAACGCGGCGCCAGCTTTGGCTATAACAATCTGGTCGTCGATATGCGCTCGCTTCCGATCATGCGAGGCTTTGCGCCGGTGGTCTTCGACGGGACCCACTCCGTGCAGACGCCCTCGGCAGGCAACGGCGTCAGCGGCGGCCAGCCTGAGTTTATTCCTGTGCTCGCACGCGCCGCAGTCGCTGCAGGCGTCGATGGCGTCTTTCTTGAGGTGCATGACAATCCAGCCGAGGCGAAGTCCGACGGGGCGAACGCGCTGCACCTGAACAAGCTGAAATCTGTCCTGGAACAATTGCTGGCGATCCATCAGGCTGTCGCCAAGTAGCGACCTTGCGAACTCCAAAATTGTCAGGTTAAAAAAGCGGCCCCTCATTGAGGGGCCAATCTGCCTTGGTTCTCTCTGGTTAGGAGAGGTTTTTGCGAGTGCGATCTAGGTCGCTTCTCGGCAAACTTTTGGGCGGCACAGGGAAGCTGAATTCAACCTCAGCTATGCCGCCCTGGGGGAGGGCTACTGGTTGTTCACCTCGTGAGGTGAACTGGCTCCCATCGGGGAGTTCGTCGGAGTTGAGCCGTTCGACGCGCTGTTACCGCTCATCGTCGCAAGGCTGTTATGCAACAGGGTCACGCGAACGCCGTTCACGATTGCCTGCTCTCCATCTGCTGGCTTGGCGGTGTCCTTGCCAAGGCCTGTCTTATAGATCCGGTACACCGGAACCTGATGCTCGGTTACGAGATAGCGAACAACCGCATCCGCCATCGCCTGTGAGGTCTGCACGCCGGCCCGGCTGTAGCCCTGCACTTCGATGATGTAACCCTTCTCGCCAGACAACGTGGTCGCCAAGGCATCTAGATCCGACTTAGCCGTGGGTCCAAGCGTCGTACGTCCAGAGGCAAATTTGACTGCCGTAGAGGAAACCGTCTGGTACTGGTCAAGGTTGCCGACCGTGTTGCCCAACGAGTCGGTACGGGTGCTGGCGTTGCTTGCTACCTGGTTCGCGGCGTTAGCGCGATTTGCAGCGTCTTGCGCATGCTGGTCGGCCGTGTTCGCTGCGTTCATTGCATTCTTGATGCCGGCCTGAGAGCGGGCGTCTACATCCTTGATATCGTTGGCGTTCTTGGCCTGCAGCTGATCAAGCTCGTTTACGCGATCCTTGACCGGATCAACCTGCCGCTTTACCCACTTTTTGCGTGCGAGGGGGTTCATATGACCCCAGAAACCTTCCTTCGATTGCTCCTCAAGCGGCTTGCCAGTGGCGTAGGTCGCGTTGTCATTGGTTTTATCGGAGCTGGAGGTGGCTGCTGCTGGATCTGTCGTCTGCGTCGGAGTGGCGCTGGTCTGCGCGAAAGCCGTAAGTCCTAACGCGCTACCTAATACAAGTACCGGGAGGCCGAAAGTGTTTCCAGATTTCATCATGTTTGATCTCCTCTTAGTCAACGATGCGCCTGTGTTCCAGACGTCAACACGCAATGACTAGAGCATGTACCGTGCCAAACCAAAGACAACGATCAAGATAATGATAATAAACGGCTTATTGGTTATTGCCGATTACCGGACGATGGGAGATTAAGGTCAACTCACGCAAAATCTTCCGGGTGGCCTGGTAAGTATTACTGAGGAGTCATTCACCCGAAGGAGTCATTTTGTCTCGACCTGGATGATCCGAATCTCCGGCATCTGGTTGTTCCAGTTCGCGGGAATCGACTCGAAGATGAGCCGGAAATCCCGCTCGTCGCCCGCCTTCAGAGGAGCCGAGGCGACGGACTGGGTATCGATATATGGTTCCTTCGTGCGAACCAGCGAGAGGGGGACGGTGTCGATCTGGGGAGGCATCGCCTCCTCATTGCGAAAAAGGACCTGCACGGTAATGCCGGAGACGGTCTGAGTCCCTGTGTTCTGGATGTGGCCATCGATAAATGTCGACTTGCCCCCCGAGAGACTTGTCGATTCGCTCATGGCGAGCTGCGACAGCGGGAGACTGGCAGCATAAGCAGCCAGCGGCTGGACCGTAGTCGGGAGCGACCGCCTTGTGCCTGCCTGCCAGGACCAGAACGATAACCACGACCAAAACAGCCAGGCCGGCCGCGCCCCACGCCATAACCGGGATACCGCCGCTCTCCGGGGGCTTGGTTGCGAACATCTCGTTGTTCTTTACGGATGCAGGGGGATTCAGCGGTGAATTCGCGGAGGCGTTGTCTGGTTGATGCGGTTCGCTCATAAGCCGAGATTTTATACCCCTCCTTCGAGACAGTCGGTCTTGGTCAGGGCATGCCGGGGGAACCACCAAAGCTCCCTTAGGTGAAACTTCGCCTGTTTTTCATAAAAGTCCGGAACTTGTTGGTGCAAGATCGCGTTAACGAACATCTATATGTTCTGTAAGCGATCCTCCCCGCAGCAGACGAAGGCTAGCCATGAATCCGCAGAACGAAAGGCCGCCACAATCTCCAGTCGAGCAGCACTACGCGGTCCATGGAACCGTTCGGGCCACCGGGGAAGTGCCCGGAACCCCTGCTGCTTCGGACCGGCTGTATCAGGTTGCTGCGTTGACCGCAGGTATCTTTCTTCTGGTTACGCTGCTCTAATGACGCGGCGTCCGTAGATTCAGGCGAAGCTCGCGCGCTTCACCTTTTGCCGGAAGTCTTCGCCCTGCATCTCCACCACCACGCACATCTCCTGCAATCTTGACCGCATGCGCTCTCCGATGCGATCGCCAAGGGTCTCCTCGCGCATGGCCGAACGCGCGCCGGACTCCGTCCCCAATGGCCCCGCATTCGCGTAGTTGGTCGTGATAATCGTGGTGCGGCGGTCGTTGTAGCGGGTATTCAGGATGTGCGCGACCGTGTCCCATACCCAGTCAGTCGGCTTGGACGCGCCCAGCTCGTCGAGTACGAGCACCTCAGCCTCAAAAACCGGCCGAAGCACCTCAAGCTCGGTTTCGCGAACCTGAGCGTTGTAGCTGTTCTGGACCTGCTTCAACAGATCGCGATAGTCGTAAAAGAGCCCCGTCGCACCACGCTCCGATAACGAGCGCCTGCAAAATGCCCGACCGCCAGATGCGTCTTACCAACGCCGATTGAACCGGTAAGCAGCAGCCCGTTCCACCCGTTGGTCTCAAGTGGATAAGCTTTCGACAAACTTCCTCGCCGCATCAGAAGCGGCGATCACCATCGGCTTATTCCGCGAGTACGGGAGGTCGGTGTCGTAGTTTTCGAACGTGCAGTGCTTCTAGCGCCTGGGAATCTGCGCGCGTCCCAGCACCGCGCCGCCCGGCGTTCGATCCGGCAGACGCAATCCTGGGCAAACTGTCTGCCGTCCTCCTGCACCACCCGCAGGCCCGAACCACCGCAAATCGAACAAACTTCGCTTCATACCGTCGATCCAGTATCGCAGGATCTGAATCCAACTGCCCCCTGTGCGAATCTTGGATATATCTGGATATTCAGATAAACTAAAAAGACTGCTTGAGCGCTCCCTGACCGGGGCGTAAGCGGCGGCGCGACAGGCACTTCGATGTGACGTGAACTCTACCGTTGCAAGCGATCCGCGGGCCGGCAGGCAAGATCAGAAAAAGGAAAGTTACATGCCAAAGCAAGGAATTCACCCGAAGTACGAAAACATCCACGTCAAATGCGCCTGCGGAACCACCTTTGAGACCCGCTCCACGCACAAGGGCGACATCGTCGTCGAAATCTGCTCCGCCTGCCACCCCTACTTCACCGGCAAGCAGAAGCTGATCGACACCGCAGGTCGCGTCGAGCGCTTCCGCCGCAAGTTCGACAAATCCGATGCCGGCAAAGCCAAAACTGCCGGAGAGACCGCCGCGAAGTAAGCGGAAGCCCATAACCCTTCAGAGGCCTCCGCCAACGCGGGGGCCTTTGATTTGCCAGTCAGCGATTTGCTAATCAACGCCTTCGAATTCGAACTGCACTTTCTTATTTTTCTATATGAAGAAGCGCTACACCCTCGAGCAGAAACGCTGGGACGATCCAGTCGATCACGCCATGCCGGAGCACACCCGCGTCCCTGCAAGCTTCTCCATCGGCAACGTGAAGATTGCACCGGCGACCGTGCTCGCCCCGATGGCCGGCGTCACCGACACGGTCTTCCGCCGCTTCATCAAGAACGCCAGCCAGTTCACCGCGTCGGCAGGCACGACGGACGTCACGGAAGAGACCTCGAACCAGCAGTCCGGCTGCGGCCTCATCATGACGGAGTTCACCTCCGCGGACGGCCTCTCCCGCATGCGTGAGGTCAAGCGCAAGCGCTACCTCACCTACTACGACGACGAACATCCCATCTCCGCGCAGCTCTTCGGCTCGAATCCCGTAACACTCGCCGACTCTGCCCGCATCGTGCAGGACGCAGGCTTCGACCTCGTCGACCTTAATCTCGGCTGCCCGGCCAAGCGCGTCGTTGCCTGCAACGGCGGCTCCGGCCTGCTGCGCGATCTGCCGCTCATCGAGACCATCTTCAAGGCCATCCGCGCCGCAGTCACGATTCCCTTCACCGTCAAGTTCCGCATGGGATGGAACGACAAACACATCGTCTGCGTCGAACTCGCGAAGCTCGCCGAAGACTGCGGCCTCAACGCCGTCGCGCTCCACGCCCGCACTCGCGAGGATGGCTACACCGGCCAGGCACGCTGGGAGTACATCGCCGCGGTGAAAGATGCCGTGAGCATCCCCGTCATCGGCAACGGCGACATCCGCACGCCTGAGGACGCCGCCGCCATGGTCGACGTCACCCATTGCGATGCCGTCATGATCGGCCGCGCCGCGCCCTCCAATCCGTGGATCTTCCGCCAGATCGCGCAGTACACCGCCTCCAAGGAAGCGACCGGCGCCGGGACATACGAGCAACCCACCGACCAGGATCGTTACCGCATGATCCGCGACTACTTCGGCATGCTGGTTGACGAGATCGCCATTGAGGAAGCCGCAGAGGCTGCGCGTGCTGCGGCAATCACAGCCTCCGGCCAGATCGCTCGCGACCAGCGCCACCGCGACTGCGTCGGCAAGATGAAGCAGTTCGCCAGCTGGTTCACCCATGGTGTCCCAGGAGGCGGCGCGCTGCGCAAACAGATCTTCGATTCGAAGAATGGCCCTGCGGTTCTGGATGCCATCGAGAGCTTCTTTGCCAATCGCGCGACGGCTCTTGAAACGGAAGATGCCGTCGCGGACGTCGACGAGACGATGCTGGCGTCAGCCGCTGCCTACTGCGACTGACCACGGCTATTGCAGCGAGCCTCGTTGCGCTCTTACCTTCTGCAGCGCTTGATCCAGCGTACCGGCGAAGATCAAGACTTTCACTTCCACCACGGCTCTTCCACGCGGTGGCAGCGGCTTTTCCGGATCAACATGCTGGCACGTAAGCTCCGGATTGCTCCACACATTGCCCGTCGCCTTCGTAAAACTCGCCACCACCCACTTGTGATCGGTTGAGATCGTTGCAATCAGCGGCTCATCCACTGCGTGTGATGAGTTGTAGTAGGTGATCCCATCCGCACGGCGCTCCACAAGCTTCGCGGGCACGGGCCACGTATACGACGCCAGATACCGCGAGGGCAACCATTCGTTCAACGGCATCGTCAGACGCGCCGGAGTCTCCAAGGCAAGCAGCTCGAATCCATCCTTGCGATGCACATACGTGCGCTCCAAGCGGACATCATGCAGGATCGACGTCATCCTTGGGTCGGTGATCGCGGTGATCATTGCGTAATTCACATCCGACCGGTTCTGGAACTCGTAGTGGAACAGAACGCCATCGTCTTCCAAAGTCGCCCGCGCAAGCAAGTGGATGCCCTGCTTCAGATCGCTCTCATACTCGATCGCCTGCCCCGCCTGCCGCCATATGGGCCTCTTTCCATTCAGTCCCGGACGAAACAAGTACAGACGCTCCCCTTCGCTACTACCCTGCCTCCTGGACGTGACATGCTCCGGGAGCAGAACCTTGATCGCACCTTCGTTCGAATCGCCCGGAAACACAACATGCAGCGCCGGCTCCGAATCCTCCTCCGCGACCACAAGTCTTACTCCGCTCGAATTCCGCACGAGAGGCAACGACTCCGCCACAAGTGTCGTCGTCCACCCAAGCATCGCAATCGCCCAGACGCAGCGAATATAGGCACTCAATCGCGGCTGTCTCCCAAGCCACCTCACTTACGGCACCCGGCGAAGCGCCAGATTCATCGGCGAATCAATCGGCTTCATCTCGCGATCGAGCTGCACCAATGTACTTCCGTTGTCCTGCACCAGCAGTGAATCAGCCTTTTGCTCGTCACCCGGATTGAGCTGATACACCGTCGCATTCTCGTCTGTCGCGTCGCCGCGTAACACCGTCCACTCGCCGCGGTCGCTTCTCACGACGTCCCCGTTCGGCGCGCCGCGATAGGTTTGCGTGCGCACAAAGAACGCATACGTCGTATCGAACTTGCTCTTCGCGTACAACCGAAGCACTGTGTCCAGCCCTTCGCAATCCGCGCATGGCAGCGTCCCTTTGTACAGCCCGAGCAGAATCGCCGTCCCCACACGCGGAGCGCCCGAGGCGATGTGCACTCGCACGGAATACGCAGCGGTGTCCTGCGGTGCTGCGCCGGGGACCTTCACCTCCGTCTCAAAGCCGAAGGTCAGCGCTACGTCTCCAACTGTCGCGGCGTTGAAGCGAAACCGCTTCACCTGCATCTTGCTCTTCGGATCAACAGGGAGCACATCTTCATTCAGCGCGGTCAACCCGGAGCCCTTGGGCAGATGCGACACCCAGCGGAAGCCATTGACGTCGCCCGACGACAGCTCCACCACAAGCGTATCGCCGAGATTCAGAGAGACATCCGTTCGATTGTCCGAAGCGCCGAGGGTAACCGTCTTTGCCTGCAGGGCCGTTGCGAAAACCAGCAAGACGCCAAGCCCGAATATCTTTACAGCCGGCCTGAGAGTCATCGATGCCTCCCGTAGTCTGAAGAATCAACTCGCGAAACTAGGCCCCACTACGCTTACGCCAGACTGCCCTGACCTTGGCCCGCCAGCGTTCATCCAGCGCAACCAGAATCCACTCTACACGCGGCGACAGATACCGCAGCACAACGTCAGTCGCGGGATGAATTCGCAGCGCTGGCGCCACCAGATAGAGCCGCGGGGCCTCGGACGACAGTCTTAGCCCACCAAAATACCCGTGCCGCTGAAACTCACCCAACCCGGTGACGTTGTCTGGATTTTGCAGGTGATGCCATCTGACCCGCACCCAATAGTCGAGCCCCTGCAGCGCAAGATGCAGGTCTTCGTCGGCCTTCAACTCAATAACCGCCAGGCGCCCATCGTCCGTGACGCCCAGCAGATCGAGCATACCTCGATCGGCCGCCGCAAACGCCGGCACCTGCGTATAAACATGTGCCGCATCCAAATGCGCATCGAGCGGCTCGACATCACGCCGCAACACACTCTCCAGCCAACGCTCCGGCTGCATCCGGTAGAGCGGATCGCGCTTGTCGCCGCCTGCAATACGCCGCGCAAACAGACGCGCCACCAGTTCGCGCAACTCAGACGCATTCTCATCGGTTAGCGGAGTCTCATTCGCACCCGCGCCAAACGTAATCTCCTGTGCGCTGTTGAAGGAGTTCCCCGCGTAGCCCATTCGTACCCGCGCAAACTCAAGACCGTGCAGCAAAAATGCCATCTCCGTGCCGCTGCGAATGCGTTGCTCAACGACATCGCGCATCGCCTCCGGTACAAGCGCCATCACCCGCGCCTTCGACTCCGCAAACCGTTCCTCCGCGGCTCGCTCATTCGGCGCATGCATCAGGCGAGTCGTCAGGTTGCCGTGATCGGCAGCGTCGCGCTGCTCCAGCTCTTCGGTCTTCTGGTTCAGCTCCCACAACTCCCATTGCGCGACGTTCGGGTTGAGCCACGCCATCCGCGACAACGTCAACATCGCCATACCGCGCGGCACAATCAGCTTCAAGCCCTGGTAGAGCCGCCGCCCGTCGCCCGATTCACGGCAGTGCTGCAGCCACAAGAATCCCCAGCGTAAGGATCCCGTCGACCGTCGCCTGCGTCTCTTCCTCATTCACAGCGATCACGGCCCACGCCTTCTGTCCCTGCACGAGAGAGCCTCGCGCATACGCCGGCCCGAAGCTCTTCTCGAGGTCCATCGCAGTGCGAAACGCATCCGGCTTGAATTCGGGAAAGCTCCGCAACAGCACTCGCTCGAGCACACGCAGATACTTCACCCTGGTCGCCTCGCGCGTCGACGGTGTTCGCCGGTCGCGGTCAGCGACAAGCTCCAGCGTCTGCGGCTTGGTCTGCCCGAAGCGATGCGTGCTTAGGCGCAACACTCCGTTCCGCATCGTCGTCGCGCCCACCCGCCGGACCAGATTGCGCTCTTCACCCCACAGATGCAGCGTGCAACGGCCATGCTCAGTGGCCAGCCTGTACTTCGCCTCGCGCATGTCAAAGAGCACCTTGCCGTCTTCGAGCACAACGGCTCGCGAATGCTCCGCGAGAAATTGCTCGAGCGCTGCTGCGATCTGTTCGGTTGTCTGGGAGGCGGCCTGCACGGGCTCCGCGGAAGTTGCTCTTGGCGGCATAGCCGAACCTTAACACATCGAGTAGAGCCAGAGAGGAGTTAAAGATTGAGATTGAAGTGAAAGGACGTGATTCGAAGACGGTGCCGCAGATAAAAGGCGTGGGCCTCCTGCCGATGCGTTCCCGAATCAAGACTGAAGGTGTCGCATCCGGCCTCCCTCGCCAAAGCGATGAGCCATTGCAGCATCGCCTCGCCGTGGCCCTGCGAACGTGCCGCGCCGTCGGTGACCAGATCATCTACGTAGAGCGTCTTACCGCTCGCCAACACGTTGCGCATGCGAAATCCCGCGACTGAGACGACCACTCCGTCATTCTCAAGAAATGCGAGCTGGTACCCCTCCGCCTGCTGAACCTGAATGCGGCTGACGAACTCCGCTGCAATCAGCGCAGGACGAAGCTGGCTCATCACCAGAAAGCAGCGATCGATCTCCTCGGGCGTCGTAGCAATCTGGATGGTCCGCATGTCTCTGTGCCTTACCAGTTTTCTCTGGCTACGGAGGTGAGTGATATGGGCGACATGGTGGCGTGAGTGCCATGCATAGAGGAGCGTCAATAGCTCCACTGTCAACGGACCGCTCTCTGGATGATTGCACCCACGTTTCCACTGCTGGTCGTCGAGCGACTGCAGCAGCATCACCCAGCGGGCATGGAGGCTCTCGATCAGTTCCAGCGACCACTCCACCGGCGCCGTGACGTCATGCAGCATTGCCCAGGCCGCCTCATCATAAGGTTTCACCGTTGGCCAGTCCTCGGTCAGCGAAAGCTTGACGCGGATGAGCGCGTTCATATGGCTGTCCGCGACATGGTGCACCACCTGCTTCACCGTCCACCCACCTTCACGATACGGTGTGCCCAACTGCGCGAAATTCAGCCCATCCACCGCATTGCGCAGGAACTCAGGCAGTTCGGCCAGCGTCGTAATCGCGCCCATACGATCATTGGGCGAGATGGCCGCAGGGGCGACGAAGCGGCCAACCGGATATCTTGGGTCCACATCAATCAGGGACATATGCCACTCCTCTTTACCTCTACTATGCAACACACCACGCAAAATCGTGTAACCATTATCCAGCATCGAAAGTCTTTGAAATCTTCCTATGCGACGATTTGCGACACCCATCTCCGCGCTCCTTCTTCTCGCAGCCACTGCATGCGCGCAGCAGAACAACCCGGCCGCTACGGAGCCATCGGCGACTGCAAAGGAGCCCATCGGCTTTGACAGCAACGACTATCCTGGCGACAACCTCCTACCCGCGCTGCGGCGCCACTTCGCCTTCGCCGGATACTGGCTCACCAACCCGCCCGGAGAGCGACACAACAGCTGGCAAGGCAAGCGCGATGCTCTAGTTCGCAGCGGCTTCGGCTTTCTCGTCCTGGCCAATGGAAAGACCGACGCCGAAATCGCCCGAGCGAAGCGAGGGGGAACCGCTCCGGCCGCGCTCGGAGCGAAGGATGCGGCAGCGGCCATTGCGGCCGCCCAACGCGAACACTTCCCGGCTCACACCATCATCTTTCTCGATCAGGAAGAGGGCGGCCGCCTGAATGTCAACCAATCCTCGTACCTGCTTGCCTGGACCGAGGCCGTGGCGCACTCCGGTTATCTCCCCGGCGTCTACGCCAGCGGTCAACCCGTCGACGACGCCCCCGGCAAGACCATCACCACCATTCAAGACGTCCGCGAACAGGTAGCCGCAAAGCATCTCCATGAGATCGCGTTCTGGGTCTACCAGGACGCCTGCCCGCCAGCAAACGGCTGCAGCTTGCAGCCCGCGCCTCTCTCAGCCAGTGGAACGCCAAATGTCGTAGCGTGGCAATACGCACAGTCTCCTCGTCGCAAGGAGATCACCGCGGCCTGCAGCAAGACATACTCCGCCGATGGCAACTGCTACGCCTCCGGAGTTCCGCAATTTACCCTCGACCTCAGCGTTGCAAGTTCCCCAGATCCTTCGCACGGACGATGAATCCGGCGACGTAACTGCCTTCGATTGCCTCATAAGAAGACGCTGCCGGCCCCGCTTTGCCACTCTCTCCGCGACCGCATGATTTGCCGCAGCCCTCCGCGAAGCCTAGAATCAAAGCAGATGACAATACCCCCTCCCGACCACAAACGCTACTTCATCGAGAAATTGGGACTCTCCGAACGCCTGATGGAACGTTGCCTGGGAGAGGCCCTCTCAGCGGGAGGCGAGTACGCGGACCTTTATTTTGAGTCGGTAACCTCGACCTCGCTCGGCATCGACGAGTCGCTCGTCAAATCTGCAAGCCAAGGGATCAGCGTGGGTTGCGGCGTCCGTGTCGTCTCCGGCGAGCGCACCGGCTACGCCTACACCGACGACCTCTCCAGTGAACGCCTGCTGCGCGCAGCGCGGACTGCAGCCCTGATCGCCAGCGGTCCGGCCAAGGAGCTGATGAGTGGCTTCCGGCACACGGAAACACCCTCGCTTTACCCGGTCGCCGGAGCCACCAGCGACGCCGAGATCGCCGCCAAGCTGGCTCTTATCCAGCGCGCCGACAAGGCCGCTCGCGCCTACGACTCCCGCATCACGCAGGTTCGCGCCGGCTTCAACGACGAGCTTCGCCGCATCCTCGTCGCGGCCTCCGACGGCACCTTCGCCAGCGACACCCAGCCTCTCGCCCGCCTCAACGTCTTCGTCATCGCAAGAGACGGGGCGAACACGGCACGCGGCACCAGCGGCGGCGGCGGTCGCGTCACCATGGACTTCTTCGAAGGCGATAAATCTCCGGAACACCACGCGCGCGAAGCTGCCCGGACCGCCATCCTGCAACTCGGAGCGGTCGAAGCACCCGCAGGCGAGATGCCTGTCGTCCTCGGCCCCGGCTGGCCAGGTGTTCTTCTCCACGAAGCCGTCGGCCACGGGCTTGAAGCCGATTTCAATCGCAAGAAAACCTCAGCTTTTGCCGGACTTATCGGCCAGCAGGTCGCAAGCCCCAAGGTCACAGTCGTCGACAACGGCCTGATGCCCGGCCGCCGCGGCAGCCTGAACGTCGACGATGAGGGAACGCCCACCCAGGAAACAGTTCTCATCGAAAACGGCATCCTGAAAGGCTTCCTCTCCGACAAACTCAACGCACGACTAATGGGCATGCCGAACACCGGCAGCGGCCGTCGCGAGAGCTACCACCACATACCCATGCCGCGCATGACCAACACCTACATGCTCAACGGCGACGACATGCCCGAGGACATCATCAAGAGCGTCAAGCGCGGCCTCTACGCCGTCAACTTCGGAGGCGGTTCGGTCGATATCACCAACGGCAAGTTTGTCTTCTCCGCCAGCGAGGCCTACCTGATCGAAGACGGTATCGTAACGCGGCCCGTGAAGGGCGCAACGCTGATCGGCAACGGCCCCGAGGCGCTCAAATATGTGTCGATGGTCGGCAACGATCTCGCCCTGGACGAGGGTATCGGCACCTGCGGCAAGGCCGGACAAAGCGTGCCGGTTGGCGTTGGCATGCCTACAGTAAAGCTCGACCGCATGACGGTCGGGGGAACGGGACAATAATGGCAGTCGAACGCGAAAAAATCTACGAGTGCGAAGTAAAACGTCGGCGCGTGAAAGAAGGCGGAGGCTACGAGCCGTTCTGGAAAGTTAAGTCGGTCGCAGTCGCATTGGTCGACAACGATACGGAGTTCCGATGCAAGGACTGCTACGGCGTCGTGAAACTCCTCGGCCGCAACGGCAAGGAGGGCTCCGTGCCCTATGTCGAGCACAAGTCACCGGCCGATTCAGAGTTTTGCGCCAACGGGCTCTTGTTCAAGAAAGCTACCGACGGGCGCGAACCAAGGCACTCGGAGCATCCCGTCGAATAACGACTTTATCCCTTGCATCACTTTTGGCACTCTGTTTTGCCGCATGACAACGAAAAGTACGACTTAACGGTTCGACTAACGGCACGATGCAAACGAGGTCCACTATGGCAGCTGAACGGGAACGATTTTACGAGTGTGAAGTGAAGCGCCGCCGCGTACGCGCGACCGGTGGCTACGAACCGTTCTGGAAGGTGAAGGCCATCGACGTCGCGCTGGAAGACAACGACACTGAGTTTCGCTGCATGAGCTGCAATGGACCAGTCAAGCTCTTCAAACGCCGCTCCGAAGACGGTCCAGCCACGCACATCGAGCACAAGCTCAAGAGCGACTCCGAGTACTGTTCCGCAGGTCTGTACTTCCTCAAAGCTACCGATGGCCGTCTTGCGCGTCTGTCGGCATCTCCTGTTCGTTGAGGTCCTGAAAACGTGTCATCGTCAGCATCTGTAGTCTCGTCCGACCTGAAACAACTCGCCTCCGATGTCCTCTCGAAGGCCCTGAAAGCCGGAGCTACCGATGCAGAAGCCGTCGTCTATGAAGGCGACGAGTTCTCTGCGCTCGTTCATCTGGGACAGGTTGAAACACTGAAAGAGTCCGGCTCACGCGCGGTCGGCCTGCGCGTCTTCCTGAACTCCGGAAACGCTCAACGCACTGCGAGCACCTCCTCCTCCGACTTCTCGAGCGAGAGCATCGCTCGTCTGGTCGAGGGTGCAATCACGCTGGCCAAGATCACCAGCGAAGACCCCTTCGCCGGACTGCCGGAGGCGCACGAGTTCGGTCAACTCGACGGCGATCTTCATCTCTACTTCGACGACGTCAACGACATGCCGCCGGCAGAGCGCATCGAAATCGCGCGACGCACTGAAGCCGCAGCGATGGCCTACGATACCCGAATCCAGAACTCGCGCGGCGGCGACTTCGACACCGCGACCTCGCACAAGATCATGATGAACTCGCGCGGCTTCGTCGGGGAATACCGGCGCAGCTACTGCGGCTTCTCCGTCTCTCCCATCGCCCAGGACGAAAAGGGCGGCATGCAGCGCAACTACTGGTTCTCGAACGCGCGCACGACAAAAAAACTGGAAGATCCCGAAGAGATCGGACGCGAAGCCGCGAGGCGCACACTGCGACGTCTCGGCGCACGCCAGGTGAAGACCCAGAAAGCTCCTGTCGTCTTCTCGGCGGAGATGGCGCAGTCGATCATCGGCAACATCTTCGACGCAGCCAACGGCGACGCCATCTACCGCAACGCATCCTTCTTCAGCGGCATGCTGGGCGAACGAGTCGCCGGCGAAAACATCACCGTCGTCGACGACGGCACCCTTGTCTTCGACAATATCGGAGGCTTCGGCACGCGTCCCTTCGACGGCGAAGGCCTGCCTACGCGCCGCACCGTCCTCGTCGAACACGGCATCCTCAAGAACTACGTGATGAACACCTACACGGCGCGCAAGCTGAACATGCACTCCACCGGAAACGCCTCACGCGGGCTGGCTGGAAACCCCGGCATCGGCGCAGGCAACTTCTACCTTGAAGCCGGAACCCTGACGCCCGAACAAATCATCGGCGACATCAAAGACGGTCTCTACGTCACCGAGACCATGGGCCACGGCATCAATCTCGTCACCGGCGACTACTCGCAGGGAGCCAGCGGCATGTGGATCGAAAACGGCGAACTCGCCTTCCCCGTCGAAGAGATCACCATCGCCGGCAACCTCAAAGACATGTACCGCAACATCGCCGCCATCGGCAACGACCTGGTCTTCCGCGGCGCGAGCGCTGCACCCACGATCGAATCGAAGGAATGACCATCGCCGGATCGTAGTTTCTAGCCTGTCGACCATCGGTAGTCTGCAAATCAAGCCTGCGTTCCATCAGATTTCGCAAACCGATTCATCTTGCATAGCCGGCACTGCATGTCCAGCGTAGTCATAGAAATCCAAAGATGAGTCAGAGATGACTTTCTCTAAACGGGATGGTCGAACATCGCTGAGCCCGTCGCGATAAGGCTCCGCTCCCATCAACACAGAGATCCTGAGTTCTATAATGGCTTCATCGAGCGTCACTCTCGTCTGGCAGATCGCCTTCTTCCTCATCGCATCCGAATCCCGCTCGATATTCGCCTCTTCATCATCGTGAGCGGCTTCGAAAAACTCATCTACATCTCGCCATCATCGTCATGTACCTTCAGCAGCCGTCGCATCGAACCAGCTCTACTGGGCGACGGTACCGACTGCATCCTCTGCCTTCTCTTCATCCGTGCTCGTCTTCGAAACTCCGGCAACGATAGCTCCCCGAGCAATCGAGAACGCGCAATACTTTGCGACTACAATTCTCCTGTGGCGCCGAGCTTCCAATTCGATCACGTTTTAGATTTTGCGCCGTCGCAGGCCGACGAAATCCTCCGCTCCGTTCCCGCGCAACCCGGGGTCTTCGCACTCCGCGGCCCACGTGCTGAAGACGCACCGTACCTCACCCAGACCACCGACCTCCGCCGACGCATGCGGCGTCTCCTCGACCCGCCCGAGTCGCAGTCCAAGCGCCTCAACCTCCGCGAAAAGGTCGCGCGCATTGAGTACAGCGTCACGGGTTCCACCTTCGAATCGTCGCTGGTCCTCTACGACGCCACCGCCGCGCTCTTCGGGCACGTCGAAGCTCGCCGCCGCCTCAAACTGCACACTCCCTACTTCCTCCGCATGACCATGGAGAACGCCTTCCCTCGCGTCTACTCCACCAACAAATTATCCAAGCGCGGCCTCTCCCAGATGTACGGCCCGTTCCCCTCTCGCCTCGCAGCCGAGCGTTACTGCGACGACGTGCTCGACCTCTTCAAACTTCGCCGCTGCTACGAAGACCTTGCGCCGTATCCCGAGCATCCCGGCTGCGTCTACGGCGAGATGAACAAGTGCATCGAGCCCTGCAAGCAAGCCTGCACGCCGGAGCAGTACGCCGCTGAAGCCGCAGCAGTAAAGAAATTCTTCGACACCCGCGGCGAGAGCATGATCATCGCCATCGGTCTCGAGCGCGAAGAGGCATCCTCCGGCATGCAGTTTGAAAAAGCAGCCGCGCTGCACGCCCAGTGGCAAAAGGTAAAGGCCGCGCAGGCTCTCGCCGACTGGATCGTCCGCCCCGTCCCCCAACTCCGCGCCGTCATCATCCAGAAAGCCGCACCCGAGGAAGACCGCCCCGACGATGCCGCGCTCTTCCTCCTTGAAGGAGGCTGCGTCGTTGGCCCGGAGCGCCTATCCACCCTCGGCGTCCGCGCCGTTCGCGAGCAAACCAGTGTGGGCAGTTCACTCTTCGCGCAGCCGCTGATGCTCCAGGCGGTGCCGCTCGAAGGCGAAGCCACCGCCTCCAACTCGCCCGAAGACCGTGCAGCGCACGCTTTAGCCACTCTCGAAGAAAAGGCGGGGAAAGCCCAACGATCTTGCGCTCCTGAGCGATCATCTCTCGCTCTTTCGCCGCTGGTACTACCGTCCCGAGAAGCAGCGAGTCGGCGAAATCTTTGTGCCGAACGAAGATGGAAAGTGGCCCATCCGTCGCATTCTCCGTGGCGCCGCGCGCATGGTCATCGGCGACCCAAAACCCATGGCCGAAACCCAGCGTGATGCAGCCAAATCCGCAAAGACGAAGATCCTTCACGAAGGCCGACCCGACGTAGAAAGAACGGTTTCTGTCCCGCCGAAGAATCTTTAACTGTCCGGTCGAACAAGTTGTTCCGGAGGCTCGTTGTGAAACTGATTGAGGGTGGCTGGCAAGAATTTGAATTGTGGCTTGCAGACCTACGTGCGCAACATAAGAACCTTCAAGCCTCGCCGTTGCTCTTTCGCGGACAAGGCGACTCCGAGTGGTCATTGGAAACAACCCTCGAACGGAACGGGGAGAAGGCAATGTCCTTCAGTGATTTTTATCGGCTTATCACTGCTAGGACGGGTCCCGCAGTTAGTACGTTTACCAATGAGAGCGTACCGGAGTACGATCCCAATCTTTGGGACTTCGGGAATCGTGAGTTGCTTTTTCCTTCTCCAGCTGGATTTCCTTCTCACCAACTCTATCGATATATGGTTTATTTGCGGCATCATGGATTCCCATCGCCGCTCCTTGACTGGTCACACTCACCGTACGTTGCAGCTTTCTTCGCCTTCAGGAACGATCGGGGCGGAAAGAAGAGATCGATCTACGCCTATTGCGAGAGGCCAACTGGTGTCAAAGGAGGGGCGGTGGGTGAACCAACGATCTGTCCTCTTGGACCATACGTTCGCGGCCATCGCAGGCATTTTCTCCAGCAATCCAACTACACGATCTGCGGGAGCATGGATACCCAAGATCAGTGGCGATTTCATTCTCACGAGAAGGTCTTCGATCAGGGACGCCCTGGGCAGGATTTCCTATGGAAGTTTGAAATACCCTCCGAGGAGCGAGTCAACGTCTTGCGATTGCTGAATGACTACAACCTGAATGCCTTTTCGCTCTTCGATTCCGAGGAAGCCCTTCTGGAGACAATGTGGCTGCGCGAGCAGGTCCTTCGAAAGCGGAACCCGTGAATTGAGGGTGCCTTCCACTGATAGACTTGCAGCAGGAGCGGACCCCAAGTGATTGAACTGGCATTCTCCATCCTCGCCTCCGACTTCGCCCACCTCGCCGACGACGTCGCAGCAGCCGAGCGCGGTGGCGGCACCATCGTCCACGTCGACGTCATGGACGGCCACTTCGTCCCCAACATCACCTTCGGCCCGCCCATGGTCAAGGCCCTCCGCCCGATCACAAAACTCCCCCTCGACTGCCACATGATGGTGGAAAATCCCGACGACTTCATCGAAGCCTTCGCCGAAGCCGGCGCCAACATGATGTCCGTCCACCAGGAGGTCTGCCGCCACCTTCACCGCACCCTCCAGCAGATCGCGCATCACAAAATGCAGCCCCGCCGTCGTCATCAACCCTGCCACCCCGGTCGAGACCCTCATCGAAGTCCTTCCAATGGTGCACCATGTGCTCGTCATGAGCGTCAACCCCGGCTTCGGCGGGCAGGAGTTCCTCCCCCTCGCCCTCGACAAGATCGCCCACCTCGCCGAACTTCGCGAGGAGATGGGCCTCAACTTTCGCATCGAGGTCGACGGCGGCGTTGCTCACGATACGGTCGCTCTCGTGGTCGAAGCAGGAGCGGACATGTTAGTGGCCGGATCGGCGATCTTTGCCCCCGGCAAGACCGAACAAAACGCCAGGGAATTCCTCAAGCTGGCGCGAGCTGCTTCCCCGGCACAAATCTGACGGGAAGTTTAGAATAGAAGCCAGCCTGAGCGTCCCCGGCGCGAGGCAAAAATGGAGTCTGTAGCGGATGAATAAGCGTTCCTTTTTCCCAAGTGTCAGGGCCAGTTCGCTGGCTGGTCTCGCCATCGCCGGCCTAATCCTCTCTTCCATGGGCGCAATCGCCCAGGTCACCGGTTCCTCCCAAACGACGACCGGTGCTGACGGCAAGCCGCAGGAGACTGTGACACTCTCCGCGTCTCCGAGCAAGAAGAAGGAAGACAAGGTCGTCCAGTCGAAGGACACGAAGAAACAGCTGGCAAAAGAGAAGAAGATCGCTCCGGTCGACGCTGGCCTGCCCGACAAGGTCCTCTACGACAAGGCACTCGACGCCACCAAGCGCGGTCACTTCGACGTCGCCCGTCTCGACCTGCAGACCCTGCTCAACACCTATCCCGACTCGCAATACCAGATGAAGGCCAAGCTGGCCATCGCCGACAGCTGGTACAAGGAGGGCGGTACCGCGGCCCTCACCCAGGCCGAGCAGGAGTACAAGGACTTCATTACCTTCTTCCCCAACGCACCCGAGGCCGCCGAGGCCCAGATGCGTGTCGGCGACATCTACTTCCGCCAGATGGACAAGCCCGACCGCGACTACGCGAAGGCCACCCACGCCAGGAAGAATACCGGCTCATGCTGCAGCAGTTTCCCGAGTCCACCCTCGTTCCGCAGGCCAAGCAGCGTCTGCGCGAGGTGCAGGAGGTCATGGCCACGCGCGAGTCCGCAATCGCCGCGTTTTACGCCACCCACAACAACTGGCCCGCGACCATCGCGCGCTATCAGACGGTCGTCGACACCTATCCCCAATACAGCCACATGGACGATGTCCTCGTCGGCCTTGGCGACGCGTATGAGACCGAGGCACGCTTTGTACGGCAGATGAAGGGGCTCCCGGAGGCCGGCAAGGCGAAGCTCGAAAAGATCTACGACGATGAAGCGATCGCGGCCTACACCAGGGTCGTCCTCGAGCACTCCGCCGCTCCGCACGTCGAGGACGCCGCGACCGGCTCGATGCGATGAATGTGCCGATCCCGACGCCGACGCCGGAGCAGGTCGCCGCAAGTGTCGCGCTCGAAAACAGCCGCAGGCAGTATCGCCTGCAGGACCGCGTCACGCTCCTGGTCATGCATAAGCCCGATGCGGTGTTGGCCGCCAGAGACGGCGAACCGACTCTGGTTGACCCGAAGCCCACACTCGCGCCGCACATTACCAAGAAGAGCATCGATGACTTCAACAGTGCGATAAATCCTGGCGCACCCAGCGTCAGCAACCCGGCATCACCCGTTCCGAACGCGGCGCCAGACGCTGCTCCGACGGCTGCAACGGCCGCCGCGCCCGCTGCGGCCCCTCCGGCAGCTCCGCTTCAACTCCAGGATGTACCTGCGGCCAACGCTCCCACCGGCGCGTCGTCTGCGGTGACCAGCGTACAGGGCGCCGCACCCACCGCCGCCCCGTCAGGCGGAAACTCCATGGGCGTCGAAATCCTTACTCCTGGAGCAACCGTCAAGCCGGCCGACAATGGTGGCCTGAAGGCAGTCGGACCGGAGAACGCTACTCCGCTACCCGAGGCTGAGAAGCCCGCAGGAGCTCCCGATGCGGTGAACGACATCGCAGGGAAGCCTCAGCCCGCGGCACAGACTCCGAATGCCAACGGGAAGAAGAATCCGAAGCCGGAGTTCGACAAGGATGATGAGTCCTCCAGCAAGCACAAGAAGAAGAAGGGCCTCGGCAAACTGAACCCCTTCTAAAAGACCGGCAACAAAAGAACAAGGGACGCAGCCTATGGTTGCGTCCCTTTTCTTCTTGAGCTCAGTCCGGATGATTATTAGTGGATAGTCCGATGACGCATCCGCGGCACGATTAGAAGAGACAGCAGAAGAAGCACAAGCACCGCGACCAGGCAAAAGAACACCGGGCCAACCGAGACGCGGCTGCGCCGGTCGCCCAGTCCAACCGCCCTTGAGACACGCGACATGTGTCCGCCAATCACATACGCGCTGCCAGAGAGCGATTCGTCTGTTTCGTAAACCGCATTGCCGCCGAGCACCACCGTGTCGCCCCCGATGCGGGCCTGCGAGTCGACCACCGCGTTGCCCCAGATGACCGTAGCGCTCTGCCGAACCTGCCCGCTGACATTCAGGCTTCCAAACAGAACGAAGACGTGACCCGTGAGATCTCCTTCCACCTGCACCGAACAGAATAGGCACGTGGCGTTATGCACCTGCTGTCCGCTGGCGACGAAGATGTCCTCTCCCATGTACGTCCGATTTCCCGGCGCCTGGCCAAGCGCGCTCACCGTGAGCAGAAGTGTCAGAACGAAGCTACGGAACATGCGTATCGGCAATCTTCCCCCTGATTGTGACCAGCTCTGCTGATCGGTTGACGTGGTAATGTACGTGGACTTCAGACGCCCAGTTCCCTGCAGACGTCTCGCCGTCGCTTCCGGCAGCTGGGGAGCTAGTACCGCCGGCCCTGCGGGTAAGCAGGAAACTGGTACCGGTTGCGGCGGACGATATAGATCGCCAGCCAGATCAATCCGATCAGAAGAATCAGCGGGGCAAACGGAAGCAGCAGCCAGATACGGCCTGGCAGCACCGTGCGTGATCCATGAATCATGGCCCCCGGCCCGAGAGTCGCATCCCCGGCAGCAACTGAAACGTCGCCGCCAACCGTCGCCTCCGATCCCAGGGTCAGATCGCCCCCCAGTACTGCAACGTCGCCGGAGATGCTGTGGCCCGGATCGACCTCGACCTTGCCAAACGCGACCGCGACATCGCCCTTCACATCTCCGTGGATGTGAACAGAGCAGAAGACGCATGCGATATCGCCCGCAGTCTCTCCTTCGGCGACGGTAATGTTGCTGCCCACGCTCGCGTGATCTTCACTGGAGCGAGCAAAGGCCGGAAGAGTGACGGTCAGTAGAAGTGCAACGGCGAGGGGCAGTCTGCGCATGGAGGACCTCGTGGAGCTAGTGTACGGCGGGCAAGGCTTTGGGTGAAGGTTCATTCGGATCTCTCGCACCCACTTGGCCCATGCCTCGGACACACCTCCGCCCGCAACGCGCAACGGCCTGTGGGTGCTACCCTTAAGGCACTGATGAGCCACGAACTGCCGAAAGCATACGATCCGTCTGTCATAGAAGAACGCTGGGCCGAGTACTGGGTCCAGGAGCGCCTGTTTGACCTCCCGACCCCCCAAAGTACGCAGGACGACACCACAAAGTTCACCATCCTCCTGCCCCCGCCCAACGTCACCGGCCGCCTGCACATGGGCCACATGCTCAACCAGACCGAGATGGATATCCTCACTCGCTGGCACAGGATGCTGGGCGATCTTGCCCTTTGGCTCCCCGGCACCGACCACGCCGGTATCGCCACCCAGATGATGGTGGAGCGCCAGCTCGCCGAAGAGGGCACCACCCGGCAGCAGCTCGGCCGCGAGGCCTTCGTCCAGCGCGTCTGGTGCTGGCGCAAGCTCTATGGCGGGGCCATCCTCGAACAGATGAAGCGCCTCGGCGCCTCGGTCGACTGGTCGCGCGAATACTTCACCATGGACGACCGCCTCAGCGTCGCGGTCAAAGAAGCCTTCGTCCGTCTCTACGAGCAGGGCCTCATCTACCGGGGCACCTACATCGTCAACTGGGACCCCAGCATCCAGACCGCCGTCTCCGACCTCGAAGTCGAGCACGAAGAGCGCGTCGGCAAGCTTTACCACATTCGATACCCCCTCGCAGACGGCTCCGGATCCATCGTCGTCGCCACCACGCGTCCCGAAACCATGCTCGGCGACACCGCCGTGGCCGTAAACCCCACCGACGAACGCTACACCGCGCTCATCGGCAAAAAAGTCCGTGTTCCGCTCACGGAAATTAACGGAGATCCAGCTCGCGAAGTCCCCATCCTCGCCGACGACTGGGCCAAACCCGAGTTCGGCACCGGCGCCGTCAAGGTCACGCCTGCCCACGACCCCAACGACTTCGCCATCGGCCAGCGCCACAACCTGCCCAGCCCCAGCATCCTCGACGAGACCGCCCACGTCGCACTCCCCGGCTCGCCCTACGACGGCCTCGACCGCTACGCCGCGCGCGAGCGTATGGTCGCCGACCTCGAGGCCCAGGGTCTCCTCGTCGCCGTCAAGGAGCACACCAACTCCATCGGCCTCAGCCAGCGCACCGGCGTCGTCATCGAGCCGCGCCTCTCGCATGCAGTGGTTCCTCGCCGTCAACAAAACCCCCAGCACCGGCGGCAACTCCATCGCCAAAAACGCCATCGACGCAGTCGAATCGCTCAACGGCGGCAAACCTGCCATCAACTTCACTCCGGAGATGTACAAGAAGATCTACCTCGAGTGGATGAACAACATCTACGACTGGTGCATCTCCCGCCAGCTCTGGTGGGGCCACCGCATCCCCGCCTGGCACTGCAAGCCCTGCGGTGGAATCACCGTCGCACGCGAAACTCCCACGACCTGCGGCAACTGCAACTCCACCGACATCATCCAGGAGACCGACGTCCTCGACACCTGGTTCTCCTCCGGTCTGCTTCCCTTCACCACCCTCGGCTGGCCCAACGCGGACGCCGATGGCAAGCCGCAGATCACACCCGACCTCGCCGCCTTCTACCCAACCTCGCTCCTCGTCACCGGCTTCGACATCCTCTTCTTCTGGGTCGCCCGCATGATCATGCTCGGCTGCCACTTCACCCTCGACGTCCCCATGCCCGACGGCAGCAAGCGCGATCTCGCCGAACGCAGTTCCCTTCCGTGAGGTCTACATCCACGGCCTCGTCCGCGACGCCGACCGCCAGAAGATGTCCAAGACCAAGGGCAACGTCATCAACCCCATCGATATCATCGAGCGCTTCGGCACCGACGCCGTCCGCTTCACCCTCGCATCGATGGCCTCCCCCGGCACCGACATCGCCTTCTGCGAAGCCCGCACCGAAGGCTACCGCGCCTTCGCCAACAAGATCTGGAACGCCGCCCGCTTCCTCTTCATGAACATCGATCGCGCCAAAGAGGCCGGCTACAACATGACGATGCGCGACAACGGCATCGTCTCCGAACTCCCCGCCGACACGCCGCTCGAAACCCGCTGGATCTTCGACCGCCTCGGCGCCGTCTCCACTGCCGTCGACCACGCTCTCGCCGACTACCGATTCGACGAAGCCGCCAACGCCATCTATCAGTTCTTCTGGGGCGAGCTCTGCGACTGGTACCTCGAACTCGTCAAACTGCGTCTCGACTTCGCCGAAGGCGCGCCACCAAATCCCACCACCGCCCTCACCTTGGCCTCGCTCACCGGCGTCTTCGAGAGTGCCCTGCGTCTCCTCAGCCCCTTCATGCCCTTCATCACCGAAGAGATCTGGCACGCCCTCTACAACGACGCGCCACCGGCAAAATCCATCGCCCTCACCCGCTACCCGCAGGCCGCCGACTTCCCCGCCGACCCAGTCGCAGCAAGCGCGATGAAGACGATGCAGGACCTCATCGTCACGGTGCGCGCGCTGCGAAAAGATCTCGGTGTCCCCGAGAAAGAGGCGACCCCGATCCTCCTTCACGCCGACAACCGCATCCTCGCGCTGGCCGACGCAAATCAGGACATGCTCGCCCGCATGGCACGCGTCCAGTCTGTCGAGTTCGCCAGCGGGCCTCTCTCCGGCAGCAACGCCCGCTCAACCTCCGACTTCGATGTAGCCCTCACCTACGAGCGCCAGATCGACGTCGCCGCCGAACGCGAACGCCTCACCAAAGACCTCGCCAAATACGAAAAGGGGCTCACGGCAGCCGAACGGCAACTCGGCAACGAAGCCTTCATGGCCAAAGCGCCAGCTCATATTGTCGATGGATTGCGAAAGCAGGCAGCCGAGACGAAGATCTTGCACGATAAAACGAGGGCAGCGCTGGATTCACTGCCCTCCGCCTGACTTGACTGATAAATCAGAAATTAGGGATTCCCGAAGGCTTCCCAATCTCGTGGCCTCGACTGAGTCTAAGGCTTAGCTTCGGACAGTTATGCGCGGGCTTTTGCTTCTGCTTTCGCTGCCGGGGCGACTCCAAGTTGGTCCATCAACGACATCAGGTTCCAATCCGACCATTGCTCGACGATCTTTCCGCCGTCCATCCGGAAGATGGAGGTGCCCGAAACCGTGGCCTTGCGGTTAGTGGGAGGCATACCCAGGAACTCGGCCTTGTGAGTGCCGCGAGCCGTCCAGTGGTGCACGACCTCATTGCGTTCGGCGATAGTATCGTCGACCGTAAATTTGAGATCGGGGAAACCGCTTCTGCACGTCTCGATGTGCCGCTTGATGTTATCCGCTCCGGAGGTCAGAGAGGGGAACACCGGGTCATGGTAGTTGCAGCCGGTCGCGACAAGTTCACGAACTGTATCCAACTTTCCCTGATTCCAGCACTCTTCCATGAACCTCTGCGCGATTTGTTTGTTTTCGGTGGACTGTTTGTCATCTGCAAGCATAGTCATACCCCCTTATGGAACGGGAATTATAGACCCGGCTCCGCGCCGTTTGAAAATGCATGTCCGATTGACGAACGCTCACAACAAGATACAAAAACAGGTTCAGGAATCGCTAAATGAACTGGAACAGAAAACGGGTCGAAGGCATTCCCAATCAGGGCGCTCCTAAGCAGCCTGTACTCAGCGAAGAACCTAATCCTCCGCTGTGGTGAGCACAACCTGGACTTCGGAATCGGCGCCATCA
Source organism: uncultured Acidobacteriaceae bacterium (assembly GCA_963720955.1). GTDB lineage: Bacteria > Acidobacteriota > Terriglobia > Terriglobales > Acidobacteriaceae > Edaphobacter. Next base: position 30,822 of record CAVRHK010000058.1, on the reverse strand, counting down.
TTCGCCCAAGTCAGGATCCTTCGCCTGTCGCGCTCGTTGTCCAAACTGGTGGGCGACGACAACGCAGATGACTGCCAGCAGCGCCACAATCAAATAACCGGCGGCCCTCCCCGTGGCATGGTTCGACTCCAACTGCCTCCAGGGTTCGGTGATAGCTTGGCACGCTCCAAGGGCAAACAAGGCACCAACAACGTACAAGACGACCTGCATAATTCGATAGCCCATTCAGCCATTCCTTTCGACCTACAGGGCCCGCCTGTAGTGCCTCATCGGTTAAGGTCGTGAATGGTCTCGCCAGCCGCCTGACCCAATCTGCCGACTGTGTCCTTTACGGCTCCGACAGCTTGGTCTCCAATGCCTTCGCCCGCAAGATCGGCATCGCCGGCGATTCGCCCGACACCTTCCTTCACGCGCCCCATCAGATTCGCTGCGCCCGCGCCGAAACGTTGCTTCGTTCCCCAACGCCGCACCTTATTCGCGCTATCTTCCACCCCGTCAAATCCGGTCTCATACTGCAACGCTGGCTCATAAAACAGCGCATACGTAAGCGCGGCCCCGACCCCGATTCCTGCGAGTAACAAACGGCTAGCTCTCATGGAACACCTCGTCCAATATGATGCGAAATTGCTCCGACGGGTAAACGAAAAAATTGAGCGCGGTGGCATCCCCACCGGTCAATCGAGGCATCTTTTCTCATTAGACGCGTCGTTCCGTGGGTACAGGCGGGCAGTTCCCAGGGCCAAAAGGGAGCTGCCCTAGCCTATTAACAGACTTGCCCTCGCTATACTTGGCGCCAGATTTCCACAGAAATATTTCTAAAACTTGGCGTTATTTTCGTCCTCAGAAAGTTGTGCGCCTTCTCACCACAATCCACCATCCATTCACCACGAATTCACCATCAAAAAACCACCATCAAACACCCGTTTTCCTAAAAGTCCCCCTCAAAATGGCCCATAAGTCGCAAAAAAACACCCCGGCCTCGCCACGAAAAAAAAATAGCCGAAAAGAGGTTTAGGATGACTAAATGGACTGGAAAAGCAAGCGGGTAGGCGCAATACTTGAAGCTGCACTGGCCGAAGACAGAGTCGCCAACGACATCACCACCGCACTCACCATTCCTTCCAATCTCCGCGCCTCCGGGACCATCATCGCCAAACAGGCCTGTGTCGTCTCCGGCCTCGGCTGTATCCCCATATTTCTCGACATCTTCGCGAAGATGTCCGCCACATCCGTCGGCCGCTTCGAAGTCGTCAGCCATCCCGAGATCTTCGACGGCGTCAAAGTCAAAAAGGGCCAGACGCTCGCGGTCATCCGCCACAACGCCGCCGCGCTGCTCTCCTGCGAACGAGTCATTCTCAACCTCATGCAACGGATGACCGGCATCGCCACCCTCACCAACGAGTTCGTCAAAGCCGTCGCCGGCACAAAGACAAAAGTCCTAGACACCCGCAAAACCATCCCTGGCCTTCGCGCCCTCGATAAATACGCCGTCTCCTGCGGCGGCGGCGTGAATCACCGCCTTGACCTGCAGGACGGCATCCTCATCAAGAACAACCACATCTCATTGGGCGGCGGCATTCCAGCGGTGCTTGAACGCGCTCTGACAAACCGCAAAAGCAGCCAGTGGATTCAAGTCGAGGTCCGTTCGCAAGCCGAGTTGGATCAGGCCATCGCCGGTGGCGCGGAATCAATCCTGCTCGACAACATGACGCCGGCCCAGGTGAAGAAGGCTGTCAGACAAATTCGCGCGACGCTCCCCAAGGTGCCGATCGAAGCGTCCGGCAATATGAATCTGAAAACCGTACGCAAGTACGCATTGGCCGGGGTAGATTTCGTCTCCGTGGGCGCTCTGACGCACTCCGCTGCAGCTGCCGACCTGAGCATGCGAATCACCGCAGATATCTACTAGCGTGGAAGAAGACAACAGCTTCGATCTAAACCAGGTGGAGGACGGACTGACCGGCACGCGGTTTTCGGGTCAGGTCATGCACTTCCCTTCGGTTTCGTCGACTAACCTTCTCGCCCTTGAAGCCGCGCAGGCAGGCGCGCGTGAGGGCGTGTATGTAGCGGACGAGCAGACGGCCGGCCGAGGAAGAGGCAATCATGGTTGGCATTCGTCCCAACACGACGGACTGTATGTAAGCGCTTTAGTCGCCCCACCCATCCCGATGGACGTCGCACTGTGGCTTCCGCTGGCGACGGGGTTGGCGGCGCAGGCGGCCATCAAGGAGACCACCCAGTTGGAAGCCGACATTCGCTGGCCAAATGATCTCTTGCTCAACAATCGCAAATGCGGCGGCATCCTCGTGGAAAGCACCGCAATGACAAAGGGCGAAGGCGACCGGTCGATGCTGCGATATGTGGTGATCGGTGTTGGAATCAATGTGAATCAGAAAAACTTTCCGACGGATCTGAGCAGAATCGCAACTTCGATCAGCATGGCTGGAGGCACGGTGACGCGCCAGGCGCTTCTCATCGCACTACTTCGATCCCTAGATCGCGAGATTCGCAATCTCGTTGAGCAATTTCGCGGCACTCTGAGCGGACCGGAGTTGCTGGAGCGTTTCGCGGCAGCATCAACGTGGGTTCGCGGCAAACGCGTTCGTGTCGACGAAGACGGCGGATATACTGGCGTGACGGACGGGCTCGATCCACGCGGCTTTCTGCGAGTTGCCGGAGACGATGGTCTGCTGCACACCGTACTCTCTGGAGGAGTTCGCGAGCTGTGACAGACACGGAGAGGAAGCAATGCTACTGGCACTCGATGTAGGCAACACCAACACGGTCCTCGGGCTATACCGGCTGTCAGGCGATGGGATAGAGTTCACCGGCAAGTCTGAGATGGTAGCGAACTGGCGCATCACGACACCGTCCTCGGTGCAGACGAGCGACGAATTCGGAGTCCTTCTACGCAACCTCTTTGAACTGAAAGGGCTGGAGATTGGTGTCGTCGACGGCATCGCAATTTCGTCCGTGGTGCCTCCGCTGGATTCGACCTTGCGGCAAGTATGCGAGCTCTATTTCAAAGTGAAGCCGTTGTTTGTCGAACCCGGCGTCAAGACAGGAATACCGGTGTTGACGGACAATCCTGCTGAGCTTGGCGCGGACCGCATCGTCAACTGTGTCGCTGCATTCGACCGCTTCGGCGGCCCCTGCATCGTCGTCGATATGGGGACCGCAACCACGTTCGACGTGATCTCGAAGAAGGGTGAATTTCTAGGCGGAGCCATCGCTCCCGGTCTTGGCATCTCGGCCGATGCACTGTTCTCGCGAGCAGCACGCCTGCCTCGGATCGACATCAAGAAGCCCGCCAAGATCATCGGGACCGGTACCGTCGACAACATCCAGGTCGGCCTCTACTACGGCTACATCGGTCTGGTCGACGGCATCCTTGAGCGAATGATCGCCGAGATGGGACCCGAAACAAAAACCGTAGCCACCGGCGGTCTGGCCAAGCTAATCGCTGGCGGATCGAAGCACATCGGCGCAGTGGACGAGATGCTGACCCTGACAGGATTGCGGCTCATCTACGAGCGCAATCTCGACCGCCACCGGAAACGCGGGGCATAGTTCAGACGCGCTCCATTGTGCGGGCTTAAGCTGTAGAGAGCGCATGCAGAACTACTTCAATTACTTCACGGAGATCGAAGAACGGTTTCAGCAGCGGCGCGGTTCGCTGCTGATGCTGTCTACCCTCGACTGGGCGCTGATAGAAATCTGGCGTGAAGCGAATATTCCCCTGGAAGCGGTTTTACGCGGCATCGACAACGCATTTGATAAGCACGATGCAAAGATGCTGCGCTCCCCCAACAGAGCGCGCAAGGTAAACGGCCTGGCATGGTGTGCACAAAGCGTGATGGAGGCCGTAGAACAAGCGGTGGAGGCCTCGACCGGCGCGGCAACTGCTGCCGGTGCTGAGGCCGTCGAAAGTGGATTCGAGACCGAACGAATTGGTCACTATCTGGAGTTGAATGCCGGCGTCATCGAGACAGCAAAACTTGTCCCCCCTGCGGACGCAATTGCCGCTGAAGTTGCCGTTCGGCTTCGGGCATTGGCTGTAGGTCTGCGAGCTGAGCCAAGTCAATCGCTTGAAGAGCTCGACCGAACACTCACTGTGCTCGAAGAGAAGATGTTTGCCGCGCTCCTTACGTCTGCGCCGGAAGAGGAGTTGGTTAAATTGCGCGAGCAGGCCGCAAAGGAGCTGGCGCCCTATCGCAGCAAGATGCAAGCCGTACAGATCAAGCAGGTGCAGCAGCAGTTTCTTCAAAAGAGATTGCTCGAGGCACGCAAACTGCCCCGCCTCAGCCTCTTTTACATGGGGCATGAATGAAATTACGAATCGAAAAGGCGGTCTATGGCGGAGCCGGCCTGGCTCATCAGACCGAGGGAGACGGTGCGGGAAAAGCGGTCTTTGTACCCTTCACGTTACCTGGCGAGCTTGTCGAAGCGAACCTTCTGGAGCAGAAGGCCGGCTTCGTCGAGGCTTCGCTGGTCGAGGTACTTACTGCCTCCGAGGCTCGCGTGGAGCCTGCGTGTGCTCACTTCGGCCAGTGCGGCGGATGCCAATATCAACATGCCGCCTACTCCACACAGGTGCAGATGAAGACCGACATTCTGCGCGAGACATTGGAGCGCGCAGGGCTGACGGCGCTGCCGGCGATACAGACGCACACCGCCGAGCCCTGGGCCTACCGGAATCGAACGCGGCTGCGCGTGGCAGAGCTCCATGGAGTGCTGAGCGTGGGCTACAACCGCCGCGGCTCCAACGAGTTTCTTGCCATCCGCGAGTGCCCGATTCTCGCTCCACTGCTTTGGCGCGCCGCTGAGGCGCTGCTACAGATAGCAGCCGATAACTCGCCCGCTGCTCGCTGGATCCGCAGCGCCGGCGAAGTGGAGTTCTTCACCACCTCGGACGAAACAAAACTTCAGATGACGGTCTTTGCGCGGAAAGAGCAGGTTGGACTTTCAGCATTCTGCGAAAGCATGCAGCGACTAGTGCCTGAACTGACAGGAGCTAACGTCTCTCTCCTCTCAACCGAGGGACCGAAGCGGCGGACAAAAATCCCGCGTCAATTGGAAGGCTGGGGCGCAGAGGGATTGAGCTATCGAGCGGCCGGCGAAGACTATTGGGTCAGTAGCGGTGGCTTCTTCCAGGTCAATCGATTTCTCGTTGATCAGCTTGTCCGTATCGTGACCGCGGGCCGGCAGGGCGCAGTCGCCTGGGATCTATACGCTGGCGTCGGATTATTTTCGCGTGCCCTCGCGAAAGCATTTCAGCAAGTCGTTGCGGTAGAAGCGGCTGCGAACGATCTGTCGAGATCCTTCAAAGGGACGGGCAAGCGAGCAGTCGAGTCCACGACAGTGGATTTCCTACGCTCCGCGGTCGTGCAACGAGAACGCCCGGAGCTAATCGTCATGGACCCTCCGCGGGCAGGCGTGGGTGCCGAAGTTTGTGCTCTGTTGGCAAGAATATCCGCACCGGAGCTCGTCTACGTCTCCTGCGACCCCGTGACCCTCGCTCGAGATCTGAGGTCGCTCGTTGAAGCCGGCTATCATCTGGCTGAGCTACACATGGTCGACATGTTTCCGCAGACATTCCATCTGGAAACAGTTGTGATTTTGCGAAGGTAATCGCAGCCACGTTGTGGTGAAATGGCTAGAGAGTGCGGTCCGCAGGCAGAGCTTTGAAGACCGAAAAAACGAACGGGCCGAACCCTGATCTTTGGCCGAAGGCAGTCGCACGCGTCCCGGCGCTAGAGTTTCGCCGCGCTCCTTTGCTCACAGCCGTATGCTGGTTTGCACTCGGCGAAGTGATCGCGCGAAACCGGCAACCAACCGTCATTCTGCTTATCGCGACAGTGCTGTTGTGCCTGCTGACGCTGGCGGCGCTGCGATGGTCACTGCGGACTCGCGATTGTGCCGCTGGCAGCGGTCTGGATGGCAACCGGTTGCTGGTGCGCCAAAATACAGACCGTTCCTCCGTCGCAACAGGCCCTCGCAAGCTACGCAGACGGCCTTAGTCGTCAGATTCGCGGGCGCGTCATACGGGTGCGCGAGCTGCCTCCTCAGCAGGATGTTCTCGATCACGATAAGGAGACGGGCTGGTGGCCCGAGAAAGAGGAAGACGAGGAAGCAGCAGCGATCGGGCTGCTCTCTGCAGATATCCAGGTAGATTCCATCGAAGAGGTAACGCCGGACATCTCGCGAATGGTTCCCATGACGGGCGGCGTGCGAATCAACGTAATTCCGGACAAGTCGGAGAATCGCGGCCAAATGAATTCGATTGCTGCAGTCGATGTTTTACCGACCCTGAGATGCGGCGACTATCGTGGAAGCCCCGATGCGGATCAAGCTTGCCGAACGCTATCGCGACCCCGGTGCGTGGCAGTACGCGGACTACCTGCTTGGCGCAGGGTATAGGCGCTCATGCCAGCGTACGAGCATCGAAGATCGCGGTGCTCAACGTGTCGGACGCTGGTCTTGCGACCCGAGCAGACCGCGCAGCGCAACTCCAATGCGAAGTCTACGCAGCACAGAGCTGGGCTTCGCGACGCATGTTTGGGTACGTACATTCCAAGGCAAATCGGATGCTCCCAAAGGTGCTACGCCTTGATCCGGACGACGCCGGGATGTTGAACGCCATGCTCTTTGGTGACCGTGCCGGCTTGAACAAGACACAGCGCGTCGGCTTTGAACGTACTGGGTCGTTTCACTTATTCGTCGTCTCCGGGATGCATGTGGGGCTTTTGGCCGGGCTGGTGTTCTGGCTGGCACGCAGATTGAAGCTGCGCGACTCGTCGGCGACATTCGTCACCATCGGACTCACCTTTGGATACGCTCTGCTGACTGGCTTCGGCGCTCCCGTCCAGCGTGCACTGTTCATGACAGTGGTCTTTCTATCAGCACGCCTGTTGTCGCGAGACCGCAACGTCCTGAACGCGCTTGGCGCGGCAGCCCTTGGCGTTCTTGTAGGTTCGCCCGGCGCTTTGTTCGAGGCCAGCTTTCAGATGACCTTCCTTGCAATCGTCGCGATCGGAGGAATTGCGATTCCCCTCGGCGAACGGAGCTTTCTCCCTTACGCCCGGGCCGCGGAAGACCTATGGGACAAATGGCACGACAACGCATTACCTCCCCGGGTAGCTCAATTTCGCGTGATGCTGCGTCTTTGGAGCGAGATCGTCGCCAACATCGCGGGAGACTGGGCGCGCGGCCTCCCTTCCCTTTTTGTCCGCTGGGCACTCTGGGCGCTGGAACTGGCGCTGGTTGGCGCGGTCGCGGAGATGGTGATGGTGCTCCCAATGGCAGTCTACTTCCATCGCGCAACGATGTTTGCCGTCCCGACGAACATGTTGAGTGTGCCGCTGGTGGCGGTCCTGGCTCCGATAGCCGTGGTGACATTTTGTGCGTCGCTCATGAGCCCCTGGATAGCGATGCTGCCCGGTGCAACTACCGCTCTGTTACTGCACGGAGTAGCAGGCGTCATTGGGCGCGTCAGCGCGGTGCACGCAGCGGACTCTGCGGATCCCTGCTCCAGGATGGTGGATCTCACTGCTGGCGATCACGGCCTGGGCCTTCTGCTGCTGGGCAGTGCGTCGATCTCGTAGATGGGCGTGGTCTGCACTGGTTCTACTTCCGCTCGTTGCACTGATGGTGTTATCTCCCCAACGAGCAGTCGTTTCATCGGGCGTGATGGAGGTGACGGCGATCGACGTCGGTCAGGGCGATTCCATCTTCATCGCGGCCCCGGATGGAGCGACGATGCTGGTCGATGCCGGGGGTCCCGTCGGCGGAGTGACGGAAGCCGCCGAAGCAACGAGCCGTTTCGACGTCGGCGAAGAGGTCGTGTCCCCTATCTCTGGTCGCGCAGATTTCGTCGGCTCGACGTGCTTGTTTTGAGCCATGCCCACAGTGATCACATGGGCGGAATGCCCGCTGTGATGCGAAACTTCAGGCCGCGAGAGCTCTGGGTCAGCATCGACCCGAACTCCGACGCCTATCGGGCTCTCCTGGCAGAGGCAAAAGATCTCGGAGTACAGGTACGTCATTTTTACGCGGGAGATCAACTCGCCTGGGGCGGAACGCAGGTGACCGTCCTGGCACCGGAGCCCGGATACAACAACCCTCGCGAGCCAGTAAATAACGACTCACTCGTGATGCGAATGCAGTATGGCAAGTCTTCGGTACTGCTGGAGGGCGACGCCGAGGCATCCAGCGAGCGCGAGATGTTGGCACATGGCCGGGTAGATGCGGTGACCCTGCTCAAGATCGGACATCACGGAAGTCGCACCTCAACAACACAGGAGTTTCTCGGCGCCGCTTCTCCGAAGGACGCGGTCGTATCGGTTGGAAGGGGGAATACATTTGGACACCCCCGATATGAAGTGATCGACCGGATCGCGGAAGCTCGGATTAAGCTGTACCGAACGGATGAGTTTGGCTTAACTACATTCTTGTTGGGGCGGGACGGCGGAATCCACGAGATTGTCGATGCATCTAACCAGTAAGTGCTAACCGGGCGGGAGGGTCTGCAATGGAGTTGAACGAGACGAAAGCACAGGTCATTAACATCAGCGCAGAAGAGCGGGCGGAAGAGCAAAAACTTATTCGCCGGCTGCAGATGATGATGAACATGGTGATGCAGGTCATCGCGCAAGACGGCTCACTCACAGTGGACGATGCGGCCCAGATGATCGCCGACAGCAGGAAGGCCGCTCTGGCCATGTTCCCTGGCAAGGAACTTGCCTATGACCTCATCTGGCGGCCACGCTTCCAACGCCTTATGCGCGAGCGCTTTCGTATTATGTAACGGTAGTCGTTGCTTGAAGCAACGCAATGTGAGGAGCCACGCGATGCCCCTCCTGATAGGCTGGGAGAACCATGCGGATACGGCCCGCCACCAACGAGGACCTTCCGGCACTGATGGCGCTCATGCGGCGAGTCGTGCCGCTGATGATTGCGGCAGGCAATCTTCAGTGGGACGAAAGCTATCCGAACGAGGCGGTCTTTCAACGCGACATCGACCTGGAACAACTTTGGGTCGCGGATGTTGACGATCAAATTGCCGGAGTCGCTGCGTTGACGATGGATCAGGAGCCCGACTACGCGCAGGTGGGCTGGGACATCGACGAACCAGCCATCGTCGTCCATCGGCTAGCAGTCGATCCTGCATTTCGAGGCGCGGGAGTCGCCGGAGCGTTGATGCAGAAGGCAGAAGAGGTCGCAGCGGACCGCGGCATCACCATCTTGCGCGTCGACACCAACACGCAAAACGAAGCGACCCAGCGGCTTTTTCCGAAGCTCGGCTACCGGCTTGCCGGGGAGATCGGCCTGCAGTTCAGGCCGGGGCTTCGTTTCTTCTGCTACGAAAAACGCTTACAAGATAAATGACCTTCGGGCCGTACTGCCCATCCCGCAGACCCGTTGCGCACAAAAAGCGTTTAGCCAAGGGTTAGAATGCCGGGGAGCACTGTTCAATAAATCATGCGTCCTGAAAGGTACGACTACGATGCGCATACGTTTTTCTGCTTCACAAATGTCTCTGATAGCTCTATTGATGATGGCCCCCGCGTTTGGGCGCGCCCTCGATAACGGATTGGCCAGAACGCCGCCCATGGGATGGAACAGCTGGAACAAGTTCGCATGCAAGGGCATCAACGAGAAGGTTGTGCGTGAAACTGCAGACGCGATGGCCAGCAACGGCATGAAGGACGCCGGGTATCAGTTCGTCGTCATCGACGACTGCTGGCAGACCGGGCGCGACGCAGCGGGCAATATCGTCGCAGACCCGGAGCGTTTCCCTTCAGGCATCAAGGCGCTCGCCGACTATATCCACGGTAAGGGGCTGAAGTTCGGCATCTACACCGATGCGGGAACGATGACGTGCGCCAAGCGAATGGGGAGCATCGGGCATGAATACCAGGATGCAAAGCAGTATGCGAACTGGGGCGTCGACTACCTGAAGGAAGATTGGTGCAATACGCTGCCGGGACAGAACAGCGAGTCTTCCTACACGTTGATGCGCAACGCGCTCGCCGAGTCGGGCCGGCCGATTGTCTTCAGCATCTGCGAGTGGGGATCGACGAAGCCGTGGCTTTGGGCAGGCCCGATCGGCAACCTCTGGCGATCAACCGGAGACATTCAGGATTGTTGGGACTGCAAGAAAGACTGGGGCGGAAATGGCGTGGTACAGATCCTCGATCTCATGAACGGGCTTGAGAGCTACGCTGGTCCAGGACACTGGAACGATCCTGACATGCTCGAGGTCGGCAACGGCGGCATGACGAAGGAGGAGTACCGGTCGCACTTCAGCATGTGGGCGATGTTTTCAGCGCCGCTGCTGGCCGGCAACGACATCTCCAACATGACAGCCGATACAAAAGAGATTTTGTTGAACAAAGACGTCATCGCGATCGACCAGGATCCGCTGGGACGGCAGGGGCACAGAGTGAAGAAGACCGGCGATCTTGAGGTCTGGTCGAAGCAGTTGCAGGATGGCGGTCGTGCAGTCGCGTTGCTCAACCGAGGCCCCGCTGCAGCGAAGATTTCAGTGGCATGGACCGATATCGGATACCCCGACGCGATCTCGGCAAGCGTGCGAGACCTGTGGACCAAGAAGGAGTCATCTGCGGTGAAAGGTAACTACTCGGTGGACGTTCCGAGCCACGGTGTGGTGATGATACGAGTGAAGCCTTAGTTCGTGGAGGGAGCGCCGGACGCTGACTCAACTCCCGTCAAAAAAAGATTGCCGCCTGCTGGTTTGCAGGCGGCAATCTTTTCTTGATCGAGTCAACGTTAGAAATCGATACGACCCGAGAGCTGGACCGACCTGCGGTTGTAGTTCGGGTTGCTGGTGACCTGCCCGAAGTTGGACGAGCCCCAGACCGAACTGGCTACACCGAAGAGTGTGTGGTTGGTGACGTTGTACATCTCGGCCCGGAGGTTCAGCCTGGAAGACTCGCCGAGGTGCAGCGGGAAGCTCCGAAGGAGACCGATGTCGAGCTGGTAGTTGCCGGGACCGTAGATGTTGTAAGGAGCAGTACGGGCTGTGTTGCCGAAGACGAAGTTAGGAGTAGTGGTGAAGCCGCGTACATCGATGAACTGGTTCGCGGAGGACTGAGTAAGAGAGGTGTTGGAGGTGTTGAAGTTTGCCGCGGTGACACCCTCACCCCATTTGCCATGGATGCGCCCCGGGCCACTGAAGGCAGGGTTGTAGGTTGGCATGCAGGTTCCCTGAGCCGGGTTGGTGCCGCAGGTTGCTGCAGTAATGGGCAGCGGCGAGCCGGAGGAGATCTGGAAGATCTCTGAGAACTTGAAGCCGCCAAAGACGGCGCGTTCCCATCGCTGTCCACCGAGAATGGTCTTGCCGAAGGGCATGTCCCAGACGCCGGTGATCACCGCGTGCTGCGGCTGGTTGGAGGTCGAGACCGAACGCTCGATGGCATCCTGCGTCCAGGCCGTTCCGGTGCCCGAGAACGCCGCGGGAATTGCATATCCTGTGCGGAAGGTGCCTCCATCGTCGATGGTGCGCGACCACGTATAGTTGGCCATCACAGTCAGACCATGAGTTGCGCGCATGTTCGCCGTGACCTGCAGCGCGTTGTAGTTGGAGTTGGAGGTGTTCGCGAAGAAGTCGGTCGTACCGCTGAAGGGGAACGGCTTGAGGGCTGTACCGAGCTGCTGACTCGCGGTGAAGTTTTTCGGACAAGGCAGGCTGTTGGCTACGCAGAAGGCAGTCGCCGCTGGACCGGAGAGAGTAAGGTTGTTGCCGTAAGCAAGATACTTAGGATCGAGCCCGTTGGAATAGAAGCCGCGAGCGGTACTCTGATCGGCGATCAGGAAGTGGCCCTGTGATCCGACGTAGCTCATGCTCGTGGTGATGGTATCGGTCCACTGATGCTGGAAGCCGAAGCTCCAGTTGATGTACTGCGGAGCGCGTCCGCCGAGGTAGGGGTCGTAGTAGCTGACGCTGGAAGGCGCGGCAGTATAGCCGGTGGTGGTGGTAAACCCGGTTCCAAACGCCGGCCCGGAGGCGCGGCCTGCACCCTGGGTGTAAGCGGGAAATGCGCTGTTGTTGCCGCCCCATTGGAGTCCGCCGAGCAACTGGGCGTTGGCAGCGAAGCTGGGGCTGGCAGCGAAGCCGAGCGTGTTGCCCGCGCCTCCCGCTGTACCGGCACCACCGCCGACTCCGTTGCCGTGCGTGTACATGACGCCGTAGCTGCCGCGAATAACGGTCTTGGGATCGACCTGATACGCCAGACCGAGACGTGGACCCAAGTTCTGGTAGTAGTTGTTGACCGGGGTACGGCAGTTGCAGGTGTTGGTTCCAGTGCCTGTGAACTGCAGCGCGCCGTTGACGCCGGTGACTGGGTTGGCCAGATTCGGGTTGAAGAAGCTCATATTGTCATGCACTTCGGTGAGGGACGGGAAGAAGTCGTAGCGGAAGCCAAGATCGAGCGTGAGCTTCGAGCTGACCTTCCAGTTGTCCTGAATGTAGGGAGAGATGGCACGGTAACGCGAGCCATACTCCTGCACCACATTCTGGGTAAGGCTGCCTCGATCGATCTGCCCGATGAGGAAGCTGGCATAGGAGAGACCGGTGTTCGGCGTGGCAGCAAAGGTGCCGTTCAAACCCGCCGTCTCGGTCACTGCGGTGGCGAGAGTCAAAAAGCTGGAGCCGCCCGTAAGGGGCGTGACGTTATAGAGCATCCAGGCGATCTGGCCTCCGATTGTGAGAGAGTGCTTGCCGACGTTCCACTGCACGTTGTCGAGCAACGTGTAGTTTTCGGCGATGGTGATGTTAGCTTGTGCGCCGCCCCAGTTGGTGGGCGCTGCCGTACCCGTGAAGTTAACCACCGGGAAGCCGCCGCCCGCCTGTCCAGCGGGAAGACCGGTGATGCCCAATGTCGACGAGGCAAAGGCAGGAGTGATGTTGGGATTGAAGGTGGGGCCGTTGTACCTTGCGTAGCCATACTTGAACTGGTTGACGATGTGAGGAGAGAAGACGTGCGTCTCTTCGATGACACCGACGGCAGTCTTCGGAGTGAACGCCTGACCGTAGTTGTACGGAACGGGACCGATGTTGCGTCCCGCAGTCGTCTGGCCCTGAGGAACAGCGCTGGCCTGGCGTCCAATGGCCGCCACAAGACTCAGCGTGTCCTTGGAGGACAGGTTGTAGTCGATGCGATCCGTAGTGGACCAGTTGGTAAGAGCGGTGGCGTTGGGAGAGATGTAGTTGTTGGTCGCTGAGGTACCGATTCCCGAGGGGAGAAAGCTCTGAAGCTTGAGAGCGATTGCCGAAAACTGGCTGGCCGGAATTACGTCGACCGGCCCGGTAACGACCGGATTTCCCGCGGGACCGTTGGTGCCTCCAGGCCCGAATCCGTACCGATAGCGGCATGTCCCGGTCGTGCTGCGGGCTGTACAAGCGGCCTGTGTTGAGGGATCGAAGATACCGCCAGTGACTAGCCCGGCGAAGTTACCCGCCTGCTCGGCCGCGGTGGGAAAGGTCATCGGCGTCGGGGTCTGGCTGGAGTACCGAAAACCGTTGTAGTTGCCGAAGAAAAAGAGCTTCTCCTTCCAGGAGCCTACGGGGATGAGCGGACCGCTGAGATTGATGCCGTACTCGTTGCTGTGCTCGACGGGCTTTACGGGCTTGCCGGTGATTGGATCCTTATTGGCGGGACCGAAGAAGCCCCATGTATCCAGAGCAGTATTGCGGAAAAACTCATACACGGAGCCGTGATACTTGTTGCCACCGGCTTTGATGTTGTAGTTCTGAATTCCCTGGCCTTCGTAGATGGCGGAATACCCATTGGTCTGGACCTGAAACTGATCGACCGCGTCGACGGAGATGGCGGTCCAAACGTAGCGCGGGTCGCCGTTGCCGCCGGCGCGCACGAACGGAATACCATCGATGTAGATGGCCGAGACCGCGCCGCGGCTGCCGGATCCGTTTACGATGCCAGAGTTGGTCGTGGCATTGCCGTTGGTATTGTTGGACTGGACGCCGGGCATGAGGAACGCGAAGTCCGTGGCGCGGCGCTGGTCAGGCTGGCCATAAGCACCCATCTCAATGGGGAGCGCAGAATAGACATCGTTTTCCATGGTCGCGCCGAGCGTCGCGTTGCTGGTCTCCAGTTGAGGAGGCGCAGCGGAGACGTCAATGCTCTGGGTCTCCGCGCCTACGGTGAGGCTGATCTTGAGGTCGGACACCTCGAGCGCGTTGACTTGCACATTGTCTTGATTGAGGGTCTGGAATCCTTTGGCCGTGACCGTGACTCGGTAAACATCAGGGTTCAGGGGCGTCAGATCGAAGTCACCCGAGTTCGACGTCGTGCGGGACATCTTGGTTCCCTGAGTCGCCGACGTCGCGGTAACAACAGCGCCCGGAACCACGGCCCCACTGGCATCTGTGACGACTCCCTTGATCTCGCCCTTGCCGGAGAGCTGAGCGCTCGCTGGGGAGCTCGAGAGAACCATGGCAGTAAGGAGTACAAGGAGTCCGGAGAGGACACGGACTCTGGAAGTTCCACGGCGAAGCGTGGACTGGCTTTGGATCTTGATGAACGTCATATCTCTAACCTCACAAATAAATATTTCTGCTGAACCTGTTTTTTGGCGTGTCTTAACGAGGCCCGCTTCTAATTTTGGCAACTGAAGGTCTGACCACCTTGGATGCGTTAGACAGCTTCCGCTCTTGCAATAAGACCTGTCAAGTACTAAATGGAAGTTTTTTTGATCGTGAATCTTGGGCGAACACACGCGGGGAAGCCAGCAAGTGAAGGGGAATCCGAAGATTGGCAGCCGAAGACGCGCAAGGGCAAGGGAAGTAAGTCAGCCGTGTCGAGGTGGTTGTACCTCAAAGCGCACTAAAATCGAATTGGGCGAAGTGAGCGGCTCGGCGCCGGGGAGAGGGTTACGGCGTTTGCACCGGTCCTGACTGCGGCGTTTTCACCGGAGTCGCCAACCCGACGATCTCCGTCAGGGTGTTGGTGAAGAAGTTCGTGATCCACAGGTTGCCGCTCGCGTCGATCGCGATGGCAAACCCCTCGACAATATTTGCGTCCCGAGACCAGCCGGCAGTCGGCGATAGAATCTGCCCCGGGGAGCTTGAGGTCGAACCGGCCAACTCTGTAATAGACGACCCAAAGAAATTTGTTACCCAGACGTGGCCCGACCCGTCGATGGCGATGCCCTGCGGATGCCAGATGCTGGCCTTGTTGTCGCTGTATCCGTTGGAAACCACGGTCCCGTCGCTCGCGAGCTGACTGATGCTGTCGCCATAGTAGTTGGCAACCCACACAAAGCCGCGCTGATCGATGGCGATGCCCGAAGCTCCGTTGCAGCAAGGGTAGCTGTTGAACTGTTTGCCATCGGGCGACACCTTGGTCACGGTAACGTCTTGCTGGTTCGCCACCCAGCCGTTGTGGTTTGCGTCGATGGCTATCGCCACTGGAAAGGCGAGCTGCGGCGAAGCATATCCTGTCGTGCCCGATAGTGGCTGACCTGTGCTGGAAAGCAGCGTAAGACTGGAATTGCCGTAGTTGATCACCCACGTAGTCGCGTTTGTGTCGATGGCGACGGCAATCGGATAGTAAATTCCACCGGCGAAGTAGCCGTCCGTGCCGGATGTCGGTTGGCCGGATGAGTTAAGGACAGTCACGTTCCCCAGCTTGTTGTTGACACCTGAAAGGGTAGTGTCTTCGTTCGGAATCCACGCGCTGTTTTGAGCGTCGACGGCGAGCCCGTAGGAATGGTAGAGGCCGCCCGAGGTGATACCGTTCGGGAAAATCGGGCTGCCAGTCGGCGAAAACTGCGATGCGGCACTGTAGTAGCTGGCGACCCAGACGTTGCCGGTGGTGTCGACGCCAAGGCCAGAGGGCCCATTCATGCCGCCGCCGGTAAAGTTGATGAACATCGTCCAGTCCGAGGGCGCTGCGGTCAGCGCGGGCGAAAACACAGTGCTGGCGGTCGACTGCGTGTAGAGCGCGGCGACGTTGGTCCCGGGATTGCGCACGAGATTGAGCACAGCGTCCAGCGTGTTGGTCGGAGCGATCCCGCCACTGGGAGTCGTTGCAGAGAAAAGCGGGGTGCAGCCTGCCGGAGGGGCATTTGCCGTGCAGTTATGCAACAGATTGGCGAGGGAATTGATCTTTGCTGCGGGCGACGTCCCGTTTTGCGGGAGGACTCCGGGCGATGTGCCTGTCGTCAGGTTGGCAAGGTTGGCTACCGTGGCTACAGCGTTGCTGAGACCCTGAGCGTTGGTTGCGGTGGCTCCGATGTTGCCGCCGGGGCTGAGAAACTGGGAGAGGCCGTATGCCATCGCAGCGGTCGTGACTTCGTTGATGACGAACTGCGCGCCGGATGCGAGCTTGTTGCAGGCGCCGATCGGCGTGGCGAGAGCGATGGCTGGATTGGCACCGGCTCCGGCCTGTCCTCCGCGGACGACGACGTAAAGCTGCGAAGCTGCCGCCGGGCAGGCGTATCCACCTGGAACCGTGAAGGCACCGGCTGCATCGGTGGTTAGGTTGTTGCTCAGGAGAGCGGTGCCGGCAGAGCCATTTCCGGTGGTGCCGGCCGCGTAGAGCTGAACGGTAGCTCCAACGATCGGCTGCGTGCCCGCCTTTGCCATACCACTGAAGCCGACACCCGAGTTGCTCGGTGGAGTGAGGGTGAGGGTACCGGTTCCGAAGGTAAAGCTGTAATTGGCGGCGGCGAGAGTTCCAAGAGTGGAGGTGATCAGATAAGAGCCGGCCGGAGAAGCGGAGGTTGCGGTGGTTGTCACAGCCGGAACTCCGGTGACGACACTCTGCGGATCTCCATTGACATAGCCCGTGATCGTGGCGGTGAGAGCGGGCAGCACCGATCCTGCGACGGCGCTCTGGTTGTTGGGCGTGACTGTCAGGGCGGCCTTGCCGACGGTCAGTGTGCCGTTGACGTAGACGACGTTGTAGTTCGCGAGATTGGCGCCGGTGGCGGCGGGAACTATCGAGTAAGTGCCGGCAGCAGAAGAAGGCGTCGCGACGGTGGAGGCGGTCAAGGTGAAGGTGTCACCGGAAGACGCTCCACTGGCCGAAACGGTAAAGACTGGATTAGCAGCCCCGTAGACTCGGCTTGCATTGGCCGCGGTGACGGTGAGGGTAGGATGGGTGACCGGGGCACTGGATCCACCGCAGCCCGCAAGAGAAAAAGAAAGAACGCCGGCCATCACCACGACGAAAGGGACCTGGACACTGCGAAGGAATGATCTCACGGGAAATTAGGATACCAAGGAGCCGCTACTATTGGTGGCGATAGGGTTGAGTCAGACCATCCAGATCGACTGAGGCGAGAAAAGAGCGAACTGCAGCGGTCATCTGTTGACGGGCAACGTCGGCTGGCAGCGTCGTGTCGATCGTCTCAGCCTTGATCAGGATTGGAATGGGCCGCTGGGGGTCCTGCGAGAAGAGGGAGTGAGCAGTCGGCTTGCTGTAAACAAAGCCGAAATGGGTATGGTCGCTCGAGTACTCACCGCACGATGCACCGTTGCAGATGGTGGTCGCTTCGAGATATTGGGTCGCACCATCATTGAAGAACGATCCGGAAAAATTGACCGGAACATTGCCCGCAGTAGGCAGCGTGATCTGGTCGCGCCAGAGCGGATCCTCGCCGCGTGCCGAATGGCATACCAGCGTGTCATGCGAGCCAAGCACAGGAGATACACCCAGAGACACAGGCGTCCCTCCATCGACCGGCACATACTGGGCCCAGTGAAAAACCAGCGGCCCGCCAAAGATGTTCTCGTTCCACGAACGCGACAGGGTATAGCCGCCAATGCGAGCGGGAAACTGCCCCGGCGCATTCTCATCTGCCTTCGTTTGGGCTGCGTAGCTGCCGGTATGCGTCAGCACATACGCGCGCGCGACACCGTAACAACTGAACACCACAAGAGCGAACGCCGCCGCGAATCGAACGTAGAGGGTACGCGCCGAACCGGCCACAGGCGCCGGAATCGTCGTTGCAGGGTTGATCTGGCCCGGCGACTCGCTCACTCTGCGGACAACATAGAAGAGCAGGAACGTGCCGAGCAGAAAGAGGCCGGCACCAATGATGTAGTCGCCCATCTCCGCGCGATCCTGCAGCCAGGTGATGTGCAGCGCGACCAGGTAATAGAGCACCAAGATGCAGAGGCGCGCAAAGTTGAACACGTAACCCAGCAGCACGGCGCCAAGGACGATGGCGGTATGTGCAAACCAGCGGAAGCGATAAACATAGCCCGCAATCAAGGCGATGAATCCCATCGTTATCGCGCCGCGGATGCCGTTGCACCCAGGAGCGATGAACATGCCAAACTCCGGCGTAAACATCAGGCGCAGCTGGTCAGGGCTCAAGGGTTGGCCTAGCGCAATCGCAAACCCCCGAGCAACATGGGCGGAGGCGCGCTGCAGCGGCAAATCGACAAAGACGTTGAAGATGTGGGGAATCGGATTAACGAACCATAGAAGAACCAGCGGAAACAACGCTGCCCGAAAGAGCCGCGTTCCGCCAAACAGCAGAGCCATTCCCGCACCGTACGCAAAGAAGACCAGCGAGTGCGGAGGAACATAGACGGACCACTGCGGTGAGAACACAAAAACAAGGATCGACTGGTCTCTGACACGCACTACGATCGTAGTGACGATCAGGACAACCAAGCCCCACCAGCTGCCCTCCATCTCCCACCCGAGCGAACGCCACGCCCGCATGACCAGCACGAAGCTGACCAGCGGGATGAACATCCCGATCGACTTCAGCGCGTCATTCGTCCACAGCGACCACAGCGCATTGACTGTGGACCATATAGTGGACAGGCCCAGCACGGCGAGCAGTCCCGCCAATGCAGCGGCACGAGGCACACCAAGCCGGGCCGTTCCAGTGGAACGAAGGGGGCTGACTTCAGCGGCAGCCGGGAAGGTTAACATACAGATTCTATTCGGGCGACAAACCAGGAGAATACGGGGTAGAAGAAGTTCCCAGTAATGACGATCTATTTACTTTACTTCGACGATCGACGAGCCTTGATACGTGCGCGGGCCGACACGAAAAATGCACCTGCAGAGCCCACGACAGCAAGGATCGCTGTTGGATTTTCGGGGGAGTTCACACAACCGCCCTGGGCATAGAGCGGGAGGGCGACGGAAGAGAGGAGGGCGATGCCTGCAATTGCTAGAAAAATTTTCTTCATTTGTGTCCTCTTTTGGGAAGGTACCGTCACGAAAGTTGAAAGTCAACGCAGAATGACCCTCACTACATAACACTTTTTGTGTATCAATAATATTTTAATGGCAGCTCCCGGCACTGGTGCCATTGTTCTGTGTGTGCCTCTTATGATACTTCGCCTTACGGAAAAGCAGTGGTGAACCGGCCACCCCGACATGGCATCATGTGCGAGCAAAGATACACCCGCTAAGCACTGACCGTCTACAACTTAGGTCGTATCTGCTGGAAACTCCCTTACTTGGCCTCCGCCGCCAGCCATCTGTGGAAATCAGCCTCTTGGGCCGAGTGAAGTTGAATACAGTCGTTAATGCTGTCAACTGCTTTGGCGAGCGTGCGTTCCGAGGACTCGACCTTGTGTCCCGCGAAGAAATCAATCACCTCGTCCCGCTGCCGCACCGTGCAAAATGACCCTGTGGCTTGAACCACCTCAGCCCCCGAAGAAACGGTCAATTGAGCATGCACTTTATCCCAGTTGTTTTGAATGAACTCCCACGTCTGATCGCGGGTCTCGCGATGTCGGAGTAGAGTCACTAGGAGGGCCCCGCTGTCCTGGTTCCTCACCTCCCCCGACACGATGTAGTCGAGCGTACGCTTCACCAGTGCCGGGTCCCGGAATCGGGCCAGCGTATGCAGCGCGTCTTCCTGCTCATGAGGCTCGCCGGAGTTTCTGCTGACAGCGAGCACCTTGTCATACAGGGCAGCGTCACCGTTGTTCGCCCTCACCAGCACCGCGGCGTCCGCCAGCGTCGCATCCAGAGTCTTGTCCTTCTTGTTCTCCACAGCAAAGACCCGCGTCGTCAGCTGCTGCGCCTGCGCCAGCACCGTCGGATCGTGCGCCGCCCCCAGGATTTCGAACAATGTACCGCGAAGCTGCTGCCGGTCGAACGACTCGCCCTTCACCGGATTGCCCATCGCGGCATACACCGGCCCAAACTGGCGCCGCAACACCGCCGCAAACTCAGCCCGGTCCTCGTCCGTGGCAATGTCCGAGTTGATCTTGTCTAGCTGCTGGTGCGCCGTGTCGAGCACAGCGGCATTCGGGTCTTGCTTCAGCGCCAGCACGAGATCGAGGTAGTCCCCGACACTCCCTTGTCCGGATCGCACCAGCGCCCACCGATCGCCCAGCAGGCCAATCTTCTCCGGCGGCGTCAGCGCCGTCTCCGCCTTCGCGACGATCGCGCTGTACTGCTTCGGCGTGTACACGGTCCTGTAGTAGCCCTTGCCGCCCCCGTTGGCGTAGAAGGCCGGCAACCCAATATCCATCGGTATCGGGACACTCGAATCCTCGGGCGTAAGCACCCGGCAGATCGGTTGTCCGTTAGTCTTCAGGCACACGGGCACAGTCCACCGCTGACCCTTCCCCGCAGTCGCAGTCGAAGACAGAAAGAACCGGCTCTGCACAACTGGAACGCCGCTCGCCTGCCGGTCAGAAAACGTCAACAGCGGCACCCCAGGCTGAGTCACAAAGCTCGACATGATCTTGTCCACGGGAAGGTGCGAGTTAGCCGTCTGCGCATTCCAGAAGTCCTCCGCCGTCGCATTCGCATACAGGTGCGCCTCCAGATAGCTATGAACGCCCTGGCGGAAGGCATCCTTGCCGATATAGTTCTCCACCATGCCGATCACCGCGCCCGCCTTGCCATACGCAATCCCGTCGAACATCTCGTTGATCTCATCCGGCGTGATCGCCGTCGCGCGAATCGTACGAGTCGTCTTCTGTGAATCAAGATTCAAAGTCTGATCCAGGTCCTGCGCATCGTCCTGCGGAAAGTTCCACTCCGGCTTCCACTCTGCGAGCGGCTTGGTCTCCATCCAGGTCGCAAAACCCTCATTCAGCCACAGGTTGTCCCACCACTGCATCGTCACCATATCGCCAAACCACTGGTGAGCCATCTCGTGCGCGACCACGACCGCCACACGCTTCTTCGAAGGAATGTCTCCGGTCTTCATATCCGTCAGCAGGTCCGTCTCCCGATACGTGATGCACCCGAAGTTCTCCATCGCTCCCGCCTCAAAGTCCGGCAACGCCACCATATCGAGCTTGGGCATCGGATATTTAATCCCAAAGTAATTGTTGTAGTAGTGAAGAACGTACTTACCCGACTCCAGCGCGAACTTCGTCAGCTCAACCTTGTCCGGCGTCGAACACACACGGATCGGCACTCCATCCGACCTTCCCTCCATGCACTTGAAGTCGCCCACCAGAAATGCAACCAGATAAGTCGACATCTTCGGTGTCGTCGCAAAGCGCAGCGTGTGCTTGCCCGCCAGCGGCCCCGGCTTGTCCGAGATCATGTTTGTGTTCGAGATCGCCGTATCGCCCGCATCGACGACCAGCGAAATATCGAAGGTCGCCTTCAGTGCTGGCTCGTCGAAGCTGGGAAAGGCGCGCCGTGCGTCCGTAGATTCGAACTGCGTCACCGCATAGTTCCGCGTCTTCGTCTTCGAAAGATAAAACCCACGCAGCTTGGCGTTCAAAATTCCCGCGTACCGTATCGCCAGCGTGACCCTTCCTGCCGGCAGCTCGTTCGGAAAGGTGAAGGTGGCCTGCTCTTTGCCTGCGTCCAGGACTATCGTTGCGGTCTGCGGATCTTTGTCTACCTCGAGCGCGCCCAATGCCGTCGGCTGCGATCCCAGTTTGCCGTACGCCGTAGCCGGCAAGACATACGCCTTCACGTCGTCGAATTTGATATCAGCCACATTCAGCGTGATGCTTCTACTGGGCGCGTCGAGCGTCAGATCGATCGTCTCCGCCCCCCTGAAGGTTGCCGCCTTCAGATCAGGAGTAAGACTAAGCCTGTAATGCTCAGGACGGACCCCGCTTGGAAGTCGTTGCGCTTGAACTGCGAAGTCTGTGATGAGGAGAAAGGTTAAGAGAACAAGGACAGTCCCGCGAAACGACATGAATAGGCCTCTGGTTGATGGTAACGAGTTCGTAGCTGCACAAGTCAATCGCTCGTTTGGCGAGCCATTCTATTTAATACGCCCAACACAGAGTCGCGCAGGACGATACTCACGAATTGTGACGAACTGCGGGGCAAGTCCGGCGGATGCACACAACCGCTGCCAATCCTCCATCACGAAGCTGCGCCGAATCGACACCGGGCCATCATTTTTGACGAACGGATGCCAGTTCGTAAAGCGGGTCCACAGGCGAAAGAGGTGATACGGCACCGGCCGGCGATGAAGATCGTTGATGAACCATCCACCCCGTGCACTCTTCTCCATCCACCGAATAAACTGAACGACCTGCGTATCGGTCAGGTGGTGCGTCAACAACGAGGAGACAACAACATCAACCTCACCTGCGGCATCGGCTAACGCATCGCCAACGATCCATTCGATCCGCTGTCCCGATGGCGTTGCCTCCTTCGCCGCGCGAATCGCGTTTGGGTTCAGATCGATGCCCGTCAACGCGACCGCCACGCCACGCTTCGCGCCCCACGCATCGATCCTCCTCAACATGTCGCCATCACCGCAGCCCACGTCCACCACGCGCAACGGCCTTTCCAAGTTGGGTGCGGACGCAATTAACTCGTCAAGCCACGAGAGCGTCGGCCGATGGGCAAACGTCAACCGATCCACTCTTGCGATATCGCGCAGGCAGGCCTGAAGCTCCTCATAACTGCAAGGCTGCTCCATCATTTCGACTAACTGGGCGCGTCTCGAAAAGTCGAGTGCCAATGGCGCAAGCGCCCCCGCTCCCTCCGCGGAAGAAAACGAAGAGTCGGGAATTTCAGGAGACGAAATCTCGGACGACGGGATGGAGGCCGGAGGCAAAGTAAACAGATCTCAGTATATCGGCCCAGGACTTGCTTTTGCCGAACAAGATAGTTCTAGAATCTTCGCCGCCACCAACCACACGCAAACCACTTAATATAAGTCTCCTGAATTAAACCGGAAAAGCATTTCCTAGGCGGCGCAAAAGTCAGCCCTGGATCGACGCTGCCCGTTCAGAGTGCCCTGATGCCTCCGACGCCCGCGCCTCGGCAAACGCAGCAGCACCGCGCAACGCGCAGGTATCGTCCAGGATCACGCGGACAGGAATCGACTGCAGCAACGGCGACAGTCGGCCCTTGTCCAGGAATGCCTGCATGAACGTGCCGTTCTTCAGCGTCGTAAGGATCTTCGGAGCGATGCCGCCCCCGAGGTACATCCCGCCGGTCGCCAGCACCTTCAGCGCCATATTTCCCGACTCGGCCCCATACGCCCCGGTAAAGATCTTCATCGTCTCGAAGCACAGCGAGCTCGAACCATCCTCGGCGCACTGACCGATGACCGCATTCGGATCCTCCGCAAGCATGCGATCGTGGAGCCATCCCGGCTCGCTGATCTTTTCGACATCGCGAAGAAACGCATAGATATTCTTGATCCCAAGCCCGGAGACCACCCGCTCAAAGCTCACGCGCCCTTTCAGCGTGCTGCGCAGATACTCCAGCAGGGCAATCTCGCGATTGCTTCTTGCCGCAAAGTCGCAATGGCCGCCCTCGGAGGGAATGGGCCGGTGTCGCTTTCCATCCCAGATCAGCAGCGCCTCACCAAGCCCCGTGCCCGCTGCGATCAAACCCGCATGCCCGCTCGCTTCGGGGTCCCCGCTGTGCAACACAAACACGCTCTCCGGTGCGAGCTCCGGAATTCCATAACCATTGGCTTCCAGGTCGTTGATCAAAAAAATATGCTGGATCCCAAGCGACTTGACCATATCGCGCGTATCCAGCGTCCAGGGCAGGTTCGTCAGCTTCAATCGGCCATCGCGTACCGGGCCCGGAACTCCGAAGCAAGCTGCAAAGATCCCATCCCTCTTCTCATTACAGAGGGCGAGGAACTTGTTAACAACATCGTCGAGGCTAGCAAACTCGTGCGCGGGAAACTTCTGGTTGCGAATCGGCTGCAAACTTCCATTGGCGAACTTGTACAAGGCAAGGTGGACTTTTGTTCCACCAACATCACCTGCAAGAATCATCGAAGCTCCAGGATACCGGAAGAATCGGATTCCGCCGGTGTTGGCAGCTTAGACGCTGCGGCCGCATCGAGCAAGAGCGTAAGCCGCCCGCTCGCCGGACGAATGATCTGCGACGGGTAAGTCTCCGGCTGGTACGGCCCGAGAAAGACATCGTGCAGCACCTGCGCCTTGCCGCCCCCCTCGATCAGAAAAGCCACCTCTCTGCCCTGGTTGATCACCGGCCAGGTCAGCGTAATGCGCCACGTGTCCTTCTGCGGCACATGGTTCGGCACCACAATGTGGCTCATCTCGTTCAAGGCCTCGGTATGCGGAAACAGCGACGCCGTATGCCCATCGTCGCCCATCCCCAGCAGGACCAGATCGAACGTAGGCGTCTCCGCGCCTTCCAGCTTGAACGAATTGCGAATGGTCGACTCATACCGCGCCGCAGCGACCTCCGGAGCCAGCTCACCCTCCATTCGGTGGACACGCTCAGCCGGCAGCGGCACCTTCGAGAGCAGCGCTTCCCTGGTCATGCGGTAGTTCGACTCGGCATTGTCCGGTGGAACACAACGTTCGTCGACCCAGTACAGCTCGATCTTGTCCCATGGCACCTGCTTCAGAAACGGTCCGCCAGGATCAGCCAGCAGCGCAAACATCGACTTCGGCGTCGTTCCACCCGAGATTGCGATGCGTGCAATCCCGCGAGCGGCGGCAGATTTCACCGCCGCATCCAGGAAGAGCTGCGCAGCGGCCCGCGCAGTCTCAGCCGGTGTAGAGAGTACCCGATAGGTGACAGTAACTGGACGGGGCATAGTGTCCTATCTGTGCAGGATTAAAGTTTTCGCCATTTGCGGCCATCGCTCTTCATCAGAGCGTCGGCCGTCGCCGGTCCCCACGTGCCTGCGGCATAGTTGGGGAAGTCACGAATCGGGTCCTTCGCCCAGGTCTCGAGGATCGGCGTCATGAGCGCCCAGGTCGCTTCGACGCCGTCGCGGTGCGCGAACAACGTCGCATCGCCGAACATCGCGTCGAGCAGAAGCCGTTCATATCCATTCGCCGAGGATTGGCCGAAGGCCTGCGCATAGCTGAAGTCCATGTTCACCTTGCTGATGGTCATGGTCGGGCCCGGGACCTTTGCGCCGAACTGCAGCGTAATCCCCTCGTCCGGCTGTATCCGCATGGAAAGCACATTCGGCCGGATACCTTCGGCGCCCTTGCCCTGCGCGTCCTTGAAGAGAAGCAGCGGCGGCAGCTTGAAGTGAATACTTATCTCGGTGACGCGTCTTGCCAGCCGCTTCCCCGCGCGAATGTAGAAAGGAACCCCAGCCCAGCGCCAGTTCTCAATCTCGAGGCGAAGTGCAGCGTAGGTCTCGGTCTGCGAACGCGGATGGACGCGCTCCTCCTGGCGATATCCGACTGCTGGCTTGCCATCGACGACGCCCGGCCCATATTGCCCCCGCACCGTGTCCGCCGGATGGATCGGCTGGACCGCCTTCCATACCTTGATCTTCTCGGCACGGACCGCATCGGCAGCGAACGAAACCGGCGGCTCCATCGCGACAAAGCTGAGCAGTTCCATGACGTGGTTCTGCACCACATCGCGCAGAGCTCCCGCCGTCTCATAGAACGGCCCGCGGCCTTCGATGCCGATGCTCTCTGCCGCAGTAATCTCGACATGATCGATATAGTTCCGGTTCCACACGTTCTCGAAGATGCCGTTAGCGAAGCGAAACACCAGGATGTTCTGTACCGTCTCCTTGCCCAGGTAATGATCGATGCGGAATATCTGGTCTTCGCCGAACACCTTGTTCACTTCGTTGTTCAGCGCCTTCGCCGACTCCAGATCGTGCCCGAATGGCTTCTCAATAATCACGCGGACCCAGTTGCCGCCATCGCCGCAATCCGCCGGTTTCGCCATGCAGTGCTCGCCCAGATATTTAATGATGTCCGAGAAATACTCCGGCGCAGTTGCAAGGTAGAACAGCCGATTCCCCTGGGTGCCGAACTTCGTATCAATCTCCGCAAGCATCGTCTTCAGTGCATCGTAGCCTGCAGCATCATCGAAGTTCATCGCGTGATACTGGACGCGATTCACGAACGGGTCAAGCTTCGCGTCGTCGCTTTCGACTCCGCCCCCGCTGATAATTCCTTCCTTCATGTCTGGCGCGAACGTCTTCTCGAGCGGGCGCCGGGCAACGCCCACGACCGCAAAATCCTTAGGCAGAAGACCCGACTGTTCCAGGTGATAGAGCGCAGGCAGAAGTTTGCGCTTGGTTAAATCCCCCGACGCACCGAAGATGACAACAATGCATGGGTCGGGTGTGCGCTCCGCCTGCGACGTTGCAGGCGCGGAAGCTGGTGCGGCGGTGATTTCTGTGGTCGGCATAGTCATACCCTCTCGTGCTTCGTTAGCATTTCGCTGTTGCTGACGTTGTTAAGACTGCGACTTCTTCACATCGTGGCCACCAAAGGCGCCACGCATAATCGAGAGCATTCGATCGGTAAAATTATTCTCCTCACGCGAGCGCAACCGGCGAATCAGCGATTCAGTAATCACCGGCGCCGAGATATTCAGGTCAATCGCCTCCATCACTGTCCAGCGGCCCTCGCCGGAGTCAGGAACGTACGCCTCAAGTCCATCAAGTGTGGGATTCTTCGCCAGCGCGTCAGCGGTCAGATCCAGCAACCACGAACGCACCACCGAACCCTTCTGCCAGATCTTCGATATCTGCGTCAGGTCGAGGTCAAGAGGCGTCTTCGCCTTCATGATCGAAAATCCCTCGGCATACGCCTGCATCATGCCATACTCAATTCCGTTGTGCACCATCTTGACGAAGTGCCCGGCGCCCGAAGGTCCGACATGCCCCCATCCCTCAGTCTTCGACGGCGCCAGCGTCTCGAAGATTGGCCGCAATCTCTCGACCGGCTCCTTGTCGCCACCGATCATCAGGCTGTAGCCCTCTTTGAGTCCCCAGACTCCGCCCGAAGTTCCGCAGTCAATAAAATTAAATCCCTTGTTCGTCTCTTCGGCGTGGCGGCGCTGCGTGTCCTTGTAGTTGGAATTGCCTCCATCGATGAAGGTGTCTCCCTTTTCCATCAGAGGCTCCAGCCTCGCAATCGTTTGGTCCACAGGATCGCCGGAGGGAACCATGATCCAGATAGCGCGTGGCGCTGCAAGGTTCTTCACCAGATCGACGAGAGAATTCACGCCGAGCGATCCAGCCGCTGTCAGCTTCGCGGTCGCGTCCTTATTGAAGTCGAAGCCAACAACCTTGTGACCCGCAAGACGCAAGCGCTCCGCCATATTGAAGCCCATCTTGCCAAGTCCAATGATTCCCAATTCCATCTGGTATTCCCTTCCCTTATGCGGCTCGTTGGCCGGGTTCGTTCAACTCATCAATGAGCTGTGTCTATGTTTCGAAGCAAGTTGCGTGCACAAAGAGGGCAACAGCCTCACAGTCTTTCAATTCCGTCACAATCGCGTGGCCCGTTTACTTACCCTCAGGAAAATCTGCCCCAACAGTCACCGGCTCCCACGCCGTAATCTCTTTCTCCCAGTTGCGGAGCTTGCTACGCAACCGTTGCAGTGCGCTTACGCCAAGCAGCAGCCGCAATGGCGGCTCTGGCGACTCCACAACCTTGATCATCGCCTGCACCGCGCGCAGCGGATCACCTCTTTGCTTACCGTCATTCTCTGCAAAGTATTTGCGCATGTTGCCGGCAGTCGCGTCATAATCTGCAATGCGCGTCTCCGCAAGTACGCCCGAGCGGCCCAGAAAATCAGTACGAAACGGGCCCGGCTCGATGATCGTCACGCGAACTCCCAGTGGCGCAAGCTCCGCAGCGAGCGACTCCGATATCGCCTCGACCGCAAACTTCGTCGCGTTATAGAAGCCAATACCCGGGCCGGCAACCACGCCTCCGATCGATGAAAGATTGAGAATGTGACCGCTTCGCTGCTTGCGAAGCTGCGGCAAAAATGCCCGCGTCACCCGCAGCAATCCAAAGACGTTGGTCTCGAACATCGGCATAAACTCCGCCTCGGAGACCTCTTCGATCGCGCCCGCCACGCCATAGCCCGCGTTGTTCACCACAACATCCACGCGCCCGAACTTCGCCAACGTCTCCGTTACCGCCGAATCCACCTGACCG
Source organism: uncultured Acidobacteriaceae bacterium (assembly GCA_963720955.1). Taxonomy (GTDB): domain Bacteria; phylum Acidobacteriota; class Terriglobia; order Terriglobales; family Acidobacteriaceae; genus Edaphobacter. The sequence continues at coordinate 2,489 of CAVRHK010000058.1, read as the reverse complement.
CCATTGGTCACATCGAGCGCAAGCGCCTTTGCCGTCTGCGGATACTTCGCTTCAAGATCCGCCACCTTGTCCAACTTCCGCGCCGTAGCGACAACCTTGCCGCCCGCCTTCAAAACCTCTTCGGCAAGCAGTCGGCCGAAGCCGGTCGATGCCCCCGTAATGAACCAAACCTTGTCTGTTTGCGATGTCTTTGTCGAGTTAGCCATATCTGTATAAGACGCGAAGCACAAGCAGGGCGATGCAGCTTTCCGCCCTATCCCCTGTGCTCCGTCACGCCATCCTCTCCGGCTACCAGCGCCAACGTCGCCATTCCCAGAAACAGGCCATGCTCCACCACGCCGACAATCCCGCGAATCTCCGCTGCAAGCACCTCGGGGTCCTCGATCACTCCGCACGCGCAATCCAGAATGTAATTCCCTTCATCCGTCAGGAACGGGCCATCGCCGCTCTTGGCCTTCCTCTGCTTTGGGTTCAGTCCCAGCGAAGCCAGCTTCGGCTCCACCACCGGCAGCGCCATCTTCACTACCTCCACCGGCAGCGGAAACCTCCCCAGACGCTCCACCAGTTTCGTCGAGTCCACCACCACAAGGAACTCCTTTGCCGCACTGGCAACAATCTTCTCCCGCAGCAGCGCACCGCCTCCACCCTTGATCAGGACAAGCCCCGGCCCAACCTCATCCGCGCCATCGACGTACAGATCCAGCTCCGGCAGTTCGTTCAGCGTCTTCACATCCATGCCCAGCGACAATCCAAGGTCATGGCTCGCATCACTTGACGCCACACAACGAATCTTCAGTCCCTGCTGCACACGCGTGGCCAGTTCGCGGATGAACATCGTCGCAGTCGTGCCCGTCCCCAACCCGACAGCCATTCCATCCTCAACGAACTCAACTGCGCGTTTCGCAACCAGCTGTTTCGCCTCGTCCTGCGTCATTTCGCTTCCCCTGAAGTCCCTGGGCCTCGTCGTTCCTACGAGTCCTCGTTCTCCCAATCGTCCTTGGGAGGCACGCTGTCCTCATACGTCGCCTGACGCGAAGAAGTGAACGGAGTTCGTTCGCCAACTTTCGCCTCGTCCTCTTCACGCAACATCTCGCGTTCGCTGCTCAACACAAATTGCTCTCCGCCTGAGAAAGAAAAGCGGCGATACCTTCATCGCCGCTCTTCGTGCTACTTTTTCTTTACCAGTTTCTTCGCATGCTCAACGACATTCGCGACGTTGATGCCGAGCTTGTCGAGTGCAATCGCGCCCGGCGCCGAAGCGCCAAAGCGGTCAATGCCGATGACCACACCGCTTTGGCCGACATACTTGTACCAGCCCAGGGTCGCGCCCGCTTCGATCGCCAGCTTCGGCGTACCCTCAGGAAGCAGCTTCGCCTTGTAGTCGTCTGCCTGTTCATCGTAGATCTTGAAGCTTGGCATTGAGACCACGGTCGCGTTGATGCCCGCAGCCTTCAACTCCGCCGCGGCCTTCACAATCACCGAAACCTCAGAGCCGGTCGCGATCAAAATGATGTCCTTGCCATTCGAAGAGACCTCGTACGCGCCCTTGCGAGCACCAGCCTGAGCAATCTTCGCATCGAGCACCGGCAGATCCTGCCGCGAAAGAGCCATAAAGCTCGGACTCTTCCTCTCCAGTGACAACTGCCAACATGCCGCGGTCTCGTTCGCATCAGCGGGACGAAAATCCGTGAAATGCGGAATCATTCGCAGACTCATCAAATGCTCAATCGGCTGATGCGTCGGACCATCCTCACCCAGACCCACCGAGTCATGCGTAAACACAAACAGCGAGTGCACACCCATCAACGCAGCCAGCCGCAGCGCCGGACGGCAATAGTCCGAGAAGGTGAAGAATGTCGAACCGAATGGAATAAGCCCACCGTGTGCAGCCATTCCGTTCACCATCGCGCACATGCCGAACTCGCGCACACCAAAGAAGACGTTGCGCCCCACCGGATCGACATGAAAACTCGGTGAATCCTTGAAGATGGTCTTAGTCGAACTCGTCAGATCAGCCGCGCCGCCAAACAACTCCGGCACAACGTGCTCAATTGCCTGCATTACTGCCTGGCCGGCATTGCGCGTCGCTACGGGCTTATCAGTTGGGAATGTCGGGATCTTCTTCTCCCACCCGTCCGTCATCTTGCCCTTCATGGTACGTTCGAACTCCGCCGCAGGCTCGGGATACGCCTTGCTGTACTCCTCAAACTCCGCGGTCCACGCCGCATGAGCGTCTTTGCCGCGCAGCTTGATCGTGTCCCAGTTCGCGCGTGCCTCATCCGGAACATAGAAAGTCTTGTCCTCCGGCCAGCCCAGATTCTTCTTGGTCGCCTTGACGTTATCCGCTCCCAGCGCCTCGCCATGGACCTTGTTCGTCCCGGCCTTGGGGCTGCCATAGCCGATCACGGTCCTTACTCGAATCAGCGAGGGCTTCCCCGTCTCTGCCTTCGCCGCAAGAATCGCATTTTCTATCGCGACCAGATCGTTGC
>CAVRHK010000057.1:0-32948 GCA_963720955.1 uncultured Acidobacteriaceae bacterium | reverse complement strand
GCTGGTCGACGGACTCCACAGGAATCGAATTCACGATCACGCGATTGTCGCCCTGCTGGTTCGCTGTCGTCGTCGGAATGCCGTCCAGGTAAACCTCTCCGAGGAAGTTTCCCGTACCGGCGAAGATCGGGACGCGAGTTCCTCCCTGCGCACCCGGCGCCAGAGTCGCAAACGCCGTAGGGTCACGCTGCTGACCGTTCATAATCAGCGGCAGGCTCTCGTAGTTTCGATTGTCGATGACATTGCCAGCGTGGCGTTCGTCGTCTCCAACGCCGGCGGAGCCTCCGACACCATCACTATTTGCTCCGTGCCCCCAACCTGAAGCGTCGCATTGAATCCCGTGAGGTTCAGCCCCGTGACAACAATGTGCTGCTGCTTCAATACATTAAATCCCTTTGCCAGCACAGTGACAGTGTACGAGTCAGGAATAAGCGGAGAAATTGTGTACAGGCCCGCTGAGGAACTCGTCCGGCTTGTCGCCACGTTGGTCGACTCCGCAGTCGCTGTGACCACTGCATCTGGCACCACCGCCCCGGTCGAATCCGTTACCGTACCCTGAATTCCTCCCGCTCCGCCAGTCTGCGCAATCGCCGCAGGAACAAACAAACCAAAGCTTACAATCAGGGCGAACAAAACTCCCGCCCTCGTCATCGGTCGCGCGCCCCCGCGGCACCACATCGATAACGCCTCTCCCAACATGTTGTTCCTGCTCATCCCCATGTCTCCTGAAATTCCTTGAGTTTTTGGTGCATCCAAGAATTCAGTCAAAATGGTTCGACCATGTTGATCGAGTTATGGGCCCGCACAGCAATCTACTGGAGCGAAAAAGCAAATGTCAATAGAAAAATTATTCCCTTGGAAACAAACGGCCAATTTCGCGTGCCCGTATCCTCCGCCCCATCGATTTATCGGTCACAGGCCGCTTCTCAACCAGCAGCCACGTTTAGCGGTAACCGAATTGACGTATGATCAAAAACTGGACATTGAAATCTGTCGGAAAACCCTCCGTCGTCGCAGTCTGGAAAGCCGTACTTTAAGCGGTAACGTCGGGAGGTCTGCGGCTACCGTTTTCCACTTTGGTCGTACCTTCTATTCACCTAGGCCCTTAGCCAACTGCTCCTCTAGCGCTCTAGACGTTCCTCGGCGCAGAGTTCCACCTCGCTCCAGCGGCGGCTGGAACAGTGGCGGCGAATATCGCGTCTTCTACTACGTGGTGCTCGACACACCTGCTGCGACAACGCAGACCTGGACCGGGAACACTCTGCCGCTAACGTGCAACCGATCGGAGCCTCCTTCAACTTCACCACGAAGGCAAATCAGGTCGTTCAGGCCAAGGTTCGTAGCTGCAACCAGAACAGCACGGTCAGGGTCGCCACACCTTGACGATCTACAATTGCATTGTGTAGATAATCATAGTATGGGAAAACCAAGCGACCTCGTCCAGGGAACTCTCGATCTCCTGATCCTCAAAACGCTCTCCATCGAAGCACGCCACGGATGGGCGATCGCCAAGCGCATCCAGCTGATCTCCGGAGAAGTGTTGCAGGTGCAGCAAGGCTCGCTCTATCCAGCGCTGCACCGCCTCGAGCAGCAGGGCTGGATCAAAGCCAAATGGGCCGAAAGCGAGACAGGACGTCAGGCGAAGTTCTATTCGCTTACCGCCGCCGGACGCAAGCAGCTCGAGTCAGAGACGACCAACTGGGCTCGCCTCTCCGAAGCCATCAACCTCGTAGTGCAGGAGACATAGTCCATGCGCTGGCCGCACAACTTCTCATGCGATGCAATATGCTGCTTCGCCGCGACCGTGCCGGCGAGCAACTGCAGGACGAATTGCAGTTCCACCTCGATCAGCAGATCGCCGAGAACCTCGCCGCAGGAAACAGCCCCGAAGAAGCGCGCCATGCCGCGCTCCGCACCTTCGGCAACCCCACCACCCTCCGCGATCAGACCCGCAACACCTGGAGCTGGCAACGGCTGGAAATGCTCCTCCGCGATCTTCGATTCGGCATTCGCGCTCTCGCCCGCAACCCCGGCTTTTCCCTCCTTGCCATTCTGGTCATGGCTCTCGGCATCGGAGCCAACGTCGCGCTCTTCACCGTTGTCCACTCCGTTCTGCTGAAACCCCTGCCTTTCAAAGACCAGGACCGACTGGTCAGGCTGTACGAGGCCGACGCACACGGCGCCTACAAAGACAACGTCCTCGCCGGAGGCACCTTTGCAGCTTGGCAATCGCAAGCCCACAGCTTCGAACAGATGGCGATCAAGAGCAGCGTCGACTACAACCTCTCCGGTTCAGGCGGTCAATTACCGGAGTTGATCCATGGGCAGGTAGCGATCATGGAACATCTTCTCCCTCCTCGGTGTCGAGGCCGCCCTGGGAAGACTCTTCCTTCCGGCGACGATCGCCGCGAGTCGAATGCCACAGTCGTCCTCACCTGGGGCCTCTGGAAGCGTCGTTACGGAGGCGACCCCTCGCTCATCGGCAAGACCATCCTGCTCGACGCCCGTCCCTACACCGTCCTCGGAGTCCTTCCCGAGTGGTTCAACTATCCCAACAGCTAAAGTTCAGCTATGGACACCGATCTACCACGAACGATCCCCGGCAGTCATGGCCGCTCTTCACCGCGCACAACCTCGACGCGACTCGGCCGGCTCAAACCCGGCGTCACCATCGCACAAGCCACCGCAGAGCTGAGCACCATCCAGACGCAGATACGCCAACAGAATCCAGACGGCCCAGTCAACGACGCAGCCAACATTCGCCCGATCCTCGATGCAGAAGTCTTTCGCCTCAAGACCGGTCTCTACGCCATGCTTGCCGCCACTGCATGTCTTGCTGCTGATCGCCTGCCTTAACATCGCAAATCTCCTCGTCGCACGCGCAGCAACGCGACGCAAAGAGACGGCTGTCCGCACCGCCCTCGGCGGAAGCCGCGCACGCCTCATCCGCGAACAGGTAACTGAAAGCCTTGTCCTCTCCGTTGCAGGCGGAGCAAGCGGTCTCATGCTTGCCGAAACCGCACTCCGCTGGCTCGTTCACGCGCGGCACGACATTCCACGCGCCGACTCCATCCACATCGACGCCATCGTCGTCTTCTTCACCATCGGCGTAACGCTTCTCTGCGGACTTCTCGCCGGTCTCATTCCCGCGCTCTCATCGAACGACAAACAAATCCTCAGAACCCTGCAGGAGTCGTCGCGCAGCTACAGCGGCGGCCACGCCGGTCGTACGTCTTGCGGCGTGTGCTCCTTGGCCTTCAGGTCGGTCTCACCGTCGTCCTGCTCACCTCTGCCGGCCTGCTCCTCAAAACCTACTCCCGGCTCCGTGCCGTCGATATTGGCTGCGCGACCCATGACGTCCTCACGATGGAGATCAATCTTCCGCGCGGAAGCTATAAAACCAGCGAGCAAATCGTCTCCTTCTACGAGCAGCTGGTCCGATCGAATCCGCCAACTCCCCGGCGTTCTCGGTGTCACCGTCGGGACCACACTGCCCGGCGAAGGCCACCAGCGCGACGATGTCTTCACCATCCGCGAACATCCTCCATTGCCCAAGGGACAGGTGCTCGACGCCTCAACCTTCTTTGTCGATCCCAATTTCTTCAGCACCCTGCAGATTCCGCTGCTTGCAGGGTCGCGTCTTCCGGCCCGACGAACGGCTCGACCGCGCCCACACCGTCATCGTCAATCAAACCTTCGTCCGGCAGTTCCTCAAAGAGGAAAACCCTCTCGGCAAGCACCTCAAGGTGGAACTCGGCGAGGTGGCAGGAGCAGACACCGGCGCTGGAGATCGTCGGCGTCGTAGCCGACACATTGGAAGAACTCTCCGACAATCCCTACCCAACAATCTTATTACCCCTTCTATTCAGGGTCGGAACGTTCCGGAACTCTGGCTGTTCGCGCGGCAGCAGGCCGCGTCCGGCCTTTCGCTTCCTGTTCAGCACGCGATTGCCTCCATCGATCCCGACCTGGCCGTCGCCAACGTCCTCACCATGGACCAGATCCTCGGCCAGTCCACCATCGACGCCAGCTTCGATGCCGCTCTGCTGTTCGCCTTTGCGGTGATATCGCTTCTGCTCGCCGCGGTGGGTCTGTTCGGAGTCCTCTCCTTCATCGTCGCCCAGCGCACCACCGAAATCGGCATTCGCATCGCGCTTGGCGCACAGCGCGAACAAGTAATGCGTCTCATGCTTCGCGACGGCCTTCACCCGGCGATCTTTGGACTCGATTCTCGGGACTCATCGCCAGCTCAGGAGTCGCGCATCTCATCCGGTCCATGCTCTACGGAACACCCGCTCTCGATCCGGCTGTCTTTCTCGTTGTAGCGGTGACGCTGCTGCTGGTTGCCTCCGCGGCCTGCGCCATACCGGCCTGGCGAGCATCTCGTCTCGATCCAATGACAGCCCTTCGCATGGAGTAGGAACTCGTAAACCATCTGGCTGAACGTCGTCGATTCGTCGAATGAGTCGGAATGCCTGTGATCGGGCCAACACTTCCGGCTGAAGTCGATTCTGTCTTTTCTGAGAAGATCGGTTCCCTCTATCAATCTTTTGGTTGAGGTGATACAGGAACACTCGGCGTACGATGTTTCCTTCAACAGAGAGAGCACACTTCCTGTCAGTGAAAACACATACTTCGAGGTAGAAGAATGACTAGTTCATTTCGTAAGTTTTTAGCATCCACCGTCGTTGGAGTAACCTGCTTCGCCATCGCTGCAGATAACGGCGCCGACATTAAGATCTCAGGTTGGGTGATTGATTCGGCATGCGCCTACACCAAGGGTCTCGACAAACCCATCGGTGTAGCCTGTGCCAAGGCGTGCGCAAAGAACGGCTCTCCCCTCGTCATCCTTCGCGACGATGGAACCATCTTCCTCCCTATTGACGACAAAACCCCCTCATTTTCGCAAAACTCGAAGCTGATGCCGTTTGCGGGCGAGCACGTAACCGTCACCGGCAAAGACTACGTGCGCAACTCGTCGCATGCTCTGGTCATCGACAAGATCTCCAGGTAGTGCGATACCCGTAAACCCCATCGCAGTGAGGCGTTCATGGCGCAGGTATTGGAACAAAGGAAAGTAGGAACGCAGGCGTGGCCGTTGCTGACGTCTGGACTGGCGCTTGCCATAGTGTCGGCAGCATGCGTCTATATTCCGATACACGTCATTCGGCCATTTCATCCTCAGAATCCCACGGCGTTGACTGCGGCCCTTCGAATTCATGACGCAGGACCGTGGCTCGCTGGTCTTTGTGCGGCATTGATCGTCGCGTTGACGATCTGGTCGTGGAAGAGAGTCTCGGGATTTCGAACATCTGGAAAAGGCCAACAGATTGGGTTTCGAGTCGCGATGGTCTGTCTCTGCGTCGTCGCGATTGCAGGCGCGTGCCTGACCCACTTCAACATCTTCGAGAAGATGTTTCATCCCTACGATGCACCGGCGTTTGGCAGTGCGGACAAAGCGCCGGTCGATCGGGACGACATGGTGCTCGCGGTGCTGCTTGGCGGCCATGCGCGCGCCTACCCCATACTGTCGATGGGGTATCACCATATCGTGAACGACACTGTCGGAGGCGTGCCGATAGCGGTGACCTACTGCACCCTCTGCCACACGGGCATTGTCTGGGACCCGGTTGTCGACGGCAAGAGGCTGCACTTTCGGTTGGCCGGAATCAACAATGGCAATGCGCTGTTGCGCGACGAGGAGACCGGGAGCGTCTGGCAGCAGAGCACCGGCGAAGCCATCTTCGGGCCGCTGAAGGGTCGGCATCTGAATATGGTCCACAGTAGCGAACTGACCTATGCATTTTGGCGCAGGGAGCAGCCGCAGGGAGATGTCCTTTTGCCGGACGCGCCATATCTTCCTGAGTATGAAAAGAAGGGTTGGGAGAACTACGTCGAGAAGACCCCGGCTATGGTCGATACAAAAAAGACGGGCATCCAACCGCACGAGTTGATGCTTGGAGTGACGGTGGCAGGCAAGAACAAGGCGTATCCGATCAAATCAATCTTGGCGGCGAAGTTGATTCAGGACGAGGTAGGGGGCTCGCCGATGCTGGTCGTGGTGGGACCGGATGGGGTCTCCATTCGAGCGTTCGAAGCTCCTGGATTTACCTTCGCACGAGGCGAAGGCGACAAAGTGATGCAGGACGCTGAGACAGGCAGTGGATGGAACTTTCAGGGATGTGCCGTAGACGGAAAGCTCGTGGGGCAGTGCCTGAAGGAGATCGACGCCCACAAAGACTACTGGTTCGACTGGATGAATCATCATCCTGATACGAGGGTCTTCAAGGGCTGAATCGTCGAAGTTGCTTGCCAGAACAAAAAAACCGCATCCGAAAGGATGCGGTGTTCAGGAAAACCCACGAATCTCTCCTTGGTGGGCGAGACTTTGACCAGTTAAACACGAACATCTCTTCGAAAAATAGCTGCAAAATTAATAGCTTTTGCGCTGTGTCTGCTAGCGGGAATGCATCAGACAGAGTGACGGTATAGGAGCAAAAATGAAACGGGTCTCTGTTTTGGCTATCGCTTTTCTCTCCGCTTCGCTAACGCAAGTTGGCTCAGCTCAGGTCGGTTCACCCGTCAACACTGATTCGAGCAGTCAGACGAAAGAAAAGCCTACTCCCAACAAGGAAAAGCAAGCGGACAAGGCCAAAGCCAAATCGACCAAGCCGCCGATCAAAGCTGAGAGCGGGAAGAAGACCACGAGCTCACAGGACGCCGCTTATGCCCTGGCCGCTCGAAAGGGTAACCCAGAATCCACCCCGTCGCCAAAGTGACCTTTTGAACTGTGGCAAAAAAAATAGACTTGGCCGTCGGTGCAAGACGATGGAACGGTCCGTCTGTCCGCCTAACTTCACAGTTGACTTGGCGACTGATCCGGCTTGATGTTCTGGTTGATCCGCAGCACGTTCTGAGGATCATACTTTTTCTTGATCTCTACCAGACGAGAGTAGTTCGAAAGATACGCTGCCCTGACCAGATCTTCGCTCGTTTCGCCCAACTGGTTCGCGTACACTCCATGGGCAAATGGCTGCAACTTGTCGCGTAGAGCCTTGACCCATTGCACCGCGTTGGTCTTCTCGGCCGCATCAAGCCAGCGTCCCATAATATCCACCTCGTAACCCGGCTGTCGCAAGGGAAATGCTGTCTCGCTCAATCCAACCCGCGTAACTTCACCGTATAACGGCACAATAAACACTCTAGCGTTCGGTGGCGCATTATCGGCGGCCGTCGCAATCGTCGCAATTGCGGCTGCGGTGAGTTCCGGAAGAAATAGATCCGTCTGGAAATGCGCCACGGGTGCGTAAGGATTGATATTCGCCTGGGTTTCCAGATATGACGCGATATGGATGTTGTCCTGCTGCGGTCTAAGAGCACGCAGCGGCTTGAGCAAATCAGTCCCTTGGCGCCGATCCCCACAATGACAAACAAGCATGTGGAATCGCGTGCCCTCTTCGGACGGCAAGACTACGCCAACGACATTCATCTCATCGGGCGCCGCCGCGACGAATTTGACGAAGGCCTGCAGCATCTCAGAAATTCGGCCAGGCGGATACGTCAGCGTTCCTGCGAGAACGTCGGTTACCGGGTGAAGCCGGTACTCGAGCGCCGTCACCACCCCGAAATTTCCGCCTCCGCCGCGAAGCGCCCAGAAAAGCTCAGAATTGGAACTCTGGCTGGCTTCGATCTTGCTGCCGTCCACTCTCAGTAACTGTGCAGATATCAGGTTGTCGCACGCTGCGCCATACTTCGACATCAACATCCCCTCTCCCCCTCCGAGCGTTAGGCCAGCAACCCCTACGGTTGGGCAACCACCCATTGTCGTGGCCAAACCGAATCGCTGTGTTGCCTCGTCCATATTCCGCACGAGGGAACCTGCCTCGGCTCGGGCCACGCGCTTGCCAATATCGATTTCGACCCGGTTCATTTTGGAGAGATCGATCACGAGGCCGCCATCGCACGTGCCGAATCCAGCACGGCTGTGGCCTCCACCACGTACCGCGAGAGAAAGGTTTTGGGTCTGCGCAAATTCGAGAGCGTGCCCGATATCCGATGCGCTGGCACAGCGCACGATCAGCGCCGGATGTCGATCAAATGCGCGGTTGAACACCAGCCGCGCCGAGTCGTATTCAGGTATTTCGGGAGTAATTATGTTCCCAGTAATCACGGAGGCAAACTTTCGCACCGCCGCAGCGTCAACCGGAGCGGCGTTCTGCTCGGCTGCTTCAGCCATTCCCCGTTCTGAAACAAGCGGGGTAAGAGGACGTCCGCAAAGCGCCGCCGCAGCGAATGTCGTTTGTTGGACGAATTGTCGTCGAGTAGTTCGCGCCATAATTCGGGGTGAGCCTATGCCCGGCTGCTACCTGCCGTCAACAAACATCACGCCCGTGAAAGTCGAATCCCCGAACGCATAAAAGATTTTTCTGCGTTTTTGGCCCAAAAATCGCATGTCAAGCCCCAAAACCACCTAACCCGCCCCGATCCAACAACATCCGCGTGGCGTATTAGTTAGGCTTCAACCGCTATACTTGTATATATAGACCAAAAACAAGCAGCCCCGGACATCAATCCGGGGCTAACTCGTTTAGCTGGACGAATTTGGACGTAACCCGTTTATTATGAATATTTTGCGGATCGAGACTCCACTTAAACTATTGAATCTAAGCGAGTTACGCCCCGGCAATAGGGGGGGGGACGCCCGTAGGAAGAGAGGAAAAGGCAAAGAAACCGTCTATCGCCCCGAGTGCGCTCGCATAGCGTGGGCGATCGACTCCAGCACCCGCTCCGGAGCCACATCCGTCGGCAGAGGAACCTGCATCTTCGAGCTCATTCGCTCGGCGATCCGCCCCGCAATCTCCGCCCGCTTGTCCAGTTCAAGGTCGAGCGCCCTGCTGAAGAAGGTGTCGATCACGTTCAGGTCTCCTGCGTCGAGCCGCGCCACGCCGTCCGCCGGAAGCAACACACCCGACGGCTCCGGTGCCGTCTCCTGCGGCTGGGGATACAGCGCGGACGTAAAGGTTCGGCTGTTGTGAGTCATCAGCGGCTGTTCGTCGCTGCGCTCATGCACCACGATCGTCCCTGCAACAAAGTCCCCGAGCCGCTTCTGCTCCTTGTTGCACAACATGCTGATGACACCAATTAAGTAGAACGAGGGCAGCATGTCGACAACCCGAAGCAGATTCCGCGCCAGCGCTTCAAACAAAGTAATCTGCCGCCCCGAGTCTTTGATAACGCGAATCTTCAGCAGCCGCTTCCCCGGCGTCTGCCCGTTCCAGAACGCCTCAAACAGCGAGTAGTACCCCCAGTACAGCAGGAAGAAAAACAGAAAAATCGTAGCAACAATCCACTTTCCAGCCGTTGAAGATGCTCCGGCAGAGGCTGTCCCCCTCGGCACGGTGCTGACGATAAGGATGAAGCAGAGGATCATCAGAAAAACAGCGGCGCCTTGAATCAGCGAATCCGTTAGCACCGCAAGAAACCGGCTTCCGATCCCCGCAATCGGAAAACGCAACTCGACCTGCTCTGGCGTTTCGATGTTAAGCTGGTCGGCGTAGCCCTTGGATTCGTTAGACTCGTACATAATTCCCTTATGATCTCAAATCACTGGATCGCCCTGCGCAAAGAAAGCTGGAGCCGATTGGAAACCCTGGTCCAGCAGGTCGAAACAGCCAGCCTCAAAACACTCTCGTCCGCCGAGCTGCGCGAGTTCGGCCTTCTCTACCGCCAGGCAGCAGCCGATCTCTCCGCCGTTCGCACCGACGAAGGCTCCCGCACCCTCGAAGCATACCTGAACCGTCTCGTCAGCCGGGCACATAATCATATCTATTCGGGCGACCGGATGAACTTCCGCAGCGTGTGGCAATTCCTCTCCAAAGGCTACCCCCGCATCTTCCGCCGCCTCCTTCCCTACACCATCGCCGCACTCGCCATCTTCCTCGCCGGAGCACTCCTCGGAACTCTACTCACAGTCGCACGACCACAATTCATGCACGCCATGCTGGGTCCAGCCATGGTCGACAAGATCGAGCACCACCAGATGTGGACCGAATCCATCCTCACCGCCAAACCACAGGCATCCAGCCGCATCATGACCAACAACATCGCCGTCTGCTTCTACACCTACGCAGGAGGAATCTTCGCCGGCCTCGGAACCCTCCTCCTCATGTTCACCAACGGCATCAACCTCGGAGTCATCACTACCGCCTGCACGCAAAACCACATGGCCCTCAGCCTCTGGAGCTTCGTCGCCGCTCACGGAGCACTTGAGCTCCCCAGCATCTTCATCTCCGGCGGAGCCGGCCTACGCCTCGCCTCCGGTCTCCTCTTCCCCGGCATGCTCCGCCGCCGCGACGCGCTCGCCCTCGCCGGTGGTGAATCCATCCGTCTCCTCTCAGGCACCGTACCCATGCTGGTCATCGCAGGCCTCCTCGAAGCCTTCCTCTCGCCCACCCACGCTCCGCTCGCCCTTAAGTTCTCCGTCTCCGCCGTCCTCCTCACTGGCCTCTGTCTCTGGCTCAGCGAAGGCGGACGCGAGAAGCCCAAAATTCGCACCATCCCGAATCCAGCGCTAGCAGAGACCTAAAGCAAGCCCTGCGCCTTCACCTCGAGATACTTGCTGATCGCGCTCGCCCCAACCTCCGCCGGTGTCGTCTCCACCACCAGCACTCCCTGCTGCCGCAGCTTCGCAATCGTCTCCCTCCGCCGCTCCAGCATCTCCTGCGCCGCGGTGGAAGCGAACATCTCCTCCGCATTCTTCGGCTCCCGCGCCGCCAGCGCGTCCAACTCAGGATGCTCCAGCAGCACCAGCACCACCAGATGCCGCCGCACCAGCTCCGCCACGGCACTTACCACCTCCGGCCGTCCCGCACTCTCGGCGATCTCCGTAATCCAGATCACCAACCCCCGCCGCCGCTGCAAATTCTTCAATCGCGAAGCCGCATGCAGATGGTTCGCCTCCGCAGCCTCGCTCCGTACCTGCGACAGCAGATCAATCATCGTACGCAGATGAACCGGACCATTTCCCGGCAGCAACTGCTGCTGCACCTTTCTCCCATAACTCAACAGAGCAAATTTATCGCCCGATCCACCAATCACCTGTGCCAGCATCACCGCCGCAGTTGTCGCTTGATCCAACTGCGTCACACTCAACAACATCTTCTCCGCAAGCTCCTGTTCGCTCTCACCCATCGCAGTCGGCCCGACTTTACGTAGCTCAAACGCAGTCCGCGACAGCCGTCCCGCGTCGAGCACAATCCACACCTGCTGACTACGCTCAGTCGTGTACTGACGCGTAATCAGCTTGGCCCGCCGCGCCGTAGCTGTCCACGAGATATTCCGCAGCTCATCCCCAGTCTGATAATCCCGAAGACTCTCGAACTCTCTGCCCATTCCACGCAGGCGAAGGCGTCGCTTCTGCAGCTCAATCTGCCGCGCCCGCATCAGGTAAAAGGAGGCCTTGTCCCCACTTTGCTCGGACGCAGGAAAGACACGCACATCCTGCTCTGCATCGCACACGGCCCAACGCTCCACAAGCCGCAGTGCACCCCGATACCGTAGATAGATCTTCCCCAGCCTGAAATCCCCACGCCGTGCCGGATAGCACTCCAACACAGCCCGGACTGCATCTCGCGGATAAGCAACAACCGTCAGAGGTCGAGGAGTTGCGATCAATGCAGGATGCAGATCATCCGTAACCGATATCGTCACAATCCCATTCGACTGTTGCACGACCTCATACTCAATCTCCGTCGCGTTCTCCCAGCGCCGGAGAATGCAGAAATCGTCGCGTCACTGTAATCGCCGACGGATCGGGCAGCCTCATCCCATCCACAACAACCAGGAACGCAATTAATCCATCCCAAACCAGCATCATCCAAATCCGATGCGGATGAAAAAACGCCGGAATCGCCCACACCACGCCCGCAACCAGCAGCAGCAAGGTCCGCGCCGACAATCCAAAGCCAGAATCCGGCCCGCACGCCCCAGATTTCGCGCGTTAGCCGTGACCGGTTGTGGAATCAGCGTCAGCATTATTTGGGCAACGCAGTAGCCGCAAGAATGTCCGCAACCACGCGATCAGTGTCGAAGCCCTCAAGCTCAGCCTCCGGTCGAAGTACCAACCGATGTCGGAACACCGGCACAGCAGCCTGCTTTACATCGTCCGGAATCAGGAAATCACGCCCGTCCCGTGCGGCATAGGCCTTCGACACAATCAACAAACTCGCCGAAGCACGTGGCGACGCACCCAGCGAAAGCGTTGGCCATTCGCGAGTACGCCGTACAACAGCCAGCAGGTAGTCAAAGATCACCGGCTCGACCTTCACCGCCCGAATCTCCCGCCGCGCCGCAGCCAGCAACGGAAGCTCCACCGGCTCAATCGCCATCAACTCCAGATCTCTTGGCTCAAGGCTCGCATGATGCCGCTCCAAAATGCTTCGCTCATCCGCCAACGCAGGATAACCAACCTTGATCTTGATCAAAAAACGATCCAGTTGAGCCTCCGGCAGCGGATACGTGCCTTCAAACTCAAGCGGATTCTGCGTCGCAAACACTGTGAAGTAGTCGTCCAGCGAATGTGCTTCGCCATCCATGGTCACCTGCCGCTCCTCCATACTTTCCAGCAGCGCCGCCTGTGTGCGCGGAGGCATGCGGTTGATTTCGTCGGCCAACAAAAACTGCGTGAACACTGGCCCTTTATGCAAAGAAAACTCGCTCGTCTTCGGCGAAAATACAGTTGTTCCCAGAATGTCTGCAGGCATCATGTCTGGCGTACCCTGCACCCTGCGAAAGACCAGCGAAAGAAATCGTGCCAGCGTCTTCACTGCAAGCGTCTTCGCGACACCGGGCACCCCTTCGACCAGAGCGTGGCCTCCGCACAACAATGTCAGCAGCGCCTGCTCAATCAACTCCTGCTGTCCAGCAATCACTCGCCCAATCTGTTCGCGTCCCTGCTCAAACAATTGCAGCGCCGCCTGTACCTGTTGGACTTCGCCGCCTGTTGTCTCCAGTTCACTCACTCTAGTTCACTCCCTTCAATGTCGTCCGCACCGCAAGGCCGGAGCGTATTCCGTCAGCCAAATCGCGCTGGTCGCGGTCAAGCGCCTTCACCAACTCCAATGTACTCGCCAGCGTCACGGCACGGTGCTCGGACTCAGCCGCCTGGGCGAGATGTTCTCCGAGCCCGTTCCATCTTCCGCCCAGTCGCTCCTCCACCGCCTGGACAATGGCTTCCGGAGTGGCTCGAAGAACTTCACGCGGAACTCCGCATTGCTCCTCAAGAAACTTCAGCAACCGGCGCCGCGCACCATCGACCGCAGCCTGCGTTGCTCCGGCCTTCCCATACAGCCGTCCCATCGACTCGGCAAATTCCAGAGGGGAGCTACGCGGCACGCGCACCGGCAACCGTATCGGTCCATTTCGCCTGCCGAAGCTCAGCACCAGCAGCACCCCGACTACCCCACACTGCCAGGCAATCTGGCGGAGCGGCAGCCCCTTCGCCGTATCCCACAACGACGCACGCTCTCCATGAAAATACTCATCGAACAACACACGCCGGTCGGCATCCCCCAGACTGGCCAACACCAGCTTTAAACTGGCGTCCTCTTTCAGTCCGCGATTGGTTATCGGCAGCGGTGAACTCCACCAGATTACCTCTCCCGCCCCGTACTTGTAGCTGACAACGACCGCATCATTTCCACACAACTGCGAAACCCGGAACCTCGGCCCCTCTGCCGCCCAACGAATATCGTCCGCAAGAGAGACCTTCCCTGCCCGCGCCAGGGGATCCTGTCCTTCCGGTGTCGAAGAGCAAAGCTTACCGTAAACCCGAGTCGGAGCATCAGTCTTGCCGTCGGGGAGAAAATAGGCGCCGTCTTTTCCAGTCGCCAGCACCCTGCCACCTCGCGAGAGAAAGTCCGCGATCTGCTCCTGCACCTGTTTGGCATTCTCCGTCGGAAAATTTGGCCCAGTCAAAATCAGCGTAGCCTTCGCCGCGTCAACATTTTTCAGGTCTCCAGGAGGAGCCTCCCACCGCTCGACCCCATACCCAAGCTCTCCGAGTGCGAGATAAGCCGCCTTCGTGCCGGCAGACCCACTGTTATAGGTCGTTGGCGCAGGATTGGAATCGTCTGTTGCCGGAGAAAACATACTGAACGCAACAATCAGCACGATCATCCCGCTAAGAATCCAGAGCACAATCCGCCGATCGCGAGTCGCAGTCATCACGTGCTCCTCAGCTCTTCAAACAAGACCAGAGCGCTTGCATAGTCGCTCTCCGCCGCCGGCCGCAACCCATACCAGATGCGCTCAAACAGTTGTGTCAGCCTCCGCAGCCTCTGTTGCGTCCCCGAA
Source organism: uncultured Acidobacteriaceae bacterium (assembly GCA_963720955.1). Taxonomy (GTDB): domain Bacteria; phylum Acidobacteriota; class Terriglobia; order Terriglobales; family Acidobacteriaceae; genus Edaphobacter. The sequence goes on along the minus strand of CAVRHK010000057.1, from coordinate 18,596 downwards.
CCTGGCTCCAACAGCTGCAGATACTCCCGTGGCGTACGCGCCCGGTTCTGCCGCCACAGTTTGCGGCCTTCCATCATCACAATCGTCGCCCAATACAGACAATGTACTGCAGCGCGCCAGTCCTGCCGTGCTGCTTCGGTCCGCGCCATCTCCGCCCAGTTGTCCGACTCCTTCTGCCATACCTCCGCAATCCCGCTAGACTCAATGCGCACTGCCAGCCGCTGCCGTTGCATCGTCTGAAATACCCACGTCAGCAAACCAGAGGCAGCCAGCGTGATCGAACCCCACTCGATCACCGGAACCAACCATGGCGACCGCTTTCCAAATCTCGATACGCCACCAAACACTTCATTCACCCATTGCCAGAACTTCGCAATCTGACGTTCTATATAAGACTGTTGTGACACTGTCCGAAACTCTGGCCGCAACAAAACCTCATCGGCTTTCTTCCGAGCGGCCGAAAAAACGTCACCAGATCTCCGCGCAGCATCATCCGAATAAGCAGCATCCTCGTTCAGGCGCGTCATAACCTCCTGCAACATCTTCTCTCTGCCTGGTAGTTTTGCGTTGTGTGCGCTTGAGAGCGCTTCACGCAGCCATGACCACTCTGTTCGAAAGTCATATCCTTCAATGCGTTCGTCTTCGCCAACTTTTTTCGCATCGCATTCAGCCGCACTCTTCTGGCAGACTTGAACCAATGCTCTCAGGTTTTCGAGATGCGCCCGATACTCGGCGACGGTCACTGCATGGTCGCCCTTGAGTTCTTCCGGCGCATCGACTCGCATCTGCGCCGCCGCAGAAACAGTGATCAGCAATATGCAAGTAAGAAATACTTTGAGCTGCGGCGGCATTAGTCTATGCCAGCTCCGCAGTTGCTTGGTCGCCCGCTGCGGCACCACCGCCTCCCGGCGAGGTCTTGTTCATCAGGAACTCGATGTCGAACGCCTCTCTGCGAACCCGTTCGTCAATATAGAAGAGATAGAGCGCGATGGATGCGACCGGTCCAATCAAAGAACTACATAGAAAAGCCACAATGAGCGAAATAAACTGCCCAACAATGTGCTCCGCCGAACGCGAATGAAGTAACAACAGCGCAAACGGAAATTGCAACGCTCCCGCGACGCAGTACAGCGCAAACATCAGAAGCAGCAACAGAAATATTCGCCCCTTGCGTCCAGCCACCAATTGCTTGCTCCGCCTCATCGCCCTGCGGACGGCAAGGTTCTCCATCACCGCAGCAGGAATTGCCAGTGAGTTTCGAATATACGCAACCAAGCCATACACGAGCCCTCCGAGCGCGAAGAACACCAGCACGGCGACCAGGCCATTGAGGTTCCTCAGGCCAAGTCTTGCCATCACTGCCACCGGAACGACCATCAGAACAAAGATCCACCCCGCGCTCCAGCTCTGCCACAAGGCAATCAGACAATAGCGCAGCCAATGACCCTTCACAGCGGCAAACGCCTTACCCATCGAAGTCTGTTCTCCCATGTAAATCGCGGAGACGGCGGACACGGTCGCGGCATGCGTCACACTGTAAACCGCAAAGTACAGCATCAATCCTGCTACCGAAAATAGGCTGCCTGCCAACAACGCGTCCGGCGACGTAACGGGTACAGCTTTGAAATGCAAATACGTTAGTCTACCGATCGACACCAGTACGTTCACCGCCGCGGCGATCGAAGAGATCCCCACATATAACCAGAAATTCGATCGGTATAGGTAAAAGGTGCGGTCCAGCACCTCGCCCGTAGTCAATGGCCGAAGCTCATGGCGGACGGTTGGTTGTGTCCCGCGATGCGTCTCTCCAGAAACCGTTTGGTTCACTGAATTGCTTCCGTTCAGCCAGTCATGCCCTGCCATCTCGCGTTCTCCCGGCTGCAAGTATGTTTGACCGAGATAGTAGCATACGGGCTTCAAGGGCTTTGACGCCTCGACCTCAGCTACTTGATGACCTGCAGACCAGGCTGAAGGAGCCTGAAAAGGCTCCCGCCCAACCCCGGAAACTGGTAGGCAAACCAGGTGAGGACTGGAACGGCTCCAAAGGTCACGATTCGCAAGTAGAAGTCGATGCCAAGTTGGTTAGGTATGGTGTCGGTGATGCGGCTGAGGATCGCGTTACGGTGCATCTGGGCGAGGAGCCAGACGAAGCCGATGCCAAGAAAGATGAGAAGAAGGGTAAAGCACCAGTCGATGAGCTGATGGGGCTGGAAGGGGTAGGAGTTCCACGCGATGATGGCGAGCACGAAAGCCGATGAGACGAAGAGCATCAGGAAGCGGATATTTACCAGCACGGAACGAATTAGCGCGACATATCGGATGACGATCAGCTCTTCGGCCAAACGGATGTAGAGCGGATCTTTAGGGGCATCCGAGTCGGGCTTTTCATGTTCCCCGCCGCCCGATACGTCTGCATCGTCTTCAACGAAGCCAATACGCTCCGCATTCCAATAAGGGACCAGTACGTCCGAGAGGATCAACTCACAGAATGCGGCATAACGCTTCTCAATAGAATAGATAAAACTCAGATCTCGTCGATCCTTCTCGATCGGTAGATCGAAGTCGTCCTTAGGGTGTTCCATTGGAGCTACTCGCACGTTCTTGCTTCGCTTTTGCAGCCGTATATGTTCTCTGAGCTCTTGTATCTTCAGAGTGAGATCGTCATAAGCCTTCTTCATGGCGTCCCATTTGGCGTCGTCGTTGATTGCCTTCCGGAGGTCGTCGTTGTTGACCAACTGTCGGACGGATTCGTTCGAACGAGCCATGTCGCGCCAGCGGATGTGAAGGCTGCTCTGGCTGAGCATTGTCATCCACCCGACCTCCTTAAGCCGGGTAAAGGCGCTGCGAATCGGCATTCGCTCGAGCGGCTCCAGCAGCCCACGGCTAAGCGATCCCCATATGAGAATCATCCGAAGCCAACCTGTGAGCACGACCATGATCAGTGGGAAGAACAGCGCAGCAATAAGAAACTCATATCCAGTAGGTCGGCGGCCAGGATCTAAGAGGAATCGTTCCAGACTTTGGATCCGCCCACAGAAAACACAAAGCGCGAACAGGCTCATATAGATGAGAAAGAAGATCACATTCAACTTATTGTGAGACCAGCGGGTGAAACGACGCAGTACCTCGCGTGTGATGAGTAGACAACTAATATTTTCGAACAGGCAAGAGTGGATTGAATTTCTGCATACGCCTAGCTGATTGTCTGAAACGAAGAGGGGATACGCGGACATCGCAGTGACGTTATCAGGAAGTCTGGGGCGATTCATCGTAGAGAAACGAAGACGGGCCGTCTGAAAGGCGGACCAAAGATACCAGCCAGAAAGCAGCAGAAGAACAGGAATTACCGGAGAGACGCCGCTGCCCGGGTGAAGGCAACGGTAGCTGAAGAACAAGCCAACATGGGACGCTGCACCTTTCGCCGGTTCATGCACGCAGATCCATACCCAGATAACGGGGAACATAATCACCGTAGCAAGCGCTATCAGGTTGAAGATGAAGTACAAATCTGTCGGATATTTTGGACTCTTTTGAGGTTGATATCCCACGTAAGGCCAGGTCTTGAAAATGGTGGCGGCCACGGCGGCTATGCCGAATAGCAAGGTAATGGAGGCGACAACCAGGTTGCCGAGGTCCCAGCGATAGACGCGCAACACCAGAAACATCGGAGACGCAATCGCGAACGCCATGCAAAACAGCACGGCAGTCCCGATATTGAGGTAAACCGCTCTACGCCGGGGCTGGTCGTTCTGATGGACGGCAAGATCTCGAGTAAAAGGCGACCAGTACTCCGCCGAAAGCATCACAGCGGCATGCCCGACGGAGAGACCCGCAATGAGAACACAGAGGATCGACCAAAACAGGGATGGAGCCGCGTTTGGAGATGGGCGGGCAAGGAGCTGCATGGAGGAGATTGCGAGGTCAACACACTCTTTTGGCCCTGCCGCGTCGATGGTCGGGAGGATATGTACAGACTGGCTTGCGCACCCGGCTAGAAGACCGAGTGGATAGTAACCGTCGCTGCCCACTGCAGTCGCCCATAAGGGAGCCTGTAAATTCTTGCCTTCTCCGCGCAGATAGCCGGAAAGCTTTGGAGGCTCTTTCCCCGACTCCGGAGACCCCTGCCAGAAGATGTAGCTGGCAGCGTTGTAGATCGCCTCGGCTTGCGAGTCCGAAAAGGCACGCCACGCACCCAGAGGCCTTCCCAACGTGGTGAGATCGTATGGAGAGACAGTGATCGACCCTATATAGCGTGCGTTGTCGAGGTCTCGCTCGACGAGCAGATCACCGCCGTTGTAAAAAACAATTCTTGCATCCGGACAGGCACGATGCAGAAACTGTGCGAGAAAGAGTTCGTCCAGAATATTCGAGGCGGTGATGAGGATGTATTCGACGCGAGCGCGCTGAAGCTGATGCGCTATCGCCATCAACTGCGCCTCCTGAGACAGCGGGGTCTGGATAATCGAAAATTGAGGCACGGTGTCATCCGCGCTTAAATCCTTGAGCGATAGGTTCAGGTAGGGCGTTGGCGACTCGGTTAGGCTACTCGACTTGCCCGTCTGCTCACCCTGCGCATTGCGCAATAGAGAGATCTCCCGCGGAAAGCGAATGTAGATAGGCCCAGAACTCCCTGTCCGCTGGCTGTTCATTTCACCGAACACAGTATTGTCTTCGCTGAGGATGGCAGTATGCGCGGCGTCGGGATGAGATCCCTTGAACACCTCGACAAGCCGGTCCTCCTCAAAGCGCGTATCCTCCCCAAACGAGTAATAGGTCATGGATCGGGTTGCAGATGACGAATTGAGCTCTTGCGAAGCAATGGGTGTGGAGGTGGTACCTGCTGCGACGACATGGGTTATGCCTTGGGATTTGCTGCCCACCCCACCCTTGTCAAATGTTGCGTTCACGATTCCTTCGCGAAGAGAGGCCGCCGAACCGGAAGAGCCAGGGCCAATCACAGCAAGCTGCGAGTCGTCGTCGCTCATGGAAAGCTTAGCGCTGTAGTCGCTCAATAGCATTGCTTCGTAGCGGAGCGCATTGCGAAGCTGGACGCTGTTCATACCAATGGCGGGCGACTCGCCTACAAGAAAGAGATAGATAACGCGATGGTAGCTGGACCATGCGAAGTCCTTTTCGTCGATCTGAGGACTGTACTTGAGAATGATGAGTCCGGGTTGTTGCTCGCGATCACGATCCTCCTCAGTCTGTATCGTCATGGCTGAGTTTTCCGCTGAAGCTGATGAATGCGGGCTCCGCCAGGGAAGCCAGTAGTTACTTCCAAGATAGCGATTGTCGGCTGCGGCCTGCATAAGCGAGTCAATCGTGCGATCGAACTCGAGCGTCAGATGGCTGTGAACTGGATCGGGAACAGCCGCAATGATAGCGCGAATCTCCAGCTTATGAACATCTTCAGTCGAACCTGGTGATGCTCCGTTCGCGTCATTGGAGGAGACCTTCGGGATGCCCCAGCGGTCGCCGGCAGCTTCACAGTCAGTTGTTGGATCGTCCGCTAACGAATCGGCCTGAGCCCCCCCCTCAGTTCCAGTCTTGAGTTCGGGAGGCACTTCTTTCCTTGCAGGCGCTTTCCATCTGGCTGCGGTCCAGTACCTGCAAGAGGCAAGCCAAGGGCCTTCGCCAGCAGCTGGTTTCGACTCTGCCGCGTGACCCGGCGCCGACTTCAAACTACCGGACACCTTTGGAGTCGAGCCGGTGCCGACCCGGAACAATGCACCGGCTAAGAGAATTACGCCGACGACAGCACTCTGCCCTCTATTCATGTGCGTTTCGCCCTGAGAGAAAATCACGCTCCTGGAACGTGTCAGGAATACGGGCCCGATCGCTTAGGTAAAAAGCAATGCCGGTCAGTTACGTATCTCGGACGGCTGCCGTTTCAGTTTTGCAATGAGGGCCGGGAGGAATCGCTGCAAGCTAGAACAATTGAATCAACTGGCGATGCACGGAAGTCTAGCACAAGCAGGAGTTGCGGATGGAGTCGAACTGCCTCCCTATGCTCACGCACTCGTTGGACGCCACACCATTAATTGTGACTGAGCTTCTTTCCGAGATTTTTTGCGGCGTTCTTTGTGGCGTTCGGGGACGGCAAGAGATCGCCGGCAAACTATCTCAATCGCCGAAGCTGCAAAGGTAGCGAAGCGCACGGATACCCGGCAGAAAAAAGTAGGCGCCGCCTTGCACTGTGACAAACTGCGGAAGCCCCGTAACCCGCTCCCGCAGCCCGTTCTTCTGGGGGAGCGAGAAAATGTCGGTCACAGGACAACCCTGCACGGGCTCGCGATTCCCCAGGAGTGGGTCGCTCTCTTCGGTAAGCCCGCCAAACTTGGTGCTCATCATCCATGAACTCTGCACGAACTCGAATTGACGAGAGATATTGGCGCTGAGAGTGATGAAATGAATGCCATTGTCACCGGTCTCTGGAGCTTCTTTTTTGATCGCATCCTCAACGGAGAGCCCAGGGCCATACTCACGCCCTCGCCGCAGCAGCCGATGAAATCGTGTCGAAGCAATCACATCGTCACGATAATTTGTCTCACCGAAACCCAACGTATGCGTCAGCCGCGAAAGTACTCCCGTTGTGCCTTGCGGCAGGTCAGCATTGCGCGGATTAGCTCTCCGGATGTGCGCACCGAATGGGCAGAGAAGACCGTTCGAATCCCCCTCATAAGTAAATTGGTTCTGCGATACTTCGGTCGGGTCAACGCCCGCAATTCTCCGAGTGCTGAGCGCCACCAGTGGATCACCTTTTTGCGTACGGCCCATCATGGATTCTGCCAGCTTTCGCCGCATCTCGGGATCGGAGTTCGCTTGCATATCTGCAAATCGCCAGAACCCTCGCACGTCCTGCTTCAGTTGGCGCAAAACAAGGTAGGTGCCATTACGTCCTAGGTCGCGCATCTCCGGCAAGTCCTCCGCAGCAGGCAACGATGCGCTGAAGGGGCCATTGTTTTGAAGCAACGGCCGGTCGGTATATTTTCCGTACTCATTCGAATAGCCGAGCAGAAACTCGCCAAGTGCGGTGAGGTTGCCGTACTCCAACTCATCGCCATGTATCGTACGTCGACGCTCCCAATCGACCTTAGGCTGGCTCAGACCATCGGTGAAGCCGAACGGCTCAACACCATCCAGGTTCGAAGTCGGGAGCACATCGATCACATTAAATGCAGCATCCCAGTGAGGCCCCTGAATAGTCCTCATGAAACCTTCCAGCATTTGGTCGCGCGCATACACCAAAACGAGGAGATCCGGAACCTTGCCCGGTGCTCCCCATGTCCACTTCTCCGGCGAATTCGCTCCAACATCCCCCAGCCGCCGCGAGCGGCTTTCCTCACCCGCCATCCCCGACAAAAATTCAGCTGAGAAACCGGCGAGCACCTCTTCTGGCAATTGCAGCGCGTGAAGTCCCTCCCGCGTGAACGCCACCTGCAGAGCGGTCGAAGGGGCCTCCGCGAGTTGTACTGCGTTGGAGACTGGCGCACCGGTGAGCCAGGCACGTGCCGCGGTCACATTACGAATGGACAACAGGAGGAACGACGCTTCGGCGAGCTTCCCATAGCCGAACCGCACCAGACCCTGAATATCTGAGTAGTCGACCGGTGTAGTACTCGCCATTATTTCGCTCCTAGAAAAGCCGTAACCATTGCTGCACCTCGTCAGAAGTCATAGTTTCCTTCTGCAGTCCCTCGCGAATGAGCGTGTTCCGTTGTAAATCGAGGGCCGTCAGCCCCGGATGAGCGTTGTACCAAACCTCCGTGGCTAGCTCGTGCCGGCGAATGTAGTACTTGAATTTCTGCTCATCTTTCGCACCGTCCAAAATGAGCCAGTTCGTCGTCGGATAGCCAATCCCGTTACTGAACACGAGGTTCAGGCCAAAGGCCACCTTGTTGATGAAGTCATCCATGTAACTATCGAGACTGCCGTCATAATTGCTGGCGAAGAATAGCCGCCGCTTGTTATCGAGGAACACCCAGCGCGCGAAATGAATTGTGTTCACCCGTGCCAAACGCCCCCGATTGTAGATATGCAACGTCGTGTAGTTGATGGCGCACAAAAAAAAGACTAGAGTCCAGCGACGAAACAATCCAGGCTTAATCGTTCCAAAGGCGCTGAACTGGTTTGTGACGTCATGGTCCTCCAGAACGGCGAGCCGATCCGCATGTCCAGACTCCACACGCGGCGCGATCTCCGGGTCGGACCGCTCGCGTCGTCGAAGTTGAAACGCAAAGAACGGCGCGTAAAGCAGCAGAAACGGCGAAGCGAGAAGAAGCACGATCGGCACGCCGACAAGATGCAGAAGGTTGCGTACCTGCCAAACAAGTGGAGTAGGTTCGGGAGGCGTCAGCGTTAGGCGACCCGCTTTCAACTCCCCCGCAACGAATCGCTTAAGCGAATCGTGCACCTGGGTTGATTGCATGGAAGCAAGCGTCGCTTGATTTGTTTGTACGTAGCTTTGCAGACCATCGTACAAAGACGCTTCTTCACGAACCTGCCGCGTCGTCCGCCCAATCCAGTTCACATAAATCGTGTCCGGGGTGCGATTTCTTGCCTTCATCCAGGCAAGCAGATCCGAGTTGGGGTGGAAATCCTCGCAACACGAAAACATTTGTCTCAGCCCGCTACCCGAAGCTTTCACAACGTCAGACATGAAGCCGTCGTAGTCCCCATCGAAGTCACCCAAAAACGCTAGGTAAAGCGGATAGGTCTCCGGCTCGAGTCCATAGACCTTGATATCGTTTCGTGTCAGGTCATCGAGAATCACGATTCGCGCGAAGTGTAGCCGGTCGAATCGCTCGAAGGGGATCAGAGCATTTCCTGGGTCGACAACTCCCGGAGAACGATTCATGTCGGCAAGTAACTTCCGCAGGTCCGCCAGCCGCTGCGCGGCGATAGGTGCAACGACCATGAAGCTGGATTGCGGAGTCATAATCAGAACTGAAGGGAAAAGTCGATTAGCCGTTTCTTGTCCCAATAGACCTTGCCCAGATACATTCCGGGGCCGATCTGACGAATCTCATCGCGAATCCACTGCGCGACCAGCGAGGTCTCAGAGTAGTCCAGCACGATGCATTCCTTGCCATCGAACCAGCTGTTGCCTTTGTAGATAGTGGCGACAATCGCGTTCAATCCGAAAGCAAGGATTCTGTTCCGCAGAACTCCCCTTGCGGCGTCGAAGTTTTTTCCTTGCCAGCCAAAGTGGCTAATCAGCGTCGCGATCTCCTGCGTATATTTGGTTCCCGGCGCGACAATGGCCGTTCCGATCGCTTCTCCACTGGGAATTTCTCCCGTTGGACTATCGGTAAACAGCTTGTCGAGTTCGGCCTGAGACATCGCTAGGAGTTGTGGAATGTCATACGCCATTTGCTCTCCTCCTTGGGGACGAAGGGAAACTTTAGATTTGGCAGAGTTCACCGGCCGATTGCGACTACATAGTGGCCCACTATCGCCGGATTCGCGAAGGTTGTCAAATGGACAATCGCTTCCGCGAAGCAGAAGTCGAGGCTTCTTCCAGAATTACATCGGCCGCCTTCTCGCCGATCATGTACACCGCGCTCACGATGAAAAATCCAGGAATGCGAGGGAACACCGAGGCATCCACAACGCGCAATCCACTTATCCCATAGACGCGAAACTTGCTGTCGAGCACTCCATTTTGCTCCCTCGGACCGATAGCGCAACTGCACGACGCATGGTGTCCCCAGGCGTTATCGCGAACGTACTTTCGCAAATCTTCATCCGACTCAAGCGCGGCGCCCGGCATCTCTTCCTCAGCGATCACACCATCTTCCCTCAACTTCGCCGTAATTCGACGAACAAACCTAATGCCGTCCACAACGGAATCGAGGTCCTCACCACCGTCCTGAGTGCCCTCCTGAAAATAGCGGAAGTTGATCCGGGGCGTATCGCGAGGATCTTTCGAGCGAAGCGTGATCTCACCCTCACGGTTGTTCGTATGTGCCTTCAGCACCGCCCATGTAAGGTAATTCAGGCTTTTAGCAAACAGTTCCGAATAAGTCGGAAAGTATCCTTCAAAGCGGCCGAGCACGGCCAGGCAAAATAGGTCAGGGAGCGGCCGGTCATCGGCCGAGCGTTTGAAAAGTGACAGGACCGAACCATTCGTGATGTAAGGGCCGTTGCGCCTCTCGCTCCAGCATTTGTATTGCGGATCGGTGCTATCGAATTTGGCACCTTCAAACACCTCCCACGCCTTGAACTTCATTCGATTGACGACGCCTATCTCGTAGCGATCCTGTAAATTCTTTCCCACTCCCGGTAGGTCGACCCTGATCTCAATGCCATGCTTGCGCAACTCTTCGGCAGGGCCAATCCCCGAGAGCATCAGCAACTGTGGACTATTGAACGCTCCGCCAGCCAGAATTACCTCGCGCGAAGCATATGCCTGTCGAAGCTCTGCAAGGCCCTCGCGCGGTCGAGCGTGAGCACGATAGAGTCTCTCCCCTTTCAAATACTCAACCCCAACTGCCCGCTGATTATCATCGAGAAGAACACGTGTCGCCAACGCATTCATCTCGATCGTCATTCGGTCCGGAAACTTCTTCACTACATCCAGCACGCGCTCTCGTGTTCCCATCCGGGCGTGATTGCGCGTTGTCAGTGGCATGTACCGCAGCCCGATCGAATTCTCCTTCACTGTCCTGCAGTCATTGGGGTCAAGCAGGCTTTGCAGGAACCACCTGGCACGGTCCACCACATGACCAATGTCTTGAATCGCACTCTCAACGGAGGCAACAAGTACCTTTCGCAGGTCCCGCTCGCCCAACACAGTGTCTGGAAATGCCTTCTCTGTTTGCAGCCAACCATTCCATCCATGCCGCGACGGGTTGATGCCGAGTTTAGCGAGCAACCGATACAGTGGGCGATGATGACAGTTCTCCAACCGCTCAAAGTACCCGCGCATCTTCTGCGAGTTCCAAGACGGATCGCCGGTGAGCGCAGCAATCCCGTCCCAGTCCGCATCATTTGGGTAAACGAAGATCATCGCGTTGTGAGCGGTGCATCCGCCAAGGGTGCCGGCCCGGGGATAGAGCACGCCATCGACGCGCTCTCCATCCCAGACCTCGCGATACTTTGGATCGAGTCTCTGGGCCGCATCGTCGCCGTAATGGCGGACGAAGAAATCCCACTTCATCGCTTGATTCTCGGAGGCAAACGCATGGAAGCACGGCACGTCGTAGTCATTGGGAAGGCGATTCGTATCCATGCCGACAGGGTCACCACCGGACAACTCTCGGGGATCACCGCCTGCTTCCAGCAGCAACACCGTGTGGCCAGCCTCCACCAGACGCGCGGCAACGGTCCCTCCACCTGCGCCGGAGCCGACCACGATATACTCCCACTCACGTCGGTCTTCGCTCTCTTGGCTCATATCTCCTCGATGGGAAAATCTAGCACGGCCCGCCGCTTACCAGACAGGGGTTTTGACCTTCAACACGAAAAGGCATCGCCTTTAGTTTGCACCTGCCTGTAAAATTCTGCATTACCGCGCGCTCATTCACCGGAGCAAATCGATGCCCCTTGGACCACGCATCAACGACGCACTTCTTGGCCTGGTGGCGCTCGAACATCGCGTCGACCCCTATTTTCGTGATGCATTCAATGCTCTATTTCAGAGACGGCTAGTCAACATCACTCAGTTTTTTCTTCGCCACACTCACGTCAACCCTGAAATCCGGCTCTGCGAGGAGATTCCCTCCGCAAGAGAAGCCGAACTGGCCGCCAGCATTACAAGGCAAATGGAAAACTTTACGAAGCGAGAGTATCAGGGACGCATCGCAGAACGCGCGGGCAACACCAAGACCTACGGCGTTGTACGTGGCGAGTTTCAGGTTCGCTCCGACGTCCCTGCGCACCTGCGTAAGGGAATCTTCGCAGAAACGAACCGCTATCCAGTGTGGATCCGGTTCAGTGGCCCAGGACCGCTCTCACCGCCCGATGTGGCTGACGCTGGCATACTCAGCATCGGCATCAAGCTGATGGGAGTCGCCGGACAGAAACTGCTCGACGATGAAAGAGAGACCCAGGACTTTCTCGGTATTAGCTCTCCTACGTTTACCACTCCCAACGTAACGGAGAACTTGAAATTACAGAAACAGATCTATGCCCGAACGCCAGTCTTTTACTTCCTCAATCCATTTGATTCTCACCTTCTCGACATGGCCATGCAGGGTCTTTACGCCCGCATGAACACAAGTCCACTCGAAGTCCAGTACTGGAGCTGCGTTCCATATCTCTGCGGAGAAGGTCTGGCGGTTAAGTACTCCGTCCGGCCAACGTCGAATCACAAAACAAAGATTCCCTTCTCTCCTCCGGCGAACTGGCTAAGACAATCCATGGCGATGTCTCTTGCAGAAAGAGAAGTCGAATTAGATTTTCTGCTCCAGACGCAAACCGATCCACGAAGGATGCCGATTGAAGATGCTTCCATCGAATGGCCAGAGAGATTGTCTACGTTCGTACCTGTCGCTCGGATTACCATCCCACGGCAACGCTTCGATTCACCGGAGCAACTTGCCTTCGCCGGGGAGCTCTCCTACAACCCCTGGCACGCCGTCGCGGAACATCGTCCACTGGGAAATCAGAATCGCGCTCGAAAACTTATCTACTCCCATCTCTCGCAGCTTCGACAAAGCATGAACCATCAACCACACATCGAACCCACCGGCAAAGAAGTTTTTCCTGAATAATTTTTTCTTCACGGCTTTCAAAGTGCGGACCGCTTGTTGTATCGTCCCGCTAGGCAGCATTCGCAACGAACGTCGGCTGCAGGGTCCCGCAAATGAGCAAGCAGGGATCAAGGCCCCTGTAAGGAGCGTCTATGACTCGATTCACCCTGAAGTGTGGGTCAGTGCTGGCAGTTTTTCTTTTGCTTTCGTTGACCGGCTGCCCCAAGAGCCAGCAGTCGGGCAAGGTATTGGACGAAGCCCGCAGCGCCGGGCGGACTCCGGCATCATTCCCCGCCGCAGACGAAGACTACTTCCACGACATGGACAGCGGCATCGCCTTGACCCCCGATGAGGTCAAAGGTCGCAACACCTGGCTGGTATGGACTGGAGGAGACGATCGTCTCTGGGATGTACTGGCGACGGCCAGCGTCGGTAATCTCGACTTTCTCAAAACCCTCTCGTCCTACCCACGTCTCAAGGCCAGCCGCGACAACCGCTGGAACTATCTCGGCCTCGTCAACGAGCCCTGTTTCGACAAGGCCATCGGACCAGACTCAGAACGCTACGGACTATGGCTCGACAAGCGTCGCGCAGACTGCCCCGCAGACCCCTTCGAGAACGACTCCAAATATCCGGGTGTCGTCGTCGGTGCACGCGGAAAAAATATTCCCACAGGATCGTTCTACGGCTACCCAACCGGCATTGTCGGCCTGCGCCTCTTTCCCAACCCTGACTTTGACGAGGCCGCAGCGAAGCGTTGGGATCCAAAGCGCTTCTACGACGATCCAACCTACTACAACGACAAAAAGTTGATCAGACCCTACCGCGTCGGAATGTCTTGCGCCTTTTGCCATGTGGGGCCGAATCCCGTGAAGCCCCCGGCCGATCCTGAAAATCCGAAGTGGGAGAATCTCAGCTCGAACGTCGGCGCGCAGTATTTTTGGATCGATCGCATCTTCGCGTGGGACTCGGACATGAGCAGCTTCGTCGTGCAGCTCTTCCACACATCCCGGCCCGGCACTCTCGATACCTCGCTTGTATCTTCCGATAACATCAACAACCCGCGCTCAATGAACGCAGTCTACGGATTGATGCCCCGCCTGCAGCAAGCGAAACGCTGGGGCAAGGAAACCCTCGCCGGCGGAAATCTGAACAATAAGCAGTTCAATGACTACGTTCACTCTGGAGATCTCACCCAGTTCTACCAGGCGCCGGACACAGTCTGGGCGCCACGCGTCCTCAAAGACGGCTCAGACTCCGTAGGAGCGCTCGGCGCGCTCAACCGCGTCTATTTGAACATCGGTCTCTTCAGCGAAGAATGGCTCCTGCACTTCCGTCCCCTCGTTGGCGGAGAACACATCACGCCAATCGAGATATCCGTCGCGAACAAAAACTCCGCATACTGGGAGGCCACCGAGCAGCAGACCCCTGACATGGCGCTCTTCTTCCTGAAGAGCACTGAACCTCACCTGTTGAAGGACGCACCCGGCGGCACCGCATATCTCACCAAGGACCAAGCGAAGCTGCAGCGCGGCGAAACCGTCTTCGCCGAAAGATGCGCACGCTGCCATTCCAGCAAGGTCCCCGAGCCCGCACCTGGAGTCGATCCTGGCGGCTGCTCCGGCAAAGACTACATGACATGCTGGAACAAATATTGGGCCTGGACCAAGACAGACGAATTTAAATCCGCCATGCGACAGATGGTCCATCAGAAGGACTTCCTGAAAGGCAACTACCTCTCCACGGAGCTGCGCGTTCCAGTAACGTTGCTGCAGACGAACGCATGCAGCCCCCTCGCGACCAATGCAATCGGAGGAAACATCTGGGACAACTTCTCTTCGCAGACCTACAAGGACCTTCCGTCTGTCGGATCGATCACAGTCTATGATCCCGTGACGGGAGCGCCGAGCAGCTATCAGATGCCGGCGGGTGGCAGAGGCTACACTCGCCCCGCCTCCCTCATCAGCGTATGGTCGACCGCGCCCTTTTTGCAAAACAACAGCATCGGAAAGTTCAACCCGAGCCCTTCGGTCGACGCGCGCATGCAATCGTTTCAGGATTCCATCGAAAAGATGCTCTGGCCGGAGAAACGGGAGAAAGACTCTGTGCTGGGCGACAAAGTACCGGGCGTCATCGATCGAACAACCACCCGCAGCTATCTCCGCATCCCCGGCGGATACCTGCCCGACTATCTCAAACCTCTCCTGAGTACCGGCCCACGCCTCCTGCCTACAGTCTTTGGCGAAGGAGGAATCGAAATTGGCCCTATCCCCGCCGGGACTCCGGTAGACCTCCTCGCAAACTTTGACATCCTGGGAGAACCCGCAAACACCGGGGAACAGATCCACAGACAAGCGCAGATTTTGAG
Source organism: uncultured Acidobacteriaceae bacterium (assembly GCA_963720955.1). GTDB lineage: Bacteria > Acidobacteriota > Terriglobia > Terriglobales > Acidobacteriaceae > Edaphobacter. The sequence continues at coordinate 3,533 of CAVRHK010000057.1, read as the reverse complement.
CGTCTTGTTGAAACTCAAACACGACCTCGAGGGGTTGCCAAAGGACGCCACCGACGACGATGCAAAGAAGGCCTTCTCAAACGCAGTCGCTCCCTTGCTCGCGCTAAATAAGTGTCCGGACTTTGTGGTCAATCGGGGCCACTATTTCGGCACAAGCTATTTCGCAGAAGAGCCGGGCCTCAGCGACGACGACAAGCGTGCACTGATCGAGTACCTGAAGACCTTTTGAGTAATAGCTAAAACACACAGCCGGAATGTCGGTTAGGTTCCTCCAGGGGAGCGCTGTGAAAAAAACATCGATCGCGCTCGTTCTGACCACCTCTTTCTTCGGCCTCTTCGCTCTACTCGAATGGTGGCAGGTCAATCGACCCATTCCCGACGACGCAAAGGCCACCGGCAAGACAGTTGCCGACTTCCCCGAGTCCCGTTCGCGCGCCTTCGACTCGATGGACGGTGGAATCAATCTAAGCGACGACGAAAGAAAAGGAAGAAACACCTGGCTGCTCTGGACTGCAGGAGACCAAGTGTTCTGGGACCGCATGGCCCAGCACGGTTTTGGCACGGCCGATCTTCTAAAGACGATCGACTCTCGCCATCGAAGCTCGCGATTCAAGGAGATGGGTCTCGTAAACCAACCAAGCTACCAATCTGCTACCGCGCCCGACGAGTATGGTCTATGGCTCGATTCGGGGCCGGTAGAAGCTGGAGTCGATCCAGCGGTCTACGGAAAACCTACCGGCATCGTTGGCCTCAGAATCTACCCGAATCCATACTTCGATAGCAGCGCCCAGCAACGATGGAACCCAGCCCGCTACTTTGGCGACCGCAGCTACTACAACGACCCAAATCTAGTGCGCCCCTATACAGTTGGCATGTCCTGCGCCTTCTGTCACGTCTCCTTCAATCCAACAAGTCCACCACCTGATCCCGAAAATCCGAAGTGGGAGAACCTCTCCTCAACCATCGGCAACCAATACATCAACGCAAGCAAGATCTTTGCCCCCGCTGCCGCAAATGACAGTTACGTCGCTCAACTCTTTCACTCATGGGCAGCGGGCACTATCGACACATCGTTTATCGCCACCGACAATCTCAACAATCCAGGCAGCATCAATGCCATCTTCGCTTTGCCTCCCCGCATGACAGCGGCCCAACCGGAAAAAATATCCGGTGGGGCATTGCTGCTACCCGGCGAACAGGCCACGATGTCCGTCCCGCATGTACTCAAAGATGGCGCGGACTCCGTCGGTATCGTCGGGGCGCTCAGTCGTGTCTACGTCAGCATAGGCGAGTACAGCCAGGAATGGCTGCGTGATCAGAATCCCTTTGTCGGCGGACTCCCCCAGCGTCCCTTCGAAATTGCGAAGGCACAGGCGGCGTCCGTCTATTGGCAGACGACAGCGTCACGCATCCCCAAGCTCGCGAGCTTCCTTCTCAAAATGAATGGTCCGCGTCTCGCGGATGCCCCAGGGGGCGCAAACTTCCTCACTGCGAACGTTGCCCAGCTTGAGAAGGGGAGGATCATCTTTGCTGAGAACTGTGCCCGTTGTCATTCCAGCAAGCAACCTCCGGCGACAATGGATCGATCATCCCAGGAATATCTTGCGTGGATGCGCAACGAAGTCCTGAAGACCGACTTCCTCGAAGACAACTACCTTTCAACCGACGAGCGCATACCAGTCATGATCGTGCAGACAAACGCCACACGAGCGCTTGCAACGAACGCCACCGCCGGACACGTCTGGGACAACTTCTCTTCAGCAACCTACAAAGATCTCGCACCCGTCGGAGACATTCAGGTCCTCGACGCATTTGATGGCTCAACGAAGATCTTCACCGTTCCCGGCGGCGGGCCTGGCTACTACCGCGTTCCTTCCCTCGTCGGAATCTGGGCCACCGCCCCCTTCTTCCACAATAACTCTCTTGGAACCTACACGGCCGATCCATCCGTTCAAGGCCGCATCTCCGCCTTCAACGATGCAATCGAAAAATTGTTGTGGCCGGAAAAGCGCCGCGGCGTAGAGTCCATCGCACGAACCACAGTTGAAAGCTACATTGAGATACCGGCAACCTACCTTCCCAAAGAGCTCCAGCCCCTTGTACAGGGAAACACCCTACGCATCGGCCCTATCCCCGCCGGCACGCCCATCGACCTTCTCGCGAACGCGGACCTGGACCTATCGCGCCGCGACAAAACGATTGAAAAAATCAAGCTCGTTGCCAGGGTGCAACATGATCTGATGACAATCCGCACACAGAAGCTCGGCCCAGCCGATGCGAAGAAACTATTGATGAATCTCGTACCCGCATTGCTGAGCATTAGCAAGTGCCCAGACTTTGTCGAAGACCGGGGCCATACCTTCGGATCCAACCTGACAGACGATGACAAACGCGCTTTGATCGAATTTCTCAAGACATTCTGAGAAGAAAGACCGAAATTTGGACGGTCGTAAATGGCCCTCACGGCATAACTCCTTTAGTGCCAGATTGCACACCATAAGCGCTAAACCCGTAGTGCAGATATCGCCATCAACAGCTCCCGATTGTGAGCCATTGGAATAACGCGGCTTGCGGAAGGATCAGGTGCGAACCGAGCGCCGCTCCCGCCGATCCCTCGCAAAGTGACTTGTCATCAATTGGTTGACCGGATCGGCCCTAACCAGTACCACGTACAAAAGTGCGGCAGTTGGGTACAACATGGAGTTTAACGTAACCGAACCCACAGAGAGTGACCGCTTCAAATTTGCACTTGGAGAGGAGTCGTAAGCCAGTCTTCACCGGTTTCAATTGCCTCTACAGGTCACATCGGCAACGGTACCATCCGAATATTTTCTGCACTTTGGGCATCCCCAGGGTAACCCCACGCACCTAAACTGCTCAGGTGTGAACGCGTAGGCCAATCTGCCTTGGTTTGTCATCGTGCGAACACCGAAGCCCCCACGTCAGTCTTCTACCGAGGATTGGTGGTGGGGGCTTTTTTATGCCTTAGATCAGGTGCTACGAGGATGTCTGAGTCAGCGTGGCTGAAACCCGCAATTCCTGTGCATCAGCCCAACCGCGATGCCACGCCAGAGTCTGGGAAGTATTGTTGAGTTCACCACGTATGGCTGCTTCGAAGCCACGTTGGTACTCTGCGTGGTCGATCTGCGACTGTCTTTGGGCGTTGAAGGGTTCGGGGGCGGCTTTCATGGTGTTCATTTCAGTCACCTCGATTCTAGACAAAGCAACGGCCAGTTTGGATATTCTCGGGGGGCAAGGTTACAGCATCATCAAACAACAATACGACGCCGGAGTTGCGAGCCCTCTTCCACGAGACGGATTGGTACTCAACAGCAACATGATCTCTAACGCATACTTTGCTATCAGGATCTCGAATGGTTCGATGTCACGGCTCCCACATGCGTTGCTCTGTAGTAAGGAGTACAGGACCCCGCTCCGTCAATCGGAGAAAAAACAGGATTACGGAAAGGTCGAGTAGCAAATCTCATAGTGGAAGATTTAAAGGCCCCGGATTATCTAGCTAAATGATTGAT
>CAVRHK010000056.1:0-43338 GCA_963720955.1 uncultured Acidobacteriaceae bacterium | reverse complement strand
TCGGCGCAGGAACCGTAACCTCCAACACCAGAGCCGTGCCCGCCGCCATAGGCTTCGCTATCGTTCCTGGAGTTTGGGCGACCGCAGTCGCAGTAAGAGCTAACGCAATCAAAATTGTCTTCATCGCCATTCTCCTCCTACCAAAAAAAGTACTTGGTTGGTCGTTCAAGTAAATCCCTGTACACTATCTCTGTCAAGGACTTTTTTATGCCATCTACCCTTCCCACCCGAGACCGCCTCATCAACTCCGCACGCTACCTCTTCTGGGAACGAGGATTCGCCGGAACCAGCATGGCCGACCTCCTCGCCCACGCCCAAGTCAACTCAGGCAGCTTCTACCACTTCTTCGAAAGCAAAGAGGCCCTCCTCCGCGAAGTCCTCCAGGGCTACCTCCACGCCCTGCGCCCCATGGTCGTCGATCCTGCCTTCGCCCTCACCGACGAGCCCGTCGAACGCATCTTCGGCATCCTCGCCGGCTACCGCAGCCGCATCTTGCAGACTGACTGCAGATACGGTTGTCCACTCGGCCGCCTCGCCCTCGAGATCGATCCCGAAAACCGCCCCGCCCACAAGCTCATCGCCGAAAACTTTCATGGTTGGATCACCGCCGTCCGCGAATGCATCGACCAGGTCAAGCATCGCCTGCCGAAGGGCACGGACCCAGACGCCCTCGCCACCTACGTCCTGGCTGTCATGGAAGGCGGCGTCATGATCTCGCGCTCCTACGGATCAGTAGAACCCTTTGACCGAGCCGTCAAACAACTCCGCCAGCACTTCGCTCTTCTCCTGGCCTCACCCAAGCCACCCTCCAAAAACACAAAGCGCAACGCTGACCGCGAAGTCAGCCCTTCGCTCTCTCGGAAAAGCCGAAAGACACAAAAAACTGAGAACTGATCGATTCCAGTAAACTAACTAGCGGAACACGAGGCAAAACAATGGAACCAGTCCTCATCGAACAATTCTTTCTCGGCTGTCTCGCCCACGCCTCTTATCTGGTAGCTTCGAATGGCGTCGCAGCCGTAATCGACCCCCAGCGCGACGTGGACATCTACATCGACTACGCGAAGGAGAAGAACCTCAAGATCGAACACATCATCGAGACTCATCTCCACGCCGACTTCGTCTCCGGCCATCACGAGCTAGCCGAGCGCACCGGCGCCCGCATCTACCTCGGCAAAGACGCCGGAGCGACCTTCCCCCACGTCGCCATCAAAGACGGCGACACCCTCCAGTTCGGCAACGCACGCTTCGACTTCCTCCACACCCCTGGCCACACCGTCGAAAGCGCCTGCGCCGTCCTCACCGACCTCGCCGCGCCATCCGCTCCCCGCGCAGTCTTCACCGGCGACACACTCTTCGTAGGCGACGTAGGCCGTCCCGATCTCTCCGGGGACCATACCCCGCAAGAGCTCGCCGCCCTGCTCTACCACAGCCTTCACGACAAGCTCCTCAAGCTCCCCGACGACACGGAGATCTTCCCAGCCCACGGCGCCGGCTCTCTCTGCGGCCGCCAAATGGGCTCCGAGCGCTCCTCCACCATCGGCAAGCAGCGCCGCACCAACTACGCTCTCCTCGCGCGCAGCGAAGACGAGTTCATCCATCTCCTCACCGACAGTCTTCCTCCCCGCCCCGAGTACTTCGGACGCGACGTCGAGCTCAACCGTCAGGGCGCATCCTCCCTCGACCAGCTAGCCGCACCCAAACCACTCCTCGCGCCCGAGGTCCTCCGTCTCCAATCCGAAGGCGCCATTGTCCTCGATACCCGCCCCGCCATGGAGTACGCCGTAGCCCACGTCCCCGGCTCCCTGCACATCGCGCTCTCCGGTCAGTACGCCTCCTGGGCCGCGCGCATCCTCGGCCTCGACAAGCGCATCATCCTCGTCGGCGAAGACGCTGACCAGCTCCGCGAATCCCAGCTACGCCTCGCCCGTGTCGGCATCGAACACGTCGACGCCTACCTCGAAGGCGGCATCACCGGCTGGCTCAAGGGCGGATATGAACTCGACTACATCCCGCAGGTCTCCGCACACGAACTCGCCGAGCTCGAAGAAAAAGAGCCCGACCACCTCGCCATCCTCGACGTCCGCGAACCCGGCGAAGTCGCACTCGGCGCCTTCGAAAACTCCATCCGCATTCCGCTCGGCCAGCTCGCCGACCGCACCAGCGAGCTCGACCCTACCAAGCTCATCGTCGTCCACTGCAAAGGCGGTTATCGCAGCTCCATCGCCTCCAGCATTCTCCGCCGCGCCGGCCTCCGCGAGATAGCCGACCTCACCGGCGGCTTCGACGCCTGGATGGCCGCCGAACTGCAAAAGACTCCACTCGCACAATAGCCCGGGATAGCATCATCCCGGGCCATCATGTTTCATCCAGCAGCACGAATCAGTGAGCCTCTGCCACCTGCTTAGGCGCGGTTCCTCCCTGCTTCATGATTCCCGCCAGCGCGTGCAGCCGATTCGCATCCGCCGGTGTCTTCGCAGAACCCGCATCCTTATCGAGCCCTGACGCCATGCCACGAAGCTTCGCCGCATCCTTCGGATTCGCCTCTGCCTTCGCAATCGCCGCATTCAGCGCCGCCAGCTTCTTCGCATCGAGACCGTTGCTGCGAGCGAGCTGATCCATATACGCCTTCGCCACCACATAGTTTGCCGGCCACGAAAACTTCTGCTGGTTCTGCACATTCAGCTCCGCAACATGCACCTGCGTCGCGGCATCGATCTCGTTTTGCGTCAGGTATTTGTTCGGCACCAGCTTGAACACATCAACGCCCCGCGCAATCTCCGACCCGTAGATATAGCCGTTGTACCAATAGGTCGACCACTGGCCGCCCATCGCACGCTTCACGCCATCCACCGGCCCGCGATCGAAGTAGCCGATCTCGAACGGGTGCTCCACATCCGTGAAGTCCACAATCGAAACGCCCCCCTGGTACCAGGACTGCACTTCAATGTCTCGCCCAGGAATCGGAATCAGCGATCCGTTATGTGCCACGCAGTTCTCCAACTCACTCTGCGGAGCAGGCATCTTGTAGTACGACGCCAGCGTCAGCTTGCCCTTGTTCAGTTTGAAGATCGCATCCGCGCCCCAGTTCATCGGATCACTCGCACGGCAACGCGGCTGTCCGCCACCGCCCCACTCATCCGTAAATAGCACCTTCGTCCCGTCATTGCTGAAGTTGGCCGAGTGCCAGAACGCATAATTAGGATCATTCACCGCATCGATACGAACCGGATGCACCGGATCAGAAATATCCAGCAAAATTCCATTACCCGAGCAGGCACCCGCCGCCAGCCCAAGGTCCGAGCGAACCGTAATGTCGTGGCAGCCCCTCGTCATCGACGTCGTCTGAGTACCTTCGCCGTGATTGCCGCCCTTCCAAAGCCCATTCGCATTTCCCGTCTGCGGATCCGTAAAGATGCGCGGACTTGCAACCACCTTAGCCAACTCCGGATGCGCCACCGGCACCTTGATAATCACAATCGTGAACAACGCGGTGTCGGGATCCTTATCCGGGTCACCTCCCGAGCAGCCCCCCAACTCCTCCGCCGGACGCACACCCGCCGACCCCGAGATGTACAGATAAACATTGTCCTTGTCCTTCGGATCGAGCACCAGCGTATGCGTGTGCGATCCGCGGCAGGTCTGCACCTCCGCAACCTGCTTCGGCTTCGACAGGTCGCTGATGTCGAAGATGCGAATCCCCTTGATGCGGTCCGGGCTCGGAGGCGGTGGTGGTGGCCGGCGTGGTCCCCCTTCCGCTGCGCCCTCAGCGGCAGCGGGCTCCGCAGGCGGCGGAGTCGCAGCCGCCGGCGTCGGAAAACCCTGAGTCCCGCAATCGAGCCGACCATTCGCCGCCTCGACCGACATGAACAGAAGATGCCCGTAGACCGAAACGTCCCCCTGCCCACCTGGGCAAACCATCGAAGTGATCAGCTTGATCTTCGTCGGATCCGAGATGTCATAAAAATTAACTCCGCTGTAGTTCCCGACAAACAAGCTCGAACCGCCAAACGCCAAATCGGAGTTCGTACCGCCGTAGTTAGCACGTGGACCAGTCTGCGGCCCACGTCCCGGCGGCGTGCCCGCAGGGGGCGGCGGAGGAGCAGGCGCAGCATCGTAGGCTGCGATCGAAGCAAGATCCGGAGCGAACCCCGCAGGCTTAGGCAAAGAGACAATGCGCTGCAAACCCGACGCTGCTTCGCCCGCATCGTACAGCCCACCCTTCAGGCCAACACGCGGGTCATCAGACCCTGCACGAGGATTCGTATACACCGAGGTGTTATTTTGCCCGGCACAAAGCGCGGGGAAAGAGACAGCCAGTGCAAGTGCTGTGGTCACAGCACTGCGCGAAAATCGTGAGGGTCGTCCTGCGATCATTGTTTCTCCTTTAGCATGTGCCGCATAATGTCAATCTCTGCCTGCTGCGTGTTATCTACATCGCTTGCAAAGTCGAATAACTGCGGGTCCTGGCCCGCTCCCGGCGACGCAAACAACTCCTTCACCATCGTCAGAGCGCCGGTGTGATGTTGAATCATGCCAGTCAGGAAAAGTTGATCAAAGGCCGGCCCCGTAGCTTTTCTCAGCGCCTCCATCTGCTGCGGAGTCAGCATGCCCGGCATCATCGGCATCGCGCCCATGTCCATGTGGTGGCTATGGTCCATGCTGCTCATGTCCATTCCCGACATGTCCATCGCCCCATGCTCGGAGAGCGGCAGCCCACGGTCCGTCAGCCACTGCTTCATGTAGGCCATCTCGTCGGTCTGCGATACGCTGATCCGCTTGCCCAGAGCCTGGACCTCTTTGTTCTGGCTCCGCGTGCCGATCAACCCCGTCATCTCCACCGCCTGCCCATGGTGCATGATCATGCCCTGCATGAACTTGATATCCGCCTCGGATGGTTGCTTCGGAGCAGCGCTGGCAGTCGCCGCCGTCAGGGTTTTATTGTTCTGACCCGGCGCACCCGGTTGCACAATCGTTACGCCGGATGCCGCCTTCGGCTCCTGACACGATCCTGTTGCTCCACTCAGGAAGATCACTCCACCAGCAAAAAACAGGGCCCTAAGCAACATGATGCTCTTCACCTCCAGCGCGTCCAATCCGCGCTCTGTAACAGTGATGAATCGATACCGGTGGGACACAACGACCGTGTCGTATCTAGAAAGAAGTGGCGAAACGACAGCGCCCAACGGCAACAGGTGCTTTTAAAATTTGGATTTTCGTAAATGTAACACACCATCTCAAGCCACATGCAGAACCGCAAAAGGCAGTGCGCCAAGTCAGTCCTCCACGTAAGTAGATTTGTGCATCCTTGCTTGACGATCTCGGAAGACCTCAAGTTTCCCGGCAAAAACGCATGTCAAGCCCCCGAAGTGCGTTTTCCACAATAAGAATTCCGGTTCGCGTCTCACGAAACCCGCGCCAGTCTTGCTTTTCCGCGTGTCCTGCCCGGCGAAAAATAAATCCCAAAACCGTGGCGTGTTTACCCCCTCCAAATCGCTAGACTGTTAATAGGAGCTTTTTCAAATCAGAATCAAACTCTTCGCAGAAGGAATGCCGCTTAAGTCCTTTCACTGGACGATTTTGCGCGTAACCAATTTGGAATCAATATTTTACAGACCAACATACACCGCAAAATGATGATTCTAAACAATTTACGCGCGGGCAATGGGGGGGAGAGGTACCCCGAAAGGCGGCCCGATAGGACCGCATCACAGGACCACTGATGACCGATATCTATAGCAGAGCTCAATCCGCCGCCGACTACATCCGCACCTCGACCGATGTCGTTCCAACCATCGGCATCATTCTAGGCTCAGGCCTCGGCAACTTCGCCACACAGGTCGATGCTGCTACGCGCATTCCCTACGCAGAAATCCCACACTTCCCCCGCTCCACCGTGCAGGGACACTCAGGCCACCTCGTCCTCGGCACCATCGCCGGCATCCCCGTCGCTGTCATGCAGGGCCGCGTCCACGCCTATGAGGGATACCCCATCTCCGAGGTCACCTTCCCCACACGCGTCCTCGGACTCATCGGCTGCAAAACCCTCATCGTCACCAACGCAGCCGGCGGTATCAACACTGGCTACAGGCAGGGCAGCCTCATCGCGCTCACTGACCACATCAACCTCACCGGAACCAACGCCGCGCTAGGACCCAACGAGCCCCGCTTCAGCGTGGTCCACGGCGCAGGCCAGCGCTTCTTCGACATGTCCGCCGCCTACTCACCGCGCCTCCGCGCCTTCGCCGTAGCAGAGGCAGCCCGCCAGGGATTCCAACTCGCACAAGGCATCTACCTCGCCGTCCTCGGCCCCAGCTTCGAAACCCCGGCGGAGATCCGCGCCTTCCGCACCCTCGGCGCCGACCTCGTCGGCATGTCCACCGTCCACGAGACCATCGTCGCCCGCCACATGGGCCTCGAGGTCCTCGGCATCTCGCTCGTCACCAACATGGCCGCAGGCGTCGTAGCAGTTGGACAAAAGGAAGCCGAAACCATCCACCACGAAGACGTCATGGAAGTAGGCCGCCGCGCAGAAAAGCAATTCACGACCCTGCTCACCGCCTTAGTGCCGCAAATCGCCGCCACGTAGCTGCGACTCGCTGGTCTGCGGAGCGATTGCGAGTATCGGATACTGATGGCGTTCGACTCGTGCTAGCAACTTGCGAAGAACAGGAGTCAGCGCAAGCGCGGCAAGTGGAACCGCCACCGCCGCGACGACCACCCACAGCAGAAACGCATGCCACTCCCACACCCAGAGCTGGCGAATCAGATCCACTGGATGTTCGCGGGTCGCACGAAAAAGTTCGTTGGCAGAGAGTGGCATCGGCGCGGTATGGAAGATGCGACTCGCAGCATGAATGAACGGAATTACGAGGAGGAGCTCAAGAGGATAGACAACGTGGTTGCCAATCTGCGACGCAGCGACGTTCAGCCGGAAGACGAAAGCAAGCGCAAGGCAAAGAACCGTCGTGCTGCCGATGATCGGATTGATCCCGATGAGCAGCCCGGCAGCGATGCTCCAGGCCAGCTTCTCCGGTGTTGCGCCCATGCGGAGCAGAGCAAGAATAGGAAGGGCAACGCGCCGGTAGATCCAGTTGTGGCGAACAGGAGCGTGACTTTGCGTGGGAGGGCTTCGATTTGGTTCGTCAGGGTGCACTTGTCACAGGATAGACTGCGCTTGTGAAACCTGTGTTGGCGTTGAAAGATGAGGATTCGATCCAGTGAACTTTTTTCGGTCGGTGGTGCGAAGCGTTCGACTGGTGGGAATGTTCATCGTGGCCGGGACCGAGCTTGCCGTCAAGCGGCCGGCAACTCGAGAGCAGAGAGCGGATTGGCTGCATCGCTTCTGTGCACGGGCGATGCAGGGGTTGGGAGTTGAGGTAACGGTTGTCGGCCACTTCCCGAAGCGAGGCGCGGTGATCTCAAACCACCTCAGCTATCTGGATATTGTGGTCTTCGCTGCGGTGCATCCGTGTGTGTTCGTATCAAAGGAAGAGATCAGGAAGTGGCCAGTCGTCGGTTGGATGACCACAATGTCTGGAACGGTCTACGTCGCACGAGGACATGGCGGTTCCGCGATGAAGGCACGGGCAGGAATGCAGGCAGCATTGGATGCTGGCCTTCCAGTCATTTTCTTTCCCGAAGGAACGACGACCAACGGTGGTCATCTGCTGAAGTTCCGCAGTGGATTGCTCGCGCAGGTGCTTGAAGGCGGCTCGCCGGTGACTGCAGCGCATATGCGGTACAGCTCTGTGCTGGACAACGGGCCGGATTTCAGCGTCGGAGACGACATTTGTTATTGGGGAGACCGGAACATGCTGGCGCATGTCTTCAAATTTCTGGGGCTGCGTGGGGTTCGCGCGGAGGTGCAGTTCGCAGACGCGCCAATTGAGTTCTCAAGCGATCTGCTGCACCGCAAGATCGCAGCTGTTGAGGCCAGAGAAGCCGTAGCGGCGCTGGGCGAGATGGCCAGGTGGAGAGAGCGCTTCCCTTCGAGCGTGCCGGCCGAAGTCCACTCCGCAAGTGAAGCTGATCGCATTCTGGATTAGCGGCGTTTCGCAAAAAGGTGCCTCGATTCAGGTAGCTTCACGGCAAATCAATTCGGTTGCCCTCGATAAGGCGGAACCGGCTCCGCACTCTTCACCCAGGCTGTGTAGATCATGTCTCGCAGTTCAGTCGCACCTGCAGCCAGCCGCTCGTCAGCAAAAGCCTTGCCCTCAGCAGTGCCTGCGCCGGCAAACGCACCAGCCTTCTCCAACTGATACGTCTTCTCCACCAACGAGCTTGTATGCCGCAAATAAGCCATGTAGTCAGTGAAGATATCGCCAAGCACGACGGGCTTCGCCGGAATAAGCGAAGCAACATCCGCAGCCTTCACATTCGCCGCAACGTAAGTCGACTCGAACAGCGCATGGATCTTGTGCTCCGTCGTATAGCCATTCGGATTCGGCCCAGTCCATCCGTTGTACTGAATCGTCGTATGCAGCGGCTGAGATCCATCCGCCACATAATGTCCAAGCCAGCCAGAGAGAAAGACAATCTCCGCCTCAACCGGCTTCGTATCACTATGGTCTGCCTTCAACGCGCGGTAGTCTCGCATCGCACTCTTCAGCCGCTCCCAAACCTCGGTCGCCTCGTACGGCTGAAGCCCAACCTTCTCCGGCGACAGCGGGAGATCTGGATGCGCCTTCTGCGCAAACGCCAACGCCCGCACAAAGTCATACCTGCGCCGCGGCAACTCACCCACCAGATCGGCATACTCCAGATCAATGAAGTGTTCCGGCGACTGCGCCACATTCAACTCCGGTTCCCCGGTGGACTTCCACCGGTCCGGCTCCGGCCCATAGTATTCCAACGCATCCACAGCCTGAGGCGACCGCAGAAACTCCGGAACGTCCGCTGGCAGCGCAGCGCCCGCAAGCCGATTGATCATCTTGTGCCCCTCTGCGCCCCAGGCAAGGCTGTGCTGAACAAACATCACCGGTAGCAGAATCGCCGCCACCGCAACCCGCACCATTCCAGCCAATTTCCCCATCAGAAAAGTATAACCATCAGCAGCGGCTCACACTGTTACAGCCGCGCCTGTAACGGCCACACTCCCAAATACTCTCCGATATCGCTCAACCTCTTCCATCGGCCCCGTCGACTTCCGCGCATTGTCCGAGAGCTTCACCGCCGGCCTGCCCTCCACCGTCATCAGCTTGCACACCAGGCTGATCGGATCAAGCGTCGTCTCGCCTCGTGGATGACATCCACGAAAATCGTTCGTAAGCAACGTCCCCCATCCAGCGCTGAACCGTATTCGTCCGTGAAAATATTTATGCAGTCGCAAGATGTCATCGACATCCAGCCCATCGGAAGCAATCAATCGTTTCTTTCGGGCATCCCGCCCTCTGTGCAGCAGCCAAGCGATGTACTCATCCCCCGCAACAAAGGGATCTTTACTATCGCACCGTTGCCCCGTCCAGTCCGCAACCCAATCCGGAGCTCCTTCAAGAAATTGAGTCGTCCCAAAAGTGTCCGGCAACATGATTAGCAACTCGCCACCATAGCTCTTCTGCCAAAGCTCAAGCACGCGGTATTGCGATTGATGCAACGCCTCGTCCCCATTGGTAATCGCTGCCACTGCCATCGGCAGTTCATGCGCATTTGTTCCCATCGCCTCCAGGTCATGCTTGTACGCAAGAAAAGTATTCGACGTGCCCGACAGGCTCGCCCCCAGGGCCACGCGCATCACCTCGATCACATATTCCTGCCAGAGAAAGCTGTGCCGCCGCCGCGTTCCAAACTCCGAGATTCTCACCTCAGGCACGGCGCGTAGCAGTTCGAGCTTCTCCCACAGCTTCGTCTTGGCTCGCGCATACAACACATCCAGTTCGAGCTCGTTCAGCGCACCCAACGCAGCACGCGTCTTCATCTCGCTCACCAGAGCAAGGCCATAGACCTCCCACATCGTCACCTCGGTCCACAGACCTTCGAAGCGAACCACCAACTGCCCATCCTGCTCGGTAACCTCATAGTCCGACAGGCGAAAATCGTTCTCCAGCCAATCCAGAAACGCCGGCTCGAAGATGCTCCGCGTTCCATAAAATGTATTACCCGCCAGCCAGATGATCTCCGAACGTCGAAACCTGAGCCCGCGCACATGTTCCATCTGGTCCACCAACAGGGCCATCGGAATCTGCTCGGCGAGTCGCACCGAGACTGTTCGGTTTGTAACCTCCGAAGTTACATGAATCGCAGGAAAATTTTTCCAAATGAACTGCAACATCAGCAGCTTGTAAAAATCAGTGTCGAGGAGCGACCGCACAATCGGATCAAGCTTCCAGTTGTGGTTGTGCGCGCGCTCGGCAAAGTTCACATTCACGTCGAAATCCTCAAGCTAAGCCTATCAATTGTCGTTTTGGAGCTGATTGAAGCCCTTCCCTGAGACTCCATCGAACTCAAAAAAATAAATGACAAGCACACTTGACAATTATCGCCCGCCGTGTAAAGCTTAGTTGTCTTTATGGAAAGGAATCTTGTCATGCCATGCATTCCAGCAACGAAAGCCGGACGCCGTTACGTGTACCGCCTCGCCCCAACGATGGCTATCTATCTGGTCTTTCTCTTCATCGCGCAATGGTCGTTCCACCACCTTCATCCCACCGGCCTCATTGTTTATGTCCTCGCCGTGCTTCCCGCATTGCCCCTCATTGGCTCGCTCATCGTCGTTGGGCTCTACATCACCGAAGAGTCTGATGAGTTTGAGCGTTCCATACTTGTTCAATCTATGCTCTGGGGATTCGGCGGAACTCTCGCAGTCAGCACCATCTGGGGCTTTCTGGAAGACTTCGCCAACGCGCCTCATATCTCCACCTTTTATGTCTACGTCTTCTTCTGGATCTTCATGGGAATCGCCCAGCCATTCATTCGCATGAGGTACCAATGAAGAACCGACTCCGCATCCTCCGCGCAGAACACAGCTGGTCCCAGGCCGACCTGGCCGAGCGCCTCGAGGTTTCGCGTCAATCCGTCAACGCCATCGAGACCGGCAAGTTCGACCCCAGTCTCCCGCTCGCCTTCAAACTTGCTCGCCTCTTCAACAGCCCAATCGAAAGCATCTTCACCGACGAAGAGTAAACACTCCCAACCCGTTGCTCGCCCATGACAACTGTCATGCCACTCCGATGACGCAAACCACTGGCGGCAACACAACGCGCACGGCACACTGAAGTAGTTCCAAGGAGCAATGCCATGTCAACATCGCAAACCATCAACCGCGTCATAACCTTCATTCTTCTCCTTGCCGGCCTCATGCTGCTGCGAAAGCCCATCTTTGGCCAGTCGATCCCCGCCGCGCCCACGCGCTTCTCCGTCGTCGTCGAGGGAGTCGCCTCCGGCAAAGGCACGGAGGTCATCGTTATCCCGGGGCTCTCCAGGATCGACACCGTCTACAGCAGTGCCTACAGCACTATGCCGAACCTGAAGATCCACCACATCGACGACTCCGGCCGCTCCATCATGTACAACCAGCCCGCAGCCTTCGACAAGGCTGTCCAGGCCTTCCCCAAGGCATGAATGTGACTCACCACAAATCGGTTCTTCCCGCCTTTTCATGGTCTTGCCGCTGGAAGGTGTTCAACGCGCCCAGCGGCAATTAATCGAGTCTGCGACATTCTCCTGCACATCGAATTACCATTGAAGCGATGAAAATTTGACTGGTTGCATCGAATCGTTCCAGCCCCAGTCTCAGTAGCAGGCACTCACCTCCACCAAGGGAGATCCGCCTTGATACCCGCCTCCGAAGCCCTCGAACAGCCCTCATCGCCGAATGTCCAATCGGCCCGACCTGATTGCCCGGAGTGCCCTGAGCGGCCTTATCTGCGCGTCTTCAAATCCACCGTCTACGTCCGCGACCACGATCGAAGCCTCGACTTCTACGTCAACCAGCTTGGCTTCAGCGTCGTCGCCGATGTCAGCTTCACCTACGACGGCCGCTGGGTAGCGATTGCACCTCCGGATGGCCAGGCCATTCTCGCGCTGGTCGCTCCCAAACCCGGCACTGAAAAGTACCGCTTCATTGGCCGCGAGACGCAGATTGGCTTCCTGTCCGAGGACATCAACACCACCTACGAGCTATGGAAGAGGCTCGGCGTTCGCTTTCACCAGCCGCCGCAGCAGACGATCTTCGGCATCACTCTCGCCCGCTTTCAAGATCTCGATGGCAACGGTTTCGAACTGATTGGCACCGACCAGTTCACCCGCCAGATCGAACAGGAACGCCAGGTTGCCGCCGCAAGAATCGAGTCTGAGCGTCGCACCCTGCAAGAGCTTGAAATCGCCCGCCAGGTGCAGGCCCGCCTTTTTCCTCAGACTCTGCCTCCGCTCAAAACCCTCGACTACGCTGGCGTCTGCATCCAGGCCCGTCACGTCGGCGGCGACTACTACGACTTCCTCGCCCTCGGCAACCAGCGCCTCGGACTCGTCATTGGCGATATCTCTGGCAAAGGCATCGCCGCCGCGCTTCTGATGGCCAATCTCCAGGCCAACCTCCGCAGCCAGTTCACTCTCGCCCGCGACGAGCCACAGCTCTTCCTCCAGTCCGTCAACCGCATCTTCTTTCAGAACACTACGGACTCCGCCTACGCCACCGTCTTCTTCGCCGACTACGATGACAAGGCCCGCCGCCTACGCTACGCCAACTGCGGCCATCTATCCGGCATCGTCCTCCGGCATAACGGCAAGGTCGACTGGCTCCACTCCACCGGAACCGTTCTTGGTCTCTTCGAAGAGTGGGATTCTCCAATCGAGGAATGCCAGCTCTCTCCCGGCGATCTGCTGGCGCTTTACACAGACGGTGTAACCGAATCCTTCGACGCTTCGGGCGAAGAGTTCGGCGAGCAACGACTCGTCGAAGCCCTGCGAAAAAACAAGGCAATGTCTGCCAGCGACACCCTCTCATCAGTCGTCGAACAAATCCAAAGATTTAGCCCCTCCGAGCAGCATGACGACATCACTCTGATCGTGGCCAAATGCACCTCTAATTAGTACAAGCCATGAGACGAGACAATTTTCGCGAGTTGGCTCGCTCATTGGTCAAAGCGAGGTTGATGCAATGGCATGAATGGCCCGTCAATCTCGGATTAGGAGATACCACCAGCGTGCTCGGCACGATCAGCCGCATAGGACTCGGCGGTCAAGCCCCAGATCAGGTCATGGCTGCATCGATTTCTTGCAGCGCACAGTCGATCCGACTCGGCGTGCACGCGCTAGGCTTCTGCTAGCCGTGCACCGTGTGTGCCATGCTAATCTAGATGTTCGGCAGAAAACGCCAGAAGACTATAAAGTTGATTCCGCCAATGCCATCCTCGCCGTAATGCCGGATATAGTCGAGGATGATGAGCGGTCCGTACGACCAGCCGCAGAGGACTGGGTGGTCAAGCCCCAGACCCTGTATGGCTGCATTGATGTCATCAGCCCACAATCTCGAGTCGGCGTAGCCCTCGCGAGGCTTATCAGAGAGACCGTGACCCCGTATATCCATCGCGACCAGCCGGCAGTCAGGACCGGCCAGGTCCGAGTTCATCTGGCGGCTCCATGTGAGCCAACACTGCGAAAGGCCATGGATGAATATGATTGGGCGCCCCTTTGGATTGCCCGCCTCAACAAGGTGGAGGCGTATGCCACCACCGCCTGTAATTGTGTGGTTTTTCATCGTGCCCTCCTTTCGGGCACCGTTCTAAATCCCCATATTCACCTCTGTTAAATTCACATAAAACCCGCGCCAATCAAGCCCAAAACGTTGATATCATAGTAGAGCCATGCCCACAAAAAAGGAACTCCTAGACCGCCCCATCCAGCACCTCGACATCAAGCAGCACAATGTCGTTCCCCTGGTCGACGCCATGCACAACATGGCCTACTCCGCGCGTGATACCGCCCGCGCCGCCAACATCTACGACATGATGCTCCGCGACACCGACTGCGGCGTCATCCTCTGCCTTGCCGGCTCCCTCATCTCCGCTGGGCTCCAAAAAATTTTTGTCGACCTCATCCGCAACAACATGGTCGACGCCATTGTCTCCACCGGTGCCAATATCGTCGATCAGGACTTCTTCGAAGCCCTCGGCTTCAACCACTACATCGCGGGCGACGAGTACAAGTACGGGGCAGGCGATGCCGACCTGCGCGAGTTGATGATCGACCGAATCTACGACACCTTCATCGACGAGGAAGAGCTCCGCATCTGCGACGAGACCACCCACCAGATCACCAACTCCCTCGAGCCTCGCCCTTACAGCTCCCGCGAGTTCATCCGCGAGATGGGCGCTTACCTTGCAAAAAACGGCAAGACACCCCAAGCAGGTGGCCGCGACTCCATCGTCCTCGCCGCCTACGAGAAGAACGTTCCCATCTTCTGCCCCGCCTTCTCCGACTGCTCCGCCGGTTTCGGCCTCGTCGCCCACCAGCACGCCCGCCAGGGCAAGCCGATGGTCTCGATCGACTCCGCCAAGGACTTCTACGAGATCACTCAGCTCAAGATCGCCAACCCCACTACCGGCCTGCTTATGATCGGCGGTGGCGTCCCCAAGAACTTCGCTCAGGACATTGTCGTGGCCGCCGACATTCTGGGAGTCGAAGCCTCCATGCACAAGTACGCCATCCAAATCACTGTAGCCGACGCCCGCGACGGCGCTCTGTCGGGTTCCACACTTAAGGAAGCCAGCTCCTGGGGCAAGGTCGACCTCACCTACGAGCAGATGGTCTTCTCAGAGGCCACCCTCGCCCTTCCTTTGATCGCCGGTTACGCCTTCCACAAGAAAGCCCAAGCCGCCCGAACAGGAAAAAAGTGGGCCACGATCCTCGACCAGGTAGCCGTGCCAGCCTAGACTGCCCTCATCCACAAAGCAGCAAAATTGGCCGTCTTTCGCTAGGAAAGACGGCCAATTTACGCTCAGATAACGTCATAAACCCTGTTATACCAATGTTGTCATCCCGGATAACCCACGGAGGTGTTATTGCCGCTGCAACTTATTTTCTGTCATTCTCAGCAGGCTAACCAAATCTTGAACCCGCTGAGCAAGCTAATCACCTACATGAAGTTTCACCTCTTTGAATGCGCAACGAATAGGGATCTTTGAGGTCGAAAAGTATACGTCCCAATTCGAAACGGTTACCAAAAATAAGTTACCAATAAGTTGTGGAAAAAGTTACCATAAGGTTCCCGGTACACAATGCACATTCTGTCCTTAATTGGTTTTCTCTCGCTCCTCACGGCCACCGGTGTTCTACTTTTCGCTTTCCTGCGCGCGCAACGCACGACCCGCGAACTTGCTGAACAGCTGACGCAGGCCCGTGAGCAACATCATCAGCACACTCTCCAGCTCACCCATCGTTCTGAGCTCGACACGCTAAAGGACGAGTTCATCTCCACGGTCTCGCACGAACTGCGCACGCCGCTTACCAGCATCCGCGGTGCCCTCGGTCTTCTCTCTTCAGGCATCATCGGCGACGTCGACGCCAAAGCGCTCAACCTCCTCCGCATCGCCGTTACCAACACCGACCGCCTCATCCGGCTCATCAACGACATTCTCGACCTCGAGCGCATGGAGTCCGGCCGCGCGCCCCTTCAGATTCGTCGCTGCTCTCTTCGCGACCTCGCCCAACAGGCCATCGACACCATGACTCCCATGGCCGACGCGAACACAGTCCACCTCGCGCTCGAACCGTCCTCTGTAGCCCAGGTCGCCTATCCCGAAGCACTCTTCTTCGATGGCGACTCCGATCGTATCCTGCAGGTCATCACCAATCTTCTCTCTAACGCAATCAAGTTCTCCCCCGTCGCCTCTACGGTCCGCATCCACACCGAAGCCACCTCCGACTCCATCCTTCTCAAAGTCGTCGACGAAGGCCGCGGCATTCCCACCGACAAGCTCGACAGCATCTTCGACCGCTTCCAGCAGATTGAGCCCTCCGACGCCCGCCAGAAGGGCGGCACTGGCCTCGGTCTAGCGATCTGCCGCAGCATTGTGCAGCAGCACAGTGGCTCCATCTGGGCCCAGCGCAACCTCGGCCTCGGATCGACCCTCTACGTCATGCTTCCGCGCACCACTCGCGCCACCGACGTTGTCCTCCCCGCGACCCTTCCGCCTCGCGGTGAAGGTGCGATCCTGGTTTGCGACGACGACGCAGGCATCCGCACGGTAGTCTCTGAGCACCTCACGCGCCAGGGCTACACCGTCATCGAGGCTGTCTCCGGCGAACAGGCCCTGATCCTCGCTGCCGAACACCACGTCGAAGCCATTCTGCTCGACCTCTACATGCCCGGCCTCAGCGGTTGGGAGACCCTTCAACGCCTTCGGAACAACCCCATCACAGCCAATATTCCCGTCGTCGTTCTAAGCGTCCTCTCCTCAACCCTGCGTCCACAACTTACCGGCGACGCCCAAGGCTGGGTGCAGAAGCCCTTCAACGAAAACCTTCTCTTCGCCGAGCTAGGCCGCGTACTGCATCACGGCGACGGTCCGGCCTACGTCCTTCTGGTAGAGGACGACGACGACCTGGCCAGTGTCCTCACCGCCAGCTTCCAAAACGCAGCAGTCCATATCGACCTTGCCTCCTCACGTCAGCAGGCGATCCGGCAGTGCATCACCCGACCACCCGACCTTCTTATCCTCGACCTGACCCTTCCTGACGGCGACGGCTTCTCGCTGGTCGAGTGGCTTCGTCAGCAGCCCACACTGCGCGCCCTGCCCCTGGTCGTCTACTCCGGCCGTGAGATCTCAGAAACTGAAATGGCCATGCTCCGCCTCGGCCCCACCGAATTCCTCACCAAGGCCAAGGTTCAGCCCCAAGAGGTCGAAGAGCTGGTCCTCTCCATGGTTCACCGCATTCGCACAAAGTTTGCCGACCTCGCCACCGCAGCCCCAACCCGCTAGCCTCAGGCTATAGGCCGAAATCAGCAAGTTACCTCCATGCACGCGCGTCGCATGAGAGAATAAATTCGCTCATGCGACGCGTTTTAATAATCGACGACGAAGATGATATTCGTGAGGTTGCGGCCCTCTCGCTCGAGGCGACGGCAGGTTGGGAGATCCTGACCGCCAGCTCCGGCGCGGAAGGCATCTCCATCGCAGCCGCCGAGCATCCTGACGCCATCCTCATGGACGTGATGATGCCTGGAGTCGATGGCCCTACTACCTTCAGCGCCATGCAGCAGAACCCCGCTATCGCGAACATCCCCGTCCTTTTGCTGACCGCCAAGGTTCAGGGAGTCGACCAGCGCCGCTTCGCCGGACTCGGCCTCGCCGGCATTCTCTTCAAGCCCTTCGACCCCCTCACCCTCGCTGAACAGATCTCCGAAGTCCTTGGTTGGAAGGACTAGTCGCAATTGGCAATGAAAAAATCCTCCCCGGATCAGATCGACACAGTACTCGCCCAGCTGTGGCAAAAGAACCTTCCGACCATCCGTGAACGACTCGATCTCCTCGACCAATTCGCGTCCGCTGCCTCCACTGGCACACTCGACGAGGCCACCCGCGTTGAAGCCTTGGGCATCGCCCACAAACTCGCCGGTTCACTCGGAATGTACGGCTACCAGCAAGGGACGGAGATCGCATCCAAGATGGAACGCATCCTAAAATCCCCCACGCCAGAGACCCTAGTCACCCTCAGTTCCTTGGCCGTCGATCTCCGCAAGTCGCTCGCCAACGGCCTCTAGTTCGCCTTATTTCGTCTGTCGAACAGCCCACCCGGCGAGGTCGATCGCCGCAGCAAATCCATCGAACTCGACCGGCAATTTATTGCGTCTGTCCACGTACTCGTTGTAGATCCACGGATCGACCACGGCAAACACCGTCCCCTTTCCCAACTTCGCCACTGCCATCAGCACGTCACCCTGGTCCGTCACCACTGCCTTTGCCGGCCCCGACACGCGAATCGTAGAAATCTCCTTCAGATAGGCCTTGTGTGGATGCTTAAACACCCCCGTCCCCTCAGGAATCGTCACCGTCCCCATCTCCCACTTGTCGCCGTCAACCTTGTTTCGAATCACCGGATTGAAATGGATCCCAAATCGCTCGCTCATCGTATTGAAGTGATCAAACTCTGAGTTCGTCACATCGTTCTCCATCAGAATCAGCACGCCTCCCGCCTTCACCCATGCTTCGATTGCATCGCCGCTCGCCTTGTCCATATAGTTCGGCGTCGGATTCTTCACCGGAATGTCAGGCGAAGCCAGCACATAAATCTGCGCCTTACTCAAATCTGTCGTCGTAGGCGCCGTCGTCTCTGTAGACAATTTCACGCCATAACGCTGAAACGCCCGCCCAAAGAAAGCAAACCCGCTATTCGCATCATCGTCCCATTTGTAATGAAACAGCTCAGTCTGCCCCGCAGCGTTCTTCCGCGTCTGCGAGTTGAACCAGGCATCCAGCAACACGGTCTTCCACTGTCCCAACGCCTCCGTCGGCGCCTGCTCCATCTCCGAACCCGCCAGCAGAAACGCTCCGATACCTTTTGAGTCATTTACCTGAGTCTTCTCGCCAACGTAATACTCATAGCTCCCCGAACGATAGGGATTCCCACCCAGCCCCCCTACCTTCACCGTACCGTCCAGCGTCATCATGCCGTCCGCGCCAGTCGTTACAAATTGTTTTTGGATTCCTTCCCATCCTCGCTTTGCCTTCCCCTCGTCGTACTGAGGCAAATACCCCATCCGAACACCCTTCGCGAGCGCATAAACAAACATGCAACTAGCCGAGGCCTCCAGATAATTGCCTTTTCCGTCCTTGCCGGGAATGACCTTCAACTCCCCTTGTCCCGTCAACTTGGCCTTCTGCGTCGGGCCGCGGTCCATAACCTGCCACCACAGGCCGGTCTCGTTATCCTGTACCGCTACTACCGCCTCCATCGACCGTTGCAGCGCCTCCACCAGTTTCACTCGCTGCGGATGTTCTTGGGGAAACCAATCCAGCACGTCCACCAGCGCCATGCAATACCATCCCATCGCACGGGCCCACACCTCCGGAGAGAGCCCGGTCCGTTTGTTCGCCCATTCCATCTGCTTCGACTCGTCCCACCCATGCTTCATCAGCCCGGTCTTCGGATCGCGCATATGCGCATCCATCAACAGAATCTGCTTCGCAATGTCGTCGAAATCCTTGGGCTCATGAAAGGTCGCCGCGTACGCCGCACGAAACGGCCCGGCCATATAGGCTCCATCCAGCCAAATCTGGTTCGGGTAAATCTGCTTATGCCAGTAGGCTCCGCTCGCGGTCCTGGGCTGCAACTCAAGCTGGTCATGCAGAAACTTCGCTGCTTTGTAGTACTTCGCCTGCTGCGTCACTCGGTAGACCAGCAGCACGGCCCTTCCCATCTCAATATCGTCCAGCGTATGCCCGTCCGCCTTATAGCCGGTAATTGCTCCGTCTTCCGTTACATACTTATCAACCGCGTTTTTGATGTACTTGAAGTCGGCCTCATCCGCCGTCGAATGCCACTCCGCCGCGATCCCATCCAGCAGCACACCCTCTTCATACCCCCACGCACCAGGATGTACCGTCGTCAACACCGCCCCCGTCGGCCACATCTTCATCACCGACGCCGCCATCGCTCGCGAAGGAGATTCCTGTGCGATGGTGCCTTGCGCCACACCGACCCGCCCCATCAACCCAATCACCATCAACGCCGCCAGACACTTCATTCGCAAGCCTCGACTTCAGAGATAGACACGTCCACCAGCATAAATGCTGACCGGTCCACAAACGGAAAGCAAAGAGAGAACAGAACAACTGAATCACACAACACGTGACCGGACTGAAACTGATCCCCTTTATCCTTCGAAGCAGACCAGAATCCAGCCTCGTCAGTTACAGGTCAGGGCCATCCACACCCTAGTCGCGCGACTAGTCGCGCCCGTCACGTTGTAGTCCACGAAGTTCTCCGCCGCCACCGCCACATTCCCCGACACCTTACACGAGGATCCTGGTGCGACCGAACACGTCAGACGATGTACTCGCCATGCTCCCCGGCGTCCCCTCTCGCAGCGTCACAGTGAGCGTATTCAACGTCTCCCGCGAAAACACGCTCAATTGCGTCGCCGAGCAGCCCGTCGGCACCCACGTCAAAACCGAATCCGTCTCGGTCGAAGCCGAGTTCGCACTGTTCACCGAATAAAACAAAAAGTTGAACGACACCGCATGGTAGAGCGAAGCAAACGGTATCCCACTCGTCCCTCCACCTCCGCCACTCCCGCCCCCTGTTCCAGGAGCGCCCTGCGGGATCGTGAAGTTCAGCACCGCCGCACCCGCTGTTCCGCTATTGGTAACAGTGGCCTGCGACCCTGCTGCTCCCGTCGTCACCGTCCCTATACTTACAGTCGCGGCAGCACCAGACGGTCCCGTGGCGCCCACAGATCCATTCAGCGCAAGTAGGGCCCACTGCGTCGGTGATACATCCGGCTGCGATCCAAGCGAAGTCGTCGTCCCCAGATACGTCGCTCCGTTGAAAGCCACTACATCGTTTGAGTGATAAGCGGTCGCCGCCACCCACGTCCCACGGTAAATAACTCCCACCGTGCCAGGTGCACCCGCCGGCCCCTGCGCACCCGTTGCTCCCGTCGCACCTGCGGTCCCAGCCCGGGCAAGCACCGCCCAGAAGGCTGGGCTCACATCCGGCTCCCGTCCCACATTGGCAGTCAACGCCACATAACTTGATCCGCCAAAGCCAACCACGCTGCCAACCCCATAGGACGTCCCGACCAACCACCCGCCCAGAAAAGTCACCGGAGGCCCCGGCGGACCTGCAGGCCCCGTAGCTCCAGTCGCACCTGCAGTACCTGCTGCCCCCGCAACTCCCGTGGCTCCTATCGGCCCAGCAGGACCCTGCGCCGCCAACACGGCCCACTGTGCCGGACTCAGGTCAGGTGTATTTCCCAGATTTCCGCCAATCAGAGACACAAAGGTCGATCCATGGAAGCTGACTGCATCATGGAGCGAATAATTCGTCGTCGCAGCATAGTTGCCTGTGTAGTTCGCCACGGAAGGCCCCTGCGGTCCTGTAGCTCCTACAGGCCCCGGAGGCCCTGTGGCTCCCGGCAAACCTGAAGCGCCCGGCAAACCCTGCGGCCCTTGAGGCCCCGCCGGCCCGGTCGCTCCAGGCGACCCCGTCGCGAACAAGGACCACTGCGCCGGAGTCAGATCGGGAGGGTTCCCTCGGTTGCTCGCCACCAGTGAAACGTATGCCGAACCATTGAAGAGAACCCCATCCCCCAGCCCATAGTTCACAGTCGACGAATACGTCCCTTGAAACTTCATCCCAACGGGTCCTGCGGGCCCTTGAGGACCCATCGGCCCCGACAACCCCTGAGCTCCAACGGGCCCCGTCAATCCTTGCGGCCCAGCCACACCTTGCGGCCCCTCCAACCCAGTAGCGCCCGCGGGTCCTTGCGCCGTCAACACTCCCCACTTCCCAGGATTAGTCGACGGTGTATTCCCCCGATTGCCGTTCAACAACGACACATAGCTGGCGCCTTGCGAGAACACAACGTCTCCCAGCGCATAGTTCGCCGCCGATGAGTAGCTTCCCTGATACACCAACCCTGGTGTCCCCGGTGCGCCGGCGGCTCCTGCAGGCCCCGGCGCCCCTGTTGGCCCTGCTGGCCCAGTCAATCCCGGCGCTCCTGTTGCTCCCGTTAACCCCTGTGGGCCCTGTATCCCGACCGCGCCTAACGCCATCACTCCCCACTTGCCGACGCTGGTCGATGGTGGATTTCCCTGGTTCTCTGCGACCAGCGAAATGTAGCTCGACCTCTGAAACGACACAATATCGTTCAACCCATAGTCCGCAGCTGAGTCATATGTCCCTTGATACGTCACTCCAACCCCGTTGCCCGATCCCGTGCCTCCCTGCGCCAGCACCGCCCACTCCGATGTAACACCCGGCGTATTCGCCTGATTTCCAGAGCTCAGCGACACATAGCTCGAACCCGCAAACGACACCACATCGTGGAGCGAGTAAATCACTCCTGGAGTGTAGGCTCCCTGATAATTCAACCCGGAGTTGCCGGGAACACCCTGCGGCCCAGCGGGTCCAGTCGGTCCGGTAGCTCCTGTGTCTCCCTTCGGTCCTGTAGGCCCCTGTGGTCCCGCTGGTCCGGTCGCACCGCCAGAGCCGGTCGAAGCCAGCGCCACATCAAGAACCGCTGCGTGCCCCGTCAGGTCGTTTTCTTTACTATCGAACCGCACCACCGCAGTCACCGCAGTCAGCGCCAAACCATTGTTCGTCGTCGGCGAAGTCACCCATCCCTGCACCACCGCCGTCACATCCACCGCAACGTAGGCTCCGGCCCCATTCACCGAAACCACCTTTGCCCCGGCCCCCAGAGAAGGCAGCGTCGCAAACGTTACGCTGTACTCACCCCAGGAACTGCTGATAGGTTGCACGCTTACCAGCCCGGCCGTATCCACTCGATTGCAATACAGCCGCAGCGTCGCGCGGGACACCTGCACCGCTGTCGTTCCCGCTGGCAGCGTCGAAAGGTCGAACTGCAACAGCGCTGTGTACCCACCACCCACATTTAGATTGGAGATGGCCCCGCTATTCACCGCCGGCCTTGCACTGTTCACATGGGCATCTGCCACCAGCGTCGCCTCTACGGCATGCGCCGGCAAAGCTGCAGCCGACAGCGCCGCAAGCCCTACCCCCAAAAAGACAATCCTCCGAACCAGGCCCATCCAAACCCTCAGGGAGGGCCGCCGGGCGCAAAATCGCGTCGCGACAGACCAACCCATCCTTCAACGATCCAATCTCTGCGATGCACGTCGCCGACAGTGTTGAACTGACCTTGCGATGTTGCTTGTGAAAACAAAAAAACGGGAACATTTCCGTTTTAAGCCAACCTTCTCCAAAACACAAGCACCATTCTTTGCGACTTACGTGTCATTTCCGACTCCACACCTTCGTACCCCCCAACTCCACCCATTTCCACACGCAACTCGCATCCCATATAGTGGCAAAGACTGAAAGCAGCCACGAGGAAACTGACGCATGACCAGCAACCCGCCACAGACACCGAATCAGCCCGGCAGACCACCCCTTCCCGCAAACCTGGTCAATCTCCCGCGCCTCCTCACGGCCTATTACTCTCTCCATCCCGACGCCGACCGTCCCCTCTCAGCGTGTTTCTTTCGGAACCTCGGGCCATCGCGGCAGCGCCTTCAACACGGCCTTCAACGAAGACCATATCGCCGCCATCACGCAAGCCATCTGCGACTATCGCCGGCGAGCAAACGACCACTGGCCCTCTCTTCCTCGCGCAGGACACCCACGCGCTCTCCGAACCCGCCTTCGCCACTGCCCTCGAAGTCCTCGCCGCTAACAACATCGAAGTCATGGTCGACGACAGCCTTGCCTACACTCCCACCCCGGCACTCTCCCACGCCATCCTCACCTACAACGCGCAACGCAAAGACAATCTCGCCGACGGCATCGTCATCACTCCGTCCCACAACCCTCCCGAAGACGGCGGCTTCAAGTACAACCCGCCAAATGGCGGCCCAGCCGACACCACCGCCACCAAGTGGATAGAGAACCGCGCCAACGAGATCATTGCCTCCGGCCTCACCGCGGTAAAGAAGATCCCTTACGCCAAAGCCCTCGCCGCCGCAACAACCCACCGCCACGACTACATCACCGCCTATGTCGACGACCTCGCCAGCGTCATCGACTTCGACGTCCTTCGCAACACCACTCTCAAAGCTGGCCGTCGATCCACTCGGCGGAGCAGGAGTCCATTACTGGCCACGCATCGCCGAAAAGTATCTTCCATCGTTACAAATCCTCAATCCCAACGTCGACGCAACATTTCGTTTCATGACCACCGACTGGGACGGCCGTATCCGCATGGACTGCTCCAGTCCCTACGCAATGGCCAGCATGATCGCCAATAAAGCACAAGTACGACGTGGCCTTCGCCGCCGACACCGACCACGACCGCCACGGCATCGTCACCCGCACCACCGGCCTGCTCAACCCGAACCACTACCTCTCCGTCTGCATCCAGTACCTCTTCACCAACCGACCGAACTGGTCAGAAAAAGTAGGCATCGGCAAGACCCTCGTCTCCTCCAGCATCATCGACCGCGTCGCCAAAGGCCTCAACCGGCCCATGCTCGAAGTCCCCGTAGGCTTCAAGTGGTTCGTCGATGGGCTCATCGACGGCACCCTCGGCTTCGTCGGTGAAGAGTCCGCCGGCGCCAGCTTCCTCCGCCTCAACGGGCAAGTCTGGACCACCGACAAAGACGGCCTTATCCCCGGCCTCCTCTCCGCGGAGATGACCGCCCGCACCGGCAAAGACCCTGGCCAGCTCTACGCCGACCTCACCACCAAATACGGCAACCCGGTCTACGAGCGCATCGACGCCGCAGCCACCAAAGAACAAAAAGCCAAGCTGGGCAAACTCTCGCCGCAACAAGTCACCGCCAAAGAACTAGCCGGCGAACCCATCACCGCCATCCTCACCGAGGCCCCCGGCAATCACGCGGCCATAGGCGGCCTTAAAGTCACAACCGAAAACGGCTGGTTTGCCGCGCGCCCCTCCGGCACCGAGGACGTTTACAAAATCTACGCAGAGAGCTTCAAGGGCAAGGACCACCTCAAGCAAATCCAGATCGAGGCCCAGCAACTCATCGACGCCGCCCTCACCTGACATAACATTTCAACCAACCACTACCCTCATGTTCTGGACTGTTCACTCCAACATTTACACCCGCGACGGCTTCGTCCTCACCTCGACAAATAGCCGTCGTCACTTCTCGTTCGGCAGCTTCAGAAAGTCACTTACCCCAAGCGCCGACCGCGTAAACCGCGAAGAATAAATGCTGCCTTTGTAATGGTCCACTAGATTGATCCTCACGCCCGCCGACGACCTCCCCGGCCGCTGCGGAATCAAATGCACTTCACCCTCACCCTGCAACTCATCCCCGACATAATTCTTCAACGTCTTGCCGTCATACACCGTCGTCACCCGATACCACCTCCCAAACGGATACCGCTTCTCACAATTCAGCAACGCCTTGCTCTGTCCGCCCGAAGTGGCAAAGCTATCCAAACACCACTGCCCATCGCGGATCCGAATCTCAAACAGCGTCCGCTCCTGGGGCACATCCTCACCCGTCGCCGGATCGATCGACTGCAGATGAAAGATCCTCTGCTCCGCTCCACCATCCGCATCCGGCTTGAAGATCATCTCCCAGGTCCACGTCTCCGCCCCAGCAAGCGGATGCACATCGACAAACAACGCATCGTCGACGCCATCAAACGCAATCGCCTTCCCCATCGGTGTGTCGATGACCTTCGGATGCCCAAGAATCTTCGTCGCATGTCCACCCAATGCCGCCGTCTGATCGAACTGCCACGTCATCTGTTTCGCAGGTTCCTGCGCCACTCCAACCAAACCTGTCGCGATTCCCACAGTCCCAATCACCATCAGCAAGGCCCTCATCTTCATCGATCTCCCACCCTCCGCTTCGCCTTCAACAAAACATCCACCGCCTCTGGCCTATCGTCCCAGTAATCCAGGCGCACCCTCCATCGGGCAACTGACTCACCGTGGCCGGCGTAGCACTCGCCGTGCAGTACCATCCTGACGGCAGCGCAACCGTATTCCGCGGCCCGCCCCAGGCATGACACCGAGCATACGATATCGTCCACGCTCTGGCCTCTCGGTCACGCAAGTCCTTGAGAGATTTCGACCAGACATCAGGTAAATAATCCCCACCCTCTCCAGACATTTTTGCGGCCACTCGCGAGCCTCAATGCGCGTCTTACTACTCAAGTAACACCGAGGTGAGTTAATGCACATTCAGATTCACAGTGACAACACGATCTCAATGCACAACACATTCTCCGATTCCATCGCAGCCTACATCACGAATGTCTTGCAAAGATTCGAACCCTACCTCACCCGCGTTGAAGTTCACCTCACCGGTGAAGCCAACACGAACAAGGGCCCCCGGGACAAACGCTGTCTCCTCGAAGCCCGCCCAAAGCGTCACCAGTCCCTCGTCGTCTCGGATGAATCAGCCGACATCGAAATCGCCTTCTCCAGCGCCGCGGCGAAGTTGCACCGCCATCTCGAAAACACCTACGGACGCCTCTCGGACAAACGTCGTCGGGCCGGGAAAATGAAGCAGCGCTTAGGCCTCCAACCAATTTCTGCAGAATAACCAACAAAATCGCTTGTCAATCCCCAAATCCGTCTAACCCATTGCGCATCAACAATATCCGCGTGGCATGTTAGTTACCCTCAACCCGCTATAATAGAAGTAGAGCAAATGAAAAAGCCCCGGAACTTCCGGGGTTTTCTCTTGCTCTATTTTTTTGAGAGGCCGCGCAGAGGAGAGTCCAGACCTAAACAACCTGCAATGAAGACTTTGCACTCTTTTCGATGGGTGGGGCACACTAGCGCGAAAACCGAACTCCACCCAGGACGGTAATTGGAGCCCCAAGCGTAAGGATGGGCGTCTTCCCCGCCTGCAACGGCTGGTTCAACAAATTCTGCATCCCGCTGTAAACCGTCCATCGCCGCCCGAAGACGTGCTGAACAAACAGATCCACCTGCGCGTACCCCGCCAACAGGAACTGGTTCGCCGAATCGTCAAACTGCTGTCCACTGGTTCTGAGGTCCACATTCAACACCCCCCACCGCGGATTTTCAAGCCGCACCTGAAGCGTCGCCAGATGGCGCGGCACCTGCGGAATCCAATTTCCTACGAGCGTCGGATCCGCCTGAAACTTTGTCACAGTTGCAAATGCCAGTTGATAACCGCCGATCACCGACATGAATCTCGTCGGCTGCACCTGCCACTCCAGCGAAAGCCCCTGACTCCGCAACTGCCCCAGATTCTCCCGCTTCAACAACGTCGAAGTTGGAGTCGAAATCAGGGTTACCGCCGCCACCGGCCGGTTCACCTCCGTCCAAAAGTAGCTCCCCCGAACAAACCCAAGCCTCTCCAGCCCAGCCCGAGCCCCAACCTCGAACCCCGTAGCCCGCTCGGCTTGCAGACTGGCGTTCGCCAACGTCGTCTGCTGCCCCACCTGCCCCTGCCGATAGAGTTCGTTCATCGTCGGCCCGCGAAACGCACGAAATGCGGACCCCGTCAGTTCCAGCGTCCCCGTAATCTTTTTCACCACGCCAAGCCGCGGATTGAATACATTCTGGCTGATGCTCGGCAACGGCTGCGGGATCCCTCCCGTCTGATGCGCATCGAAGCTCCCAAAGTGATCGAACCGCGAAGAGAAGGCAAACGACCACGTTGCCGGCTGCCAAAGCACCTCGCCATACACGCCACCGCCCCGCTGCCGCGAACTCAAACTCACCTGTGAGAGCTCCTCCAAATCGGTCCCGCGACTATCCAGCACATCCCCACCCGCAACAACCGTCCACTTCCCATAGCCCCTCGCCCACTGCACTGCCCCACCCACCTGCTGCGACGGATCAAAATGAATACTCGTCAACTTCTCCGAAGTCCGCGTCGCATTGATCGAAGAAAAACTCTGCCGAAAGTTTTGCTCTGTCCCATAAAACCGAAACAGAAAACTTCCGGCATTAGCCGTCGACCAGTCGCCCCCCGCAACGTACCGCCAGATCCGCGTCGCGTTAGTCTGCAGCGGCGTCCCGTTACTCCGATCCTCATTCAGCAGGTTGCCCCGCACAAACACATCCGCATCGTTCCCCACACTCCGCCGCAACTCCACCCGCCCCGTCTGGGAGTGAACGTTCGACGGAATATCCACCGGCCCTCGAAATTGAGGAGCCGTCAAAATATACCCACCCGTCCGAAACAAACTGCTAGCGGCCAGCCCACTCCATCCTCGCCAGCCGGCTGTAATCAAGCCATCGACAGTCGAGGTGTCCTCACTAGCCGCGGCCACGTTCAACCCGTAGTCGAAACTCTTCGGAATAACCGGAACTACATCGATCACTCCACCGATCGCACTCGAACCGTACAAATCCGACGCTCCGCCCCGCATCAACTCAACATTCTGGATAGCCAGTGCCGGAATCTCACTCCAGTGAATCCAGCCACCGTATGCATCGTTCAGGGGCACTTGATCACTCAACACGAGTGTGCGGCTCGCCGCCGTCGAACCCAGCCCCCGCAGCGTCGTCCCCTCAGTTGTCGGATTCGCCACCCACGAACTCGTCCTGCGAAACAACTGAAACCCAGCCACCTGCCTCAACCGGTCATCCAGCGTATACCCCGGAGCCTCCCGTAGCTGCTCCCCCGTCATCATCCGGACACTGCTTGCGGTGGCATCAAGTGCAAGGGGGGCACGCGCTGCTGTCACCTCGATCTCCTGCATCGCCTGGGCCACTTGCATCACCACGACGACTCGACTCTCGTCCCCAAGAGTTCGCACGGCCGTACTGAATCCTTCCCGGCTAACCTCCACAGAGTGCTGCGCTTCAACATTCACCGTCGCGCATCCACCAGCGTCACTCAAAGCCGCCGCCGACACCCCAGGCAACCGCACCTGAGCACCGGCAATCGGCAATCCCCGCTGGTCGTGCACACAAACCTGGACCGGTCGCGCAACAGCACAAGCCGGCACAATACCGAATACCAACCCAGCCAACACCAAGGCCCCACTTTGCAGCAACACTCGCATTACCTACAATCCTATCGTCAGACCAACCAGTCGACACCGACGTTTCATCCGTCGTGATACTCTTCCGGCAAAAGCGTCCATCACTCATGGCAACTACCCGCCGCATCTTCTGCTCGCAAACCGCCGTACTGGCCCTGGCTCCGCGCTTCGCCCTGTCCCAGGCCAAACCCACCTCCCGACCTGACGTCGCTGCCATCGATCGCGACCGAATTCTCCAATCCGCGACACACTTGTTGACAACACTGCCGGCCCCGATCACTGCGATGACGTGTCCCCGCAGCCCAGGTACTCCAAATGACTTCTACTCAGAAGCCGAAGACTACTGGCCCGACCCCGCCAATCCCACCGGGCCCTTCGTGCTGCGCACTGGAGCGGGACCCAACCCGGACGCGTTCACAGCGCATCGCGATGCCATCATCAACTTCAGCATCTGCGTTCCTGCCTTAACTGCAGCGTTCGTCCTCACCAGCGAGGCGCGCTATGCGCAGCAAGCGGTCATCCATCTTCGGGCCTGGTTCATCGATCCCGCGACACGGATGAACCCGAGCATTCTCTACGGTCAGACGATTCTGCCTGCGAAAGCGGGACGATTTGAAGGGGTTGTTGAGGCTGTGCATCTGGCGGAGGTGTTTCAATGTATCCCCTTTCTTAGCAACTCGGAGACGCTCACGGAAGCGGATCGCGCGGCGCTGAAGAAATGGTTTGCCGAATACTTTGAGTGGCTCAACACGTCGCGTCTTGCTGGTCTTGCACGCGACAATAAGAGTCACCATGGCACCTCGTGGCTGCTGCAGGCCGCCGCGATCGCACACCTCTCGCAGGTTACTGATGATGCGCCCCTTACGACTCTTCGGCACCAGTACAAGGCCAGCAGCATTCGTGCGCAGATTCTTGCGAATGGGACCTTTCCGCACGAGCTTTCGACGCCCGATCCTTATCGCAATACGTTGTTCAATCTGGATATGTTTGCTGGGGTTTGTGTTCTTCTTTCAACTCGGTTTGAGAGTGTCTGGGACTATGAGCTTCAGGATGGTCCAGGTATGAGAATTGTTGTTGCCCGGCTTTATCCGTTCATTCTCAACCGGGGTGCGTGGCCTTATCTTGCTGATGCGACGCATTTTAATGATCTTCCGATTCGGCGGCCGAGCCTGCTCTTTGCTGCTCGTGCGTATGACCGGCCTGAGTATGCGGAGCTTTGGAAGACGCTGAAGCCGGATACGACGATTCCGGAGATTCAGCGTACGTTTCCTATCCGTCAGCCGCTTCTCTGGGTTACTCGTCCGCGGCCTTAGTTTTTCGATTTATTTTTCGGGTGGTGAAAGGGCTGTTTTTACAGGGGGTATGGCGGATTTTGTGGTGCAAATGGGTGGTAAATCGTGGTGAATTTGTGGTGAAACGCGTGGTAAACGTGGTGAATTAACGACCACATTTACCACGCTGAAAAACACGCCACTTTTTTCAAATTTATTTTTTCGACTCGCGGAACTCTTTCACGATTGCCAGGTACTTTCGCGCGCTGTCCGTCACGACCTCTGGCTTGCCTTCGGCCATGGCCTTCGCGTTTACCAGGTCGGAGCCTACTCCGAGGGCAAAGGCTCCGGCTTCGAGGAACTCCTTCGCAGTGGCCAGGGAAACTCCACCGGTCGGGATTAGCTCGACGTGCGGCAGCGGTCCCTTCAGGGCGGTCAGATACTTTGCGCCACCCAACGCGCTGGCGGGAAATACCTTCACTACGTCTGCTCCGGCCTGCCATGCGGTCACGATCTCAGTTGGAGTCAGCGCACCCGGGAGAACGGCGATCGAGTAGCGATGGCACATCTCAATCGTCTGCAGGTTCAAGGCGGGGCTGACGACGAACTGTGCTCCTTCGAGGATGCACATTCGCGCCGTCTCCGCGTCGAGCACAGTCCCAGCGCCGATCAGGATGTCCGGTCGCTGCTGGGCCAACTGGCGCATTACCTGGATCGCGCCGGGGACGGTCATCGTAACCTCAAGTACTGTGACACCGCCGTCTGCGATTGCTCCGGCGAGGGCCATCGCCTTGTCTACGGATTCGGCGCGGAGGACCGGGACGAGGCCGATTTGCTTGAGGGAATTGAGGACTTCGGATTTGTTCATGTAATACACCTCAGATTATCTATTAGGTTACATTTGGGCTTTCCCACCTGAGTTCAAATACACTCCGGCGACAAGCGCATTCAGGTGGGCACTCAGACCGTGTACTTTTGTAAAAACAACCCCAACCATCGTTGCGACCGCCAAGGCCATCCGCTATGTCTTGAAGGGCTTCTTCAGTCTGGGTTATTTCATTGTGTGACGGCACCATGTGCTTTGTAACAACCACATCCCAAGGCAAATCTGACACACAATTGCTGTTCCTGACCGAGACCTTATAACCGTAGCGTACAAAATGTTCGGCGAATTCCTGAGCCGACCCTTCGGTTGCAAACACAACAGTGAAGTCAACGTCGCGCGGCTTTGCCAGATCATCGCCATTCTTCTGAAGACGGCGAAGTGCATCTCCGCTGTCATCGTCTGGAAACTCAAAAGCGCTCATACGGTCAAAGAGGCGTCGGGTCAGCTGAACTACCGCTGAACTCTCGCCCCGCCGCCTTTCATGATGCGCTGCACCTCGTCGAAGGTGGCCATTGTTGTGTCTCCAGGGGTGGTCATCGCGAGCGCGCCGTGGGCACAACCGCAGTTCACTGCCCACTCGGGCCCCTTGTCGTTGAGGAAGCCGTAGATGAGACCTGAAGCGAACGAATCTCCTCCGCCTACGCGATCAAATATTTCGAGGTCAGGCATTGGCCTGGCTTCGTGGAACTGGCCCTTGTAGTAGCAGACCGCGCCCCAGTCGTTCACTGTGGCGGTCTTGGCGTGACGCAAAGTCGTAGCCACTACTTTGAAGTTGGGGAAGGTCGCGACGGCTTTTTCGATCATCTTGCGGAAGCTGCCCGAATCGAGTTCACCGAGGTCGTCGCCGACACCCTCAATCTCAAATCCGAGCGCAGCGGTAAAGTCCTCTTCGTTGCCGATCATTACGTCGACGTAGGATGCCAGCTCGCGATTCACCTCGGTCGCGCGCGCCTTTCCGCCGATCGACTTCCACAACGAGTCGCGATAGTTCAGGTCGTAGCTGATGATCGTGCCATGTTTGCGCGCAGCAACCATCGCCTCCTTGGCGACCTCAGGAGTCGATTCGCTTAGCGCGCAGAAGATGCCGCCAGTGTGGAACCAGCGCGAACCCTCCTTGCCGAATATTGCGTCCCAGTCGATCTGGCCCGGCTTCAACTGGCTGACTGCCGTATGCCCGCGGTCAGAACAGCCCAACGCTGCGCGCACTCCAAAGCCGCGCTCGGTGAAGTTCAACCCATTGCGCGTTGTGCGTCCGACGCCATCGTACTTCGCCCACACCAGATGCGACTGGTCGACTCCACCCTGTAGCATCAGATCTTCGAGGAGGCGCCCGACGGGATTGTCCGCCAGCGCCGTGACAATGGCGGTCTTCAATCCGAAGCATCGCCGCAGGCCGCGAGCGACGTTGTACTCTCCGCCACCCTCCCACACGTTGAACTGGCGTGCTGTGGCTACCCGGACATCGCCCGGATCGAGCCGCAGCATCACTTCGCCAAGGCTGACCTCGTCCCACTTGCACTCGTCTTTCGGTCGCACCACGATATCGTTCGAACTGCTCGCAGTTTTCGTCACACTGTCCTTCCCTTCGTACATGGCCAGAAGCCTTCTATTTTTCTTTATTTCAGATCCGCGATTGCCACCGGATCCATATCGTCATAGGCCTGGTTTTCGCCGCCCATGCCCCAGCAGAAGCCGTAGTTCTTTGTGCCAACGCCGGCATGGATGGACCAACCCGGTGACACTACTACTTGCTTATCTGCCACGACGAGATGACTCGTCGCATCCGGCGGTCCCATCAGGTGCATGACGCGGTGCGCTGGGTCCACATCGAAGTAGAAATAGACCTCGCTGCGCCGCATGTGCGTGTGTGCGGGCATCGTATTCCAGTTGCTGCCGGGCGCAAGCAGGGTGAAACCCATCACCAACTGGCAGCTCTTGATTCCATCGCGATAGATGGCCTTGTAGATCGTCCGCTTGTTACAGGTCTCGAGGCTGCCCAACTCAAGACCTTTGAGATCGGCGAACTTGACCATTGCGGTTGGATGCTCCGCGTGCGCGGGATAACTCAGCAGATAGAAGTAAGCCGGATCCTTGCTGTTCTTGCTCGAAAATGTCACTGCCCTGTTGCCCCGACCAACATAGAGACAGTCCAGTTTGTCCAGATCGAAGCTCTTGCCGTCGACGACAACCGAACCTGGGCCACCCACGTTGAAGACTCCGAGCTCGCGGCGCTCGAGAAAATATTCGGCGCGCAGCTCCGGCTCTGTCTCAAGCTGCAACTCTTCGCCGACCGGCACCGCAGAGCCGATCACCGTACGATCAAGATCCACATAGGCGAATTCAATCTCTCCCTGCTGGAACATTCCCTCGAGAAGAAACGTCTCGCGCAACTCCTCGGTGTTCATCATCTCGTACCGCACCGCATCCGCCATCTGATAAAGCCGCATCTATCTCCTCCAAAAAACGTGCGTTCCCAGTATAGCCATCGGAGATTGTGTTTTTATGTTCGTGCAAAACATCAGAAAAACTCCTGCTACCATTCTCTTCAATCTGCCATCAAGGTAAAACCATGCCGAAGCTTCGCCCCGCAGCATATCTGTACCTTGCCACCACTTTTCTTAGTACAGTTGCCGCTTTCGCGCAGGCGCCTGCTCAACCGGGGCCTATTCATTTCACGGTGCAGGCGCCTTCAACCATCACCGCGCCGATCAGCGGCCGCCTGCTGATCTTCCTCAAGGCTGGGAGCGGTGACAAAGCGGTCGACTCGAACCAGATGAGCCCCGATTCCACGTGGATCGGAGCGAGAGAGATCCAGAGCCTCAAGGCTGGCGGCACGGTGGAGATCGACCCTGACGCCGAAGGCATCGCATCGCCCAGTCCGTTCGCTTCGATTCCCACCGGTGATTACGAGGTGCAGGCGGTGCTCGACGTTGACCATAGCTACAACTACCTCGGTCGCGGCCCGCAGGACTGGATCAGCCCGGTGGTCGCTCTGCCGCACTGGACGCCGGGTGGAGGCTCCGCACCGATACTGCAACTGATCGGACACCCGGAAGAGAACCCCCAACGTACCGCTGCTCTCGCCAAGGCCAAAGCTCAGGTTGCTCCTGGCGTGGTGCAGCTTGAAGAGATGCAAAGTGCACTGCTGACGAAGTTCTGGGGCCACCCCGTGTCCATCAGGGCTTGGGTTGTGCTGCCTCCTGGCTACACGGAACAGACCAAGGAGCGCTACCCGACCGTGTACTGGACACATGGCTTCGGCGGCAATCTGGAGCTCATTCTCGGCGTTGGGGTCAGCCTTCGGGATCGAATGAAGGATGGCAAAGTGCCTCCGATGATCTGGGTGATGCTTGATGAATCGTGTCCCCAAGGCACGCACGA
Organism: uncultured Acidobacteriaceae bacterium; assembly: GCA_963720955.1. GTDB lineage: Bacteria > Acidobacteriota > Terriglobia > Terriglobales > Acidobacteriaceae > Edaphobacter. The sequence continues at coordinate 9,168 of CAVRHK010000056.1, read as the reverse complement.
GTTTGCCGACTCGGTGAACAACGGACCCTGGGGAGCAGCACTGACGACCGAGTTCATTCCTTCTCTTGAACGCAAGTATCGGATGGATGCACGGACGACGGGCCGTTTCCTCAACGGCCACTCCAGCGGCGGGTGGTCTACGCTGCAACTTCAGGTCAGCTATCCCAAGATCTTTGGGGGCACCTGGTCGACGTCACCCGACCCCAGTGATTTCCACGCGTTCAGCGGCATCGACCTGTTTGCTGCGAACGCCAATGTGTATCGCAAACCTGACGGCTCGCCGTGGCCTATCATGCGAATGGACGGCAAGGTGGTGGTGACGCTCGAGCAGTACGCACGGATGGAACAGGTTCTCGGACCGTATGGTGGACAAATGGCGTCGTTCGACTGGGTGTTTTCGCCGAAGTCGGATAGCGGCGCTCCGCGGCAGATGTTCAACCGTGTCACCGGAGACGTTGACCCAGGGGTGGTTGCCTACTGGCATGATCACTATGACCTGGCCCATATTGTGGAGGCCAACTGGCCACGGCTCAAGCCTGACCTTACGGGGCGCATCCACCTGATCGTCGGGACCGCCGATACGTTTTATCTCGACAGCGCAGCGCACAAATTTGAAGAGGTGCTTACGCGTCTTGGCGCGGATCCGCACTTCACCTACATCCCGGGACGGACGCACTTTGATCTTTATGGCGTGGGCCAGGATCCGAGGGGGCTGTTCGACCAGATCGGTGCTGAGATGTACGCTGTGGCTCGGCCCAATGCACATTGGCAGGCGCATGCGGTTGCGGCTGCTCACTGATTGGTCGGCACAGATTTGGTTTGTGGTGGCGGGTTTCTTGGCAGAAGGCGGAGGAATGTGGTTAACTTTCGCATGGCCCAAGATCAAACTCGCCGCACCTTCTTACGGACGGCGCCTCTCGCCGCCGCAGTCAGTCTTCCACTTGCAGAGCAGTTCCTCTTTGCGTCGGGCACCGCTTTGGGTGGGGGGCAGGCCGCGACTCCGGAGCCCTTTCAACTGTTCACGTCGGGCAAGCTTGCGGAAGCAGTGAAGACGCTGCAGGCGAAGCCGGGTAATGACAATCTGTACGCGGCGAAGGCTCCGCCTACGACCATTGTGCTAACTGTCGAGGAGAAGAAGAGCGGCAAGGAGTTTGAGTACCACGAAGGCCGTGACCACATCTTTCAGATTCTTGAGGGGAGCACGATCTACGAGGTCGGTGGGACGCCGAAGGACGCGCGCAACACCAAACCGGGCGAGTGGCTTGCTCCGACGTCGGAGGGAGCGACGACGCTGACGCTGCACAAGGGAGACATGCTGGTGATTCCGCGGGGCACGCCACATCGACGCAACACGGAGGCGAGCGTTACGTTGATACTGATCTCAACGGAGGGCTCGGCTAAGGGCTGAGTCGTTGCACGTAGCCATGACCATCCGTCCAGCAGGCCCCGCCGATGCGAACGCAATATGGGTGGTTCTGGAGCCTACGATTCGCGCGGGCGAGACCTACACGCTTCCTCGAGACATGGCGAGAGAGCAAGCACTTGCGTACTGGTTCGCGCCTGAACATGCTGTCTTCGTCGCAGAACAGGACGGCGAGGTGATTGGCACGTACTATCTTCGTGCGAATCAAAAGGGCGGCGGTTCGCATGTGGCCAACTGCGGTTACATGACGGCCGCGGGGGCTACGGGTCGCGGCGTGGCCACTGCGATGTGTGAACACTCGCTGGAGTATGCCCGGTCGCAGGGCTTTCTCGGGATGCAGTTCAACATTGTCGTCAGCAGCAATCAGGCGGCGGTTCATCTGTGGGAGAAGCTGGGCTTTGCGTCGGTCGGCCGGGTTCCGAATGCGTTTCAGCACCCACGTCTTGGTTACGTGGACGCTCTGGTTATGTATCGGACTCTGTAAATGCCGGCTTCCAGGCTGGTGAGTTGCCCGGACTCCGGCCCACAACGTACATTGGGCTAACAATGCAAAATACGTCAGCAAACATTCTCGACAGCTTCCGTCTTACGAACAAAGTGGCTCTTGTTACCGGTTCAGCCAGCGGCCTTGGCGCTGCTATTGCCGTTGCGCTTGCGCAAGCGGGGGCCACGGTAGCTTGCCACGGCAACCGCCGCGCTGCTACTGAAACTGCAGCTGCTATCGGCGGAGATGCTGCGGCTTTTCGCGCCGATCTCTCGGCGACCACTGGCGCCGAAGACCTCTTTACGCAGGTCAAGGACAAGTTTGGCAGGGTCGACATTCTTGTCAACAACGCCGGCACTATACTTCGCGCCGCTGCCGAAGAGGTCACACTGGAAGACTGGCAGCAGGTCCTGCAGGTTAACCTGACCAGCGTCTTTCAGCTTTCTCAGCTTGCCGCGCGTGACATGATTCCGCGTGGCGGAATCGGCACGAACTGCGGCAAGATCGTCAACATTGCGTCGCTGCTCAGCTTTCAGGGCGGTATCCGCGTGCCGGCGTACGCTGCGAGCAAAGGCGGAGTGGCCCAGCTCACCAAGGCGCTGGCGAACGAGTGGGCGCCCAAAGGAATTCAGGTCAACGCGATCGCACCGGGCTACTTTGCGACGACAAACACCGAAGCTCTGCAGGCCGACGAGACACGCAATCGCCAGATCCTCGAACGCATTCCAGCAGCGCGCTGGGGACAGCCACAGGATCTCGCAGGGGCCGCTCTGTTCCTCAGCTCACCGGCGAGCAACTACGTCACCGGCACCGTTCTCACCGTGGACGGCGGCTGGATGGGTCGGTAACACCGCCCGCCGCCGAGCAGCATCCAACTGAGACAGGAGAACATCATGCCCCAAAGTCCACACGATCGCGCCGCCGAATATCACAACAAGGCTGCCCATGCCCATGAAGCAGCCGCAACGGCCCACGGCAAGGGTGACCACCTCACCGCGCATGAGTTGTCGAAGCAGGCGCACGAGCATTCGACCAAGGCGTTCGAACAGTCGAAGGAAGCCGCTGCAAATTTCAAGGCGGGGAAAGAGTAGCAGCGGCTGCGTTTTACACTGGATAAATGCTTCGAGTTCCCTACGACGACCTTTACGCTACACTCGTCCGCGCCATGAAGAGCCTCGGCCTTGCCGATGACCGTGCGGCTCACTGCGCCCGACTCTTTGCCGAAACCACGCGCGATGGCGTGTATACCCACGGGCTCAACCGGTTTCCCCGCTTCGCCGCCTCCGTCGCTAACGGCAGCGTCGACGTCAACGCCGAACCAACAAAGATCGCCGGACTCGGCGCGATCGAACGCTGGGACGGAAATCGTGGAGTCGGTAACCTGAATGCCACCACATCTATGCAACGGGCCATCACACTCGCGAAGGAACACGGCATGGGCGGCGTGGCGCTTGCCAACACAAACCACTGGATGCGCGGCGGCACCTATGGCTGGCAGGCGGCTGAGCAGGGACTATTCGCCATGTGCTGGAGTAACACTCTGGCCAATATGCCGGTCTGGGGAGCGACTTCGCCGACACTTGGCAACAACCCGATCATCATCGCCGTTCCCCGCCCCGGCGGCCACGTGGTGCTCGACATGGCGATGTCGCAGTTCTCCTACGGCACGATTGCCGCGTACAGCAAGCGCGGCCAGCCTCTCCCTGTCGATGGAGGCTTCGACGTCGCCGGTAACCCGACCAAGGACGCAGCGGCAATCGAAGCGTCGCAGCGAGCGCTGCCCGTCGGCTATTGGAAGGGATCGGGGCTTGCTCTTGTGCTTGATATGCTCGCGGCCATGCTTTCGGGGGGCAACGCGACGCATCAGATTCCGATGGAGCCCGTGCGGGAGACGGGCCTCTCTCAGATTTTTCTCGCAATCGACCCCAGTTCGGTCGCCAGTCCGGAAGAGCTCACCCGGATCGCTGAGGGTATTCTCGGCTCACTACGGAAAGCGACGCCGGTCGATCCTAACAAGCCAGTGCGTTACCCCGGCGAACAGACCTTACAACTTCGCGAAGAAAATCTTCGACTCGGCGTTCCCGTCGATCCGGAGATTTGGCAGCGAATAAGTGATATTCGTTAGGTAGCAACAGACCTAGACATCGCAGCGGACAAAGTACGACAGGCAGCCGGATTGTCCCGCTGCCTGTCGTTCTTCGTCGATGGAATCGATTTAGAAGTGGAAGCCCAACTCCGCCGTCAGCGCGCGAGGTGTGACGTAGTGAGTTCCGCTGAAGGTGGAGAGGAAGTTGTACAGCGCGTATTGGTTGGTGATGTTGACGGCTGTCAGGCGAAGGCTCCACTTGGTCTTCTCAGTGTTGAACAGGTTGTCCTGACCGATCGACACATCGAAGAGACTGCGCTCCTGAATGCGCGGAGGGTTCTTGTCATCGTTCTCGGTACCCGGTGCCGGAATCGAAACCAGTTTGGATGTGAGCTGCGAGGCCAGACATTGTCCGCCAGGGATTCCGGCGAACGGAGTCGCCTTCACACCATTGCACACAAGGCCAGCCTGAAACTGCTGGTCTGCAGTCAATCCGCTGAGGTCGATTCCCGGCTGACCGTTGATCGTAATCGACGGCCCGCCGTTGGCAGGATTGCACGAGCTGTTCGGGTCCGTGACGTTGTAGCACGGCACGGCACCAGCGGTGAGACCGCTGTCAAACCGCCAGTTGAATCCCACCCACGGGCTGCGCTTCCCAGGAATCTGGTACTGAAGGTGCGTTGTCTGGTTGAATCGCTCGTCGTGATCGATGCGGAATGGAAATCCGCTACCGCCCACAGTAGCGCCTGCTCCGGCGACCTGCGGCGGGAAGAAGCGCGCAGCGACCGAAGACATGACAACGAACGCAGAGAGGTTATGGAAGTTGGGAACGGAGGCACGCAGTGCGAAGCCCGGAATCTTCGAGTTGTGCCAGTCGATCGGAAACGTAATCGGCGTATTGCCAAGCACGCTGAAGTCGAATGCGTTGTGAGTGTACTTCCAGATGTAGTCGCCGCTGATGACAAGGTTTTTGCCGAAGGCCTGCTGCAAGCCGGCGTGGAATTCGTTCTTGAATCCTGGTTGAAGGTTTCCACTCGCATCCGAGCAAGCGAGAAGCGGGTTCAACACGGGGCTCAGGCATCCCTGGCTCGACAACACCAGGTTTTCGTTGAAGGGCGATTCCAGAGTCCGCGCATACGAGACACGAAGGACCGTGTTGGTCTGCTTGATGCTGTAGGAGACACCCAAGCGAGGCTCGGCCTGACGTGCAATCGTCAGACCGTTGTACAGATCGCCGCGTATCCCAACGTTGAAGAGCCAGTTGCCGGCCTTGATCTGGTCCTGGACGTACAACGCAAGTTCTTTCACGTCGGTGTGCCCGATAAAGTTGAACTGGCCGCCGCCACGGGTCAGATCGAACGGGCAGCAGCACAGGATTGAAGGTGCCTCCAACCGATGGATCGTTGGAGATGAAGCCCGCCGCTGCGCACTGCGACGGGCTAGTAAATCCGGGCTGCGATGCTCCGGTGACGTCAACGCACGGCGAGTTGAAGGTGGAGCTGACAATTCCAAGCGTGTCGCTCTCTCGCAGAAAGGTCTGCGAATAGTTTGCGCCAATCTTGATATTGTGGCGTCCCTTCGCGTACGAGAGATCGGTGTGCACTCCGGCATTCGTGAGCGAACGAGTCTGCGAGATCGTCTGGTTTTGAAGATTCGGTGGCCCCAGGTCCGCGAGAGGATTGTCGCTGGGGTAGTAGTTGTACTCATCCTTCCGGACATACGGCCCAAAGTTGAAGACCGAATTGTTCCCGATGGTGCGGGTGTAGGTCGGGGCGATGTCGAAGGTGCCGATCTTCGAACGCTGATCGGTATTGCCCACGTTGCCGAAGATCGGGTTGGCGCCAGTGCCTCCGCTAATGACATTTTGCACATTCAAATTGTCATAGGCATTCGGTGTCTGAAACCACGAGCGGCTGTAGTTCAGGTTGAGGTGGATCGAGTCCACCGCGGTCAGCTGGCGATCGATGCGATCGAAGATATTAAGCTCATTGCCCTTATCGTGAAAGACGACAAACTCAGGAGGGTCAAGAAACCTGCCTGTGTTCAGGCCGTCGACCTCGATGAAGTTGCCCCAGTTCTTGCCGCCGTAGCTCAGATCGACCGCCCCAGTCGCCGACCCGAAGGTGCCGTACGAGGTTGTGATGCTCCCGGTCGGTTTCTTCACGCCCATGCCCGATCGCGTCGTCACCTGAATGACCAGGGCGGTCTTACCGCCGAATTCAGCCGGCGGCGCACCGGAGATCACCTCGATCGATTGGACCGAGTTCGAAGGGAGCTGGTTGGAGAAGACCTTGCTCTGCTGGTCCGTGATCGGCTGGCCATCGATGGAAAACGAGTTTGACGCATGGTCGCCGAGGCCATGGAAGAGACCGTTCGAGTCCGCAGCCACGCCCGGTGAAGACAGGGTGACCAGCGAGCTGAGCGAAGAAGACTGGCTCTCCAGCGGAAGCTTGTTGAACGCGTCGCGATCGAGATCGGTGTGGAACGTTGAGTCGTTCTCCAGCAGATCACCGCTGGTGTTCACGTCGACGGTGGTCGAAGACCCTTCGACGGCCAAGGTCGTCTTCAGCGAAACCGGCACAGTCGACCGCACTTCGACGTCCTGGTTAAGCGTTGCGAACCCCGCCACCGAAATAGAGAGGTGGTAGGGGTTGAACGGCAGGTTCGTAAATTGGTAGTGGCCTTCCTGATCCGAAGTGGCGGTCCTGCTTAAGCCGCTGACTGGATTTGCTACTGTTACTGTCGCACCGGGCACGATGGCCCCGGTCGTGTCTGTAAGTGTGCCGTAGATGGTACCGGCGCTTCCAGCAGATTGGGCCCATAGACCCGAAATACTGAGCGAAAAGATAATCGCAAATGCTGCGAAGATGCTGCGTCTTAGCGACGTATGCATATACAACCCCCTGACTCTTAGCCTGATTTTTTTTGACGATGTTCTACGCGAGAACTCGGTCAACAGGCGGGGGTCTGGTAAAGAGTGCAAATGTAGAGAAATTCCGGGGCAACGTTGGTGGAACAAACTGTTCCACAACCGACACCACGGGCGCGACGTGCAACACCACTGGGAGTTCGGCTGCCAATACGCTTACGTGCGCTGTGGCGCACAGCCCGCAGTCCGCATGGGAGATGTGCCCTTGCGGGTGGACGTGAAGAACTTGAATCGCCCCACAGGCAACGACCAGAGAGAGGCACAGCAGCGCGAGAACGAGCCTCCACGAGCTTTGCACATTCGGTCTTGAGCCTGGATTGTTCATCTGAATTCAACTATATCGCAGAGCGGTTATATACATTGGACGCAGGCGACGGCTGATTTGTTTCGCTGCAGACTGAATGCGATTCAGATGCAACTACTTACACCAGTTGAACTTTGATCTTCTTGGCTCCGCGATCGACCATCGTGATGCGGAAGCTTCGAACCTGGCCCGCGCGGACCGGCTCGGACTTTGCCTCGCTGGCCGAAGGCCCATTCTTCCATCGGGATGCCAGCATGGAGCTCAACGACGAAAGGTCTACCGCGCCGGCTTGCGATTGCTCCTTTGCCGCAGCCTCCAAAACCAGGCGTCGCGCTCGCGTGGATCCCTTCCCCAAGCTCCACCGTTCCGTGATCTCCTGAGATTTCAATGAGCCGCCCCGAAACCACCTCTCCCACCTTGTGTTCGACGATGTACTCGTCAAGCCCAGTCGGGACGAGCTGCTTCATGCTCAGCCTGAGCTGCCGCTTGTCCTTGTCGACCTCGAGCACCTTCGCCTTCACCACCTGGCCGGTGCGAAGCACGTCCTGTGGCCGCTCGATCCGCTTCTCCGCGCTGATCTCGCTGACGTGAATCATTCCCTCGATGCCCTCTGCGAGCTGCACAAAGGCACCGAACTTCGTGAAGGTGGTCACCGGTCCTTCGACCTGCGAACCGACCATAAACTTCTCCGGCGCTTCAGCCCATGGATCGCCCAGCGTCTGTTTCAGTCCCAGCGACATGCGACGCTCCGCAGCATTCACGCCGAGAATCATCACCTCGACGACATCGCCCGGCTTCACCATGTCGCCGGGCTTTCTTACCTTCTTGGCCCACGACATCTCGGAGAGATGGACCATTCCTTCAATGCCCGGCTCCAGTTCGACAAACGCGCCAAAGTCGGTGACCCGCGTCACCTTGCCGCGCACGCGCTCGCCTGCGTTGTACTTGCCTGCGACGGCATCCCAGGGATGCGGTTGGAGCTGCTTCATGCCCAGAGAAATTCGTTTGCCTGAGGGTTCGATCTTCAGCACCTTCGCATCGATCTGCTGCCCGACCGTCAGGACATCGGCGGGCTTCTCCACGCGGCTCCACGCGATATCGCTGATGTGAAGCAAGCCATCCACACCGCCGATATCGACGAACGCTCCATAGTCCGTCAGGCTGCGCACCGTGCCCGACACCGTGTCGCCCTCCTTGATCTCGGAGTAACGTCGCTCCTTATTCGAGCGGTCCTCCTCTTCGGCGACAGCGCGGCGGTCGACCACTACATCTTCTTCCGTGGAATCGAGCTTGATGATGCGGCAGCGGATCTCCTGCCCTACCAGCCCCTCCAACTCGGCGGCGTCACGCGCTCCACTGCGCGAACCAGGCATAAACGCTCGCACTCCTACATCGACTGTCAGGCCACCCTTCACAACGCCGGTCACCGTGCCGACGATGATTGCTTTATCTGCGAAGGCCTCGTTCGAGGGCGGTCCAGTCCTTGGGTTGCTCCACCCGCAGTCGCGAGAGCTCGTAGTAGCCCTCCTCATTGCGTCCCTTTCACCGAAACCTGGAGCTTGCTCCCGGGTTCTACCGTCTCCTTCGCACCTTCAAACAGAGACACCGGCAGTACGCCTTCGGTCTTGTATCCAATATCGACGAAGACAAATTCGGCTGAGACCGCAACAACTGTTCCCGATATCTGCCGTCCACCCTCTCCGGACCGTCGCGAGTGACTCCGCTCGAACTCGGAGAGGATCGAATCAAAGGACTCCATCGGCTCAGAGGCTGCGGGTAGTTCAGTCGTGTTCAAAGAGTTGCTTGTTCTCTGGAAGGTTGGAAGGGGACATGGTGGGGTTGGGCCTCGTGCTTACCGTATTTTGGCTAGAATATCACCGCATCACGTGAGTGTGTCGCTCCATCGAGAGAGCGCCACACGGCTACGTCATCGATGCTTGCT
>CAVRHK010000055.1:0-11949 GCA_963720955.1 uncultured Acidobacteriaceae bacterium | reverse complement strand
GTTTTCGGCAAGTTCGGCATCTCCAATCCGGCTGGATCATGGATGGGCGGTTTGGGAGGCCGCATCCATGCATCAGAAGCGAAAAGCTAAGAGCCGTTCGACTAGGACAACGTTGCGCCTACCTGACCTCGATCATTCCAAGAACTCTGTTCTTCAGAGCCTTGGATCTGCGGCATCGAAGCGGACCTACGGGGCCGCTATCGAAGATTTCATAGCGTGGTATTGCTCAGAGCCGCGTATCGCCTTCGGACGAACCGTGGTGCCGAGATATAGGTACGAGTTGGAGTCCCGCCGACTAGCCCCAGCAACGATTAAATTGAGGCTCGCAGCGGTCAGACGACTGGCTTACGAAGCGTCCGACAACGGCCTTCTCAATCCAGATCTAGCGGCAGGCATCCGCAGGGTGAAAGGGGCGAAGCGCCTCGGAATGAGGATTGGCAACTGGCTCACTGCTGGCCAGGGTAGAAAGCTGCTTGAGATGCCCGGTCCGGGTTCAGTCAGAGATAAGCGCGACCACGCTATGCTCTCCCTGCTGATCGGTTGCGGTTTGCGACGTGCGGAGCTGGCCGGATTGACAATGGACCACCTCCAGCAGCGAGACGAGCACTGGGCCATTGTCAACCTGTTCGGGAAGGGGGGCCATGTTCGAACGGTGCCTGTTCCCAGCTGGGTTAAGACAGTTCTGGATCAATGGCTCACTGCTGCCCGTATCGAGGAGGGAGTTGTCTTTCGGCGTGTCAGCCGAACAGGAATTGTCTGGGGTCCGAAGATAAGCGAAAAGCTTGTCTGGTGGGTGGTCCGGGAGAGGGCAAAAGCCGCAGGCATCGAGAAGCTAGCACCTCATGATCTCCGACGCACCTGTGCGCGGTTGTGTCATGCTGCCGGGGGAGAAATCCAGCAGATTCAGTTCCTGCTGGGCCACCGCTCAGTCGAGACCACCGAACGATATCTGGGTTGCCGCCAAAGGCTCGCATCCGCCGTCAATGACAAGATCGGTATCGAGCCAACCTCCGGCGCTCCCTAGGGTTCAAGTTTCCGATAAGCCGACTTTACGGGAAGTCCGGCAGGGGGCTGCAATGTGCCTTGGCATCAAACCTACGCGAATGTGGCGTGAACAATAGAGTGGCCTGCTCCAACGGGAATTTCTCGGACTTCGTCAAAACCGCACTTATTGAGCAGGGCTGTATATTCCGGTAGACTACGCTGCCGTCCTCCCAGCAGATTGAGCATGATGACATCCAGGGTTGCAGTCCAGCAGGGCACCGGTGCGTCCGGCATCATCGCTTCGACCAGCAGAATCTTTGAACCGGCGGGGGCTGCATTTCGAACAGTGCGAAGAACTCTTTCCGCATGTTCGTCATCCCAGTCGTGTATCACTTCCATAAGCACATAAGCGTCGGCTTCCGGCAACGTGTCAGTAAAGAAGTCCCCGCCGAGCAGTTGCAGGCGGTCCCCCGAAATTGACGCTGCCTCTCGCACAACGTGCGGTTGGTCGAAAAGAACGCCAGTGGGCTTGACGGTTGATTTGATAATGGCGTCTAGGAGGTGCCCGCGACCTCCTCCCACATCTACGATTCTAGATAGAGATTCAAAGTCGTAGGCGGCGATAACTAGTGGTACAACGACCTGCGACTTTGCCGCCATGGTGCTGTTGAATTTTGCGTTATCTTCTGGATGATCTTCGAAGTAGCGCCAGAACCCGCCTTCGGTGACATCATTCCCTATCGGCCGGCCCGTGGCGACGGAATCATTCAGCCGTATGACTGACTGCCAGATGAGTGGGATCCCGAACATCCTCGCGAAGGCACGCATTGAGGCAGGGTGATCACTTCTGATGATCCTTGACAGTTCGCTATGCTGAAATCTGCCATCTACCCGATCGAAAACACCGTGTGCGCAAAGCAGACTGAGCACCCGAGATAGGGCCTCTGGATGAGAATCGGTTGAATTTGCAAGCTGGGCTGCAGAAACCGGCTCGTCATCGATAAGGTCTGCAATTCCTAACTCAGCAACGATCTGGAGACAGCGTGAGAGGTAATATGCGCCACTCATGAGTTGAATCTGCGTTACCGGGTCGACGTTTTGCATAGGCTACCTGCTCACCTCTTCTTCCCGCCAGGTCGGGAGATCGATCGGGAAGCCTTTCCATCCTCGGCGTGTGATTCGAGCAGCGCGGCTTGGGTCAGCACGCTTACTACCCGTCTCCACCTTCCGCGCCTCGGCCTCTTCGATCTGCAGCACGTCATGGAAGACAAACATCGATTCGGCTCCAATCACCAGCGCAACCGCGGCGCACAGCTTGCGATACGTCGCTGCATCAAACCGATCGCGTGCGGGTGCAAGTGCTGTGTGAATGAAGTCTGTCCTGCGGTTCTGGCGAGGCATCTCGCGCGAGCCGTTCCTCTGGTCAAGCAGACGCGCCACAATGAACCTCATCTGCTTCTGATTCTTCCACACCACGTCGTGCATGGTGGCGTTCGCCTTGAGCAGCCTCTCCTCAGGATCGAGCGACGTATCCCCCCCTCAAAAAGCTGCGTGGCCGTTGGAGTTCGGACATCGATAGCAGCCTCGGCAATCAGCGCTTCGTCGCTGGAGAAGAAGCGATATGCGGTGGCGCGGGAAACCAACGCCTCCTTTGCCACGTCGGCCACTTTGGGCAACTGGCCCTGCGCCATCAAACGTGACGCCGCCTGAAGCAGGTCTTGTCGAGTCCGCTGCTTCTGACTCGTCCGCTCTCCCTTCGCCATGCGCTAGTCTCCTTGAGGCAATTGCTGCATGAGCGTGGCTATGTCGATCCAAGCATTTTCACGCTGGATCATGCCGTCGCCGGCAAACTCGATGATGTGCAGCAGGCGCACCTGCGCGGTGCGCCCCTTCCCCTCAAGTCCGAACGGTCTGCCGACCGCCTTAAACTTGACAACGGATTCGTCCACAACGAAGTCATCGCCATATAGCCGCTTTACGTACGTCACGCTGCTTTCCGCAAGGTCGGCAAAGAGCGCCTGATAGAAGGGACGCGCGCTCTCCCGCCCTTTGGTGGGGCCGGTGGGCCAGCCGACGATGTCGTGGGTGACATCAGTGGCGAGCGTGGAGAGGACGCCCTCGATATTGTCCGTAGCTTCACAATTGAAGTGCTCATTCAGCATGCGATCCATTTCACTACGCGAAAGTCCCATTTGAGAAATTCCTCCAAAGCGAGATGCAGGTATCGTAATGAGACTATAGTCTCATGTCAAGAACTATTTCTCATTGCGAATGATGTCGTGCGCCGTTCGCATATAAGACTCGGAAATCTCGGGTTGATCAACATCTGGGCGAAGTGTTGTCGAATTTGAAACTTCCAGGTGGCGGCCCACTACTCGGGGTGGAAGTGGTGGGCTATGAACCTTGCAGACTCTGGTCGTGCGACCTTAGCGGCTCCTTCGGAACTCGCGGATAGCCCAATTTCGGCACCAGTACGCGCGCGCGTGAGCGCCGGTTCGGGGGCTTGGGATTCCCCTTTGTTGTATCGACAGAATAGCCCAGAGTTTGGGCCACCAGCTCGCTTCTTCCCGGAAAACGGGGGTTTTCGGAAACTACGATCTGCCCTCCAACTCGTAGTTGCCGCAAACGCGACTTTGCAGGCACTACGATTTCTTCCGGTTTTGCCCCCGTCATCCTGGGCTTACCTCTTAAAGTATGACGAAACTGATTCAGAGACCGGCACTTCCTTTTGATTGTGGTCCGGCAGGGTAACGATCACTTTGTCGGCGTAATAGGTGCGTCTTGCATTCCAGATGTAGCGATATTCGTACACATCGCCATTTCCGTATTCCTGTCTAACCAGTCTTCCTGAGTTGTAAATATTGCGTAGAAGAAGCACGTCCATGTTCGTTCGTAATCGTGGTCATCAACGCTTTCTGGTACTCGTAATGCCGCTCCCTGCCTGAAGAGTGGATCGCATACAGAAGCATGCCGTATTGATCCGCTCCGTATCCGTACCGGACCCAATTTCCCTTGTCGTCTTCCGCCTTCGTAATCCGCGACTGACCGTCATAGGTGAATCGTATCCAGTGCCCGTGCGGCGTTTTTATGGTCTGCAGGTTCCGGTTCGAGTCTCGTTGCAACTCCAACCTGTCTCCCGACGCGTCTCGTATTTCAGTGGCCGCTCCCTGTGCGATGTTCTTTGCGCTGTAGGACTCGGGAAACGACACCTCCGTACCGTCCGTCAGCCTCAATGTCCAACCGTTTCCATTCCAGTTGACGGTCGCTTTGTAAAATCGCGTCGAAGTCTCCGTGTGTTGAAATACCGCGTCCGCGAAGCCGGTGCCCGCGGAGATACGGTTGAAATACAGAAGATCCCCGTCTTCCAGCGCCAACATCATCTCAGTGTATGGATTCCTGGTCCCCACTGGCGCGATATCGTACGGATGATTACTGTTTCTTCCGAACGCATGCACATGGTTGCTATGCACGCCCCAGTCCGCGGAATTGTATACCCGCGTAAGCGGAACATCGAAACGTCCCGCAATTGTAGGTCGGTCTGCCGCAACACGAATGCTCCGTATCGCAGGTCTACCTCGAAGCGATCCACACTCGCCGTAGGAGTGGTCGGAACCGCGCATCGGCTGAGTGCAGGCGTAGGCACATCATCCTCCGATAGCGAAGCGAAAACGCATGGATACGTACCGTCGGACTGCGGTGCAGTCGCGTTCCCGTGCAAATGCGATAATGCAAAATTCGTCACTCGGTTCTGTTGAAATCGAAACCGGTTCTGCTGAAATCGAAACCAAAGTGTCAACAAGAGGGCGATTGACAGCCCAACAAGAAGAAGGTTGCGAATCTCCCGCTTCGAATCGACTACTCCATTCTCCTGCCCGTTTGTGATTCGACCGAATTTCCGCACACGCACCTCTCGAATCGGCCACCGCATTCCGTCGTTGCTTGCCGGTCGATGCGAACGAATTCCACTATAGCTGTGTATCGTCGTTCTGCAGGATTATTTCCGAGTTGCCGACAAACCGCACGGCCGATATCCGAATCTGTTCGTTCTTCAACTCAGCGTCGATGTTCCCCGAAAACGGGGTAATCGGCAACTACGACCGAACTTGCCGAAAACCCGACTTTGCGGGCACTACGGGATTACTTCCGTATTGCCCGTCACTCGGGCGGAACCTTAACTGCGCTGGGGGCTCATCGATAAAGCACTTCGAAAGCACTTTGCGACTTCACGTTATTCAACAGCGGAGTTTGGCGAGAGCTTCCGCTATATCGACGAGGTCGTCCCCGTTAGCCGTCTGAACCACATCGAACCAGGCCTCGTTCACAGTGTCGGGACGAAGCGCGCCTGCGATTGCAGCACCGATGGAAGCAACTGAGTCGGAATCGCCGCCGACGTTTGCTGCGAGCAGAATCATTTTCTCAGCGGACTCAGTGATTAGGGCCAGGTTGATTGCTAAAGGGACCTTGGTTTCGGGCTTGTTTGGGAAGTACTTCTCGGCAAGGTCGCTCGCTAGCAGAGTGCCATACGTAGAAAGATCCTCGTGCATTTTCCGGATCGAAGTGGCAATAGTGGATGTCGCCTTGCCCCTCGATGCCGGAGTGAATGCTTCTGCTTTTTGGGCTGCCTGCATAGCCAGTTGCAACACTTCTGCCGCTGGCTTCCCCTCCAAGGCCGCGGAGATCGCACCGGCAACGGCTGCTGCAGCGCTGATTGCCAGTTGGCCACCGTGTGTCGGGATGGATGACTCGTAAGCGCCACGGACCAACTCGTCCAACCGGTCTGGGGAATAGAGCACTCCAATAGGCGCTACCCGCATGGCTGCCCCACACCCATCACCGTCCAAGGCAGTGCGACTTGGATCGCCCAACTGCTGGAAGGTCCACATCGACTTCACGCCCGGGTGCACGGACTTTCTGCGTTCAAGCAACTCTCTGCCAACTGCCGTGTGAGACACCTCTTGCATGCTAAGAAGCGCCATCGCTACCGCGATGGTTTGTTCTGTGTCATCCGTAGTCTCACCAACCCGCCATTCATGCTTCAGATTGCCGCTGTAGCGTGGGATAACGTCCCCGGGAAGGCCATGAAATCCGCCGATTCCCCCAGGGTACCAGCGCAGGACATCAGTATGGGACAACATCTCGGTCTGTTTGCCTATGGCATCGCCTGATGCGAGCGCCTTAAAGCAAGCCACAACTCGTCGTGTATATCTCAAAGTTTGGCTCATCCAGGACGGTTATTCTACATCGACCCAATAGGTAGATCCGGCGAAAACGCCGTAGCATTAACCTGAGATATCCAATTTCCGGATAGTCGGCAAACCGGAAACAATCCCAACGCTGGCGGCTTGTCACTTTGGAGTGCACGAAAAACGGGGTTACTGAGATGGTCCGCCGCTTGATCTCCTACCTGGGTGTGGGTGAACTTGTAGGCAGGTTTTCAGGAGGATCATCGACATGCAGATTCATTCCGTTGGCATTGATCTTGGCAAGACAACCTTTCATCTTGTAGCTCTCGGCGATCACGGCAAGGTGCTGCTGAAGAAGAAGTTTACGCAGCGGCAGCTGATCACGTTCACAGCGAACCTGCAGACCTCGCTCGTCGGGATGGAGGCGTGCTCTGGAGCCCACTTTCTGGGCCGAGCGTTGCGAGCACAGGGCCACGAGGTGAAGCTGATTCCTGCTCAGTTTGTGAAGCCATTTGTGAAGTCCAACAAGAACGACTTCATCGATGCGGAAGCGATCGCTGAAGCTGTTACTCGTGAGAACATGCGATTCGTTCCGATCAAGACGGACGATCAGCTGGACCTGCAAGCCCTGCATCGTGTGCGCGAACGCTTGATGGCGCGGAGGACTTCTGTTATCAACCAGATTCGTGCGTTCCTGTTGGAGCGTGGCATAGTGTTTGCCAAGAGCCCGATCCGGTTGAGGGAAGCCATTCCCGATGTGCTCGAGAACGCGAACGAGAGCCTCACCCCGAGGATGCGGAATCTGGTTGCGATGCTGTGGAGCGAGTGGAAGGATCTGGAACTCCAGATCGTAGAGATGAACGATGAAGTAGAGCGGATCGCCTCAAGCGATGACGCCTGCCGAAGACTGCGTCAGATCCCGGGCATTGGCCCGTTGGTAGCAACCGCGATCGTAGCTTCGATCGGGAACGGAGCGGCCTTCCATAAGGGACGAGAGTTCGCAGCCTGGATGGGACTGCTGCCGAAGCAGCACTCGACCGGCGGCAAGGCGAGGCTGTCTGGGATCAGCAAGCGTGGCAACCGTTACCTGCGCAAGATCCTGATCCATGGGGCTCGAGCCGTCGTATTGCGATCGAAGCGAGACCGGATCGCGATGGGAGCATGGATTACGTCGCTCGAGAGGAGAGCACCAAGGAACGTGCTGATCGTCGCTATGGCGAACAAGCTGGCGCGGATCGCTTGGGCGGTTCTCTCGACGGGACAGGACTACCGCGCTGTTCCAGACAACGTGGCTGCGTAGCCCGTTTCAACCGCGACCAACAACAAGTTCTCCCCCAAGGTCTGCACCGGACGAGTGAAGATGAAAGAACAGTCACAACGGCGTGCCTGAAACCTGTTTTCCAATTGGGCCTTCAAACGGCCGAGGGGTTTCTAAGGACAGGCACGCGGCGTATCTCATCAAGGCCAGGAGAACAAATCTCCACCCAAAGGCCGGATACATTGACGCAGACTTTCTCTCTCAGAACTTTTCCCTTGCAGTCAGACGGCGGACCATACATTCGGAAACTTCAACCGAACTTGCCGATAATGCGACTTTGCGGGAAATCCGAATCTTAACCTGATTCAACGATGTGTTCGACGGGCACAGTATGAGATTCGTTCAGGTTCACGACGCAGTCCTCCTTGCTGTAATCTAAGCCAGAATAGCCGCTTGGTGGCAAAGCAGAAAGTTAAGCCGGAGCCCAGGAAGGTTGCGCCTGTCTCGAAGAAGTCCACTGGTCGGAAGGCGATGAGTGCAGCCAAGCGGAAGAAAATGTCAGCGATGATGAAGGTAAGGTGGGCGGCAAGTAGGAACTCGAAACGGCGAAGACCATCTTCGGGTGGATGACCTCCGCCGTAGCAAATTCTTCGATAGCGGGATCGTGCCCGCGCCTTCACCCCTGCACCAGCAGCAGCAGAAACGTGACAAACAGTAGCAGGTGGACGAGCCCTTGCAGCACGTTGGTTCGGCCGCTGGCAAAGGTCAGGATGCTGACGCCGAGCGTCAACACCAGCAGCACGATGTTGCCATGCTCCACCCCCAGGATTATCGGATGGTGGGTCCAGTTGCTCACAATCAGCATCGCGGGAACCGTGAGTCCAATCGTTGACAACACTGATCCCAGAAAGATGTTGACCGAGCGTTGCATCTGGTTCGCCAGCGCCGCCCGCGTAGCGCCGATCGCCTCCGGAGTCGCCACCAGCACCGCGATCACCATGCCGCTCAAGGCCTGCGGCGCGTGCAGAGTCTCGGTCAAGTAATCAACCGGATGGGCCAACTGTTCGGCCAGGTACACCACCGGCAAGATGTATAGCGCGAGTAGTAGGACATGGTGGGGCAGCGAGTGCGAAGCAGAAGTTGCTTCCTTGTGCTGCACTACCTCATCAGTCTCACTCAGGCTAAAGTAGCCGCGATGCCGCCCGGTCTGCAGGCCGAGAAAGACGCTGTACAGACCGACCGTGAGCAAGGCCAGCGCCCACTCCTGCGGATGAGAAAGCGTCGGGCCCGCCGTGGTCGTGGTGTAGTTGGGCAGCACCAGCGACAGGACTGCCAGTGGGATAATCACCCCCAGGTAGGCGTTGGCGCCCTGAAGGTTGTAGTGCTGCTCCCGGTGCTTCCAGGCGCCTGCCAGAAGCGAGATTCCCACCATCCCGTTCAGGATGATCATGATCACGGCGATCAAGGTGTCGCGCACGAGGCTTGGATTGTTCTGCCCGTGCAGCATCACCGCCGAAATGCTCATCACTTCGATGAACGTCACCGACAGCGTGAGGACGAGCGTTCCGTACGGCTCGCCCAACAGCGCGGCAAGGTGTTCGGCGTGGCGTACGACTGACATTGCCGAGCCCAGGATCACGCCAAAGAGCCAGAAGAATCCAAACACCAGCACCCACGGATTGGCGAGTTTCGACCACAGCGTCTGGCCGGCGAACACAAAAGCCAGGCATGTCGTCAGGCTGACGGCAACAAACCATTCCGCCCGCCACCCTGCGCGCTCAAGATTTTTCTGATGGCTGGTCACGCTCGTGGATTTCCCGACATTTCGCACGATGCACTCGCCCGTCGTATTGCGAACCTACTCTCGCGATGTCCAAAGAGCATATCAACCGGAATTTCCGTTTTAGCTCCCAACAGCCCCCCACTATATACCTGTTCAGGGACTCCAGCGCAGGAATGTTTTCTTTGGCCGGGTCCAGGATCCGTGTGCCCCGTCGCGAGTCCCCGCAACTGCTGACCACGGCCTTCCTGTCCGGTTTTGTCAGACACCTCTCCGTCCCCTCTTGCCTCTGGATCGATTTCCCCAGCCACGGCCTCAGCTATCCCGCCGGAAGCGACAGCACCGCGATCCGCCGCACCATACTCCCAAAGAGCCGCCTCGTCAGATTGCTCTCCGCCAGCAAGAGCCAGTAGTAGCGGGCATGCTTCACCAGCCGTCCGCCCGTCTTCACCAGCCGTTGCTGCAAGCTCGTCAGCGACCAATTCTCGATTCGCTTCGGCAACACCAGCCGCCGCCACAAATTCCCCAGGTTGTAGGCCAGCAGGCTCAACGCCAGCCGCACTTGGTTCGAACGAAAACGATGGCAAGAGAGGCGAGTCATCTTTACGGCCTGCTTGCCCTCCTTGATCCACTGCTCTGCCGTCGTACGGGGAGACGCATGACGTAAGCCCAGAAACGTTGGCACCGGTGCTGACAAGCTTTTTTCGTGAGCATTGAGCGGTTTCGCTTTTTTAGCTTCAATAAATACTCTTCCCTTTGCTTGACCCTAGTATCAAGCACTGTAATTTTCGACTGGCGGTTACAGGCCGAGTCACTCGTTGACTGCGGGCTATTCGCGAAAAGCCAAGAAGTAGAACGTAAGGCGCAGATTGGCTATCCGGGTATTTCTCGTAGAGTTCAGGAATTGTCTCCGGATAGGGGCTGACACTTACTCCGGCATCCACTGTAATGTGCGGTTTCGAGTACTTTTGCCGCCGTTCAATACACCGAGATAGCGGAACATTCGTTGAGTTCTCATCGCCTGCGAGGTACGGCAGTTTTGTCGCAAACAAATCGGTTGAGGATTCACAGGTGTCGAAGGAGCCGACCGAATACCCTTCAATGTAGCCGTATACGTACCGGCTTCGCTCAGCGGGTGTCCAAGATAACCACCCATCGCCACTCATCGTCTGATGCAGGCTCAGGCGAGGCGCAGGAGTCCGACCTTTGGTGCATGAGGCGCATAGGATCAAGAGGAGCGTGGGTGATGCCATTATGAATTTGATCGTCGCACGCATACTGAGAACCCCGTCCCGCAATGGTCGCACGAGAGGTTCCCTGAATGTATGGTCCGCCGTCTGACTGCAAGGGAAAAGCGAAGGTGGATCGACAGGTCTGCGCAAATGTATTCGGCCTTTGAGTGGAGATGAGTCTCCTGGCCATGATGAGTTGCGCTGCGTGCTCTTCCTGATAAACGGGACGGTCATGGAAGACCATTTTAGGGAGCAGGTTTCGAGCACGCCGTTGGGAACTGTTCGGTCGTCTTAGCTATCCAGTGCAGACCTTGGTGGGAACTCTTAACAGTCGCCGTCAGTGGTGCGGTAAAGTGGGAGCGCGATTTTGCGCTTCCAAGCCGCAGGCGTCTTTTCCGCGCCTGCTCAGGCTGCCATAGCGCTGCTCGGCGGATGGTACTCTTCCCCGCTCGATAGAACTGCCCAGGCGATGCGGGCCAGCTTGTTGGCTGCGGCTGTGATCACTACCTTGACCGGCGACCGGCGTTCAAGAGCGTCGAGCCATGGGCCGAACGGCGATCGTTCTCGCTTGACGCGGAGGACGGCGGATCGAGCGCCATGGACAAGCAGCTTCCTCAGATAGCTGTTGCCTCGCTTGCTGATGCCGAAGAGTCTGGCCTTGCCGCCGGTCGAGTGCTGTCGCGGCACAAGTCCCAGCCAGGAGGAGAACTCCCGGCCCTTATGGAAGGCCGCTCCGTTGCCGATCGCAGCGACGATCGCGGTCGCCACTAACGGGCCGATGCCGGGGATCTGTCTGAGTCGTTGGCAGGCTGGATCGGAAGAGGCGATCTGTTCGACCTCTTCGTTCATCGCGACGATCTGCTGCTCCAGATCCTTCCACTCGCTCCACAGCAGGCTGACGAGGTTACGCATGCGTGGCGTCAGGTTCGCATCAGCGTTCTCGAGGATCTCAGGCATCGCCTGCTTCAGCTTGAAGGGAGTCTTGGCGAAGACCATGCCACGCTCCAGCAGGAAGGCTCGCAGCTGGTTGATCACCGACGTTCGACGAGCGACAAGACGGTCGCGCACACGATGCATCGCCTGGAGATCGAGCTGGTCGTCCGTCTTGATCGGAACGAACCGCATGTTCTGCCGGTCCACCGCCTCGGCGATGGCTTCGGCATCGAGGAAGTCGTTCTTGTTCGACTTCACAAACGGCTTCACGAACTGGGCTGGAATCAGCTTCACGTCATGGCCCTGTTCGCGCAGAACACGTCCAAGGAAGTGAGCCCCTGAACATGCCTCCATCCCGATCAAAGAAGTCTGCATGTTGGCGGTGAACGTGATGAGCTGCTTCTGAGTGAACTTCTTCCGCAACAGCACCTTGCCTGCTGCGCTCAGGGCTACGAGGTGAAAGGTAGTCTTGCCGAGATCAATGCCAACCGAATGAATCTGCATGTGATGATCCTCCTTGAAACCTGCCAACAAGATCTCACCCTTCAGGGATGATCAAGCGGCGGACCATCTCATTAA
>CAVRHK010000054.1:0-29205 GCA_963720955.1 uncultured Acidobacteriaceae bacterium | reverse complement strand
TCGAATCCTCTCGCCCCGACCATTTCTCCACTTAAATTTTTTTGCAGGATTTTTTCTTGCGGGGGGATTTGTCTGTTTTTGCAGGGGTTTTGGTGAAAAGCGGGTGGTAGAACGTGGTTTTTTTGTGGTGAATTTGTGGTGGGATGCTGGTGAAAGCTGGTGAATTGATGGTCACTTTTCGGGTGCGAAAAATGCGCCACTGTTTGCGGGTTTATTTTTGGCGGATTCCCATATTGGGAATCCGCCAAAAACAAACAAGAGCTCTAACTCTCGATGCGTCATGACCTCGTTCATCACTAATTTCTAATTTTCTGGGTTGGTCGCCAGCGTCGCGTTGCAACTGGCGGGAGCGTCGACTGGATTGCAGCGGGCGACGGCCTTGTCCGGCAGCGTGACTACGAAGTTGCCGGTCCAGCGAGCGGGCTCGCTGGCGGGATAGTCCGTGCTGAGGAGCTGGGCACCGCTCGCCATCATGGCATCACGTACGGTTGTGTCGTCGGTTCGTGCTTCTTTGGTATCTGAGTCCGTGCGGGCACGGATGAGATAGCCTTTGCGCACGAGTTCCGCTATGTCGGAGGCCGGGCCTTCGTTCCGTTCGATGAACGCGGCATCGGGCTCTCCCGGCACCGAATTGGTGAAGATAACGCGTCCGCGCAATGAGGGGTGGCCGGCGAGGTAGACCGGCCCGACCTTGCTCTGATCCATCAGGAAGACGACCTTGCCGCGCGCGCTGGCCAAGCTCGGCCAATTGCCGGCGAGAACGGCTTCGTTGAGTGTTTTATAGTGGCCGCGCACGTCATCTGGCGTGATGATCTCTTTGGGCCGGAAGACCGAGCGTATCTCGGCGTCAAGGGCGTCGAAGGTACTCGACGTGAAGGGCTCCGGCTCGGTGAGGTGGAGTTCGCCCTTAGGTTTGCCCTGCTTGGTTTCGATGAGGATAAAGATAGGCACATGACCGGGATGCGCCTGGGACCACTGCCGGACTTGTTGAAGACAGGCGATAAAGGGCTGACAGGTGCTGCGGTAGTCGACGTCCTGGACGTGCATGACTTTGAATCCGGGTTTGTTCATGACACCGTCAGGATCGAATTCAGGATCGGCCGGCAGCTTCGCAGCTGCGACCATCGAGGGGCCGGAAGGGTGGGCGTATAGACCACCTTTTGTGTCGGCGTAGACGTCGAGTTCAATCTGACGAACGCCCGCATCGAACTGCTGTGGTAAGCGGCTGATGCTGGTAGTCGAGCCCCTTGTAGGCTTCGGCATACTTGCCCTGCCAGATCTTGCTTTCGTTGGGCGCGATCCCGGCGTGATAGCTGTTGTGCGTCCCAATGACCTGAATCTGATTGAGCTTCAGAGCGCTGTCGCCCGTCTGAGCGTAAAGGTTGCCGGCGACCGCCGCGGTGAAAGCGGCGAAAGAAAAGATGCGGGAGCGGATGGAGAGCAATCTAGGTCCTTTGCGTTGGAT
The DNA here is from genome assembly GCA_963720955.1 of uncultured Acidobacteriaceae bacterium. GTDB lineage: Bacteria > Acidobacteriota > Terriglobia > Terriglobales > Acidobacteriaceae > Edaphobacter. The sequence goes on along the minus strand of CAVRHK010000054.1, from coordinate 27,740 downwards.
GAAGCTATAAGTTGCGAACGTTGCGTCTCAATTGTCGTCAACTAGGCTGAGACATAGGGCTTGCTGTAGTGTGTGGACCATTCGACGAGGCTTTCGTTCATGAAGCGCCACGTCGCGTGCTTCGTGTCGACTTCCATGAGCATGTAGGCGTTGGGATCGTAACGAGTGGCGGCCATGATGTAGTGTTGCGGACCATAGTCATGGTGATAGTCGACCCACTTGTGCTGGTGACCGGAGACGACGAGCTGGATGGTGTCCTGGTATTTGCGCAGTAGTGGATGCAAACCGTAGTCGGCAAACTCGGTTGGCTTGTCCTGCATGAGTGGGTAGTGGATGAACACGAAGGTCGGTTTATGCTGCTGGAGCTGAGCTTCAAACCAGTGAAGTTGTTCTTCGCCGAGGGAACCGATGCGGGGATCGAAGTCGGACGACGTGTGGTCCTGCGTGGAGCCGAGAAAATTATTGAGATGGACGAATTTGTAACCTTTGTAGTCCAGGACGGAATACGGCTTCGTTTTGAATTTGGCTTCAAAGAGACGATGGCTCATCTCGCGTGAAACTCGTTTGACGTCGTAGTCGTGGTTGCCGAATCCCAGATGAACAGGCATCTTGAATCCGTCGGTGATGACCTTGGCGTTATCGAGACGTGTGGTGTTCTTGAAGTAGAAGTCGTAGTCGGTGGAAGGATAGTTGTGGAAGTAGTCGCCGATGAGAAACGACCTGTTCGATCGCGGGATGAAGCGAGTTGATGAGGTCGCGCGCCGAGATCAGCCGTGGCGTGGTGAGCAGGATGCTCTCGTTGTCCTCCACTCCATTTTCGCTCCCCTTGACGTAGAACTCGTCGATGATGTGACTGTCGGCCACTAGGGCGAAATAGAACTTGTCGGGTGACGCCGATGCTCGGGTCTGCTCCGCCCATAGGCGCCGTGTAAGTAGGCTGCCCAGCGATGCGCCGGCGAGAGTAGTGAACTGTCTTCTATCCATGATGAAAATAACCTCTTGATCTAGCTTAGAAGATAATTTTGCCGGCGAACTGCAGAATGCGAGCCGGAAATGTGGAGCCAGCGGCGACGACACCGAAGGTGCTGGAGCCGAAGTTGCTCTGCGGGAAGGCGTAGTTGGTCTGGTTGAGGAGATTGAAGGCCTCTACCCGGAAGTCGAAGGATGTGCCTTCGGGATAGAGCGGGAAGTTCTTGTGCAGGCCGAGGTCGAGTTGATAGAAGGGGTCAAAGCGTATCGAGTTGCGACCCGTGTTTCCGTAGGGATGGTTGGGATCCGGAAGACTGAAGGCCGCGGGGTTCAGAGTGAGGAGAACTGTATTGCCGCTGGCCTTCACCCGCTGTGACTTGGGAAGGATTGGGTTGCCGATCTGGTTGGGACGTTGAGCAAGCAACGGACTGACCTGCTGGAAGCTGGTGGGCGAGTAGGTGACGTTGACCGGCAGGCCGCTGCCTGCACTGTTGATCGCCGTGACCTGCCAGCCTCCCAGGAGCTCCTGCATGAGGAACGGAGCGCTGCTGCCGAACGCGTGGCCCCTGCCGTAGGGCAGATCGTAGACGAGAGAGAGGACATCGTTCACTGGCTGGTTGTAGCCGGAGGGTCCACGCTCGCCGAGAGCATTCGCCAGGTTGATGCGCGAGTTGTCGCCATCGTTCGCGTCGAGGTGACCACCGGCGTTGTCGAGGGCGCGAGACCAGGTGAAGGAGTTCAACAGGTAGAGACCGTGGCCAGCGCGATGTTCGAACTTTGCCTGCAGCGCGTTGTACGAGAGGAAACCTTGTGGCAGAGTTTCTTCGATGGTCGTGAAGGTCTGGATAGGACGGCGTGCCGCGAGGCTGAGGCAGCCGTTGGTGCTGCCTGCTGCGCCGCTTCCGTTGCAGGTAGCGGTCACGGCGTTGGGCGCGGATTGGTTGAGGTCAGCGAGAACCTGAAGTTTGACGCCGTGTTCGCCGACGTACGAGACCTCAAAGGTGCTGGAGTTGCCGATCTGCCGCTGTACCGTGAGATGGTATCCCTGCACGTAGCCAGTTGGCAGATCCTTGGGGATGTAGCGGGCTTGCGCCGTGAGATTGCTGGCCGCGGTGACGTTCGACGGACTGGTTAGGCCGGTTGGGATAGCCCTGGATCGTGGGACGGAAGCAAGGAGTTGGATTGCCGGGGCTGTACGGCGTGTTCGCCTGCGCGGCGGTGCAGATGGGCAGCGGCTTTTGCGCCGATCCGATCACAGCTGGATTTGCGAAGAGCGGCGCCTGCACGATGTTGGTGTTGACGATCGCGGGAAGGTTATAGACGAGCAGATTTTCGCCGCCCTCGCGGTTGAACTGTGCATAGTTCAGCCCATAGCCTGCACGAACCACCGTCTTCGAATCGAGCGAGTACGCAAGTCCGAAACGAGGAGCGAAGTTCGTCTTCGGCATATTCACCAGAGCGCGGTTGTACAGAGAGCCGGAGGAGGCCTGGATGAGGGACTGAGTGCCGGGATCGTAGTTGGAGAGGCGGTTGTTGGACTCCCACTGCGGTGTCACGAGTTCATAACGCAGACCGGCGTTGATGGTGAGGCGCGAGTTGACGCGAATGTCGTCCTGAAAGTAGATGTAGTTCATTCGCTGATTGAGATGAACGTTGACGAAGTTGTTGAGCTGGTAGGTATCGCGTGCGCCGAAGATAAAGTCAGAGAGCGAGACAGCCTCTTTGGTGCCAGTGTCCGCTCCGCTGAGAAGGCTGGAGGTGGCGCCGGTGAAGCTGAAGCCGCCGTTGTACGTGTCCTGACCATAGGTTGGGTTGAAGTCGTCGATGGTGGTGTAGATCGCCTGGTACTCGTAACCGACTTTGTAGGTGCTTCGTCCGCGGATCTGTGTGTAGTTGATCTTTGGGTTGAAGATGTAGGGATTCTGGTACTGCGGGTTGCTGCCCTGATTTCCAAACTGCGAAAAACCGGAGACGCTCTGCACATTCAGGCTGCGGACGACCGCGGGATCGGTGGGCAGTCCAGGGATGCCCGCCATCAGACTGGGAAGGCTCGCACCATAGGGACTTTTGCCGCCATCGGTGCGGGTGAAGGCAAAGCGTGCGTCAAGGATCGAGTTCTGATTGAAGACGTGTGTAACGCCACCGGCAATTTGCTGGTTGAAGATATTGACGGTGCCGTTGCTGTTGCCTCCAGCCGGCCCCTGAATGTTTGGCGGCGAAACGATCTTGCCCTGATGCTGGCTGTAGCGGACAAAGGCCGTTGTGCGCGCATTGAAGGTTTCGTCGACACGAATGTCGCCCTTGTCGTCGTTGATGGTGTCAGGCGGAAGAGACGCGTAGTTGTTGGCAAAGGGTCCACCGGGGACGTTGGGCTGCGGCAGAGCACCGAGGACACCCTTGGCAAACGAAGATATGGAAGGATCGCTAAACGGGATCACACCATTGGCGTACGTCTGGCCGGTGATGGGATTGACCAATTTAACCGGAGAGATATTTCCGTTCTTATCGGGTGCGGTGAGGAACGTGTAGCCTCCGTTAGCCTTCGCCAGCGCGCTGGTGCCGTTCTGGTCCATCGTCGGGACGGTTGCCTGATTGATGGCGTGAACGACCTGGCGAGTGCCCTCGTAGTCGGCGAAGAAAAAGAGGTGGTCTTTCCAGATGGGACCGCCGAAGGTGCCACCGAACTGATTGCGGATCAGAACGGGTTTTTGGGGAGCGCCTGTGAGGGGATTCGAAGGCGGCGTGAAGGGGCCGATGGCGTTGAAGACAGTATTGCGCAGGTAGTCGTAGGCCTTGCCGTGAAAGTTATTGGTGCCGCTGCGAATGCTGACGTTGACTACGGCTCCCGCAGAGCGTCCGAACTCTGCGCTGTAGTTGTCGGTCTCGACGCGGAACTCGGAGATCGCATCGGGCGACGGAGGAATTGCCTGATTCGAGAATCCCTGGTTTGACGTTCCGTAGGCGTTGTTGTCGAGACCGTCGAGGAGGAAGTTGTTGAACTCGCTGCGCTGACCGTTGACGTTGAAGGAGGCATCGCGGCTGCTGTCGGTTGTGTTCTCGAGGATATTGCGGCGGACACCAGGAACGAGAGCGGCGAGGTCGGCGTAGGCACGACCGTTGAGTGGAAGGTTCTCGACCTCGCGGGTTCCGATGACCTGACCGCGTTCGCTGCTCTCGGTCTCCAGCAAAGCAGCGGCAGCATCGACGGTGACCGCCTCGGTGTTCGAACCGACCTTCAGGGCGACGTCCACGCGCTGGCGGGCGTTGACGGTTACGGAAAACACCTGCGTTGTGCTCGTGTCGAAACCGTTCGCCTGAGTGGTCACCTGATAGTGACCGATCTTTACGTCGGTGAACTCATAGGCTCCCTGAGCGTTCGTCTGCGCTGTCACTTGCGATTTGGTCTCTTGATTGACAAGGGACACAGTTGCGCCGGAGACCACGGCGCCAGAGGCGTCGCGCACATAACCCAGGACAGAGGCAGTCTCGAACTGAGCGTACATCGAAGTGGGTTGCAACAGACCAACACATGCCAACAGGAAAACGAAAAAAAGGCGCTTCACATGATCTCCAAAGAATGGTGTCGACTAGGCCGCCCTTTGTGGGCGTTCAAGTAATCGGTGACTAAGGAGACTCTATGGAGATATTGTGTATATCAGATATAACGAAAGTTACGGAGCGAAGAAATCAGTCTGGTGTGCTGAACAGCACGATAGAATTGCCGAAATGATCGCGAGTCCATCTGCACGGTCCGAGGTTGTCGATGCTCATCACCACCTCTGGCGCTACTCTGCAGCCGAATACGACTGGATCGACGATAGTATGGCGACGCTGCGCCGTGATTTCCTGCCCACGGACCTGATGGCTGAGCTTGCAAACGCTCGGATTGACGGCACGGTGACGGTACAGGCGCGGCAAACCATCGAAGAGACACGATGGTTGCTCGAGTTGGCGCACAGCTGCGAAGCGATTCGCGGTGTCGTCGGATGGGCACCCATTGCGAACGAGGATTTTGAAGCTTCGCTTCCTGCGCTCGCATCAGACACAAAGCTTGTAGGGCTGCGCCACGTTGTTCAAGCTGAACCCGACGGTTTCCTGGATGACGCGAACTTCAATCGTGGCATCCGGGCATTGCGGACGGCAGGCCTTGCGTACGATCTGCTCATCGTCGAACGCCAGCTTGAGGAGGCGATCCGTTTCGTTGATCGGCATCCACAACAAACATTTGTTCTCGATCACATTGCGAAGCCAAAGATCGCAGCTGGAGAGATCGAGCCGTGGCGTAACCGGATGATCGATATGAGTAAACGCAGCAACGTATGCTGCAAACTCTCAGGCATGGTGACGGAGGATTCATGGTCACGCTGGTCGATCGAGTCGCTGCGCCCCTATCTGGACACTGTCGTAGAGACCTTTGGCGTTAATCGCCTGATCGCCGGCTCAGATTGGCCCGTGTGCCTCGTGGCCACCAGTTATGCTGGATGGTGGCAACTGCTGCGCGACTACTTTGCGGCGTTCAGCGAGGACGAGCGCGCGAAGATCTTCGGTGTAACGGCTAAGAGCATCTATCAGCTGGAATGATTCAGGAGAGCATGATGAAGGCAGTCGCCGTACAGGCACCGGGCGAGGCGAGACTAATTGATATTCCGGATCCTTCCGGAGATTCAAACGACGCCTTACTGCAAGTCAGAATGATCGGCCTATGCGGCACAGACCTGAATACCTTCCGCGGCAACAACCCGCTCGTTACCTTTCCACGAGTTCTGGGTCATGAGGTAGCCGCAACGATTCTCCACCACGGCGGGGCACCGCAGAATGGCTTAAGCGAAGGAACAGCGGTCACGCTGGCTCCTTACACAGCCTGCGGCCAATGCGCCAGTTGCCTCCGTGGTCGCCCCAACGCATGCCGCTCCAACCAGACGCTTGGAGTGCAACGCGACGGTGCCCTGACCGAACGCATCATGGTCCCGACTGAGAAACTCTACAGCGCACAACTCTCTCTCAAGGAACTTTGCCTGGTGGAACCGTTAACGGTGGGCTTCCACGCCGTGGCGCGCGGAACCGTCGGCGCAAGTGATACTGTCGCGGTCTTCGGTTGCGGCGGCGTGGGCCTCGGCGCAATCTCGGCGGCCGCGTTTCGTGGTGCCCACGTCATCGCGATCGACATGGATGATGCGAAGCTCGAGGTCGGGCGTAAAGCCGGCGCCAGCGAACTCATCCATTCGGGCAAGGAAGATCTGCACCTTCGGTTGAGAGAACTTACTGACGGGCGCGGGCCGGACTGCATCATCGAGGCCATCGGGCTGCCGCAAACCTTTCGCGCCAGTGTCGAAGAGGTCGCTTTCACAGGCCGCGTTGTCTATATCGGCTACGCGAAAGAGCCGGTGTCGTATGAGACCAGCCTCTTCGTCCAGAAAGAACTGGACATTCGCGGGTCACGAAACGCATTGCCTGGGGACTTCTATGAGGTGATCCGGATGCTCGAGGGAAGACGCTTCCCTGTCAACGATGTGATCTCAGCGGTTGTGCCTATCGAAGAAGCACCGGAGATGTTGCGGCAGTGGAGCGCGAACCCCACTGCGTTTACCAAAATTATGGTTCAAGTAAGTTAGCCAACGTGGTCTCCAAGTTATCAGCGCAGATTGACGAAGCCTCCGTCGAGCGGATAGTCGACGCCGGTAAGAAAACCGGCCTCGTCGGAACAGAGAAAAAGGGCGAGATTGGCCACCTCTTCCGGCTCTCCCATGCGCCCGATCGGCTGTGCGGCGGAGAGTTTGTCGAACATCTCAGCTTCTTTGCCCGGATAGTTCCTGGCAAGATATCCATCGACGAAGCCTGTGTGCACACGCGCCGGCGAGATGGCGTTGCAACGAATGTTCTGCTTCAGGAAGTCGCGTGCGATGGAATAGGTCATCGACAGCACAGCGCCTTTGCTCATCGAATAACTAAACCGGTCCTCAAGTCCGCTGGACGCAGAGATCGACGCCATGTTCAAGATCACACCTCCGCCAGCCTTGACCATCGACCCAATGCAGGCGCTTGTGCAATGGAAGACACTCTTGACGTTGACCTGAAAGACGCGATCAAAGTCCTCTGCGGTGGTGGTATCGACTCGCCCAATTCCTGCGATGCCCGCGTTATTGACGAGAATGTGAACACGTTCCCGCGTCAGAATATCCGCGAAGACACGGTCGACCTCTTCTTTTACTGCCACGTTGCAGACATGGCATTTCGCGCTCCCGCCGGCCTGGGCAATTCGGTGTACCGCTTCGTTCGCAGCGTCCATGCTGAGGTCGACGATGTGAACCGTGGCGCCGGCAAGTGCGAACGCCGAAGCGATGGCAAAGCCGATTCCATTGGCACCTCCTGTGACGATAGCGGAGCGGCCGTCGAGTCGAAACTTTCCCAGTTTTGCCGAATCAGAGTGCATGTTGTCCTCACGTAATATGGTCACATCGATATCCGATTGTAGAGGCTATGGCCGTGCAACGAAATGGAGAGCAGATGGAGAGCAACGAAGAGCGCTATCGACGGGCAGCGGAGAACTCCGCACCTCCTCGTCCGAAGGCGGCTCGACCGATCGTTATTATTGGCGCCGGCGGTATCGTTCGTGCAGCGCATCTACCCGCCTATGCCAAGGCCGGCTTCCCCGTAATCGCAGTCGCGGATAGTGCAAGCGGCAAGGCGGCGGAACTTGCTGCCGAAAAAAACATTGCCCGCGGTTTTGATTCGATCGCGGAAGCTGTGCGTTTTGCGCCGGCAGACGCCATCTTCGATATCGCGGTTCCAGCCACGCAGATCATGACAATCCTGCCGCTGCTTCCCTCCGGGGCCGCAGTGCTAATGCAGAAGCCGATGGGCGAGACTCTTGACGAGGCCACTGCAATACGCGACCTTTGCCGCCAGCGCGGACTCGTCGCGGCGGTGAACTTTCAACTGCGTTACTCGCCAAACAATCTCGCTGCGGTTGCGCTGGCCAAGGCCGGCCTGCTCGGAGAGTTGCACGATATGGAGGTCCAGGTTCGCACCTACACTCCGTGGAAGCTCTGGACTTTTCTTGCGACCGCTCCACGCCTCGAGATTCTCTACCACAGCATTCATTATCTCGATCTCATTCGCTCGTGGCTCGGCAATCCTCTGGGGGTCTACGCAAAAACGGTGAGGAATCCGCAAACTGCGGCACTGGCTGCCACCAAGTCCTCCATCGTCCTCGACTACGGTGAGTGGAAACGTGTGTTTGTTGTCACCAACCATGGGCACGACCTTCCAGCTGAGACCCATCGTAGCTTTGTGCAATGGGAAGGGACCGGCGGCGCAATGCGGATGGACATGGGGGTGAATCTCGACTATCCCAAGGGCGTGCCGGACACGCTGGCCTATGTCGAACGCGGCACAACCGGCGGCGAATGGAAGAACCTGCCGGTGAAGGGCAACTGGTTTCCGGATGCATTTGTCGGCAGCATGGGTGCGCTGCAGTCTTACGTCGAAGGATCAATCTCAGAGCTGCCAATCGGATTCGAATCGGCCTACGAGACGATGGCCCTCGTCGAGGCAGCCTATCGCTCAAGCGCTCGTCCGGCGGAGCCGCTGCCCCTCTAGGCGCAACTCAGCCGGTAACGACCGTGCATTTCTTCAGGAAGTCCGGGTCGATGTCGACGCCGAAGCCCGGCCCGGTCGGCACTTGGATCACGCCGTTGCTGTCGCTCCGCAGACTCGATGTCTCGCAGTGATAAGGCAGCTCTGTGTTGAACTCCTTGAACTCGTGATACGGTCCCGAGTTCGGAATCGCGGAGACGAAGTGCATCATATAGACGTAGCCGAGGCCAGTGGACGAAATGTGCGGGATGCACTGCTTGCCGAAGGCGTTGGCCATGCGCGCCACCTGCATGCAACGGATCATGCCGCCGAAATAAAACATGTCCTGCTGGACGATTGAGAGGCCGCCATTGGCGATAAGCCAGCGGAAGTTATGCGTGCTTGGCTCCTGCTCTCCACCTGCGATGGGGATCTCGAGCGCATCCGCCACCACCTTGTTGTCTTCATACCAGTCAAAGGGCACGGGTTCTTCGTAGAACGCGTACTTGTACTCCTGCATTAACTTGCCGATGGGGATGGCTTCGGCGGCCGTATAGGATCCGTTAGCGTCGGCAGAGATGACCATCTGGTCCCCAAAGGTTTTGCGCACGAGCGGAATCAGCTTTTCGCTTCTGCCGGCTGGCGTCTCCGGATGCGACATGCGTCCGCCCAGCTTGAACTTGATCGCCTTTGCGTTCGATATGGCGACGTCTCGCTTGATGTGTTCGATCGTCTCTTCGGCGGTGATGTCGCGCTCGCCGTTGGCCTGGTACACGGCGATCTTGGTGTTGTAGATCTTGTCGCTGATCAGCAGTCCAATCGGCCGTTTTGCCATCTTGCCAAACATGTCGAGAATTGCGAACTCGATTGTCGCAATCGGCACCCAAATAGCAAGACTCTGGGCTTTATAGTTGTTTTCGTAGACCGTGACTGCAGGAATCAGCTCCTCGATGTCTCGCGCGTCTTTGCCAATAAAGAAGGGGGCGATGTGTTTCACGAACATCGGGTACAACACTTCCATCTGCTGCGCATTGGAAACCGACAACCCTTCGTGCCCGTCCTTCGACCGCACGCGACACAGATACTGCTTCTTGTTGCGAAGAAGTTCGACCGACTCGATGATGACCGGATCAGGAAAGAGACTGCGTTTGAACACGGGCTCTTTCAGGATGGCGTCAAGCTTCGCGTAGCGCTCCTTCAGTGTCCCGGGCAGTCCGTGCCGTGGCGCGCTGAGAAACTGGGCTCCTGCCACGGACGGAAGCGCCGCGGCTACCGCGCCGCTGGAAAGAGCTGTGGTGAGAAAGTGCCGACGGGTCGTATTCACGGTGCGATTCTCCTGATGGAACTATCGGTCTGCGATGCCAGTCTAACGAAGCCGCGATGAAAACCGTAGCTTCACGGAGTTGGATCAACCTCGAGGCGGACGACGTCATAGCAGATTCCATTTGCGACGCCGCCCGCCACCACAGTAAGAACGATCGTGTTGGCGCCGGGCTTCAGCAGCGACGCGTCGAAGCTGAAATCCTTCTCGATCCACGTTCCTTCGATCCCGTCGCGGATCATCGACGCGCCCGCGCCAAATAAGTCGGTCATCGTCCCAGCATCCTTGCCATTGACGCTAATGGCCAACGACCGAGTAGACACACCGTCAAGCCCGAAGCGCAGAGTGGCCTTGCCTGTGGGCTGCTGATCTGCGGGCATCTCGAAATGGATTGTCCATGGCGTGGCCCGGCCCTGGTCGCGGCCGTCCGGCTTGAAGTCAGTGTCGTGCGGCACCTGATAGATGAACCAGTCCTTCGCGGGATCGGAGAGGCCGACGGTGAAGTCGACGTCGTTGGGGAAGAGCCTGGCGTATTCGATATACATTCCCCAGTGCCAGTGGTCATCGCCCTTCAGGAACTCCTTAGCCGAACGGTTGGGTGTGCCGATCTGCCAGATCTGCTGGCCAAAATGGGTCGGATGCCACTCGATGGTGGCGAGATCGAGCTTCTGCCCCGCCGTGATCGTCACACTGGCCGTAGCGTCATACGCGCCAAGTACGCCGTCTGAAATCGCGTGCAGCTGATAGGTCCCCGGACGGACGTTAGGAATCGTGAAGCTGCCGTCGTCAGAGCCATGGGTCCAGAACTCGTAGTGCTTCGCGTCGTTCTGCCAGGTAATCGGCTGCGGTGGCATCCTGAAGGCAGGAGCTCCAGCAGGACGCGGTGGAACGTAGGTGCCGCGATTGACACGCTTGCCCTGTGCATTCAGTTGGGCAGGATGATCGGGGTCGGTACTCGAGGATGGCGGCGCGGGACTGGCATCAGACTTAGGTGCAGCGGGAGCAGCCGATTGTGCAGGCGAAGATTCAGCGCTTGTCGTAGGGCCACCCTCTGTCCGCGGGGGCCGTGGAGCTCGCGGCTCTGCTGGCTGATCAGGAAACGATAGCCCCACAAGCAGGTTCGAGAACTTCGCGTTGGGAGCCTGCGAATCGACCAGCTTCAGGCGGCCTCGAACGCTGGCACGTTGATCGGCCGGCGTGTAATCGACACCCTTCACCCACGGGTAGGGCCAGCGCGACCCTTCAACCGTTGCCTGATGTTTCGCTTCAGTAAAAAGCGCATTGGGCGAACCGCCTGTAGGGACATAGATAAAGATGGGCCCGACGACCTTGGTCCACGGCTCGTTGTCCGCGAAGTTCAGGACGCTGCCGCCATAGTGTGTGCCGCGCCAGTAGTCGAGCAGGGTTGGATCACCGCCGTCGCCATCGTCGATGTGGCCGGTCAGTTCAAAGTGGAGCGGCCCGCTCGAGAGATATTCAAACGAAGGATTGATCAGATAGAGCCCGACGTGCTCCTTCGTGGAAGACCACCCAAACGCAGGGATCTTCGACTGATCGGCCGAGTAATCGTACTTGTGCTCGGCACGCCCTTTGTAGGTGCCAGTGGTAAGCCGACGCGCTTCCTTCATATTCAAATCCGTCGCGGCGTCCCAGTCAGCTCCGGTAGGCATCAAGGCATTGCGCTGATCGTCGATCGAGAGCCAGTCGAATACCTTTCCACTTAGCTTGAACCCGAACCGGCTCTCACCCACCGAGCCTGCAGGATAGGTCGGCTGATGCGTGTAGATTGCATACGTGTACAGACCACGATCTCCACGCGCGAGCGTATAGCGAATCTCAAGGTCGGCGATGAGGCCACCCTCCTGACCGGCGGCACTGGGGCGCTGACCGAGAATGGATTTGCCGTCGGACCATCCTTTGACCGAGACCTCAGCGCGTTCACCGCTGACAGTCGCCGGATCGATCGTGATCGTTGCCTCCCGCCTTGCGGCGAGCGCCGGGCTCTGCTCCCAATATCCTGCGTGATGCCCCGAAAGAAAACCCATCAGTTCGACGTTGGGGGTGACGGTCTTTGGCGTCTTCACAGAGACGAGATCGCCGGTGACTTTGTCGACCTTGATCGTCAGATAGCCATTTCCCAGGGTGTAGGTCGGCCCATCGTCAGTGACTGTGACTGGCGGAGCAACTGGGCCAGCAAAAGCACGAACAGGCAGCGAAGCTGCACACCAGAGGAACAAACCAGCAACGCGGCAAGCAAACGACATCGAATAGTCTCCAAATCGGGGGTGCTACCGATGAGTTACGCGTGAAGGGAAACGAAAGACTCACTATTTCTTGCAAATGAGAAATTGTTTTTCTATGAACCTATTCAAAAAAATGGCCGCCGCGAAGCCTTCCCGCAGCGGCCCAATAAAACTGTGGAACTACTCTCCGTTCTGGTTGCTGCCGCCATCCGTGTGGACGACACGGTAGCTGGCATTTCCCTGCGACCAGACCAGAAGTAGCAAGTCCTTCCCATTCGGATTCGCATGTGCTTCACTAACGAACTGATCCATCGAAGCAACCGGTTTGCGATTCATTTCGAGAATCACATCCCCCGGAGAAAGTCCTGCATCGTCCGCCGGGCTCGCCGGACGAACACTCTGCACCGCCACGCCATTCACCTGCGACGGGATATGCAGTTGTTGCCGGACATCGGGAGTCAGCTCGGCGACAGCCAGTCCCAACTTGCCCTTTTGCGGAGCAGCAGAACCGCCTTCGCTCGCTACATCGGCGCTCTTCTGGTACTCGCCGACTTTGACATTGATCGTCTGCGAAGCTCCGTTACGAATGACCCCCAACTTGATCTCCGTGCCCGGGGTCTCTTCGCTCACAGCAACCTGCAATGCACTGCCGTTCACGATTCGCTGCCCGTTGAGCTCGGTGATCACGTCGCCGTTCTTCAACCCCGCCTTGCCGGCCGGAGAATCAGGAGTAACCTGCGCCACAATCGCGCCTGTCGCTTCCTTCAGGTTGAAGAAGCTGGCATTCGCAGGAGTCACATCGTTGAGGCTGATGCCGAGATATCCATGATGCGCGGCTCCCGTCTTGATCAGCTGCTCTGACGTCGCCCGCACGATCTGCGAAGGAATCGCAAACCCCGCGCCGGCGAAAGAACCGCCGTTCGAGATGATGAACGTATTGATTCCCACCAGTTCGCCACGTGCGTTCACGAGCGGTCCGCCGGAGTTGCCCGGATTGATCGCAGCATCGGTCTGGATATAGCCACCGAGCTTGCGTGCATCTTGCTTGTACGGATTGTCCCTGTTCACTGCGCTCACGATTCCGCGAGTCACGGAGAACTGGAAGTAGCCAAATGGGCTACCGAACGCCAATACGGTCTGTCCTGGTTTCAGCTTGGACGAATCGCCCCAAGCAATGCTGGGCAGGTCCTTCGCATCTACCTTGATCACTGCGAGATCGGTCAGATGGATCCCTGCCGACCAGCTTCGCATTCAGCACTCGCCGGTCGTTCAACGTCACGCGCATATTCACTGCACCATCGATGACATGGTTGTTCGTCACGATGTAACCATCCGGCGAGATGATGATCCCGCTGCCGATGCCATGCTCGAGCGGTTGCTGCTGTGGGCGCTGCATCCCACGCGGTTGTCCGAAGAACTGCGAAAACCCTGGAGGCAGCCCCTGCATCTGGCCTGGCCCCGGGCCCTCCTGGCCTTCGTCGTCATCTTGCCCGCCGCCCATCTCGTGCTCCGCCGACCCGCGCGAGGTGACCGCAACATTCACGACCGCAGGCGTTACGCGTGCTGCAACTGCCTCGACCGCGCTATCCAGCGCAACCAGAGAAGAGACACTGTTGTCATCCATCGGTTCAGCCGACGGCAGCATGGCCGCCTTGACGCCGTTGTGATGAAAGAACATCGTAGCTGCCAGCACCAGTGCCACGGCAGCTCCGGCAGGAGCGCCAAATCGTCCTACCTTACCTACTAATTTATTAGTTTCAAGAGACATAATCGAACCTCAGCAAAGGGTTGAACAGCTTGGTTAAAGTTGAATGACGAGCCAGCCGCCCGCGGTGGGCACGGCTGCATACGAAGTAGAAGTTATGCGCTGTTCGGCGACAGCAAATACCATCCGCGGCCCCTGCTGCTCGTCCCACGAGCTCAGCACAAGCAGGCGACTGACCTGTTGTATTCTCGCGTGCGGCTGCTTGGAGCGCAGTAGCACCGGAGTATGAGTTGAACGCCGATGTTTGGAAGTTTTCTGGACTGCGGGCGGTGTGTCGCGGTTGATTGGCATCGATGCCTTTAGCAAAGTCTCATGCGCGCTACCGTAGGAAGTGCTGGCATTATGAAACGTTGCCGGTTGATACCCAACGGGCAGGGTCTGCGTCTCGGCCGACTCAGGCAGTGTCGCCCGCGAGAACGAAACTAGCTGCGGGCATCGCGCCAACTCGGCGGAACCACCGAGTAGTGCCAGCACCAGCACACTCATCACGACGCGCGCCTGCGTTGTGCCCATTCTCTCGCCGCGCTGCAGGATGCTGTGCACTCGTCGCACCAATTCCGACTTCTTCTCCCACGCTCCAAGCGACAGCGCCGCAGCTCGTCGTCCCAACCTGTGTTCGGCAAGATTCGTCAGGCAAGTCGCATAGGCCTTCGGAGCCTTTGTAAGCCGTAGCACATCGTCATCGCATGCAAGCTCGCGCTCGAGACACAGCCGCCGTTCGATCCAGATCAGCACCGGGTTCAGCGGAACCACGACGAGACTCAGCTTCTGCAGCAAATTAATCCAATCGTCCCCTCGCCGCAGATGTCCCACTTCATGCAGCACAATCTGCCCGAACTCCGCCGTAGTCAGGTGATCAAATAGCTCTTCCGGAATAAGAATGCGCGGCGAGAAAAACCCAATCACACTCGGCCGGTCCACATCGCTCGATGTACAAACTTGCACTCCGCGAAACCCGGCCGCAGACAGCACAGCATCGCAGCCCGCCACGGGTTTGGCTCTCTTCCATATCCCATGCAGGCGAACCGCACTCATCGCTAGCTTGACCCCTCGCACCAGCGACACCATCAACCAGAGCGCCGCAATCGCAAAACTCCAGCGCACATCCACGTGCAGCACAGGGCCCCGCCCGACTATGCCGTTTCCAGAACCAAGAGCGGAGGCGTGCACCAGCGGCAGCACCGCGAGCACAAGAAACACTGCTGTCCAGATTGCAAAACGCACTGCAGCGGTCGTCTTCGGCAGCATCCGGAGACAGATCGCGACACCCACAGCCAGGACAACTCCCTGCCAAAGCCCGGACACAAACGAGCTCGCAACGAGCTGGGACACCCTCTCGGCGCCCGGAATAAGGGTCAGATCCATCAGCGTCATAGGTCGTCCCCCGCCGCGGCGATCGTTTCCTTCAGACGCTGCAACTCTTCGGGCGACACCTCATCGTCACCCAATAGAGAAAGCAACAGCCGCTCCCGCGAGTTGCCAAAAAAACGCTGCATCATATGACGGATCTCGGACCGGCTGGCCTCATGCTCGGCCACGCAGGGGCTATAGAGGAACGCCCTGCCCTCCTGCCGGTGCCGCACATAGCCTTTTTGTTCGAGGATCCGAATCGTCGTCAGGACCGAGTTGTAGGCCAACGCCGCCCCATCAGGCATTGCCGCCACCAAGTCGCCCACGGCAGACTCACCCCGCTCCCACAAGAGCTTCATGAGCCGTAACTCAGCTTCCGTCAATGTGTTGGACTTCTTCGGCGGCATAGAACCATAGAGCCGGCCTCCTCCAAACCACTGTTACGGAGAGCCGAACTATTGAATCAGACGAGCAACTAATCGTTTAGTTAGCACTTTTCTGGAAAATTTCTCACGGTTTCTTGGCCTATTTCACCAGTTCCCGATAGTCCTCGCGAACCGGGGTAAACACATCCAGCACCTCCGACGCCTCCAGCGCCGAAGCCTGATGCTCGACCCCTCCGTCGACGACAAAACTGTCCCCGGCACGAACGTCGAAGACCCGCCCATCTACATCCACTCGAATTGCCCCACTCACGACGTACACCAGTTGATGGTGCGGATGGCTATGCCGCGCACCCACCCATCCCTGCTCAAAAAAATGCCTCACCAGCATCAACTGGTCGCTATGCGATAACACCTGCCGCTTCATTCCCGGCTCCGGTTCAAAGGTTCGCGCATCGCCCGTCTTAACAAAACTCATCTCTTTCGCACTCATCGACTCATCCTTAGAAAACTCTCTCTGAAATCCAACTCACACATTTACTCTTACACAAGAGGAAGCTCGCACGCGATGATCACCCTCGAGGAGACCACCATCATCGACGCACCCATCGAGCGGTGCTTCGATCTCTCCCGCAGCGTCGAGGTGCATCTGGTCGCCAACGTACACTCCGGCGAACAGGCCCTGGCAATAGGAGGAATCCTCTCGGGCCTTCCTGAACTCTCCCAGCAGGTCACGTGGCGCGCGAAGCACTTCGGCGTCTGGCAGAATCTCACCAGTAAATACACCGCCATGCAGCCTCCGACCTATTTTCAGGCCACCATGATCGACGGAATCTTCCGTTCCATGCAGGCTGACCATTACTTTCGCCCGCTCCCATCCGGCGGAACCGAGATGAAGGACCTCTTTCGCGTCGCCGCTCCCCTTCCCCTTCTAGGCCCCGTGGCCGAACTCCTCTTTCTGCGTCGCTACATGCGTGCCCTGCTCCTCGAACGCAACGCCGTCATTAAGCAGATCGCTGAATCGAACGACTGGCAACGCTACCTCCCCTCCCACAAGACCGAACACCAGCGAAGCGAAGGTCCCACTCCATGAAGATCGTCATCCCCGGCGGCGCCGGACAGGTAGGTCAACTCCTCGCCCGCCACTTCCACGCAAACAACCACGCAGTCACTGTCCTCAGCCGCAGCCCACAGCCTTCACCATGGCGCGTCGTTCCATGGGACGGCCTCACCCCGGGCCCATGGGTCGACGAACTCGAGGACAGTGATGTCTGCATCAACCTCGCCGGCCGAAGCGTCAACTGCCGTTACAACTCCGCCAACCGCCGTGCGATCTTCGACTCCCGCATTCTCTCGACGCAGCTTCTTAATCAGGTCATCATCACTCTCAACCACCCTCCTGCCGTCTGGCTCAACGCGAGCACGGCCACCATCTATCGTCACTCTCTCGACCGCCCCATGGACGAGGCCACCGGCGAACTCGGCGGCAACGAACCCGGCGCCCCAGACACCTGGAACTTCTCCATCCAGGTCGCCAAAGCCTGGGAAGAGGCCTTCTTCTCCACGCCAACTCCACGCACTCGCAAGATTGCCCTGCGAAGCGCGATGACCTTCAGCCCGGACCCCGGCGGCGTCTTCGACGTCTTTCTCAACCTCGTCCGCCACGGCCTCGGTGGTACCAACGGAACCGGCAATCAATTCGTCTCCTGGATCCATGAGACCGACTTCGTTCGCTCGATCGAACTCATCATTGCCGCCCAAGACTTTACCGGCGTAGTGAACCTCGCCTCTCCGCATCCACTTCCCAATCGCGACTTCCTCCGTGCGATCCGCGAAGCCTGGGGGACCCGTATGGGTCTGCCCACTGCCTCATGGATGATCGAGATCGGCACCTTCCTCATGCGCACTGAATCGGAGCTCGTCCTGAAGAGTCGTCAGGTCGTTCCCGGCCGTCTCCTCGATGCAGGCTTCCAATTCACCTTCCCTTATTGGCCCGAAGCCGCCCGCGACCTCGTCTCTCGATGGCGTCAGCGAAAATTTACGGTGTAAGTCGCGGCAACACCGTAGTATCGTCTCTAGCATGGCTGCCGACGACGCAAACGATCTGCGGAGAGCGCTCGAAAACAACGAGATCGTTCCGTATTTCCAGCCTCTCGTCGAGCTCCGCACCGGCCTCCTCAGCGGCTTCGAGGCGCTCGCCCGCTGGCAGCATCCGCAACGTGGCCTGATCCAGCCAAATGAGTTCATTCCTCTCGCTGAAAAGTCCGGCCTTCATGGCCTGCTTACCGGCAAGCTCCTTAGCGCTGTCTTCGCCGCCGCCAAAGACATCCCTCACCATCTCACGCTCTCGGTCAACATCTCCCTCACTCAGCTCACCGACCTCAGCCTTCCAAAACACATCTGCTTCGCCGCCGAACACGCAAACTTCCCTCTCCAGCGCCTCATCCTCGAAATTACCGAGAGCGCTCTCGTCGGCAACACCGAACACGCTGCCCGCATCGCGACCGAGTTGAAGGAGCAGGGCTCCCGCCTGGCGCTCGATGACTTCGGGACAGGCTACTCCAGCCTGCGCCATCTCCAACTCCTCCCCTTCGACGAACTCAAGATTGACGCCAGCTTTGTCCGCTCCATGACGCACACTCGAGAGAGTAGAAAGATCGCCGCTGCTATCGTCGGCCTCGGCAACAGTCTCAATCTCACCACCGTCGCCGAAGGCGTCGAAAGCCAAATCATCGCCGACATGCTTCTCTGGCTCGGCTGCGACATAGGCCAGGGCTGGCTCTATGGTCGCCCCGTCCCGCCGGAACAGCTTTCCGAAGCCCTCGCAGAACGTCTCAATTCATCCCCAGCCCCGATCAGTTCGCGCTCTGTCACGGAGTCCAGCCTGCCTCTCGGCTTCGAAGCACTCCCCACCCAGCGCCTCGCCCAACTCAACGCAATCTACGATGGCGTTCCCGTCGGCCTCTGCTTCCTGGATCGCAACCTCCGCTACGTCAGCGTGAACAAGCGTCTGGCCGAGATACACAATCTCCCTGTCGCCTCCCACCTCGGCCGTCACATCTCTGAGATCCTGGGCGAGGAAAAGTTTAAATACTGGGAACCATACCTCCAGAACTCGCTCAAAGGCGAGCGCTTCAGCGAAATCGAGGCCCGCTGTCCGGATCCTCGCCACCCAGACATCATTCGCACCTTCCTCGTCTCCTATGAGCCCGCTCGCGACGAGGTCGATGAGGTCATCGGCGTCTCTATCTCGTTCGTCGATATCACCAGCCGCAAACGGGTAGAAGAGGCCCTTGCAGAAAGCGAAGACCACTACCGTCACGCAGTGGAGCTCAATCCACAAATCCCCTGGAACGCCGAACCTGACGGAATGATCCTCGATGCCAGCCTGCGTTGGGAGACGCTTACCGGTCTCTCAAAAGAGGAGTCGTTGGGAACGGGTTGGATCCGCGCAATTCATCCAGACGATGTCACTCCCACACTGAGAGCATGGGAAAAGGCAACTCGCACTGGCGAGCCCGTCGACATGCAATATCGCCTTCGTTGCGTCGACGGAGTCTGGCGGTGGATGAGGGCGCGCGCGTCTCCACGGCGAGACGAGGACGGCAAAATCATTCGCTGGTACGGCACTCTCGAGGATATTGACGGCCACAAAAAAGCCGAAGAAGCCCTGCGGCGCAGCGAGGCCCGCCTCCAGGCCATCTTCGACGTCGTCCCCTTCGGCCTCGTCATCGCCGACGCTCCGGACGGCCGCGTCGTCATGAGCAATCCCCGTGCGGAGGACATCCTTCGCTCGGTCGTCGCTCCTCCGACCCTGATCGACGACTACTGTCGCGTGTCACAATCGAACGCTCCCGGCGGCACCGACGGCCACCAAACGGGAAATCCCCTCGCCAAGGCCATTATGGACGGCAGGACTGTCGGTCCAAGAGAATGTCTCCGCTATCACGACGATGGCACGAGCGCTTGGGTCAGCCTCAGTGCTGTCCCTGTCTTTGACCACGACGGCAAGGTCTCTGGAGGCGTCATCACAATCCAGGACATTGACGAAGAAAAGCGAGAGATGGAGCGCCTTGCGGAACTCGCCTCGGATCTCAGAAACAAACTTGCAACCCATCGCTAGCCTTACTTCTGATCCGCCTTCTTCAGCCCTCTATATTTCAGCATCGGATCGATATTCGGCGGACTCCCCAGCCACGCCTCGTACATCTTTGCCAGGTCCTCTGTATTTCCCCGCGACAGCACCATCGCGCGCAACCGGTCACCGTTTGCCCGCGTCAATCCGCCATGGTCCTGAAACCACTGGAACGCATCATCGTCCAGCATCTCGCTCCATAGGTACGCGTAGTATCCCGCCGCATAGCCACCTCCCCAGATATGCGAGAAGTAGCTCGACCGGTACCGCGGCGGCACATAACTTAGTGTGAAACCCTTCTTCTCGAGAGCGGCCTTCTCAAACTCATCCGGCTTCTGCAATGGCGTATTCACCGGAAGGGAGTGCCACTGCATATCCAATTGCGCTGCCGCCAGCAACTCCGTCAACTCATAACCCTGGTTGAAGTCCGCGGCCTTCTTGATCTTCGCTGCCAGTTCCGCCGGCATCGGCGCACCCGTCTTGTGGTCCTTCGCATAGTGATCGAAGATCGCCGGATACGTTGCCCAGTGCTCATTGAACTGCGACGGAAACTCCACAAAGTCTCTCGCTACCGAGGTCCCCGACAGGCCCGGATACTCCGTCGCCGCGAACATCCCATGCAGCGCATGTCCAAACTCGTGGAACATCGTGATCACGTCACTGAAGCTGATCAACGCTGGTTCGCCGTCCGCCGGCTTCGGCAGATTGGCAACGTTGTAAACCACGGGAAGCCTCTCCATCCCGGGCATCTTGGACTGCCGCACGAAGCTGCCCATCCACGCTCCGCCGTTCTTGTTATCGCGTTTGTAGTAGTCGCAATACCAAAGCGCCAGGGGCTTGCCATCGCCCTCCATCACCTCATACACGCGAACATCCGGATGCCAGACCGGAATGTCCTTCCGCTCTTTAAACGTGAGCCCGTACAACTGGTTCGCTGCATAGAACACGCCGCTCTGCAGCACATTATTCATCTCGAAGTATGGCCTCACCTGTGCTTCATCCAGGTCGAACTTCGCCTTCCGAACCTTCTCCGAGTAAAACTCCCAGTCCCACGGCTCGACCGTAAACCCACCCTTCTGCGAGTCGATCACCGCCTGAATGTCCTTCGCCTCGCTTGCCGCATTCGCAGTCGCCGCCGGCACAAGAGCATCCATAAACTTCAGCGCATTCTCCGGAGTCTTCGCCATCTGGTCTTCCATTTTCCATGCGGCATAGCTTTCGAAGCCGAGCAGCTTGCCCTTCTCCGCACGAATCTGTGCCAGCCGCGCAATGGTCTTTCGAGTGTCGTTCGCATCGCCACGTTCCGCGCGCGTCCACGAGTTCTCAAACAGCGCCTGACGCGTCGCCCGCACATTCAGAGAAGAAAGATACGGTTGCTGCGTCGTGTTCTGCAGCGGAAGCACCCAACCCTCCTTCTTCCTCTGTTGTGCCGCCCGCTCCGCGCCACCGATCTGCGCGTCCGTTAGCCCGGACACTGCGCTTTTATCCGCGGTGAAGTAAGCAGCATCCTTGGTGGCTGCCAACAACTTGCTCCGGAAGGCGTTCGACAGCGTCGACTCCTCCTCATTGATCTTCTTTAGCTTCTCTTTGTCGGCATCTGAGAGGTTCGCACCACCATGCACAAACCGCTGGTAATAAATCTCCACCAGCCGCAGCCCCTCGGGGCTCAGCTTCAGCGACGCCCGCTTCTCATACACGGCTGCTACCCGATGAAACAGCTTCGCATCCAGATAGATCGCATCGCTATGCGCAGCCAGCTTCGGCGCCTCCTCCCGCTGTATCTTTTCCAACACAGGATTCGTATTCGCTCCCGTCACCCCGTTGAACGCCGCCAGAGAGCGCTGAAACAACGCCCCCGTCTTCTCCATCGCGACGATCGTATTCTCAAACGTCGGCGCGGCGTGATTGTCCGCGATCGCCCGCATCTCTTTCAACTGCTCCGCCATCCCGGCCTCGATCGCCGGCTGATAGTCACTGTCCTTGATCTTGTCGAACGGCGGTGCCTGAAATGGCAACGCACTTGGCGCATAAAACGGGTTCGCTGGACCGAACTCCGCATCGGTACTCTGGGCTGAAACCAAACTTGAGCTCATAATGATTGCGCCGGAAAGAACCATCCGCAGCCCGCAAAGTGCACTCCTGAGGCTGCAGAGTTTCGTCAGATTCTTCACCGTTTTTATCTCCCCCTGAAACGATAATTGTAGAGTAGCTCAGGCAGTCGTCACCCCGCACTCCCTCGCTTGCCTGCTACAAAATATGCGTTGAATTGCGTTGAACAAAGTACAATCGCCACCATCCATGCAGAACAACTCTCAGCTCACCCGCACCGATCTGCCCTCTACTCTGCCACCGCTCGTGGGCCTCGACCTTCAAGCCCGTTATTACGCAACACGTACCGGTGGCGATTTCTTCGACGCCGTAGCAGCCGGCCCGCACGTCGTCTTTCTCCTTACGGACATAGCTGGCATTCGCGATCAGGTTCACACCGTCATCTCCGCAACGCAGGACACCTTTCGCCGTCGCGTCCAGGAACTCTTCAGCCAGGAAGTCATCAACATGATGGACACCCTGGGGATTCTTGCACACGAGATCAACCAGACCATCTACGAAGCCGCTGGTGGCTCCCGCCTCGCCCCAACCTTCCTCGGCTGCTTCAACCTTCCTCTCGGCGTTCTCGCTTACATCAACTCCGGTGGCCAGCCCGCCATCTTTCGCGACAGCGACGGCACACGCGTCCTCGGACACGTCACCATGCCACTCGGTCTCTTCACCCATCTCACCTTCGAGCCCGCCATCCAAGCGTTCGAACCCGGCGCACGCATGCTTCTCGTCACCAAGGGAATCCTCGAAGCACAGCGCGGACGTGAGCAGTTTGGCGTCGAGCGAGCGACCGCGGTCCTCGAAAATATTCCCAACGACTCAGCGCTTGACCTCTGTGTCGTCACACTCGAAGACGCGAATGAGTTCAGAAAGCCACCTTGGTACAGTCCGGAGAGACTACCCTTCGTCAAACCCAAACGCATCGAAGACCTCACTGCCGTCGCCCTCGTCCGCCCTCGCTAGAATCTTCGCAAACGTTCTTGCCTTGGCGATTGCTTTGCAAACGCTGTTGCTGTTCTCTTTCTGGTTGTCATCCCCAAGAGCCTGCCCTGAGCGAAGTCGAATGGGGAGCTGCTTTTTTTACCCAAACCTACTGAGCCACCCGCCACGGCGAAGTCGTCGTCCATCCCCTCAACTCCTTTGTCGCCCACTCAGTCGATTTGTCCTTATGGCAGGAAGTACAAGGATTCGGAATCCCCGACTGCTCCGTCTCGACCGGAGTAATAAAGCGGAACGTATGGGCGCTCACAAAATTGTCTTTGATCGTCTGCTCGATCTTCGGCATATGGCAAGCCACACAGGAACTACCCGCACTCCCTTCGGCATGGTGAGTATGTTCGCTCACCGTCCCCCGAAGTCCCGCCGGATTCTCCTCCGTCTTGGCATGGCACGACAGACATAGCGCATTCCCCGTCGCAATCAGGTTCGAAGGATTCTCGGCGCTATGGACCTGGTGGCAATCGAAACACCGCATCTGCCGGTGATACATGTTGCTCTGCGTAAAATCGTTCCCCTGCATCCTGTTCTTATGCGCGGTCATATCGGCATACTGCAGAAAGTTCGTAGTCCCCGGCTTCAAATCCTCCAGCCTCCAGTAGTCAACCAGCCGCTCGCCCGGCAAAAAGCCCACCGGCCAGTCGTAGTACTTCCCCGCAATCGGATTCGTCACGGGACGCCCCTGGCTGTGGCACTGAATGCAAGTGTCATTGCCGCGCACATAGTCCAGCCGTTTGGGATTCACAATGTTCTCTCGCGTTGGATGTGCGACATGCAGGCTCCCAGGCCCATGGCACTTCTCGCAGCCCACATTCCACTCAGTGACCTGGTGGGTCTCCACGTTGTAGTTCACTGAATGGCATCCGTCGCACGTCGGCCCCGTCGGCCGGTCGAAGTTCGTCGGTCCATAGAACGGCTCCCACCAGTCCGTACCCTTCTCCACGTGATACGGCAGCCATTTCTTCTTCGCCACGTCCCACTGCGCCGGCAGAGGATAGTAGTCGTCCCCTCGCTTCGTAAAGTATCGCTGCTTCCACCGGCTGCCATACACAAACGCAACCTGATCGAGCCCAAACGTGACCACTGGATCGGGGTGAAGAAAGTCCCCAAGCGCGGCCTCGGGATGCTCCTTCGGATCGCGAACCACATTGGCCATCCGGGTCTGCTTCCACCCGTTGTACGCCGCGGCATGGCACCCCTTGCAGCTCTCCGATCCAACAAAATGGGCCTTCGGCGTCTGTGCACCTGCCTCTCCCAGCAGAAAAATCACCGAGATAACCCCAAAAGCAATCAGCCATCCCCTGACCTGAGCGCCAGCCAAACCCATCACTGCCTCTCTTCGACAAATCCTCATAGCTCAACAATGTCCAACTTGTATCGACGGTCCAAACGTCGAGACATAGCACGTTCTCCGGACAGTGTACGTCGCGGACAACCAACAGTCAGCCCGCCGGGGGCGATTCATCAGCAAAAAAATTCGTTCTCTCTCATGCTCTGAAAACACAGTCATCGATCGCCATTAACCCGTATCATCCACCAGTGCCTACCTTGCAGGAACAATTCGGCCAGATCGACATCTACCTCTTCGACCAGCTTCTACGCGGCAACATCAAGCCCGGCATGCGTGTCCTCGACGCCGGCTGCGGCTCCGGCCGCAACCTCGTCTACCTCCTTCGCGAGGGCTACGAGGTCTTCGCTGCGGATCATGACCCCGCGGTCATCGAGCACATCCGGACCGTCTTCCCAACGCTCCGGGCGAGCCATGTTCGCCTTGAATCCCTCGACGCCCTCTCCTTTCCCGAAGCCACCTTCGACGTCATCATCTGCAACACCGTTCTCCACTTCAGCCGCGACGACGCACACTTCGACGCCATGCTGCACAATCTCTGGCGCGTTCTCAAGCCCGGCGGCCTGCTCTTCAGCCGCCTCGCCTCTACCATCGGCATGCCCCATCGGCACGTCGCTGGCCGTCGCTACCTCGCCCCTGAAGGCACCGAGCGCTTCTGCGTCGACGAGGCCTTCCTCATGCAACGCACGACGACTCTCAACGCGGAATTAGTCGACCCAATTAAGACCACCGTAGTGCAGAACCAGCGCTGCATGACCACATGGGTCATCCGCAAGCCTGCAAGCTAGTCTCTCGGCCCTGTCATACAATTCCCTCCATGGACAAGCCCGCAGAGCAGGATCCCCGAGTGTACTTAGCGGCCGAGCGGACCTTTCTCGCCTGGATCCGCACCGGCCTCGGCCTCATGGGCATTGGCTTCGCCGTCAGTCGCTTCGGACTCTTCCTCCGCCAGCTTAGCGCCGCCGAGTCCCATATCCCTTCCCACAACACCGGCATCTCCCTCTGGTCCGGAGTCGGTCTCGTCACCCTCGGCGTTATCGTCAACCTCAGCGCCGTGCTCCGCCACGTCCAACTGGTTCACCAACTCAGCGCCGGCACCTGGCAGCCCGGACGGGTCTCGCGTGACGCCGTCATCCTTGGACTTATCCTCGCCGCCATCGGTATCGGCATTGCGATCTACCTTATGCTCGTTCGCTGAAAAAGATGCCAATCGCCAAACTCATCATCGAACTGGAGGTCCCCCACGCACAGTCCCTCAAAGACCGCCGTCAGGTCCTCCGCTCCATGAAAGATAAGCTCCGTCACGGCTTCAACCTCTCCATCGCCGAACTTGACGACGGCATCGTCTGGAACCGGGCCACTCTGGGCATCGCCGCCATCTCCTCCTCCACCAGCTACCTCACCGGCCAACTCCAGCAGATTGACCAGGCCGTCCACCGCCTCGCCGCTCAATTGAGCGCGGAAGTCCTTGATTCTTACGCGGAAATCCTGCCCGAATAGCGGAAAAAAATCATCAAAAATCAACCCATCCGGCAGTTTTTTCCGCTAAAATCCACCGTTCGGACTAGGTGGAATGGCCTATCTTTGATATCCTCAACCGTTCGACCTGTACCAAACTTTATGCCCGAGCACCGAGCCAGAACCTACCATCGCAATCGAGTCGCCAACACCTTTTCTGAAGAGATCGGAGCCATGCTCGAAGGCGAGCTCTCCGACCCGCGGATCGCGCCCAGCTACGTCACAGAGGTTGTTCTCGCGCCTGGCGGCAAATCCGCCCGCATCTTCGTCGCCGTCCACGGCAACGAGGAGGAAGAGGCCTCCACCCTCGAAGGACTCACCACGGCCCGCGCCTACATCCGCTCCCAGCTCCGCGACCGCATGGGAGTCCGTCATGTCCCCGAGCTCACCTTCGCCATCGACCGCTCCGAGAAGATGACCGGTCGTATGGAAGAGCTTCTCGACCGCACTCGCAAACGAGACCAGAAGCGCACCGCATCCGAACCTGCTAAGCCCGTGACAGCTAAATCATGACTCCAGAAACCGAGCTTTACGAACTTCAGCAGGCAGACCGATCACACGAAGCCCAGATCGGCGAACTCCTGGCGACCTTCCGCGCCCACCCCCGCTTCCTTCTCACCTCGCACGCACGCCCCGACGGCGATGCCATCGGTTCTGTCCTCGCTCTGGCCGAGGTGCTCGAGCAGCTCGGCTGTCAGGTCGACATCCTGTTCGCAGATCCGGTCCCCTTGACCTATCGCGCCCTTCCCAACCTGCACCGCATCCACCACACACCTTCTGCAAACGACATCGATCCCGACGGAGATATCCCCGCTGTCCTACTCGAATGCGACGGCATCGCCCGCACCGGTCTCCTTGGCCTTGAAGGCCGCACCCTCATCAACATCGACCATCACGCCAGCGGCCGTCCTTTTGCTTCCGTCAATTGGATCGACGAGCACGCCTGTGCCGTAGCCGCCATGGTCTACCGCCTCGCTCGAGCCGCAAACGTTGAGATCACCCCTTCCATGGCCACCTGTCTCTACGCCGCGATCCTCTCCGACACCGGCGCCTTCACCTACTCCAGCACCACAGCCGACACCTTCGCCCTCGTCCACGATCTTGCCGCACACGGGGCCGACCCCAGCCAGATCGCCCGCGACATCTACTTCTCCAACCCTGCCAGCAAGATTCGACTGCTGGGCATCGCTCTCTCCAACCTCCAGACCGAAGGCGACATCGCCTGGACCTGGGTCACCAGCGAAGATATGGACCGTATTGGCGCCACAGCCGAAGACTGCGAAGGCGTCGTCAACTACCTCATCAGCATCGCCGGCGTCGAATCCGCGGTCTTTCTGCGTGAAGCCGAGGCCAGCCAGTTCCGTCTCAGCATTCGCAGCAAAGGAAAAAGTGATGTCGCCCAGATCGCCGAGTACTTCGGCGGCGGCGGTCACCGCAACGCCAGCGGATGCACCCTCGATGGTCCTTTGGGTGTGGCCACCGAGCGGATCCTAACCCAGCTACGGACAAGAATCTGTTAGCCTTGTCTCGCTCCTCAACGATAAATGAACGATAGTCAACAACCCGCCGCGACCGGCGCAAGGAAAGACCACGCGGCCCTCATTTGGCTCCGCGAGAGACTACCGACCTCGGTGACTGTGCGAGAGTTTCTCGTCCTATTCGCCGTAACCGGTTTTCTGTTGCTATACGGCCTGGTTCCCGTATTCGGGGGCGATCAACTTGGCCTGGTTGGCGCGGACGAGCCAAGATACGCCCAGATCGCGCGCGAGATGCTCACCGCACATTCGGACGCCTGCCATACCGTCAACGCCAAGATGGTTCCGCGCAGCCTTCGCGCAGAAGACCTGCGTAACTCCTTTCATTGCATCTCAGCTGGCACCGTCACCCCTATCCTCTACGGTAAGCCCTGGCTCGAAAAGCCCGCCCTTTACTATTGGCGCGCCATGAGCTTCTTCAAGGAGTTCGGCGTCTCCGATTGGACCGCCCGTCTGCCGTCCTCCTCCGCCACCCTCGCCCTCGTCGTCCTCGTCTTCCGGC
>CAVRHK010000053.1:0-55876 GCA_963720955.1 uncultured Acidobacteriaceae bacterium | reverse complement strand
GCACCTGCTCGAGCGGCTTGCGCGAGACGAGCTGGATCGAGTCGACGGCGCCTTCCGAGGCGACACAGAGGCGCGGCAGCAAACGCAGCCGGTCTGCGT
Organism: uncultured Acidobacteriaceae bacterium; assembly: GCA_963720955.1. GTDB lineage: Bacteria > Acidobacteriota > Terriglobia > Terriglobales > Acidobacteriaceae > Edaphobacter. The sequence goes on along the minus strand of CAVRHK010000053.1, from coordinate 55,777 downwards.
TGCGTGCGTACTCGATCGACGAGATCGGGGCAGTGTCGAGCTCACCGTCGACGAGCATGCGGTTCAGCGCCGTGGGAACGCCCTGCACTTCCTCGACCTCGGCGTCGACGCGGTAGAAGACCGGGGCCATGTTCACGTAGCTGATACGGCCGAGCTTGATCACGCGCTCACCACCGGCGCAGCTCGTTGTACAGCGTGTCGCGCTGTACGGGAATGCGCCCGGCATCCTTGATGAACCGCACGAGCTCCGGGATCTTCTGTTCCGTCCCGCTCGTCGCCCCTGCGGCCTGGAAGATCTTCTCGCGGACAACGGTGCCGTGCACGTCGTTCGCGCCGAAGTGCAGGGCGAGCTGCGCCATCGGCATGCCCATCATGATCCAGTACGCCTTGATGTTCGGGATGTTGTCGAGAACGAGCCGCGATACGGCCGCCATCTTCAGGTCGTCGGCGCCGGTCGTGAACTTGAAGCCGCGGCGCTCGAAGACCGTGTTCTCCGGATGGAACGCGAGCGGGATGAACGCGAGAAAGCCGCCGGTCGCATCCTGCTGCGCGCGCAGCCGGAGCATGTGGTCGACCCGCTCCTCATAGGTCTCGACGTGACCGTAGAGCAGCGTGCAGTGCGTCGGGATCCCCAGCTTGTGCGCCGCGTCGTGGATGTGGAACCACTCCTCCGCCGGCTCCTTGCCCGGCGCGATCAGCTGGCGCACGCGTGGCGCGAAGATCTCCGCGCCGCCTCCGGCAGCGAGCCGAGCCCTGCGTCCTTGAGCACACGCAAGACCTCTTCGTATGTGCAGCCCTCGAGCTTCGACATGTGATGGATCTCGGAGGCCGTATAGAACTTCAGGTGCACGTCCGGCAACGCGGCCTTCAGCTTGCGCAGCACGTCCGCGTAGAACTCGAGGTCGACGTGCGGATTCTCGCCGTTGACGCAATGGATCTCGGTGAAGTTCGTGACCTCGAACTGCGCCACCGCATCCTCGACGAGCTCGTCCGCGCCGATCGTGTACGAGTCCTCTTGCTTCTGCGTCTTCGCCGAACGCGCAGAACTTGCATTTGACCCGGCAGACGTTCGTCTGGTTCAGGTAGAGGTTCTGGACGAAGTACACCTCGTCGGTGCCGCCGCGCACGCGGCGCGCGAGGTCGGCGAGCTCTCCGAGCGCGAGCAGGTCGTCGGTCTCCATGAGGGCGAGCCCGTCCTCGAAGTCGAGGCGTTCACGCGCTTCGACCTTCTCGCGGATCGGTGCGAGCGTGTCGAGCATGTCGAGAACCGCCACCTGCACTACCTCTCTCTGTTGACGACTGCGTGCGTCAGCGACTCGAGCTCGTCACGGTGCAGCTCACCGTTGAGGCACGCCCGGGCTCTCCTAGCGTAGTCCAGCGCAACCTCACGGGAGCGCTCGAGGGCGCCGGTTGCGGCAACGCGCACGAGCGCGCCCCCATTGGACAGCGCCAGAGGGTCGCCGGCGAGCGCGGCGCGGACTGTCTCGTCCTCCTGCGCGGCCAGCAGGAGCGGCAGCGTCGGCGTGCCGTCACGCAGGTCCGTGCCCGCGATCTTCCCGGTCTCGATCGTGGCGCCGGAGCAGTCGAGCACGTCGTCGGCGATCTGGAACGCGACACCGAGTGCGATACCGTACTCACCCGAACCGCCGCCGAGCCGGCAGGCGGCCTCGAACAGCGCGCCGGTCTTCAGAGCGCAGCGCTCGATGTAGGCCGCAACGGTGGTCGAAGGGTCGTTCGTCTGCGTGCGCTGCAGCGCCTCGCCGCGCGCGAGTGCGAGCGTCGCATCGGCGAGAGTCTGCACTGCCTCCACGTCGCCGGTCGCGGAAAGCTCCGCGAAGGCCCGGGCGAACAGATAGTCCCCCGTGGCGCGCGCCGCCTCGGCGCCGTACACCGACCACGCCGCCGCCTTGCCGCGACGGAAATGCGCGCGGTCGATGAGATCGTCATGCACGAGCGTCGCCATGTGCACGAGCTCGACGGCGACACCGGCGGCGAGCGACGGGTCGCGCCCCGGCGGCGTCGAGAGAAAGACGAGCAGCGGGCGCAGGCGCTTCCCGCCGGCGGCGAGCGCCTCGTTCCCGACGGCCGCGACGAGGCCCGGATGGCTCGCGACCGACCGGGCCAACCGCTCCTCGATCGCGTCGAGGTACTCCTCGAGACCCTCGGCCTCGCGAATCGCCGACAGGGTCACGCCGCTTCTCCGACATGGAGCGCGACGATGCCGCCCGCGAACGTGCGGTAGCGGACGCGCTCGAACCCACAGCGCTCGAGCAGGGCGGCGAGCTCGGCCGGCGGCGGGAACCGCCGCACGCTCGCGGGGAGATACGTGTACGCAGCTCCTCCGGGCAGCACCTTGCCGAGCGCGGGCACGACCTTGTCGAACCACACGCGATAGAACGGCGCGAGCCGGCCGCGCGGCATCGTGATCTCGAGAATCCCGAGGCGGCCACCGGAGCGCAGCACGCGCCGCAGCTCGCGGAGCCCGGCTTCGAGATCCGCCACGTTGCGCACGCCGAACCCGACGGTCGCCGCGTCGAACGACGCATCGCCGAACGGAAGCGCAAGCACGTCTCCCTGCACCCACTCGATCGCGGGCTCCTTGTGACGTGCGCGCTCGAGCATCCGCTCCGAGAAGTCGAGCCCGATCGCGTCGGCGCCACGGGCGCGCGCGGCGATCGCGAGGTCGCCGGTGCCGCAGCAGGCGTCGAGCACGCGATCGCCCTTGTGCACCGTCTCGTCGATCGTGATGCGGCGCCAGCGCCGGTCGAGGCCCACGGTCATGACCTTGTTCATCGCGTCGTACACCGGTGCGATGCGGTCGAACATCTTCTGTACGCCCTCGGCGGGCAGCGTTCCGGTTTCCACGCTCACTGCCCCCACCGCTTCGTGAGCGTGTGCTCGAGCCCGAGCTGATCGAGTGCGCGCCCGACAATGAAGTCGACGAGGTCGTCGACCGTTTCGGCTCCGTGGTAGAAGCCGGGAGCGAGGAAGAGGATCGTCGCGCCCGCCTCGCGCAGCGTCAGCATGTTGCGCAGGTGGATCACCGAAAGCGGCGTCTCGCGCGGCATCAGGACGAGGCGGCGCTCCTCCTTGATCGCGACCGAGGCCGCGCGGTGGATGAGGTTCTGCATCGCGCCGGAGGCGAGCGTGCCGAGCGTCCCCATCGAGCACGGGCAGATCACATAGGCGTCGACCTTCGCCGACCCGGACGCGTACGGCGCCTTCCAGTCGTTGGGGTCGTAGACAGTTGCGTTCGGCGCATGCTCGAGCAGGCGCGCGATCGTCTCGTCCCGCGAAAGCCGCGCGTTGCCGTAGAGCTCCGTGGCGAGCACCTCGATCCCGGCGCTCGACGCGGCGACGCCGATCTCGCAGTCAGCAGCCGCCAGAACCTCGAGCAGGCGGGCGGCGTAGGGGGCGCCCGAGGCGCCGGTGATCCCAAGGAAGACATGCATTCCTGGGATTGTGCCCGTTTGTTACTTCTTGCCCTTGGAGGCTTCGAGGAAGACGGCCAGCTCGTGCAGGCGTTTCGTGCCCAGTGAGGCGAACTTCGGCATCGGCGAGCCTGGATTCACGCACGACGGGCACTGCAGGTGACGGATCTGGAAAGCGATGCCGAGGTTGCGCGTGCCGATGTTGGTGAGGTCGGGAGCCCCGAGGTTGGACGAGCCCGTGCCGAGATAGGTGTGGCAGGCGGTACAGCCCGCGACCGCGAAGAGCTTCGCGCCGGGCACTGCGGCCGGTGGCAGCTTCTGCGCGCTGATCCAGTGCGGGACGTCGGCAATCACCTCCGATGCCAGCGCCTCGGACGCGGTCGCGCCCTTCCACGTCAGGATCGCCATCGAGAGAATTGTGAGCACGAGCCCGACGACCGCGACAGGCCGTCGCGAAAGCCGGCGCTCGCGGCGCACGTCGTAGAAGGGCAGCGCGATCAGCAGGATGAGCGCGATCGTCGGCACGCCGACCGTGCCGAGGAACACCGACTCCGGCCACTTGAAGACCCGGAGCAGATAGAAGAGGAAGTAGAAGTACCAGTCCGGACGCGGGACGAAGTTCGTCGTCCCCGGATCCGCGGGCGCGGTGAACTCCGGTCCGAGCAGGCCCTGATGCGTTCCGTCGTGATGCGGCGCCCACGACGTCCACTTCCAGATCGTCGCGAGCGCGACGATCATCGTGACGACCACGAGGCTCATCACCGTGTCCTCGAACATCGCGAACGGGTAGAACGGCTTCCCGCGCGCCTTGACGTCTTCCTTGTAGCGCGCGAACTGTGCGCGGCGCTCGTCGAGGGCCGAAGGCTTCCCGGCGGCCATTACTCGGATCCTCCGGCGCCCCGGGCGACCGGCTGCGTGAGACCCTCGCGCAGCTGCGACGGCTCGTCGGGACGATCCGCGCCCGCCGCTTCCTTCGACCACGGCGGCGAGGTGACGCCGAGCCGGATCACGAGGTAGAGGTGCAGACCGATGAGCGCGAAGATCGCGCCCGGGATCACGAGCATGTGCAGCGAGTAGAACCGCGTGAGCGTCTCGCCTCCGATCTCCTGGCCGCTACGTAAGAACTGGGCCAGCCACGGCCCGAGGAACGGCGCCGTTCCGTTGAGGTTGATGCCGACGACACTCGCCCAGTACGCGGTCTGATCCCAGGGCAGCAGATAGCCCGTGAAGCCTTCCGCCATCCCCATCACGAGCAGCAATACGCCGAGCACCCAGTTCAGCTCGCGCGGGTACTTGTACGCGCCGAACAGGAACACGCGCCCCATGTGCAGGAACATGAGGATGATGAAGACGCTCGCGCCCCACTTGTGCATGCCGCGCACGAGCCAGCCCAGTGTCACGTGGTCGGTGATGTTCACGATCGACGCGTACGCGTCGTTCGGTGTCGGCTGGTAGTACATCGCGAGGATCACGCCCGTGACGGCCTGCACGAGGAAGGCGGTCAGGGTCGCCGACCCGAGAGTCTGCATCCAGTTCGTGTCGGACGGGACCTTGCGGAAGAGGAAGTACTTGACCCCGCCGACGAGACCCGACCGCTCTTCGAGCCAGTCGAGTGGGAAGTCGATCGCCTGCTGGATGCGCGAGGGCTGCCGGCGGCGCGTGCTCATCAGTGGTGCGGCGGGTTGATGGGATAGAGGATCTGCTCGATGCCGTCGATGTGCTCGCCCGGGCCGACGGACTTGTACTTCTGGATCTTCGCCTGCGCCCCGGTGCCGGTGACGTGCGCGACGGAATAGGTGCTGAGCAGCACGACGCGGCCGTTGTCGATCTCGTAGTCGTACCCGTTGGGGATGACGCATACCCGGTATCTGCCCGGCAAAGAATGGATTTCACAGATCGCTCCTACTGCCCATGACGATCAAGGGACGGCTGCGAGCAATAAAAACTTCGACCAGCTTCTACGTGGGACGGTGCATGACCCGACTACCCGGCGAATGGGTGGGGTCGCAGGGCATGCCGGGGTTTTTTCGACTGCGGGTGATGTGGCGCTGTTTGCCCAAGCGTTGTTAGATCGACTTGCGGGAAGAACAAGTAATTTCCCGTTGCAGCAGGCGACATTGAAGCTGATGACACAGCCTGAACAGCCATCGACCGCTGTCGCAACCGCGACTATTTTCACGGCAGATGGGAAGACCACTACAGGCGTCGGCACACGAGGGTTTGGGTGGGATATCAATACGGCGTTTTCGCGGCCACGGGGCGAGGTGTTTCCGATTGGCAGCTTCGGCCATACGGGTTTCACCGGGACATCGCTGTGGATGGATCCGGCGAGCGACACCTTCGTTGTTATTCTGGCGAACGCGGTACATCCGCGAGGTGGGGCGCCTATTACGCCGTTGCGGGGACAGGTGGCGACGGCTGCGGCGAAGGCGCTTCAGCTCTATGGCAAACAGGACAGCGCTGTACGGCCTCTGGAACGTTGACCGGAATCGATGTGCTCGAAACGACGAACTTTGCTGCATTGCGTGAGGCTGCGGGCCGTCACGACGGCCATCTGCGATTGGGCTTGCTGACGAATCAGACCGGGCTCGATCGTGAGGGCCGGCGAACGATTGATATTTTGCTGCACAGCATTCCTGAGGTTGAGTTGAAGACGTTGTTCTCGCCGGAGCACGGCCTTCTGGGAGTGAAAGACACAACCAAGATCGGCGATGATGTCGATCCGTCGACGCAGCTTCCCGTCCTCAGCCTGTACGGCGCGAAGCCGGAGCAGCGCCGTCCGAGCCTTGAGTCCTTGAAGAAGCTCGATGCTGTAGTGATCGACCTGCAGGATGTTGGAGTTCGCTTCTATACCTATGAGGCTGTGGTGGGCTACTTTCTTGAGGCAGCCGCGCAGGCGCATATCGAGATCATCGTGCTGGACCGTCCTAACCCGAACGGTGGGGTGGCGGTGCAGGGCCCGGTCTCTGATGTTGGAGCCGAATCCTATACCAACTACATGCCGATGCCGGTGCGTAATGGCATGACCCTTGGTGAACTTGCGCTCTATTTCAACAGCGAACGGCTCCTTCCGAGCGCGACTTCGCCAAATATTCAAGCCCCCATTCGTGCGCAGCTGACGGTTGTCCCAATGCAGAACTGGCGACGCCAGGAGTTCTTTGACGAGACCGGTTTGAAATGGACGAATCCAAGCCCCAACCTTCGCAGCCCTGCAGCCGCCACTCTCTATCCCGCGATTGGCCTGACGGAGATGACAAATATCTCGGTTGGCAGGGGCAGCGACACGCCGTATGAGCATATCGGTGCACCCTACTTCGACGCTGCGACGCTTGCGGCCTATCTGACCGCCCGTAAGATTCCCGGTGTGACCATTGCGCCGACGAGCTTTGCAGTGGCAGAGGATTCCAACCACTATCCATCGCACGGAAAGACGATTCCCGGGATCGCCTTTATGGTGACGGACCGCAATGTGTTGAATTCGCCAGAGCTCGGAATCGAATTGCTCAGCGCACTCCATCATTTTTATCCGGAGTTCCTGTTGGAAAAAGCCGCCCACCTGGTGACAAACGTTGACACGATGCGGGCGCTCGCCAATCGGGAGGACCCACGTAAGATCGCCGAGGGATGGGCTGCCGATCTGGCTGCGTTCGAACGCCGGCGTGAGCCCTATCTGATCTACAAGTAGCTTTGACGGCGCAAAAAAGATTCCAAAACAGGCACCCTGGGCCGACGATATTCATAGTCTCTTCGCCTTCCATACGTCACAATAGAGAGATAACGTTCGAGGTGTTCCCACATGCCCCGCATCAATTTTCAGCAACAGCTCGCGGCTCTCAAAGACAAACTTCTCGCCATGGCGGCGCTTTCTCAGCAGGCACTCTCGTTGTCGCTGGAGGCGTACCTTACGGGCGACCTGAGCCTCTGTGATCATGTGAAAGAGATTGAAGCGGCGATTAACGCCGCTGAGCGCGATGTCGACGAGATGGCCTATGACCTGTTGGCGAAGGAGCAGCCGATGGCGATCGATCTGCGCTTTATCCTGTCGGTGATCAAGATCAACGGCGACCTGGAGCGGATTGGCGATCAGGCGACCAACATCGCCTCGCGCACACAGTTCCTGCACGATTCGCCAAAGATCTCCTTACCGATCGACATTCCGGACATGGGTGAAAAGGTCGGAGTGATGATTCGCCGCGCCATCCAGTCGCTTCTGGAGGCAGATGCGAAGCTGGCGGAATCGGTGCTGCACATGGACGACGAGATCGACGACATGAACCGCGACGTGCAGGCCGAGCTGGTCGAGGTAATGCAGCAGCACCCGGTCGTCAGCGGGCAGGCGCTGAACGCAATCATCATCTCGCGCAATCTGGAACGGGCCGCCGATCATGCCACGAACATTGCCGAAGACGTCATTTTCTGGGTGCGCGGCTCGGATGTTCGGCACAAATTTTCGCTTGCTGAAGCTGACTAAGTCTCAGATATCGCAAAGGTTTCGATGTAGAGATCCTTCTTTACACCTTGACGTTTGCGGGTTGGACTACTAACCTAAAAACATGGCGAGTTCTACCACCTGCCGCTACGCTGCCTGTCGCATGTGTTGTTGTGACCGCGTGCGCCGTCGCCAATGCCTGAATCGGAGACTTACCGACTAAGTCCCGAACCTCTGAAGCAGAAGCCACCCGCACCCACTTACAAAGTGGGACTTTCTTTTTAAACCCTCAATCAGACTAAGGATACCCAGAATGAGTGCTCCCGCAGCAGCCGCTACAAAAGAGACTAAAGCCCAGAAGTCCGAGCGTCTGAAGCTTGCGAAGAATCCGTGGGAGGCCTGGGAAGAGGTCCGCCAGTTCGCGAGAGAAGGCCGCGACTCAGTCCTGCCCGAGTGGGCCGGAACGTACTTCAAGTGGTGGGGCATCTACACGCAGGGCGATGGCGTGGGAGCGACCGGAGGGGTCGGAGGAGAGGGCAAGGCAACTGAGTACTTTATGATGCGCATTGGTTTGCCGAACGGCATTCTCACCAGCGAGCAGTTGCGTGTCATCGGGAGTCTTACCAAGAAGTACGCACGAAATCTGGCAGACATCACCACACGTCAGAACATCCAGCTTCACTGGCTGACGATTGAATCGCTACCGGAGGTGGTCGATGCTCTGACGGCTGTGGGGCTGAGCCCGAAGGGTGCGTGCGGCGATGTGGTCCGCAATGTTACGGGCTGCCCGCTGGCAGGGCTCGACGGACATGAGATGATCGACGCTTCCCCACTGGCTGTGGAGATCGCGCACAAGCTGACGGCGAACCCAGAGTTCTACAACCTGCCGCGAAAGTTCAAGATCTCCGTCACGGGCTGCTCGCATTGGTGCTCGTATCCCGAGATCAACGACGTGGCACTCACCGCGATCAAGCGAACCGTCGATGGCGTCGAGGAGATTGGCTACACGCTGCGCGTGGGCGGCGGCCTTTCGACCGAGCCACACCTTGCCGTGCGCATTCCCGCCTTCATCCGGCAGGACCAGGCTTATGCGGCCGTCCATGCCACGGTGGAGATCTTTCGCGAACAGCAGGAGCTTCGCGAAAACCGCACGCGCGCCCGTATCAAGTACCTCTTCATGCGTCATGGCTGGACGGCCGAATCGTTCCTTGAGGCACTGGAATTGAAGCTTGGCTACAAACTGGACCCTAGTCCGACATCGGAAGATGTTGTGCCCGACGACGTCTACCGCGACCACATCGGCATAGCGCCGCAGCGCCAGACGGGGTTGTCTTCGGTTGGCGCTAGCGTCCTTCGCGGGCGGCTTTCGGGCGATCAGCTGCTGCAACTTGCCGACCTCGCCGAGCGGTATGGGAACGGAGAGCTGCGAACGACGATCATGCAGAACATCATCGTGGTGAATGTTCCGAACGCGAAGACAGCGGATCTCGTTGTTGCGCTCAACAGCATGGAACTACAGGTCGATGTGTCGGCGTTCTGGCGCGGGGCGATCGCCTGCACAGGCACTGAGTTCTGCAAACTTGCAATCTCTGAGACGAAGGGTTTTTCGAAGTGGCTTGTCAGCGAGATGGAGGAGCGGCTTCCCGGCTTCGACCAGCAGATCAAGCTCCACGTGACCGGTTGCACCAATAGCTGCGGGCAGCACTGGATCGCCGATATCGGGCTTGAGGGCAAAAAGATCAAGAAGGATGGACAGTTGGTCGACGCGTTTTATTTCTGCGTTGGAGGAGCGGTGGGAAGATTCGCGCGGACCGCACGTCCGTTGGGCTACCGCGCTGCGGCCGACGAGGTTCCCGACGCCATTGAACGGTTGCTTCGTGGTTATCTTGCTGAGCGAGGACCCGGCGAAGACCTGCGCGCTTATTTTTCACGCACGGATGACGACAGCCTACGCGCACAACTGGCCGGCACGGTCGTCGATCCGGTTGAGCGCGATGCGCCACCAGTCGGTGCGGGGCGACACGCGCCAGGAGAGTAGATTTAGTCCATGGATCTCTTTCCCATTTTCTTGAAGATCGCCGCACGGCCCTGCATCGTCATTGGCGCAGGCAATCTTGCGGAATCGAAGATCGAATCGCTTCAGGCAGCGCATGCCCGTGTGACGGTGATCGCACCCGAGGCTCGTCCGCGCATTGTTGATCTGGCGGCCGGGGGCGAGATCGAATGGCTGCAACGCGAGTACGAATTGGGCGATGTGGCGGGGCATTTCCTGGTGATTGCGGCGACCAACGATCCCGCCGTCAACCGGGCCGTCTACAAGGAAGCAACCGAGAACAATGTCCTTTGCAACGCGGTCGATGACCCGCCGTTCTGCGATTTCTACTTCCCTTCGGTCGTTCGGCGCGGTGACCTGCAGATCGCTATTTCGACTGCCGGTGCGAGTCCCGCGCTCGCGCAAAGGCTGCGTAAAGAGATCAACGCACAGTTGCCGCTCGACGCCGGGGACTGGGTGACTGACCTCGGCAATCTTCGCCGCGAGGTTACGCAGATGGAGCCGCTGAACGAACAGCGGAGATGGCTGCTCCATGAACTGGCCCAGCGTGAGGTTTGCGGTTACGACGCGTGCCCGTCGCGCTACGCTGGCGCGTCAGCATGCCTTGACGAATCCGCTGCCCGAGAAGAAGTCGTGAATCTGCCCGCACAGCCCGGAACGGTTTATCTCGCAGGAGCGGGGCCTGGGGACCCAAATCTGCTCACGCTCCGTGTGCTTCGACTGCTTGAGACGGCTGATGTGATTCTGCCCGATGATCTGGTCTCCGAGGAGATACTTTCTCTGGCCCATGCTGGAGCAGAGATCACCCCGGTTGGCAAGCGCTGCGGACAGCCGCGCATCACGCAGGCGGAGATCCATGTACTGATGCTCGAGGCCGCGCGAGCCGGCAGGTCGGTGCTTCGGTTGAAGTCGGGCGATCCGCTGATCTTCGGTCGGGCGGGAGAGGAGATCGCTGCTCTGCGCGGCGCCAATATCCCGTTCGAGATCGTTCCTGGAATCACCACCGCGTTTGCTGCCGCCGCGAGATTGAAGACTCCGCTGACAGACCGAAGCGCGGCATCAAAGCTGATCCTCGCAACGGCGCACCATGCGGCGGGAAAGCTGGAACTTACTCCGAAGTGGGAAGGGGCGTTTCCGGAAGACGCGACATTAGTGATCTATATGCCCGGTCGCAAATTTCGCGCGCTGGCCGACGACCTGATTGCTTCGGGGATTGCGGCAGAAACTCCCTGTGTGGCGATCAGCAAGGCAACGACGCAGGATGAGCAGGTCCACACCACTACGCTGGCCCGGCTTGACGATAACGATGTTGGCCCGGCGCCGGTGATCCTTCTGATTGGCTACGCCATCCAGATAGCAGTCCAGCCGCAAATCCTTGAAGAGCTAACTACGCCTTGAGGCGGTTTCGAAGTGCGCCTGCGGCTCCGGCCATTCCAGTCAGCAGCATGACGAAGGTGGCAGGCTCTGGGACAGGAGCGTCAGGAGGCGGAGGCGGTGGAGTGACAGGCGTAATCGGGTTTCCCGGCGGATTACCGGGAGGAGCAGACGTCGTCCCGATTCCGGGACCGCCGCCAGGAGGTACGGCACCACCGCCGAAGGGCGGTCCGTAGACTGGCGGGCCCGAGGGTCCATCGCTGGAGGGCGGAGGCGGAGTATCGTTCTGGGCGATCATCGGGCCGAACCCAGGGGGAACGACATCATCGCCGTCGTTCAAGGGACGCGCGGAGTGGAACGGTACAGGTGCATCTTCGGCGATAAGTGGTCCATCTGCCTCGTCCTCGGGCAGAACACCGCAGGCGAGGTCGAAGTGGTGCAGAGTCTGGCGGCGGGTCTTCCGGGGTGCGCTGGCCAGGACGACCTTCGGCTTGGGCTTCGGCGCGACATATCCGGACAGCTTGCGCTGAGCGTAGAGTTTGGCTCGACGCTTGGCGGCGGCTATGCGTTGGACGCTGCGCGTGTGTGCGAGTTCGAGACGATAGGCTGCAAACCATCGTTCACAGTCTGTAGACGCGTTAACGCAGGTTGCCGATACACTAACGAACATTACTAGGAGCGATAAGTAGATCAAGCGTCGCATTTCGTGTCACCTGGGGTCTAAACCTTTATCCGATTCGCCGTACATGGAACGAATGCTTATTGGTAATGCAATTGGAGAACCAAAGCAGAATGACACCGGAGTGCTAAATATTGCAGAATTTCGGTAAAAACTTTGCGCAAGTGGGAATATTTTACCCTGTAGTGCTAATTATTTTCCTACTTTTTTAGACAAGAAGCTAGGCTTTTGTGGAAAAAGATTGCTGTAACCGCAGATTGACCAACTAGTTACCTAGTCACGGGTGTGGACGACGGCCTACTTCCTGATAATTAACCGAGTCCGATCCGAGTCGCAAAGTTGCGCATAACATGGGACTTATTCGCAATATGTTGCGCACTATTTTGCACCTGGTCCGCGGCGCGTAGCCCTAACACAACCTTTTTCTCGATTTGACGTTCAATCCTAGTAGGACTTCAGACACTCTCGGAGTGCCTGGGTCTCGCGAGTTGCCGACGCCTTAGGGTGTACCGGACTCTGCATAGGAGATTTGAAAATGCGCTTCTTACGCTATCTCGCCCTGCTCAGTATCTTGTTGGTGCCCGCTGCGGCTTATTCCCATGCGCAGGTGTCGGTTGGTATTGGGATCGGTGGCCCGGTGTATGGGGGCTACGGCTACCCTGCTCCGGTCTGCTCTTATGGGTACTACGGCTACTATCCTTATGCCTGCGCTCCTTATGGCTACTATGGGCCGTCGTGGTTCGCTGGCGGCGTGTTCATCGGCGCCGGCCCCTGGTACCGAGGTGGCTATCGGTACGGCTACGGCTACCGCGGAGTCTATGGCTATCGCGGCGGATACTATGGTCGGCCCGGTTACGGTTACGGACACCCTGGTTATGTTGGACGTCCGGTGCCTTATGGCGGCGGCTATCACGGGAATACAGTTAGAGGCGGATTCGCCGGCGGCCATGTGAATGGCGGAGGCTATCACGGTGGCGGCGGTGGTGGTGGTTTCCACGGTGGCGGTGGTGGCCATGGCGGCGGCGGACACCGGTAAGTTTCACCAGCCCGATCAAACCAGAGCGGCTGCAGGGTTCGAACCCTGCAGCCGCTTTTCCTTTGGTCGAGACTCGATGCGAATCGCTACCCTAGCCTGTTTTCAGCCTCCTTGGTGGCTTCGTAGATCTGAGAGAAGGATTCGACGGCGTAGAGTACGGGCTGCATTTCGCCGGTGTCGAACTTCTGGTTGAGGACGGCGTCGAGGTTGAAGTCTTTGACCTCGCAACCGCCTGCCAGTACGCGGGTGCATTCGCCGTGAGAGGAGATGAGACCGCTGCCGTAGACCTTGATCTCGCCGTTCTGGCGGATGAGACCGAACTCGACGGTGAACCAGAAGAGGCGGCCCATGCGTTCAAGCTGTTCGTGGTCGGTGAGGCGAGCGCAGATCTTGCCGTAGTTCTGGAGGAAGTCTCCGAAGACGGGATGGGCGTGCATGGGTACGTGGCCGAAGACGTCGTGGAAGATGTCGGGCTCGGGGGTGTACTCCATCGAGTCGCGCGAGCGGAGCCAGGTGGTGGTGGGGAACATGCGGTTGGCGAGCATCTCGAAGAAGGCGTCTGGCGGGAGGAAGCCGCTGACTGGGGTGGACTGCCAGCCGGTGCGGGGCTGCAGGAGCGCGCTGACCTCGGTGAGGTTCGGCAGTTTATCTTCGCGCAGGCCGATCTGGTGGAAACCGTCGAGATACTCCTGGCAGGCGTGCTGGCGAAGCTGCGGCATGCGGCGGGTGACTAGTTCTGCCCAGATGGCGTGCTGCTCGGGGGTGTAGTCGGCCCAAGCCTGTTCGATCAGATAGGGTGCGGCCACTTGCAGTTTGGGTTTGTTCAGTTTGGCTGCGACTGGATTCAGTGCGGATGTTGCGATTCCCATGGTGTCCTTATCGGCGATTTCCCGCCTGCAGAAGCATACATCTTCCTTAGAGTGGATTTGTCAGGTTGGCGTTGGAACCTCCTGGGGGTACCCCCCCCCCTATTGCCCGCGCGTAAACCTTTTATTTTCAATATTTTACAGCAGGTCGATGTCTGCAAAATATTCATGGCAAAGGAGTTGCGTCCAAAATAGTCTTTCTAAACGAGTTAGCCCCGAACCGTGTCCGGGGCTGCTTGTTTTTGATCTCTATATCCAGTATAGCGGTTGGAGTGGAACTAATGCGCCAAGTGGATGTCTTTGATTCTTTGGTGGTTAGGTGGTTTCGGGGCTTGACATGCGATTTTTGGGCAGAAAACTGGGAAAAAAATTGCGCGAATTGCGTGGGTCGCCGTTTCGCGATATGAATTGCGTGCCGGCGCTGACGCTCGCGATTGCCGAGGCGATGGACGCGCGGTTTTTCCTGACTGTCAGATTATTGTTATCCAGTCGCTGCGGGGATACCGGAAGGAGGATCAGGGACGTGCGCTGGTTTTGATAAATCGCGGTTGAATTCGGACTTTGGGTAAAGCTCGGTCGATCGCGTATCCAGCTATTTATAAGAAGTTATGGGATCGAATCTGCTTCGGCGTTATCGCACCAGCGCGCCGGCGGTCTTCAGATCTAAGTCGCGATAGTAGGGGGCGCGGAAACGCGTAAGGTTCGCTGCGCTTTTGGCCGGCGTGGCGAGTGAGGAGGCCAGGAGCAGCCACTTGTTTCGCGTGCCGTGGCGGACATGGCTTAGGATGAAGCGATCGATCGCATCCTCGCCGACGTTCCAGGCCATTCCTCCGATCGGGGTGATGAAGAAGTCCTGCATGCCGGTTTCGTTAGTCCAGACGTGATCGGGTTGGCGAGTGTAGTAGAAGATGCCGGTATTGCCGATGGAGGCTTCGCTGAGGGGGCCGACCTTCCATTGGGCACTGTAAGCTGCGGAGTAGGCCATGGCGCGAAGGCGGCCCATCCAGTAGCGCCGGGAGTTTTCGAACATGAGCGCGCGCTGCTTGGGGTCGTTCTGCTCGTAGATGCTGCTGGTGACGGCTCCCATCATGGGATGACCGATGTAATCCACGCCGAAGGGATCGTCGTCTTTCCAGCGCGACCAGCGATAGTGTTCGACGCAGTAGGCGTACTTTGACCAGAATGTCCCGTTGTCGAAGCCATTCATCAACTCGAGGCGGGTGTCGTGGTCCATGGCAATGTTTCCGGCATGCTGGGTGGAGAGAAAGATGAAGGACTCGCCGAGGACGCGGACCCAGTCTACACGGCAGGGCTTTCCGTGAAGGGTTCCGTTTTCGCAGTCGGTGTTGCGCTGGAATTCGCTCTGAAGCTTTGCTTGTCTAGGTGTGGGTGCGACCATGACCGCTGCCGCTTCCGTGGAAGATTTGCCTGCGTCCATTTCGGCATCTGACTCCACTGCAGGCGAAGGCGCGTCAATCAAGAAGTACGATGTGCCGGGCTGGGTGGGGATGCCGAACGAGGGCGATGACGAAGCGCCACTCTGCGCGACTGCTGTGAAGCTCGAATATGCGCAGGCTACCAAAAACACAAGCAGGGTGCGGCGAATTGCGCGCATAGAAACCGCCCACGGTCACCAGATCTGGTTACCAGTGGTCCACGGTATGCCCGCGCAGAGCCATGTTCGATACAACGAAAGATGCAGCGAGAGCAACGATTGTAGGAGATGAGTTAATCATTGCAAGCCACTTGCCCAGATCACGAAGATGCATGCGGCGAAAGAGCGCTGTCAGGTCGGGAGAACAGTCTTGACTGGGGACATCTTATTGTTGCGGTTTGGGGCCGTCTTCCTGCGGGACCTCTTCGCCCTCGCCGGGGAATGGCCATTTGCGGTTGAGAGGCTGCGTATCCTCGCGAACGGATTTTGGAACGTTATTGATCTTTAGGTTTTCGAGGACGTGCACGCCTAGTTTGCCGGCGCTGGCGATGTCCATGTCGCCGTCGTGGTCGAGGTCGGCGGCGATGAATTGGGTGCCAGCACTGGCGGTGCCGTTCACCGAAAGGCCCATGCGGGTGAAGACGGGGTCGGCTGCGCTGTCGTTAGTTTTCTTGCTGCTGGAATTGCCGGATGCGCGCGCCTGCTTCTGGGCTTCTATGGATTGCATGTGAGCGTACGCTTTTGCTGTAACAAACTGAGCCTTTGTAGGCAGCCTGTAGGCGTAGACAACGACGGGATCGTAAGAGCCGGGGTCGTTGCCGGAGTGGCCGCGGTAGCGCTTGCCGGTGACGAGTTCGGGTGTGCCGTCGCCGTCGATGTCGATCAGAGCGAGGGCGTGGGACTGTGAGAATGATTCGTCGATGGTGTGGCGAACCCAATTGCGATGAGTTGAGGTGCCGGTCTGTTCGAGCCAGTAGAGGCCATAGCCGTGGCCCTGTCCGTAGATGAGATCGAGTTTGCCGTCGTGGTTGACGTCGTAGCCGAGGATGGGAAAGCCGGCGTCGCCGAGATACCATTCGCGGTGCCATTGCCACTTGTCGTTGTCGGCGTCGATCTGCTCGAACCAGCCGTAGGGCGTGATTATGTCGGCTTTGCCGTCGCCGTTGATGTCGGCGATGCCGATACCGTGTCCATCCTGCTGGCGATTGCCGAGGTGGTGGACGCGGGGCTTGTCCTGACTAAAGTCGACCCAGAGGATGCCGGAGTGGTTGTAGTGGGCGAGGGCGAGGTCTGGTTTGCCGTCGCCGTTGATGTCGGCGAAAGCGCCACCTTCGGTGTCGAAGCTGTCAGTGATCTTTTCGGCCTTCCACATGGTGCCAGCGGCGGTGACCTCGGGACCAGGGTTGCGATACCACCAGAGGCCGTTGGAGATCCAGCCGGTGGTGACGAGATCGGGCAGGCCGTCGTGGTCGACGTCGACGATCCACTCGCCGCAGTCGTTGACGAATTCGTTGTGGATGCCGACGGTGCGGAACTGATGCTGCTTCCACTCTCCACCCTGGGGGCCGGGGTTCTGGTACCAGTAGGCTCCGCTGAGAAGATCGGGGAAGCCGTCGTTGTTCATGTCGAGGAGGGAGATGCCTTCGGCGTGGTCGGTGCCCAGACGATGAGAGAGAAAGGCGATGCGAGTGGAGTCGCCGGGGCCGTTGCCTGGTTGCGGCATACGGTACTCGGTGGCGTGCGCAGGGTCCTGGGCATGGAGGGAGTTGCAAGCGAGAGACAGTGCGAAGAGCAGAGCTAATTTTGTCTTCAAGGCAGACTCCAGTGCGTCGGTGCGACAAGGACGAGCAAAGGCAAAAGTACAAATACAGGGGTTTTTCCCTTCGCGGCTCAGAGTCAGAGTTACAGACGTTTTCCTCCGCGTTTGTGCTGCGTTTGTTGAGATGCGCTAGGCCAGCTTCATGGTCTCGGGATTCCAGTGGACGATGTCGCCGCGCTCGACGCTGAGGTTGCTGAGCAGAGCTGCGCCGGCGGCGCGGAAGCCGAAGGTCGCATCTTCGACGACGGGCTTGCGGGTGCGGACGGAGTTGAAGAAGTTGTGGAAGTGATCGTAGCTGTCGGAGTAGCCGGGGGGCGCGACGAACTTTTCGACTAGCTGTGCCGGCGGACCCTCGGGGTGCTTGATGGGATATTTTTTGCGGTACTGCTCGACGTACTGCTTCTGCATGGCGTCGGTGAAGGTGGAGATGGTGTAGCCGGGTTCGGTTGCGAGCGGAGTGCGGGTGACGGTGACGGTTTGGCCGGCGATCTCCATGAGTGCCTTCGGAGCCGGTGAAGAGGAAGCCTTCGCTCTCTTCGCCGCCGTCGACGAAGTTGACGCGGAGGCTGAGGTTGAAGCCTTCGGGATAGTCGAAGAGTGCGAGGAGAACGTCGTAGACGTCGCGGCCGTCCTTCCAGAAGCGGAGGCCGCCGGTGGCCATGGCGCGGGTGGGGCCGTTTGAGCCGGTGATGAAGTGAGTGCCGCTGAAGAGATGGACGAAGAGGTCGCCGGCGACACCGGATGCCGTAGTCCTTCCATTTGCGCCATTGGAAGAAGCGTTCGGCGTTGAAGGGGATCTTGGGGGCGGTGCCGAGGAAGCGCGGCCAGTCGCAGGTGGTCGGTGGAGGCGTCGAGGGGGACGGTGTAGTTCCAGGCGCCGATGGAGGAGTTGCGGTCCCAGCGCGCGGTGACCATGTTGAGTTTGCCGATGGCGCCGGAGGCCAGGAGTTCTTTGGCCTTGGCGTAGACGATGGAGCTGACGCGCTGGCTTCCGACCTGGAGGATGCGGTTGGTGGAGCGGGCGGCTTCGATGATCTCGGGGCCGTCGGAGTAGAGGTGGATCATCGGCTTTTCGAGATAGACGTCTTTGCCAGCGTGCATGGCGTCGACGGCGGCCTGTTTGTGCCAGTGGTCGGGCGTGGCGATGATGACGGCGTCGACGTCTTTGCGGGCGAGGATCTCGCGGTAGTCGCGAGTGGTGAAGAGATCGGAGCCCCAGAGCTCTTTGGTGTGGGCGAGGCGGCCGTCATAACAGTCGGCGACGGCGACGAGCTTGACGCCGGGGACTTGAACCGCGTTGCGGGTGTCTCCCTGGCCCTGGATACCAGCGCCGATGAGGGCGAACTGAATGGTGTCGTTGGGAGAGCGCGGGGCGGGCGCTGCCGATTGTGCGAAGAGCGGGTGGAGGCTCGTCGTAGCGGCGGTGATGGTTGCGGT
The DNA here is from genome assembly GCA_963720955.1 of uncultured Acidobacteriaceae bacterium. GTDB lineage: Bacteria > Acidobacteriota > Terriglobia > Terriglobales > Acidobacteriaceae > Edaphobacter. The sequence continues at coordinate 37,218 of CAVRHK010000053.1, read as the reverse complement.
CTTTGCGGCGTTTTGGAGGAAGGTCCTGCGATCAAACATAGTGATACGTCTCCCGTTCGCGTTTGCGAATGGCGTTGTGCCGACTGTCGTACGACGGTAAGTCAATGGGCGGCCAATGTCCAGTGAAGAGGCCTTCACCGGAGCAGGGCTGTTGAGATATTGATCGGGAGGAGACGCGGCTCCGCATTGAAGCGGATGAGAAAAATAATGCTGGGTTCGGTTTGCGTGAAGATCATACGCGCGAGAACGATTACATCTTTGCGCGGAGGGGCTGTAATGGTTCGGTGTGAGACGGCGTCGGAGCCTCGTCGGCCAGGTACTTCTTCAGCAGCTCGTGGTGGAGGCAGTACAAGGCCAGCTCGAGGCGATCGGAGACGCCTAGCTTGTCGTAGACCTTGCGCAGGTAGTTCTTGATGACCTGCTCGGTGGTGCCGATCTGGTAAGCGATTTCTTTGTTGCGCATTCCGCGGGTGATGCAGCTGATGATGGCCAGCTCCTTCTTCGAGAGCTTGGGCTGGACGCGGGGATCGGTGAGAGTGGTTGCCTGGGCGCGGTAGGCTTCGATGACCCAGCTGATGGATTGGTTGTCGATCCAGGTTTCGCCCTCGGCGATCTTGCGGACGCACTTGATGAGGAGGTCGGGCGAGATGGAGCGCGGGACGACACCGCGAACGCCGCGGCGGTAGAGTTCGACGGTGTTGGCCTCGTCGGCCTCGCTGACCTGAACGATCAGCTTCGCTTCGGGGTGCTGACGGATGAGTTCGGGGATGGCATCGATGGTGCCGGCGATGAGCTGGCCTTCGAGTACGACGACGTCGGTGGGGTAGCGCTGCAGGGATGCGTAGAGATTCGTGAGGGTCTCAACCTGGGCGACGACGCGAATGTCGTCTTCGAGGGCGAAGACCTTCTTCATTCCCACGCGGTAGATGGCCTGCGAATCGGCAAGGATGACACGAATGCCTACGTGTGCCGAATTCTCTTCTGGAATGTCGTCGCTACCCCGGGTTGGATCGATGTTCACCACATTCATAGTCGTCATGCCTTTAGAAAATACTCGTCGATCACTGCGGCGGCTTTTTTCTGGCCACCTTGCAGATAGTGGCGTACGACCCTGCCGATACAGTGTATGGTTACGTCTTTTTCAGTTCCCATCACAGCCGAAGGCATTGCGATAGTGAACTCAATTCTTGCTTCTATCGGCGGAAGCTCTTCGCCGACGAAGAGCAGACCGTTGGCGGAGATGTTCTCCGTCATGGCCTCCATCTCGCCCTGGTCAGTCTGCAGACGGATTGCAAGCTTCATTGGGAAACGAACTGCCGTGCGAACTGGATTGTCTCCGGCCGGCATTTGCCACTGAGCCACTCGTCCTCCTCTTCACCACTTACGGGATGCGACCCAGATACGGACGCTTGCTACCACACTGGAGTTTACCCCACATCACAGCAGTTCCGGCACCTTTTCTATCGGTGGCGGCTACAACTGAGGGGTTAGTGCGGCGGAACTTCCGACCCATTGCTTGTCGCGATTGTGGTCGACACCCATCATCAATCCGCGGCCGAGGCGCACAAGTGCCATTGCGGGCTGAAGTGCCCCGCCTTCGGGCCATAAGTACATGATGCGGATCTCCGCCTGGGTTGGTCCGTGAGGGGTTTCGATAAGGGGTTCGAAGTGGACGCGCTCCTGAAGGAGATAGAGATGGCGATCTGCGGGCGGGATAGCGTCCAGGTCTTCTTCCGTTGGGGCAAACTGAATTCCCTTCCCCGCGAAGGAGTAAAGGGGTTTGAGGAGGAGGCTTTCGCGTTGATGCGGAAGGCCTTCGACGTTGTGACGAGTGAACCAATCGTCGAGGAAGACGGCTTTGGGGACGGAAGGATGTTTGAGGAAGGGCAAAGAGAATTTGCTGATGCGAAAGTACCAGTTGGGATGGCCGGCCCACTCGACGTCAAGGGGATCGCGGTAGTCGAAGGGGAGCTGGATGTTCTTCCGCTCGAGTTCGTCGACGATGGCGCGGTTGTAGATGCGGTGGATGGGGATCTCACGGCCGTCGCGTTGATAGAAGAGGCGGTTGCCTTGTTTGCGGAGTTTCGCGATGTCGACGGTGGTGATGTGAAGCTTGTCCTCGTAAACGTGGAAGTCGGGAAGGGTCTTCTGGTGGTCGGGGTCGATTTCGAGGAGGACCACGTTTTCGGGGTCGTGGTCGCCGACGATAACCTGGCGGAGGAGTTCCCAGTAGGTATTTTCGTCGAGGCCACCCAGATACCAGGTCAGCTTGGGGTCGAGGCCGTAGGTTTCTATGTATTGGCGGGCGAGGATGTCCTGATAGCCGAAGATGGAGGGGAATGCCTGAAGCTCGACGAGTTTCGGGCTGACGGAGCCGTCGGAGTTGCGGACGAGACCGAAGTCGACTGTCATGAAGTTGGGATGAGAGTCCTCGTTGGGTACGCGAAACCGTTCCGGCAGGGTGCTGTTCGAGGCCTGCATGTAATCGGGGCTATCGAGGAGTTGATGGGTGAGCGTGGCGCCTGCCTCGGCGAGCTCGTCCATCAGGACGCGGGAGAAGAAGCAGGGGGTTTCGGCGATGCGGAATTCAATACTGGTTCGCGTGCGTCGAGTCAGCTGCGTGACAAGGTCGTTGTACTTCGCTGGGGTGAACTGCGCGTTGAAGTGGTCGCGAAAGGGCTGCAGCATGGGAGCTAGTGTAGCTGCTGCAGCCGGTTTCGCGAGGAGTCTGGGAGATTATGGATGGGCGGCAAGGTAGGAGTTGATCTCGTCGTACTCGGATTCCGTGAGGCGGAAGTTGACGGCGGGGATGACACCTTCGACTTGTTTTGCGTTGCGTCCACCGACGATGGCGGCGGTGATTGCCGGGTTATGGAGCGTCCAGGCGATGGCGATGACACCGGCGGTGACGTCGTGGCTGGCACCGATCTCTTTGAGCAGTTCGGCTACGCCAAGGTTGCGGGAGAGGAGCGGCTCCTGGTAGTTTTTTGCGTTGCGGCGGAAGTCGTCTTTGGGGAAGGCAGCGACTCGCTCTTTGGTCATGGCTCCGGTGAGCATGCCGGAGTGCATGGGAGCGTAGTTGATGACGCCGATGTTGTTCTTCTTGCAGAAGGGCAGGTTCTCCGCTTCGTACGGTGCGGTTGAGCATGGAGTAGGGCGGCTGTTGCGAGGTGATGGGGGCGATCTTCATGACGCGTTCCATCTGCGCGACGCTGAAGTTGGAGACGCCGATCCAGCGGACCTTGCCTTCGCGTTGAAGGTCGGCCATGACTGACCAGCCCTCTTCGATGTCTTCGTCGGGCTTGGGCCAGTGGATCTGGTAGAGATCGATGGCTTCGACGTTGAGGCGGCGGAGGCTAGTCTTCGCACTCGCGGCGGATTTGCTTTTGGGTGTTGGTGATTTCTTTCTTGTCGTCCCAGACCATGGAGGACTTGGTGAAGACGTACGGTTTCTTCGAGGCGGTCTTGAGGGCGCGGGCGACGACTTCTTCGGAGTGGCCGAGGCCGTAGACGGCGGCGGTGTCGATCCAGTTGATGCCGAGGTCGATGGCCTTGTGGATGGCGGCGATGGAGTCGTTATCGTCCTGCGGGCCCCAGGAGAAGGCCCAGTCGGCGCCGCCGATGGCCCATGCGCCGAAACCGATGGGGGAGAGGTGGAGGTCTGAGTTGCCGAGTTGTTTCGTGTTCATACTTGATTCGATGCGTACCGAACGGCCCTGGCTTCAATGGAGGGTTAAAAGGTGGATGGCGTGTTTGAGTCGAGAGAAGCAGATTCCTCCGCTGCGCTGCGGAATAACAAACAAAGGAACTGGCAACAGCAAAAGCTAAATGCAACAGCAGATCCCCTTCGGGGATGACAACAAGAAAGGCAAAGGCAAGAACAAATACGGGGCTGGTTATTGGTCGAGAAGAAGATTACGCGTCGATGAGAAATTGGCCGTCGCGCATGATTTGTTCTTCGCCGTCGGCGTCGCCTAGCCAGATGCTGAACTCGAGGCCTACTACGTCGATGTGGGTGGAAGATTTCCAAGCGGCTCCGGTATGGGCACCGTAGGGGTCGCCGAAGGCTATATGGATGCCGGGAAATTTTTCGTCTTGCAGGATGTTGCCGATAACGCGCTCTACGCCGATGTTTGTGCCGATAGCGAACTCGCCGACTCGGTCAGAGTTTTCGTCGGTGTGGGTGTAGGCCCAGAAGTCGCGCTCGAGGGCTTTGTTTTCGCTGGAGACGCGGGTGATGCGGTTGCCTTCGATGTTGATGGTGAGGGGTTGCGCGCGGAGGATGCCATAGCGAGCGCAGAGGAAGTCGCCGACAACGCCGTCGACGACGAAGACGCCGTTGACTTCGCCGGGTGCGGTGAAGCACTCGCCGCCGGGGAGATTGCCCCATTTTTCGGTGGAGATGATGCCGGAGGTTTTGAACCAGCGGTATTCGGGGTTGAGCTGAGCGTGGATGTCGGTGCCGGCGGGGGTTGTGGCGCGAACGTAGGTGGCAGCGCGGACCTTGTCGAGGACGGCTTGCGAGAGGCGGTCGATGGCGAGGAAGTCGGCACGCATGCCCTGGGTCATAATCTCGGCGGTGATGTTGACCATGTGGGCGTGGCGCATTCGGCGACGATTGACGACGTCAGTCATCTGCATGCGGCTGTGGAGCTCGTTGGGCTGGACTTCGACGGCGAAGATGCTGACCTGCGAGGTCTCCATGTCGGCAAGGACGCTGGCGGGCATCTCGGTGAGTGGGCGGGGGGCGATGGTCTCGAGGACGAATGCGTTCCATGTGCAGCCGATGCGTTCGAGTTCGGCTGCGATCGAGGCGGCGATGGTCAGGCAACGGTCGTCGGTGATCAGGGTGACCTTCTCGTTGGGCTGGATGCGCAGGCAGGTAGTGACAGCGTTGCGCGCGCCCGGTGTGAACTCAGTCGGGAAGGGGGTATTGCGGAGGTCTACTACTGTCTGCGTTGCCTGATCAACCATTGTGCCCATCTTTCGTTTGAAGCTTACTCCTAGAATATAGGTTTCGTGGGAATTTCACAGAATTGTGATGTTTTTAGCCGGGAGGGTGTGGGAGAAGGTTCGGCCTTCGCAAATTGGAAGGGCGGAAAGCAGATACATCCGCCAGGTTGCGGAATGTCAAACAAAAGATTAAGAGCAACGACAAAAGAAGAAGCAGATCCCCTTCGGGGATGACAACTGGAAAAGCAAGTGCAACGGCAAATGCAAGTGCCGCAAAGTCAGAGGCCGGCTTTGGTTTCGGCGGCCATGTAGTCGACTACGGCTTTGAGGTCGTTGGTTTCGCGGAAGACTTTGAGCTGGCGGTCGGCGCCGGAGCCCTGGTGGAGCATGGTGTGGATGTAGGCAATCTCTTTACGGCTGCCTAGTTCGTCGAGGACGTCGTCGACGAAGGCTAGGTATTCGATGATGAGTTCGCGGGCGGGGACTTCGATCTGTTTGCCGAAGTCGATCATCTTGCCGTCGAGGCCGTAGCGGACGGCGCGGAACTTGTTCTCCATTAAGAGAGCGCGGGAGTATTGGCGGTAGTCGATGTTGCGGGAGTGGAGACGCCAAAGCTTGCAGGCGGTGGCCTGGATGAGAGCGGCGATGGCGATGGTCTCGTGGGCGCGCAGGGGGATGTCGCAGATGCGGACTTCGACGGTGTCGAAGAAGGGGTGAGGGCGGACGTCCCACCAGATTTTTTTTGCGTTGTCGATGGAGTTGGTTTTGATGAGGAGGTTGACGTAGTTTTCGAACTCGGAGTAGCTGGCGAAGCTGTCGGGGAGGTTGGTGCGGGGGAAGTTTTCGAAGACCTTGGCGCGGTAGCTCTTGTAGCCGGTCTCCATGCCGAGCCAGAAGGGGGAGTTGGTGGAGAGCGCGAGGATGTGCGGGAGAAAGTAGCGGAGCGAGTTCATGATGCGGATGGCGGCTTCGCGGTCTTCGATGCCGACGTGGACGTGGAGGCCGAAGATGAGGTTGGCGCGGGCGACGAGTTGGAGGTCTTCGACGACCTGGGCGTAGCGGGGGTCGGGGTAGATCTCCTGGACGCGCCAGTCGGCGAAGGGGTGGGTGGCGCCGGCGACGAGGACGAGGCCGTGTTCTTCGGCGAGGGAGATCATGTTGCGGCGGAGGTCGAAGAGGTCTTCCTGGGCGACCTGAATGTTGCTGCAGATGCGGGTGCCGACCTCGATGACCGCCTGGTGCATCTCGGCTTTGACGCGCTCTTCGAGGCGGAGCTTGCCCTTGGAGAGCATCTCGGTCGCGATGTGCGAGCGAAGGTCGCGTGTTTCGGGGTCGATGGTCTGGTATTCCTCTTCGATGCCTAGCGTGAAGGATGGGCGCATAGTTGTGGCCTCAGCTTACTTTTCGGTACTAGTCTTCTTTGATCATGTTGCAGGCACCAGTATTATTCGCAGATCGGAGGCAGAGGGAACAAGATGAACCTTAATAACATGCTGAGTGAATCCGTCGCGTTGAAAGCGAAGGCAGTAAGGTTTTGAACCGCGTCTTTCCTCGATGGAAAACTTCCCCTTTACGTTGGTCTTAGCCAAGGCTTTAATTTTGGTCTCAGTTTGGAAGTGCGGGTAGGTCGCGGGGCATTGAAAGAACGTTACTGAGACGCCGATTATTGGTGCGCTGTTTGAATCTAAGACAATGCCCTTGAGGTTGCGAGCTTCGATCGGATTCTCCACAATTGTTTCCTGAGCGCATAGGAACGATGACACTGCAAGAAGAATTGAGATAGCGACCAACTTCACTTGGCGGCCGCCTTTTTCGCCGGGAGCTTTTTTCGCGGCTGCTTTCTTTGCGGGTGCCTTCTTTGTCGCCGGCTTGGTTTCGGAATTGAGCAGAGAGGCCCAGCGGAGTTCGGGTTTGACTGGCTTCTGGGCTTTGCTGACGGCGAGTTTGGCTACGGCGTTGACGATCCAGTCGAAGCTTTCTTTGCCTACGGAGTGGAGGTCGGCGTCGGGGGCTGGGTTCATGAAGTCGATGGCGTAGGGGATGCCGTCTTCTACGGCGAACTCGACGGTGTTGAGATCGTAACCGAGGGCTTTGCAGAGGGTGAGGGCGTCTTTTTCTACGCGCTTGAGAAGTTTCTTGTCGTATTCGGGGGCGTCGAGTACGTAGCGTTGTTCGTGTGGGCGGCGCGGGTCGTAGGGCATGATGCGGACTTCCGACTGGCCGACGACGTAGCAGCGGAAGTACTCCTTGAAGTTGACTGCGGCTTGAAGGGTCATGCAAAGGTCGCGGGTCTTGTCGTAGGCGTGGAAGAACTCGTCGCGGTTGTGGACGTGGAAGACGTCGCGCCAGCCGCCGCCGTCGTGGGGTTTGAGGAAGGCGGGAAAGCCGACGTAGTCGAAGATGCTGTCCCAGTCGAGGGGAAACTGCAGGTTGCGCAGAGAGCGCTCGTTAATTTGAGGAGGGAATTTTTTGTGGGGGAGGAGGACCGTCTTGGGGATGGCTACGCCTAGTTTGTGGGCGAGGGCGAAGTTGAAAAATTTGTCGTCGGCGGACCACCAGAAGGGATTGTTGATGACCTGTGTGCCGGTGAGAACTGCGTTCTTGAGAAACGAACGGTAGAAGGGCATGTCGTGCGAGATGCGATCGACGATGACCGCGTAGCCGGAGGGCTCGGCCATGTGCACACCGCCGACATGGACGAACTCGGCTTTGATTCCGTCGAGCTCCATGGCGTTGATGCGATCGACCAGGGCGCCGGGAAAGGTATTTTCCATTCCGAAAAGAACACCAATTTTTTTCACGTAATCCTCCGATTGGTTACCGATATGCGGGGCCGTTCGCTCGTTAGAGACCGGAAGCTAGAGATAAGTTTGCAGCATGCGTTGCCACCAGGGCCAGTCGTGGCCGGTGTTGTCGCCCCAGACGTCGAGGCGGCACGGAATGCTTTTGTCACGGAAGATCTGGGCCATGCGTTCGTTCGCGTTCCAGCATTGATCGTGTACGCCGGTCGCGAGGATGTAGTTGTTGTGCCTGTAGCGATGGAGATACCAGGGGTCGCTGGTGTTCGGCAGATAGTGCATGGGGATGTTGTAGTAGCAGTCGTCGTCGTAGTAGCCGGAGAGAAAGCTGGAGGTGTCGAAGGCTCCACTCATCGAGAGCATCCCGGTGAAGACGTCGGGGTGGCGAAGGGCGATATTGAGTGCGTGATAGCCGCCGAAGCTGCAGCCGATGGCAGCAAGCTCGGAGGACCGGTTCTGCTGACGGATAAGAGGAAGGACCTCCTGCATTATGTATTGCTCGTACTGCACGTGGCGGGCTATGCGCCAGCGCGGAGGGACGTTGCGGTTGTACCAGCTTTCGGAGTCGACTGAGTCGACGCAGAAGAGCTGCAGGCGGCCATGTTCGAGCTTGTCGTAGACGGTGTTGACCATGCCGCGATCTTCGAACTCGAAGAAACTGCCGCAGGAAGAGGGAAAGACGAGGGCAGGCAGGCCAGCGTGGCCGAAGACGAGCATTTCCATGTCGCGCCCGAGGGCCGGGGAGGACCATTTATGGTATTCGCGTTTCATTGTCTTCCCCTCTGCTAGTCTGTTGCAATCGTACTTTACTGGAGCCGCCGTTTTCGCATTGGAACCACTAATCTCATCTTCTTCGACGGCAGGGTTCGGCTCGCCCGAACGCGAGCCGGTGCTGGGCAACGTCCCCAACGATCCGAGTAGTGAGCATATCGCAGATGTGCTTGATGGCAACCCAAGATACAGCGTTCGAGAGTTTCATTCGGCGATTTTGCCGGATGACCGGCGCGTGTCGGTTTATCTGCCGCCACAATACCTGACGGAGAAGGAACGGCGCTTCCCTGTCTTCTATTTGCAGGATGGGCAGAACCTGTTCGATGGACGCACCTCGTATATCGCGGGCCGGACGTGGAATGCGCATACGACGGCGGACCGGCTGACGGAGGCGGGTGAGATTGAACCGGTGATCCTGGTGGGCGTGGCCAATACGGGGTTGCGCCGGATGGCGGAGTACACGCCGACGCGCGACTTCAAGATGGGTGGCGGCGAGGGACGCAGCTACGGGCGGCTGCTGATCGAGGAGCTGAAGCCGTTGATCGACCGGAGCTACAGGACGCTGCCGGAGGCGAAGGAGACGGCCATCGGCGGATCGTCGCTCGGTGGACTGATCTCGCTTTATCTTGGATTTGCCCATCCCGAGGTGTTTGGCAAGATGGCGGTGATGTCGCCGTCGATCTGGTGGGATCATCGCAGTATTCTGAATGCGATCACCCAGCAGACGACGAAGCCGGATCTGCGGATCTGGCTGGACATTGGCACAGCCGAAGGGGCCCGGCATGTGCGGGATGCGGACATGCTGGAACGGCTGCTGCTGAAACGAGGGTGGACGAGCGGGGTCGATCTTTCTTATGTAAAGGCGCCAGGCGCGGTTCACGAGGAACGCGCGTGGTCTGACCGTTTTGGGGACGTGCTGCGGTTTCTGTTTCCCGTTTAAAATGCGGTGAAATTGCCGTTATGCATTGCGAAAAGTCACGTTTTCCGCGATACTTAGATGTTGGGTCAAGCGTGTCCGTCCTCTGTCAAGAAGGAGGACTCCGCGCAGCCCTCTGTAGCTCAAACTAAAGATGTTTTGAAAGGCATTGCCCGTGTTGATGATCCGTTTGGCGCGCGTTGGAGCGCGTAAGCAACCCCACTACCGTGTCGTTGTTATCGAAAAAGACCGTGCCCGTAACGGCCGCTCTGTCGAAGTGGTAGGCACCTACAATCCGCGCACGAACCCCGCGACTGTCGATCTGAAGCGCGACCGAATCGACTACTGGACCAGCAATGGGGCGCAGTTGTCGGAACGGGTTGGGAAGTTGATGTCCGTAAAGCCGGCAGAAGCAGCCGCCGTAGCCTAGTAACTGATTAGTTACCGTTACCGCTAACTTTGGGAACTCGAATTAGGTTCCCAAAGATAGCTGTCTTTCTAGCTTCTCAGTAGTATGTCCTACGCACCTTTTCACGTAAACTCCTTGGTATTGCAGAGTTAGTTGTTGGGCTTTGTGAAGCAGGAACTCCAGCTTAATCCTGGATCACCTGCGACCGATGTTTCGCTCGTTTCAGCACTGCCTGGAAGATCTCGCTAAGACGAGGCAAAGGGATTGGCTTGAGCGTTACTTCGTGACTCCTAGAATCCGAAGGTGTGTGTGATGACTCAGGCAGCGCAACACACAGGGGAGAACCCTGTAAAAAGCATGACAGACTTGATAACCGAGATTGCTCACGCTCTGGTCGATGACCCGGTCAGCGTGTCCGTCGAGGCGATCGCAGACGGAGAGGCCACCGTCATTCGATTACGCGTCGCGCAAAGCGATGTTGGCAAAGTGATCGGGAAACAGGGTCGAACGGCGCGCTCGATGCGTACGATTCTGAGTGCAGCGAGCATGAAGCTAAAACATCGCTTCTCGCTTGACATCGTGGAACAGGGCGAACATCCTGCGCCACAGAGTTGACCAAAATAATAAGCGGCATCCTGGCATCTTTTTTACGCTGAGTTCTGCCTAATGACGCAAAGCACACCAGCATGGATTGTATTGGCACATCTGCTCCGGCCGCAGGGTCGCAAGGGTGAGGTGCTGGCAGAACTGTTTACAGATTTTCCCGAGCGCTTTGAGAGTCAGAGGCGAGTGTTTCTCGCGGCGCCTGGCTTCAGCGGGGAAGAGGCGGAGGCGCGCCAGGCTGAGGTCGTAGCGTTCTGGCTGCCGGTGGGCAAGAACGAGGGACGTGTGGTGCTGCAGTTTGCCGGCGTCGACACGATCTCGGACGCTGAGACGATCGCGGGACTGGAGGTACTGGTTCCCCACGAAGAACGGCTTCCGCTCGACGACGAGTCGGTCTACATCAGTGAGCTGATCGGCTGCACTGTCTATGACGGCGCAAGAGCAGTCGGCGTTGTTGAAGATGTTCAGTTCGCGATGACACGCTGATGGTGGGCGACGGCTGGAAGACGCTGCTCCGTTGCTGGCAGTGAGGTCGGTTGAGGGAGACGAGATTCTGATTCCATTTGCGAAGGCGTTTCTGGTGTCGGTCGATACCGAGGCGAAACGCGTTGCGATGACACTCCCGGAAGGTTTGATTGAGGTCAATCGATCCGGCGGGGCGGGCGGCGCCGATCAGAAGTGATAGGCAAACCCTACGGACAGGATCGGAAAGACCGGGTAGCTTTTGAGGTCTTCGTTGAGGATGTTGATTTCCTGCTTCAGAGATTTCTGCGGGTCGGGGTTTGTGAAGTTGACGCAGCCGTTGGTGGTGCATGCGGTCCCGTTGAGGGCTACGCTCATCTGAGGAGCACCGGTGAAGGCCACACCTACTTCAATCGGGAACGAGAGGCGCTTGCGGGTGCGTGGAATGATGTTGCCGTAACCCAATAACAACAGCGGGGCGAAGGTGTGGGGATAGACGACTGAAGAGGAGCCGCTGACGGGATCGTCGACGCTGTTGACGTAGGTCTGGGTGCCAAGGACGAAGGTCTGGCCGGGACCGACGGAGGCTGGCGCTGAGAGCGTGTTTTTCAGGTACAGGATGCCGGGGCTGATGTGGAAGCCGCCCTCTCCACGTGGAAACCAGTCCACTGTGGTCTGACTGGATTTGAGATGGAGCCTCGCGTCGTAGTCGACTCCGTCAATATTGAAGGGAGCGTTGAAGGCGAAGAAATTCAAACTAGTACGGAGGTTGAGTCTGTATGCCATGGGTGTGGCGAATTCGACACCCAATCCCAGGGTGTCGGCCTTGAAGCCGATTGCGATGGAGCGGAAGGGTGTGACCTCCTGCGGTATCGTAGCTGGCGGCGGGGCAGGCACGGAGCGGACATAGCCCTCGCCGGCGGGTGAGCCATCGGATGACGATGTGGGGTCCAGCGTAAGGGCGGCGAGGCTGTTGCCGGCGGGCTGGACGAGGTTGAGCGATGCAGACTGTGTCTTCTGCACACCAGAGGAGTTTGGGGGCGATGAACTAGCTGGCTGAGCGTTCACTGTGATGCAGGCGGCGGGCTTGGGTGGAGGTACGTAGGGAACGTAGGCACCATAGACATCCTTGGGAGGCACTGCATACACCGGTGGGGCGCAGGCAGCCGGCAGAACATCGCTGAGCGCATTCTGTACCGGGGCGGCGCTCACGATCGAACCTTCGCTTCGGGGCAGAGATTCCTTGGCGAGGCTCGGTATTGGGCTGGGGAACAGTCGCTGGCGTTGACGGTTTGGGCCGCGTGGGAGTTGTGGATTTAGCGATACTGGCGGATCGCGTTTGCGGTTTGGGGGTTGTGGATTTAGCGATACTAGCGGATGGCGTTTGCGGTTTGAGCGTAGGGGTTGCGGATTTAACGATACTGGCGGATGGCTTTTGCGCTAGAGCAACGGAGCAGAAAAATGCCAACGGAATCATCGGAAGAGCTGCGAGTTTTGTTTTGAACATGGGCCGGCCTTTTTCTACTCGACGTGACGACCTGGGGACATTGGTTCGGGTGCAAAACATCACAGTAAGATTTTCAACGAAATTGGCGGCACCGCTCTACAACTTCCTAGTGATAAGGTGCAGTCAGCAGGGTGATCACTTAGTGGCTATACGGTAATCACCAAATTGGTTGTGCGGTAATCATCTTCTCTATGCGCTTCGATATCATTACGATCTTTCCTGGCTTTTTTGCGGGCCCGTTCGACTACGGGATACTGAAGCGAGCGCGAGCGGCTGGGCTGGTGTCGATTGCCACGCATGACCTGCGCAGCTTTACGCACGATCGCCATCGCACGGTGGATGATCGGCCGTTTGGCGGCGGCGAGGGAATGGTCTTGAAGGCGCAGCCGATCTACGACGCGGTGCAGTCACTGCACGTTTCGCCGAAGGCCGAGCGACAGAGAAAGAAGGAGACAGTAATTCTTCTGTCGGCGCAGGGGCAGCCGTTTAGCCAGTCAGTGGCGCAGGAGCTTGCGGCGACCGAGCGAGTGGTGATTCTCTGCGGGCGGTATGAAGGTGTGGATGAGCGGGTGAACGAGATGCTGTGTGACCGCGAGATTTCGATTGGGGACTACGTTCTTTCGGGCGGCGAGCTGGCGGCAGCGGTGATCGTGGATGCAGTGGTCCGGCTGCTGCCGGGTGCGCTTGGGAATCCCGACTCGTCACGCTTTGAGAGCTTCGGCGCTGAGGATAGGAAGGAAGATGCGGTCTCTGGAGATGGGCTGCCGCGGTCGACGCATGGGGCGGGCGGACTGCTGGACTATCCGCACTACACGCGGCCGGCGGAGTTTATGGGGATGTCGATTCCGGAGGCGCTGGCTGGGGGAAATCACGATACGATTCGGCGGTGGCGGCGACGGATGGCGTTGAAGAAGACGATGGAGAACCGGCCGGACCTGCTGGAGAGAGATCGAGATCAGCGACGAAGACCGCGAGATCCTTGCGGAGTTCGGATGGCGGGAAAATTGGGATCGATAAAGCGCTGATAGAAGGCGTTTTCCGTTCGATTGCGGCCCATAATTCGTGGATTTCGTGTACACTAAAGGTCGAGTCCAACATAGGAAAGTTGTGTCATGTCCATTCATCCGATTATGCAGAAGCTGGCCGCCAAATTAGAGCGGACCGATTTACCCGCATTCGCCCCCGGCGATACAGTTCGTGTTCAGGTCAAGATTCGTGAAGGCGAGAAAGAGCGTCTGCAGGCGTTTGAAGGTATGGTGATTGCGTGCCGCAAGGGCGCGCAGGGTTCCTTTACCGTTCGCAAGATGAGCTTCGGCCAGGGCGTCGAGCGTATCTTCCCGTACAACTCGAAGGTTGTCGATAAGGTCGAGAAGGTTCGGTCGTACGAGGTTCGCCGTTCGAAGCTGTTCTACCTTCGTGGTCTGCGCGGCAAGGCCGCTCGTCTGCGCGAGGTCGAGCGCGCCGCAAGCTAGATTTTTTACGTCCCTGTTTTCCACTGAGCCACGACTTCGGTCGTGGCTTCGTCTTGCGCGATGGTTATACACTCGACTTCAACGAGCATGGCCTCCCCGATTCCCTACCCTCGCACCCCCCGGGCTGTAACCGCAGCAACTGCGAAACAACGGATGCTGAAGCAGCTGATGTGCAGCGATGCGCCGGAGCAGGCGTTGCGATACTACGGGTTTCAACGAATTGCCGGGGTGGATGAGGTGGGGCGTGGCGCGCTGTTTGGGCCAGTGGTGGCGGCGGCGGTGATTCTGCCGGAGTGCCTGGATGAGCTGGCTGAGGCGGGTTTGAAGGACTCGAAGCAACTGACTCGGGAAGAACGAGAGACGCTGGATGCGACGATACGGCGGATGGCGCTTGCTGTTTCTGTCGCTGAGATCGATGCAGAGACGATCGACCGGGTGAATATCTATCAGGCAACTCGTATGGCGATGCTGGAGGCGGTGCTTGGGTTGACGGTGGCTCCGGATCATCTGCTGATCGATGCGATGCGGCTCGACCATCCGTGCCGACAGACGAAGCTGATTTATGGTGACGCGCTGAGCCTTTCGATTGCGGCGGCTTCGGTGGTGGCGAAGGTGCATCGCGATGCGCTGATGCGGGAGTTGGATGCGGTGCATCCGGGGTATGGGCTGGCTTCGCATAAAGGGTATGGGACGCCGGAGCATCGGCGGGCGTTGGTGGAGATTGGGCCGTGTGTGTTGCATCGGAGGAGCTTTGCCCCAGTGCGTGAGGTCGATCCGGATGCCGCGGTCGAGGAGGCTGTGTCGGCGGAGTTGCTGTTCGAGGATGCGGACCTCGAGGGGGCGGAGTGGGCTTGAAGCTGATGTGCGTGGTGGCGCATCCGGATGACGAGTGCTTTGCGTTTGGTGGAGCGTTGGCACTGGCTGCTGATCGTGGGATCGAGACATATGTAATTTGCCTGACGGATGGGCAGGCGGCGACCAACCGTGGCGATGCCGCGACGGGTGCGGCTCTGGGGGCGATGCGGCGGGATGAGTTTCGGCGCTCGTGCGAAGTGCTGGGTGTGACGCAGCATGAATTGATGGACTATCAGGATGGGCGGCTGGAGTCTGTTGAGTTCCCTGCTGCGGCGGGACGGCTGGTCGAACGGATGCGACGATTCAAGCCGGACGTTGTGATGACGTTTGGCGGCGATGGCGGACTCAATACGCACGCGGACCACATGATGGCTTCGATGTTGACGACAGCAGCATTTCACTGGGCGGGTCGAGAGAAGCGGTATTCGGATATGGGGGTTCCGCACAAGGCGAAGCGGCTGTACTACCTGACGGCGAAGTTTCCTATTCCGGATAGACCGCCTCCGATGATGATGCCGTGGACGGTGACGTTGGATATTCGCTCGGTGCAGGAGCGTAAACGTGAAGCCTTTCGGCAGCATGTTTCTCAGGCTCCGTTGATGGAGCGGACGAAGGACTTCTTCGCGAAGTATGGGGCCGAGGAGTTTTATACTCTGGTGGCTACAGACGTGCCGCAACCCGCGCGGCATACGACTGACTTGTTCGAAGGGTTAAGTTAGGTCTGGGTTGAAAATAATTTGCTGGAATTGTCAGGCTCCGCGGTGGCCTTCCAGACTGGGTTGGTGTTCCAGTCGGGTGGCAGATTTTTGGGGCGGTAGGTTGGGTCCGTCGCAAGCTTTGTCCAGACGCTTTCGTGGACCACGGAGCCGGGTGTGATGGTTCGAGATGCTCCGAGAGGGATACGCCACTTTTTCTTTTTGGCGACGGAGTCGTAGTAGGAGTGTGGAAAGACCTCGAGGATCCACCATAGTTTGGTGAGCGAGTTGTGTTCGGGTTGATCGGGATTTGGGGCGACTCCCGAAGAGGGAGAGACGTGGCCGAGAATGCCGTTGGCCTGGTCCGGGTTGATCAACAATCCGAGCGGAAACGGCTTCGCAGAGCATCCATTGCAATGTGATCTGGGACAGCCCGGATTCGGCGCTGGGGTACGAGCCGCCGACATCGGAGTGGACGCCGGAGAACCAGACCTGCTTGATGTCCTGACCGGGAAATGGTTCTCCCCACCTGTTGTTGCGGAAGTAACAGCGGCGCTCGTCAATAGAGATGGCGTGACGGCCGTGTGCCATGTCGGGGTTGCGCGCAGTGTAGGGCAGCTTCAATGGGTCCCAGATCCAGCCGATGGAGCTGACCGTGTCCCATAAGCCGACCAGATGAAGAGGACAGGGACGGCAGAAGGTGGCCTTGAAGCCGGCGGCCACGTCAAAGGTGCGGACCTTTCCGGCGGCCTTTCTGGTTCGTCTGGCGTACATGCGAACGACGTAGGGGATGAGGCCCTCGTTGCCAGGGCAGAGCAGGCCGAACATGTGAAGTACGCCCGCGACCGCTCGCGCGGTGTAGGCGCCTCGGCTGAAGCCGAAGAGGTAGACGTTGTCGCCTTTCTCGTAGACGTTCATCAGGTAGCGGTAGGCGTCGGATACGTTGTCGAGAATGCCCGACCCGATGGCCATGCCGGCGATAACGGAGAGGGTCGCGCGTACTTTGTTGGTAGAGGTAGGAGATCCTTGCGTGCCGACTCCGGGATGGTAGTAGCCGACCTGCCGTTTGCCGTCGATAATCAGGGCCTGGTAGAGCTGGACGACGTTGGAGTTTTGATTGCCGTACTCGTTGCCAGTGCCGTCGCAGCAGATGACGATGTTCTTCGGCATTTGGATCTCCCTTGAGTGAGCGGTGAACGAATCATAGCGGCAGGGCGTGAGGAAGGAAAGAGAGCGAAACTCTGTAGACTTGAGTCGACGTGAGGGTTGTGATGGATGGAATCGGAATGGAGACCGCGGTTGATCCGATCGCGCTGTTTGATGCGTGGCTGAAGGACGCTCGAGCAAGTGAGCCGAACGATGCGACTGCAGTGGCGCTGGCAACGGCGACTCGCTACGGTGCACCCAGCGTGCGAATGGTGTTGATGAAGCAGGTTGATCAACGTGGGTTCTCGTTCTTTACCAATGCTGAGAGCCAGAAGGGTTTGGAGCTTGCTGAAAATCCTCTTGCGGCGATGTGTTTTCACTGGAAGTCGCTGCGACGGCAGGTGAGGATTACGGGAACTGTTACGGAGTTGCCTGGAGCTGAGGCGGACGATTACTTTCACAGCCGGTCGAGGCTGAGTCAGCTTGGGGCGTTGGCATCGCAGCAGAGCCGGGTGCTGGCGAGTCGAGAGCTTCTGGTGGCGCGGGTTGAGGAGTTGGAGAAGGAGTTTCCAGGAGAGATTCCGCGACCGGATTATTGGCGAGGCTATGTGTTAAGACCCGAGCGTATCGAGTTCTGGAAGGATGGAGCGGGGCGGTTGCATGACCGCATTTTGTTTTTAAAGCGCGAAGATTTGTGGCGTAAGGAGCGGTTGTTTCCTTAGGCCTGTTGCCAGAGTTTTGGGAGAGCGCCAGAGGCTCCGGTGAGCGGGTCGGAGGCGGGAAAGCGGACGTGGCGCATTCGTTCCAGAACCTCGGGAGTGGCAGCGGTGCGGCAGATGTCCCAGTGTTCGTTCTCGGGGTACGCGCCGATGACGAGAAAGTCGTCGGAGGCTGTGATGCGGCAGTGACCGGTTCCGGCAGGGAGCACAACAACATCGCCAGCGTGAACGGTGACAGGTTCGCCACCTTCACCGCCCAGGACGAGGTCGGCGTGACCTTCAGCGAAGCCGAGCACCTCATGGGCGGTGGAGTGATAGTGGTGGAAGGAGTAGACGCCGTTGCGCCATTGCGGCGGCCATCCATTAGCGGTGAAGAGCCGCTCCATTGCTGTGGCGCGATCGTTGCCTGGCCGGGACGGCGCTGCGGTAGATGAGGACTGGCAAGGAATTGTTTGGCATCCAGCCGTTGGGCTTGAGGTGGAGTTGTTGAGGCGCGGTGTTTGAAGGAGCGTCCATTTTGGATGGTGAGGCACTGCCTCCTACGGTTGCTGCGGCTATGATGCCGCGCAGTGAAATGTCTACGATCGATCGGCTTTATTGACATTCGATTCCTGTGTGCTTCAGCGGAGTTGAAACTCCGGGCTGCCCATGACGAGGGCAGTGAGCAGGTTGAGGGTGTCGGTGGAGTTGGCTGCGGGCAGGCTGGCGATCTGTTTGTGGATGAGTTGGTTTGTCTGGGCGGAGACGTCGCCACCGATCAGAGCCGACTCGAGGGCGTGGAGGGCGATGTCCTGACCGGTTGCACCGGGGGACTGCTGGGTTGTCGTGTCGCTCTCGGCGGTGAGAGTCGCTTTGGCATATTTTGCGCGGGGCGAATTCGTTGGTACTGATGCGTCGGTTTTAGCTGCGGGCTGGGCCATTAGACTTAGGGCGAGCACGTGGGCGGAGTCGAACTTCTGATTGGCGAACTTGCTCCCGGTAAGAGTCGTAGGCGAAGTTTAGGCGATCGACGAGAGCGGTGGAGTTCATCCAGTGGTCGGCGGTGATGTAGTAGCCAGTAGGAGGAAGAGCGAAGTAGAGACGCATACCCATGGAGTTGATGGTGTTGACGAGAGCTCCGGGGTTGGCGGGATCGGTGGCTGTGGTGCGAAAGGCCGAGGCGAGGAACTCCATCGGAGTCTTGACCTTGTTGCGGAAGTATTTCTTGGAGTTGAACTCGGGCGACTCGACGAGAGTGCGGAGGATGGCCTTGATGTCCCCGTCGGTTGCGAGGTAAGTGGCCGCCATGCGGTCGACGAGCGCGGGTGGTGGATCGTCAGCGACGAAGCGCTGAGACAGTTTGTAGCTGATGAAATGTGCGGTCTTTGGGTTCGCGGCGAGAAGGGTCAGAGCTTCGACGCCTTCGGTCATGCCCGCCGGGATGTCTGGCGGGAGGTTTGCTGCCCGGAGGTCCGTTGTGGAGATGGTGTAGCCGAACCATTGCTTGGGTCCGGGCTCGTGGAGTTTGACGTTGAATTGGAAGGGACCTGCCTGATAAGGGCGATCGACGGTCCAGCCGGTGAGGATGGTGGAGAGAGCGGTGACATCGGCCTGCGTGTAGCCGCCGTCGACACCGACGGTGTGAAGCTCCATCACTTCCCTGCCGTAGTTCTCGTTGAGGCCTCGGTTACCTTTCTTTGCGATCGGGTTGACGCCGTTGGCGAGCGAGTTGGGGCCGATCGAGAGCCAGTTGTCGAGGTAAACCATCATGGCGGGGCTTGTTGCGGTGGCGATGAGCAGATCGCGGAACTTGCCGAGGGCGTGTTTGCGGATGGCATCGCGCTCGTAGCTTGTCGTGTACCACTGGTCGGAGTCTTTCCCGATGTAGATGTTGAAGTGATTGAACCAGAAGTCGGTCATGACCTCCTGAAGCTGGCGCTCGGAGAGAATGGCGCGGAGAAACTTTGCCTGCGAGAGCTCGTTGATGATCTGGTAGGAGGCTCCGATGTTGGCGGCCATTGCGTAGAACAACTCGCGCTCGCGAGGGTTGAAGTCGTTGAGGAGGAGATTTTTCTGGTCGCCGGCGACGTAGGTTGTGAAGGCGATGCGGTCGGAGACGGGAAGCTTGATGAGCGCGGCCATGCGCTGATTTTTGGGCAGAGCGAAGAGGTCTCCGGCTATGCGCGCGGCCGTGGCCTGGTCGGCTTTCTTTTGTTCGGCGACTTCGGCGTCCGTTGGTGGGGTGATGTTGGGCTGGCCGTTGGCGTTAATCTTTTTTGCTTCGAGATCTTTTTTGTATTTGTAGACCTGGACCTCGTACATGGCTGCGAGGTTGGGGTCGGTGGGATAGGGGCGTTTGCCGTCGGCTACCTGCTGGACGGCGCCGCGATCGGGAAAGACGAGGAGGGCCTGGTCGGGCTGCATGTTAAGCGTGGGGTAGTCGTTGAGACGCTTGTCGAGGACCGGATCGGGGATGGTCGCGGGGTTGAGTTGCTGCTCGAACCATCTCTCCGGAGTGATCGCGAGGACCTGCTCGAGGTCGCCGGGTCGTGGGCCGAAGGTGAAGCGGTTGAGAAGCTGTTGGGCCTTCTCCTGTGGAGCTAAGCGGGACGAGCGCAGCAGGTTTTGCTGCTGGAGGTTTGGGTTTTGCGTTGCTCTTTTTCTGGGCGTGCAGGGGCGCTACGACAATGAGCAGGGCGAGAGCTGTGGCGAAACCTCGCATCAGGCACCTCGATGGGTTAGACCAAAAGGGCGTGGGCAAGTTGCGTCTTTACGGCCATGGAGGGTACCCCCCCCCATTGCCCGCGCGTAAACCTTTTATTATCATCGGTTTACGGGAAGTAACTGCCTGCAAAATATTGCAAACAAAGGACTTGCGTCCAAAATAGTCCAAATAAACGACTTAGCGCGCGATGGTCGGCGGCTCGTTCGTTTTCCCGCTATTACAAGTATAGAGAATTGAGCAGAACTAATACGCCAACTCGATCTCGTTGTTTTTCAGTTGTTTAGGCGGTTTTGGGGCTTGACATGCGATTTTTGGGCAGAATTCGACGAGTCTTTTTTTCTGCAATGGCAAAATCTCCCAATTCACCTACGTGGATTTGAGAGTCACGACAGGTTTTTTGCTGCGCTTCGTAATCGTATAGACGATCCGTGCCAGAAAGAGGATGGTGAGGACGACGGTGTCCTTCCATGGGGCGTAGTTGCCCTTCTTGACTTGCCACCAGAAGTGAACGATTCCGGCACAGGCGGCGACGTAGATGAGGTTGTGAAGTCGCTGCCAGTTCTTGCCACCCATCGCGCGCATGATGAAGGCCGGGGAGGTGCATGCGAGTGCGAACAGAATGATCCATGCGAGGAGGCCGACCTGGATGAAGCGGCGCTTGAGGACGTCGTCAACCATGCGCGGCCAGACGATCTTCCATTGCGTGACGAGTTCGCCGGGATGGCCAGCGCGTAGGCCGGCGATTGCGGTCTGGATGTCGTAGCCGGAGAAGAGGAAGATGTAGGTCGCGAGATGAAGGGTTGCGTAGAAGAAGGCGTAGAGACCCAGGAGGCGGCGGAAGCGGATGAGGAAGGAGATCTTCGGCGAGAGGCGGCGGATGGGGGTGATGGCGAGTGAGGCGAAGAGAGTGTAGAGCGTCCAGTCGCCGGTGAAGTGAGTGATGTAGTTGACGGGGTCGGCGTAGAGGCCGAGTGCGCCTGAGGTGAAGAGGTGCAGCAGCCACGCGAAGGGAGCGAGGCAGAGAAGATGGAGCAGAGCTTTGATGGTGATGATGGCGCGTTTCGACATTTTTTGGCTGGGGCTAGTTTAGCTTGCGGGTTGCACTGAGAGACGATGTAGCGGTGAATGGTGGCAGCAAAACCAGAACGACAACGGCAACAGCAGATCCCCTTCGGGGATGACAACAAGAAATGCAACGGCAACGACAAAAGCAGCACGGGCCGAAGAGCGCGACGCACCATCGCAAAGCAAGCGGCTGATTTTTAGTAGAACTTTTTGAGGTCCATGCCGGCGTACATGCTGGCTACCTGGTCGCTGTAGCCGTTGAACATCAACGTAGGGATGGAGCGGGGGAAGGCGCTGGAGTCGATGCGGCGTTCGTGGGCCTGAGACCAGCGGGCGTTGTCGTAGTTGGGATTGACGTTGGAGTAGAAGCCGTACTCCATGCCATCGGTCTGGTTCCAGGTGGTGACTGGCTGCTTGTCGGTGAAGTGGAAGCGAACGATGGATTTTGCGGATTTGAAGCCGTACTTCCAGGGGACGATGATGCGGACGGGCGCGCCGTTCTGGTTGGGCAGCGTCTGGCCGTAGCAGCCGAAGGTGAGAAGGGTGAGCGGGTTCATGGCTTCGTCCATGCGTAGGCCTTCTTTGTAGGGCCAGTCGTAGCCGAAGGGGAGCTCCATGGCCTTCTTGTCGACGACGGAGAAAAACTGGACGTATTTGGCGCTTGGGAGGGGTTCGCAGAAGTTGATGAACTCGGAGAGAGAGTAGCCGTCCCAGGGAATGACCATCGACCAGGCCTCGACGCAGCGAAGGCGGTAGACGCGGCTTTCGAGGGGACGGTAGTGGATGAGGTCGTCGATGTTGATGGTCCGGGGCTTCTTGACCATGCCGGTGATCTGGATGGGCCAGGGGCTGGTCTTGAGCTTGCCGGCGTTGTGCGCGGGGTCGGGCTTGTCGGTGCCGAATTCGTAAAAGTTGTTGTAGGAACTGGCCTTGGCGAGGGGGGTCTGCGGATCGTCGAGGTTGTATTTGCTGGGCACGACTGTTAGCTGGTCGGCAGCGTGGACCGTTGTTTCGGGATTGATGACGCCGGGAATGTATCGCGCGGCCAATGCGGCGGCGCCGAGGGTGGCGGCTCCGGCGAGGAAGCGGCGGCGGTTCGTCTGGTGCTGCTCCTTGTATTGGTTATAGAGATGTTGCGGGGTGATGTCGGAGGAGCGGAGCGTCGATTCGAGGCTGCCAGATTTGCGAAGAAGCATTGCGGGTTTTCTTCTCACTTTCGGGACTGCTGTCCTCAATGATAGGACGCTGAAGCCCCTCTACTAGTTACAGTACGCTGCGGGAATCTGAATGGATGGGCACTTTGCCGCGTGATTTGGGGCGGTTGGGTATGAGAGATTAGAAGTTAATGGTTTCCATACGGGTTTTGGCAGGTTGGAGTGCAGTCGCGGGAGTGGCGCTCGCGATCTCGGGTGGCGCTGCGTTTGGGCAGGAGCTGCGAGATCCGGCGAACCTGACCGGAGAGCGGGTGCGCCCGTCGGTGGTGGTGAGGGAGATTCCGGCGAACGAGGGAGCGACGGCGCTGTGGCAGAGCCTGGTGAAGCTGAGGACACGGGCCAGCCTGATGATGATTGTTGCGCATCCTGATGACGAAGACGGCGGGATGCTGACGTACGAGGCGCGCGGGCAGGGCGCGCATGTGGCGATGTTGACGCTGACACGCGGAGAGGGTGGACAGAACCTGATGTCGGGGGACTTCGACGACGCGCTGGGGCTGGTGCGGACGCAGGAGCTGCTGGCGGCAGGGCGTTACATGGGAATCGACCAGATGTGGGGGACGGAGGTCGACTTCGGATTTTCGAAGACGAAGGAGGAGAGCCTGACGAACTGGGACCACGATCGCGTGTTGTATGACGCGGTGCGCGCGGTCAGGCTCTATCGGCCTCTGGTAGTGACGGCGGTGTTTCAGGGTGGAATTACTGATGGGCACGGGCAGCACCAGGTGTCGGGCGAGATGGCGCAGGAGGTTTTTACGGCGGCGGGCGATCCGAAGATGTTTCCGGACCAGATCGCCGCGGGGTTGATGCCGTGGAGTCCGTTGAAGGTGTATGCGCGGGCATTGTTTTCCCCGGTTTCGTCGAAGGGGATGTTCGACTATGCGACGGGAAAGTATGCTCCTGCTCGGTTCTATAACTATGTGACGAAGGAATGGACGACCGAATCTCCGAAGGCGAATGTGACGATTGCCGAGGGCGACTATAGCCCGGTACTGGGAATGAGCTATTTGCAGTTTGCACGGCTGGGGCTGGGGCTGCAGAAGACGCAGAACGGCGGGATGGGAGTGCCTGCGGCAGGACGGTTCGACGTGGCGTATCACCGATATGCGTCGCGCGTGACGTCGGGCGAGCAGGAGAAGAGTTTTTTTGATGGCGTGGATGTTTCGCTGACGGGAATGACGGCGCTTGCTCCGGGTGAGACCACTTTTCTGAAGCAGGACCTCGCGAAGATCGATGGGTCTGGTACAGCAGGCGATGGGGATCTACAAGATTGCTGCGCCGGAGAAGACTGCGCCGATGTTGCGGGATGGCTTGCGGGCGACGGACGCGTTGATCGCGAAGGTCGAGGCGAGTGGACTGACGGCACAGGAGAAGTTCGACCTGCTGCATGAGTTGCGGGTGAAGCGGGTGCAGTTCAACAATGCGCTGGTACAGGCTTTGGGGTTGGCGGTGCGCGCACAGGTGACGGGTCGCGCGGAGACCGGTCCGTTTGTGCGGTTTGGTGATGGTGCGGATACGTTTGTGACTGCGGTGCCGGGGCAGACGTTTGCGGTGCAGGTGCATGTGGTGAATGGTAGCCATGTGCCGGTGACGATCAAGGCTTCGGAGCTTGAGTCGAATGCTGGCGCGAAGTTTGAGAACTCCCAGCCACTGACGGAGCCGACGATTGCGGATGGCAAGGCGAACGATGTTCGTTTCACGGTGAAGCTGCCGGCGGATGCGAAGGCTACGCGGCCTCCATTTGGCCGGCAAGGGATTGAACAGAGCTATTACGACGTTGCCGATGCGAATATGCGGAACGCTTCCCTGCCCTTGCCTGCGTTGACGGCGTGGGTGACGGCGGATTATGACGGCGTGGAGATTCGCCTGGGACAGGTGGTGCAAACGCTGCATCGCGTGACCGGACAAGGAACGGTGTATGAACCGCTGGTGGTGGTCCCGGCGATATCGGTTTCGGTCGCGCCTGCTGCGGGTGTTGTGCCGTTGACCGAGAAGACGCTGATGGTGACGGCGAAGGTGCAGAGCAATGTAAAGGGCGCAGCTTCAGGGACGGTTAGGCTCGAGTTGCCGAAGGGCTGGACTGCAGCGCCGGAGCGGGCGGAGTTTTCGCTAACCAAGGACGGCGACTCGACGGAGGTGCCGTTTGTCGTGACTCCGGGGAAGATGGCGGAGACTGCCTATACGATGACGGCGGTGGCTACGTATTCGGGCCAGGAGTATCGCGAGGGATATAAGACGGTGGGGTATGCGGGTGTGTTGCCGGCGAATCTCTATCGACCGGCGACTTACCGGGCGCGTGGCGTCGATGTAAAGGTAGCTCCCGGGCTCAAGGTGGGGTATCTTCCCGGGACTGGAGATGAGGTGCAGGCGTCGCTGGAGAATCTGGGCGTGCATGCGACGACGTTGACGATGGACGATGTTGCGGGAGGCAGGCTTTCCAGCTACGACGTGGTGGTGCTGGGTGTGCGGGCTTATGCGGCGAATCCTGGGCTCGCGGCGGCGAATGGTCAACTGCTGCACTACGCGAAGAATGGCGGCGTGGTGATCGTGCAATACAACCTGGGGCAGTTCGACTATGGTCCGTATCCCTACTCACTAGGGGGCGCAGAGAAGGTGGTGGACGAGGCGGCGCCGGTGCAGTTGGTGGCGCCGGAGAACCCTGTGCTGAACTGGCCAAACAAGATTACGACGCGGGACTTTGATGGATGGGTGGAGGAGCGCGGCCATGGGTTTATGGAGACCTGGGACTCGCAGTATGTCGCGCCACTCGAAACACACGACCCTGGGCAGGACCCGCAGAAGGGTGGACTGCTGGTGGCGAAGACGGGTAAGGGCGCTTACGTCTATGTCGCGCTGGCACTGTACAGGGAGCTGCCTGAGGGAGTTCCGGGGGCGTACCGGCTGTTTGCGAACTTGTTGAGCCTGGGTAAGGACAAAGCGGCCAAGTAGGCGCGAGACAGAAGCCGGTAAGTTGCGAGACACTTGTTTCATGATGACTGGGGAACGGGAGAAAGAGTTGATGAGTGCTGCGGGGATGTTGCTGGACGCCCGCAGGACAAATACACCGATCGACGATCTGCCTGCGGCGGTGCGACCGGTGACGCTGGAAGAGGCATACTTCGTTCAGGACAGGCTGGCGCTGGTGTATGGCGAGATCGGCGGGTGGAAGGTGGGTGCTCCGACGGCGGACGCTACTCCGATGTTTGCGCCGATGCCGCGCGCCTGGATTGCCTCGAACAACGCAGTGTTGGGTGGGAGGCACAGATATCGCGGGCTGGAGGCGGAGATCGCTTTTCTGATCGGGACGGATCTGCCGCAGCGTGAGAAGGCTTATTCGCGCGATGAGGTTGTGGCCGCAATTGCGAGCTGCCATCCTGCGATCGAAGTGATTGAAAGCGGGCTGACCGATCCGATGAAGGCGGAGAAGTTGTCGATGATCGCCGATCTGCAGATGCATGGCGCGTTCGTCTATGGCGAGGCGGTAGCGAATTGGCAGCGGATTGATTTTTCGAAGGAGCACGTCACGCTCGCCGTTGATGGTGTGGTTCGTGTGGAACGAACGGGCTCGAATACTTCGGGAGACCTGATGCGCCTGTTGCCATGGCTGGCCAATGAAGGTGCGGCGCGGACAGGCGGGCTGAAGGCCGGGCAGTGGGTGACGACTGGGAGTTGGACGGGGTTGTCTCTGGGGATTGCAGGATCGAGTGTGAATGTGAATTTTTCCACTGCAGGTGAAGTTGATCTGCGGTTTGAGTAAAGCAGTTGTTAGCGGTTAGTGATTAGTTTGAGGTGATGGATGCGGTCGGTTAAGAGTGTGGAATTTGTGGCGCCGTCTGCAGGACGGTATGCGGAGATTTTGACTCCGGAGGCGGTGGCCTTTGTGGTGGGGTTGCAGCGTACGTTCAACGAACAGCGGAAGGAGTTGCTGGAGGCGCGGGTGGCGCGGCAGAAGCGGCTCGACGGCGGAGAGCGCCCGGACTTTCTGAAGGAGACGAAAGGGATTCGCGAGAGCGAGTGGACGGTGGCGGAACTGCCGAAGGACCTTCTGGATCGACGCGTGGAGATTACGGGGCCGGTGGACCGGAAGATGATCATCAACGCGTTGAATAGCGGCGCGAAGGTGTTCATGGCGGACTTTGAAGACTCGACGACGCCGACCTGGGACAACGTCATGGAAGGTCAGCTGAACCTGCGGGATGCGGTGCGGCGAACGATTACGTTTGAAGACGAGAAGACTGGCAAGAGTTACAAGTTGATCGAGAAGCCGGCGGTTCTGTTTGTGCGGGCGCGTGGGTGGCATCTTGAGGAGCGGCACCTGATCGTGGATGGAGAGCCGATGTCAGGATCGCTCTTCGACTTCGGGCTGTATGCGTTTCATAACGCGAAGGAGTTGTTGGCGCGTGGGTCGGGGCCATATTTTTATCTGCCGAAGATGGAGAGCCATTTGGAGGCACGGCTGTGGAACGATGTGTTCATCAAGGCGGAGGGGGAGCTGGGAATTCCGGCGGGGTCGATCAAGGCGACTGTGCTGATCGAGACGATCCTCGCGACGTTTGAGATGGATGAGATTCTGTGGGAGCTGAAGGACCACTCGGCCGGGTTGAACTGCGGGCGGTGGGACTACATCTTCAGCTACATCAAGAAATTTGCAGGCGACGAGAGCGTGTTGCTGCCGGACCGCGGGCAGGTGACGATGACGACACACTTTATGCGGAGCTACTCGAAGCTTTGCATCAAGACCTGCCATCGGCGCAAGGTGAGTGCGATGGGCGGGATGAGTGCGTTTATTCCGATCAAGACCGACCCCGTAGCGAATGAGAAAGCGTTGACGCAGGTGCGTGCAGACAAAGAGCGCGAGGCCACGGACGGGCATGATGGAACGTGGGTTGCGCATCCCGGACTGGTGCCGGTGGCGCTTGAGGTCTTCGATCGAGTTATGCCGCAGCCTAATCAGATCGACAAGCAGCTTCCCGACTATCATGCGACCGCGAACGATTTGTTGCAGGTGCCGGAGGGGACGATAACCGAGGCTGGAGTGCGGCAGAACGTGGCCGTCGGGCTTGGGTATGTCGAGGCATGGCTGCGCGGGATTGGCTGTGTACCGTTGTTCAACCTGATGGAGGACGCGGCGACGGCAGAGATCAGCCGGGCGCAGCTTTGGCAGTGGGTGCATCACCATGCCGTGATGGATGACGGGTTGCCAGTGACGGTGCAGATGGTGGATGCGGTGATCGAAGATGAACTTGAGCGGGCGAAGGTGGCGGTGGATGCACAGCGATACTCGGCTTACGTGCGCGCCGCTGCGTTGATGCGGGAGTTGGTGCGTGCGCCGAGGTTTATGGAATTTCTGACCGTGCCGGCTTATGAGCGGGTGTTGGCGGAAGGGCTTTAGGTTTTGCTCTGTTGAGGTATTGCTTGTGTTCGAAGAGAATCCCCACGTTAGCGACGATGGGACTGTCGCGAACATGGGGCACCCGATTCCCTCTTCAACTTCTGCCTTCAGCTGGTGTGCTTGCTTAGTTTCATGACGAGGCATTTTGCGGCGCCGCCGGCTTTGAGGAACTCGGTTAGGTCGATTTGAATGACTTTGAATCCGAGTTGTTCGAGCTGGCCACTTAGCCTGCTGCTGATCTTGTTGAGGATGATGGTGCGGCCTACGTTAATGGCGTTGCAGGCGAAAGAGACAGCATCGGCCTCTCGAATGACGAATTCGTTTTTCCGGGGAGTAGAAGGCCTCGATCCTGTGGAGCGACAGGTGATCAAAGGCGTCGGGAAAATACATCACGTAACCGCCTTCCAGGGGAGCGAAGCAGGTGTCGAGATGGTAAAAACGGGGATCGATGAGGTGGAGCGGCACGACGGGAATGTCCCAGATTCCGCGGAGCGCGTGGTGACTAGAGAGCGCGGTGCGAGGACCGTGACCGACCCACAGACAGCGGCCGTCAGTCGAGAATAGGGCGTCGCCTTCGCCCTCGAAGGGAGTGGCGCGGGGGATGTCGATGAGGGTGTAACCGGCTTGACGAAACCAGCGGCGAAAGTGCGGCTCTTCGCCCTGGCGCTGGGGATGGAAGAAGCTGCTGATGGCGACGACGCCGTTGCGTTCGAGTCCGGCGTTGGCGGTGAAGACCATGTCGGGTGAGCCGGGTTCTGGCTCGACGAGCTCTACGTTTGCGATTTTGCTGACGGCTTCGTATAGACGCTGCCATTGCTCGGCGGCGCGGGTGCGTGAGGCGGCATGAACGTTGCCGGCCATCCATGGGTTGATGACGTAGTCGACGTCGTAGAGGGTGGGTGGGCACATCAAAAAGGTGGCTTGCGGCTTGACCAGGTATGGCTTGTTCAACAGGACTTTGGTGGTGAGTTCGATCCGGGTGGTGCTCATCTGCAGTATCTCCATTTATGAGATTGGCAGATGCGGATGGCTTCGTCTATATGAATGATTATTCGTGGTTTAGTGCATATTGATGCATCGATTTCGGATGCATTTCCTGTGTTGCGTTTTCAAGCGGAAACGGCTCGCCATTTGGGGGACGAGCCGCTCAAGGGTTCGAAGATCTGTGCTTTAGAGATTGCCTCGAAGAGCCTGTGACTACAGGTTTCCTCGTAAGGCTTGTTCTCTTTCTATGGCTTCGAAGAGGGCTTTGAAGTTGCCCTTGCCGAAGCTGCGGCTGCCCTTGCGCTGGATGATCTCGTAGAAGACGGTCGGCCGGTCTTCGACTGGGCGGGTGAAGATCTGCAGCATGTAGCCTTCGTTGTCGCGGTCGACGAGGATGCCTAGTTTTTCGAGATCTTCGATGGGCTCGTCGATCTTGCCGATGCGATTTTGCAGCTCGGTGTAGTAGGAGTGGGGGACGGTGAGGAAGTCGACGCCCTGCTGCTTCATGGCCGCGACGGTGGCGAGGATGTCGTTGGTCGCGAGCGCCATGTGCTGGACGCCGGGGCCCTGGTAGAAGTCGAGGTACTCCTCGATCTGGGATTTGCGGCGGCCTTCGGCTGGCTCGTTGATGGGGAATTTGACGTAGCCATTGCCGTTGGCCATGACCTTCGACATGAGCGCGGAGTACTCGGTGGAGATGTCGTTGTCGTCGAAGTGCTGGTAGAGCGAAAAGCCCATGACCTTCGCGTAGAAGTCGACCCACTCGTTCATGGAGTTCCAGCCGACGTTACCGACGATGTGGTCGATGTGGAGGAGGCCGACCGGGCGGGCGATGTGGTCTTCTTTGACGGTCTGGTAGCCAGGGAAGAAGGCTCCGGTGTAGTTGGTACGGTCGACGAAGGTATGGACGGTGTCGCCATAGGCGGCGATGCTGGCGGTGGTGACTCGGCCGTCGGCGTCGGAGAATTCCTTGGGCTCCTGGATGCTTCGGGCGCCGCGGCTGGTGGTCTCGAGCCAGGACTGGCGGGCGTCGTCGACCCAGAGGGCGATGGCGTGGACGCCGTCGCCGTGCTTGTCGACGTGGCGGGCGATGTCGGAGTCGGTGCGGAGGGCGGTGGTGAGGACGAAGCGGACCTTTCCCTGCTGGAGGACGTAGCTGGCACGGTCGCGCTGACCGGTCTCGGGCCCGGCGTAGGCGACGAGCGACATGCCAAAGGCGGCGCGGTAGAAGTAGGCGGCCTGGCGGGCGTTGCCGACGTAGAACTCGACGTGGTCGGTGCCTTTGAGGGGGAGGAAGTCGGTCTTGGATTCGGATTGGGTGAGGGTTGGTGCGTGTGTTGCCATGGGGTCTCCGGTGACGGTTTTGTTGGGCCGTCCATGCACCGTTGAGGATAGTCCACGGATGTGAGGCTTGGCTAGGTCGGCAGGGCGGGGCTGAATCAACTGGTTCGTGCGGGCAGGATCGTCCCGCGACATTCGCCGAGTCCGATGCGCGGATGGCCAGGGGCTTCGCAGGAGCCGCGCAGGATGATCTCGTCTCCGTCGGCAAGAAAGGTGCGGCTTTCCCCGGTGGGAAGGAGAATGGGTTGCGCACCATTGCGGGTCAGTTCGAGGAGACATCCGGCGGAGGCTTCAGGGGGGCCGGAGATGGTGCCGGTGGCAAGAACGTCGCCGACTTGCAGATTGCAGCCGTTGCTGGTGTGGTGGGCGATGAGCTGGGCAGGAGTCCAGTAGAGATCGGAGGCGTTCGATTCGCTGAGAAGAAACGGCGCGAGTTTATTCTTCCTCATAGTGTCTGTTGAGATAAAGACTTCAAGTTTTACATTCAAGTTGCCCTGTTGCTGGTCGGTGACCGAGTGCAGGTATGGAAGCGGTTTGGGATCAGCGGCGGGGCGTGAAGATGCCGGTGCACGGAAGGGTTCGAGCGCGGCCATGGGCGTGACCCAGGGGGAGATGGAGGTTGCGAAGTTTTTTGCCAGGAAGGGACCGAGAGGTTGGTACTCCCACGACTGAATATCGCGTGCGGACCAGTCGTTGAGGAGGCTGATGCCGAACAGATGCTGCGTCGCTTGCGAGATGGGAACGGAGGAGCCGATCAGGCTCGGCTGGCCAATATAAAGTGCTAGTTCGAGTTCGTAATCTAATGCATTGGTAGGAATAAAGTTAGGTTGAACTTGTTCGGGCACTGGACGGGTCTGCCCAATCGGTCGTACGACGGGTATTCCACTGGGAATGATGGAGGAGGCACGACCGTGATAGCCGATCGGGAATGTGTTTGTAGTTGGGTAAGAGCGGTTGATCGGGGCGGAAGAGCTGGCCGACACGAGTGGCGTGATAGATGGAGGCGTAGAAGTCGGTGTAGTTGGGAATGTGGATGGGGCGACCGAGGGTCGCTCCCGCGATGGAGTGGAGGGCGGCCTCGGCTGTTTGCCTGCGGTCAGCATTTTCGTCGGCGTGGAGGAGCGCAGTGACGGTCTCGCGGAGGAGCGTCCAGGAGCGATGGCCGAGCGCCATGAAGGGATTCAGGATTGGAGCCTGGCAGACTTCGACCAGGGTTGGGGGGAGCAGGCCGGACGTTGCGCATGCGTGGAGATCGAGGAGGTGAGCGCCGATTGCGACGCAGAGATGCTGCTGACCCTCGTGTTCGAAAGCTCCGTAAGGCAGGTGCGTGAGTGGGAAGTCTGTTGTGGGTTGGTTGGCTTCACGGCAGCCAGCTTTGGTGGGTCGAAGCGGTTCGCTTGGCCATGAGGCATGATAGCTCCGAACAATGACGAGTCGGAACTTCGTCACAACCCAATGGCGGATTTTAGGTGCAATGCGGAAACCGCTCGCGGAGCCATGCTGGCGCAACGAGCGGTTTCGAGGGTGTATTAGTGGGCGGTTTGCGGTGGTGGCAATTGGGCTCCGCCGGCGTGGGCCTTCGCTTTGCGGGAGAACTTCGCGAGGATGGTCTTCAAGATGACGTAGAGGACCGGGATGAAGAAGAGGTTGAGCACAGTGGAGAGCACCATGCCGCCGACGATGGCGGTGCCGACGGAGTGGCGACCGTAGGCTCCGGCACCGGTGGCGAAGTAGAGGGGGCCGACGCCGAGGATAAAGGCGATGGACGTCATCAGGATGGGACGGAGACGGAGTTCGGCGGCTTCGATGGCGGCATCGATGATGGAGCGGCCTTGCTCGAGGAGCTGCTCGGCGAACTCGACGATGAGGATCGAGTTTTTGGCGGAGAGACCGATGAGCATGACGAGACCGATCTGGACGTAGACGTCGTCGACAAGGCCACGGAGCGACGACGAGAGAGAGTGCTCCGAGGATTGCCATGGGGACGGCGAGCAGGATGATGAACGGCAGAGCGAAGGATTCGTACTGGGCCGAGAGGGTGAGATAGACGACGAGCAGGCCGAGGCCGAAGATGATGATGGCCTTGCCGGCGGACTCGACCTCTTCGAGCGCAAGGCCGGTCCATGAGAAGGACATGCCCGGCATCTTGTTTTTGTTGAAGAGATTCACCATGGCGTCGAGGCCCTGGCCGGAGCTGAGGCCAGGCGCCGGGGAACCGTCGATCTCGGCGGAGCGGAAGAGGTTGTAGTGATCGATGACCTGCGGACCGGACGTTTCGGTGATAGTGGCCAGGTTGTCGAGGGGAATCATCTGGCCGGAGTCGGATCGGACATAGTACTGGTGAATATCCTGCGCATTGCGGCGATAGGGCGCATCGGCCTGGACGTAGACGCGGTAGGAACGGTTGTTGAAGTCAAAGTCGTTGACGTAGCTTGAGCCCATAAAGGTATTGAGGGCCGCAGTGACCTGATTGAAGGGAACTCCCATGGTCTTGGCCTTCTCGCGATCGATCGAGACGAGAGAGTTGCGGATCGTTCGAGGTGAAGGTAGTGTTCATGCCGATGAGACCGGTGCCGGGAGCGCGGCTTTGACCGACGATGGTGTGTGCGACGCGGTCGATGTCGCCGAAGGTGTTGCGGCCGGAGTCCTGCAGGATGAACTGAAAGCCGCCGACGGTGCCGATGCCTGCGACGGCAGGCGGCTCGGCTGCGAAGGCGATGCCACCTGGGACGGCGAAGAGCTTCGGTCCGACGTCGGCAACGATGGCGTGCGCGGTAAAGTTCGGCCCCATCTTGGTGCGGTCATTGATGGGTTTGAGCGGCGCAAAGATGATGCCGGCGTTTGGCGAACTGCCGCCGGAGAGTGAGAACCCCATGACGGAGAAGGTGCCGAAGACGCCGTCGTTCTTGCGTACAAGGGCGGAGACCTGGTCGGCGAAGTCTGGTCGTGTAGCTGAGCGAAGCCCCGGGAGGTGTTTGCACGATGATCAGGAAGTACGACTGATCCTCCTGCGGGATGAACGCCGTGGGGACGTGAGTGTACATATACGCCGTGCCTGCCAGGCCACCGAAGAAGATGAGCAGCATCACGTAGCGGATACGAACGACGAAGGTGACCATTCGAGCGTAAACGCGGATGACCCATTGGATGAGCCGCTCGATGGGATTGAGGAGGAATCCCATGATTCCCTTCTTCTCGGTCTCTGCACGCAGAAAGATCGCGGCCAAGGCGGGTGAAAGCGTCAGTGCGTTGAATGCGGAGATGGCGATCGAGAAGGCGATCGTCAGCGAAAACTGCTTGTAGAGGATGCCTGTGGTCCCAGGAAAGAAGCTGACCGGGATGAAGACGGAGATGAGGACGAGCGACGTCGCGATGACGGCGCTGGTCACCTCGGCCATGGCGATACTGGTGGCTTCGTGTGGATCAGAGGAGACCGTTTCCATGCCTTTGCCGGTTGTCGGTCCCTTCGAGTGGTCCAGGACGTCAGGAGCGTAGGGATCGGGTTCGGTCAATTCCGAGCGCTCTGGAACGATTGCGCTGCGGGAGAGGTGGCGCTGGACGTTTTCGATGACGACGATGGCGTCGTCAACGACGAGGCCGGTGGCCAGAGTGATGCCGAAGAGCGTAAGAGAGTTGATGCTGAAGCCGAAGATCTTGATGAAGGCAAAAGTCCCGATGAGCGAGACTGGGATGGTGACGGCGGGAATGATGGTGGCGCGCCAGTCCTGCAGAAAGAGGAAGATGACAATGATGACGATGACGATGGCCTCACCAATCGTCGTGATGACCTCGTTGACCGATTCGCCGATGACCAGGGTGGTGTCGACGGCAATGACACCCTGAAGGCCGGGGGGATAGGACTTTTCCAGTTCAGCGAGGACGGCACGGCAGCGCTTGTCGACATCGAGGGCATTGGCGTTGGAGAGCTGTTGAATTCCGACGCCGATGGCATCGCCGCCCTCGTACCCGCCACCGGAAAACTTCAGGCTTGTGTTGTAGTTTTCGGCGCCGATCTCGGCGCGGCCCACGTCTTTGACGAGAACGATTCCGCCGCTACTGTTGGTACTGTTTTTCAGGACGATGTTGTCGAACTGTTTGGGGTCGGTCAGACGGCCAACGACGCGGACAGCCATTTGAAATTGCTGGTGGGGATCGGAGGGCTGCTGACCGAGCTGGCCTGCGGCGACTTCGACGTTCTGTTCGGTAAGGGAGTTGGTGACGTCGAGCGCAGTAAGGCCGCGGGCTGCGAGGCGGCTGGGATCGAGCCAGAGACGCATGGCATATTTGCGCTCGCCGAAGATGATGGCGTCACCTACGCCGGGAACGCGCTTGAGTGCATCCTTGACGTAAACGTCGATGTAGTTGGAGATGAAGGACGGGGACAGCGACTTGTCCGGCGAGATAAACCCGACGGCGAGTACGAAGTTTGGGTTGGCCTTGGTAATGGTGATGCCGGTGTTGTTAACGATTGCAGGCAGACGGCCTTGAACCGATGCGACGCGGTTCTGCACGTCAACAGCTGCGATATTGAGGTCGTAGTCGGTGTTGAAGGTGACGGTTATGGCGGAGGTGCCGTCATTCGAGCTGGTGGAGCTCATGTACCGCATGCCTTCGACGCCGTTGATGGACTGCTCCAGGATGGTGGTCACAGCGGACTCGACGTCTTTGGAGTTGGCTCCGATGTAGACGCTGGTGACGACGACCTGTGGCGGAGCAAGCTGGGGGTAGAGCGAGATGGGCAGAGTCGGGATGCAGACGGCGCCAGCGAGCACGATGAGAAGAGCACAGACCGTGGCGAAGATCGGGCGACGAATAAAAAAATCTACGAACAAGGTGACCTCTAGCTCGGGGCGGCTGGCCCGGGGTGAAACGAAAGACAATGCGGAGGCAAATTACGTTCCGCAGGAAGCGCTAAATCCTCATGACTTAGCCCAGAGGCTTGACCGGCGCACCCTCCTGCAAAAACTGCAGGCCAGAGGTGATGACTTTGTCGCCCGGTTTGAGGCCGCTGATCACGGGATAGGTGTTGCCGACGGTGTCACCGAGCATGACGGGGACCTGATGGGCGATGTATCCGTCGCCTTTGGGGGACGCGAGATAAACGAAGGTCTGCCCGCCTACAAGGCTAACGGCGAGGACGGGCACCACTGGCGCGGGCGCGGTGCTCCAGGTGACGCGCGCCCTGACCAGCTGCTGGTTGCGAAGAATCTCGGCGCTGCGAGGAATTTCAGCCTTGGCGAGGATGCTCTGCAGGCCGTTATCAACCTGCGGCGAGAGGAAGCTGATCCTCGATTTGACGAGCGTCTTGCCGGCGGTGTCGAGAATCTCTACCGGCAGGCCCTGACGAACCAACGCAGAGCGCTCGGTGGGGATGTAGATGTAGGCCTCAAGGTCAGCGTTCTCGTCCACGGTGGTGAGTACGGTTGTGGCAGAGACATAGTCGCCAAGGTGCACGGGGACATCGCCAACGATGCCGGTAAAGGGCGCGCGGATGTCGTAGTAGGCAAGTTGCTGTCTCTGCGTGTCACTGAGGGCCACGTTGGCCTCGAGGTCGGCTTTGGCATTCTGATAGGCCTGCGTGGCCTGATCGAAGGCGTCACGTGAGACAACACCAGATTCGTAGAGCTTGCGCTGGCGTTCGACCTGAATCTCCGTGTAGTCGTAGAGGGCCTTCTTCTGCGCCTGAGTTCCCTGCTGCGACTGGACCGTCGCCATCTGCTTCAGCGGGTCGATGCGCATGAGGACCTGACCGGCTTTGACGAGGTCTCCGGACTTCACAAATATCTTGACCAGGTTGCCGTCGACCTGGGGCTGCATGGTGGCCGAGCGGCGGCTCTTGATCGTGGCGACATAGGTGTCGGAGTTCGGAACCGGCGACAACGTAACCGGCGCGACCTGCACGGGCATCGCTTGAGGCGGCGGAGGAGGCGGAGGAGCCTGTTTGCAGCCTGCAACGAGACATGCAGCCGCGACGATAAAAGAGGGAAGAACGCGGCGAGTGTTCACATTCAATGGCACAGTACTTCTCCTTCAGATGCTTCCAGGACGATAGTTTCGACGGTCTGCCACAGGCAGGGTTCGAAGCAAATGGTGATGCGT
Organism: uncultured Acidobacteriaceae bacterium; assembly: GCA_963720955.1. GTDB lineage: Bacteria > Acidobacteriota > Terriglobia > Terriglobales > Acidobacteriaceae > Edaphobacter. The sequence goes on along the minus strand of CAVRHK010000053.1, from coordinate 1,113 downwards.
GTATCCAAGTCGTAAGGTTCTACGGGTCAATGCTTTATCTGGCACTGGTACAAGGATTTCTGTTTAGATGAAGCCACGGCCCGGAAGGGTTCGGGAATCTGCAGCTTAAAGTGCATCTGGAAAGTTACTAAAACCAATCCAGCGATGAGGATATCAAGCCGCCTCAGGTGTCCTGATTGCCCTTTTCAGCGAATGAAAACGGGTTGAAGCTCTCGTGACGGTCGAACGCGTCGGAGTGCTCGGTCCGCTTTAGCCAGTTTATGACTAGATAAGTGAGTGGCGTGGCAATTACCTCGTAGCCCACCTTAAGGGCATAGCCGGTGGCCATGATGTTGAAAAGGGTGCGAACCGGGTAGATTCCACCGTATGTCAGCGTAATGACGAGGACGGTGTCCACGGCCTGTCCAACGATCGTGGAACCGATCGTACGCGTCCAGAGCTTGCGTCCGTCGGTAATCAGTTTCAGCCGTGCCATCGTGTAGGAGTTTGCAAACTCGCCCGCCCAGAAGGCAATGAGACTGGCCGCAAGAATGCGTGGGATGAATCCGAAGACGGTGGCAAAGGCCTGCTGGTTCTGCCAACCTGGAGCGGACGGCAACGCGATGACAATGGCCCCGATAACATAGAGCAACGACGTACCGAAGAATCCCAGCCAGATGGCGCGACGCGACGCGGCATAGCCGTAGACTTCGGTGAAGACGTCTCCGAAGATGTAGGTGATGGGAAAAAGCAGCACGGCGCCACTGACCGCGAACGGTCCGATCGACCATCCGCCTACTGAAATGGGGCCGAAAAGACAGACCTTCTGCGCAATCAGATTGGAGACAAGCAGGATGACGACGAACGCGGTCGTCAAGGCATCAAGATACTTGTAGCCGCGAGCGGCGGAGCGCTTCGTGTCGTGTTGGATCGCGTCGAGTGGCAATGGTCTCAGTACCAGTATGCCGTGCGCCGTGAAGGTACGGTCAGTTTTGACACCGAAGGGCCATGTTGTTAGCGTTGTTGATGGTGAGGGTGCCGCTGGGGCCGTCATCTGCAATGTCCCCGTCGTCTAGCCCGGCCCAGGACACCGCCCTTTCACGGCGATAACATGGGTTCGAATCCCATCGGGGA
>CAVRHK010000052.1:0-26642 GCA_963720955.1 uncultured Acidobacteriaceae bacterium | reverse complement strand
GCCATTTAGTCATCGGTGCTGCTGCATCTCCGCCAATACCGACAGAAAAACAGCCGAAATTCCCCAAAGCCAAGGATATCCATCCGCGGAGTGAGACGCGGGAAAATCATCTGATGTATGGAACCACTCAACTCGGTTGGCCACAAATCCCTAGATTGAACTGCTGACGCCGCCTTTTCAGGCCCTTGCCAATGGACATAAGCTTTTTATAATCATTATCTTTTATTGATTGCGCTAGATTCGAGAGGGCAGCGGACCGGACTCCGCGCCGGAGCAGCAGTCGTTAGAATGCGATTCTCCCAACGCACGTGTCAGGCTCCAGGTCTGTGCATGCCCACCTGGATTCGATCGAGATAGACGCATGGGTAATACCGATGCCCGGTACCGCAGCATAGCGGTTCCACGGCATCAACTCATGAAGATCGGGGACATCGAATTTCTCGACGAAGGCGGCAAAGCTATTGAGTAAATTCGAATGCCGACTGGGTGGGAGCCTTGTCCGCCCTGTGCGCTGCGCTGTAAAGTGGCGCGATGAAGAAGACGATCCGCGTTTGCCTTATCTCCGTCCTCTGCCTGTTGCAGGCCAACTGCCCTCTACCTGTATCGGCCCAACAACAATCAACTGCCCAGCCGGTGAACAATCAGCCGGCCGGCAACCAGGCTGTTCCCGACATAGAAGCTATCCCGTCTGGCGAAGTCGTGATAGACGGCAATCCGATTCTGAAGGTTTATGAACCGGTTGCCACGTTGACCCCCGAGGCTCGCGCACAGGGAATTGAAACGCGCATCATCGCAATTGCCCGGGACGGCAGTATCCCGTCAGATTCCATACGTCTTGAACCACGGGACGCCTGGACCGAGATTATCGCCGGCAACACCGTGATTATGGCCATCACCGATGGAGACGCCAGAGCAGCTGGCAAGACGCGACAGCAACTGGCTCTGGAGGTCGCACAGAACATCCGTCAGGCAGTCGAAGGGTACCGGCAAAATCACAGCTGGCGGATGATACTGCGGGGAATCCTGAAGACCGCTCTCGTGACCCTCCTTCTTGTGGTTGCGCTCTGGCTTGTCCGGCGCTTGAGACTCCTGTTCCGGAGCCGAATCGAGAGACAGATCCAAATGAGCGCGAATCTTGAAAAGAAGTCAGCGTGGCATCTTTCCGTCGCCTACCTGGGACCTGTGATGCTTGCCGTAGGAACCTTTCTGCGATGGGTGCTGATCCTAGGCTTGTTGCAAGTCTATTTGACTGTGACCCTGGGCTTTTACTCTTCCACCCGCGAAATATCTCTCACGGCGACCAGGTGGGTATCTTCCCAATTAGAGTCACTGGCAAAGTCCGGATTCGATTATCTGCCGAATCTGGTGATCATCGCCGTGATCGTGTTGGTCACGAGTTACCTTATTCGACTGATACGGCTGGTTTTTAGCCACATTCGTAAGGGCGACCTGAAAATCTCTGGCTTCTATCCCGATTGGGCCGAGCCAACAGATAAATTGATACGGGCTTTGGTCCTCGTTCTCGCACTGATAGTGGCCTTTCCTTATCTGCCAGGGGCCAAAAGTCCCGCATTTCGGGGGATCTCTATCTTCCTGGGCGTGTTGCTGTCGCTGGGCTCTTCTTCGGTTGTAGCCAATACGATTGCCGGGGTAATCCTGACCTACATGCGGTCATTTCTGGCAGGTGATTGGGTTCAAATCGGCGACAACATGGGAGAGGTCGTCGAAAGGAATCTGCTTGTAACCCGAATCCTCACGCCGAAAGCGGAAGTTATCACGATTCCCAACTCCACAGTGATGAGTGGTGCCGTGAAGAATTACAGCACCGAAGCCAATAAGTCCGGGGTTATCTTCTATACTGCCGTCTCAATCAGCTTCGATACCCCTTGGAGAACGGTTCATCAGCTCCTGATCAGCGCGGCATCAGCTACAGAGCATGTGTTGCGCCAGCCTGCACCATTCGTACTGCAGAGATCGCTCGATGACTTCTATGTGACCTACGAGTTGAATGCCTATACGAATACCCCTCGCGAGGTTCTGAATATATATTCCGATCTGCATCAGAACATCCAGGACAAGTTCAATGAGGCGGGCGTGGAGATTTGCTCTCCGCACTTCTCGGCGCTTCGAGATGGAAATTCGATTGCGATCCCCCAACAGTACATCGCACCAGACTACAAACCTTCTGGATTTCGGCTGAACCTGAACGAAGCTGAGAACAACGGCGTTTCCCGATAATATCGGACCGGCAACCGTGGTCGGCATTTTCAACGTCAGGATGTGACTTCCTCTAACAACGCTATAGAGCACCACGCCGGGTACACATTCCCGGCAAGCAGAGACATTATCACCATATATGTCGCAACCGCGAGTGAGTTGTGCCCGACCTCTGGACAGGGCTGAGTCGGGGAGGGTCTATCAAATCGATTTGAACCAGATGGAACGAGTTCATTGCCAAGTGGTATACGTATCCCGACAGAAAATTCAAATAAACTGGGCCGCAAAACGGAGAGGATTCCGTTTCTTCAGAGCTCAAGACAATTCTTACCAGCAGATCAGGATAAGAATGAAAACGAGAATCGATTTTGTGCTTAGACTCGCGCTCGTGCTTACGGTTGTTGGCACCACCTTGACGATGGCGCAACAGTCTCCCGCGGGTGGTGTCGTTCCTCCACACAGGCCTCAAGGCTCGTGCGACATCTACGCGGCTGCCGGTGACCCATGTGTCGCGGCACATAGCACGACCCGTGCGTTATATGCCGACCTATAACGGTCCCCTCTACCAGGTTTTGCGCCAATCGGACGGCAAGACCCTGGACATTGGCGTTGTCCAGGCTACTGCCACGCCAGTTCCGGATCCCGGCGGATACGCGGACGCAGCCGCACAGGATAAGTTCTGCGCCGGTACCTATTGCTGGATCAGCATCATCTACGACCAGTCTCCCAAACACAACGACTTGATTCAGGCTCCCCGTGGCGGATTCAGTGGCCCGGCATTGGGAGGTTTCAACACCCTTCCGATTGCGGACATGGCCCCGATCACGATCATGGGGCACAAGGTCTACGGCGTGTTCATCGAACCGGGCATGGGGCTCCGCCAGAACGATGTGAAAGGCACCGCGGTCGACGACCAGGCCGAGGGGCAATACTGGGTCGTCAACGGGAAGCATTTCAACGCCGGTTGCTGTTTCGACTACGGCAATGCTGAGATTGACAGTCGCGACGATGATAACGGCACCATGGAGACCCTCTACTTCGGTAACGCCACGCCGTGGTACAGCGGGGCTGGTGACGGGCCGTGGATTATGACCGATCAGGAAAATAATCTTGTCGGGTGCGTCAACGAGGATGGGACCAAAGGCTGTCCCAATTTACCCAGCATCCCCTGGCGCTTTGTAACCGCAATCGGCAAAGGAGAACCACACCATTGGACATCCATGGGTGGTGACGCGCAAAAGGGCGCTCTGTCGGTCATGTTCGATGGACACCGTGTGAATCCAACCTATGACCCGATGCGCAAGCAGGGAGCGATTCTCCTAGGCAACGGTGGTGACAACAGTATCGGTTCGCAAGGAACGTTCTATGAAGGAGCGATGACCGCCGCTGGTACATTTCCATCGAACGCTACCGACCAGCTTGTCCAGGCGAATATTGTCGCTGCACGATACGACGTAGCTCCGCTTAGTTTGGTTCCGGCTGCGACGACAAGAACGCATGCGAGGCCCGCAGACGTTCACTCCAGGATCTTCGCGGGACTTCACCGTGACATTCACGAATACAACAGGGGCGCCTGCAGCGGACGTTTCGTTGAGCATTGCCGTACCCAACAAACAGTGGACCGCTGTCGTTTCAGGCACGACCGAGACGTCGAAGACGTTCGCTCAGCAGGTCGCTCCGGGTGCGAGCGTAAGCGCGACCTTCAAAGTCACCTCCGCGCCAGCAGCCTTCAACGGCGATCTCGTCGGTCATGCATCGTGGACGAATCCGACCAGCGGCAGAAAGCAGGTTGAAACGGCGGTTGAAAAGATTCGTAATGCCAGACCGGTCAAAATCAACGAGTTTCGAGTCAACTCAGGCGCTCCCGCCAACCCGACAGATTCATTTATCGAGCTCTACAACGCAGGTTCTCAAAGCGTCGATCTCTCCAACTGGACGTTGACCGAGCACCCAGCCCACCAGGCGATCTTCTCGACGGTAAAGATCCCGGCTGGAACGAAGCTTGCAGCCGGCGGCTTCTACCTGCTCGGCCTCTCCAACTCGGGGCTGGCGATTCCCGCACGCGCAGGTGACAGCATCATCCATGTCAGAAACACCGATGGAATGTCGGTCGGCGACACGATCAACATCGGCACTGGCTGCCAGTATGGAAGCGCGCAAGATCGCAAGCCTCGGTACGGCTGCCAGCAACCATACAACGTGTGGCAATCGCTTCCCGAGGAACTGGTGATCACAGTTCCTGCCGGCTCGACTAATGTTCCGGTTGAGGATGCATCCGGCTTTGTTGTTGGTCAGAAAATTGCGCTTGGCTATGGCTCGACCTATCCGATCGTTGCAAATACCGTGGAACAGTATGAGATCGCGACGGTGACCGCAGTCGGCAAGCCTGGCACACAAGCGTATCTGGCGATGGAAGCGCCAGCGGGAGCCACCAACATCCAGGTGACATCCCTCGCAAACATCTCCGTCGGTGACAAGATCAGGTTGGATATCGATAGCGTTGGTCATGGGATCGAAACCGTAACGGTGACGCATGTCGGCACAGCAGCGAGTCAGACCAATCTCTCAGCTCCTGCGAGCGCCGGAGCAACCCGGATCAGCGTGCGCCGAGCGGAGGGTTTCGCTGCAGGCAACAAGATCACGGTCGGCACGCCTGCAAGCCAGCAAGTCGTCACCGTCACCGCCGTGGGCACCCCAGGGCCGGATGGTACCCCCATCGACTTCACACCCGCCCTTACCAAACCTCATGTAGTCAGTGAATGGGTGGTCTCTCCGGGAACAGGCCTGGACCTGGCAGCTCCCTTACGGTTCAATCATGCGGCCAACCTTCCGTTCAGCAATCGCGGAACAGGAATCAGCTTCCAGCCGGCGACTGCCTTTGCCCATTCGAGCAACGAGCCAGTCCAGGCGCTCGGGACAGGCATAACCCTCGACAGACCACTGACCAACAACCACGCGATCCACGCGCCCGTGCGCGATGCCGCAGTCAAGACAGCGGGATACCAGGGTGTGCCAACGCCCAACCAGTGGTTTGGCGGACCGGAATTAACCACGAAGTCCCCGCAGTTCGGCCGTACTCTCAACGTCGAAGAAGGCAGCATCGTGCTCCGTGACCCTTCGGGAGTGGTTGCCGACAGCCTTAACTATGGAGGCCTTGTCGATCCATGGGCCGCCGAAGGGGATCAAGCTGTCTCAGGAGCTCAGATAAGCGGCTGCTACGCCCCGGCGCCTGGTTCGGTGTTCAACCCCTGGTCGACAGTTGTGGCGCCTGTTGCCATCAATACGAGCGCAGGACGGTTCCCTGACGGCGCCGATACCGACAGCAACTGTACCGACTTTTCAACGCAGGCTGCTGCCTCTTTGTCGGCTACGTCGGCCGCGGGTGCAACGAACATCAAGGTCGCCAGTACGGAAGGCTTCCGCCCTGGCCAGACAGTCCATATTGATTCTGGTGCAAATACTGAAACCGCCGTCATCGCCGCGGTTGGAACAGCAGGCGCCACGACGGTACGCACTTCCACTGATGCTGGAGCAACTCTTCTCCCTGCCGTAAGCGTGACTGGCTTTAGTAAAGGCCAAACAATCACGATCGACGAAGGAGCAAATTCTGAAACGGCTGTTGTTTCTTCGAGTAGAGGCCGTGGCGCCGCCACCATCACAGTCGTCGCACCCCTCGCTCGTGGTCACGCAGCTGGCGCGCAGATCTCGGGTAGCGGCATCAGCCTCACCACTCCACTAACCCGGACTCATACCAATGGAGCGCAGGTCTCCGACAACGTTCCAACTCCTGGCGCGCCGAACCAATATAACGGGAGAAATCATTGAGTGGAAGGAACTGGGACCTTTAAGAACGGCTCGGTCCTATGCCGGGACATTGGCTGATCAGGGATCGTCACATGTAATGCTTGGACAGCTTCAGATGAATGAGTGTCCATAGCGTTAACCCACGATGGATGACTTCCGGTCAACGCACCTCAATGAAATCAATTTGACCGATCGGTAGCGAGAAACGCGTCTTGTGTTTACCAATGTGAGTCGTTCCCGAAAAGTCGCAATTGCGGCAAGTTCGCTGGTAATCAGGTAGTCGCGACAGCCAGAAGGCAGAAAGCCCAGAGCGCGATTAGTGGATGCGTTCATGGGTGAAGCGGTCGCGGCCCGCCCAACATGGGCAGTGCGGGCAGGAGTGCCTTCGGGGTAGTCGGTACCTTCCTCGTGGGGGCAGCCGATGACGCGGTCGGTCAACGCTAGATCCCGATCAAACCGATAGTCCGCTCACCTGAGCGCGCAGAGAGGAACTCGTGCTTTCTGTTGACCTTGCGCGGGCGAAGGCCTGCTCAAGTTGCATGGAGACACGTCATCCGAGCGAAATCGGTTCCGGTGATCCACCGATGGTGCAGTCTCTCGCAATCATGTTGTAACTACAACGGAAGGCCGACGCGTTGCACCAAACGAGCAAAGCGCGGGTCGGAGCGCAAGGGGTCGAGGCAGGGATCGATTTTGAGATATGTCAGCCCTTTATCGCGGGCATCGTAAGATCTTCCCAGCCAGTCGAATGCTTCATCCAATTCACCCAGTCCCGCGTAGACCAGCGCTATTTCGTATCTCCCGACACCATTCTTCTGCACGTGCCCTTCGAGCCTCGAAATCATTGCATGCGCTTCGCCTACTCGCTCCATTCGAGCGTAGACATTCCCCATATGGCCTATAGCGTGCGGTTGATCGCCTAGTTTCTGGAACTCTCCGACGGCTTTTTCATACATGCCCTTCTCCGCGTAGATGACACCTGATTCAAACGGAAAGAGAAATTTAGGAGGATGGGGTTCAAGAACATGTGCGCTTTGAAGCTGTGCAAGGGCCTCGTCATATTCGCGAGCAAAGTAGTAGACGATTCCGGCACTGTAAAATGCCCGGCTGGAAACAGGATCGAGATCCATAACCCGCTTTACCTCCGCAATCGCTTCTGGCACGCGGCCTACGCGCTGAAGGTAGAAGGCGTAGGTGGTATGGACGGATGCCAGGTTTGGATTGAGTTCAAGCGCGAGCTTGAGCTCCTTGTCCGCATTGGTCCAGTCCCAGCTAAGATCCATCACGGCGTCCGCAAGCTCGGCATGGCCCTGAGGCAGAGATTGATCCAACTCAATCGCCCTGGTCGCTTCGGATCTTCTGCCTGCGGAATGCCTCGGTATAAGCCATCCAGCCGGCTTCACCCATCCAGCCGTAGCCATTGGCCAATGCAGCATGCGCCTGCGCGTAGTTGGGATCTTCGTCGATGGCGCTTCTAAAAAGCCGACGGCCTTCTTCGGATCTCCCTGATTCAGAAGGTAGATCGCCCTGCAGGTACAGATCGTGGGCCTCTCCATCGATGGGGCGTGCACGTGCCAGACGCGCCTGCTCCTGTGGCGTCACGTTGATGCTGATCTCGTCCGCAATGGCTTGTGCGACCTCGCCCTGCAACGCAAGAACGCTGGTCAGGTCGCGCACATAGTTACTTGCCCAGATGTGATCGTCGGTCCTGGCGTCGATCAACTGGACGGTGATTCGCACCTGATTATGCTCGCGCACAACGGACCCCTCCACGATCGCATCCACTCCGAATTCGTGGGCGATCTCCGGCAGGGTCTTCTTCGTGCCCTTATAAGTCATCGCCGAGGTTCGGGAGATGACGCGCAACGCAGAAACCTGGCCCAGGTCGGAGATCAATTCTTCCGTTATGCCGTCAGCGAAGTAGTCCTGGCCCGGATCGCCTGAGAGGTTTTCAAGGGGCAGGATCGCGATGGAGCTAATCTTCGTCGCTCCACTTGAATCGGTAGAAAAGCCTTTGAAGCTCGCGTAACCGATGATGGCAATGAGGCCTAATCCCAGTAAAACGGTGACTGGCACGCGCGACGCGCGACGCGATCTTGCCTCGGAGAGGCTGAGTGGCCCGTTTATCTCCGCCTTGGGCCTCTCGCCGAACCTTGCCTGAGCGGTGGTTCCTTCCGCGAAAACCGGGATATCGGTTTCGGCGGATGGCTGAGCCGATGTCTCTTGAGACTCCCATTGAAACTTAGGCACATAAGACCCGATTGGAAGTTCGATGCGGACTTCCGTCTTCTTTCCCGATTCCTGGTAGTACTGTGCCAGCTTTTTTCGGACTTCGGTCGCTTTGACCCGAACCACCGCGTCATTTGCGGTGTCGTAGTCGATCGGACGCCCGAACATCTCGGCTCCAATCATCCGCTCGCGCAGGGAATCGAATCGCCCTGCCAGCGCATGCTCAACGATCAATTGGAGAAAGTCCTGAGCACGCTTGCTCCCCGCAAACGCACGACTCGCCATCACGTCTTTGAGATGATCGCGAACCAAACCGGCCGCTTCCGGACTAGGTTCATCCGGCTTCGAAACTGGATCGGTCGATGACATAAGCCTCTTAGCTTCTGTTGGAGTGACTCTATCACAGCAAACGTCCGTTTGTCGGATAACAAACGGTCCGCCGCGCCACGCTTAAATCTATGAAAAGACAAGCCCGCATCAATTGAGGCCCCAACATACTGTTCCGAACATTCCACGGGGACGAAACCGATGCTTTCATATTGGCAGACAACATCGGAGATGAGTCCTTGCAGACGAACAGCTGTGAAAACTGGATAAGATCTCCGTTGCCCTCCGTCTGGCTCTCGTGCCTGTTACCACCGCTTCCTTGCGCTCCAACCGATCTTCAATCGCCGGAGAAAGATCTTCGGCTACGAAGCATTGTCTCGTTCCGGATGGGATAACCGGTTCACTGGAGACTCCGATGCGGCTACGAAGATGATGATCCGCGACTGGATGGTTCATGGATTGGACGAACTCACAGGTGGCTGTCGAACCTTTCTCAACTGCACACGTGAAGCATTGGTAGGAGGCTTGTTGACACTGCTTCCGCCTTCGACCGTGCTTGAGCTGCTCGAAACGGTTGAGCCTGACAAAGAGGTCCTGGCTGCCTGCCGCCAAATGAAAGCATTGGGCTATCAGATTGCACTTGATGACTTTCGCCATTGCGAAAAGATGGAGGATCTAGTCGCTGCTGGCGGACTATATCAAGGTCGATTTTCGGCTCTCGTGTAAAGAGGAGCGCAAGGAGATTATCCGTCGCCTGAAGACGAGTACCGCGACGCTCGTGGCGGAAAAAATCGAAACAAACGAAGAATTTGAAATGGCTCTGGGAGAAGGATTCCGGCTATTTCAAGGATATTACCTGGGCCGTCCTACGGTCTTTTCGAAGCACAAAGTTCTTGCCACTAAGAACGTGAAACATCTCCGTCGCTAGCCAGCACTAAGTTCGTTCATTCACATTCCATGTGAGAAAGCGACGGAGGCGGTGAGGTTGGAAGCTTCGAACTCAGCAACTGGTCGTACTACGAAGGAAAGAGGTGAACATGCTGGAGCCGATGCACATCTTTGACGAAAGAGCGACAACCAATATCTTGACTCAAGAGATGCACAGTCTGTACCTGTTCTCGTTCCTGCTAACTGCTGACAACGATATAGCTGAGAAGTGTTATGTGTGCGGGTTGGGAGAATGCGTCGATGGAATCAGCGTTTTCATGGATTGGGCACGTTCATGGGCGCGCCAGACGATTCTGAAGCATGCAATACGGATGATCATGCCTGCGCCAGAGCACATGGATAACTTGTCGTCGATCAGTGTCAAAGGAGCGGCGACATCAGGAAAGAACAACCTCTTCGCCGCGATTGTCGGACTCAGTGCCTTCGAGCGTTTTGTCTTCGTCATGTCAGTTCTCGAAAAGCAGTCCGACGAAGATTGCTCGATGCTTCTGGGATGCTCGCGGCGGGATGTCATGATTGCCCGCGAGTTGGCGTTCAAGCGTCTTGCAGACACTGATGATGCCTACGATCAATACGTGTGGGCTACCCGATCGTTTGCACCAGATGGATTATTAGCGTAGCGCGCAATCCCTCAGCCTGGGGTCACGAACTAATGTGAATTTCATTCCGTTCCATCACCCCACAGGTCCATTGCTTGACCAGTGAACTAACCAGCGGCTGACTTAGATCACGAGGCGAACTCTCAACACGGCAGACGCGGCCTCGGGATGAGTATTGGCCTCGCTCAATTTATGACCTGCCTTTCCAGCCGGAAGGCGGGTCTTATTTTTAGAGGGGCTCCCCCCCCCTATTGCCTGCGTGTAAACCATTTATAATCATAAGTTTATGCGACGTCGATCTCCGCAAAATATTCGTAACAAAGGTGTTGCGTCCAAAATATTGTTTCTAAACGAGTTAGCCGCGGAGGACGGTGTCGGCGCTTGCTCGTTTTGATCTATATATCCAGTATAGCTGCTTGAGTGTAACTAATACGCCAAGCGTAAATGGATGATAGTGAACGGGTTAGCCGGAGTTGGGGCTTGACATGCGATTTTTGGGCAGAAAACAGCAAAGGACAACGCAAAAAAATAGTTGTCTTTCAATATGATCTGCCGATTTTCTCTTACCTAGCTAAATGTTTGCGTAAACGGAGATTTCACGGCAAGAATGGAGTTCATGCTTCGAGTCTGTCTTGGCTTTCGCGCTCTGTCGCCGCTGGCATCTCCGCTACCGGTCAATCGCTCCCTGAAGATCTTGTTCGCCCGCTGACAGGAACTCAAGACGAAGGGCAGACTTATCCTGCCGTCGGAGTTCCTTTTGCGATGACGCACTGGACGCCGCAGACTCGGGCCGGGGAGACCAAGTGCATCGCACCGTACTACTTTACGGATGCGAAGATTCAAGGCCTTCGGGGTACGCACTCCCTCAGTGGAAGTTGTGTCCCTGACTACGGCAGCATGACGTTGATGCCGGGTACGGGCACGCTCAAGACCGATGCTGTTGCGCGTGCCTCAGCCTTCGATCGTGAGAGCGAGCATGCAACGCCCTACTCGTATGCGGTCGACCTCAAGGAATCGCATGTAAAAGTCACGGTAAGCGCGACATCCCGCTCCGGAATCATGCGCTTCGAGTTCACCAACGAGGATCCCGATGCCTGGGTGGTGATCGAGAACAACGCTCGGGGAGGCGATGGCTGGGTAGCAGTGGATGCTCAAAAGAAAGAAGTCACCGGTGAAGTGCCTGTCCGCCGGGAATATGCCGGCAGCGGGAAACTTGCGGGATTCAGTGCCTGGTTTGTTGCGGAGTTCGATCACAACGTCAAGTCAGCCGGAACATACATCGGGTCGGAGACAACCGATGGAGGATCGAAACAGGTTGGTGACGGACAACCTGTCGGGGTTATTGTCGTCAAGCGGATGATGACTTCGACGGGTGGCGCTTCGGCAGCCGCAATGACGCAGCCTACCTCGGCGCCACGTCCTGGCTTTGGTACCTACGTCCACTTTGGTTCTGTGCACCGCGGGGATGTGATCACAGCTCGAATTGGTACCTCTTTCATGTCGATTGAGGAGGCACGCAAAAATCTTCGCGCAGAGATTCCGGACTGGAATTATGCAAAGGTGGAGGCTGCAGCACGCAGCGCTTGGCACGAGCGTCTGAGCCGCATTCAGATTGCGGGCAACGATCCGGCCAAAATTGTGTTCTACACGTCGCTCTATCACGCAATGCTACAGCCGCGGACGTACAGCGACGTAAGCGGCACTTATCCCCGCTTTCACGATCACGGAGAGGTGGAGCACACAACGACGACGCAGTATGACGATTTTTCGGTATGGGACATCTTCCGCGCACAGGCGCCACTGATGATGATTCTGGATCCGAAGCTCGAAGCGTCGATGATGCAGTCGATCATCACGAAAGGGGAGCAAGGCGGCTTCCTGCCAATCTTCCCAGCGTGGAATAGTTACACCTCGGAGATGGTTGGCGATCATGCCTCCGCCATGATGATCGATGCCTGGCAGAAAGGTATCCGCGGCTTCGATATGCGGCGCGCTTATCCACTGATGCGGAAGAATGCATTGGAGATGCCGGCAACACGCGAGGAGTATCGCGACGGCAAAGGACGTCGCGGGCTCGACTCCTACCTCAAGTACGGTTACATTCCTCTTGAAGACCCGATCGACGATGCTTTTCACAAGAATGAACAGGTATCGCGCACGCTGGAGTATGCGTATGACGATGCAATGCTTGCCAACATTGCTGAAGAGTTGGGGAATGAGGAAGATGCAGCTCTCTTCCGCAAACGTGGAGAGAACTGGCGCAACGTAATCGATCCGCAGACCGGCTTTGCGCGTGGACGTCATGCGGATGGCTCGTGGGCTACTCCCTTTCGATCCTGCCAAAGCCTACAGCTGGATTACGGAAGGGCTGCCGTGGCAGTACACGTTCTTTGTTCCACAGAATATTTCCGGACTCATCGAACTCGAAGGCGGCAAGGCAAAGTTCGAAGCCAAGCTTGACGAACTTTTTGCGGGGAACTACTACGCGCACGGCAACGAGCCCAGCCATCACATCGCATATCTGTACGACTTCGCCGGGGCGCCTGAGAAGACGCAGAAGCATGTTCGAGCGATTCTGGACAGAGAGTACAAAGATGGGGCCGCTGGCCTTGCGGGTAACGACGATGCTGGGCAGATGAGCGCCTGGTACGTCTTGAGTTCGCTTGGTTTCTACCAGGTTTGCCCCGGCGTGCCGAATTACTCGCTTGGTTCGCCGCGCTTTGACGATATGACTGTCATGCTTCCGAACGGTCGCGAGCTGCACGTGATTGCCACGGGCGCGGAGAGCGGCAAGGTTTACGCGCGTAGCATTACGCTCAACGGCAAAGCGATTACGAACTCCACACTGACGCACGCGCAGCTTATGGGTGGCGGAACATTGCGGTTTGTTATGAGCGATACTTCGGGAAAGTGAGCAGAATCAAGAATCGCCTACTACTGTCCGGCCGCTCTGCGTCGTCTGCCGGATAGCAGGTAGACGTTTGCGCGTGGCTCGAATAGTGGATCGGCGGAGGCTTCGATGCCGTCGACTCGGGGGATTGGGTCGAAGATGAGGCGCTGCTGCTCGGCGGGGTTGTCGGGAGCGATCGCTGTTAAAGCGATTTCGCCGAGGGTGAGCTGCGGGCGGTCTTCGGGCCAGCGAACGGTGGCGTCGTCCGTGATGTCGCCGTCTTTGGCAAGTTGGATGACGATGCGAAATTTTACCGGGTCCCTGGCGACACGATCTTTGAGTTCGTCGAAGAGGAAGTCCGGGGACTTTGCGGCTGCGGCCGCGTCGTCCAGATATTCGTTGCCTGCTACAGGGAGTATGCGATAGCGGCCATATTGGCTGGCGCCGTCGGCGTTGATGAATTTGAAGGCAGAGACGGCGAAGAACGACTCTTTGGCGAAGCTCGTTGGGATGGGCTTGGGGGCTTGGACGAACGCGAGGGCTGCGGGATGGGTGCCGAGGAACTGTTCGATGGCGTTTGGGTGCGGTCCGGCTGGGTCGGTCGCGATGAGGGCGTTGAGAAATTCCAGGAATTCTTCTGCGGTGCGCGAGGGGAAAGTGTCGACGGAGTGGGCGACGATGTCGGTGTGGACATGTTCGTCGAGGTGGAAGCGGATGCGCGAAGCCGCGAGGGCTTGCGTTCTGCGGATCGTTGTCGGCGACGGTCGGGATTCCGGCGAAGTTGGAGAGGCGCACGGTGACTGGAGTGGAGGCGCGCTGGATATGCGGTGCGCGGGTGAGTGAGGTGGCTTCCTTCGAAGGTGTAAACGCGCCCGTGAGGAGGATGCCTTTTGCGTGTGCGGGTCGGAAGCCTGGATGAACTCCGCCGTCCGCTTTGTCGAATGCTGCGACGACGTCGCGGCTAAGGTTTAATAGCTTTTCGTCGGTAGTCAGGGGCATGGCTGGATCTCCGTAATTTGGTTTTGATTCGAATGTACCTGTCAGATGCGCGTGTCTTCATTACGGGAGCAGAAAAAGCGGTAGTGCCGGTTAGCCGAGGTTGTTATCGCCTCAAACGAAAAAGGCCCTGCCGAAGCAGAGCCTTTTGGCGAAACAGAAGCTTGGTTAGACCGGGACCGAGGTGAGTTCGGCTGGGTCGACGTTGACGAAGCGGCCATGCTGTCCCTTGTTCTGGAAGCGGACGATGCCGTCGACCTTGGCGAAGAGGGTGTCGTCTTTGCCGCGGCCTACGTTGGCGCCGGGCTTGAGCGGGGTGCCGCGCTGACGGACGATGATGCCTCCACCGAGGATCGTCTGACCGCCGAATACCTTGACTCCGAGCCGCTGGGCGTTTGAGTCGCGGCCGTTTTTGGAAGAACCTAAACCTTTTTTATGTGCCATTCGATTGCCTCTTTCGCGCTGCCCTCATGGGCTTGTGCGCTCACTGGATCTTTGAAACTAAAACTGACTTCTCTTCGAAGATGCTTACTTTGCCGCTTCTTCCTTAAAGCTCTTGCCATTGACGAGGATCTCGTTGATCTTGACCTCGACGAAGTTCTGGCGGTGTCCCTGCATCTTCTTGTACTGCTTCTTGCGCTTGAGCTTGAAGACGAGGATCTTGTCGCCGCGGCCTTCGCCGACGACGGAGGCGAGAACCTTGGCGCCCTTGAGGTCGGACTCGAACTTGCCCTCTTCGCCGCTGACGGCGAGGACGTCGGAGAACTCGAGCTGTCCGTTTTCGTGGGCGGTGGTTTCGATCTTCAACTTCTCGCCTGGGGAGACCAGGTACTGTTTGCCGCCGGTGCGGATGACTGCGTACATGACTAAAACCTCAAGTGGGGCGCGGTAGAGCGCTGACCGCTTCTTCCAATAGATTGTGCTGCATGGGGCGCATGGAGGTCGATCGGACAAACCTGTCGTTCCCGCAACCCTTGAGATGAAGTCACATGGGCTGCAGCGCCAAACTTAATGAGTGTATCGCGTTCCGGGGGGCGGGTCAACGGAGGTTTGAGTGTTCTGACGGGGGTTATGGATGGGTAAATAGGCTAGTTTGGGACGACTGGAGGCATTTTGCACGGATTTTGAGGCTTTGTGGAGGGGTCGATTACTCTGGAGGGCATGAAGATTGCGATTGTTACCGGGGCGGCGCAGGGGATTGGACGGCGGACGGCGGAGGTTCTGGCGGAGTCAGGTTATGGGCTGCTGCTGATGGATATGCAGCCTTGTGCGGGGACGATTGCGGCGGTGAAGGCGGCGGGAGTGGAGGTCGAGGAGGTTTTGGGGGATCTCTCGGACGAAGCGGTGGTGCGGCGGGGGGTGGAGGCGGTGCGTTCGCGGTGGGGGAGGGTGGACGTGCTGGTGAATAACGCGGGGATCAGCTTTATCGCTCCGGCGGAGACGGTGGAGGCGAAGAAGTTTATGCGGATGCTGGAGGTGAATCTGCTGGCGCCGTTTCTGCTGTCGAAGGGGTTTGGCGCGATGATGCTGGAGCAGAGGAGCGGGAGCATTGTGAATGTGGCGTCGATTGCCGGGCTGGTGGGGGTGTCGGATAGGTCGGCGTATAACGCTTCGAAGCATGGGCTGGTGGGGCTGACGAGGACGCTGGCGGCGGAGTGGGGTGGGCGCGGGGTGCGCGTGAATGCGGTGTGTCCGGGATGGGTGAAGACGGAGATGGATGTGGCGGACCAGGCGGCGGGGGGTGGATATAACGACGCGGATATTGAAGGGGTGAATCCGATGGGGCGGTTTGCGAAGCCGGAGGATATTGCGCAGGCGATTCTGTTTCTGGCGGAGACGGAGCGGAGTGGGTTTGTGAATGGGCATACGCTGGTGGTGGATGGCGGGTGGATCAGCGATGGGAGCTGGCAGAGTCTGAGGATGAAGAAGCGGTAGCGGGTCGCGACGATCGGCCAAAATGGGGGTTCCAATTCGACAATAAGACAAACGCTTGTCTAGAATGATCGCGCACAGAGGCAGATGCTTCTTGTGCGGCGAACTTGAGGCAATCCTGTTCGCGAGGAGATTCGATGAACTCGAAGGTCATAGGCTCTGTCTTATTTGTTGCTTCCGTGTTGTCTCCGCTGGCGGCTCATGGTCAGAAAGATGTCTCTCTCTGGTTGACGAATTCCGATCGGTCGGCGCTGTTTCAACAGCAGACGACTCCGTTGCCGTTGGTAACGGGGCCAGCGACGAATCAGATCATCGACGTTGATGGTGCGAAGGCCTATCAGACGATGGACGGCTTCGGTTTTGCCCTGACTGGCGGCAGCGCGCAGTTGATCATGCGTATGGACTCGGCGAAACGAGCGGAGCTGCTTCAGGAGCTGTTCGGGGTCGATGGCAACAACATTGGCGTGAGCTACGTGCGCCTCAGCGTGGGCGCCTCTGACATGAACGACCATGTCTTCTCGTACGACGATCTGCCTGAGGGCCAGACCGATACCGCGATGGCGAAGTTCAGTCTCGAGCCGGACAAGGCGGATGTGATCCCGGTGATGAAACAGATTCTTGCGATCAATCCGCATGTCAAAGTTCTGGCATCGCCGTGGTCTGCTCCGCTGTGGATGAAGACGAGCGGCGTTGCGAGGGGCGGGGTGCTGAAGCCGGAGTATTTCGGCGCCTATGCTGATTATTTTGTTAAGTACATTCAGGGGATGAAGGCCGAGGGCATTACGATCGACACGCTCACGGTGCAAAATGAGCCTTTGAACGAGAAGAATACGCCCAGTATGCTGATGCTCGAATCGGAACTGGACATTTTCATCAAGGACAATCTTGGACCCGCATTCAAAAAGGCCGGAATCCAGACAAAGATTGTTCTGTACGATCACAATCTTGACCATCCGTTGTATCCGCTGTCTATCTTGAGAGATCGAGCGGCCGCCAAATATATTGACGGCACGGGATTTCATTTGTACGGTGGCACGGTCGATGCCATGACCCAAGTGCACAACGAGTTTCCGAAGAAGAACCTGTACTTTACTGAGCAGTCCGTCAATGATCGCCGCAGCGGCGCAATGATGAACCTGAGCCGGCCGGTGTCGCGCATCATGATTGGAGTCAGCCGCAACTGGAGCAAGAATATTCTGCTGTGGAATCTCGCGGCCGACCCAAATGCAGGGCCTCATACGAACGAAGGAGGATGCACCGGCTGCTTCGGGGCTCTCACGATCGACGGCGATAAGGTGACTCGCAACATTGCGTACTACACGGTTGCTCATGCGTCGAAGTTTGTGCGGCCGGGATCGGTTCGGATCGAGTCGAACAGTCTTGATCCGCTGCCGAATGTTGCGTTCAAGACGCCGGATGGGAAGAGAGTGTTGATTGTGGCGAATGTGAGCGACTCGCCGCAGAAGTTTGATGTTCGCAGCGAGGGGAAGGTGTTTACTGCGTCTCTGAATGCCGGGTCAGTTGGGACGTATGTCTGGTGACTTTTCGCAGGGCTGAAGCCCTGCGCTCCCACCGAAACAGCAGACGGTGGTTGAGCCATTCTGAGTAGCTTGCCAGTTATCTATCCAAGGCGAACCGTCTAACTATCTGGACTCGTCTTTGCTCCGGTGGGCATAGATAGTTAGTCTGAGAGATGGTTGTGTTGGACCATGCGAATCGTCATTCCAGAGAGTTTATGAATTCTTCGAATCTGCCGGCTGTTGCTTCGCGCTTACAGGCGCCATCGGATGCCAGCAAGCGTCTGCTGCCGTGGCTGGTTGCGGTCGCGTTTTTTATGGAGTCGCTGGATACGACCATTTTGAATACGGCCGTTCCGGCGGTTTCCGCGGCTCTTCAAGTTACTCCTCTCAGTATGAAGGCGGTGCTGGCGAGCTATACGTTGAGCCTTGCGGTCTTTATTCCGATCAGCGGGTGGGTGGCGGACCGGTTTGGCACGCGCCGGGTCTTTGCTACTGCGATTGGATTGTTCACGCTTGGTTCGTTTCTTTGCGGTATTTCCACCAATATCGAGGTGTTGGTCGCGTGCCGTGTCTTGCAGGGCATGGGCGGGTCGATGATGGTGCCGGTGGGAAGGATGACGCTGGTGCGGACGTTTGCGAAGTCGGACCTGCTTCGCGCGATGAGCTTTGTTTCGATACCGGCGCTGGTTGCACCGATGCTTGGGCCGATCGCCGGTGGTCTGATCGTGGGCTATCTACATTGGCGGTTCATCTTTTTTGTGAATATCCCGATCGGGCTGGCGGGATTGGTCCTGGTGTATCTGTATCTGCCGGATTATCGCGAAGAAGAGACGCATCCTCTGGATGTTGTCGGGCTCATTTTGTTTGGTGCGGGGATCGCTTTGTTGTCTTACGTGCTGGAGGTGTTTGGCGATCATAGTTTGAGTGTGCGCGAGATTACGGGGCTGCTGGCGGTGTCGGTTGCGCTGCTTGCGGGGTATTGGGTCCATGCAAAGACACTTGAGTTTCCGCTGCTGCAACTGAGCCTGTTCCGGATACGCACTTTCCGCGCGGCGGTTGGCGGCGGCTTGTTTACGCGGCTGGGAATTGGAGGTGTGCCTTTTCTTCTGCCGCTTCTCTACCAAGTCGGTCTGGGCTTTACACCGATTCAGTCGGGGTTACTGCTTATGCCGCAGGCGCTGGCGGCCATCAGCGTGAATTGGGTGATCCTTCGCCTTCTGGCGCGCTTCGGCTACCGTAAGGTGCTGGTCACGAATACGATCATCATCGGTATGCTGCTTCTTCTGTTTGCGACGATTGGAGTCCATACGCCGATCTGGGTGATTGTTGCGCTGGCGTTTTTGTATGGGGCTTACAGTTCGCTGCAGTACACGAGCATGAACACGCTGGTGTACGCGGATACGACGGAGGAGGAGACCAGTGCGGCGAACTCCATCTTCAGCACGGTGCAACAGATGGCGATCAGCTTCGGTGTTGCGACGGCGGGGTTGGCGACGGCATTTTTTATTCCGAACCATGCTCAGTCAAACCCGGCTCTGATGATCGATGGCCTACATAAGGCGCTTTTTTCGCTGGGAATATTGACGATGCTTTCGACGATTGTCTTTCGCAGTTTGAAGCGCAAAGACGGTATGGCCGTGAGCCGGCAGAAGGCTGTGCATCTCGATCCCTAGTGGAGTTTGCAGGGTTCGGTGGGGTGGCTGGCACAGCTTGAGGATGAAGAAGCTAGGCGATGACATTTTCAATGCTCGTTTGCATTAAACTGCGATCACGGATTACGCCGACAGACGGATAGGGTCTTCTCGAACCCGTATCTGTCTGCGCAATCCGTGATCGATCTTGAACGCGGCAGGTCTTACGCGCCGAGCGCTGTAGAAGGTCTGATCTTCCGCTTCAACGCAACGACCAAACCGCACAGGCCCGTGCCCAGCAGGACGAGGGAGCCGGGCTCCGGAGTTTCTGCTGGGACTGGGGTCACAGTTCCAGTGAGGCTTGTGCCCGAAAACGGTTCGCCAAAGGTATTGAGGACCTCTCCATTTAGCGAATCGCCGATTCCGTAGGTCAAACCAATCTTGTCAATCACTCCATTGCTCCACACATCTACGCTGTATCCGCCCTCGACGTTGAAGAGCAAGCCATAGATATCGAACAGGCCGCCACCGAAGGGGTACGGATCATGTGGGTCACCCGGAAGCGGAGGAGGGCATACTGCGGGAGAATTTCCATCCGGAAAGAAGAGATTGTCATAGGAAAAGCCGAACCCATCCGCTTGGCTGCCCGGAGGGAGGAAAGTGCCGTCAGCGTTGATAGGAGAAGGGAGCGACGTTGCCTGCACGCCTGTGATGGCGCCAGAGAAATTTGCGATTGAATCTGAGAAAGTGCCGGTGATTCCCGTAATCTGAACGGCGCCCGGAACTCCAGGAACGGCTGCATTTGATGTGGTGAAAGTGCCGGAACCACTTAGGCCGCCACCGCTAAACGAGAACACATACGAATCGGCATGTGCGGCTGACGGTGCTGCCGCAAGTCCAATCGCCAAGGCGACACACGCGAAAACCTTCGCGCCAATAAACCTACCTGTAAGTGGCGTTCCCGCCACTTCGGCAGCTTTCAGTTTGCAAGATGAAATCATATGTTTTTTCCTCATTTCGATAGAAACGGGGCCCGGGGGAAGATTGCCAGAGTAGCATGCTGCCCCGCTACCGTCCAGACCTATTGCATGGAGCAGAGATGGGCCGAGCGGAGCAATCAGTGGAGTTTGTACGGTTCAGCCGGAGTGGGGATGGGGTCGGGGAGTTTGGGTGGGTCGATGGTGGTGGCCCCAGCCAGGCCGGTTCCGGTTACGTTGGCGATGCTGAGAAACGGGCCTTTGAAGCCGGAGATTTCGACTTTCCTGATGACGGCGTTTTTGATGTTTGCGAGGTAGATGCCTTTGGCGCAGGTGCCGGTGACGTTTTCGAGGGTGAAGCCTTCGAGGGGTTTTGCCGGGTGGATGCTGGTGCCGTCGACGAGGACGGGGACGTCGGTGACGTGGATGTTGGAGAAGCGGAAGTTCTTGATGGTGGGGATGCCTGCGTCGCCGGGGACGGGGTCTTCGCCCATGAGGCCGGAGTTGAGGATGTTGAAGCGAAGGAAGCCGCCGGTGGTGCCGGAGACTTCGAGGTTGGTGGCGGTGATGTCTTCGATGAAGGCACCGCGGCCGGGGCGGGACTTGATGTAGATGGCGAACGTCTTGGCGAGGGTGAATTTGCAGTCGCTGATGTGGACGTTGCGGATGCCGCCGGAGGTTTCGCTGCCGATGCCGATGCAGGCGAAGATGTTGTCGGCGAAGGTGCAGTTGGTGATGGTGACATCTTCGGTGGTGATGTTGGGGTTGGAGCCGATCTGGCTGGCGGCTTCGGCGCCGCGGCCGGATTTGAGGGAGATGCAGTCGTCGCCGGTGGCGATGTCGCAGCGGTCGATGAGGACGTGCTGGCAGGAGTCGATGTCAATGCCATCGCCGTTGCCGCCGGTGGAACGGATGGTGAGGTTCTTGATGACGATGTTGCGGCAGAGTGTGGGATGGAGCGACCACATGAGGTGGTAGCTGGTGGAGAAGTCTTCGAAGCGGAGGTTGGTGCAGTTGATTGGCTCGATTAATGCCGGGTGGCGGAGTGGAGTTTCGGGACGGGGGCGGCCTCCGAGGGAATCCGCGCCAATGATCTTGCCGGGGCCGACTATGCCGGTGTCGTGGGCGTCGTTGGCGTAGATGAGGGCAGTGTGGCCGGGAATCCAGCGGCCCTCCCAGCGGACCTGGGTGACGGGGTAGTCGTCCATGTTGGAGGTGCCGATTAGGACGGCGTCTGGTGCTAGATGGAGGAGGGTGCGGGAGCGTAGCTGGAGGGCTCCGGTAAGGTAGTTGCCCTCGGGGATGAGGACTTCGCCGCCGCCGAGGACGGCGCAACGGTCGATAGTCTGCTGGATGGCGATGGTGTCTTTGGTGGCGCTGTCGCCGATTGCACCGTAGTCGCGGACGTTCAGGGTGAGGGTCGGTTTGGTGGGGGCAGCGGGTTGGGGCTTGGATTTGGGTTGGGGTCTGGGTTGAGGTTTCGCCTGTGGTTCTGCGAAGGCGAGAGTGCTGAGGACGGGTGCGGCGGCGATGGTCTGGAGGGATTGCTTGAGGAAGCTGCGGCGTGCGGCGACGCCGGGAGTGGAGCTGTTCGACATGCGTTCCTGCTTTCGGGGTGCGATATCAAGATATACGTTTGCGGTCGTGGAGAGACGCAACTGCGCGCAACGGAACTTACGAATTCTTTATGAGATTTGTACGAAAGCTTTATGGGTGCGATACGGCTCTTTTATTCGCTGAATGTTTTTCTGTGTAGGCTGGCCGGTGCTTGAACCGGACAGCAGACTGGACAAGCCATGAGTGAGAGATTGAACCGTTTTCGGGGTCGGTGATGTACGTGTGTGCGGCGCAGGATGGATGGCGTCGCTGGCGGTGATTGTGGTTGTCCTGATGATGCAAGGCAGGGCAATTGCGCAATCGACGTTTGGGAGTGTGCGCGGCGTGGCGCAGGACAATACGGGAGCGATACTGCCGGATACGGAGATCACGCTTCACTCTCTGGATGAGAATACGGACCGCACCGTGAAGTCCGACGCGGATGGCAACTTTACGTTGGAAAACGTGAAGGCGGGGCGGTACTCGGTGCGAGCGCAGCATGACGGGTTTGCCGAGACGGACATGAATGGGGTTACGGTGGCGGCTCGGCAGGATGTGCGGTTGACGGTTTCGCTCATGGTGGCGGCGCAGAGCTCGACGATCGAGGTGAATGCGGGAGCGGACCAAATCAATAGCGAGAATGCGACGATTGGAGATTCGAAGGACAACATCGCGATGACGCAGTTGCCGCTGAATAACCGCGCGACGACGACGAGTCCGCTTGGGCGCGCTAGGGCTGTCGCCGAATGTGCAGACGGACAGCCAGGGGAATATTGCGCTGGGCGGGGCGAGTTCGTCGATGGTGAATTTTTCAGTGGACGGGATTTCGACCGCGAATGTGAGACAGAATGGCGCGCTGCAGGATGCGTATCCGTCGCAGGAGGGAATCTCGGCGGTGAAGGTGACGGCGTTCAACAACAGCGCGGAGTTTTCGCAGGTGGGCGATGTGACGTTCACGACGAAGAACGGAACGAACAACCTGCATGGAAGCCTGTTTGAGTATCTGCAGAATCAGGCGCTGGATGCGAGTCCTTATGGGTTTTCGGGGAAGTCTCCGAAGAAGTTCAATACGTTTGGCGGGTCGTTGAGCGGGCCGGTAAGCATTCCGCATCTGTACAGCGGGGAAAACCGGACGTTCTTCTTTGTGGACTATGAAGGGAACCGGCGGTCGACGGCGGTGGCGCAGCAGTTTCTGGTGCCGACGGAGGCGGAGCGTAATGGCGATCTGAGCGGGTTGGGATCGAATGTGGTCATTCCGCAGGGGAGCATTACTCCGACGGCGAAGGCGCTGCTGAACTACTATCCAATGCCGAATGTTGCGGGGCAGAGCAGCTTCAACTATGAGAATTTTCAGTCGACGCCGGCGCGGACGGATGGCGCGGATGTTCGGGTGGATCAGACGATCGGTGCGAAGCAGTCGATGTATGCGCGGTTCAGCCGGAAGAATATAACGTCGGAGTTTGCGAATCCGCTGCTGCCGAACGATACGGACAGCATCCACAACAGGAGCCTGCTGGTGTCGCACACCTACACGATCACGTCGAAGTTGCTGAATGAGTTTCGGTTTGGGTTCACGGATGTGACGACGAGCGTCGGATTTCCGATATCAGGCGCGGCGGCGTTGCAGCAGTTGGATCTGCAGGGCGTGGACATCAGCCAGCACCCGACGACGAATGCGTTTCCGACTTTCAACTTCAGCTCGGGGACGGGCTTTACTGCGATTGGGCGGGATAAGACGGGTGTGACGCAGTCGAAGACGATGCAGTTCAGCGATAACGTGACGTACACGCTGGGCAAGCACACGTTGAAGGCCGGGCTGGATGCGCGGCGGGTGCGGTACTTCGATACGGAGTTGTTTCTGCCGTCGGATGACTTTGGATCGTTCACTTTCCAGCCGACGTTTACGGGGAATGCGTTTGGAGATTTTCTGGATGGGACGCCGACGACTGTCTTCTTTGCGGTGTCGAGCCCGGATGTGGGTGGGTCGGCGACGCAGTGGAGTTTGTTTGCGCAGGATGAGTTCCAGGTGAACAGCCGATTGACGCTGAGCTATGGGCTGCGGTGGCAGGTGCTGCCCGGGTTCCATGAGGATGGTGGGAACCTGGCGAACTTTGACCAGAGGAACAATTCGATTGTGGTGCCGGATGAGCTGGCGGGTTATCTGGCGAAGAATAATCTGACGGCGTCGAACTTGGCGTTTCAGGAGTCGTTCAATGCCTGCAATCTGAACAACACTTCGCTGCCTTGTACGAAGTATGTGACGGCGAGCCAGGGTGGGCTGCCGCAGAGTTTGCGCAATAGCTATAAGGGGAACTTTCAGCCGCGCGTGTCGGTGGCGTACCGGCCGTTCAACGATACGAAGACGGTGGTGCGTGCGGGGTTTGGAATTTATACGATGACGAATCTTGGGCCGCTTTCGTTCAATAACAGCGGCAATCCTACGTCGAACCTGCACACGTATTCGAATAAGAACGTTACGGATGAGAGCGGGACGCATCCGCTGATTCAGTTTCCGCAGACCGCACCAGCGACGGTTGGAGTGCAGTTTGGCGGGGGCGGACTGGACCAGGGAGTGGATCCGAACTATCGCGATCCTCAGGCGAATCAGTGGAGCGTGACCGTGGAACGGGAGCTGAACGCTGCGACGTCGGTGCGGGTGAGTTATGTGGGGATGCATACGTACCGGTTGAACGTGACGGAAGACCTAAACCAGATTGCGGCGAGTACGACTCCCTATGGGACGACTGCGAACAGCCCGTATGTCGATCCGCGGGCTGCGTATCCAAATTGGACGACGCTGTACAGCACGTTCAATGCAGGGAAGGCGAACTACAGCGCAATTGAGCTGGAGGCGACTCGCAGGATGTCGCATGGGCTCTATTTCGATGCGAACTACACGCTTGCGAAGAACCAGGCCGATAACCAGGGCGATGCACCGAGCAGCTTTGCAGGTGAGGTGAACTACGGGCTTCCGATCGCTGATCGTTTCAACGTGTCGCGGGACTATGGGAACGTGCAGGGGACACGAAGGCACCGCATGCTTCTTACCGGGGTGTATCAGTTGCCGTTTGGTGCGGGGCGACAGTTTATGACCGGTCGCGGTTGGAAGGACAAGGTGCTGGGGGGCTGGGACCTGACCAACGTCACGCTGCTCGAGACAGGGCCGTGGCAGACACCTAGTATCAGCGCGGGCGGGTGCCAGGTTACTTCGAATACGGATGGATCGTGTCCGACGCTGGCAAGCGGCCAGCCGCAGACGAACGACCAATCGAACACGAATATCGCGAACCGGGGTGCGATTTTGAGGCCGGATGCGGTGTCGACGCACTACTATACGGGGCAGTCACGGTCGCAGTACTTCAACCTGGCGGCGTTTTCCGCGACTCCAGTTGGCGCGGGACGATTTGGGAATGCTGGAGTCGGCATTCTGCAGGGACCGGGAACGGCGGCGGTCAGCCTGGGCGTGGCGAAGAACTTCGCGGTTACGGAGAGGGTGCATGCGAGGTTCGAGACGACGTTCACGAATGTGTTGAACCATACGAACTTTGCTCCGTCGGCGACGGTGGTGGATAGTCCGTCGACGTTTGGCGCGCTGACGGCACCGCAGACGGCCGAGAATGCCGGGAACCGTACTGGTCAGGTTGCGCTGCGAGTGGATTTCTAGCGGCGTCAGATTGGGAGTTCGTAACGCGATGGGCGGTGGGGCGATTGTCCTGCCGCCCTATCTTTTTGGTCGCGGGGGATGTGGCTGGGCGGGGGTAGAGCTAGAGAACCGCGGCGGTGCTGTGAAGGTCTTCGAGCCAGAGAGCGAGGTCCAGCTTTCTGGTGGTGAGGTCGCGAGTGGTGATGAGGCCGAGGATGGCGTCCTGGATCTCGGCGGGGAGTTCGGCGAAGGCGTAACCGGTGCGGGTGCGGGCGATGATGTCGAGCTCGTCGAGGCCTAGCTGGTAGTCGAAGGCGATAGGGGGTGGCTGGGCGAAGGGGCGGGTCTCGGCGGTGGTGGTGGCGAGTGTGGCGTCGAGCCGTGCTGCGAAGTGCTTCGCATTGCGGCGAAGGACGAGGGAGGCGATGGCCTGTAGGGTGGCGAACTGTGCGCAGCTGAGGTTCTGCGCGACGTAGACGGCGCCGTTGTCTATAAGTTGTTGGAGGCGAAGGCTCGGAGAGGGCTGGGCTACACCAGGCGACTGGGTGAAATTTTGTTGCTGGGCACCGATGGCCACGATACGACTCTCCTGGTGTTTCTGGTGTTGCACGGCTTACGTTCGTGTACTTATTGGACGCTGGAAAGGGGAGGAAAAGTCTCTTTTTGGAACGCAAGGTTCTCCCCCAAAGGTGGTATGTCGATTTGGGGGATTTTATGGGGTGTGCGGATAACAGGGACTTAATTCGATTTCGGTAAGAATAGGAGGGCAAAGGTTTTGAGAGGGAGTGAGAATGGCGGCGAGACTTGAGGAATTGGTGCGGATCAAAGTGGTGAGACTACTGAGGCGGCACAGCTGCCTCGGTATGCGCATACGGGGCCGTTTGGAGATCTGGCGGCGGATCTGTTTGCTGTTGCAGGTGTGACGCTGGATGTTGGGGCGACTATGCCGGTGGCTACGGGGGTGGCGATGGAGTTTCCGTCGACGCATGGAGCGCTGGTGGAGGACAGGTCGGGGCTGGCAGTGCGCGGAGTGACTACGCTGGCGGGGGTGATCGATCCGGGGTATCGCGGGGAGATCAAAGTGGTGATGACGAATTTGAGTGCCGCGGCGGTGGAGATCAAGGCGGGGGACAGGATTGCGCAGCTGAGAGTTGTGCGGCGGATTGAGGCGGAGTTTGAGGAGGTGAGTGAGTTGGTGGAGGCTGCGCGGGGTGTCGCGGGGTTTGGGAGTACGGGGCGGTGAGGCGCTGTTGCAGTTTGCGCGTATGCTCGGGCTACGGATTAGCCGGGATTTGAGGAGGCGCTATGAGTGGAGTTGCCGGTGGAATGCAGT
>CAVRHK010000051.1:0-18617 GCA_963720955.1 uncultured Acidobacteriaceae bacterium | reverse complement strand
TGCCAGTGAAGTGTGCAGGCTCCCGCACTGATCCACCGCTGTCACTGCCAAAACCACCCGCAGACAGGCCGGCTGCCATGGCGGCAGATTCGCCGCCGCTCGATCCGCCCGCCGTCCGTTCGAGATCCCAGGGGTTGGATGTTCGTCCGTACAGACGATTGTCCGTCTCGTACGCCATCAGGAACTCAGGACAGTTGGTCGTTCCGAGCACGACTGCCCCCGCCTGCCGCATTCGCGAAACAATAATCGCATCTGTGTCGGGGATGTGTCCCTGGTTCAGCAGACTACCTGTCTCGCACCGGTGTCCCGCCACAGAGATCGAGGCTTTCACCGACATGGGAAGGCCGGAGAGCATTCCAGGCGCCCTTCCGGCTTGACCGAGAGCAGCAGCCTGCGTACGCACGCGGTCGGCATCAAAGTCGATCAACGCATTGAGCTGCGGATTGAGTCTGTCGATTTGTCGAATGTGCTCTTCAGCAAGCTCAAGCGGAGATATCTTCCGAGCGCGGAGCATCGTCAGAATCTCGACAGAGGAACGCAGGACGACATCGCTCATTGAGGAATTCTTGTTCCATCTACGCCAGCTGCTGACGGAGTTGGCAGATAACGGAACGTGTACCTGTGGGCAACATCGCCTGACTCGAAGCGATCGTTCCACTCGAGCTGGTAGGTAATGTGTTTTGCGTCATTAGGGTAATGTTCCTTGCGATTATATGGATAGCCGCTCATCGCATGAAACGGCATCGTGTCTACTGTGAAGGGGAACGCCTCGTAGAAGTCCATATCTTTCACAAATCCGTTCGCATAGAAAAAATAATCTCGGACCCAGCCGGTTGGCAGCGCAGGTTGTGCGGCAGCATCAAATTCCAAGTCCATATCCTCCCCGGTTCCGAAGATGACGTATTCGTCATCGATGTGTTGCAGCAGAGGTGTCACATCACCGTAGTGGGTGTATGCACCCCGCTGCGGCACAAACGGACCGGTACGGCTCATTTTGTCGTAGTCGTAGTTCAGATCGCCGCGTGTGATGCCGTCAATCTGTAGCGGGTAACCGCGAAAAGCAAGCGATGCATTCATCAAGGGTAATTCGGTCTGCCGAATTTTAGCCTCCGTGGACATATTCGCCAACTTCGCCCCGTCGTCGACAAGGATTTGGTCCCAGTAAATCTGCAGGTTCGTAACTATACGTATGCGTCGACTCCCGGGAGGCAGTTTCCCTGTGAGGTCGACCACTATTGTGCGCGGTAGGCCGGCAGGGAAACCCATGTCGTCGATGATGCGCTGCCAAGAACCATTCGGGAGTTGCGCTTCTACATAGGGCGCTACTGGTGCGATACCTGCCTGCCACGCCGCGTACATCGAATTTGCAGAAAAGTATTCAATGAAGCCGTGAAGCAACAGAAGCAACGGTCTTTCTGGTGTCCACGCGCCCAAATCAAGTGTCAAAGTATGTGAGTTGGTAAAACCGGCATACGGCAGATTCGTGAAATCCTTGACGTACGTATGGTCTACGGTTCGGAGCAAAGGAAGTACATCATCCCCGTGGTCATCCCAGGCTCCGGCAGGAGCATGTGCTGTTTCGCTCAAAATCGTCTTAGCCTTGGCAAAGGGTGCCTCGCTTAGAAACTTCTCGTTCGGAAACACGGCGGTCCCTTCCGGATGATCGATGGCAACCAGACGCACCTGATCGATGAAGTTGACCTCCTCCATAGGCTCACCAAAGCGCAGGCTAAGCCTGCCGCGCTGCGCCTTCAATCGTGCTCCGTCAATTTTGATCCATTCATCAGGATCTGGAGTGTTGCGTTCCACGGGGGACGTCCAATGCCCCACCACTCCCGCGCCAATTACATCGGATACAAAGCCGAACTTGCCGCCGTCCCACGCAAACAGCGTTGGGCATGAACTGCCACGACGGTCCAACTCGGTCAGCACTAGTCTTTTGCTTGCGGGTACGTCGATCTCATCCTGCGGCACTCCGGTTGGCCATAACAAGCGAAGAAGGTCAGCTTGATCTGCTCCCCCCAGCCCAGCAATAATGTCCAGCGTGCTGGTCACTTCCCACTTCTGCCACAGGCCGTTTGCGAATACTTCCACCTTGGTGCCGAGCGCGCTCTTGTTATCGGCCAGTCCCTTCAATGAAATTCTTAGCGAGTGATTTCGTTCTCCACCTTTGTTTCTTAGCGCCACAGCTGCTCCATTCGCTTGTGTGACGACAAGGTCAGCAGCACCATCACCATTCCAATCTGCCGCCAACAGCGACCGAGGTGACTGCAACTGAGTCTCCTCGATCTTCAACTGTTCCGTCACGTCGACAAACCCGTCCGGCCCTAGGTTACGCAACATCCTCAGCCTCGATCCGCTCGCGGTCTCGACAACCATTGCAAGATCAAGCCAACCGTCATTGTCGAAATCGATCGCCGCAATGCTCCAACCCCTTGTCGCATTTTGAAGCGGAAGCGCCACTCGCTCAAAGCGTTTGCCGTCAACATTCTTCCAAAGCGTTACTCCCGGTGCACCAGCATTGGTCAGTGCAAAATCCATCCACCCGTCCTTGTTGAAATCGAAGGCAACAACTCCCTTGGTTGGCGGGAGTCCTTTTTCCGAAAATAGAGGAACAGGTCGAAATGCACCGTCACGAGGATTGGCGAAAAAGGTGGGCGCCGAGCCCGAGCCGGTCACAACAAGGTCGACCGCTCGGTCATTATTCAAGTCCGTGAGAACAGACGCAGTCGTTCTGCCCTCGCCACCCAATCCCGCTTGTTGTGTCCAGTCCGTGAACGTCTTGTCACCATTGTTTCGCCATAGAACATTAGGTTTCGCGCCGGTACTTGTTTCTCCAGTGACGAACAGATCTAAATCCCCATCGTGATCGTAGTCGACAAATATCAGGCCGGAAGGATGATTCACTGGAATGATTCTCGCTGTCTCCGTCACATCGGCAAACCTGCCACCACCGATATTCCGAAACAGCAGTACCCGGTCAGTCATCGCGATCGCAACATCCGGTAACCCATCATTGTCGAAGTCGCCCACGGCACAAGCTATACCGTCACCACTGACCTGCAGCCCGGTTTGAGCTGGCGCTACCAGCTCAAAGCCGCCGGTCCCCATGTTCCGAAACATTCGCACTGCCGACATTCCGCTGCCCATCACAAGCAAGCTGAACCGCCCATCTCCGTCTACATCGATCAGGCACGCACCTTGAGTGTGGGCCGCCGTGTCCGATCTTCGCGCCACGTCGCTCGAGCTCTCCCACGCCGTCGAAAACGTAACCGGAATCATTGGCCCCACCTTCGGCGCCGTGGTGGCAGCGTCCTCCGCTCGTCCAAGACTTCCCTCTTCCCCATAGGTATGAGCGAAGGGGAAGGACAGCTTCGCGCCCGTCAACTCCTGAAAGCGTTCCACAGCTACACGAGCGTCGTCCACTTTGCCCTGACGTTGCAGCGTGCGGGCGAGTCCAAATTCGGCAGAAGCATGCAATGGTGCGAGCCGCAGCGCGGCGCGGAACTCAGCCTCGGCAGCCGGCAAGTCGCGCTGGTCGAGAAGGAAGAGAACCTAAGAAGTAGTGACTGTCTGCGTTGGCGGGGTCAAGCCTGAGTACTCTCTTGAAAGCTTCCATACCCTGCTGCGGCTTATTGTCGCTACGGTAGACCAACCCGAAGACATACCAGATACGCGGATTATTCGGAGCCTGCGCCGCAGCGTGTTGCAATGCCGTCGTTGCCTCCGGCAGCCGTTGAAGATACAACAGCGCAATGCCCCTATTCAGCTCCGCAACGGTAAGCGATGGATCAAGTCTATAAGCCTCGCCAAACTTATCGATGGCCTTCTCCAAGAGCTGCTGATTCATTAGAGCAGTGCCAATGTTATTCAGGCGAACCGCTTCACCCTGGGCAGGGCTCCTAACACTGGTCCTCCCATGCAGCGGAATCCAGAGCAGGAAAAGAAAAACTAAAGAGAGGGGAATTCTTCCAGCTCCGTATGGCCAATCGAACAGCCTCCCACTACGATCCATTTCGACCCCTTCAATCCCAACCCGACCCGATAGTGCAGCACGCCGGGCCGCGCACACCTACGCGACCTCATCCTCCGCGATTCGTTTGGAGAGTTGCAAGGCCATGGTACGCTGTCCGGTGTTTCCCCCTCGCTCAACGTGGTGCAGGTGGTTGGTATAGAATTGGGCCCCTGAGGAAGGACGCATGAGGAGAATAACCTTGCCATGTTCAAATCGCGTCGCAGCTTACTGAAAAGCGTTGTTGGGACGGCAGGTGCTGTGGCAACAGGGCCGTGGATGCTTGCTGCCCCGCAAGCCCCGCAGCCGATGCCATCTCCGAATGCCCCGACTAACCAGAACTTTCCGGGTGGACTGAATGGCCCGCCCGTCTCGAACACAAATAAGGCTGCGCCGAACCCGATGAACGGGGAGCAGATTGCCGCTATGGTGCAGCAACTCTACAAGCTCGCGTCCGAACTCAAGGAAGAGGTTGAACATACCAACCTTGCAGCTGTGTTTCCCGTAACTTTCGTAAAGAAGGCGCAGCAGATCGAGAAGCTCGCCAAGCAGATCAAAGACCGGACCAAAGGATAAGCCTGCTAGTTGGGACGCGGTGGAGACGGCGTTGCCTGGGTCCGCGGCATCGCAGTGACGTCCTCGGCATTGTGTGGCCCCGTATAGATTTGGGCGCCATGTTGGCCGCGCTGACTTTCCGTTATTTCGTTCAATTGCGAAAAGGTGGCGCGCTCGCGCTCGGCCTTCTCCGGCATCTTCGCTCGGGCATAAGCCTTGGCCAAATTGAAATGGATCTCCGGGCTGGCTGGACTGAGCCTGCTGGCAGTCTCAAGTTCGTGTAGCGCAGTTACATCGTCGCCCGACTCGAGCGAAGCTCGTCCAAGCAGGTAATGGGCCTCGGCGGAGTTCGCAGCGAGCAGCAGAGCGCGTCGCGACCACGTTATCGCGTCAGTGAAATTATGCTGACGTAGCGCGATCGACGCCAGTCGAATATAGGGCAGTTCGCTTGCAGGCGAAATTGACATCTCTGCCTTCATTTGAGCGGAAGCCTCATCAAACTCGGACACGGCGAGAAGCGCGGTCCCATAAGCGTAATGGAGAAAGGGTGCGGAAGGGTTCTCTTTTATAAGTCGTCGGAACTCCGGAAACGCTGCATCGTATTGACTGTTGCCCAGCAGAATGGCGATTTTTCCAGCGGAGCTTACCAGGCCGGACTCCTGCTGTTTCCCTTGCCCGGGAATCTCCGCCCTGCGGAGGAGCGCCAAACCGAGCGCATACTCGACCTTCTCGTCCAGTGGTCCGCTTTTCAAGGCCGAGGCCAGCACATCTGAGGCCTGGTCGAATTTTCCCGCGTGAATCAGCAGAACTCCGAAAGTGTATCTGGCCGACTGCAGCGACTCAGGACTGCCACTCAGGCCGAGCTGCGCGCCGCGATCCAAGTGGATGAGCGCACTGTCGAAGTCGCCTAACGCAAATTCGTCTAGCCCCAATACTGCCCACCCAGTGCCATTGTCTGGATTCTGCCGCAGCCACTCCTTCAGGTGGTCCGCCGAGGCGGAGTAGTGTCCTTCGGCGTGTTCCTGCATCGCCTTGCTCCAAAGCTCCTGATCTCCCTTCAGATTGGTCGCGGGCGCCTGGCCGGCCGTTGCATTTCTATACAGGAGAATAATGCGCTGCTCGGGAGCGTCCTGGACGGCAATCAAATTGTCCGCGACCCTCCGTTCGCTCGTCGCACGCCCTGTATCTCCGACGGATCCGAGCGCTGCTGCGAGCCTCTCATGAGCGACCTTGTTTGTCGGCGCGAGCATGACTGCTCTCTGGGCCGCGGCGAGTGCCTCTTTCGCAGAACCCAGTCGAAGCTGCAGACGGCTGATCTCGATCCACGGCAGCGGGCTCTCGGGCGAAACCGAGGTCTCCTCACGCATGAGGCCGATAGCCTCCTTGTCGCGTCCCGCTTTGGCCAGCGACAGTCCGTAGGCATAGTGCAGATAGGGAACATCCGGGTAAGTCTGGAGCAACGCGGGAAAACGGTCGAGTGCTTCCGTGTCTGCGGACGCAACGGTTCCCGCGGCCAGCACGAGCGCCTCCTTCGACGGATCGATTTCTTCTGGCAGCAACGCAATCCGCAGTGTTGCCAATCCAAGCCCGATCTTCACCTGTTCCGACATCTGGCTCCCCCCAAAGGTCTTCAACAGCAGATCGGATGCACGATCAAACTTCCCCGTCTGGACGAGCAGCAATCCCAGATGATAGATCGAGACGCGCTCAACCTCGGCGTCATCTTTGATTCCAAGGGACTGGGCCTTCTCGAGATGGACCAGAGCATCGGCAAAATTTCTGGTCTCGAACTCGGACAGTCCGAGCAGACTCCAGGCAACGCCGAGATCGGGAGCAAACCCGACCACATGTCGAAGCGTGGATATGGCGTCGGCAAACTGGTTGGCGCCATATTGGAGCACTCCGAGGTTCCACCATCCCTCTTTCCATTCCGGCCGTGACTCGAGCACACGCTGGTAGTCGCGAATCGCTTCGGAAGTTTGTCCGGATTCGCCCTCCCGTTGCGCCAATTTTTGCAGGGCATCGATATCTATTTGCTCTGCTGGTCGGCCGGTAGTTGTCTGCGGAGCCGACAGGATTCTCCCAGCCGCGTGCGCGGGGAGTGGCAACTGGCAAAGCACCGCGCTCACGGCAATCGATCGAAGAGCGCGCATGGACAGCGATTTCATTCCGTTGTAAGTTTAGCTCTTGGAGCTACCCTTCATCTTCGAAATGCGACAACCGAATGTCAGATCTCTCGAACAGCTCACACGTCGCAGGCTCCTTCGCAACCTTACCGTGTTCGCCGCCGCCTCACAGCTGAATGCTGCTTCGTTCAGTAGTCCCGCGGCTTCGCAGTCGCACTACACCTTCGAAGAGGTCCCGGCCTCATCGAGTGGAATCACCTGGGTCCATACCGCCGGCAAGTCCGCGGACAAACATCTACCGGAGACCAGCGGGGCCGGCTGTGCCTTTCTCGATTTTGACAATGATGGCTGGATGGACATCTACCTGGTCAACAGTGGGAGATCGGACTTCTACAATCCACTCAAGCCATTGCGGAATGCCCTTTACCGCAACAACCGCGACGGGACGTTTACCGACGTTACGGAGCGGGCGGGAGTGTCCGGTGGGGGGTATGGAATGGGAGTTGCTGTCGGCGACTACAACGGCGACGGTTTTCCTGATCTTTACGTTACTCAATTTGGTCGCAACATTCTCTACCGCAACAATGGTGACGGCACCTTCACCGATGTCACGGAAAAGGCTGGAGTGGCCGCGGCGGGCTGGAGTTCGAGTGCCGTCTGGTTCGACTACGACAATGACGGAAAGCTTGACCTTTTCGTCTGCCAGTTCGCTGAGTTCGACGCCTCGCTCGGCTGTGGCACCGATGGCGCCGGTGTACGCCACTACTGCATTCCACGGATCTTCAGACCGCGTCCAAGCTGGCTCTTTCACAATAACGGCGACGGTACCTTCACCGATGTGAGCAACGAGACGGGAATCGCCAGTCATCTGGGTAAAGCCTGGGGAGTCGTGGCGACGGACGTGAACAACGATGGCAAAATGGACCTATTCGTGGCCAATGACACTGTGTCGAACTTCCTCTTTATGAATCGAGGCGGCAAGTTTGACGAAGTCGGACTGGTTGCCGGCGTCGCCTATAGCGCAGAAGGCCGCGCCCGTTCGGGAATGGGTGTCGATTCCGCCGACTTCAACAATGATGGACAAATGGACCTTTTCGTCGCCAACATCGATCAGGAGATCTTCTCCCTCTATCGCAATAACGGGGATGGCACGTTCGACGATGTGGCGATGCCGATGGGTATCGGCATGGCGACCCGCTGGATGAGCGGGTGGGGGCTCAAGTTTTTTGACTATGATAACGACGGCAATCTCGACCTCATCCTGGCGAACGGTTTTCCAGACGATCTAATCGATCAGACATCGTCGCTGGTCAAGTGGAAGGAGCCTCTGCTGCTCTTTCATAACGGAGGTAAAACGTTCCGCAATGTAAGCGCCGAGAGCGGACCGGTATTCGCTCGGAACTTTCCCGCTCGTGGGCTTGCACTGGGCGACTTCAATAACGACGGGAAGGTCGACGTGCTCATCAGCAATAACGATGGAGCGCCCCTGCTGTTGCGCAACTACGCTGGCAAGGACAATCACTGGCTTGGCGTGCATCTTGTCGGTCGCAAATGCAATCCTGATGCAGTGGGCGCTCGCGTAACCTATCAGGCGGGAGATTTAAGGCGCACAAGGATGAAGGTGGGCGGAGGCAGCTTTCTTTCCTCACACGATCCAAGGATCGTTCTGGGTCTTGGGCAACACCCGAAGATCGACTGGCTTGAGGTGAAGTGGCCGCAACCTAGTGGCGGCGTCGAACGCTTCACAGACCTCCCACTCGATCGCTACATCACAATCACTGAGGGCGCAGGGAAGTGGAAGTAATGACTGTTGCACCGGGAGGCGTCAATCAGGAAAAGCCTCTCCTGCTTTCGCGATGCGGATGCGGTGGTCGGTGAAGTTGCTGTGCATCTCCGGAACATAGACCTTCACCATGTGACAGGTTGTGCATCGGCTGGTTGCGACTGGACAGGCTGGGCCCTCATGGCTGGCGGATTTGCTCGGTCCCGATGAGTTTGCGTGGCATTTCAGGCAAGCCTTGTCATAGGCCGCGGCGTCCGTCTGCAGTTGCTCGTGCGGATCATGGCAGGCAGTACACGTAAGCCGTGCATCTCCTTTTCCCCAGCATTTGCTCGTGACCAGGCGGTACGGCGCCGATCTCGCGGTCGAGACGCCTTTGACTCCGGCGAGTTTTACATCCCACCAGGTGCCGTGACACGCGCCGCAGAACTCGACCGCATCCGCAGGAGCAAGATAAGCGGAGTTGAAGATGGCTGACTTCGCTTCTGCCGGTGAAGCTGCGGTCCCGGCTGTCACGGACTTGACATGGGCTGCGCCTGGTCCGTGACAGGCTTCACAGGTAACTCCAGGAACCAGATGGGTCTCGTCGAAATGTCCGCCGATGCTGGAGCCAGTTGTGTGGCAACCGAAACACCGCATCACTTCCGCCTGGGGAACGGGACGGTACATCGCCTCTTCGATACTGGAGGGGGACAGCAGCGCTCGCGATGGCGTGAAGTCTATTGTTCCGAGGGTCTCGAAGTAGGTGACCCTGGCCTCGAAAAAATCTGCGTTCTGTTTCTTGAACAAGTAGGACTGACCCACGCGTCCGGTCCCGAATGCCCAGAGCAGTGGAAACGACAAGCTCTGATTCCCGTCACTTACCGAGTAGCGACTCTGGCTCGTCTTGCCCTCAATCTGATACTTGTACTTGCCTGGACCAAAGGTCATCAGTGGATGTGCATGCAGAATGTCGGAAAGGGAAGCGGACATGGCCGCGCGTGCCATTGGGGTTTCCTTCTGCGAGGCGGCCTTGGAGCGGTGACACCGCGCGCAAGCATCGGGTCCCGTAAAGTTGTCTCGCGAAGGGTTATCTTGCGTGGGCCAGAAGCCTGGCTCGGCGAGATGGTCCTCGGTCGAAAGTTGGCATAGTGCAGACGGGGCGTGGAGGCTCACCGCAAGAAGAAAACCAAGAAAGCCACAAGGCCGCAAAAACTTCCGGGTCACTTCGTCCCTCATTACTTTCAAGAGAGATCGCGCGAGTAGGCCTGACAAAGGCATCATCCCTAACCGGTTGGTCGACCTCTCGAATTTGCAGGTCTCCGAGTCGTTGACTTGCCATCATATAAGACGGCAGGTACAACGGCACGTTGTAGTCGCTCGCGACAACGGTTTCGGCGCTGGACCGGTGGATGCCCGGACAATGAGTTCCGGTTCAATGACAATTTCCGGCTGAAATTTTGCCTTCCCTTCAATCTGGTCGATGAGTGTCTTCGCGGCGATTTGCCCCATTTGTTGCAGCGGTTGCCGGATTGTCGTCAACTGGGGGTTGGAAAAGACCGCCAGTGGCACATCGTCGAAACCAACGACCGAGATATCCTGAGGCACAGATAATCCGGCTTCCTGGAACGCCCAGATAGCGCCGATGGCGGAAAGGTCGTTATAAGCGAATAGCGCAGTAAAGGGTTGCTTCCGCGCAAGGAGTTCCTTCCCATACGGATAACCGATCTGCGGTGTGGTCAAATCGTTTTCGATCTGCACCACCAACTCAGGTCGAATCCGCACGCCTAACGTTTTGCTGGCCGCGCAAATCGCCGCCCAACGGGTTGCCGAGTCTGAACTGTCGGTCTGGCCCTTCATAAAGGCAATATCACGATGACCGAGTTCAAGCAGGTGGGTCAACACCAGACGCGCTGCGAGTGTTTGGTCAAGAATAAGATTTGTGACCCCTGAAACGGGGGCATGTCCTGCGACTGCCACCGTGGGCCGCGAGGGTTCTTCTGTGATCGAGGTATCGACGGTGATAAATCCCTCTACCCCGCGCGTCACCAGCATTCGCGAGTAATTTTGCAGAATCCGACGGTCATGCCGGTGTATCACCGTCAGAAAAAAGTACTCACTGTCCCTTAGGTGTTCCTCGACGCCACTGATGATCATGGCACCATAGGGATCGCCGATCTGTTCGGCGATTACGCCGATGGTATAAGTACGCTGCAATCGGAGCGAACGGGCGAAATAGTTGGGTTGATAGTTGAGTTCACGCGCTGCGTCGAGAATCCGCCGCTTGGTATGTTCGGGAATCGCGCGTGCTGCAGGCGAATCGTTTAATGCTGCAGAGATCGTGCCCACGGCCAGGCTCAGATGCCTGGCCAGTGTCTGGAGGGTCACTTTGGGCTCGTTGCGATCAGTAGTCCGCTTCAAAGACATGGGAAGTAGTCCAGTTGGGAAATTATGTTTCGATTGCAACGACGCGCTTAGTGACAGGATACAGGCGCTCAAGACTTTTCCAAACTTCATCGGCGATCCCAAGTTTCAGTGATTACCTTTTGGATACCGCTTCGCGCTCGGGAAACCGGATCCATCTATCACTTGCGCTCCGAGCGAAGGCCGGATTTGGAGGGTCCTACCACCGGGTTCAACGCAATAGATCTACGTTTGATCGCCACTATTGGTTTCGCAAAAGTGGGACGCGGCCTTCATTCTGGAGCGTGGATCACCCAAACATGCCCAAGAATAACATTATTGTGTTGACAAGCCCTCCTTCGGCAGCTAACAATGCTCGGCGACTCGAAAAGCAACTGGTCAATGGTCCTGAAGGTGGAGCAAGTGCTCCATCGATAGGTTGAGGCACCTCCTGCAGATAGTCGCATCAGCAGGTTGAGGCGCTTCTACAGTTGCATTCTGAATCGACTGAACGACTTTTGGAGGTGTGAGATGAGCAATCAAATTTCAGGATGCCGTGCCGCTATTCAACCACGTTTCACAAATTGCGCACTGTTCACCGTACTCGTCATGTTGCTGGCATTTCCGCTCGGCATGCGTGCGCAAACCTACTACGGCGCTATCGTCGGTAATGTGACGGATGCGACTGGGGCGGCGGTCCCTGGCGCCAAGATAACCGTCCGAAACACCGGCACGAACAGCACCTACACTGCAACCTCCAGCGGTCATGGGTCATATTCGGTCCCCCAATTAGCGGTTGGCACCTACGAGGTGCAGGTCACGTCCGGCAACTTCAAAGAATTCGTCACCACGGGTGTTGACGTACACGTCTCGACAACAACCGAAGTCAATGCCGTCCTGCAAGTCGGTGCGATGACCGAAAAAGTGACGGTTCAGGCGAATGACGTACAGGTCCAGACCGTCTCTGCAGAGGTTGGCGAAGTCATCGATGGCACCCAGGTCCGCGAACTGCCCCTCAACGGAGAAAACTTTGTCGGACTGACACAGCTTTCCCCGGGAGTTTCGGCCGCCGCATCCTACGATGGCACCGGCAAAGGACTCTCCGGTGGCGTCAACTTCTCGGTGAACGGCAATCCTTACACCAACAATCTGTTCCTGGTCGACGGCGTCAACAACAATGACGTCGGATCCAACCGCACGATCCTGGTCTATCCCGCAGTCGACACCATCGCCGAATTCAAGATGATCAGGAACTCCTACGGCGCGGAGTATGGCCAGGCATCCGGCGCCATCATCAGCATTACGACGAGGTCCGGCACGAATCAGATTCACGGCGGCGTGTTCTATGCGGGTCGTAATAACGCACTCGACGCAAATGACTACTTCTCCAACCAGAACAACACAGGTAAGGCCAAGCTGCGCCGCAACGACTATGGATATCACGCCAGCGGGCCAATCATCAAAGACAAGCTGTTCCTATGGTGGAACCAGGAGTGGAACAAGGAAATTCGCGGCAGTTCCTTCGCAACCTGCGTGCCGACCATCGCGGAGTCGGCGGGCGACTTCAGCGGATACGGGGCAGGCGCGAATGGCCTCGATCAATGCGGGGCCGCGATTCCGGGCACCACTACTGTCAACGCAGACGGCAGTAAGACAAATCATGGGCCGATTCCGGTGCAATTTCAGGCGGCTGGGAACCCGCAGAAGGTCGCCAATCCAGACAAAGCAGGTCTGCTGATTGGGCAGTTTTATCCGGATCCCACAACCGGTGGCAACGGAAAGACCTTAGATAGCAACGGCCACAACTGGGCCTCCCCTATCAATAACCCCCTGGACTGGAGTGAGTGGAACGTCCGTGCGGACTACAACCTCACGAAGAAAAACCTCGTCACGTTTCGCTGGACCCAGGAGTCGTGGGACAACCCAACCCCAAATAACGGCTCTTCGTTCTGGGGTGAATCCAACTATCCCACCGTGCAATCAAGCTGGAGCCAGCCTTCCAAGAGCGTGATGGCAAAGTTGAGTTCCACGATCTCGCCAACCATGGTGAACGATGTGGAGTTCGGGTACGGCCACAACGCGATCATCACGACCCTCGGGGGCACAAGGGCGAGCATCGTCGGTGGACTAGAGACGGCTTATCCGGCCTCCTTCCCATCGTCTATCAAGACCCCGGGTGAGTTCTTCGGCGGATGGGGCGGTCTGAATCCTTATGGTTCCTCCCAAGGAGCGGCCTCCTTCTGGAACATTGCCCCCTACAAGAACCACGAAGACCTGTACACCGTGCAGGACAACCTGACGAAGGTACACGGCAATCACCTGCTAAAGGCGGGTGCATTCTTCAGCTCAAACATCAAGGTCGAGAATGGTGGAAACGGAGCCGACCGGCCGACCCTTCCGACCACCGTGCACTGCGACACCGACGCGGCGAACAACCCCATTACCGGCCCGGGCCACCCCGCCTGCGGCAATACCGATAACCTGCTTGCCAATGTGCTTCTACCTGGAACGGGCGCCACGCCGCAGACGTTCAATGTCAACGAAAACAGCATTGACGCGACGGCATACGTCAAGTGGCATGACATCGAGTGGTACCTGGCAGACCAGTGGAAGATCTCCAGAAACATCACCCTCAACTTCGGCTTCCGGTGGTCGTTCTATCGCGAACCATATGGAGACGACAATCAATGGGCGAACTGGAGTGCTTCTTCCTGGAGTGCCGCGCAAGCCAAGACCAATCCGTCCGATGCGTGCAACGGCACGATTATTGTCCCCGGAACAACCCCTTGCGCGGATGCCGCCAAATTCCTTTCCGGTCTTGGCGTAAATCTGCCACTGTCAAACGGCACGCCTGGAGCGAACCGGGCTCTGATCAATAACAACAACCACACCATCGCTCCTCGCGTCGGAATCGCCTGGGATGTATTCGGCAACGGGAAGACGGCGTTTCGCGTGGGCGGCGGCCAGTTCTTTCAACGCGAGGCAGTTGGCATCGATGAAGGTATGGCGAAAACGGCGCCATTCGTCATCGGCGTCAATACGAACCGTTCGTTGGATACACCAGCATCCTTGGCCAACCCGTCAGTCTCCCCGAACTATGGGAAGAACCCCAGAGGAGTCGTGCCAAACGCCTGGCAGTGGAACATAACCGTTGAGCAGGAGCTGGCCAGAAACACAACCCTCGAGATTGGATATGTTGGCAATACCGGTTTGCATTTGACCTCCATGTACGACCTGAATCCAATTCCACAGGCGAACTGGGCACAGTCGGTATTTGCGAACGGCTCCGCTCAGAATGCTCTCCGTCCCGCATTCAACTTTGGGACAATTGGAGGTTTCGACCGCGGCGGCCACGCTTCCTATCAGTCGCTACAAACACTCTTCCGCTCTCAGATCGGCAATTCCACCTTCCAGGCTGCCTATACCTGGTCCCACTCGATCGGAAATGTGGAATTGGACAACTCCTCCGGCAGTTTCAACCAACAGGCAACCACCGTTCAGGGCCAGCCGGGACTCGACAAAGGCAGCACCAACATCAATCGTCCTAATATCTTCGTGATGAACGAGGTCTACTACCTGCCTAAGCTTGCCAATAAAAATGCCCTTGTGCAGAACACGATCGGCGGGTGGCAGGTCAACAGCATCTTCACCGCTGCCCACGGCAGTTCGCTTACCGCCTACGCCAACGGTACCTATAACGGCGGTAATGTGTCCGGTCTGATCGGCACCGGCTATATCGGCAATAATCGGCCGTTGACGGTCGCCAGCACTACTTGTAATTCGGGTCAGAAGGGCGCGCAAATCTTAAACGCGAATTACTTCACTCTTGTCGGATACACCCTCGGCACTGTCCCTGCAAACATGGAAAGGCATGGATCCTGCTTCGGCGCCCCAACAACAAACCTGGATGCACAATTGGCTAAGAACTGGCAGATCAAGGAGCGCTTTCGGCTCAAGTTCGCGATGGACTTCTTCGATCTCTTCAACCATCCCAACTTCAACAGCAGCGGCTTAGAAGGCACGGGATACGCTCCCGCAACACTAACCTGCGGCTCTGCCGCATGCGGTCCGACAAATCCGAGCAGGCTTGTCACCGCCCAGAGTGGAGTATCTGGCTTCGGAGCCGTAACTGCCTTGCAGGCTGGACGCGGCAACCGGGAACTGCAATATAGCCTCAAGCTAACGTTCTAGAGCCTCAAATCTCACCCACTACCACCGCGGCGGAGCCTTTGTTCAGGCTCCGCCGTTTCATTATGCAGTAGAATCGGCCAGGACTCCCCGTAATGAAGCGCAACTCGCCAAAACCGGTT
The DNA here is from genome assembly GCA_963720955.1 of uncultured Acidobacteriaceae bacterium. GTDB lineage: Bacteria > Acidobacteriota > Terriglobia > Terriglobales > Acidobacteriaceae > Edaphobacter. Next base: position 3,452 of record CAVRHK010000051.1, on the reverse strand, counting down.
AGCCTTTTGAGACTGCGCTCTCACCGTTCCCGCCCCCGCCTCCTGCTCTGCGATTGCCGTGTTGAGCGTGCTTGTTCCTTGCGCTGCTCTTGCTCAGACCCAGGCGCGCCATTCCCCGTCCACTCAAAAGACGGCCCCCGCGCCAACTGAACTCGACAGACGTCTGGCCGCTGCCCGTGCTGCTCGGGACTCAGGAGATCCGGCTGCAGCCCAGCTAGCCAACGAACGCCTGATCGCAGTAGCTCTCAGCGAACTGGCCCGATTGCGAATGGCCCAACAGGCGTATCCCCAGGCCGTCGAACTCTACGGCAGTTCCCTGCATTTCGAAGATGTCCCCAGCACGCACCTCGATCTGGCCACCGCCGAGATACAAGCAGGCAAATACGCGGACGCCATCAAGCAGGCAAAGCAAGTCCTCGCCTCCGATCCGAACGACCTGCGCGCGGTTCGAGTTCTCGCAAGCGCCCTCACTCAGAACGGGGACTACGCACAGGCTGTCGAACCATTCACTCGAATCGCACAGGCACAGCCGAGTGTCGAGAACCTGTACCCACTGGCGATGTGCCTGCTGCAGACAAAGAAGCCGGAGGACAAGGTTCGAGCGGCGGCGGTGTTCGAGCAGATGAAGCAGACAGCGGGAGACAGTGGGTCGCTGCATGTTCTTTTCGGACGCGCTTACCGCGATGCGGACGACATGCCTTCCGCCATCCGGGAGTTCCAGCGCGCCGTGGCAATCGACCCTCGCACTCCTCACGCTCACTACTTTCTGGGTCTCGCCCAACTTTATCTCAAAGATTGGAAGCCAACTCCCGAGGCAGAAGCCGAGTTGAGGAAGGAAGTGGAGATATACCCGCACGACTACCTCGCCAACTACATGCTCGGGTTTCTCATCTCAGGGCAGCGTCGCTACGACGAGTCGAACGCATATCTCAAGGCGGCTGCAGAGATCAACCCGACCGCGCCTGAGCCCTTTCTCTACCTCGGCCTGAATGCCTATTCTCAAGACGATATGAAGCGCGCCGAAGAGATGCTTCGGAAGGCGGTTGCGCTCACTGGTGACGACGAGGCGCGCTCCAACTACCAAATCCGGCGGGCCTATGTGGATCTCGGCCGAATCCTCGCAACCAGTGGGCGGAAGGATGAAAGCGAAATCTACCTCACGAAGGCGCGCAATCTCCAGAACAAGACGATGGAGCAGAGCCAACAGCAAGTCGCTTCGATCGCCGGGTCGGGATCCATCGCGGGAGTCGTTCCCCTTAGCCGCCAACAGGAAAACCAATCGGCGCCTCTTCCGCAGACAAGCACCGATCTCGTAGCCAGAGTCGATCCTGCCGCGAACAACCTGACGCCCGAGCAGCGCACCGCGGTGGAAGCAGAGGAAAACGAGCTTCGGGCAATATTGGGACTGGCCTTCAATGACCTCGGCACTTCGGAGGCAATCCGAAAGGAGTACCCACGCGCTTTGGGCTACTATCAGCAGGCAGAACGATGGGACAGCACTCTTCCCGGTCTCGAAAAGAATCTCGGCCAATGCGCCTTCCGCGCGGAAGATTATCCTGAGGCGATTCGTGGACTCTCGAAAGCATTGGAACAGCAGCCCGGAAAGGCCGCTCTACGCGCCCAGTTGGGCATGTCGTACTTCGCGACGAACCAGTATGCCCAGGCCGCTCGAACGTTTGCACCCCTCGGAGACCGCGGGATGCATGATAGCCAGACCGGTTATGCGTGGGCAGCCTCATTGGCACATACCGGCGACATGAAGAACGCATCCGAGGTGTTGGTCGCGTTTGAATCCGAACCGCGTCCCGACGATACGCTTCTGCTTATCGGCCAGCTTTGGACGGAGATCGGCGACTACGCACGCGCGATATCGACGCTGCAACGATCGCTTGCGTCGAATTCGTCCTTAGCGAAGGCGCACTTCTATTCTGGACTCGCCTACATTCGCTGGGAACACTGGCCAGAGGCTGCCAAAGAGTTCCAGGCAGAACTGAATCTGTCGCCGGGCGATCCCGACGCGCAGTATCACCTAGGCTTCGTCTATATGCAGCAGTCAAAGACCGATGAGGCTGCCACACTTTTTCGGCAGGTAGTCGCAGCGCATCCGAACTACTTCAATGCCCAATATCAGCTGGGAAAGATACTGCTGGATAGGGGACAGGCATCGGACGCAGTGGGATACCTTGAAGCTGCCGCTCGTCTTCAACCTCAGACCGACTATCTTCACTATCAGCTTCAGGCCGCGTACCGAAAAGAGAACCGCATCGCCGATGCCGATCGCGAACTGGAAATCTACAAACAAATCAAAGCAGCGTCGCGAGACCGCGCCGCGGAAGCAGTAAAATCCAACCCGTAGTGCCGGACAGGACTCGATTGCGTCATCGCCACGTTCACTCCAACGTTCTCCGATCCATTGCAGTAGCATTTTGCATCTTCACTTTCGCGGAAGCGCAGAGCGGCCATCCTGTCGCTCCGCCGCCACCTCCTGGCGCCAAGTCGTCAAAGTGTAGCGGACGACCCGTTCCGCAACTCGAAGACATCACTTCCACGACTGGCATCACCTTCAAACACACCTCCGACCCGGCGAAGAAATACATCGTCGAGTCCATGAGCGGCGGAGTCATCCTGCTCGACTACGACCGCGATGGCTGGCCCGACATCTATTTCACCAATGCTCCGACGGTCGAGATGGCAGTCAAAGGCACAAAGAGCCTCGGCGCGCTCTACCACAACAATCACGACGGTACGTTCACCGACGTAACCGCCAAATCCGGCCTCGCCACGCCCTGCTTCGCCATGGGCGGCGCCGTAGGAGATTACAACAACGACGGCTGGCCCGATCTCTACGTCACCTGCCTCGGTGGCAACGTCCTCTATCGCAACAACGGCGACGGCACCTTCACCGACGTAACGGCAAAGGCCGGCGTCGCCGATGGGCGCTGGTCGACCGGTGCCGCATTCGGCGACTACGACGGCGATGGATTTGTCGACCTCATGGTCACCAACTACGTCGATTTTCATCTCGACGATCTGCCCGGCTTTGGAAGCGCTCCCTTCTGCAAATATCGCGGCATCGACGTGCAGTGCGGCCCACGCGGACTGCGGGGCGCCGGAGACTCGCTCTTCCACAACAACGGCGACGGCACGTTCACCGAGGTATCCAAAGCAGCCGGCGTAAACGATCCAAATGGATACTACGGGCTCGGCGTGATCTGGGCCGACTTCAACAACACCGGGCGGCCGGACATCTACGTCGCCAACGACTCGACGCCGAAGTTTCTCTATAACAACGTCGGCAACGGTAAGTTCACGGATATCGGTCTCGAATCAGGCACTGCCGTCAGCGACGACGGCTCCGAGCAGGCGTCGATGGGCATCGCGATCGGCGACTACAACCACACCGGCCGCCCATCGCTCTACGTCACGAATTTCTCCGACGAAAACGATCTGCT
>CAVRHK010000050.1:0-27325 GCA_963720955.1 uncultured Acidobacteriaceae bacterium | reverse complement strand
AAGCTCAACGAAAACCAGACGGCGATTCTGGCGGAGCTGGCGGCGGTGGACGGACGCATGCGCGTGCGTGATCTGCGGATAACGTTGACGCGGTTAGGCGTGCCGCTGTCGACGCTCGGCACGCTGGCGAAGCGTGGGCTGGTGGCGATCGAAGAGGTCGCAGAAGAGTTTCATCTGGGTGGGGTCGCAGCGCAGGGGAAGAAGCATGCGCATGAACACGATTTGAATGAGGCCCAGATGGAGGCGCTGGGGACGATTGCGGCGGCGATGGACAAAGGCGGATTCCGACCGCACCTGCTCTATGGGATTACGGGATCGGGGAAGACTACGGTTTACTTTGCCGCGATGCAGCGCGCTCTTGATGCGGGGAAGTCAGCGCTTCTGCTGGTGCCGGAGATTGGGTTGACGCCCGCGATGGCGGGCCAGATGGTCGCAGCCTTTGCGGGCGAGGTGGCGCTGCTGCATTCACAACTGACCCCCGACGAGCGAGCGGAGCAGTGGCACAGGATTCGACGCGGCGAAGCGAGGATAGTGGTAGGAACGCGGTCCGCAGTCTTCGCGCCGATGGTGGACCTTGGATTGATCATCGTCGATGAAGAGCACGACTCAAGCTACAAGCAGGAGGAGACGCCGCGATATCACGGACGCGACGTCGCCGTGATGCGAGCCAAGCTGAATGAGGCGGTTGTGGTGCTCGGGTCCGCCACACCATCGCTGGAGAGCTGGGCGAACGCGGAGAAGGGCCGCTACACGCGGGTGGAGTTGCGCGAGCGTGTGATGGAGCGGCCTCTGCCAGCGGTGGAGCTGGTGGACATGCGACAGGAGTTTCGCGAGACGGGGCAGGAGCAGATCTTTTCGCGGAAGCTGATTGAGGAGACGCATTTCACGCTCGATCGCGGAGAGCAGGTGATTCTGCTGCTGAATCGCCGCGGGTATTCGTCGGTGGTCATGTGCCGGAGCTGCGGAGAAAAAATCGAGTGCGAGAACTGCGCGATCTCGATGACCTTTCACAAGAGGGTGAGCGAGAACGACGACGTCGCGCAGCCGGGCCAAAGACTCGAGTGTCACTACTGCGGCTTTCGCCGTGCGGTGCCGAAGGTCTGTCCGAAGTGCGAGAGCGAGCATCTTTATTTTTTAGGAGCAGGATCGCAACAGGGCGAGGAGCGGCTACAGGAGTTGTTTCCAGCGGCGCGGATTGGACGGATGGACCGCGACACCGTGCGCGGACGCAGCGACATGGAGAAGCTGTTGGCGCGCCTCCATGGCGGCGAGATCAATCTGCTGGTGGGTACACAGATGATTGCGAAGGGCCATGACATTCATGGCGTGACGCTTGTGGGTGTCGTGGGCGCGGACTTTCAACTGGGGCTGCCGGACTTCCGCGCGGCGGAGCGTGTATTCCAGTTGCTGACCCAGGTTTCGGGGCGCGCGGGCAGAGGAGTTCTGCCAGGCAAAGTGCTAGTGCAGACGTATCATCCGGACCACTATGCGATCCAGTTTGCCGCACAGCATGACTATCCGGGCTTTGTTGCGAAGGAGATGCAGTACCGGCGATGGATGCACTATCCTCCGTTTACCGTGTTGGCGAACGTGATCATTCAGAGCGAGAAGCTGGAGGAGGCCACCGCGTGGGCGGGAACCCTCGGACGGTGGTTTCAGCGGGCGCAGCTGGACAAGGTGCGTGTGCTGGGGCCGGCAGCCGCTCCCATCGTGAGGCTCAAGCGGATCTATCGTTATCACTTTGTGCTGAAGGCAGAACGCCGTCAGGCACTTGGCGAGACGTTGCGCGCGATGCTCGCCTACGCGGAAACGCAGAGCATTGCCCGACGTAACCTCGTGGTGGACGTGGACGCAGTGCATTTGATGTAAGACGGCGAGGCGCGCGTAGAGCGGACTTGCCCAGAACCAGATCTGGACTAATCCAGGAGATGAAGTTCTTTGCCAGGCTTGAAGCGAACTGCTTTGCCTGGAGCAATAGTGACTTCAGCGCCCGTTCTGGGATTGCGCCCAATGCCTGTTTTACGTGGCTTGACGGTGAAGACGCCGAAGCCGCGCAACTCGATGCGGTCGCCGGCGATGAGGGTCTGCTTCATGCTGTCGAAAATCGCGTCTACCGCTGACTCTGCTTTAGTTCGTGGCAGTCCGGTACGCTCAACAACCCTTTGTATAAGATCCTGCTTAATCATCTGGGCCGCCGTCCTTGGGCTGTAATTTTTGAATAGTGGTACTGACCGGGTTTTAGTAACGTGATGTTAGAAAGTCAGGGCGAGATTGTCAACGAAAGAACACTACCGTAAGATGAAGAATCTAATGAGGCAAGGGTACTGGGTTTCCGGTCGCCCTTAAATCTACACCCTTCCGCCCGATTTAGAGACCGGAAATGCAATTCGAAGAGAAAAGAGACCAGAGTGGCTATTAAAAGCGACCGTTGGATCCGCCGCCAGGCGATCGATCACGGCATGATTTCCCCGTTCAGCGAAAAACAGGTCCGAGAGGGCGTTATCTCTTATGGGCTTTCCTCCTACGGGTACGACCTGCGGGTCTCGGATGAGTTCAAGATCTTCACGAACGTCAACAGCGCCATCATCGACCCGAAGGCATTTGATGAGAGGTCGTTCGTGACGGTGCAGGCACCGAGCGTAATTGTGCCCCCAAATTCCTTTGCCCTCGCCCGGTCAATTGAATACTTCAAGATTCCGAGGGACGTGCTGACGATTTGTGTCGGCAAGTCGACATACGCGCGGTGCGGCATCATCGTGAACGTGACGCCGTTCGAGCCGGAGTGGGAGGGCTTTGTGACGCTGGAGATCTCGAACACCACGCCGCTCCCCGCACGCATCTATGCGAACGAAGGGCTGTGCCAGATCCTTTTCTTCCAGTCCGACGAGATGTGCGAGGTCAGCTATGCGGACCGCAAAGGCAAGTACCAGAACCAGCAGGGCATCGTTTTACCTAAGCTCTAGTACGGGCGAGGGTGGCGGTTCCCTGAATCGCAAAAGACGGCCTACTAATGCATCATGCTGAGTAAAGAGGCTGCGAAGGCGATGAAAGACCAGAAGTCGCAGGGACCGCTGAAACTGGGGCTGGTCGCGACCGACCCGCTGCGGATCCTTGGGTTGCAGACGATCTTTGGCGAAGACGGGGTCAAAGGTTCCCCGGTGGAGATCGTGCCTCTGTCGGTTCCGGGCGCACTCGACGCCTCGGGCCTGTCGATGATCCTCATCGATTCCGCATGCACCGATCACATCTTTGAGCTGCTGGCGGCGTTTCGGCGCGCCCGGCCGCATCTGCGGCTGATTGTCCTTGGGCTCGAGGAGGATCACGACTATATCCAGCGCATCATTGGCGCGGGCGCCAAGGGCTACCTTGCCCATACGGCGAAGGGCAGCGAGGTGCGGCTTGCGATTGAGATCGTTCAGGACGGCTCGGCCTGGGCGCCGCGAAAGGTGCTGGCCAATCTGCTGGAGCTGTCCTCGACGCAAGACATGAGTCCGGGGAGCATCAATGAGGCGAAGTTTACCAAGCGCGAAGCGCAGGTGTTGAAGTTGCTCGTCGAAGGGCACCCAAACCGGGCAATCGCCGAAGAGCTCGGCATCGATCTGGCGACTGTGAAGAAGCACGTGGGGGCGTTGATGCGGAAGGTCGGGGTAAAGAATCGCATCGCCCTTTCGGTTCAGGCAGTCAACCGGGAACTGATATCAAATTGATGGTTTGCCAGCAGAAAACCTGAGGGGAAAGTCTGTTAACGGTCTGGTTAACACAAGTTGCTCAAAGGTCTACCTACCTTCGTACCGTTGTGGGCGAAGTTGATTAAGGGCATCTTGGAACCAAGCAACACAGACCTGGGAGAGGGGTTGTAGAGAGAGCGTCGGGTTCACCCCGGCACTATCTCTACAACCCCCATTTTTTTTTGACCGGATCGAAGTTGATACCCCCCGGAGAACAACCTCACTCAACGCTTATCCATCACATATAGTGTTGTAAATAGGCGTTTTTGAGTATGTGCCTCCCCAATTCAAGTAGTGGAAGCGAAAGGGTATAACGAACAATGATTAGAAAAATATCAGTGGTTTTATGTGGTCTGGCCATGGCGGCTTCCTCGGTGTGTGGATATGCAGCACAGGACGATAAGGAAAAGATTGCCGAGCGGATGACCGCTGCGGGAAATGTGATTGAAGAGGTTATGGCTACGCCGGACAAGTCGATCCCAGGCGGTATTCTTGCCGGCGCGTCCTGCGTCGTGGTGATTCCCAGCTTCAAGAAGGGCGCATTCGTGGTCGGGGCACAGTACGGCCAGGGAGTGGCCACCTGCCGGACGTCCAGCGGCAAGTGGAGCGCGCCAGTATGTGTCCAGCTGGCGGGCGGCAGCTTTGGATTTCAGATAGGTGGGCAGGCAACGGACCTCGTGCTGATCGCGATGAACCAGAACGGCCTCCAGGCCATGCTGAAGAATAAGGTCAAACTTGGTGCCGATGCGTCCGCCGCGGCAGGTCCAGTCGGGCGTAACGCGCAGGCAGGCACGGACTGGAAGTTGAGTGCGGAGTTTCTGAGCTACTCCCGCGCCAAGGGACTGTTCGCCGGTATCGACCTCGACGGCACGGTGCTCTCGCAGAACCAAAGCAACACCCAGACGCTGTACGGAACGGCTATCCCCTTCAAGACGATCCTTGACGGCCAGGAAGTCACGCCGACGGAGGCTCGCCCGTTCGTGCGTACCGTCGCGAAGTACTTTGTGGTCGCGAAGAATCAGTAATCCGGGCGACTGACCTGACGGAAGGGCGGCCACTTCGGCCGCCCTTCCTGTTTTTCGGGCGCATAAGGGCGGAATCGGTAGACTAGAGGCTTGAGCGAAGTTGCACAAAGTACGTTGCCACAGGACAAGGCCACCGTCCGGGAAACTCTGGAATTTGCCGTGGTCCGGGTCTTTGTTCATGGCCTGCGGCTGCTCCCAAGGGGATTGGCACGCGCGATTGGAGCCGCAATTGGTTCGATTGCGTTTCGGGGGCTGGGGCGGCTGCGGCGAGTGGGCCTCCGCAACCTGGAACTAGCCTTTCCGGAAAAGACAGCGGCAGAGCGTGAGACGATCCTCCGGACGGAATATCGCAACCTAGGCCTTCTACTGGCGGAGTTTTGCAAGATGCCCGGCTACACCCCGGAGAGTGCCAGCCAATTTATTCGCTACGAAGGACTGGACAATTATCGGAAGGCGCGGGAGCGGGGGAAGGGTGTCCTCGTGTTGACCGGGCACCTCGGTGCGTGGGAGCTGTCCAGCTTCTACCACTCGTTGATGGGGATGCCGATGGGGATGGTGATTCGGCGGCTCGACAATCCACTGGTCGATGCATTCGTGAACCGGATCCGCTGCCTTCACGGTAATCGTGTGATCCATAAAGACGATTTTGCACGAGGGCTGATCGCTTCCATGCGGGCGGGTGAGACCGTAGGAATTCTGATGGATACCAACATGACCCCGCCGCAGGGAGTCTTTGTGCCGTACTTTGGGGTGATGGCCTGTACTGCATCGGGGATGGCGCGCATCGCAGCAAAGACGGGCGCTGCGGTTTTGCCCGGGTTTCTGCTCTGGGAGGAAAGTGAGCAGAAGTACGTGTTGCACTTTGGCGAGGAGTTGACGGTGGTCCATACTGAGGACGCCGAACAGGATGCCCTGGCGAACACCGCGACCTTCACGGCTTCGATTGAAGCGTACGTCCGCAGGTATCCCGAGCAGTGGCTCTGGATGCACCGGCGATGGAAGACCCGGCCTCCGGACGAAGAAGGGATCTACTGATGGCTCAGAGCAAGGCCAGCATGAGCAAGGTTGCCGACTGGATCGGTGTAAGCGCTCCGCTGCTCGATGTGGAGATCACAGAGGTCTCGAACATTGAGAGCGCAGGCGCAGGTTCGGTGGTGTTTGCGACCGACAAGGAGACGCTGACGCAGGCGCTGCAGTCGAAGGCGGGAACGGTTCTTGCGAACCGCAGCCTCGAAGACGCGAATCTGCCGCTCGATCCGCGGGTCTTGTGGGTAGGTGATGCGCGATATGCGTTCGCCGTCGTGGGACGTAAGCTGAAAGGGCGTGGTTTTGAGGCGGGAGTCCATCCCACAGCTGTCGTCGGTGCAGGTGTAAGGATCGGCCATGGGACTAGAGTCGGTCCAGGAGCGGTGCTTGAGGATGGTGTGGTGCTGGGCAGTGACTGCAACCTCATGGCTTGCGTGGTGGTGCACTCTGGCACCATCCTGGGGGATCGTGTCGTGGTCCAGGCGGGAGCAGTGCTGGGGTCGACGGGGTTCGGATACGCCCGCAGCAAAGAAACTGGGGAGTACCTGATCTTTCCGCAGCAAGGTCGTCTCGTCGTCGAAGACGATGTTGAGATTGGCGCGAACACCACCATCGATCGTGGCGCACTTGGCGAGACGCGGATCGGTCGTGGAACGAAGATCGACAACCTCGTGCACATCGGTCATAACTGCGTCATCGGGAAGCATGTAGTGATCGCAGCGCAGACTGGCATCTCGGGTTCGAGTGTGGTGGAGGACGGGGCGATCCTCGGCGGCCAGGTGGGGATTGGAGAACACGCAACGGTAGGGGCGGGCGTGATCCTCGGGGGCGGCGCCGGCGTCTTGAGTGGAAAGAAGATGCGAGGGCCAGGGGAGGTCTTCTGGGGTCGTCCTGCGCGGCCATTGAAGGAGTATCTGCGCGACCTGGCGCGGTTGAAACGGCGCTAAAATTGATGGTGTAGCTGTGGTGGATCGCGTGGTGGATGATGGCAATTGTGGTGGTCGGCGGGCACACGAGAAATATCGGGAAGACGAGCGTGGTGACAGGTTTGATCGAGGCACTGCCCGAGATGCATTGGACCGCCTTCAAGGTCACCCAGTTTGGCCACGGCATGTGCTCGGCAAATGGGGAACCGTGTGACTGCGAGACAGCGGAGCACACCCTGGCAGTAAGCGAGGAGCGCGCAGACGGCGACAGCACGACGGATTCGGGAAGGTATCTGGCGGCGGGAGCGGTGCGGTCGTTCTGGGTGAGGACGCGGCAAGGGGATTTGTCCGAAGCAATGCCGCGAATTCGCAAAGAGATCGCCCAGGCGGAAAATGTAGTGATCGAATCGAACAGCGTTCTTCGATTTCTACGGCCCGATCTGTACCTGAGCGTGCTGGATCCGGAAACAGCCGACTTCAAAGACTCTGCGAAGTATTTTCTGGATCGCGCCGATGCCGTGCTCGTGCCCGAGGGAAAGCTCGGCCGACCGGAGTGGAAGGGTGTCTCATTGAAGCTGGTGGAGGGAACACCAGTACTGGCGATGAGGCCGCCAATCTATGTCACCGAAGAAGTCATCGCATTCGTGAAACAGCGGCTCCAGGCCGGCGTGAGCGTTGAGGCCGGAGTCTAGATCGACTGCACCGGAAGAAGCGTGATGTCCTCGACGAGACCCACCTCCTTTTGAACAAACGGTTCGGCGTAACGCACTCCTGCGAGCAACCCGTAGTGCCGCGCCTCCGCGAGGGTTCGCTCGCGAATCTCTTCTTCGGGGACAAAAAGCTTGCCGCCCTCAGGCTGCGCCGCATACTGCGAGCGGTAGGCGAGGAGCGATAGTAGACGCTGCTCCACGTAGGGTGAAATATCGACGACAAAGGTAGGCCGCACGTCGGCGTAAAGGCTGGCGTAGAGGATCTTATAAGGACGATGCGGCGGGTTCTGCTCGCCCGGCGTCTCCACCTTCGCCAGTCCGCTGACGAAGCACGCTTCATAGCCCAGCGTCGCGGAAGTGTAGTGATCGGGGTGGCGTCCCTGCCAATATGGTAGGATCACGACCCGAGGGCGCAGGCGGCGCAGGACAGCGGCGATCTTGAGGCGATTCTCGTAGGTGTTCTGGACGTTGCCATCGGGCAGGTCGAGTGCCTCGCGGTGAGCGACGTTCAGGATATGGGCTGCAGCCGCTGCCTCGGCCGCGCGGTCGGCGGCAGTGCCGCGCGTGCCGGACTCGCCCTGCGTCAGGTCCAGGATGCCGGTGCGCCAGCCGCGCGAGTTCATGGCGAGCAGAGTGCCACCGCAGGTCTGTTCCACGTCGTCGCGGTGAGCGGCGATGGCGAGGATATCAATGGTCTGCATGATAGTTATGCTAGCAGGGGCTAAACTCATCCCGGCGGCACTGCCTAGTCGTCGGCGTCCGTGATCGAGTCCATATAGGCGACATCGAGGGCCGTGCCCTGCACGATGACGTTCTTGTTGTCGATCTCCGAGTTATCCGCCGTGCTGAAGATGTGCACCTGGCCGCCGTAGGCCGTGTAGACCTTGTTGAAGCCCTGGACCCAGCACAGACCGGTGAGATCGCCATAGTAGTACTGGTTCTGATTGGTGTTGGGGAATTGAACGACCGCCGTAGGCGAGCCCGGGGTGACGAACGGCACGATCGCTGGAGTCAGAGTGCCGAGGTTGAAGCTGGTAAGGCAGTTGTAGTTCGCCGCCTGCGTCGTCACGCCGAGAGCCGCCTGGTGGGCCCGTTCACCTGTGGCGCAATACTGCGAGCCGATCCACAGAGTGTTGTTGTCGGCGAAGAGCATCTTCGTGTGCGTGCCGTCGGAGATAGAGTACTTGCCGGTAACGGTATTGGTCGCCAGACTGATGGTCGACAGGTTGCCGGCGAACAGGCCATCGGGCTGAAGTTGCTGGCCGGCAGACGTAGAGCGTGGTCCCGTTCGCGAGAGCTGCGGTGACGCCACCGGGAACAAGTACCTGGGTGATGAACGAAGAGGTGTCAGGGATAGTGGTGGGGATGTGGTTGTTCTGCAGTACGCCCTGCTGCAGATACGTGACGCTGGAAGTCGTCCCTCCGCACTCCTTGCCACAGTTCAGCACATAGACTGAATTGCCATCGAGCGAAAAGTAAGCCCCAATGGGACGATCGAAGGCGTCCGCGTGGGTTCCTGTGTTCACTGGCACGGCGCAGTAGACGGGAAGATTGAAAGGCTGGCAATCCGCGGCACCCAGTGCCAGAACGGCCGCCGTGGAGGTGGGGTACTGGTTCTGGTTCAGCTTGACGAGGCGGTAGATCGTGTTCGAGTTGCGGACCATGGCAAGCACGACGGTGTCACCCGAGTTGACGACGACCTGGAAGACGTTCGGGAGCACCAGGCCAAAGCTTTGGCCCGTGGCGTTGTCGATGATGCCGAGTTGACCGATCGTCTCCATCGCCGAGTAGACATGAGCAAACGTCGGAGGAACAGCAAGGCCGGTCGATTTGGCCGGAAACGTGCCCCCCGCACCCGCGACCGACTCTTTGCTGTAGTTGATGATCTGGATGTCGCCCTGTGCACTGGAGTAGACGTACCCCGAGACCTCGGCCGGGAAGTTGAGGATCAGATTGGGATAGCCCGAGCCGTATCCGGAGATCGAAAACGAGGGCTTGGTGTTCTGAATGTTGTTACGAAGATCGCGCTTGGCGTCGACGATCTGCAGTGAGCCGCCGGAGACGCCGTTGGCCGTCACCCCGATCATCACGCGGTTAGCGAGCAGGCTTGGAGGAACCGGCCGGTTGGCGAAGGTGAACTCGGGAAACTTGTACGCGTAGTAAAGTGAGCTGTGGCAAGAGGTGAGGCCGGCCGTCGCAAAGGCGACCAGGAGGCCGCAGAATACCTGGGCGCGGAGTGACTTCATAAGGAGACTTCGATTCTTCAACGGTGACCAACTCCAACCTGAGCGCTGCGGCGTGTTTTGGCGGCCACTGCTCTATGCCGAGTATAACAAAGGAAATGGGATGAAACCGCTCTGGAGCGCCTCGTATCAGGCCTTCGAGTCCATGCGTTTGGAGCGCGTCCCACTGGTGGCTTAGGATGAAAGAAGCAGTTGGAGACGATCATGGCTGAAGGTTTGGACGAAGCACAGGTTAGTTCCGTTTCGGGTAAGGCTGCAGTCGACAGACTGTTTGCCGGCGGGACCGTGCTTTGCGATGGAGCGATGGGCACAATGCTGTATGCGCGCGGCGTGTTCATCAACCGCTGTTATGACGAACTGAACCTCTCACAGCCGGAGTTGGTACGCGAGATCCACGCGGAGTATCTGCAGGCGGGTGCGGAGGTCATCGAAACCAACACCTTTGGTGGAAACACCTTCCGGCTGGGCATGCATGGTCTGAAGGACAAGGTCCGCGAGATCAATCTGGCCGGCGTCCGGCTGGCGCGGGAGTGCGTGAACCAGATTCGGGACAAGCAGGCCAGCGAGGCGTTTGTCGCCGGAGCGATCGGGCCGCTTGGGGTAAGGCTGGAGCCGTTGGGCAAGGTTGGTCTCGACGAGGCGCAGGCCGCGTTTGCGGAGCAGATTCGAGCGCTCGTGGAGGGTGGCCCCGGAGTCGGTGCCGACATTCTGATTGTGGAGACGATGACGTCCCTGGTCGAAGCGGAACAGGCGATCCTCGCAGCCCGCAACGTCGCTCCCGAAGTTCCCGTCGTGGTCATGATGACCGTCGATGAGGAAGGCAACTGCCTCGATGGCTCCTCGGCCGAGACTGCGGCGATGAAGCTGACCGAGTGGGGTGCCGACGCAGTAGGGTGCAACTGCAGCGCCGGGCCGGCAACAGTGCTCAGCGTGATTGAGCGGATGCGTCCCGTGACCACCAAACCACTGGCTGCGATGCCGAATGCAGGAATTCCGCGGGCAGTCGAGGGACGGACAATCTATCTGACGTCGCCGGAGTACATGGCCAGCTTCACACGCAAGCTGGTAAAGGCAGGGGCGAGCATCGTTGGCGGATGCTGTGGCACCACGCCAAGCTACACCCGGGCGATGAAGAGTTCACTGCGTGCAATGGACGCGATGGAAGGCGGCATCCAGGTGATGGAAAACGCCGGCTCGACCAGAGCCGCGACCAAAGCCGCCAGCAAGGTCGAGCCGCCCGAACTCGCGCACCGCTCGAAGATCGGATCGATGGTCGCCGCGGGCGAGTTCGTCACCATGGTGGAGATCGTTCCGCCCAAGGGAATCGACTGCAGCAAGGAGCTCGATGGCGCGGCGCACATGCATCGTCTGGGAGTCGACGCGATCAACGTGCCCGATTCCCCCCGAGCCAGCGCACGGATGAGCGCGCAGAGCCTCTGCGTGCAGATCCAGCAGAACGTGGGGATTGAGACGATCCTGCACTACACCTGCCGCGACCGCAATGTGCTGAGCATTCAAAGCGACCTCCTCGGCGCGTCGTCGATTGGTCTGAAGAACATTCTGTGCCTCACCGGCGATCCGCCGAAGCTGGGGAACTATCCGAACGCAACCGCGGTCTTCGACGTCGACGCCATCGGCCTCGTCAACGTCGTCCACAATCTGAACTACGGTCTGGATATTGGGAGCAACTCGATCGGGGCCTCTACGGGCTTCACCATCGCAGTAGCGGCGAATCCCGGCGTCCAGGACATGGATCAGGAGGTGCGGCGGTTCGCGTTCAAGGTGGAAGCCGGCGCCGAATACGCGATTACGCAGCCGGTCTTCGATCTGCGCGTGCTGGAGGAGTTTCTCCGGCGCATCGAACAGTTCCGCATTCCGGTGATCGCGGGAATCTGGCCGCTCACGAGTCTGCGCAACGCGGAGTTCATGAAGAACGACCTGCGCGTCAGTATGCCCGAAGAAATCATGGCGCGGATGGCTGCAGTGACCACTCCCGAGGCCGGACGTGTCGAGGGTGTCAAGATCGCCCAGGAGATGCTCGCAGAGGCGAGACCGATGGTGCAAGGGGTACAAGTCAGCGCGCCGTTCGGGCGGTACAGCGTGGCCGCCGACGTGTTGGGTCTGAGCGGGCAAACGTTTGGTCGAGGTCGCCTGATGCCCAGTTTTGAAGACCAGTTGACGGCACTCGAGGCTGTAGTGGAGCGCCTGGAGAGCGGAGACCTTACTCTCGAAGATTCCGTGCGCCTGTTTGAGGAAGGGATGAAGCTGTCAGACGCCTGCAAGAAGGAGCTGGAAGCCGCCGAGGGAAAGATTCAGATTCTGGTGGAGCGCGGCAGAGGTCAGATGAAGGCGGTGGATTTCGATCTGGAAGGCACAGCCGAAGACACCGAAGACGGCGAGTAGTCTCGTCGAAGCTTAGCGGTCGCGCGTAGTGACAAAGCCCGGCACCCAGAGCAGGGCGCGCTTGGCCTCCGAGTCGGGCAGCTCCGCAATCGTGAGCCGGGCAGCTTCTGCGTAGGCGCAGGCCGTGTCCATCGCGTAGTCGATCGAGCCATGGCGGTGGAGAATCTCAAGAATCTGCGGGTGCGAGATGCGGTCGAAGCTGCGATCGGCAAGCACCGTGCGAATTGCCTCTCGATCGGCACCGGTGCCACGCTCCAAAGCATGGATGACGGCCAGCGTGGCCTTGCCTTCGCGCAGGTCGCTGGCCACCGGCTTACCCAGCACATCTTCAGCAGCCGTAAGGTCAAGAACGTCATCGACAATCTGAAAGGCGAGGCCCAGGTTGCGGCCGTATTCCCCAAGCTGCGCCTCCAGCTCGTCATGGTTGCCGAGCCCATGCGCCAGGCGTAATCGCAGCGCCAAGCTGCATCGACACCTTGAACAGGCACGCGGTCTTGCGGAAGATGAGGTCGAAGTACTCCTCTTCGTTGATGAGGTGGCCGAGCTTCTGCATCTGCAGCAACTCGCCCTCGACCATCTGCTGCGTCAGCGAGATCAGCAGCTCCAGCACGCGGAAGTTACGCTCCTCAAGCGCCGAGCTGAACGCCTGCATGTAAAGCCAGTCGCCCGCCAGCACGCACTTCGAGTTGCCCCACGTGGTGTTTGAAGATGGCCGTCCGCGGCGAGTATCAGCCTCATCGATAATGTCGTCGTGGACCAGCGTCGCGGTGTGAAGCATCTCAACCACCGCACCCAGCCGTATGCGGCTTGCGCTGGTGCAACCCAGTGCCTTCGCTGAGAGCAACAGGAGAAGCGGCCGAATTCGCTTGCCGCCGCCGGCAATCAGATACCGCGCGATGTCCGTGATGACCTCAACCTCGGACGCCGATTGCCGGGCGAAGTCCTCTTCGATCGCCGCTAGATCGTCACGCAGGAGGTCGAAGACTTCGGCTGCGGTCGCGATGGAGAGGGTGCTCACTCGTCGTTAAGACTATCAGGATGTGGATTTGGCTTCAGAAACAGAATCGAAAATCCCAAACAATAATTTTGATGACGGCAACTGCTGGGCCCGGCATGGCGATTATCGCCACTGTCCCTACCTCAGTTGGAGCGGAAGTTGGTGAATTGCAGCTCGACCCCGATGTCCTTGCCTTTGAGCAGCGCCATGATCTCCTGCAGCGTATCCCGGTCCTTGCTGACCACTCGCACGGTATCGCCCTGAATGCTCGCTTGGGCTTTCTTCTTCGAGTCCTTGATCGCCGCGACGATAATCTTCGCCTTCTCCGACGGAATTCCCTGCACCAGCTTGATCTTCTGACGAACGCTCGAGTTGGCCGCCGGCTCCACCTTCTCAAACTCAAGGTTCTTGAGCGACACGCCGCGCTTCACCAGCTTCTGCGAGAGGATCTCGATCACCGCCTTAAGCTTGTAGTCGTCCTGGCTGGCGAGCTGTATCGTGTCCGTGCCCTCAAGTTCGATCTTTGATTTGGAGTCCTTCAGGTCGAACCGCGCATGCACCTCCTTCGAGGCCTGGTCAATCGCGTTCTTCACTTCCTGAATCTCTACTTTGCTCACTACGTCGAAGCTATTGTCGGATGCCATGATGTGTCTTCCTTCGTATGTGCCTGATCGCTCTCTATTATTGCAGCGGTTGCTTCACTCAACGAGCGCTCGGGAACAGATTTTTGAAATTCGCCGTCGTCAGGGCCGCTAGCTCCTCTGTTGAGATGCCGCGAAGCTCCGCCAGGGCTACCGCCGTATGGGTCATCGAGGGCCGGTTCGTTGCGCTGGCCACGCAGCGGGATCGGCGCCAGAAACGGAGCATCCGTCTCCACCAATATCCGGTGGGACGGCGCCAGCACCGCAGCATCCCGGATCACCTGAGACTTCGGATACGTCAAATTCCCCGCAAACGACAGGTAAAAATTAGCGGCAAGCGACCGTTCCGCCTGCTCCACCGACCCCGAAAAACAATGCATAATCCCGCCCAGCCCCGTCGGCGTCCAGTGTTCGGCGATCAGCGCCAGCAGGTCCTCCCACGCGTCTGCCGCTCCGAACTTCTCCTTCGCCTGCGGAGTCGCCAGCTCACTCGTCCTGCAGTGGATCACGATCGGCTTCCCCAGCCCGGCCGCCAGCTTCATCTGCGCGATGAACGCCTGCTTCTGCGTAGAAATGTCCGGATTCTCAAAGTGGTAGTAGTCGAGCCCGATCTCGCCCACAGCGATGCAGCGTTCGTGCGCCGCAAGCCCAGCCAGTTTTTCCAGCGCCTCCGGAGTCGCGCTGGCCGCCTCCTGCGGATGAATCCCTGCGCTGGCAAAGATCGCCGGAAGCCCCGGCCCACTGGTCGCAGTGGCGATTTCAAGCGCCTGATGCATCGTCGCCGGCCCTTCGCCGATGCCGATGGCGAGAATCGCGTGGACCCCCGCTGCGTAGGCGCGACGAAGCACTTCGTCGCGATCGTCAGTATAGAAATCCAGGTGGGCGTGGGTATCAGTCAGAGTCATCGCGTCGTATTCAGATTAAAGCATCGCAACACGATCGCGATAGGATTGTGACCATGAGAGAGTTCACGCGAAGAGAAATGTGCGCAGGACTGTCGTCGTTCGCGGCGATTGGCAGTGTAGTGGACGCGCAGACAACGGCCGCTCCCACCGGGCCCGATGTGCTGTCGCAGGCCAGGGTGGTTACGCTCGACCAGATGCCCGTCCGCAAGATGGCGAACGGTGGAGAGAGCCGCGACGTACTACGCGGCACGCTGACGACGGGCGAAACCATCGCCGTGCACGAATCCGATCAGCCCGCCGGAATGGTCCCGAATCCTTTGCACACTGTCCAGCACTCGGAGGTCATCGTTGTCATTCAGGGGACCATCGAATTCCAGCACGACGGCAAAGCGGACAAGGTCGGCCCCGGCAGCGTTCTCTTTGTAGCACCGGGCACCGTGCATACGATCAAGAACGTCGGGGACGGCACCGCAAAATACTGTGTGGTGCAAATTGGCGGCGACACGAAGAAGTAGGAGGCCCCCAAAAAAATCGAGATGACTGATATAGTTCGTACCGCGTAACATGTCGGCATGAAAAATAT
The DNA here is from genome assembly GCA_963720955.1 of uncultured Acidobacteriaceae bacterium. Lineage (GTDB taxonomy): Bacteria > Acidobacteriota > Terriglobia > Terriglobales > Acidobacteriaceae > Edaphobacter. Next base: position 12,138 of record CAVRHK010000050.1, on the reverse strand, counting down.
CAACCGTCGTGACCTCTGTGTCGCCCTCTCCGCCATCGCCGCCATGGGCACTGTCTCCGCCGAAGCCCAGTCCGGCAAGGCTGCCGCAGACGAGCCCGTCCTCGCGCACTCGGAGATCTTTCCCTACGACAAGCTTCCGGTGAAGTCCTCGGCCAACGGCGGAGCCAGCCGCGCCGTGATTCATGGCACTCTACCTACCGGAGAGTTCGTCGAGTCGCACGAGACCAGCCTCCCGGCCGGCCAGATGCCGCACCAGCCGCATCGCCACCCCCACTCCGAGTTCGTCATGATCCGCGAAGGAAAGGTGGAGGTGACCACCGACGGCAAGACCGAAGTAGTCGGACCCGGTGGCGTCATCTTCACCGCATCGAATGTGATGCACGGGATGAAAAATATTGGCGACACGACGGCAAACTACTTCGTGGTCGCCATCGGCCGTCAGTCGACCCCGAAATTCTCCTAGGCCGGCTGGCCCCCTGCAACCCGTCCAAATCCCGGCCTCCTGGAGACGGGAGATTGCGGCTTCGCGTCTACAGCCGCGGCCCCGTCCTCCCTTTTTTCAGGAAATCCCCTTCTTCAAGCACCCAAACTGAAGAACTGAGTACCTTTAGGGAAGAAATTCCACTACTCTTTTCTCATCTCTCGGTTTGAGTCGTATATGGGAAGCGAAGGGCATTTTTGAAAAGGCCACTTAGATGGTTAGCAAATTTATTGGGTCTGCGCAGGCAGGTTCGGCTGGTTACCCTCTTTCTTCCCAGGAAGAGTTGGTACCGAGCTGGGCTCATGGCCTGCAGGCTGCACGCTGCCGTAAACGGCCTCATCGGAGGAAACCGCATTCTCACCGAGGCGGTCATGCTGGACCACTGGCTCTGGGAGCTGACCGCGATCGGGCCATTTCCAGTCCCATGGAAGCTCAACGGAGTCGACATCATCAAGGCCCCCGATCCCAAAATCGGGACCGTCTACTGCTGGATCCATGAGCCTCTGGTCGAGTTCCCGATGCGGCCGTACCTCGAACTGGGATACCCGGAGGCAATGGTCGTCGCCGACAGGGGCCGAATCGTGGACGGCGACAAATATATGGTCGCAGGGCTCAAAGATCGCCTATTCGTGATTCCGGCGGATCGCTACGCCCTCGGCAGGGCAAAACGTTCGCTGATGGAAGGGACGTCGGTTGTGTGCCTGGCGGACGAGTACTTTGGTGGCCCTCTCTTGCCCTTCGTGCTGCAGATCGCCGGTCGCGTAGGCGCGCGGGTTGTCTTTCAATGGGCCGTACGACAGCCGGATGGAACGATCGAGGTAACGTTTGCGAACGCCCCCCGACCCTACTGCGAGAACGCAGAGGCAGTGCACGAAAACCTGGCGTATCTGCGGGCAGCGCAGCAGCGTGCGCTCGCCGCCCTGGGGCTGCCTTCCAACGAAGCTAATTAAGCCGAACCGCACAGCCCGATGAGACGGCTCGAGGACGGAACGTTCGGTAGCGCTCAAGTCCTGCGAGGCAGACGATGCCAAGGGTGCCTGTAATAAGCAGGACCACGCTTGAAGGCTCGGGTGTCGGGGTCGTTGCCGCCTCCGGCGTGATTGTCAGCGTGGCCGGGTCCAGCCCCAGGCCAAAGAAAGGATGAAGAGTGTATGTTCCCGGTACGAAGGTCGGATTGGCAGCGTCTGGTTCGAAAAGTTGAGGGCCCCCGTATATCATTCCGGATATGATTCCGGCGGGGTAAATGGCGAGACCGCCTATGTAACGGTTGGTTGTCAGGAAATGGATGATGGTGTTCTGGCTGGAGACTCCGTCGATAGTGACAAGAGTATTGACGATGAATTCGGTCCGAGAGCCCGGTTCACAAGCGTGGATGATGTTAGTGGGACAAGTACTGTGGTTGCCGGGCGGCGAGGCTGGGAGGGAGAAAGTAATGATGTCTCCGTTGCCGGTAATGACGAAATCGTCGATGGTGTCTGCGTAGGAGTTTTGTGGAAAGGTCAAAGCAGACGACAAGAGGGCGAAAGCGAAGAGCCTTTTGCTCATAGAGAGGCTCCCTTCATCGAAACTGGATTCGAGCTTGCGCCGAATACCAGCACGCGTCAAGGTGCTCTCTTTGCAGCGGCTTGCGCGCGGCAGCCTAAAACGCCAATTTTTTCTTCGCAAGTAGGGGCAAGTAAACGCTCTTCGAGCCGACATGGTGGCTCTTTTGCGCCGCCGGATTATTTCAGGCGAGCACCCAAAGCGATCTCTTCACCAAACGTAGCGAGGATTGGCTTGCCGTCCTCGCCATGGCTCGCAGCAAGCAGCATCCCATGCGACTCAAGCCCACGCATCTTGCGCGGGGCAAGATTGGCGATCACCACAATCTTGCGTCCGATCAACTCTTCGGGGGTGTACCACTCGGCGATGCCAGAGAGAATCTGGCGTTTTTCATAGCCAAGGTCCACCTCCAGACGCAGAAGCTTGTCGGCCTTGGGGATTCGCTCGGCAACGACAATCTGAGCGACGCGAAGGTCGACCTTCACAAAGTCATCGATCGCAATCTGAGGGGTGTCCGGTGTGGCGGAGGCCGCTGCCGACGTCGCAAAGGCGCCGGATGCAGGTGACTCAGTGTGTGGGGGAGTGCCGGGCCGCTCGGTGCTGATGGCGTGGCTGCCAGCGACCGAGGCTCCAGGGTTTGCCTCAGCGAACGACGAGGTGCGAGGCGCCGCGCCGGGATGGGTAGGGTCGGTGGGCGCAGACACAGTGTGCGGTCGTCTTCTCGTCGATGAGCTTCGAAGGAGTCGGAGTAGTGCTGGGGTTTTCCATGTCAGTCATGAGTTGGATGAGTTCCTTGGGCGCTCGGGGGAAGATGGGAGCGAGTTCGCCTAGTTTTGTGCCGGGTTTCAGACCGCCCCATTGAAGATCTTTCAGCTCGCCATTTTTTGCGGCAACTTCGATGTCGCCGAGACCTAGTTGAGACCAGACTTTGGCCGTGGCATACGGAAGAAACGGATAGAAGTTCGCTGTAATGACGCGGATGAATTCGGCGGCTGTGTAGAGCACTTCGGCGAGTTGCTCATTTTTATCAATGTCCGCGGCCAATTTCCAAGGTTTCCACGAGTTGATGTAACGATCAGTATCCGCAATCAGAGCCCAGATGTTTACTAACGATTCATATGGGCCTTCATGCTTGAGCTCTATCCAGGAGGCCCTATCCATTGCTCCGACAATTGACAGCTGTTCTGGTCTTGACGCCGGTTTGGCAGGGATAACACCGTCGAAATATTTCTCGATCATCGACAGCGTGCGGCTGACGAGATTGCCGTAGCCGTTGGCGAGGTCGCTGTTGTAGCGCTGGACCAGCGCGTCGAAGCTGAAGCTGCCGTCCTGGCCGAAGGGGATCTCGCGGAGGAGGAAGTAGCGGAGGACGTCGGAGGCGAAGAGGTCCTGTTCGTGCTTCCAGTACTCGTCGCTCAGGACTGCTCCGGGGCCATCGACGGGTTTGGGCTTCAGAGTGCCGAAGGCGTCGAGAATCGTCTCGGTGCGGACAATGTTGCCGCGGGACTTGCTCATCTTCGATTCTTCGAAGAAGAGCCAGCCGTGGGCGGTGATCGCTTTGGGTAGCGGCAGGCCGGCGGCGAGAAGCAAGGCGGGCCAGTAAACACAGTGGAAGCGGATGATCTCTTTGCCGACGAGGTGAAGATCGGCTGGCCAATACTGCGCAAACTTTTCCTGCTGTTCGGAATCGTTGCTGCCGTAGCCTATGGCGGTCATGTAGTTGATGAGCGCGTCGAACCAGACGTAGATTGTGTGCCTCTCATCGCCGGGGACGGGAATGCCCCAGCTGACGCTGGTGCGAGAGAGGGAGAGATCTTTCAGGGCGCCTTCAACATAAGGATTACCGAGCTTCGACTTTCTCGTCTGGGCTCCTTCGGTGACGTTGCCGCGGAGGAAGCTAAGCACCTCGTTCTTCCGAACCTCGGGTTGGATGGCCAATTCGTTGGTCTCGATGAGATCGATAAGCTTGGCCTGGTAGTCGGAGAGCCGGAAGAAGTAGTTCTCTTCGGTGACGGTCTCGGTGGGCTTGCCGTCGGGGCCGATGGTGCCCGGAGGGCCGTCGACGAACATCTCTTCGCCGACCGAGTACTGGCCGGTGTAGGTGCTCAGATAGATGGCTTTGCGGTCGACGAGGTGTTGGAAGAGCTTCTGGACGCCCTGGGTGTGGCGGGGCTCGGTGGTGCGGATGTAGTCGTCGTAGGTGATGCCCATGCGGTCCCAGAGGGCCTTGAAGGAGCCGGAGACCTGGTCGGCGAACTGCTGGGGGGAGATGCCGGCGGCGGCGGCGGAGCGCTCGACCTTCTGGCCGTGCTCGTCCGTGCCGGTCAGGAAGAAGGTGTCGTCGCCGAGCAGGCGGTGGCGGCGCGCGATGACGTCGGCCGCAATCGTCGTATAGGCGTGGCCGATGTGGGGGCGTGCGTTGACGTAGTAGATCGGGGTGGTGAGGTAGAACTTTTGCTTGGACATGGCCCAGCGCTCAGTTTAGCAGGAGGGGCAGAGATGGCCGGAGGGACTCCAATTCGATCCCGGAAAAATAAAGTTGAAAAAGTTGGCGTATTTTTCGTGGTCCAAAAAACGTGCGTCAACGCTCACCACGTTTCACCACGAATTCACCACACAATCACCATCAAAAAACCACGTTCTGCACCCGTTTTTTCTCAAAACCCCCTGCAAAAACACCCCTCCACCACAGAACAAAAAAATCCATTCTGCAACAAAAAATTAGCTGGAAGAGGTGGTTGGTTCCGGCGTGGATGCCTCAGGTTCAGCAGCCTTTGGGGCTTGCGTCGCCGCTGCGGCTTCAGCCTCAGAGGCCTGTGCGATACGGGCCAGGTTGAGGTGCTGCTCCATCGTAACCCGGGCCTGAGTGGGGTTATGAGAGCGAATGGCGCGGTAGATCTCGCGATGCATCTCCGCCGATTCCTTGAGATCCACAGCATTAACCACGGTTTTGCTGCGGTATTCGTAGAGATTCGCCGTGATGGTCTCCATAAGTGCGCCAAGGATTGGGTTTCCCGACGCACGAGCAATCGTCCGATGAAAACGGACATCGTGAATCAGGTACTCCTGCGGATCGGTAAGCGCCGCGTACATCTCGGCCACCTCTTCAGCAAGCTCGGCGATGTGCTCGTCGGTAGCGCGTTCTGCAGCAAGTGCTGCAACGTTGGACTCAAGCACGAGTCGTGCCTCGAACATCTGCCAGGGAAGAAAGCCGTGCAGCGCGCCGAGAACGGAAAGTGAGCTGGAATCGAACGCCGGAGGGCCTGAGGAGACGAATGTTCCCGCTCCGTGACGGCTCTTGAGGACTCCCATTGCAGAGAGAAATCCGATCCCGGCGCGAAGGCTGGAACGGCTGATTTTGAGCTTGCGGGCAAGCTCGCGCTCAGGAGGAAGACGGTCGCCGGGATGGACCTCACCGCTGCTGATGAGGGCCCGAACGTGCTCGACGACCTGCATGGTGAGTTGGCTGTGGCCAGTGACCTCGTCGTTAAGCTCTTTGACCTCTTTTTTCACGCTGAATGAAGCTCCTTGCGCCTAAGTTGGAGAAGAGTAACACGAGAGGAAACCCATAGTTAAGTCACGTTTATGGCCTGGCCAATGAAATGAGGCGGAGATCAAACAAAGTATCTTCTGACTCGAGATTAGATGCAGGAAGATAGCAGCTATGCCGTCCGGTTCACGCCCAGTCTTGGCACAAGAAGTTGAAAGATGAGGAGTGCCGTGAGATAAACGCACGCGGCGAGGACAAAGATTGGCATAGGGTGCAGGGAGAAGTAGTGGGAGACGAGCCAGGTGAAACACGCTCCACCGGCCGCACCGGCGGCCCCTCCGATGCCGACGACGGTCGAGATCGAAGTCGAGGGGAACATGTCGGTGGGGGTGGAGAAGAGATTCGCCGACCAACCCTGATGGGCGGCGGTGGCGAGGCAGAAGAGTCCGATGGCAGGCCACGCGTTGGTGGGAAAGAGAGTGTGCATGTGAGGAACAAGCATGATGGGTAGCACGCAGATCGCGCAGATGAGGAGCGCAAACTTGCGGCCGGAGTTGACGCTGTGGCCGTGCTTCATGCGGAAGCCGGAGAGCCAGCCCCCGGCGATGGAGCCGATGCTGGCAGCGGTGTAGATGACGATGAGCGGATATTTGACGTGGCTGAGATCTAGGCCGTAGTTGTCGTTGAGGAATTTGGGGAGATAGAAGAGGTAGAACCACCAGACCGGATCGGTGATGCCTTTTGCGATGCAGAAGGCCCAGAAGCCGCGGTGGCGAAGAAGGATGGAGTAGATCGGGCCGCCCTGAGTGACGGGAGCGAGGTTGGCCTGGGTCTGGGTGGACCCGCGGCGAAGCCTGTTGTAGGGGAAGAAGAGCCAGATGACGACCCAGACGAGTCCCATGGAGCCGGTGCAGATGAAGGCGGCGTGCCATCCCCAGCGAGCGGTGACGGCGGCGATGAGCACGGGCGCGATGAAGGCGGAGGCGTTGGAGCCCGAGTTGAAGAAGCCGGTGGCCAGGGCGCGCTCTTCGGAGGGGAACCACTCGGTGGTGGCTTTGATGGCAGCGGGGAAGTTGCCGGATTCGCCGAGGCCGAGGAAGACGCGGGCGATGCAGAAGCCGATGACGCTGGAGACGAGAGAGTGGCTGATGGAGGCGCATCCCCAGACGAGGATGGCGAGGGCATAGCCGGTCTTGGTGCCGAGTTTGTCGATGATTCGGCCGGCGAAGAGGAATCCGACGCCGTAGGCGATCTGGAAACAGATAAGGACGCGGCCGTAGTTGATGTTGTAGGCAGTCTGATGGGCGGCATCGACGCCGGGGATCCAGCCCATGAAGTCGAGGTGAAGGAGCGGCTCGATGAGCGAGAAGACCGAGCGATCCATGTAATTGATGGTTGTGGCGAGGAAGAGCAGAAAGCAGACGACCCAGCGAATGTTGGACTTATCGGGGGCTGTAGAGGTGAAGCCCGACTCGGACAGGCTGGCGGCTTGGATCGACATTATGGGTACTGGCTCCCGCTAAATGTTGTCTGACCATTGCTCGGTGTGTGCCGACGAACTGGTACAGATACTTCGAGGTTGAGGATAGTCTTTGTTGGGCGGTCCCTGTCAAGAAGATAGGGAGCTGAGGATGGTGAAATGACGTGGGGCAGTCTGGAACAGGAAAGTCAATAGCTGAGGACGGACCACTTTGCTGTGGATAAAACAGGTCTTCGGCTTTTGTCGCGATTTGTGGTGAGTTGTGGTTGATTTTTGGTTTTTGTCGGGTCATCTCGGTTTTCTGACCGATATCATGCGGTTTCCAGCGCCTGAAATTGCGATTTTAGCCGCAAAAAACGTGGACAAAACGTGGTTGCAGTGTGGTCGATTGAGGCCATTTCGCTGGTTGTTTTCTGGGTCTCCTACCTCTACATCGGGAACGACTGCTTGAGAGGGATCGACTCAGACGAGTCGCCGACGTAGATGACGAATTCGCCTGGATCCATGCGCCAGTTCTTTGCGTCCACGTCGTAGTAGCTGAAGGCGCGTTTGTTCAGGTGCAGGACGACGTGTTGTGACTCGCCGGCTTTGAGCCGGACTTTGCTGAACTGCTTAAGTTCCATTAAGGGCCGCTTCACCTTCGCACTGGGGTCCCCGACGTAGACCTGGGCAACGTCTGCGCCTGCTCGCGAGCCTTTGTTCTGGATGGTGAAAGACACTTCCACGTCATTGTCGGAGATCTTCTTGACGTTCAGATTCGTGAACGCAAAGTTCGTATAGGACATGCCGAAGCCGAAGGGGAACAGAGGTTTCTGGTTCATGGACGTGTAGAAGCGATAGCCCAGGAACAAGCCCTCGTCATAACGAACGATGCGGCCGTCGCCGGGTTCTTCCGCGTAGTGGGCGCTGGCTGGGTTCTGGTCCAGGGTGCGCTCCCAACTGAAAGGCAGATGGCCTTCCGGTGAGTGGTCGCCGAACAGGATCTGCGCCAGTGCCGTCGATCCCTGCTGCCCGGATACCAGTTGTGCAGCAGTGCGGGAACATTGGCGATCCAGGGCGCAGTTTCCACGGCGCCGCCGGCGGTGACGGAGACGATCGTCTTCGGGTTGATCGCCGCGACCTGTTGGATAAGTTCGTTCTGCGGCCAGGGCATGGTGTACGTCCGATCGAAGCCCTCGCTCTCCGTGGATGCGTCGAAGCCGACAGTAACGAGCACCGCATCGGCATCGTGCAGAATTTTCTGTGCATCGGGTGAGAGCATGTCGGCTGAAGCCACCAGACCGACGCCGAGGCGAGGTGTTGTCCCGTTTGTCTGGTAGACCACTTCGACGGAGACTGGTTTGTCTTCGGTCAGAGCAACGGAGAGGTTCCTGACCGCCATGCGATTCGAATCCCTCTGTTGGGAGAGGACCTCCTTGCCGTCGACCAGCACGCGGTAGGTGTCCTGCTCTGGAGCCGATGCGATCAGGACATGCTCCCCCGGAGCCGTGGGAAGGTACTCGCCTTTGTAGTCGTAGGTCGTGAGACCGTTTCCTCTTTGACCACCACCGCCGCCTCCGACGCCGTTCCAGGTATTGATCCGACTCAGACCGCGATCTGTATTTTCCGTCCGCGGTGCCTCTCCCTTGCCGTCTACTCCAACGGTCAGATTGCGGAACGAGGTGCGGCCAAAGATGGTTGCAAGGGGTGGAAGGCCCGGAGCGTACATCACCTTGAAGCGAGTGCCGGCTACCTGCATGAGACCGGCGACGAAGCTGTTCGCCTGGAAGGGCGTCGTCTGCGAGCTTCCACCGCCGCCGACCACAGCGACGGCAGCTTCGGGTCCGATGACAGCGAGGGTCTTCACGCGCGTCGGATTCAAGGGAAGCAGACCGCCTTCATTCTTCAGAAGGGTGATGCTCTCGAGCGATTCCTCAAGCGCGACCTTGTCCGCGTTGGGGTTGTTGAGAGGAATCGGAAGAGATCGTCTGCTCGCGGTCGAGCCAGTCGAATTGTATGGCTGTTGCAAGGATGCGGCGGCACTTTTCGTCCAGCACGGCCATGGTCAGTTTGCCGCTGGCAAGGCCTGCCTTCAGGGTCTCGGGCGTCATCAGCTTGGCGAAGGGCATCTCCAGGTCCAGTCCGCCGTTTGCAGCTGCGAGCCCATCGTACGTTGCCGTCCAGTCGGACATCACGACGCCCTGGAAGCCCCAGTCGTGGCGCAGAATGTCATTGTTCAGGTGTGCGTTCTGCGTGGAATGCTCGCCGTTGACCAGGTTGTAGCTGTCCATGACGGCGCCAACGTGGGCCTCGGTTACGGCTGCTTCGAAGGCCGGCAGGTAGAGTTCGCGCAAGGTGCGCTCGTCGATGATGCTGTTGACGCGGTGACGGTCGTACTCCGAATTGTTGCCGGCGAAGTGTTTTACGGTTGCAGAGACACCCTTGCTTTGAACACCTTCGATGTATCCCACAGCGATGCGTGAGGCGAGGAAGGGATCTTCGCCGAAGTATTCCATGTTGCGGCCGTTCAGTGGAGAGCGATAGATGTTTACGCCTGGGGCCAGGAGGAAGTTAACGCCACGCGCGCGGGCGTCGTCGCCAAGGGAGGCGCCGACGCGTTCGGCCAACGCCGGATCCCAGGTCGCAGCCAACGCGACTCCCGCGGTGTAGGCAGGCGCGAGCCCGAAGGTGCGCACACCGACGGGTCCGTCTGACATTTTCAGCCGCTTCAGAGCGATGGAAGGGATCGCCTGTGTGTAAAATCCGTCCACGCCGCCGATGAGTTTCAGCTTATCGTCCACGGACATTTTGGCAATCAACGCGTCGACGCGCGCACGGATGGCCGGTGAGACAGGTACGGGAGATTGGGCGGGAAGCAAGACCGCGCTGCAGAGCAGCGCGGTGGCGGTGAGAAGGCGCGAAAAAAACATGGGGGGCCGGTCCCTTGAACTGGAGTTGATTGTGGTTCGGTTCTGACTGACAGTCGAAACCGTACCATGCAAACAACCGATTGTCTCACGGCTTACCGCCCTGATCTTTGTGCTGGGTGGTCGCTGACCGCCATTAGAATCCTGGCGGAGTGCTTGAGCTCTTAGTTGGTGTTGAGGACTACTACAGTGGCGATGGGATCGAGGGTTTGGGCGGGGAGTTGGATGTCGAGGCCTTCGCCGCTCGGCGTGATTTTTAGAGGTTTGTGGGCCTTGTCGGCGAGGAGGTAAGCGCCGGTGACTTTGCGTGGAAGCTTGGCTACATTATCGAGGTGGAATGGGCCGGTGGGCCAGGTGAAGATTTCGATGTAGATCTTGTTGGGAGCCGTGGTGGAGCGCCAGTTCCAGGTGGAGATGAACTTCGGCTTGCCGTTCTTGTCTTTTTCGGTTGGGCTGAAGGAGCCGGCTTCGGGACCGAAGAGGGTGGCTTGCGTGTTGTAGATGGCTTCGCCGTTGACTTTGAGCCACTGGCCCACTTGCTGGAGGCGTTCGACCTCGGGGGCGGGGACGATGCCGTGGGAGTCGGGACCGATGTTGAGGAGGTAGTTGCCGCCTTTGCTGGCGATGTCGATGAGATTGCGGACGAGAGTTTCGGTGGACTTAAAGTTTGTGTCGAAGGATTTGTAACCCCAGGTGTCGTTCATGGTCATGCAGGACTCCCAGTCGCGGCCGGGGTAGCCCTGCGGCGGGATGAACTGCTCGGGGGTCTCGGTGTCGCCTTTGTAGGTGCCGCCGAGGCGGTTGTTCCAGATGAGGTTCGGGTGCTGATTGACGAGCTTGACTACCTCGGCGGCGCGCTCGGGTGTCATGGCCTTTGTGGGGGTGTCGAACCAGACTACGACGGGATACTCCTTGTAGTTCTCGAGGAGCTCTTTGATCTGGGGGATGGATTTTTTGTGGAGGTAGTCGTCGAAGCTGCCGTCCTGGGCTGGGTCCCAGTGGCCGGTGTCGGGGTTGTGGTTGCCGCGGACGGCGGCGGCTCCGCCGGGGGCGGTCCAGTCCTGGGCTTGCGAGTAGTAGAAGCCTAGCTTGATGCCTTGCTTGCGGCACTCCTCGGCGAGTTCCTTGAGTGGGTCGCGTTTGAAGGGAGTGGCGGCGACGATGTTGAAGGAGTCGACCTTGGAGTCGAACATGGCGAAGCCGTCGTGGTGCTTGGAGGTGATGACGATGTACTTCATGCCGGCGGATTTGGCGAGGGCGACGATGTCGTGGGCGTAGAAGCCGGTGGGGTTGAAGTCTTTGGCGAAGGCTTTGTAGTCGGCGACGGGGATGGAGAGGTCGTTCATGATCCATTCGCCGATGTGGTCGGTGCGCTTGCCGTGCCACTCGCCGGCGGGGATGGAGTAGAGGCCCCAGTGGATGAACATGCCGAAGCGGGCTTCGCGCCACCATTGCATGCGGGCGTCGCGCTGGGCAGGGGTTTCGGTGTCCTGGATAGCAGGGACAGGGTGGTTGGATGACTGGGGGATCGGTGGGCTGCCTTCAAGCTGCGCGTAGGTGAGAGATGCGGAGGCGAAGAGAGACGCGATGGCGAGGCTGCGAAAGACTTGTTTCAAGGGAGTCCCCCGGTCGGTTTTCATTGCAGAGGAATTGTATGTGGAAAGCCTCTGTTACAGATGAAAGAATAAATTTGAAGGCTATCCGGGGAGCGCACCGGACGTACGTGATGTGGGAGGCGGGTAAAACGGTATCATCGCTGACGTGAGTGAAGACAACACGGCAGATCGGTTTGATGTAACGCAGATGATGGAACGGCTGCGCGAGGGGGACGTGCGAGCGTTGGCGCGGGCGGTGTCGGTAGTGGAGGACGGCGCGGAATCGGCTGCGGCGTTGCTTGGGGCCTGCCGGAAATTTGTGGGGAGTGCGTTGCGGATCGGTGTGACGGGGCCTCCGGGAGCAGGGAAGAGCACGCTGGTGGATCAGATGGTGCGGTGGTTGCGTACGGAGGGGCAGATGGTTGGGGTGGTGGCGGTGGATCCATCGAGCCCGTATACAGGTGGGGCGCTCTTGGGAGACAGGATTCGGATCCAAGGGTTTGCCGGGGATGACGGAGTGTATATCCGCAGCATGGCTTCTCGAGGGGCGACGGGTGGAGTGTCGCGTGCGGCGGCGGATGTGTGCGCGGTAATGGAGGCAGCCGGGCGGCAGACGGTCCTGATCGAGACGGTGGGGGTGGGAC
>CAVRHK010000049.1:0-11285 GCA_963720955.1 uncultured Acidobacteriaceae bacterium | reverse complement strand
TATACCTTGTTTCGCCGCGAGGAAAGCCGCGGGGCCTCGCGCTGCTCGGCGCTATTTTTGGGTCGAGAGAAGCTCTAGCTGCTCGGATTGGTGCTCGTCGGTGAAGGGTTCGAAGTGGGTGCGGCAGCGGGCTTCGTAGAGGCCGGCGGCGCCTACGACGACGAGCTCCTGGCTTTGGCCGAGGCGTTGGGTGTGGATGGCGGGAGCGCCGCAGACCATGCAGACGGCGGAGAGTTTGGTGACTTCGTCGGCGAGGGCCATGAGGGCGGGGACGGGGCCGAAGGGCTCGTTGGCGAAGGTGGTGTCGAGGCCGGCGAGGATGACGCGCTTGCCGAGGTGGACGAGTTCCATGGCGAGATGGGTGATTCCGGAGTCGAAGAACTGGACTTCGTCGAGGCCGATGACGTCGACTTCGTGGACGCGGCCGGACTCGAAGAGCTTCGACTTTGAGGCTGTCGGATGTTGGGGTTACGACGGCGGCGTCGTGGGTCTGGGAGCTGTGGCTGGCGATGGCGGTGCGGTGGTAGCGGAGGTCGATGTCGGGCTTGAAGCAGGCTACGCGCTGGCGGGCGATGCGGGCGCGCTTGAGGCGGCGAATGAGTTCTTCGGATTTGCCGGAGAACATGGGGCCGATGATGACTTCGATGCGGCCGGGGGTGTGTTGGGGTCATTCGGCAATGGTAATGGGGTTGGTGGTGGATTTTTGGGTGTTAATTTATTTGGCGTGGTGGAGGGCGTTTTTGCTGGGGGTTTTGAGGAGAATGCGGTGCAGAACGTGGTTTTTTGATGGTGAAATTGTGGTGGATTGATGGTGAATCGTGGTGTGTTGACGGACGTGTTTTGGGTGACGAAAAATACGCCAACTTTTTCGAATTTATTTTGGGGTGGGTGTGGATAGTTCCATGCCGTCCGAGTAGATGGTCTCTTCGGGGACGTCGGTGGGGCTTTCGAAGTCGAGTTTGTAGCCGTCTGGGTCGGTGAGGATGGTGACCCACATGCGATTGCCGACGAAGGGACGCTGCGGGTTGAGGCCGCGGGCGCGTGCCTCGTGGTAGATGGCGAGGGCATCTTTGCATTGGTAGCAGATGGAGACACCTTCGCCTCGTTTGCCGGAGGGGACTTTGCCGGGGAGGTACTCCTGGAGCATGTGGGAGGCTCCTCCGAGCTCGAGCCAGCACCAGCGGAGTTTTCCTTCGTCGATCCATTGGTTGGTGCGTTGGAAGCCGAGGCCGTCCACGTAGAAGCGGAGGGAGGCTTCGAGGTTTGCGACCCAGAAGAAGGGGACGGCCTGTTTGACGTTGGGTTCGGGATTGGGTTCAGGGGTCATGGTTGTTCCTGAGTGGGCGTAATTACTTTTACTCTGACTCGTTGCGGTGGGGAAGAGAAGGCAATATTTGTCGTTGCGCCCTTCGGCTCCGCTCAGGGCTTCACGACGGCCTTCGGCAGAGCGGTAGGCGCCTTTAGCGCAGGGTTTTTCGTGGGGCTAAAGCCCCACGCTTAATTCCAAAAAAGCAGGGACAACGACAAAAGCTGGCTTTTGGTGAGATCTACTCCCGCTTTGCGAATCTGCAAATTGGTGCGCGATTGGTGTTTGCGAAAAATTCGGACTACACGTGCGGCATCAGCGTACAATTTGCCACTCCCCGGATGTCAATTCAAACCAATACGAAAGAAAGGTCGAATTATGCTCGGAGAAATGATCAGCGAAACAAAAGGTAAAAGACTGGTACGACGGGTGCTTTCTGTTGACCCACCAACCGCAGAGGTGTCGTTCGAGGACAGCGGCCAGATTTTAGGAGTGGCCACTACCGGTATGGGCACCTATACCTCGGTCGTTAGTCCGGATGGCACTATCCATGGCGGCGGCCAGGGAATGAGCATGACTGAGGATGGCGAGGCCATTACCTGGACGGGAACGGGCGTGGGCAGATTCGGGCCTGGCGGCTCGGTCAGTTATCGTGGAATGCTTTTTTTCCGGACCGCTTCGCAGAAGCTTGCGCGGCTGAATGGCTCGTGCGGAGCCTTCGAATATGACGTGGATGCCTCCGGTAGCACAGTCTCCAAAGTATGGGAGTGGAAGTAGGCTGAGTGGTTCCGGGCTGGATTCTAAGTTTGAGGTGTTACGAGAACGGCTGTTCATTGATGGAATGGGCCGTGGCGCGCGTTGCTGGTTCGGCGCGAGGCCACGGCGAGTTCGTTGAGATGAGGCCGATTGAAGGCGTGCGTTCGGCGTCATAGCTGTGCGCTTTCGACGCGGCTTTTTGCTGAAGGTTTGTGCTCATCCTGAAAAAGCAGAAGCAGATCCCCTTCGTGGATGACAACCAGAAATGCAAAAGGCAAAGGCAGAAGCGCGCTAGCTGGATGCGAGGGGTTGCCAGAGTTCGATGCGGTTGCCTTCGGGGTCGACGATCCAGGCGAAGCGGCCGTAGTCTTCGTCCTGGCGTTTGGGGTCGATGGTGACGCCTTCGGCGGCGAGTTGGGTGAGGAGGGCGTCGAGGTCGTCGACACGGTAGTTGACCATGGCTTGTTGTTGACCTTTTTCGTTGCCGTTTCCGAAGTAGGTTGTGTCTTCGGGGAAGAGCGACCAGATGGTCATGCCGGTGGTTGGAGGAACTTCGTCGGTCCAGAGAAGGGTGGCTCCGCCGTAGTCGGCGACGGCGATGCCGAGGTGTTTGGCGTACCAAGCGGTGAGGGTCTTGGGGTCGCGGGCGCGAAGGAAGATGCCGCCGATGCCGGTTACTCGTGCCATGGTGCCTCCGTGGTGTGTGGAGGAGATTCTATACGAGGTTGCTCGTTTTGCGGCTGGGACGTGAAGGAGGTGAGATCGATGCATCAGATCTGACCACCGATCTAGCAGAGGTTTCAATGTGCTGTCCCAGTTTGGCGTTCAGTTCGTCGGCGCGCTCGATGGTGACACCGTGGGCTGCGTTGGGGAACTCGATGAAGTGTGCGCCTGGGATGGCGTGAGCGAGTGCATGTCCGTAGCGCGGAGGAAAGATGACGTCGCATGCTGCGCTGAGGACGAGCGTGGGAATGGCTGCTAGTTCGTTCAACCGACTGCTCACGTCAAAGCGTTTGAGCGCGCCGAGTTGCGGCATGACGATTGGCGGCGTGTCGGCGAGATCGTGACCGAAGATTGGGGCCAGGTCTTCTGCGACTTTGTTCTGATCGCAGGTTGCGAGGTATTGCGGTGAGAGGACCATCTGTAAAAAGGCGAGGCGGCGCATCTGGCGAGTGCCAATGCGGCTGCGGACACCGAGCCATGCCATCTTCAAGGTGAGGCGTGTGGCGTCGGCTCCGCGAGCGGAGGTGCATAAGAGAGAAAGACTCTTGACGCGGTCCGGGTTGCTGAGGGCGATCTGCTGGGCGACGCAGCCGCCAAGGGAGTGACCAACGATATGGGCCGAGGCGATGTTGGCAGCGTTCATGATTGCGAGAGTGTCGTCGGCCATTTGTTCGACGGTGATCTCCGTGGCCGGAGGCTGGCTTTGGGCCATGCCGCGATTGTCGAAGGTGAGGCAGCGGAAACGGCTGCGGAGCGCGCTGGTTTGTGGACGCCATCCATCGCCGTGCAGACCTACTCCCTGTACAAAGACGACGGGCTCTCCTTCTCCTCGAATGGTGTAGGAGAAGGTGCATCCTCGAAACTGAGTGGTGTAGGGCATTTCGGGATTATATGGAGTTTGGGTAGTGTGTAAGTTTCCGAAAGGTCGCGCGAGGCGTTGATCCTGCTCCTCTGCCGTAGCTCGTGTAACCTCAACGCAGAATGCTTCTTCGTAATCTCGATCTCGACACGCTGCGGACTCTCGTGACGGCGCATGATGTTGGTGGTTTCGCGCAGGCTGGAGACCGCCTTGGACGGACACCATCTGCCATCAGCCTGCAGATGAAGCGTCTTCAGGAGGAGCTGGGAACGCCGATCTTTCGCAAGCATGGCAGAGCCCTCAAGCTGACAGAGGCCGGACAGACAGCGCTCGGATACGCTCGCCGTATGCTTGCGCTGAATGATGACCTGCTGCAAACCATGCAGGGCGTGACATTGGCGGGCACCGTTCGAGTCGGTGCTCCACAGGATTTCGCGGCGCTGCTGCCAGATGCTTTGCGGCAGTTCGCGACGCTTTATCCACGGACTCAAATCGAGCTGCGTATCGAGGGTAACGGAGCTCTCATCGAAGCGCTCGACAAGAGTCAGCTTGATCTCGCGCTGACGATCGGATTCGCGGATCGGAAGGACGCAGTGCTGCTGGGGGAATTGCCCGTGCTCTGGATCTCCAGCCGGACCTTCAGCATGCAGGATGCTTCACTCCCGCTTGCTGTACTCGGCCCACAATGCGCTTTTCGCAAGGCGGCAGTGCAAGAGCTCGAAGCGGCGGGCATCCCGTACCGTATCGCGGCCACCAGCCCAAGCCTGGACGGCCTGTGGGCGGCGCTTGAAGGGGGGCTTGGGATCACTGCACGCACTGCAATGCAACTACCAACGCCTTTGGTGGCGAATAAATCAGTGCATCGCCTTCCCAGTCTTCCCATCTTTCCAGTTGTCCTGCATCGTGCCCCGAATGTCGCAACACCTGCGGTCGATGCTTTGCATTCTTTGCTTGGCATGGCTACACAGGGCGCTCTTGCTGGACTCAAACAGCCGCAACGCTTGCGCATCCAGCGAAAAGCATAAGCGCCGCTCATTGCATCGGTAAGAATAATCAAATTGTGCAGCGTCTATGGGACTGGTACGGTGCACTCATGACTGCTCGAATCCTTTCGCTTATCGTTACCGTGACATTGGCTGTTTCTTCCATGCATGCTCAGGTGAGTACTACGAATCCGTTTGTCGGTCATTGGAAGCTCATCGCTGCGGATAAGCTTCTTCCGGACGGCACTCGCGTTGCGGATTATGGAGCTGAGCCGCATGGTATGGCCATCTTTACTGGCGACGGCTACTTCATGGTTGAAGTGTTCCGGGACGTGCGCGTGAAGTTCGCGGGCAATGACCGGGCCAAGGGCACACCGGAGGAGTACAAAGATGCGTCTCTAAGCGCGAGCTGCATGTTCGGCACCTATAGCGTCGACCCGGCAACCAGCAAGGTCACGATGAAGATTGATCGCTCAACGTTTCCGAACTTTGACGAGACCACTCAGGTGCGCGCATACGAACTTAAGGGCGACACTTTGAGTTGGAGAGTTCCCGCTCGTCCGGACGGCTCCATCCCGATCACCGTGTTGCGCCGCATCGCTGTTCAGTAGGAGACGAAGGCGTACTGCGAAGGAAACAGGGTTTTCGGAGACGGGCACATTACGGAGCTGGCGGTTTTGTTGACGGTGGGGAACGTGGCGCGTATGCTCTTGGCCAGTTGAAGGGGCCCCGGGAATTTGCGCGATGTACTGCCGCTGGTGCGCCTGCTGTTACTTCTGCCTCCCAGCACACAATCGGATGACGTCGTTGCGGTCTCGGAAACACATTTTTCCGAGGAGATGAACTATGTCTACAGGACAGCAGGTACCGGCACGGGAGATCAATCCCGATGCGTTGAATGCGATGTTGGGGCGGGCAGTGCAGGACATGGGTGCGGCGCTGCAGGCACCGCTGATTTTGATTGGCGACAAGCTGGGACTTTACCGGGCGATGGGGGATGGTGTGCCGGTGACTCCGACGGAGCTGGCGAAGAAGACGGGGACGGCGGAGCGGTATGTGCGTGAGTGGTTGAATGCGAATGCTGCGGGGCAGCTGGTGCAGTATGACGCGGAGAAGGGGACTTACTTCATGACTCCGGAGCAGGCGCTGGTGTTGGCGCTGGATGATACGCCGGTGCATCTGCCGGGGTTTTATCATGTGCTGGCTTCGCTGATGAAGGATGAAGAGAAGCTGACGGAGATTTATCGCACAGGGAAGGGAATGGGTTGGCATGAGCATGAGAAGGGGCTGTTTGAAGGGACGGAGCGATTCTTCCGGCCGACCTATTTGGCGAATCTTGTGTCGAGCTGGATTCCCGCGCTGGAGGGTGTGGAGGCGAAGTTGAAGGCTGGCGCGCGGGTGGCGGATATCGGATGTGGACATGGCGCGTCGACGTTGCTGATGGCGAAGTCTTATCCGGAGTCGAAGTTCTTCGGGTTTGATTATCACTTGCCGTCGATTGAGAAGGCTCGGGAGAAGGCTAAGGACGCGGGTGTTTCGGATCGGGTTACATTTGCGGTTGCTTCGGCGAAGGATTTTCCGGGGGAGGACTACGATCTGGTCGCGTTCTTCGATTGCCTGCATGACATGGGCGATCCGGTGGGTGCGGCGGGTCATGTGAAGACTACACTGGCGCCGGGCGGGACGTGGATGATCGTGGAGCCGTTTGCGAATGACGATACGGCGGCGAACCATAATCCGATTGGAAGGATTTTTTATTCGGCTTCGGCTACGGTTTGCGTACCTTGTTCGCTCGCACAGGAGGTTGGGTTAGGGCTAGGTGCGCAGGCTGGTCCGGCGAGGTTGGAAAGCGTTGTGCGTGGAGGAGGGTTTAATCATTTCCGCAAGGCTGCGGAGACGCCGTTCAATATGGTGTTTGAGGCTCGGGGGTAGATGTCTAGTATGGCATTCGTGGAAGAGACAGCAGATCCCCTTCGGGGATGACAACAAGAATAGCCACGACAATGGCTTCTCTTTGGCGCCGAGGTTTTGCCGGATTAAAGTTTTTCGACGACGACGGCGGTGCCGTAGGCGAGGACTTCGGTGACGCCGTTCATGAGTTCGTTGGCGTCGTAGCGGAAGGAGATGACGGCGTTGGCGCCGAGCTGGGCGGCGTGCAGGGTCATCATGGCGTAGGAGTCCTGACGGGTCTTTTCGCAGAGCTCGGTGAAGATGGTGATGTCTCCGCCTACGAGGGTCTGGAGGCCGGCGCCTATGGTGCCGAAGAGGTTGCGAGAGCGGACGACGATGCCGCGGACGACGCCGACGTTGCGGACGATGCGGTGACCGGGGATTTCAAGGGCAGAGGTGACGAGAGCAGGGTCGAGTGAGTGGGCTGGTGGGGGGTAAGTCGACATTTGAGTGCTACTCCTGTGAGTTGCTAAGAGATAGTACGCGAGGCGGCGCTTCAGGGTTCCGTGGGCTTTGTTTCGGCTAGTGCGGAGACGAGTCTGGTGACGGCGCCGGAGTCGATGGTTTTGGCGGCGAGGGCGATGCCGGTGGGGAGGTCGGGGGCGAGGTCGGCGGTGACGAGGACGGCGGCGGCGTTCAGGAGGACGATGTCGCGGCGGGGGCCGATTTCACCGGCGAAGATGGCGGTGAGGATTCGGGCGTTGGTGCGGGCGTCACCGCCGTGGAGGGCTTCGATGGGGGCGTGGTTGAGGCCGACGTCTTCCGGGGTGAGGGTGCCGAGGGTGACGATTCCATTGTGGACTTCGGCGAACTGGCTGCGGCCGGAGATGGAGAATTCGTCCATACCTCCTCCGTGGCTGCCGGCATCGGTTTCGCCGTGGACTACAAAGGCGTGGCGAGTATTGAGGAGGGCCATCGCGTTGCCGACTTTGGCGACGAGGTGCGGGGCGTAGACGCCGACGATTTGTGCTGAGGCACCGGCGGGATTGGAGAGCGGGCCGACGAGATGAAAGATGGTGCGGATGCCGAGGGCGCGGCGGACGGGCATCACTGTCTTCATGGCTGGGTGGAGCGATGGGGCGTGGAAGAAGGCGAAGCGATGTTGGCGGAGGGAGGCTGCGCCTTCGGCTGGTGAGAGAGCGACGGGAATGCCGAGGGCTTCGAGGACGTCGGCGGAGCCACACTGCGAGGTGACGGCGCGATTGCCGTGTTTGGCGACGGTTGCTCCGGCGGCGGCAGCGACGAGGGCGGCGGCGGTGGAGATGTTGAAGGTGCCGCTGGAGTCGGCTCCGGTGCCGCAGGTGTCGACGAGGAGGGTTCGCTCGGCGTCGTTGAGGGGTACGGGCGTTGCTGCGGCGCGCATGGTGTCGACGAAGCCTGCGATTTCGGTGGGGGCTTCGCCGCGAGTGGCGAGAGAGCTGAAGAGGGCGGCGAGTTCGAGCTCGGTGGCTTCGCCGCGCAGGATGGTTTGGAGGAGCTCGGCGGCGTCGGCGCGGGAGAGGATCTCGTGGCCTTCGATGATTCGTTTGAGGTAGGGCTGGAGGGGCATTGGTTTAAGCGTAGCAGGTTGATACGGGCTGGATTTGCCATCGGCGTTGGTTTAGAGCGGTGATATATTCCGCGTATGCATAGCTCTTTTCGCTGGGTCAGGAATTTTGTTTTGTTGCTTGTGATGGGATTTGCTGGACATGTGACGTTAGGTCAGACACCGGATCGGGTTGTGGGTCTGCTGGAGAGGCTTTCGAATGCTGCGGGGCCTCCGGGGGCGGAAGAGCCGGTGCGGGCGATTATTGTGGGCGAGATGAAGCCGCTGGCGACGGAGGCGATCAGGTATGACGGGATGGGGTCGGTGATTGCGCAGCAAGGTGCGACGGGGCCACGCATCATGATCGACGCTCATATGGATGAGTTGGGTGGAATGGTGCGGCGGGTGACGCCGAACGGATTTTTGTCGATGCAGATGCTGGGTGGATGGCTTGATCAGGCTCTGGTGGATCAGCGGTGGGTGATTATCGGGTCGAAGGGGCCGGTGCATGCGGTGACGGGGATTCGCGACATCCATGTGATTACTCCGGAGGAGCGGACGCGGGTGTTTCCGCGGGAGTCGGTGTTTCTGGATGTAGGGGCGAAGAGCGCGGCGGAGGTTGCGGCGTTGGGTGTGGAGCCGGGGGACCCTGTGGTGCCGGATTCTCCGTTCATGGTGATGAATGGGACGAAGAATTATCTGGGCAAAGGTTGGGATGACCGGATTGGATGTGCGGTGTTGTTGGAGGCGATGAGAAAGACGGCCTCGATGCCGCATGCGAATCAGCTTTTTTATGTGGCGACGACGCAAGAGGAGGTTGGGTTGCGTGGGGCGCGGACTGCGGCACAGGTGGTGAAGCCGGATATCGGGATTGCGATTGAGGGTGGGATTACCGGCGATTTTGCAGGGGCGAGGCCGGAGGAGACGCAGGTGAAGCTGGGCTCCGGGCCGGGAATGTTTTTGTATGACTCGAGCACGATTGCGAACAGGAAGATGGTCGCGTTTACGCGAAAGACTGCGGCGGCGAAGGGGCTGCCGCTACAGGCTGACGTGGTGCAGGGGTATGGGGACGACTCGGCGGAGATGCAGACGATGAATGGCGGGGCGCCGACGATCAATCTGGTGGTGCCGGTGCGGTATACGCATTCGCACAATGGGATTGTGAACCGTCAGGATTTTGACCAGGCGGTGGAACTGGTGGTGGCGATGCTGGTGCAGATGGATGCGAAGACGGTGCAGGAGTTGAGAGATTTTGCACCTGCGCCTTAAGGCTAGTGGTCGGAGATGATGAAGGGCGAGGGCGCCTCCTGTGGGCCGAGGAAGGCCGGGCGGCGGGGTTGGCGGAGGAGAAGGCTAGTTCCCAGGCAGGTGACTGGAGTTCAGGCATGGGTTTGGCCTGGAAGAGCTTGCGGCACTGCTTCGCCGTCCAGCGGGCCCAGGTCTTCGATTTCTTGCGGCGGGCGCTGTCGGTGGAGATTCCGGTTCCGGCGTACATCTGGCGATAGAGCTTGGAGAGGAACATGAACGCTACGCGCGCGCGAAGGGTTGGGGTGCAGGCGGAGCGCTGCCAGATCGAGGGCCAGTCGTAGAACCGGTCCCAGACCTTCTGGGTGCGCTCGCTGATCTCGCCGGAACTCATGGAGGGATGCGGCGTGAACATCTTGGGGCGAATGGCGGTGGGGATGAGCCAGTATCGCGTGATGGGAATGTCGCCGACCATCTGCGGAGCTTTGGACTGCTCCTTCTCCCATCGGCCGAAGTCCACGGTGCCGGGAAAGGGAGTCATCATGACGAACTGGGCGAAGGTGACGCCGGCTTTGAGGGCCATGTTCGACCGTGGCGTCGAAGGTGGTGGGCTTGTCGGTCGGCAGGCCAAAGATGAAGGAGCCCAGCACATGCACGCCATGTTTCTTGAAGGTCTGGAGCTGACGGGCAAGGGCATCGCCGGAGTAGTTGAAGTCTTTGAAGACGGCCTTGAGTCCTTCGGGGGTCACGGCTTCGACGCCGACCAGCGCTCCCTTGATGTTGGCTTTGCGCATGGCGTCGAGATACTCGCCGTCTTCACCGGCCTCCATGGTGATCTGAGTGAAGAAGACCATGTCCTTGGGGAGCTTGGCGAGCTCCGCCATGAGGAGAAAGCGTTCGGCACGGATGGCGGTAAGCTCTTCGAGCTTCGCGATGTTGTTTTGCTCGCGGGCGAGGCGGAGATCGGTGAGGGTGACGGGATAGAAGTTGTCGTCGGCCAGGGCGATGAAGCGGAAGCCGATGCGACGAAGACCGACGATCTCGTCGATGACCGACTGGAAGGCGCGCTGGCGCGGCTTCTGCCCATCGGTGCGCCAGACGCTGCAGAAGGAGCAGTGTTTCGGGCAGCCGCGAATGGTCTGGACGGAGGCCCACATGTATTTGTCGCGAGCGCATGAGATCCCAGCGGCGCGGCGAGGAACTCGGTGCCTCCGATGCGTCCGCCTTCATAGATTTTTGCGGGAGCGCCAGCAAGACAATCGGTGACCGCCTTGCCCCAGGCGATATCGCCATCGCCTTTGACGACCGCATGCGCATGCGCCGCGCTCGAAGGCCTCTTCGGGAAAGAGTGTGGCGTGGATGCCGCCATAGACGACCCAGGCGCCGCGGTCGCGAGCGATGCGGCCCACTTCATAGCCGCGGAGAGCGTTGCCGGTGTGGACGCTGATGCCGACGATATCGCCGGCCTGGATGGATTCGGGGATGATCTGTTCGAGTGGATTCATCGATGAGGATGGGGTCGCCAGCGATGGAGGGTGTGGCAGCAGCGAGGACGAAGAGCCAACGTGGCGTGATAACTGCGGTCCCAAAGGAATTGTCGCTGGGATTTACGAGATGAACACTCAAGAATCCATCCTTCCATCGTGCAAATACGGTGGGTTCGCAGAATGATGAGAGATGGAACGAATCAACGACCAGGCTGCGGCTGAACACTGAGTGCCGGCCAGGAAGATTCCTGCCGGGCTATGTCGTCCATCATACATATCGTTTACTTGGGGGACGATTCCAGGTTGATGTGAATCTCTTCGCCGGGCTGCATAGGGATGGAGAGGGGGATGCACTCGAAGCCGGGGACTAGGTTGAAGGTGCGTTGTTTGGGGATGGATTCGAAGCCTTGTGGGGCGTTGGTGCGGATGGTGAGGGAGCCGTTTGGTTTTG
>CAVRHK010000048.1:0-9528 GCA_963720955.1 uncultured Acidobacteriaceae bacterium | reverse complement strand
GGAGAATGGGGGATTCGAACCCCCGATAGAGCTTTCGCCCTATAACGGTTTAGCAAACCGCCGCCTTCAGCCACTCGGCCAACTCTCCGTCTTTGTTGCTATTTCCTGCTTCGGCTAGGGCAATTATAGCTTGAGGCTGGGGGATGACGGCAAGGTCGGGTAGATTTGTGGTTAGCCGTTGTTGAACGAGTCAAGGGGGTGGGGTGGCGAGAGGGTCCGGCGGCTCGAAGAAGATGCGGCTGCTGCCGTTGATTGCGGCGACCTACTTTATGGTGTCGGGTGGGCCGTATGGGCTGGAAGACATTATCGGCAAGGCGGGGTATGGGCGGGCGCTGCTGCTGCTGGCGCTGGTGCCGCTGGTGTGGAGTCTGCCGACGAGTTTGATGGTGGGGGAGCTGGCTTCGGCGCTGCCGGAGGAGGGTGGGTTTTACCAGTGGGTGCGGCGGGCGATGGGGCCGTTCTGGGGGTTTCAGGAGGCGTGGCTGTCGCTGGCGGCGAGCGTCTTCGACATGGCGATCTATCCGACGACGTTTGTGCTGTATCTGTCGCATGTGGCGCCGGTGCTGACGGCGGGACATCGCGGACTGCTGCTGAAGCTGGGGATTGTGGCGATTTCGGCGGTGTGGAACCTGCGGGGAGCGGTCTCGGTGGGGAGTGGGTCGAACGAAGATGATGGTGGTGTCGCTGTCGCCGTTTGTGGTGTTGATCGGGTTGGCTGTGTGGCAGGTGGTGCGGCATGGCGTTTCGGCCGCCTCGGGCGGGGCACCGGCGGACAGAGATCTGGCTGGGGCGGTGCTGGTGACGCTGTGGAACTACATGGGGTGGGACAACGCTTCGACGATTGCGCAGGAGGTGGAGGAGCCGCAACGGAACTATCCGCGGGCGATGCTGAGTTCGACGCTTGTCGTGATGTGCGTGTACATGCTGCCGCTGGCGGCGGTGTGGATGGCGGGGATGCCGGCGGAGCGTTTTTCCACGGGGGCGTGGGTGGATGCAGCAATGTTGCTGGGCGGGTCGGCGCTGGCGGTGTCCGTGGTGTTGGCGGGATCGCTGGATGGGCTGGGGTCGTTCAACGCGCTGACGCTGTCGCTGACCCGGCTGCCGTATGCGATGGCGAAAGATGGCCTGTTGCCACGGGTGCTGGCACTGCGATGGTCGAACGGCGTTCCATGGGTGAGCGTGCTGGCGTGCAGCGTGGGATGGGCGCTGGCACTGGGTTTGTCGTTTGAGCGGCTGATCTCGATCGACCTGGTGCTGTATGGAGCGGCGCTGGTGCTGGAGTTTGTTGCGCTGGTGGTGCTCAGAGTGAAGGAGCCGGGACTGGTACGGCCTTTCAGGGTGCCGGGAGGCTTGTGGGTTGCGATAGCGATTGGCGTGGGGCCGACCCTGCTGATCGCGTTTGCGCTGTGGGCGGCAAGGGGCGAGCGCGTGGCTGGGCTGCCGGCGTTGGGGTTTGCGGCGATTGTGGCGGCAGCCGGGCCGGTGGTTTATCTGTCGGCCAGGATGATCAGAAGGGCCGGTTAGTCGTTGACCCTTCTCTGGAACAGGCCGGCGTGCTTCTGAGGGACAGGCTTCGGCCTTGGGTTCGTCTTGTTGTCGATGAAGTTCTGGTGAGCTTCGACCACCTTGGTGCGGGCGAAGGAGGCGTCGCGCCAACCTTTGACCTCGACGCGCTTGCCTTCGAGATCCTTGTAGATCGAGAAGAAGTGGGTGATCTCCCTGAGCATATGGGGGTAGATCTCGGAGAAGTTCCAGACGTCCTTGTAGCGGGGGTTGCCTTTGCCGACACAGAGGACCTTCTCGTCGTTGATCCCCTGGTCGAGCATCTCCAGAATTCCGATGGGGCGCACCTCCATGACGCAGCCTGAGAAACTAGGAGCATCGACGAGGACGAGTGCGTCGAGAGGATCACCGTCGTCGGCCAGGGTGCTCGGGATGAAGCCGTAGTCGCCTGGGTAGTGGACTGGAGAGTAAAGATTGCGGTCGAGCCGGAAGACGTGGAGTTCCTTGTCATACTCGTACTTGTTGGCGCCCTCGTAGGGAATTTCGATGACGGCGTTGATGACCTCGGGGCTGTCGGGGCCTAAGGGGAGTTCCAGGTAATTCGTCATAAATCGGGGCTTCTCTTCTCTTCTCTCTGTAAAATTTCTCGGTTGCAGGTGTTGATGCCGGTGATGGCCTCGGGAGCTCTCGGTAAACAGCCACGCTCGTCACTCGGGACGAAAATGGCACCATGTCTATAATCAGACAGGATGAAGGCCCATGTCTATGTCACGCTGAAACGAACGGTACTGGATGCCCAGGGGCAGACGGTTGCAGATGCATTGCGGCGAATGGAATATCGCGGCGTTGCCGATGTGCGGCAAGGTAAGTACTTCCTGCTGACCTTGGAGGATGGATTGGAACAGAACGCCGCGCAGGCCGAGGTGGAGCGGATCGCGCGCGAGGTACTGACAAACCCTGTGATTGAAGAGTTTACGTTCCGACTCGAAGCCTGAACTGGCGTTTTGGGGCCCGTGCCGCGGATGCACTGGTCCGCGTGGTGGTGCTAGGCTCGAAAGAGATAGAGGAAGAGCCTTTGAGTGATGCATTTGTAGATGGTGCCGCCGTGCAGCAGACTCTCGCTGACGAAGCGGGGGGAAGCCGGTTTGTACGGGCTTGCCTGCGCCTGCCGGTCGATCGGACCCCGGTGTGGTTCTTGCGGCAGGCCGGACGATATATGCCGGAATATATGGCTGTGCGGAAGCACCACTCGCTGCTGGAGATCTGCAGGACGCCGGAGATTGCAGCTGAGGTGACCATCACCGCGGCGGAGCGGTTGGGTGTGGATGCGGCGATCATCTTTGCCGATCTGCTGCTGCCATTCACTCCAATGGGGCTGGACTTTGAGTTCGTCGCGGGCGAAGGGCCCGTTGTCCACACTCCAGTGCGATCGTTGGAACACGTGCAGGCGCTCAGGACGGATCGCACTGATGAATTGGGCTATGTCGCGCGGGCGATCGAACAAGTGTCGACGCACTTTGCAGGGCCGCGGGCGGACGGAGACACGCTGGGAATTATTGGCTTCTGCGGTGCGCCCTGGACCCTGGCGGGATACATGATCGAAGGTGGCAAACAAAGCGGCGGCGATCGCAACTACATCGAGACGAAGAAGCTGATGTACTCGAATGGGGCGGCCTGGTCCCTGTTGATGGAAAAGATTGTGACGGTTCTGGTTGCGTATGCGCGACAGCAGGTGGAGGCTGGAGCGGACGTGATCCAGGTCTTCGATAGCTGGGTCGGCAAGCTGAGTGTTGGGGACTACACGCAATATTGTCTTCGCTGGACGACGGAGCTGGTTCAGCGGATTAAGGCGATGGGTGTGCCGGTGATCTACTTTGGCGTTGAAACTGCTTCCCTGCTGCCTGCGATGAGCGAAACGGGCGCGGATGTGATCGGGCTCGACTGGCGCGTGCCGCTGGATGTGGGCTGGAAGGCCGTGGGCGCGGGCTGTGCGGTACAAGGAAACCTTGACCCTATTTCGTTGTTTGCACCGGAAGATGTGCTGAAGGAGCGCGTGCGCGAGGTACTGGACGCGGCGGCTGGACGCCCAGGGCACATCTTCAATCTCGGGCATGGGATTGTGCCGGGAACGCCGGTTGAGAACGTGATTCGTGTCGTTGAGTGGGTGAAGGAGCTTGGCGCGCGGTGAGTCGAGAGATGGGAAGTTCCGAGATGGGCAAGAAAGCCGTGTTACTGCTCGCACATGGAACGCCGGACGTTCTGGGTGAGATGTCGGAGTATCTAAGCAAGGTAACTGGAGGCCGGACGTTGCCGCAGGCGATTGTAGAGGAGTTACAGCACCGGTATGCGCAGATTGGGTTGCGGGAGACACCTGGTGTGGAGGCGCCACCTCTGACGAAGTGGACGATGATCCAAGGGCACCTGCTCGAACAGGCGTTGGATTGCGAAAAAGTTTATGTGGGAATGCGGAACTGGCATCCCTATATTGCTGACGTTATTGCTCAAATGCGAACGGACGGAGTGACGCGTATCAAGGCCGTGTGCCTGGCTCCGCAGAACTCGCGGACCAGTGTGGGGCTGTATCGGCGTGCGGTGCTGTCGGCCGCTGCGGGGATCGAGGTGGAGTTTGTTGCAGGATGGGCCGAGAGCCCACTACTCGCACAGGCGTTTGCGGAGAAGCTGTGGCCAGTGTGGGCGGAGGCGTGTGCAGTTTCCGGAAGGCGGGTGCCCGTGGTGTTTACTGCGCATAGCGTTCCCTGCAGGACGATCATGACAGGCGAAGCTTCGATTGCGGGTGCGCGACCGGGAACGCCGATCCAGGAGTCGCCCGATCCGTATCCCGTTGAGGCAAAGCGCACGGCGCAGTTGGTGGCAGAGCGTATGGCTGCGGTTGGGCTTGGCGATGAAGACTGGTTTTTTGCGTTTCAGAGCCAGGGGGTCAGCGGTGGGCCGTGGATTGGGCCGACAGTAGAGGAGACGCTGA
Organism: uncultured Acidobacteriaceae bacterium; assembly: GCA_963720955.1. GTDB lineage: Bacteria > Acidobacteriota > Terriglobia > Terriglobales > Acidobacteriaceae > Edaphobacter. The sequence continues at coordinate 5,042 of CAVRHK010000048.1, read as the reverse complement.
AGGCGATTCGAGCCGAGGGTCATCTTGGCGTAGTGATGCAACCGGTGGGTTTTCTTTGCGATCACGTCGAGATTCTTTACGACATCGACATTGCATTTCGGGAGATAGCGAGCGATCTGGGGCTGAAGCTATGGCGGGCCGAGAGCTTGAACGATTCACCGGTGCTGGTGAAGGCGTTGGCGGAGATCGTCACCGGGGAGTATAAGGCTACAGTCGATGAGGTGACGGTGCCTGCAGGGGTATAGGCTGTCGAGAGGGCCAGTGGCGGGGGCTCGGGCCTTCGCACTTTTTTTTGCAGATTTTTTTGGGAGAGACGATGAAGCGGGTTGCGGTGGTCGGTGGTGGAGTCGCGGGTGTGGCGGCGGCGTACGAGCTCGCGCGACTGGCTCGCGAAGGCGCCGACTTCCAGGTTGTGTTGTTTGAAGCTTCGACGCGGCTGGGAGGAATCGTCGAAACGGTGCGTGAGGGTGGATTCGTAATTGAGTGTGGGCCAGATGCGTGGGTGACCGAAAAGCCGTGGGCGCGAGAGCTGGCGGAGGAGCTTGGCCTGGGCGATGAAGTGATGGCTTCAAACGACGCCGGACGGAAGACCTACGTGCTGATCGACAAGAAGCTGCAGGCTATGCCGAATGGAATGCGGATGATGGTGCCTGCCGATCTCGACGCATTGGACGCTTCGGATCTGTTCAGTGCAGAGGCAAAGCAGGCGTACCACGATGAAGTGCGACGGGCCGAAGAATTGTCGGCGAGTACGCCCGCGCGAGACGAGAGCGTTGGTGAGTTCGTACGGCGGCACTTTGGCGATGAAGTGTTGGAGAAGATTGGTGCTCCACTGCTGAGTGGAGTGTTTGGCGGCGATGTGTCCAAGCTGAGCGTGCGCGCCGTCATGGCTCCGTTTGTTGCGATGGAGCAGGAGCATGGCAGTTTGATCGCTGCGTTGCAGTCCCGCGTTTCTACCTCCACGGCTGGCGCGATATTTACAACTCTGAGAAGTGGCATGGGAACGCTCGTGGACCGCATGATCGCAGCGATTCCCGAGGACTGGGTTCGACTTAGTGCTGAGGTGAGGTTCCTCTCGTATGGCGACGAGGGGTGGCTTGTGGGGACGCCCAGAGGCGTGGAGCGGTTCGATGCGGTGATGATGGCCGCGCCTGTTGATGTTGCCCGTGCGCTGCTCGCTCCGGTGGATGAGAAGGCGGCGCAGTTGATGGAGATGGAGGCCAGTTCGGCGGTTGTCGTGGGGTTTGGGTTTTCTGATGCGGCTAAGTTCCTAGTGCCGCCAGGCTTTGGGTTTCTGGTGCCACGGGGATCGGACAGCCTGTTGCTGGCGTGCACGTTTGTCGACCAGAAGTTCGACGACAGGGTGCCTCACGAAGGGCGACTGCTGCGGGCGTTCTTTGGTGGGAAGGCTGCTGATCGCCTGATGCGTTGCGGCAACGATGAGACAGCAGCGGTAGCGCGGATGGAGCTGGCACGAATACTGGGGCCGTTGCCGGAGCCGCAGATGACGGTTGTTCGGCGCTGGCCGCGGAGCCTTCCCCAGTATGGAGTGGGACATCTGGAACGAATGTCTGAGCTGACAGAACGCGTGAAAACACTCGATGGTTTGTGGTTGCTGGGCAATGGTTATCGTGGTGTAGGGCTGCCGGACCTGATACGGGATTCGCGGGCCGCCGCGCGACAGTTCGTCAAACGGAACGAAGCGGCTGCTCGGTGAAGTGCTTGTAAAAATTTGACCCCGAGGAGTAGGCGGGATAATCTCATTTTAGTCCGGTGCTGGGAAGACGGTGAGAATCCGTCGCTACCCCGTAACTGTAAGCGTTGAGAGTTTTGACAATTTTTCTAAAACCACTGGGATTCGTCCTGGGAAGGTGAGTCAAAGCTCGGTGAAGCGCAAGTCAGGAGACCCGCCGGAGGCCTATCAGGCTTAATTCAGCTTCGCTGGGAGAGCTGAAGAGCATTCTCGCTGACTTCACTAGTCTGCACGAGCGCTGCCTAACTTTATTCCCGCTCTGTTTCGTGTGTTTTTTACATGGGCAAGGAGCTGACAATGCAGGAGACGCGCCAGAGTTCGGTGACACTCGTGCTTGGTGGTGTGCGCAGCGGCAAGAGTCGCTACGCCCAACAGCTTGCCGAGCAGTCGCGTCGGGTCGTGTTTGTGGCCACAGCGAAGGCTACGGACGACGAGATGGCCGCAAAGATTCAACTCCATCGTGGCGACCGGCCGAAGGAGTGGCTGACCGTGGAAGAGCCGCTGGAGCTGCCGAAGGTGCTGGCCGAACATGAACTCGATTGCGAAGTGATCGTATTGGATTGCCTGACGATCTTCGCGGCAAACCTGCTTGAGGCTGAGGGGGATGACAATGAAGCCATCGAGCGCCGGGCCGAGGCATTGTGCGAAGCCTTGCGTACCGTCCAGTGCTCGGTCGTGCTCGTGTCAAACGAGGTTGGAAGCGGTGTAGTTCCCGCGTATCCACTGGGGCGGAGATATCGCGATCTCCTGGGGGAGATCAACCAGAAGGTCGCCAGGATCGCTGATGATGTCGTGCTGATGGTGGCTGGACTGCCGCTGGCGTTGAAGGGGCATCTTGAGGTGACGCTGTGAAAGGATTGCTGGTATCAGGCACTGCGAGTGGCGTGGGAAAGACGACAGTTGCGCTTGCGATCATGGCCGGTCTGCGACGGCGCGGGCTTGCGGTGCAGCCCTTTAAATGTGGGCCTGACTTTCTCGATACCGGCCATCACACACGGGCCTGCGGTCGAACGGCACGCAACCTTGATACGTGGATGTTAGGGACTGAGGCCAACCGAAGTGTCTTGCGGAACGGGGCGCGGGGCGCCGACATTGTCGTTGCTGAAGGCATGATGGGGTTGTTCGACGGCAAGAGTGGGAACACGGAAATTGGCAGTAGCGCAGAGATCGCCAAGTTGCTCAAGCTGCCAGTCGTGCTGGTTGTTGATGCGGGGAAAAGTGCGCGGAGTGTCGCTGCGGTGGTTTTAGGATTTGAGATGTTTGATGTGGACTTGCAGCTTGCCGGAGTGATTCTGAACCATGTAGCTGGTGAGCGACACTATGACATGTTGTGCGAGGCAATCGGCTCTGCATGCAAGACAAAGATTTTAGGATGGCTGCCGACTGACCGGACAATTGCGATCCCTGAGCGACATCTCGGCTTGCAAGGAGCCGCTGAACGGAGTGTGGATGATCAGGATGCTTCGAGGGATGCCCTTGCTACTCTTGCGGAGAAGCACCTCAATCTCGACGGATTACTCGGCCTCGAATGCGGTTTGGAGATGGTGGAGAGCAGCCCGGCGCGAGTTGCTGATTTCGTGTCTCACGATGCCGTGCGGATCGGTGTGCCTTCCGACCACGCGTTCTCGTTTTACTATGAGGACAATCTGGATATGTTGCGTGAGCATGGCGCGGAGATCGTTCGTTTCAGTCCATTAGATGACGCTTCCTTGCCTGCCGACCTTGATGCTCTTTACCTGGGCGGTGGATATCCTGAGTTGCACGCGGAGCGACTGAGTAGCAATCCGACGATGCTCGAAGATGTTCGCGCATTCGCGGCTTCAGGCAGGCCGGTGTATGCCGAGTGCGGTGGAATGTTGTATCTGGGCGAGAAGCTCGACGTCGGTGACGAGAGCTATGCAATGGCAGGGGTGTTGCCGATATCCATGCAGATGACGCACGCGCTCGTTCAGTTTGGATACGCCACGGTTGAGTTCGCCGAAGACTGCCTGTTGGGACGCAAGGGTACGATTGTTCGCGGGCACAGCTTCCATTACTCGAAGATCGCGTCTCGAGGCGAGTTGGGGATGAGCTATCACGTTCAATATTCCATGTCCGGCAAAGAAGAGATGGAAGGATTCCGGCTCGGCAATGTACTTGCGAGCTACATCCATCTGCATTTTCGAGCGAACCCCGTGGTAGCTGAGAACCTCGTCGCTGCTATTCGGCATGCACAAAGCTCGCGGACGGTGACAGCATGAAACGAGTACTCCTTTCCCTTGCGTTGACCGTCGCGCTTGCCGCTCCCTGCGTTGCGAGCCGCACGTTGACTGACGAGACGGGACGCAAGGTGGTAGTGCCGGACCATCCGCATCGCGTGATCTGCCTGATGCCGAGCGTGACCGACGTCGTCTTCTCACTCGGCGCCGATGACGATGTGGTCGCCATCAGCGATTACACCAAATATCCCGCCGCTGCACTAAAGAAGCCGAGCGTGGGCGACCTGATCAAACCCTCGATTGAGATGATCCTTTCACTGCATCCAGACCTGGTAATCGGAATGCAGCCGAAGGGACCAATGGAGGTGACCGATCAACTGGAACGGGTTGGCATCCCAATCTTTCTTGTCGACCCACATGGCATCGCCGGAATATTTCACTCTGTAGAAAGTATCGGGCAGGCTTTGAATCGACCGGTGCAGGCAGATGCGTTGATTCACACGCTCCAGCTGCGAGTGGACACCGTGCGGGCGCGGACCAAGGGCCAGCCGGCGCCAAGGGTTTTCATGCCGATCTGGTATGACCCGATCACAACCATCGGCAAGAACGCTTTCATTACGGAGGTCATCGAAGCGGCCGGAGGGCGTTCTGTGACTGACGATCTCCCAACGGAGTGGCCTCAGATCAGCATGGAGGTCGTGCTGGAACGTGCGCCGGAAGCCCTGCTGTTGGTGCGCGGCGGCAAGACGACGCTTCAGGTATTGCAGAACCGTCCAGGCTGGAGCAGTATGACGGCAATCAAGGAGCATCGCGCTTACTACGTAGACGATCGGATCAACTTTGCTAGCCCGGTTGCTATCGATGCATTGGAGGACCTCGCAAAACAATTTCATCCTTGAGCTGAGTCGTTCAGCTTGTCAACGTCAACCAACAGCAAGGTGTCGGGAAGCGCGGTGCGAATCCGCCACTACCCCGTAACTGTAAGCGCTGAGAGCCACGGCACGGACGCACAACGCCACTGGAGAAGGTTCCGGGAAGGCAGCCACGGTTCGATGAAGCGCAAGCCAGGAGACCGGCCTTGCTCCACTACC
>CAVRHK010000047.1:0-42082 GCA_963720955.1 uncultured Acidobacteriaceae bacterium | reverse complement strand
GGAGAGAGCGTGTTTGCGCGATGCCTTTCGGCGTTGAAGGAGGAACGGGTCGCGGCGTCGAAAATTCTGCAGGGGGCGAAGAAGGTCCTAACTGTCTCGGATAAGAAAGAGTTCATCGAGGACGTTCGGCGAGCGCTGTATTGCTCGAAGATGATCAGTTACGCGCAAGGGTACATGTTGCTGCGTGCTGTTGAGAAAGAGCAGAAGTGGAACTTGAATATGGGTGGCATCGCGTTGATGTGGCGCGGTGGATGCATCATTCGGAGCGTGTTCCTGGGGAACATCAAGGCGGCATTCGATAAAGATCCAAAGCTTCAGAACCTGCTGATGGACGATTTCTTCTCGAGCGCGTTGAGCAAGTATCAGGGATCTTGGCGGAAGGCGATAATTCATGCAATCGAGATTGGGGTGCCGATGCCTGCTTTCTCTACAGCTTTGGCCTTCTATGACGGTTACCGTTGCGAGCGACTTCCGGCGAACCTTTTGCAGGCACAACGTGACTTCTTTGGAGCCCATACCTATGAGCGCGTCGACAAGCCTCGGGGCGAGTTCTTCCATACAAACTGGACAGGACGCGGAGGAAAGGTGTCTTCGTCAACGTATAACGCATAAATCTTCGTGCAATGGCAAAGAGCCGGAGGTGAAGGCCTCCGGCTCTCGATTGCGAGATGGCCTCCCGCTACTTAAGATGTTGCCAGGCGTCGTAGGTGAAGATGCCGATAATGCCAGCGGTCATAAGAGCTGCGGCAAAGCCGAATACTCGAACAAACGGCTGAATTTTGGTGACTTTGCGAATGATCTCTGACTGCATTTGCTGCTCATGGGAGACGGTTTCGCTGAGAAAGAGCTGGTCTTCTTCATACCGGGTCAACTGCCCCTTATAGGCGAGCAGGCCGAGAAAACAGGCTACGATTGCGGCCCAGATAATGAGCAGAACGGGTATAGATTCCATAACGGTCATAGCGGTTCCTCCGCCCTATGACAGGGCCGATATTTTTCGGAAGATCCCTGTACCTGATGGGCCATTAGCGCATGCTCAGTTGGTAATGGGGACATCCGCCGCAATCATACGCCATTCAAGAAGCGGTAAAACAGCCTTTTTGGTGGGGGAGTGCAGGTTGTAACAGGAGGTGGAATCAGTGACTGGAAGCCCATGGATGGCTATGATTGCGATGGTCGCGATTGCCGCAAGCACAGCAGTGAGCATAACAACGATAAACCACGCGGCGCGATTTGCAGCTTGTGGCGAGGGCTGAGTGATCCCCATAGTGTTGATGAAAGCGTTCGAAATGAGGAGAATGAACTTCATGTTTCTTCGATGAGGGATTCGAGAAATAGTAGCAGGAATCTGTGCTAGTTAGGTGTATCACTGTGGCTGAATCGGAACGGCGGGGCGTGCATCTACTTGTTAAGGGCTTGCCGGAGCGGTGGCAGGCGCTTACACTTAGAAGTGTCTGAAGTAAGACGAGGAGATTGCGATGTCTACTGCTGCTGTTACCCCTGAGGTTGTTGTTGGCGCACCGGCTTCGACTACGCCTGTAACCCTTACCCCCGCTGCAATCAATAAGGTTCGGGAGATTATGTCGACGCAGAACCCAATTCCCGCGGGGTTGCGGATTGGCGTGGTTGGTGGTGGATGTTCGGGTTTCCAGTACTCGATGTCGTTCGAGAACCAGAGCGGCATGATGGATAAGGTCTATAAGTTCGAGGATCTAAAGGTGTTTGTGGACGCGACTTCGGCGATGTATTTGCAGAATTGCACCGTCGATTACGTGGAGACGCTCGAGGCGGCGGGGTTCAAGTTTGAGAATGCTGCGGTAAAGAGCACGTGCGGCTGCGGATCCAGCTTCAGCGTTTAATTTTTTGGATTTTGTAGAAAAAAAGTCCCGGCGTTGGCCGGGGCTTTTTTTGCGCTTTTTCGGGCATTTTTGAGGGTGGTTTTGGAAAATGTGTGTTTTTTGCGTGGTGTTTTTGTGGTGAAGTTGTGGTGGATTCGTGGTGAATCGTGGTTCGTTTGACGACTGTTTGCTTGTGGGCTAAAACACGCCAACTTTTTGAAGTTTTTTTTGATTTGTTTCTGGATTCGATAAATTTGTTGCTTATACGCAATGTATCATTTTCTATATGGTTGCTTATGCTTTATAACCGCATTGCAGTCTTGCGTTCGGAGCGAGCGCTCAGCCGTCAAGACCTGGCGCGCGAGGTTGGGGTGAATCCGCAGACGATTGGGTTTCTGGAACGTGGGGACTATGCGCCTTCGCTGGAGCTTGCGTTCAAGCTGAGCCGGTTCTTCAAGCTGCCGGTGGAGGCGATCTTTTCGCCGGATCCTTTTCGTCCCTTGAGTGAACAGGTGTACCCGACGCCTTAGGCTCTAGTGGGCGCCGGTGGATTTGGCTGGGGATTTGAAGGATTTGGTGATGAGGACGAGCGGGGCGGCGATCAGGGTGATGATGCCGATGATGTGGAAGCAGTCCATGAAGGCGAGGAGCTGGGTCTGGGCGTGTAGCTGCTCGTAGACGCGGGCGTAGGCGGCGCTGAGGGCGTCGGTGGGTGAGAAGCCGTGGGATTGAAGGTAGGCGGCGGTCTGGTGGACGTTCTCTTGGAGCGCTGGTGAGGACGCAGCGATGTTGCTGCCTACGCGGGATTGATGGAAGTTCTGGCGGCGTTCGCTGACTGTTGTGATGAAGGCGATGCCGAAGCTGCCTCCCCAGTTGCGGAAGAAGTTGGTGAGCGAGGAGGCCTTGTTGTTCTGTGCCGGGTTGAGCTGCGAGTAGGCGATGACAGAGAGCGGAACGAAGAAGAAGGCGTAGCCGAGGCCTTGCAGGGCTCGGGCGAGAGCGTAGTGCTTGTAGTCGGTGTCGAGGTTGAAGTGGCTGTAATGGAGGAAGGAGATGCCTACGACCATGACGGCGCCGAAGAGGAGGATCTTTGGCCGGATGATGCTTCGCTGTACGAGTTGTGCTCCGACTGGTGCGAGAACTGTGATGACGAAGGCTCCGGGCCCGAGGACGAGGCCGGCGTCGATGGCGCGGTAGCCGTAGAGGGACTGGAGAAGCTGCGGGATCATCGTGGTTGATGCGAAGAGGCCGAAGCCGAAGACGAAGTAGAAGATGTTGGCGATGGCGAAGTTGCGAACCTTGAGCATGCGGAAGTCGATGACGGGGTCGGGGACGTGAAGCTCCCAGAAGACGGCGGTGACGAGGCAGCCGACGCCGATGACGAACATCCAGATAATGAACGGGGAGCCGAACCAGTCGTCGATCTGGCCGCGATCGAGGAGGACTTCGAGCGCGGCGGACCCGAGGCCGATGAGGGCGATGCCGATGCCATCGACGCTAAGTTTGCCGTTCTTGCGAACGCTCTTGCGCTCTTCGACGTAAGACTCGGGATCGTGGACGAAGCGGTTGGTGAGGTAGAGGGATAGCAGGCCGATGGGGATGTTGATGAGGAAGACCCAACGCCAGTTGTAGTTGTCGGTGATCCAGCCGCCGAGGACGGGGCCGATGGCTGGTGCGGTGACGATGGCTACGGTGTAGAGGGCGAAGGCCGAGGCCCGTTTGGCTGGCGCGAAGGTGTCGACGAGGATAGCTTGTTCGACGGGCGCGAGGCCGCCGCCGCCGATGCCCTGAAGGACGCGGGCGATGAGCATGATGTTGAGGCTGGGGGCGATGCCGCAGAAGAAGGACGTGATGGTGAAGAGGGCGACGCAGGCCATGTAGTAGTTCTTGCGGCCGAAGACGCGGGAGAGCCAGGCGGACATGGGGAGGACGACGGCGTTGGCGACGAGATAGGTGGTAAGGATCCAGGTGACTTCGTCGTAGGAGCGGCCGAGGCCGCCGGCGATGTAGGGAAGGGAGACGTTGGCGATGGAGGTGTCGAGCAACTCCATGAAGGTGGCGAGGGTGACGGTGAGGGCGATGACCCATGGGTTGATGGCGGGGCGGGCTGATCTGGGAGCGGGTTTGACTGGTGGAGGTGGCGCGATTTTGGCTGGCTCTATGAGTGTCGCGGTCGCCATTGGGGTGTCGGATCTCCCTTGTGAATCGTTGTGGACTCTTGCTGTGGTTTGCCGTAGTCTCAAAAAAAGAGACCGAATGGTTTCTTAACTAATCTGATTCATTGGAGGCGTCGTTCGATGCGTTTTTTTGTGTAGGATTTCGGACGGACGATTCTGCGAGGTGAGGAGATGAAAAAGGGTGAGAGTACGCGGCAGCGGATTATTGAGCAGGCCGCACCCCTGTTTAATCAAAGAGGATTTGAAGGCTGTTCGATGCAGGACGTTCTAGAGGCGACGGGGTTGGAGAAGGGCGGGGTGTATCGGCACTTTGCGAGTAAGGAGGAACTGGCGGCTGAGGTGTTTCGCTATTCGTGGACGCGGGCTGCCAAGTTGAGGCGTGAAGGCTTGGACGAGGTGCACGGGGCGGTGGAGAAGCTGCGCTACTTAGTGAGGCGTTTTGCGGATACGACGGGGCCGATCGCAGGCGGATGTCCGCTGATGAATACTGCGATCGAAGCGGACGATGGAAACACGTTGCTGCGCGGACTGGTGTATGCGGGGATCAAGGACTGGAAGAAGCAGTTGTGTTCGATTGTCGAGGATGGGATTGAAGCAGGCGAGATTCGGAGTGGGGTTGAGCCGCGGTCAGTTGCGAATTCGATTATTGCGGCGCTGGAGGGGGCTTTGATGATCAGCCGGATGGAGGGCAATCGAACTGCGGTCCGCGATGCGGCGGCTACGCTCGAGTCGATGCTGGATGGGATTGTGGTTGGCTGAATACGGATGAAGCGAGGACAAGAGCAACAGCAGGCCTAGGCGGTGGAGGCGATTAGTGTTGGGGCTTCTAGAAGCGTGGTGGATTCGACTCCGGTGGCGAGACGCGTGATGGTGAGAACGGTGATGTCGTCGTCCTGACCGAAGGAGACTGCTGCGTCGGTGGCTTGCTTGGCGTCGGGTTTGGTGGCGAGGAGTTGCTGCAGTCGTTCGAAGCTGAAGATTTCGCCGGCGGCGTTGCGGGCCTCGAGGAGGCCGTCGGTGTAGAGGGTGAGGCGGTCGCCGATGTTGAGTTGCGTTTTGGTTTCGTCGTAGCTGGCTGAGGCAACGAGGCCTAGCGGAAGCGCCGGTGGGAGTTGGAGCTCCTGCTGGTTGAGGAATGGTGGGAGGTGGCCGGCGTTGGCGAAGGTGCAGGTGCCGTCGGGGTCAAGACGGAGGATTAGGCAGGTGACGAAGCCCTGCTGGAGACGGTTGTGCAGGCGGCGGTTGAGGCGGGAGAGGATTTCGGCGGGATCGTCGAACATTTCGGCGAGGGTGCGGACGGTGCCGACGATGAGCGAGACGGTCATTGCAGCTTTGAGGCCTTTGCCGCTGACGTCGCCGAGAATGAAGAGGGCTGAGCCTTCGGATTTTGCGATGAGCTGGAAGAAGTCGCCGCCTACTTCCTGAGCGGGGCGGTAGGCGCTGGTGACGGCGAATCCTGGAAGTGGAGGCAGGGTTTCGGGAATGAGAATGCGCTGGACTTCCTGGGCGCTTTTGAACTCCTGCTCGATGGCGCCCTGACGTTTGCTTTCGTCGACGGAGTAGCGGTAGACGGCATAGACGATGGAGATGAAGAGGAAGGTGTAAGAGAGAAGGTAGATCGTAAATGGATTGTTGTCGATGATGAAGACTGGCGTTTGGATAAGGTCGCTGAGGGTCCAGTGGGTGAATCGTGAGCCCTGCTGGGATGCAATGCGAACAACGGAGATCATCTCGGTAAGGAAGGCGAAGATTGCAACCAGCCATGTACCGGTGGTGTGATTTTTCTTGAAGGCGAAGGGGATCAGTATCAGGGGGAACACTTCAACGGAGGTAGTGCAGACGGTGAAGAAGCCGTCGGCCCATTGGGCGAAGACCCCAAGCGGTCCGCTGGGGTCAATGAAACCCAACATGCCGTCGAGAGATCCAGCAGTGATGGAGATGCATGCGAATATCTTTGTCCATCGTACGAGGCGGGGGTTGTCATCGAGCTGCAAGAGGTACAAGAGCAGGAACCAGAGAGAGATGTCCTGCAGCGCGAAGATTGGCTGTTGGAGGCTCAGGGAGAGCATGTAGTTGATCGGGATGCGAAAGCCCGACAAGAGCTGAAGTGCCAGTGGGGTGTAAGAAAAGATCGCCATCCAGAGGAGTAGTTTTCGCTCGCGATTGAGGATCCAGGCCAACAGGCTGAGGGTCCCTACGATGCCGTACAGAATAGCCAAGCCGCCGGAGTAGAGGCGGGATTGAAGCCAACCGTACTTGCGTTCCGCCGCGTAGGAGGCGATGGCGGCGTTGCTTCCGATTAGAGGTGAAGCGACGAATCCGCCGAGGATACCCGAGTCGAACGAGGTGGGGACCTGTTTCCAGACGTGAACGGCGAGGATGCCGGATTTGGCTTTGCCGAGGGCGTAGGTTTGGGGCGCGGGAGCCCAGAACCAGCTTGGGTGGGGCGGCATTTTGCCGTAAGTTCCGACCTTTGCGCCGTTCCAGTAGAGCTCGTAGACGTCGTCGATGTGACGGATGAAGAGGGAGAGATCGAGGTTGGGGTTGGTTGCCGGGTCGATGGTAATGTGGCGACGGTACCAGGCATGTCCGGTGTAGTTGAAGTGTTGCTGCGCGCCCCAGGATTTATCAGTCTTGATGCCTTCCCATGTGGAGTCGTCGAGAGTGGGGGAGGCCCAGGAAGGGTCGTCGCCGGTGTGGAACTGCCAGGCGCCATCGAGTGTGGCGGTGGCTTTGCCGAGGCCGTTGATGACCAGAGGAGAGGACGTGGAGGGTTGTTGTGCCTGCAATAGAACGGGAGAAAAGAACAGCAACGCCAGAAGAGATAGGCAGTACGTCCGCAAGAATGGCCTCCGGGTGGATGTGTGCATCATACTGCCAGTTTTGCGGAGGTAAAGAGATAATTGAACCTTGTTATGAACTAAATAGCGACGGGGCGGCTTCGGTCGGGTGGGTGAGTCCGGGTGCATAGCTGGGGTGCATAGGGGACTACCCATGGGTTGTAGTGGACGAATGTATGGAGGGAAACGTCTAAGATGGACGAAGGTCCTTCAAGCTGATTTGCTGGGTGGGTTAGGGGTTTATGACTGAGTTTGTGATTAAGCTGGCGGACGAGCGGGGTAGAGTGCAGGAGCAGAGCCATGCGGCCGCTACAGCCGAGGAGTTGCGCGCGCGGTTTACTCAGGCCGGGTACTACGTCTATTCGGTGAAGGCGAAGAGCGTGCTGGGTGGAAGTAAGAAGAAGGTCAAGCTGGAGACCTTTTTGATCTTCAACCAGCAATTTTTGACTTTGATCAAGGCAGGTTTGCCGATTCTTGGGTCGCTGGAGTTGCTGGCGCGGCGGCAGAAGCTGCCGCACTTTCGGGCGCAGCTGGAGGACGTTGCAGCGAGGGTGAAGACGGGTGAGTCGATCTCGCAGGCGTTTGAAGCGCAGGGTGGGTTTCCGATTGTGTATACGACGACGCTGCTGGCGGGGGAGCGATCGGGAAATCTGGAAGAGGTGTTGCAACGATTTCTGGACTTTCAGCGGGTGTCGCTGACGTTTCGAAAGAAGCTGAAGGCGAGTCTGATCTATCCGGCGCTGCTGGTGGTGATGGTGATCGGGCTGTTCATCTTTTTGATTACGTTTGTGGTGCCGCGATTTGCGCAGCTGTATGACCAGCTGGGGACGAAGCTGCCAGCGCTGACGACGTTTCTGCTGGATCTTGGCAGGCAGGCGCAGGCTTATGGGATCTATGTCGCGATTGTGGCGGCGATTGTCGGGTTTCTGCTTTACCGATGGTCGAAGACAGACGCCGGCGCAAATTTGATTGATAAGGTTCGAATTTCCCTGCCGGTTTTTGGGCCGGTGTGGCTGAAGTATCAGGTGGGTCTGTTTTCGCGGACGCTGTCGACACTACTGACCGGCGGTTTGCCGCTGGTGCCGTCGTTGGAGACAGCGGCGAGGTCGATCGATTCGCGGCAGATTGCAGGCGCGGTGTACAAGTCGGTGGAGACGGTTCGCGAGGGTAAGGGCTTGTCGGCGAGTTTGCAGTCGACGAAGGTATTTCCGGAGTTGGCGATCGAGATGATCGAAGTGGGTGAGTCGACCGGTGCGTTGCCGCAGATGTTGAATTCGGTTGCGGAGTTCTTTGAGGAGGACGTGCAGACGAACCTGACCGCAGCGATGAGTTTGATTGAGCCGCTGATTCTGATCATGATGGGCCTGGTGGTGACGACGATCCTGATTGCGTTGTACTTGCCGATCTTCAGTCTGAGCGCGGGTGGTGCGGGGGGACAGTAGGGAACGGTGACGCCTTTTCTTGCGTATCAGGTGAGCCTGGTCTGAGGAGTCGTATGGATGAGAAGGCGCCGGTGCAGGGAAGTGCGACGGGAAGAGGGGGCTTACCCTCGTTGGCTCAAGGTCGGTTTCTGGATCTGCGTGACGATTGCGGTCGCTGTGGTTCTGCGTCGAGTGGTGGCACTTGCGCATCCGACGCAGGGCGGGACTTCGCCTACGGCGGGGCTTGATGCGGTGTTTGCTTCCCATACTGCTTTGACGCTGGCGCATATTCTGCCGGCGATGGCGTTCGTTCTGCTGACTCCGCTTGTACTTTCTCGTCGGTCAGGTGCTCTCTGGGCGGAGCGGCTGTTCTTTCCGCTGGGAGCGGTGGTCGGGGTCACGGCGTACGCCATGAGCGTCTATTCGGTAGGTGGATGGGTGGAGCGTTCTGCCGTTCTCTTCTTTAACAGCCTCTTTTTGTTGTCGCTGGCCAGGGCCTATGGGTTTATGCGGCGGGGCGAGGGGGCTGAGAAGATTCGATGGACGTTGCGGGCGGTGGGGATCCTACTCGGTATTGCGACTACGCGTCCAGTGATGGGTGTGTTTTTTGCTACGAGGCAGTTGACGCACCTTGAGCCTAGCCAGTTCTTTGGGATTGCGTTCTGGATTGGTTTTTCAATCAACACGATCGCTATCGAGCTTTGGTTGCGTTCGAGGGGGTACTCGGCGGCGGTTGCGAGGATGGCGCATCCAGGGGCGTAGTTGCAGGGCGATGGATCACGTTACAATTCGTCAAAGCTCGAGAAGATTCTGGGGGTGGATGTGGTCTCTCGTCGTTGGATTCTGCGAGGCGCAGCGCGGACGGCGCCGCTGATTCTTCTGGTTGGGTGCACGAGCTCCTACTACAAGGCCATGAAGACGTTTGGCAAAGAGAAGCGGGACATCCTGGTCTCGCGGGTGAAGGATTCGAAGAAAGAACAACAGCAGGCGAAGGAACAGATCAAGACGACGATGGAGTCGTTTCAGGGGCTGACGGGGTTTCAGGGCGGGGCGTTGGAGAAGAATTACAAGAAGCTGAATGGTGAGTACGAAAAGGCCGCCGACAGCGCGGAGAAGCTGCACAACCGTATCGATTCGATCGATCAGGTCTCGGGTGATCTCTTCAAGGAGTGGCAGAAGGAGATCGATGGGATGGATAACAAGAAGCTGAAGGCGCAGTCGGCGACGATGTTGCGGGAGTCTCGTCTGAATGAGGCGAGTTATATCAAATCGATGCGGCAGACCGAGGCGCGGATGACTCCAGTGATAACGGCGTTTCGCGATCAGGTGACGTTTCTGAAGCACAATTTAAATGCCAGGGCGATCGGGTCTCTGAAGAGTACCTCGGCAAAGATGTCGACGGACGTGGATGTGTTGATGATCAGTCTCGACTCGTCGATGGCGCAGGCGGATACTCTGATTGCTTCTTTGAACACGGAGCAGTGACGCTGTGTGAGTACCGGTGCTTTGACCAGAGGAGTTTGGATATGGATGCGCGGTCCCACTGGGAACATGTGCATGCGATGAAAGACCCGAAGCAGGTAAGCTGGTTTTGCCCGCATCTGGAGCGGTCGCTGGAGTTGATTGAACGAGCTGCGCCGGATCGGCAGGCGTCGATTATCGATGTCGGCGCGGGGCAGTCTACGCTGGTTGACGATCTGCTGAGGCTCGGTTACGAAGACATTACAGTGCTGGAGATTTCCCATGCTGCGCTTGACGCGTTGAAGGAGCGTGTGGGGCGGCCGGGCGAAGCGGTTCAATGGATCTGCGGAGACGTTACTGAAACGCTGCTGCCGGAGGCCTCCTTTGATTTGTGGCACGACCGGGCGGTCTTTCACTTTCTTACGGAGCCTGATCAGCGGAGCGCTTACGTTGAGAGGGTGAAGAAGGCGTTGAAGCCGGGAGGGAGTCTGATTGTGAGCACTTTCGGACCGTCGGGCCCTGAGCGCTGCAGCGGGCTCGCAACGATGCGATACGACTCGGCATCCTTGGGGAGCGAGTTCGGCGATCGATTTCGCCTGGTCGCGAGTTCACTGGATCTGCACGAGACGCCGTCTGGAGCGTTGCAACAGTTTCTGTCTTGCTGGTACCGATTCAGCTAGCCGCGGCTGTCAGGCGATGGTTGTCAGGAAGCGTTTGGCGGCAAGAGAGAGCATGAGGCGGGAGAATCCGCTGAAGATCATGCTGATGCCGACGAGCGTGCCGACGACCCAGATGGAGCTGGCGGGCCATGATTGCCAGATCATGATGGCGAGGACAAGGGTGATGATGCCGTCGACGAGGAGCCAGACTGCGCCGTGGCGGGGACGGAGTTGGAAGAACTGGATGAACTCAACGATGGCCTCAAAGAAAAGGTAGTAGGCCAGGACCAGGGTGAGGACGAGGAGGCTGTCGAGGGGATGGCGGAGCAGGACGAAGCCGGTGACGAGGTACACGGCGCCGACGAGAATCTCCCAGATACGGCCGCCGGTTGTGTGGGTCTTAAAGGCGAAGATGAGGTGAGTGATGCCGCTGATGATCATGGCCCAGCCGAAGAAGATGGTGAGGGCTACGCCCGAGACGAAGGGCAGGAGCAAGGCGATGAATCCGGCGATGATGAGCAGAATGCTGAGGGCGATGGACCAGTTAACTGCTTTGGGAGCAAGGGCTGAGAGGGAGGTAGGGGTAGCGCTCATGGAGTCCTCCAGAAGTCGTAGATGCGGGGCCTAAGCGATGGGCGGAGAATAGCATATTCTGGAGATGGAGTGGGGACGAACTATGTCCATGGTAACTAAGGACAAGTGTACAAAGCTCTGGCTGAAGGCTGAAGATGGCGGGCTTTGGTAACGAGAGTAACTGAAGGGGAGTCTTAGAAATATGGCAATGGCACCGTTGGCTGTACCGATCGAATCGGGGATGGATGAGGTGGAGCGGGCGCAGTTGATTGCGCGGCGCTATCACGCGGATTTTGTTGATTTGAAGAACTTCAAGATCTCGCATGAGCTGTTCAAGAGCGTGCCGGTGGACATGATGTTCCGGTACAACTTCGTCCCGCTGGAACAGATGGACGGGCGGCTGGCGATTGCCGTGTCTGATCCTTCGAAGCTGATGGTGCTGGATGAGATCTCGGGTCTGCTGGGACAGCGGCTGGTGACGCGGGTGGCGACACTGAGCCAGATTACCGAGCTGCTGAAGAAGACGGAGCAGTCGCAGCGCGTGCTGGACGAGGCCAGTGAGGGGCTTGCGTTTGATGTGCTGCACGGCGATGAGAACCAGGACTCGAATATTTCGATTGAACGGCTGACGAGCGAGGACGACATCTCGCCGATCATCCGGTTGGTGGATACGACTATTTTTACCGCGCTGGAGCGACGGGCTTCGGACATCCACCTTGAAACGTTTGATGATTCGTTGCTGGTGAAGTACCGCATCGACGGTGTGCTGCAGCAGGCGATGGCGCCGATTGCGCGGGAGCATCATCAGACGATTTTGTCGCGTATCAAGGTGATGTCGGAGCTGGATATCGCGGAGCGGCGCGTGCCGCAGGATGGACGGTTTCGGGTTCGCTACAAGGGGAGGCTAATCGACTTCCGTGTGTCGATTATGCCTACCGTGCATGGCGAGAACGCTGTGCTTCGTGTGCTGGATAAAGAGTCGATGTCGGAGAAGTTCAAGCAGCTGAGTCTGGATGTTGTCGGGTTTGCGGAGAAGGACCTGACGCGGTTTCGGCGGTACATCAAGGAGCCATATGGAATGGTGCTGGTGACTGGGCCGACCGGTTCGGGTAAGACGACGACTCTTTACGCTGCGTTGAATGAGATCAAGTCTGAGGAAGACAAGATCATCACGATTGAAGACCCGGTCGAGTATCAGATTCGGGGGATCACGCAGATTCCAGTGAACGAGAAGAAGGGGCTGACGTTTGCTCGCGGGTTGCGGTCGATCCTGCGGCATGACCCGGACAAGATTCTGGTGGGCGAAATCCGCGATGCGGAGACGGCGCAGATTGCGATTAACTCGGCGCTGACGGGGCATCTTGTGTTCACGACGGTCCACGCGAATAACGTGGTCGATGTGCTGGGGCGCTTTTTGAACATGGGTGTTGAGCCGTACAACTTTGTTTCGGCATTGAACTGTATTCTGGCGCAGCGGCTGGTGAGGCAGGTGTGTGAATTTTGCGTGAAGGATGTGCATTATTCCGAGCAGGAGTTGCTGTTGAGCGGGCTCGATCCGGCAGAGTGGCGCGACTTTAATTTCCGCGAAGGGCCGGGGTGTATTGAGTGTGGAGGGACCGGGTATCGCGGGCGGTCGGCGATCCATGAGTTGCTGGAGCTTGATGACGAGATCCGCGAGATGTTGCTGGCGAAGAAGCCGGGAAGCGAGATCCGAAAGAAGGCGAGAGACAAGGGGATGGCGTTTTTGCGGGATTCGGCACTGGAGCGGGTGCGGGACGGGATTACGACGCTGCGGGAGATCAATAAAGTCACGTTTATTGAGGCCGGACGGTAGTCGCAACAGGTTCGAGGTCTAGCCTGAAACGAAAGCGGTTTGCGCACAGTGCGAATGCCCAAACATCGTGAATAAGTGCGTTGAAGAGGGGCACCCACGGTAGCAAGGATGGGTACCCACGATAGTGGTAGTGGCAATCGACAGGGCAAGGTAGTCTAAGACTGAATGGAAATTTTACCGAAGACATTGGGCACGCGACCTCGGCTGGCTGTTGAAGTCCGGGTAGAGGGCGTAGTAGCTGCGCGGGCTGAGGATGCGGCCGCTCTGCTGACTGCAGTGGCCCGTGGGGACGTCCCTGAGGGTGCGGTGATGCCGGGCCTGAAGGCCGGCAATATTGTGGACAAGGTTGCAGTAACGGGTGCGGTACGGCGGGCGCTTGACGCCGTTGCAGGGAGCGGGCGGGAACGGTTGCGCGATGTGACCGTGGTGGTTCCGGACTCAGCGGTGCGGGTGCTGTTTGTGGACTTCGATCAGCTGCCTTCGAAGGCGGCTGAGGCGTTGCCAGTGGTGCGGTTTCGGTTGAAGAAGCTGCTGCCGTTCGACGCGGACGACGCGATGGTGAGTTATCAGGTGATGTCGAACGAGAAGGGCGCGGTGAAGCTGCTCGCAGTGGCGATGCCGAGGGCGGTGCTGGAAGAGTATGAGGCGGTGGTTCTGGCTGCGGGGTATCTGCCGGGAGCGGTGCTGCCAAGTACGCTGGCGGCAATGGCGGGGCTGGAGGAGGTCGAGTCTCCGATGTTGTTAGTGAATGCGGGGACAGGCGCTGTGACGACGGCCATTGTGCAGGGAGGGGCGCTGCTGCTGCATCGCTCGTTCGATATGAACACAGGTGCGAGTGCGCCGCTTGCCGTGACGACTGTCGTTCCGCTGGTGGATCGGGAGAGCACGGCGCAGGAGTGGGCGCAGCAAGAGGCGCTTGGGCCGGGTGGATGGGACAGATTTGAGGCTGAGGCCGCGATGCAGACTTCGGTGGTGGAGACGGCCGCGGGTCGTGAATTCGGTGCGAGAGCAGCGGCCCGTGAGGTGGCGCAGGCAGTGAGTATTGCTGCTGCGTATTTCGAAGATTCGTTGCAGCGATCGCCGGATCAGGTGCTGGTGGCGGGAACGATGGGGGCGGAGTCGCTGGCGGCGTTGATGGAAGAGAGTGGCGTTGAGGGTCTACGGGTGCGAGAGATGGTGGATCCAGGAATGATGGAGGTAGGCGCGGTGACGGCGAGTGTGCCGCGGGGCTGGCTGGCCGGTGTCCGGGGAGCGCTGAGAAACTGATGCGGATCTCCGTCAATCTTGCTACTCGACCATTCATTGAACTACGGCCATTATTTGCGCGGCTGCGGCTGGCGATGGGCGTGCTCACTGTACTGGCTGTTGGACTAGGGCTTGTACTGCACTCGTTGACTGCGAAGGCGAGAGTAGCGCAGGCGCAGATGAATGCGTTGAAGGCGAAGACGCAGCAGTACCAACATGAGCGGATGGTGAATGAAGCCAGGATGCACCAGCCGCAGAACATGGCAGTGCTGGAGCGATCGCAGTATTTGAATGCCGTGTTTGCACGCAAGAGCTTTAGTTGGACCGCGGTGATGATGGACCTCGAGAAGGTGCTGCCGACCGGGGTGCAGGTGACGAGCATCGAACCGCTGATTACCAAGGAAGGCGACGTCAACATACGGCTGCGGGTGAGCGGAGACCGGGAGCGCGCGGTGCTTCTGGTGAGAAACCTGGAGACTTCGCAGCGGTTCCTTTTGCCACGGTTGGCTTCCGAGCAGGCGCAGACACAGGAGGGCAGCCGCACCGCAAACGTGCAGATGCTGGCGCCGGGAGCCGTGCAGTTCGATACTCTTAAGCGGCTATAACCCACTGCCTGCGACGCCGGTGAAGGCGGCGAAGGGAGCGGATAAGGACGCGAGTGTTGGTTCGGGTGACGAACCGGCCGGGCCGCGGACGAAGAAGACTTCGAGGCCTGATGTTTCGCCCGGCAAGGTAACGAAAGCTCCTGCACAGAAGGGGGCGCCGCGATGACGACAACGACTGCAGAGAAGCGGAAGGCGGCGGTTGCGGCAAAACAGTGGCGGGAACGAGCCCGCACGATGGCGACACTGCTGAACCTGCACATTGCCGGTGCGGTGGTTCTTGGGCTGATGAATTTATATCTGCTGGTGCATATGGCGTTTGCGTGGCGGGCCGCGAGGAGCGACGACGCACAGGCGTTGGCGGATCAGACAGTGGTGATGAAGACGGCCGATATCGCGAGACAACCGCTGGAGGGTCTAGACGAGAAGCTGGCGCTGGCGACCAAGGACGCGGACAAGTTTTACAGGCAGCGGCTACCTTATTCAATCTCCGAAGTGATTGGAGAACTCGGCACGCTGACGAAGAAGCAAGGGGTGAAGCTGACACGGGCGAACTATGCGTATACGCCTGTGCTGGAGGGGACGGCCGGTCAGGTGATTGAGGCGCGCATCGACGCGAGCTTCAGCGGGGATTATCGGCCGCTGGTGTTGTTTGTCAATGCTCTGGAGCGGGACAAGATGTTTTTCCTGATTACTGGGGTGACGTTGACAGGACAACAGAGTGGGACGGTGGGGCTGCGGTTGCGATTGACGACGTATCTGCGGTCTCCGGTGGGGACGGAGAATACGGAGAAGAGTGTGGCGGGAGCGGATGGAGATAAGGCTGATTCGGCCGATGATGCGAGCGCTCCTGCAGCGGGAGGCCGGCGATGATACGGCTGACTCCGGACCAACAGAAGAAGGGTGCCTCGATTGGTGGATTTGTGCTGCTGGCAGTGGGGATACTTTATTACCAGCTGCGTGACGATACTCCTCCTCCGCCCGTCGCGCCTGTTGTGATTACGGCACCGGTGAAGACGACTTCGACGGCAAGGGCGGGCAACGTGGTTGCGGTGCCTGCGGGGAATGTGGCTGGCGCAGCGGCGAAGAATCTCGGCACGACTTCGGCGCAACTGGATCCGACACTGCGAATGGAGGCGATGCTGGTGACGGAGTCGCTAGTGTATTCGGGGAACGGGCGGAACATATTTTCGGCGAGCTCGGCTCCGGTCGATATACCTAACCCGATAGCTGCGGTGCGCACGAAGCCCTTGCCGCCACCTCCGCCGCCACCGCCTCCGGGACCACCTCCGCCGCCGCCAATCGACCTGAAGTTTTTTGGGACGGCCACCTCGCCTGATGGGAAGCGGAGGGCGTTTCTGTTGCACGGGGATGATGTGTTTTTGGCGTCGGATGGCGACATTGTGCAGCGGCGGTATAAAGTCGTGTCCATCTCTGCCAATTCCGCCCTGGTGGAGGACATGGCGAACAACAATCGGCAGACGCTGCCGCTTATGGGGCGATGAGGTAGTTGGGATGAGGGACGTTCGCACAGGGTCGGTGCACGGCTTAGAGCAGGGTGAAGATGGCTTCATGCTGGTGGGGCTGATTGTTGCGATTTTTCTTATTTTGCTGGCGCTGAGTGTGGCTGCTCCAAAGGTGGCACAGGATCTGCGGCGGGATCGTGAGGTGGAGGCGGTCCATCGGGGGAACCAGTATGTGCGGGCGATCCGGCTGTATTACCGGAAGATGAACAATACCTATCCGGGGTCGATGGAACAGCTGGAGAAGTCGAACAATATACGGTTTTTGCGGCAGAAATATGTGGATCCGATGACGGGGAAAGAGGACTGGCGGCTGATCCATGTGGGTGAGGCGAAGACGACGGTGAAGGGATTTTTTGGGCAGCCGCTGGCGGGCCTGGCGCCGGGGTTGGGTACCGCGGCGGGGATGGCTTCGCCGGGAATTGGCGGGAGTTCACCGACACCGGGTGGGTTGGGGTCTCCGTTGCCGGGACCTGGGTTGGGGAGTCCTGCTGGTGGGGCTTCGACCGCTGCTCCTGGGAGTCCTGGGGCGACTGCTGGGACGGATAGCTCGGCATCGGGGCAGACGAGTACGCTGGGTTCGGCGGGGGCGATTGCCAGCACTACTACTACCAGTAGCTTTACTGGTAGTGGCGGTGCTGGGCCGTTTGTCGGGGTCGGGACGCCGAAGGAGGGCGACTCGATTACGGTGTTGAACGAGCAGACGACTTACAACACTTGGGAGTTTATTTACGATCCGCGGATCGAGCAGATGTATGCGAAGGCGAATTTGTTTGGTGGTGGGCCGGCTACGGGGGGGACGGGGTTGGGTTCGGCTGCGGACATGAAATCCGGGTTTGGGACTACTCCGACTACTCCGGGAGCTGGTGCGATGCCGGGGACTCCGAGTCCGACTGCACCGACGAATCCGACTACGCCAACTGCTCCGCAACAGCCGCAGTGATTGTTATGGGCTTGGGTGCTCCGGTTTTTGGGTGATGGTGCGGAGGCGGCCTATGCGGCCCTTGGGGCCCACGACGAAGGGGAGCGAGAGGGCGTTCCAGTTTTTGTCGGCATCGGGTGGGTCGTAGCCGGAGGGTGTGAGGGGCGTCCAGTTTTTTCCGTCGTCGCGTGAGATGTCGGTGCCGTTGGGGCCAACGGTGATCCAGAGTTTTTGGGTGGGGTCGTAGGCCACGGAGGAGCGGTAGCCGTGGGGTGGGGTTTGGGCGGCGGTTACACGGCTCGAAAGCAAATCGAGAATGGAGGAGCGAAACGGTACAAAGGCGGCTGTACTTTCTTTGGCGGTCTGATCTTTGTAATCGCCTCCGACAATCATCAGATCGGGGGAGAGTTCACCATGGGAATAACGCGCCGAGACGGAAAAGGCTCCTGAACTGTCACTCGACTTGAAAGGCAGGCTGATCGTTGCGAACTTCCAGGTGGTCCCATTGTCGAACGGGCTATGAGGCTCAGGAAGGAAAAGGTGCGATCCTCCCTTACCCCCCGTTACAAAGAGGAACGGTCCGTTTATTCCAGGCACGGCGAGCGCGCTGTTGCTCGCAGCGAAGAGGGATTCGCCATTTGTCGCTTTTGCCGAGTGGTGGCCCATATTGGCCGGCGGCGCGCCCCCTGACTCTTCCCAACGCTGCCAATTGGCACCGGAGTCATACGATTCGTAGATCACAAATACTCCACCAACAGGGTCTCCCACCAAAATTCCGTGATTCGGATATTTGCTCGTGGGTCTGAATTTGTTGCGCTGGTCGAACTGGATGGCGTCCCAGAACCCTTCTTTGTCGGGGTTGGTGAAGAGGAGTTTCCAGGTTTGGCAGCCGTCGGTGGTTTTGTAGAGGCGGGATAGGTCGCCTTTGCCGGAGGACATGACGATGGCGGTGTTTTCGTCGAAGGCCTGGATGCCGCGGAAGTCTAGTTTTTCGGCATCGGGGAGGGATGGTGCAGGTCTGCCAGAGGTAGCCGCCGTCTTCGGTGCGGAGGACTGTGCCGTTGGTTCCGCTGGCCCAGGCGACTCCGCCGCCTACGTTGTGGATGCCGCGGAGGCTGGCGGTGGTGTTGGAGTCTTCGATGTCGAATTGGGCTTGGATTTTTTTTGTGGAGAGGGTTGCGAGGAGGAGGAAAAGTAGGGTGGCGGCTTGGCTGTTTCGTGGCTTGCTTCGGTGCATCGGTGGTAGGCCCCCTCCCGTCAAAAAGTGTGCAAAGTCTTCGAAAGAAAAGAGTTCAGTCTGGACTTCGGTTATGGTTGTGGTGCTAAAGTCGAAAGCCCGGCTTGGGCCGGGCTTGGTTTCTTCCTGATTTAATTTTAGCAGGGGTGTCAAGGGTTGGTGGCTGGGACGGGAAGGCCCGGGGCTAAAGCCCCTTTTATTTTGGTGGCTTTTTCGTGGGGCTGAAGCCCCACGCTAATCCCAAGTGCAAAAAGCAAAGGCAAAGATAGATTTGGGCTCAGCAGCTTCTTTCGAGATGGTGATTTTCCTGATTGGGGAAAGAGAACGGTTCGCGCTGTGGCGCGAATGCCCACACATCGTATGAGACTGCGATGTATGGGGCACCCGGCATTCGGCGTGGTTTGTGGGCCCATCCATCGTACGTGCGCGATGAATGGGGCCCGGTGTTTGCGGTTGTTAGAGGGCGTTGGTGAGGCGCTATGGTCTGGGGGCGGCGGGGTTGGTTTGCCACAGGCCGAGGGCGGCGCCGGTGGGGTCGATGATGATGCTGAACCAGCCCATGTTGGGGACCTCCTGGGTGTCCTTCATGATGGTTGCGCCGAGGGATTTGGCTTTGGCGTTGGCGGCGTTGATGTCGTCGACGAGGACGTAGGGGAGCCAGGAGGAGGGGGCTCCGGGGACCGGGTGCTGCATCATGCCGCCGCCGGGGCTGTCGGCGGAGGGGGCGGGCTTGAAGGTGGTGTAGGTCATGCCGCCGCCCATGTCCATGTCGGCGAGCTTCCAGTCGAAGAAGCTGGAGTAGAAGGTTTTTGCCTTGGCGATGTCGGTGGAGGCGAGTTCGAGGTGACAGAAGGGGTTTGCCATGATGTTTGTCCTTTGATTGGATGTGGTGGTTCAGGGCCCGCGTGCACGTGGAGGATTCTACGTGCAATAGATTAATGCTGGAGAGCAGTGACGATTTTTTTCCTGCGGGTAGAACTGAGAGGCACCCGTCCGCGACGTGACTTAGCGCGGAGTCAGGGTGAGCGTGTGGGTGGTGGCGGCGTCGACTGCAGCGTTCGTGAAGGGAAGTGTGAAGGTGGTGCCGTGGTACCAGGCGGGCCATTGATCCATGAACCAGGGGCTGGCGGGGTTGGCGGATTCGCCGAGGACGAGGTTGAGGGTGCTGTGGTCGAAGTCGGCGAAGTCGGCGGTGAAGCGCTCAGAGGGACCGAAGGTACGGCCGACTTGTTTGACGGTAGTGTCGTCTCCGCTTTGAGGCTGGATGCCGGTGCCAGTGGGGCGTCCGACGATGCGCTGGAGGAGCGCGGACTGGCTGTAGACCGGGTGTTCGATGTCGATGGGGTGGGCGGCTCCGTAGCGCCACTTGCTGAGGTCTGGAGGGGCGTGGCCGGTGCGCAGGCTCTGGGCGACGGCGGTGCTGAGGAGGTCGTCCCATGTGGCGTAGTTTTTGGGGAGCCAGCGGGCGGGGGTGTGCATGATGAGCCACTCTTCGGCGTAGGCCTTGTTGCCCCAAGTGTAGAGTGCGGCGGCGGGTAGGGGCTCGTCTTTGCCTGATCCTTTGGCGCCTGATTCGGATTGGGCTACGGGGTTTTGTTGCGGCGCTAGCTGAGGGTTGAGGAGGAGCGGCCAGAGTGCGGCGCGGGCGGCGACGACGATGGCTGGGGCTGCGGAGTCGGCGTCCACGTTGCCGTTCCATTCTCGTAGGAGGTTGGCGGCCTGGTCGAGGCGCTTGTCGTTGGCGAGTTCGGGCTTGACGGCGTGGTCGATGGCGTAGGCGAGGCGCTGGGCGATGACGTGGTCGACGTCAGAGTAGACGTCGGTCTGGAGGGCGAGCATGTCGTCGGGTGTTAGCTGATTTTTGGTGGAGATGGATTTTTCGGTGAGGACTTTCCAGATGCGCTGATTGCGGTAGGGTGCGCCCCAGTTGAGGGTGATGGGGTAGGGGTAGTCATCGGGTGTGATGCGGGCGTTGGCTGTGGCAAGGATTCCGTTGGGAGGATCGGTTGCCTGGGGCAGGCGGTCGTAGGGGATGGTGCCGACCCAGTCCTGCGTGGTGTCGAGAGCGTCGGCGGGGACAGGGCTGATGGGGCTGGGGGTCATGACGCTGCCGCGCAGTGGGATGCGACCGACGGCGTGGTAGCCGATGTGACCCTGGTCGTCGGCGTAGACGAGGTTTTGCGAGGGACCGCCGAAGGTGGAGAAGGCGGAGACGAGGCTGGCGCCGTCGGTGGCGGTATCGATGGTGAGGAAGGACGGGGTGACGTTGGCGGGGTCGTAGATGGTCCAGCGGAGGGAGAGGATGCGCTTCTCGGATGGGAAGATGCCGGAGACGACGGGTGTGATGGTGTTGCCGTGTTGTGTGGCGGGGATGTCGAGGACGACGTCTTTGCCGCCTTTGATGTGGATGATCTCGCGGTCGTGGAGGAGGGGCTTCCAGGTGCCTTCCTGCGATTGATACTCGGCGTTGGGGCCGGTGCCGCGGGTGTGTTCGATGTAGACGTCCTGGACGGTGGCGCCGAGGTTGGTGAAGCCCCACGCGACGTGGGTGTTGTGGCCGACGATGATGAAGGGAACGCCGGGAAGGGAGACTCCGGTGACGTGCAGGTCGCCTGTGGGTGTGGGGGCTTCGAGATCGGCCTGATACCAGATGCCTGGGACGTTGTGGGCGAGATGCATGTCGTTCGAGAGGAGCGGCTTTCCGGTGGCGGTGTGGGCGCCGGAGACGGCCCAGTTGTTGGAGCCGGCGAAGCAGCCTTCACAGACGGGGTTGCGGAGGTCTTGCTGGAGGGCCAGGAGTTCTTGAAAGGAGGTTGTGATGGTGTTTTTGGTTGCTATACGTCGCGGGACTGCGACGGGTGGGGTGGCGGGGGATTGGTGGTGAGCTGGAGAGAGTTCGGGCGTTTCCCAGTCGTTGTCGTCAGGCGAATCGAGTTTGGTCTGGGATTCGTCGAGGGGGACGTTGGGGACGTCTTTTTGTGGGGCGGTGAGGTCGACGATGGGTTGGGCGGGAGGGTGGTCGCGCCAAGTGACGACGGGGTAGAGGTCGCCGATGAGATGGGCCGGGAGTTTTGCGGTGATGGCCTCGCGGTTGAGCTCGGATGGGAAGCTGGTGGTGAGGTCCTGGAACATGACGAGGCCGACGAGGATGGTGTCGCGGGGTGTCCAGGGGGCTGGCTGGTAGCGAAGGAGACGGAACTCGAGCGGGAGGTGAGCGCGTTGGAGGTCGATGGAGGAGTTGACGCCAGCGGCGTAACGCTCGAGGAGGTGAAGCTGGTCGGGTGAGAGGGTGGCGATGGCGCGGTCGGCGGCGACACGGAGCTGGAGGGTGCGCTGGAGGCGGTCGTGGGGGAGGAGTGTGGGGCCGAGGATCTCGGCGAGGGCACCGGCGGCGTGACGGCGGAGGGTGTCCATCTGCCAGAGGCGATCCTGCGCGGTGACGAAGCCCTGGGCGACGAGGAGATCGTCAAGCGAGGTGGCGCGGAGGTGGGGGACGCCGTGGTTGTCGCGCTGGATGGTCACCGGGGCGGAGAGGCCGGCGATGGTGACAGCACCGTCCAGCTGGGGAAGAGCGTCGTGCATGGCCTGGTTGACCCAGTAGCGGGCGTAGATGAAGCCGATTGCGCAAACGAGGACGACAAGGGTGCTGAGAATGATGACAATACGAAGGAAGATGCGGCGGCGTGTTGCCTGGAGGGCGACCTCCTGCGGGGTGAGGGGTTCGTCCGGAACTACGTCGGCGTTGGTGAGATGGGGAAGACTCATGGCTTCATCGCAAGTGTAAATGGTGGCGAAGAGAGGGTTAGAGCTGGTTTGCGGAATAGGTCGCGGTAGTGCGATTTAATTTGTTTTACTGGAGTTAGTTAGAGTGTCGCAGCTGGCAGAAAGGGGTTCGATGTATGGGGTCGGGTGAGAGTCTGCATGCAGTCGAGACGGTGATTTTGCTGCTGCTGGTGTTGGTGGCGGGGTTTGCGGCGATTGCGCGGCGGTTGAAGGTGCCGTATCCGATTGTGCTGGTGTTGGCTGGGCTGGGGATTAGCTTTGTGCCGCATATACCGCGGGTGCCTCTGGACCCGAATGTTGTGTTTGTGGTTTTTCTGCCGCCATTGCTGTATGCGTCGGCGTGGGCGATGTCGTGGCGGGAGTTTCGACGGAATGGGGTGGTGATTGCGCTGCTGGCCGTGGGGCTGGTGGGGTTTACGGTCTGGGGAGTGGCGGAGTTTTCCGATCGCTTTATTACGCCGCTGTATTGGAAGCCTGGATTTCTGCTGGGTGCAGTGGTCGCGACGACGGATGCGATTGCGGCGACCTCGATTGCGAAGACGCTGGGGCTGCCGAGAAGGATCGTCGACATTCTTGAGGGTGAGAGTTTGTTGAATGACGCGACCGGTTTGCTGGCGCTGGAGATTGGGCTGGCGATCATGGTGCGGGGAGAGATGCCGACGGTGGGAGAAGGGGTCGCGCGGCTGATTTTTCTGGTGTTGGGTGGGTTGGGGATCGGTTTGTTAATTGGTGTGGTGGTGGGTTGGCTCGAGAAGTTTATCGACGATGGGCCCGTGGAGCTGGTGGTGAGCCTGGTGGTGCCGTATGCGGCTTATCTAGCGGGCGAACGGGCACACGCTTCGGGTGTGCTGGCGGTGGTGGCTTGCGGGCTTTATATGAGCCGGCAGAGCACGAAGTTCTTTTCGGCGGCTACGCGGCTGCAGGTGAATGGGGCGTGGGAGGCGCTGGTGTTCATGCTGAATGGGCTGGTGTTTGTGCTGATCGGGCTGCAGCTGCCGTATGTGTTGGCGGGGATTCATGGGCGCTATTCGACGGGGACGTTGATTTTTTATGGGGCGGTGTTCAGCGGCGTGTTGATTCTGCTGCGGATGGTGTGGGTGTTTCCGGCGGTGAAGATCGCGTCGTTTGTGGAGCGGCGGTGGCTGGGGCGCAGGGACGAGATCGAGCTGAAGCCGCGGGAGGTTTTCGTGGTGGGGTGGACCGGGATGCGGGGTGTACTGGCGCTTGCGGCGGCGATTTCGATTCCGGAGGTGCAGTGGGATGGGAAGGAGTTTGAGTCGAGGAATCTGATTGTATTTCTGGCGTTCTGCGTGATTTTTGTGACTCTGGTGTTGCAAGGATTGACGCTGCCGGCGCTGATTCGCAGGCTGGGGCTGGCAGGGTCGGAAGGGATGGACCAGGAGGAGATCGAGGCGAGGAGGATTGTGCTGAAGTCGGCGATCCGGCACCTGGAAGAGGGGCGGAAGAACTGTCCGAGTCCTGCGGTGCATTTGTACGACGATCTGCTTCACCGGTATCGGCACAAGCTGGCACATGTGAGCGCTGGCGAGGAGGAGACCGTCGATGGATTGGGCCAGGAGGAGTATGCGCGGCTGAGTTCGATTGCAGACGGCGCGCTACAGGCAGAGCGGCAGACGCTGATTGGACTGCGGGACAAGGGCCGGATCAGCGACGATGTTTTGCGGACAATGGAGAGGGAGCTGGATCTCGCGGAGAGCCAGTCTCAAGTAATCCCGCTGTCCTGATTGTTGGTGCGGAGCGTAATTGTATTTGTCTGGTTGCGCTATGCTTGAAGCTTCGCACACGCAGGATGAATATTGGTATGGGGGCGGTCGACTTGGAGTGCAGGATTTTTTATCACGATAAATGCTTTGATGGAGCCTGCTCGGCTTCACTCTTCACGCGGTTTCACCGGGAGTGTGTGAAGACGGCGGACCGCTATTCGTATCATGGGCTGGTTCACAGGGCGGGAGCTCTGTTCGATGAGAATGCGTTTCTCGATGTTGCGAATGGGGACGAGAACGCGATTGTCGATTTCAAATATTCGGCTTCGCCGAAGGTGACGTGGTGGTTCGATCATCATCAGAGCGCGTTTTTGACGGCGGACGACCAGAAGGGTTTTGAGGCGGGACAGGCGGACGGGTCGCAGCGGATGAGGAAGTTCTTCAATGCGAACTATGTTTCGTGTACGAGTTTGATCGCCGATATTGCGCAGGTGAATTTCGGGTTCAATACAGCTCCCGTGTTGGAACTGATCAAGTGGGCGGACATTGTGGATGGGGCTCGGTATGAGAGCGCGAAGGCGGCTGTGGAGATGGCTGCGCCTGCGATGAAGCTGACGATGGTAATTGAAAGTGCGGCTGACCATTCTCTGGTGCCGCGTTTGATTCCGCTACTGACTGAGATGAGTCTGCAGCAGGTGCTGGATAAGGATTTTGTGCAGGAGTTGCTGGGGCCGCTGATGGAGCGGCACTGGGCGGCGCTGGAGTTGATCCGGCAGCGGGCGAAGGTGGAGGGCGGCGTAATTACCTTCGACATTACGGATCAGCCTACCGAGGGGTACAACAAATTTATTCCTTACTATCTGCATCCGGAGGCGACCTACAACGTGGGATTGAGCAAGTCGAGTTTTCGGACGAAGGTGTCGGTGGGGACGAATCCGTGGACGAAGAAGATGCCTGCGGAGTTGGTGAATCTGGCGGCGATTTGCGAGCGGTATGGCGGCGGAGGGCATGCTCGCGTGGGCGCGATTAGTTTTCCTCCGGATCGAGAGGATGAGGCGCGGAAGGCGGTTGGGGAGATTGTGGCGGAGTTGCGTGGGGCAGGCGAGTAACGGGGTAACAGTGATAAGTAAAGATAAAGAACGATAGAACGGAAGATTGGCTTGGGTGCGTTTGAAATCTATCCGTTCTTACTCAGTTTGTTTGATCTTTTTATCACTGTTACGTTTTGGGGCTACGGTTTGAGTTTGCTGAAGAGGTTGAGACGGGTGAGATCGTTGAAGATGACGAAGGCGAAGAATGCCAGGATGCAGACGAAGGCGACCTGGTAGATGCGCTCTTTGATCTGCTGGTTCACGTCGCGGCGCATGATGGTCTCGATGAGAAGGAAGAGGATCATGCCTCCGTCGAGGATGGGGATAGGGAGCAGGTTGAAGATGCCAAGGTTAAGTGAGATGGCCGACATCAGGCGAATGAGGGGCATCCAGCCGGGCATCTGCGCGGCCTGGTGGATGTCCTGACCAATGCCGATGGGGCTCTGCAGGCTCTTGACTGAGACCTGGCGGGTGAAGAGGCGCTTGAGGACCTCGACGATGAGCAGGGAGTTCTTTTTGTTGAACTGCCAGGAGGCCGCCATGGCTTTTCCGAGAGGAAGACGCTCGACTCTTACCGGAGGCTGAACTGGGGCGAAGCCGAGGCGGTAGCTTTTGGTGCCGTCGCCGGCGTCTGCGAGTTGAGGAGTGATCTGGAGCGGAACCGTTGCGCCGTCGCGAAGAATGACGAGATTCGCGGGTTTTCCCGACTGTTCCTGCAGGTAGGAGAGCAGGGCCTGAACGGAGTGGAGTTGAATGCCGTCTATGCTCAGGATCTTGTCTCCGGGCTTGAGGCCCGCATGGATCGCGGGCATATCGGGCTGGAGCGAGGAGACCTGAACGGGAGTGTTCTGCATTTTGGGCAGAATGCCGAGCTTATCGAGGCTGAAGTCGTCCGGTGTTCCTTTGCTCACGATGAAGAGTTTGGAGTCAGTGCGGTGGCCATCGTGAATGTAGGAGAAGGGGACGGTCTGATTCAGGTTGAGGAGGGAGCGGTTGGCGAAGTCCTCCCAAGTCGGTTTCTCGACGTTGTCGTACTGAACGATGAGATCGCCGGACTGGATACCGGTTTTGGCTGCGGAGGAGTTGGGGATGATGTAGTCGGTCTGGGCGGGGCCGGAGAGGAACTCGTCGACCTCGTTGTGAAGCATGGAGACGCCCGTCATGAGGCCGAGGGCGAGGAGGAAGTTGGCGATGGGACCAGCAACGGCGACGAGGATGCGCTGCCAGCGGGGATGGGCGTTGAAGTTGCCCGGATCGTTGATGGGAACGGATGCTGCATCGTCGGGTTGACCGGAGCCGAATGACTCGCCGGCCATCTTGACGTAGCCGCCGAGGGGAATGGCCGAGATTTGATAGTCAGTGTCGCCGCGGCGGAAGCCGAAGAGGCGTTTGCCGAAGCCGATGGAGAAGACCTCGACGCGGATACCGCAGAGTTTGGCGACCGCGAAGTGGCCAAACTCGTGGACGAGGACCATGATGCCTAGGACGATGAGAAGCTGTATGACTGTCGACATGAAGTTCGGGAAGACCTCGTACCTGGTTGGAGTTCTGTCTACCGTCCTACGCCGGTGAACTGGCGGGCAATCACTTCGCGCGCTTGTTGCCGCGCGGCAAGATCTGCATCAAGCACTTCGGAGATAGATGCCGGGGGTTGACCGGCTGTTAGCTGGAGCACTGTCTCTATTGTACGTGGAATGCCCATGAAAGGGATACGACCTTCGAGGAAGGCTGCAACGGCGATTTCATCGGCAGCGTTGAGGGCGATGCAGGATCGGCCTCCATTTTCAGCAGCTTCGAAGGCGAGCCGGAGGCATGGGAAGCGGGTGAGGTCAGGCACGGAGAAGTCGAGCTGGCTGAGGGTGGTGAGGTCGAAGGTGAGGTCTACTTTTCCTTCCGAGGGTACGCGCTCGGGGTAGGCGAGGGCGTAGAGAATGGGGAGGCGCATGTCGGTGACGGAGATCTGGGCGAGGATGCTGCCGTCGACGAACTCAACCAGAGAGTGGACGGTCGACTGCGGGTGGATGGTGACGCGGACTTGCTTTGGCGGGAGGTTGAAGAGGCGGCAGGCTTCGATGACCTCGAAGCCCTTGTTCATCATGGTGGCGGAGTCGATGGTGATGCGCTGGCCCATGACCCATGTGGGATGCTTGAGGGCCTGCTGTGGGGTGATGCGGTCGAAGTCGGGGAGTGGGGTATTTCGGAATGGGCCACCGGAGGCGGTGAGCCAGATTTGTTTTACTTCGGCTTCGGTGCCTCCTCGCATGCACTGGTGGACGGCGTTGTGCTCGGAGTCGATGGGGAGGAGGGCGACGTTGTGTTTTTTTGCGGCGGCGATGATGAGTTCGCCGGCGGCTACGAGGCATTCTTTGTTGGCGAGGCCGATGGTTTTGCCGGCGCACACTGCGGCGTAGGTGGCTTCGAGGCCGGCGACGCCGACGATCGCGGAGACTACGAAGTTGACTTCGGGAAGAGTCGCGACCTGGATGCTGCCGGCGGTGCCGTGGACGACTTCGATGTTGGTGATGGCGGCGGCTTTGAGGCGGGCCTTGAGGGTCGCGGCGAGCTGTTCGGTGGCGAGGGAGATGACTTTGGGACGCCAGCGGAGGCACTGCTCGTAGGCCACGTCGATGTTGCTGCCTGCGGCGAGGGAGACGACCTGATAGCGGTCGGGGAAGGATTCGCAGATGGAGAGGGTGCTGTGACCGATGGAGCCGGTGGAACCGAGGATTGCTAGTTTCTTCACGTTCTCTATTTTCGCAGACTCGAAGAGGGAGGCGAGGGGAGGGACGCCATTTCTTGAGTCTGCGTAGAGTCTAGCGAGGGGCCCTGGACTTTCAGGCCACCCCTCGCATGCTGCGTTCGCGGGGAGAGGCGCTTACTTTGGTGGGTTGACGACGACGTAGGTTGTGGAGCTTCCTGACATCTGCGGCTGGTACCAGGTGCTGCCGCATTGCTGGTAGGCCAATCCACCGACGACCTGGGTTACGCAGCCCGCGGGCGGTTGGTTCACGACCGAACCGACGACGGCAGCAGTCACCGCTACCGCGGCTGTGACAGCAACAGCCGCGGCGACAGGATTCGAGTTATAGCAGCAGCCGCCGCCGTAGTAACCGCCGCCACCATGGTAATTGCCCTGGGCGTTTACGTTGACGTTGCGATTGACGTTGACGTTGGTGTTGTTATTGACGTTGGTGTTGCGATTGACGTTCTGGTTGTTGTTGACGTTGGTGTTGCGATTGGCACTCTGGTTGGCGGTCTGGTTAGCACTCCGATTGGCACCCTGGTTGGCGCTTCGGGTCGGGGCCGAGTTGACGCTGGACTGAGCACTGCTTCGGGTACCGCCGCCACCGCCGCCTCCACGCGCGGCGCCGCCACCACCACCGCGTTGGGCAAAAAGTGTGGTTCCAGACAGCAGGAGAGCGACGGCCAACATGGCGAAGATTTGAGTTGATCGCTTCATAGATCTCACCTCATTTACCTTTCTCGGTGGCGTCGGCTCTTTGCTCGAGGATGACGCGTTTGGCATCGGGCGGCGGATCGAAGGCGAAGGCCTCATCGTTAAAGGACGGCGCGAGGTTCCAGGTGAAGGTGTCGCTGTGCTGCGGCCTGGCCTCGTCGTTGAGGGTCGTGATGACTAACCTGCGGGGCAGAGGAAACTCTCCAAGCTGGATCCAGACCTGCCAGTTGGCGCCTTCCTGGTGGAAGGCATATTGCTCGCAGGTAACACCCTCTACGGTTGCGGGGCCGACGTCGATCGCAGTTTTGATTTTGTTGATATCGTCCTCGTTTGTTCCCCATTTGAAGAGGTCGATCAGGGGTAGTTCCACATCGTATTTCTCATCGATTTTCTGAAAGAGTTCGGCGATAGTTGGCGGTGCGGGCACGGTGGCGTAGTAGTTCATGATCCTTCCCCAAACGGTGAAGTTTTTGCCGTCGTACAGATAGAGCCTGTGCCGGTCATCGGCGGTGACCTCGACCCGCATGCGATTGGGCTTCGCGGCGAGTAGATTGACCTTGCTGTTGCTCTGCACGATCAGGCCATCTTCGAGGACGTCATCGTGGGTGACATCGGAGATGACCTGGAAGGCCTTCAACGATCTCAGATAGGCGCCCATTTTTTTTACTGCGTCGATGGCGGCGGGATCGATGTTGGAATCTGCTTTTGCTTCCGGTGTCGCTTGAGGTTTTGCTTCAGGCTGTCGACTGCTTTTCGCAAGGACGTGCGATTCAAAGGGCGTTGACATCATGGCTCCTGCGATGGCAACGAGTATTACGGGCAGAATTGATTGCTTTACGGAAAGCGTAGCCGTCTTCGCGTCGGGTTGGCTGGCGGAGAAAGGCTGCGGGGCTGGATTGGTTGAGGATCGCTTCAAGAAGGTCATATCGTTCTACCTCGCGAACTCGTTCAGGTGGAGAACACGTGAGGACTTGCCGCCAATTACCGGCTGATGCTGGGGCTGCCGCCTCCGCTGAATCATTGGGCCTTGGTCTAAACGGGAGAAAGGGAGCAGAGGCTAATTTCGGGCCGATTTCGAAGTATCTCTGTGCGACGTGATGAGAACGCCCGCAACCGTTTGTCGGCGGCTGCACATAAGGTACCGCTGGGGAGCGGCGTCGAGAACTATTAAAAGTAGTAGCGGGCAGGCCATAGCGGTTGGGCTCTGCTAAAAGCGGCCGAGGCCGAAGTAGTCCTTGAGTAGGAGGATGAACCAGAGTACAGGCGCGGCGAGGAGGAGGGCGTCGATGCGGTCGAGGATGCCGCCGTGGCCGGGTAGCATGGTGCCGGAGTCCTTGACGCCCGCACCGCGCTTGATGGCGGATTCGAGGAGGTCGCCTAGCTGAGCGGCGATGTTAAGGATGGCGGCGATGATAAGGGACTGCCAGAGAGGCTCGGAGATGTGGAGGAGGGTGTTGCCTCGAGAGGTGAGACTGTTGGAGATGACGATGACGATTGTGGCGGCGAGCATGCTGCCGACGATGGAGGCGATGGAGCCCACCCACGTCTTGCCAGGGCTGAGACGGGGGGCGAGTTTGCGTTTGCCGAAGGCGCGGCCGATGTAGAGAGCAGCAATGTCGCCGCTCCAGACGCAGACCATGAGGAAGAGGACAAGGGCGGGACCGTCTTCCTGTTTCCATAGCAGAGGGATGAGGGTGAGCGGGTAGGCGATGTAGATGAGACCGAAGAGGCCCTGGGCAGTATCGGGAAGTACCTGGACGAGGGGCGAGCGGAAGCCATTCCAGGCAAAGAGCGCGAGGGTGAGGGCACTGAGTACGGGGAGCTGCGCTTCGACGGGGAAGTTCGGAAGGGTGACGACGAAGGCCAGGGCGGTGCCGAGAGCCATCCACCAGACGGGGATGCGGAGCTTGAGTCCGTGGGATTCGGCGCCGACGGCGGCTAGCTTGAGGTACTCGTATGCGGCGAGTTCGGCGACGATTGCGGAGAAGAGAGTGATCATCCACAGCTGGCCGAAGAAGATGAGGGCGAAGACGGCAAGGATGAGGACTGTGGCGGTGAGGATGCGTTTCATGAAGGCTTCAGACAGGATATATGGAGCGCGATCCTTTTTGTTGATTTGGGGAAGGGTACAACGGCAAGCTGGATTGGGAGGGCACTGGGCGTGGTGTTCACGTCAGCGAAGAACAGAGTGAGTTCGGGGACTCTCAAGTGAGTAGCTCGCAATTGCGAGCTACTTCGGTCGAGTTGACGATTCTGTGCGGAATGTTTGAGCTTG
The DNA here is from genome assembly GCA_963720955.1 of uncultured Acidobacteriaceae bacterium. Classification (GTDB taxonomy): domain Bacteria; phylum Acidobacteriota; class Terriglobia; order Terriglobales; family Acidobacteriaceae; genus Edaphobacter. The sequence goes on along the minus strand of CAVRHK010000047.1, from coordinate 11,420 downwards.
CGAAGGAAGAGATTAGCGGCGTGTGAGAACGGGGTCTGGTTTGCTGTCTGGTTTGGCTTCCGCTTTGGGGATGAGGTGGTCTTTGATTTCGGCTGCGACCTCTTCGGCAGGCTCAAGGTTGTTGAGGTCTTCGTCGGTGAAGGATTCGCCGAGGCCGCCGAAGCGACGTTCGCGGCGCTGGTAGGCGGCGATGGCTTCGAGGAGATGGAGGCCGTTGAAGTCGGGCCAGAGGCGGTCGGTGACAAAGATCTCAGAGTAGGCGATCTGCCAGAGGAGGAAGTTGGAGATACGCTGCTCGCCAGAGGTACGGATGACGAGGTCGGGGTCGGGCATGTGCCGGGTGTAGAGTGCGCGGGCGATGCTGGACTCGTCGAGGGCTTCGAGGGCGCCGGCGCCGAGGAGGTCGTCGACGGAGCAGCCGCGGGTGTGGGCCTCGGTGGTGAGGTCAGTAAGGATGCTGCGGACTGCATCGACGATTTCGGAGCGGGCGCCGTAGTTGAGGGCGAGGGTGAGGGTGGTGCCGGTGTTTTTTGCGGTGGATTCCATTGCCCACTGCATGGTGTCCTGAACCTCCTGCGGGAGGTCGTGGGTGCGGCCGATGTAGGCCATGCGGACGTTGTTGTCGTTCATGCGCTTGACGTTGCCGACGAGGTAACTCTTGAGGAGCTTCATGAGGAAGCTGACCTCGGACTTGGGGCGGCGGAGGTTGTTTTCAAGCGAGAAGGCGTAGAGAGTGAGCCAGGGGAGGTTGATGCGGGAGGCGGTTTCGACCACGTACTGGACGGATTCAGCGCCTTTTTGATGGCCCAGGAAGCGCTTGAGGGCGCGCTTGCCGGCCCAGCGGCCATTGCCGTCCATGATGATGGCGACGTGCTGGGGAATTTTGGATGGATCGAGCTGGCGGTAGATGCTCAGTTCTTCGGGAGCGAGTTCGTGGCTGCGATTGGGGACGCGGCTGGGTGCTAAGGGGGGAGTCGTCAGGGGTGTTGATGCGCGCAAAAAGCTACCTCGCAGATTATGACGCTAGCATACCGATGTGGGGTACGCAATGAACGTCTTTTACTACGGAGCCGGGAGAGGACTGGCGGTACGGAACGGCTTCTTCTAAGCCTTTTATTTTGCTTCTTCTCCAACCGCTTTGCGAGATGACGGGACGGAGGAGAGAGCGTCACCGTCGATGGCGACGCTCTCCCTGGAGAGGATGATCAGGCTTCGCGGAACGCCCTACGCCGAACGACGGCGACCGGCGGCGAGCTCGCGAACATGATTGAGGAAGATGGAACGCTGCAGATCGTCGAGCTGCGAGGTGTACATGGCGATCTCGGCGAGGAACGGATCGGTCATGAGGACCGCGGTCTCGTCGCGATGGCGCGTGTTGGAGTCTCGCAGGAGGGTGGAGATGTCGACCTGAAGAGCCCGGGCGAGGCGGTCGAGAGACGAGAGGGTCGGCATGGCCTTGCCGTTCTCGATCTTCGAGATGTAGGTGCGGGGGACGCCCATGCGAGTAGCGAGCTGCCGCTGCGAGAGATTGCGCACGTGGCGCAGATCGCGAACGGCGGTGGCTACCTGCAAGCCGCCTTCTACAGCTACGGGTGTGGGGACGAGAGCCAAGGGGGCGGGAGCCGGTTCAGGCTCTTCAACCTCGAGGCATTTGTGACAGCGGCGGCACAGTGCGTTCGCTGTACGAAATTGCACCAGGCTGCAGTGGTCACAACGCAGGACCTCACGTTGTTCAACGGGTGCCATCATAGTTGCCATAAATTGTGTGTAGCGGGCGGACCCAGAGCAAGGACCGCAGCACACGTCCGATAACGGATCGTGCGATGTGCCTAGATTGACACTGGCGTTATAGAGAGTCAAGGGGAAAACCCTTGATTAAGGGCGAAATGCCTAAAATAACCGAAGAGGGAATCTAGTTGGTAACGTAGTAAGGCAGTGATTAGTGCTTAGTGATTTACGAAAAGGAGATTTGGATGAGTGAGAGGTTAGGCCGAGCGCAGGCTTTGATGACGCTGAAGGAGTGGACCAAGGGCGATAGTCTTCGGAAGCATGGGATGGCGGTTTCGGTTTGCACTGAGGCGTATGGCGTGATGGAGGCTGAGCGTTTGGGATTGCGCGGTACTGACGCTGATGAGTTTGTCGATTTGTATGCGAGCGCGGGGTTGCTGCATGACATGGACTATGAGCGGCACCCGACACAAGAGGAACATCCGTTTGTTGGGGTGAATCATTTGCGGGAGGTGGGTTGGCCAGAGAGTGTGCTGCAGGCGATTCTGGCGCATGCGGATTATTCGGGCGTGGCGCGGGAGTCGCATCTGGAGACGGGCGCTGTTTGCTTGTGATGAACTGGCGGGCTTTTTGACGGCTTGCGCACTGGTGAAGCCTAACAAGTCGATTCTCGATGTCGAAGTCGCGGGGGTGAAGAAGAAGATGAAGGACAAAGCTTTCGCGCGGGCGGTGAAGCGAGAGGATATTACGGGTGGGGCGGAGTTGCTGGGATTGACTGTGGAGGAGCATGTGGGGAATTGCTTACGGGCGATGCAGGCTCGAGCGGAGGAGTTGGGATTGGCTGGCGTCGCGTCTGTCGAGACCTAAATTGGGATTTTTGTCCGACCTTGATTGGATGGGTAGCGCAGTAGCGTGCGTTCGGTCAACTTGTAACGGCGGCAATTATGGGACTGGGGTTCCAATAGGCGCGCAGAGAGATGATTTTGCCGTCTCGATTGCATTCAATGACATCGATGCCTTCGAAGACGACGTCTTTGCCGTTGCGGCCGCGACCGAGGCCAGTCCACTTTACGGCGGCGACGTCGCCTACTACGAAGATGTGATCTTCGGTGAGTCCGATGGTTTCAAAGACAGAGAAGATTCCGGTTAGGAACTGACGGAGGGCGTCATGTCCGAGGAGCGGAGGGGTGCCGACGGGGTCGTGGCTTTCGGCATCGGGCGCGAAGGTATCGACCCAGCGGTCGATGTCCATTGCGCGCAGGGCAGAGAAGTATTCCGCCACGGCTTGACGGCAGGAGATGTTTGACATCGGAGGATTGTATGCCGTCCGTGTGTTTTGCTGGACGGCTATTTCTGAATGTCCGTTGATTGAATGCGGCGGATCTTCGCGGTGGCCAAGGCTAGGTTGGTTTCGGCGACGCTGTTCGGAAGGTTGACGGGGCGGGTGGCGTCTTCGATGACGATGGTTTCGAAGCCGAGGGCTTGGCCGTCGATGGCGGAGTAGCGGACGCAGAAGTCATAGGCCAGGCCGCAGAGGAAGAGGCGGGTTAGGTTGCGTTCGCGGAGGTAGCCAGCGAGGCCAGTCGGGGTGCGATGATCGTTTTCGAGGAAGGCGGAGTAGCTGTCGATGTGGCGGCGGAAGCCTTTGCGGAGTATGAGTTCGGCGTGGGGGATGTGCAGGGCTTGATGGAAGGCTGCGCCTTCAGTGTGCTGGAGGACATGTTCTGGCCAGAGGGTCTGGGGGCCGTAGTGGACCTGGATGGTCTCGAAGGGCTGGGCGTTCGCGTGAGTTGCGGTGTGGGTTGTGGCGAAGGAGATGTGTTGAGTGGGGTGCCAGTCTTGCGTGAGGATGACGTGGTCGAATTTTTTGGCGAGGGTGTTGATGAGGGGGACGATGGCGTCGCCGTCTTCGACAGCCAGCGCGCCGCCGGGCATGAAGTCGTTTTGGACGTCAATGACAAGGAGGGCGTCGGTTGGCTGCAGTTGCATGGTGATTTGATGTTAGTGCAAGGGGTGAGGGATGCGGTCGTGCTTTGCGCGCCCACGTTATCGACGACAAGGCCGTCGCGAACATGGGGACCGAGTTTTGTGGTTAGGGTTTGAGGTTTTTGGTGTCCTGGATGGTGCCGATTTTGATGTCGGATTGTTTGCAGGACTTGTCGCGGCAGAAGCCGGTGATCCAGACTTCGCCGTCGCCGATCATGGCTCCCTGGGAGTTGACGAAGAGGTTTTCGTACTTTTGCTTGAAGATGGCGGCTGCGATGTCTTGTGTGATGATGCCATCGTAGTCTTTGATGAATGCCTTCTCGTTTTTGACGGTGAAGGGCTTTTTGCCGGGGTTGACCTTGATGGGATAGTGGACGAGGGAGGCGACAGTAGCAGCGTCGTGTTTAGCGACGGACTGTTGCAGCGTGGTGAGGATTTGCTGGACTCTGACGTGGTTGCCGACGGATAGATCGATGGATTTGTCTAATGCGGTAAGGGTGGTGCTGGTTTGAGCGGCGCCGAGGGCTGGCAGCAGGAGTGTGCCGACGATCAGGATGAGGCTTGTGAGTTGAGTGCGGATGGTCATTCCGTCTCCGTGTAGAGCGTTTCATGGGATTCGTGTCGAGGATAGGCTACACGTGTCTGTGCGAGACGTTAAGCACGTTGTGTAGCTAAGATGCTATGCGGGCGTATTTTGTGGTTCGTGCGTCGTGGAGGATTTGAAGTTGGAGAATGCGTTGGTGTCGAAGCTGGACGTAAAAGCGGGACGGTTTGGTGCGAATCGCGAGGCGCTGCGGGTTTTGATGGCGGCACTGCGGGTCGAGGAAGACGAGATTCGGCTGGGTGGGGGAGCGAAGGCGGCGGAGGCACAGCGGGCCAAGGCGCGGCTGACGGTGCGGGAGCGGCTGAAGCTGCTGCTGGATGAGGGTTCGGAGTTTCTGGAATTGGGGCTTTGGGCGGCACGTGGGATGTATGAGGAGTATGGCGGGGCCCCTGCGGCTGGGGTGGTCACTGGGCTGGGAAGAGTGAGCGGGCGGTTATGCATGGTGATCGCGAATGACGCGACGGTGAAGGCGGGGGCGTTTTTTCCGATGACGGCGAAGAAGGTGCTTCGGGCGCAGACGATTGCGCTGGAGAACCGGATTCCGACGCTTTACCTGGTGGATTCGGCGGGGGTGTTTCTGCCGTTGCAGGAGGATGTGTTTCCGGATACGGATGATTTTGGCAGAGTGTTTCGGAATAACGCGGTGATGAGCTCGCTGGGGGTGCCGCAGATTACGGCGATTATGGGAATGTGCGTGGCGGGTGGGGCATATCTGCCGGTGATGACGGATACGGTGTTGATGACAGAGGGGTCGGGGTTGTTTCTGGCGGGGCCTTCGCTGGTGCAGGCGGCGATTGGGCAGAAGACGGGGGCGGAGGAGCTGGGTGGGGCTTCGATGCATGCGGAGATTTCAGGGACGGTGGATTTTAAGGAGCCGAATGATCATTTGTGCTTGGCGCGATTGCGGTCTTTGGTGGGGAAGATTGGGGCGAGGAGAGTTGCCAGTGCTCCGTTGCCAGTTCTCAGTAATGACGGTGAGGTGTTTTCGCGGGTGGCGTTTGATGCGGTGAAAGATGCTCCGAAGTATGCGGCGGAGGATTTGTATGGGTTGATTGATCCTGATCCGGCTAAGGCGGCCAGCAACGTGTATGACATGCGGGAGGTGATTGCTCGCATCGTCGATCGCTCGGAGTTTGATGAATACAAAGAGGAGTTTGGGCGGACGCTGTTGTGTGGATATGCGCGGATTGGCGGGCGGGCCGTGGGAATTGTCGCGAATCAGAAGATGCATCAGTCGCAGACGGTGGCGGTGGGGCCGCAGGCGGGAGAGAAGCGGACGGAGTTTGGCGGGGTGATCTATACGGAGAGTGCGCAGAAGGCGGCGCGGTTCATTATGGATTGCAATCAGAGTTTGATTCCGCTGATCTTTTTGCATGATGTGAATGGGTTCATGGTTGGGAAGGATGCGGAGTGGAGTGGGATTATTCGGGCTGGGGCGAAGATGGTTTCGGCTGTGAGTACCTCGGTCGTGCCGAAGATTACGGTGATTGTGGGTGGGAGTTTTGGAGCGGGGCACTATGCGATGTGCGGGAAGGCTTATGATCCGCGGTTTTTGTTTGCGTGGCCTACGGCGCGATATGCGGTGATGAGTGGGGCTTCGGCGGCGAATACGCTGGCTGAGGTGAGGGCGAAGCAGATGGAGCGAGGGGGGAAGGTGCTGTCGGAGGCGGAGAAGAAGGCACTGTATGACGAGATCAAGTCGTCGTATGATGCGCAGGCCGATCCGAGATATGGGGCGGCGAGACTTTGGATCGATGCGATTATTGATCCGGTGAAGACGCGGGAGGTGCTGATGACGGCGCTGGAGGCGACTAGCTTTGAATCCGGAGGTGGCGCAGGTTTAATCCGGGGGTTTTGCAGACGTGATTTCGCGAAATGCACGATCGTGCTTGTTGCTGGCTTGCCGCTCGCCGTTGAGTATCTCCGCTTTCGATGTCAAGTTTATCGAGCAGATCGGATTCCGTGCAGAAAGTGGCAAAAGCGTTGATTGGCTCAAAGTGAGCCTCGCACTGTAGTATCCGATGAGGCTCGAGGTCGTCATCACCCCGTGCCAGATCAATACGGAGCTATGGGTTTTGGCCAAAGACTCTTGTTCTTGGTTGGTTCATTCTTTGTGTCGCATTCTTCTGTTCGTTCGTGCAGGACGTGTTCTTGTATAAGAGACGCGCGCCAGAGAGGAACGATTGGAGGGAGTTTTAGATGGCGCAGGTGAAGATAGTTTATGAATGTAACCGGGCAAGAACAAGCAACGACAAAAGCGAAATGCGGGGGTTCTTCGCTTCGCTCAGAATGACAAGCGTTTAGGGTGATCATATCGTGAAGTTTAGGAGTTGAGAGTGGTGACGAATGTAGTGAAGATTATTGAGTGTCCGCGGGATGCGTGGCAGGGGTTGCCGAAGAAGATGCCGGCGGAGGTGAAGGCGGACTATCTGCGGGTGTTGATTGCGGCGGGGTTCAAGCATATCGATGCGGTGAGTTTTGTTTCGCGGCGGCGGTGCCGCAGATGGCGGACTCGGAGATGGTGCTGGAGTATCTGGATCCGCCGGATGATGTGGAGATTATCGGGATTGTGGTGAATGCGAAGGGGGCCGAGCGGGCGGTGAAGACGGGGAGCGTGCAGACGCTGGGGTTTCCGTATTCGATCTCGCCGGAGTTTTTGCAGCGGAATCAGAACCAGACGCCGGAGGAGTCGCTGGAGGAGCTGGAGAAGGTGGGGACGCTGGCGTATAAGGCGGGGATGGATGTGGTGGCGTATATCTCGATGGCGTTTGGGAATCCTTATGGCGAGGCGTGGGATATCGATGAGGTTGTGGCGGCTTGCGATTTGCTGGTGGATAACGGGGTGAAGCAGATCTCGCTGGCGGATACGGTGGGGCTGGCGACGCCGAAGCAGGTGGCGGATGTGGTGAGCTGATGTGATGGCGGTGCATGACAACATTGAGATTGGCGTGCATCTGCATGCTCGGCCGGACAATGCGGCGGCGAAGGTGAGGGCGGCGTATGAGGCGGGGTGCAGGCGGTTCGATGCGGCGATTGGCGGGCTGGGTGGATGTCCGTTTGCGCAGGATGCGTTGGTGGGGAATATGGCGACGGAGATTTTGCTGGCGGAGTTGAAGGAGCTGGGTGCGGAGTTGCCGCCGATGAGGCCGCTGGATGGTTTGATTGCGGCTAGTGCGGAGATTGCGCGGAAGTATGGAGCGCAGGTGCAGTATGTTAGTGATTCGTGAGTAGTAAGGCTGGATTGTGTCGAGGAGGTTGGTTGGGTTATAAGACGATTTTGGTGACGGAAGAGGATGGGGTTCGACGGATTACGCTGAATCGTCCGGAGCGGCGGAATGCGATGACTCCGGAGATGCAGGAGGAGTTGATTCGCGGCGATGGAGGAGGCTGCGGCGAGCGATTGCCGCGTGGTGGTGTTTGCGGGGGCGGGTGAGGCGTTTTGTGCGGGGCTGGATTTGAGTGCGCTGCAGGGGATGAATGACAAGTCCGCGGCGGAGCATACGGCGGATGCGGAGCGGATTGCGCGGCTGTTTCGGACGCTGTATGAGCTGCCGAAGCCGACGATTGCGGTGGTGCATGGTGCGGCGATTGCCGGGGGGACCGGGTTGGCGACGATCTGCGACTTTACGCTGGCGGTGCCGGGGGCGAAGTTTGGATATACGGAGGTGAGGATCGGGTTTGTGCCGGCGGTGGTGTCGGCGTTTCTGGTGTTGCAGATTGGGGAGAAGCAGGCGCGGGACCTGTTGCTGACGGGGCGGCTGTTTACGAGTGAAGAAGCGTTACGGCTGGGGCTGGTGAATGAGGTGGTGGATGCGGAGAGGTTGGAGGCGAGGGCGCATGAGCTGGTGACGGTGCTTGAAGGCGAATAGTCCGGAGGCGATGGCGGCGACGAAGCGGCTGCTGGCGGCGCAGAACAAGGCGTGGCTGGATGCGGCGATCGCGAAAGCGCTGGCGGCGAATGCCGAGGCGAGGGCGACGCATGATTTTCGCGAGGGTGTGGCGGCGTTTCTGGAGAAGAGGAAGCCGGTGTGGGGGAAGGCTTAACGCGGATTTGCACCGATTGCGCTGATTTGAGTGCAGGTTTTAATCGGTAGACTGGTTGGATGAGTAAAGTTCAAGGTATGAGGCCTGCGAGTGAAGCGCGGGTGCGGGTGCGGTATGCCGAGACGGATCAGATGGGGGTGGTGTATCACTCGAACTACCTGATCTGGTTTGAGGTGGGGCGGGTGGAGTTCATCCGGCAGCTGGGGCTGGATTACAAGCGGATGGAGCTGGAAGAGGGTTGCGGGATCGCGGTGGTGGATGTGCATGCGCGGTATCGGGTGCCGGCGCGGTATGACGATGAGCTGGTGATTGAGACGCGGCTGCTGGCGGCGCGCGGGCCGGTGATTCGGTTTGGGTACAGGATTGTGCGGGTTGAGGATGGCGCTGCTGCTGTGCGAGGGGGAGACGGTGCATGTGGTGGTGGGCAAGGATATGAAAAAGCGGTCGCTGCCGGAGAAATATGCGGAACGTTTTGCCGAGTATCTCATCTCATAGGTGGAACTGCAGTTAGATTGTATGCGAGGTGAGATGTCGATGAGTGAGCAGAAGAAGGTTGCGCTGATTACGGGCGCGAACAAGGGAATTGGGCTGGAGACGGCGCGGCAGCTGGGGAAGCTGGGGATCACGGTGCTGATTGGCGCGCGCGATCTGGCCAAGGGTGAGGCGGCTGTGGCGGAGTTGAAGAAGGATGGCGTCGATGCGCGTGCGGTGAAGCTGGATGTGGAGAATTCGGCGGACTATGACGGCTGCGGCGAAGTTGATCGAGAAGGACTATGGGCGGCTCGATATTCTGATCAACAATGCCGGCATCATGCTCGATGGCCGGAAGGGCAATGAGACGACGAAGACATCGCAGGATGTTTTGCGGAAGACCTTCGATACGAATTTCTTTGCGGTGGTGGCGTTGACGCAGGCGCTGCTGCCGCTGCTGAAGAAGAGCGTGGCTGGACGGATTGTGAACCTGTCGAGCATTCTGGGTTCGATTACGCTGCACGCGACGGCGGGATCGCCTATCTACGATGCCAAGACGTTTGCGTATGACGCTTCGAAGGCGGCGCTGAACTCGTTCACGATTCATCTGGCGCATGAGCTGAAGGGCACGAAGATCAAGGTGAACTCGGCGCATCCGGGCTGGGTGAAGACGGAGATGGGCGGCGAGGGCGCGCAGCTGGATGTTGAGACTGGCGCGAAGACCTCGGTGGAGCTGGCGACGTTGCAGGATGTGGGCCGACTGGTGGGTATGTGCATCTGGGTGAGCCGCTGCCCTGGTAGAGTTCGCTTTCGTCTCAGATCGGATAAGCAGGCCGTGCGGGGTTTACGTTTTCGCGGATGAAGTCGATGGTGGTTTCGAGCGGCGTTCCCGGTCCGAAGATGGCCGAGACGCCGTTCTCTTTTAATTTGGGCTGGTCTTCGTCGGGGATGGTGCCGCCGAGGACGAGAAGGATGTCTTCAGCCTTTTGCTCGCGGAGCAGCGCGGTGATGCGCGGCACGATGACGTTGTGGGCGCCGGAGAGGATGGAGAGGCCGATGCAGTCGACGTCCTCCTGGATGGCGGCGGAGACGATCATCTCGGGGGTCTGGCGGAGGCCGGTGTAGATGACCTCCATGCCGGCGTCGCGGAGGGCGCGGGCGATGATCTTTGCGCCGCGGTCGTGGCCGTCGAGGCCGGGTTTGGCTACGAGGACGCGGATTGGGGGCGGAAGGGGACATCGAGGATTGAGTATAGCTGGCGACTGGGAGAGCTGGCATCTTTCACACTGTTATGGAGTGGCGTAGTAGCCAGATCGGGTGGTGATGACTCCGCCACGAGTGGGGCTATCGAGTTTGATGCGATGAAATGAGCCGTCTCGCTTGAAGTGTTGCGGTTTGTAAACCAGGCGATACTGGCTTCGCATGTTTGCGTCGATGATGCGAAGGTCATTCCAGATGGTCTCGCGGCTTTGATCGAAGAACATGACGCCGCCTGTCTGGGTTGCAAGTCCGTTGAGAATCTTCTGTCCATTCGAGAATATCGATTTAGGCTCGACGCTGAAGATGTAGATCGCGGTGTTCGCCTTTTGGCAGATGTCGATGTCGTCTTCGAGGCGGGCGTGGCTGGCGTTGTCAATGCCGTCGGTGAAGAGGAGGATGAAGTTGCCTTCTAACGGGTTGGCTGTTCCAAACTGATCGCGGCAGGCTTTATAGATCGAGTCGAAGAGAGCTGTGCCGCCCAATCGGCTCGGGGAGTCGGAGGCGATGTTGTGGAGGCTTGCTGTAAGAGCAGCGCTGTCTTCGGTCCAGTCCTGCAAGACCTTTGCCTGTGAGTCGAACCGCATGACGAAGGCTCGGTCGGATTGCTTGTGAAGCAGCTGAGTGATGTATTCGTTCGCTATGGCCTGGTTGCGACGAAGGTGTTCGAGCATCGATCTGCTGGTGTCCACGAGGATCCCAAAACGGACTGATAGATTCTGGTGCACTTCAAAGGAGACGATCTGGCGGGGCTGCTTTCCGTTGTCGAGGATGCGCAGGTCGTTGAGTTTGAGGTCGTCCATGGGAATGCCGTGGAAGTCGGCGGCATGAAGGGTGAGGCTTACCTCATCGACAGCGACGCTGAGAGTGTAGGGATCGGCGGCAGTCGCTGAGGATTTTGCAGTTTGAGGGATCGCAAAGGGGAGAGAGCTCAATACGGAGAGCATCACGCCAAGAAAGATGGGGCCTTTGCGCCAATGACGGGGCATGGATTACGAGTATAGCTTTAGAGGATGACGATGGACCGCTTGCAGGCGCACCGATTGTTTTTTGCGAAATTGATAACTGCCAATGCCGGTATCGCTCCGGGAGGTGAACTGGAGGGTGCGTTGGCATCGACACCACGCGAGGAATTTGTCGGGCCTCCTCCGTGGAAGATTTTTACACGATCGGGTTACGTCGAGTCGCCTACGGATGACCCGGCGCTTCTCTATCAGGACGTTGTGATTTCGCTCGGGGGCGAGGACCATTCAATAATGGGCAGCCTACGTTGCATGCCTTCTGCCTTGCGGCGTTGGTGTGAAGAGAGGCGAGCGGGTCGTCCACGTTG
>CAVRHK010000046.1:0-91028 GCA_963720955.1 uncultured Acidobacteriaceae bacterium | reverse complement strand
GGTTTGCCTCGCGAACTACCTCGGACAGCAGGCCATCGGCCCCATGTGCAAAGATGCGAACGCCTTTTGGCGTGGACTCTACACCCGCAACACCAACGAGCTGTTTGAGCTGTTGAGTCAGGGCAGGGAGGTTCTCCTGGCTCCGCAGGTCGAGCTCGTAGACCTTCTGCGCTCCCACCGACCCCTTCAACGCGGCGGGAGTGTCCTGTACAAGAATCTTTCCGTGGTCGATGATGGCGACCCGGTCGCATAGCTCATCGGCCTCCTCCATATAGTGTGTGGTAAGCACGACCGTGATCCCTTCCTCGCGCAGACCTCGCACAGCGTCCCACATCGCGATGCGGCTCTGCGGATCGAGCCCCGCGCTCGGCTCGTCGAGAAAGAGCACCTTCGGACGATGGGCGATGGCGCGGGCGATCTGCACACGCTGCGCAAGACCACCCGAAAGCTGCGCCGGATAGGCGTTCGCCCGTTCCGTCAGATGAAATTGAGACAGCAACTGCTGTGTTCTTTGTTTGGCCTCCGCACGCGAAAAACCGAAGTAGAGACAGTGAAAATGGATGTTTTCAAAGATGGTGCACGCACGATCGAGCGTGTTGTACTGTGGCACCACGCCGATACCGCGCCTTGCCAGGGACGGTGCTTTGACGACGTCGATCCCCGCGATACGCACTCTCCCAGCGGTAGGCAGAGCGCGAGTGGTGCAGATGCTGATCGTAGTCGTCTTACCCGCGCCGTTAGGCCCCAGCAACCCAAACAGCTCGCCCTCCTGAACGTTAAGATCGATGCCGTCGACGGCGACCACACGTTGCTTGCCGTCATAGACCTTTTGCAGGCCTTCAATCTCTACGATCACTACGGATCCTCCCCCCGGCGCGCCCCCTTACGATTATATGCAACACACAGGGCAGCCTATGTGCGCGCGGTCAACAAGAAATGACAAGCCATTCACTCATGCTAAATAGTGCCAATCACGATCTTGCCGAAGTGCGACGCCGACTGCATGTAAAGGAAAGCCTCGCGCGCCACGTCGAAGGGGAAGACGCGGTCAACGACCGGATGCAGTCCAGTCTTCGCGATGGCGGCGTTCATCTCCTCGAACATCGCCCGCGAACCGACATAGATCCCCTGCACATGGAGCTGCTTGTGAAGAATTGGCGTTAGTGCAAGCGGCTCCGACGTCGCCGCACCCGACAGTACTCCAATCTGCGCGACCAATCCGCCGACACGCGCTGCTCTCAGCGACTGACCAAAGGTACCGGCGCCACCGACCTCAATAATCCTGTCCGCGCCTTCTCCTTCTGTAACCTCCACAACCCACTTCGACCACTCCGGTCGCTCTTTGTAGTTGCATCCCGCATCGAGACCAAGGTCGTAGGCGCGTGCCAACTTCTCTTCACTCGACGAGGTCCCTATCACTCGCGCTCCAAGCAGCTTCCCGAACTGCAGCGCAAAGATAGAAACGCCGCCTGTACCCTGAATGACGATCGTGTCGCCCGGCCGGGCCGGATGCGCAACCTCTCCAGCATGGTGCAGCGCGTTCCAGGCGGTCACTCCGGCGCAGGGAAGTGTGGCTGCCTCTTCATAGCTGAGGTGCTCCGGAAAGCGAACGACTCCATCCTCGGCCAACAGGACATACTCCGCGAGCATGCCGTCGACATCTCCACCCAGCGCGGCCTTCGATTTCTCCGCCGTCAGGGCGCCATCGAGCCAGCGCTGCATGAAGATGCCGCAGACGCGGTCGCCCACCCGCACTCGACTGACGCCATCGCCTATCGCCACGACCTCTCCTGCCCCGTCCGAACAGGGGATTCGCGGCAACGCCATCTTCGGGTTGTAAAATCCCTTGACCATCATCAGGTCGCGGTAGTTCAGCGAGACCGCGTGAACCCTCATCAGCACCATTCCTGGCGCTATTTGTAACGTCGGCAGGTCCACCTGCTTCAAATTGTCTATCCCAAATTGCTCTACCGGATATGCCCGCATGTTGTCCTCTTAGAATTTGATGCTTCCCAGTCGGGAAATAAGCAACTGGCCCGCAGTACGCGAAACAATTTTATTTATTGATTTGACCCGGCGTAGAATGACCCTATGTCGCGAGGATGGGAGAGTAAATCCGTGGAAGAACAGCAAAACCAGGCTGCTGCTCCAAAACCTGCTGCTGCAGAGGACCACTCCGAGGTCGCGGAACGAAAACGCAAGCGTCAGGCCCTCGAACTGCAACGGGAACGCATACTGTCGGAGCGAACCTCAAGTCCGCACCGGCGGTCTGCCCTCACCATAGCGCTCGCCGATATTGAAGAGAAGCTCAGCGAGCTTGGCTGGTCGATTCACCTCTAGCACAGGCTTCTTCCTGGAAGCAGGTTCAGCCGCGACGGTGGAAGACCATTGAATTTGCCTGGTCGATCGTGGTCATCACCACGGTGTGAATATTGACGTGTGCCGGCCGGCTCGCCGCCCATACGATCGCATCGGCAACGTCCTCCGGTTGCAGCGGCGTAATGTTCTGGTACACCTTCGCGGCCCTCTCCTCGTCTCCACGAAAACGTACATTGCTGAAATTAGTCTCGACCATGCCGGCGTCGACGGAGGTTACACGCACCGGCGTTCCCATCAGGTCGATCTTGAGTCCCTCGCTAATGGACTTCTCGGCCGCCTTACTGGCGCAGTAGACCACGCCGTTCGCGTACGTAATATAGGCAGCGGTCGAGCCGAGATTAATGACGTGTCCACGGGCGCGCGCAACCATGCCGGGGACGACACTCCGTGTCACATACAGCAACCCCTTTACGTTGGTGTCGATCATCTCCTCCCAGTTCTGGGGGTCGTCTTCGTACAGTTTAGCGAGGCCACGGCTCAGACCGGCGTTGTTCACCAAGACATCGATCTCGCTCCACTCCGCAGGCAGGCTGGCGATCGCCGCCTCGACCTCAGCGCGGTTCTGAACATCGAGCTGGAAGGTATGCACTGCCGGAGCGCCCGCAGACACGAGCGTCTGCCGAAGCTCCTCGAGAGGATCCAGGCGGCGGCCACAGACGAGCAGGCGACAACCCTCCTGCGCAAAGGCAATTGCGGTCGATCTGCCGATCCCGGAGCTCGCGCCCGTAACGAGTACTATCTTTCCCTTGAGAGATGCCATGACTTTCTTATATCCAAAAAAACGAAAGACCGCACGTGGCGGCCTTTCGTTCATTTCATCGCGGAACGCTATTGAGGAGTTGTAGGGGCTGGCGCAGCGTCGGGGCTGGTCTGTTCCACCCCAATCGCGTCGCCTGAAACCACCAGCTGTACGCGCCGGTTCTGCGCGCGCCCTGCGGCTGTGCTGTTGTCAGCCACCGGCTTTGACTTGCCGTAACCGGTAGCCGAAATATTGTCTGGCTGGACCCCTTGCGAAACCAGGAACTCCCGTACCGCATCGGCGCGGTTCTCCGAAAGCTTCTGGTTCAACTGATCGCTCCCGACGCTGTCCGTGTAGCCCTCGACCTGCAGCTTCAGGCCAGGATAGGCCTGCAGAGATTCCCGAAACCTTGGCGAGGCTGATCTGCGTTCCCGGCTTCAGTGTGTACTTGCCGGTGTCGAACAGCACATCGGACATATTAACGATCAGTCCCCGCGCCGATTCGCTGGTAGCCAGCACACTGTTCAGCTGGCCGCGTAGCTTCTCGCGCACAGCGTTCGCATCCTGCGCACTCTTGTTGGCGGCGGCGGCCCTTGCCTGGGCCTCTGCAGCGGCGGCTTCGGCGCGTGCACGGTCAGCATCGGCCTCTGCCTGTGCGGCTCTGGCGCGTTCTGCGGCGAGCTGCGACTGCTGCGCATCCAGCAGCGACTGCTGCGCCTGGCTCTGCGCGTCGCGTTTGGCTGTCTCGGCGTTCTGCTGCCGTTCCGCCGCCTGTCGTCGCAGGGTCACGAGGCGGGCGTCCTCGGCGCGTTGCACAGCCTGACGCGCAAAGGTGATCTCCAACATTCGATTACCCTTCTTGTTCTGGTCGATGGCGGTCGCATTTTGGAGGTCCTGCATCGCCTCCTTCATGATCTCGGGAGCATATTTGTCCGCCTCCGCAGCCTGCGCAATGCGGACGGCGTTGTTGGCCTGATAGAGCTCCAGCGGCGACTTTTCGTCGCGCGTAATCGGATTCGGGTTAGACTTCGACCCCTCCGTCTGGGCATACGTGCCGCGCGGCAGCAGCAGATAGTGGGCATTGACCTTCTCAAGGACGCCTGCGGTCTTATCCGTCAGAATCACGTTTTGCAGCACAACAACGTCGCTCGGCTGAGTCACAGAGAAGTACGGCTCTGCCGTTACGATCATCCCAAACGACTGCAGCGCAGTGGTGACGTCAATATTGTTCTTTGTGCCCGCAGGCAATACCTCACCGAGATTGTTCGGCCGTCCATCCGGGGTAATGGCCCACAGAACATAGGTCAGATACTCACGGCCAAATCCGTTGGCCGGGGTAAGCCCCTGAAACCTGGCTTCAATGTGGATTCCGCCGCGTTCGCTGGTAACCTTTGCCGAACCTTTCGCCATGGGCATAAGCGTCGTGCCCTTGAAACCAATGTTTGTCGAGCCGTTGCGGTGCAGATAGTTCACGGCGTCCAGGTCGCGCTGAACCACCTTGACGCGATAGAGATAGATTCCGTTGTCTTGCTTTTCAAGCTGTTGCTGCTCTTGCGGGGGAGGCATTTGTGCTGTTGGGTTTGGCTCCTGGCCGTAAAGTGTTGTTACTCCAGATCCGTACATCCCAAAAAGCCCGGCAGTCAGCACTGCAGCCGAAAAAAACTTCGTAAAACCACTCATTCCACGTTCTCCTTGGCAAACTCCATCGAGATTCGCCCGAACATACTGATTCTGCCATGTAAAAGCTATTGTGTGCGATGCGAGGGAGTAGACAAAAGGGTGTATTGACGGAACCGGCATCCCGGAGCATGCCTGGTACACCGAATCTTAATTGCAGGGAAGGAAATGTCTTGGTAAGCCGCGCAAAAAAACTCCCCTCCACCTGTTTCGGTGGAGGGGAGTCGGGTTCTGCTCTAAGCGCTGTGCTGATGCTGTGGCGTGGTGCGATGCACAAAGTGGTACGGAGGCCACGGCCCGGAGAGCTGCATGTGGCAATCCTTCAACTCTTGCGTCGCCGAGGTGTACTTGTTCTGATAGCGTTCCACGGTCTTGTTATCAATCAGGTGGGCGATATCCAACAGCATCTTGCCCGTGTCCATCCGCTTGCAGGTGATCTCCTCCGCGAGCGGAAGGAACATGCGATGCATCTGGATTGAAAGCGCGCGAGCCTTGGACTGGCGCTCCCGTTGACGGCTGGCGCTCTCACGCAAACTGGTCAGATACTGTTGACCCACGGTCATGTCGCGGGCCGAGTTGCCGGGGCAGATATCGTCCACCAGAACCTTCAGGTGCATCTCCGCCTTGCCGCGCAGACGCTCGACATTGGCCTGGAAATGACGCTGATTCGATCGGACAGAGCGGCGCAGTGCGTCGTCGTCCTGAAACGTAGTACCAAAGCGGAAGGGAAGTACAGTCGAAAGTTTGAAGCAGTCTGCAACAACGCGAGCGTGATCCTTGGCGGCCTGCTGATCCATCCGCGCACTGTCTTCCGCACTATGTTCGGAGACGATGACGGCCAGATCGCTGGCGGGAAAGAGGAAAGTCTGGTTACCGAACATACCCGAAACCCCGGTCAGGGGCATTGGGCGGCGGTGCCGGCAAAGTTCCGGAAAGGCCTGTCGTTCTGCAATGCAATAGGCGTACCATGCCATATCTTTTTCCTTCCGAAGCGCGCTGAGGGGTCTAACCGCCCCATCAGGTAGTTGGTTATGAAACTCACACCGATACGAAGTTGATTGGGAAGCTTTTCATGCGATTGGTCTTGTTCTTCGAAATGCACCAATATCGGTGAACTTCATCGAACCGAGAGGGATAGTATGCCTATCGAAGTACGATTGGCAACACTTTCTTCGTCGGCTATCGCACCATGCACGGAACAATAGCGTTCCTGTTGACAGCGATCGGCGAGAAAGGCGACAGAATCGCTCAAATTGCAATCCCACAATCCGGCCAGAAGACCTTGCAATCTCCTGCATACTCAATCGTCGCCGGTCGAACGCATAGCTATAAGCCATTATAAATCTTATATTTACGAGAAATTAACTAGACAGTAACGCGGCCCGGCAGCAAACTAGAAACAGGCATCAAAAAGGCTTGTTATGTTTCACAAAAATGTACTAAACTCCCCCGGGAGCATCCCACCGCACCAGATCTCCGAATCGCCCCAGACCCCGACATCGCCTGTTCGCCTTGCGCTTGTTCCTCAAGGCGGCGGACTCATTGCAAAGAAGAGCCCATCCCCGCTCTTCGATCTGGTCGCCATCGCAGCCCATCGCTGCTCCTCGTTCTTTGCCGAGGCGGCCGTTCTGGTTCTTGTGCTGGCTCTCCTCGACAGGTTCATGCTCAAGGGTCGCATTGAGTTGGACTGGGTCGTCAGCGCCTTCACCATCAGCGTAGCCCTGCTCGCCGCCAGCGTTCTCACGGAATTCTCTTCCCGTCGATGGCTCCAGCGTCACTGACAATTCAACACATCATCAGGTTGGCCTGAAGAGAATCAGGCCTGATTTGTTATGCTTGTCCAATCCCTCATTCGACCAAGCTGCATGAATTTTCGATGAGACTACCACTGCGTAATTTAATTCCGGTAACATCTAATATATGGCCGCTATTGCTTCGCTCGAATGTTCTCGCTGTCACCATCACCTCTCTGCCGAAACCCCCCAAACACTGTGCCCCCTGTGCGCCGGCTCGCTCTATGTCCGCTACGACATGGACAAGCTCAAAAAGACGGCAAAACGTGACGAAATCGCCGCCCGTGCTGCCGCTTCTCCAGCCAGCCTCGGCATGTGGCGCTATGCATGTGTTCTACCCGACGTAACTCCAGTCACACTCGGCGAAGGTTGGACCCCGCTCCTTCACAGCAAGCGCTACCCGGTCTCTACATCAAGGAGGAGGGAGCCAATCCCACCGGCACGTTCAAGGCTCGCGGCCTCGGTCTCGCCGTCACCATGGCCAAGCATTATGGCCTGCAGCACCTTGCCGTCCCCAGCGCGGGCAATGCTGCGGGTGCGCTCGCCGCCTACTCCGCCGCCGCCGATATCACCGCCCACATCTTCATGCCGCAGGACGTCCCCTTCGCCAACTACCTCGAGGGCATCGTCTACGGGGCCGACGTCACCATGGTCGACGGCCTAATCTCCGACTGCGCCCGCATGGTTGCCGAAAACATGAAGGCCCAGAAGGAAGCCAACACACCCACTAGCCAGGCCTGGTTCGACATCTCCACCCTCAAGGAGCCCTTTCGCGTCGAAGGCAAAAAGACCATGGGCTACGAGTTGGTCGAACAACTCGGCTGGCAGTACCCCGACGCGGTCTTCTACCCTACCGGCGGCGGCGTAGGCCTCATCGGGATGTGGAAGGCCTTCGAAGAGATGGAACAGCTAGGCTGGGTGTCGGGCAAACGTCCGAAGATGTACGCCCTCCAGGCCAGCGGATGCGCCCCCATCGCCAAGGCCTACGCCGAACACAAGCCCGCCAGCGAGTTTTTCCAGAACGCCGCCACCTTTGCCGCTGGACTCCGCGTACCCAAGCCCTACGCCGACACCATCATCCTCGACATCGTCCGCGAATCCGGCGGTTCAGCTCTGGCCTCTCCTGACGACCAGATCCTCGCCAGCATCCTCGACTGGGCAAAACACGAAGGCATCTTCCTCTCACCCGAGGGTGCAGCCGCCACTGCTGCCTACGACTCTCTGATCGCCAGCGGTGAACTCAAACCCACCGACAAGGTCGTCCTCTTCAACACCGGTGCCGGGCTCAAGTACACCGACATGACTGCCGAAGCCATGCACCTTAAGCGCCCCTTGGAGAAAAAAGCCGCCCTACCCACCAGCATGCCGGTAGGCGGCATCATCACCCCGCAGTAATCGCTAGAGTTTCGCCCGTACACTTCCATGCGGGCGAAGCGATTCACCACGCCTGTTCTCACAGTTCCTTCGTCCACCTCGACCGCATCCCCAGGTGCGGTCGTTTACTTCCGGGCGAAGCCGCGCTCAGCGGCACCCGGCAAAGCCCCCAAATGCAACCCGTTCCGTCCAAGCGAAAGTCTCTGCAACTGGACTCGACCGCTCTTAGACACTCGCCTCGGCCGCTTCGACCGTAGGGAAGCTCGTGAGCACTCCCTGCACCCTTGTCATCTTGAAAAGCTCCGCAACTCGCTCATTGACTCCCGCAAGCAGCAGCTTTCTTCCATTGTCCTGCGCCGACACATAGTAGTTCATCACCAGGCCCAAGCCAGCCGAATCCATATACGGAGTCTCGCTGAAATCCAGAATCAGCACCTGCGGAGTCATCGACCGGAACTCGATCTGAAACCCAAACATCGTCGTCAGAGTCAAAGGCCCAACCAGCTTCAGGATCATCGTCCCATCGCTCTGGCCTGGGGTATAGCTATACGTCAAAGGTTCGTCGCGCATGCATGACAGTGTAGGGAATCGAAACCGTCCAAAGATTACAGCAGCGTGAATGTCGCAACTCGCTGGAGAAACGTCTGTACTCGAACCCTTTCAGTAATCCGTGGAGACCGACAATCTTTCCATGCCGAATGCGCTCAATGCCCAAACACCTGCTTCAAAAGCGCAGTCGTCCTCGCCATCGGATTGGTGCGAATCTCTTTCTCCTGCTGTCCAAGCATATAAAACAAGCCATCAAGCGCCTTATTCACCACGTAGCCATTGATATCCAGGCTTGAACTATTTCCAAACGACATCCAGGACACCTGCCCCACCAGCGCCTCGTACTGCTGAGTCACACCGTTCCTGTTCATCGCCGCTTCGACATGCGGACGGAAGGCAACCGCCAGACGAGCCGACGTCTTCGCTTTGAAATAGTCAGTGATCGAAGTATCGCCGCCGTTCAACAGCTTCCGGGCATCGTCGATCGTCATCGCGGTCACCGCATCGGCGAAGATCGCCCCCGCCTCCGGCGCGGCGCTCTCCGCAGCGTGGTTCATGCTGGCGACGAACTCATCCACCCTCGCCCCTTGCCCCAGCCCGCGAGCAACCTTCTCGACCGTACGCAGATTTTGCGGAACGAGTATCTTGATCGCCTCATTGTCAAAATAGCCTCCCGGTTGAGCCACCAGCCTAACGGCCTTCTGCGTGCCAACCGAAAGCGCCTCCTTCAACCCGGACCCGATCGTTGCCTCATCCAGCGCAACAGCGGAGTTCGCCTTTCCTCCAAACCCACCAAGTCCCGGAATCTGAAGAAACTGCGCGTGCACTAAACTCGCGCAGAAAAAAAGTCCGAGAACCGCAACACGAGAGATGCGATGGGCCATAGCTGCCTCTCCTCAAAAACGTCGAATAGATCCCGCGCCGACTTGCTCGAAACCTGAGACACTTGACTCAGAGGACTACCTGGCGCGGCCATTGTTCCACCGCCGCCGACTCTGATTTGTGCCGGAAACAAAGCCTAAGTCAGACCCTAAGGTACCCACAATCAGGACTTTGGCACAATAACACCCCTGGGGGAGTAGATCCTCCATAAGCCATCGAAGCGCACCAAAACGAGATGTCCGTCCGCAGCCAAATTCGTCCCGTGCTCACGCTCGCCCTCCCCCTCATCCTCGCCGAGGTCGGCTGGATGTCCATGGGCATCGTCGACACCATCATGGTCGGACACATGGCTAACCCGGCCCTGGCCATCTCCGCTGCCGCCCTCGGGCAGGTCCTCTACAACACCATCGCCTTCGGCATCGCCGGTGTCCTTCTCGGCCTCGACACATTTCTCTCCCAGTCCCACGGTGCCGGCCGTTTTGACGAAGCCAATCGCTGGCTCCTCCACGGTCTCCTCCTTGCTGCCGGTCTTGCCC
Organism: uncultured Acidobacteriaceae bacterium; assembly: GCA_963720955.1. GTDB lineage: Bacteria > Acidobacteriota > Terriglobia > Terriglobales > Acidobacteriaceae > Edaphobacter. The sequence continues at coordinate 81,099 of CAVRHK010000046.1, read as the reverse complement.
TCACACTCATACTCATCATTGTCTTCGCGCCTGTCTTCATGCTCAGGCTGCCCATCGACCGTGACATCCTCACCGTCTCCGTCTCCTTCCTCGGCGCGCTCAACTACGGCACCCCTGCGCTCTTCCTCTACTTCACCCTCCGCCGCTACCTGCAAGCCTTCAACCACGTTCGTCCCATCGCCTGGGCACTCGTCACTGCGAACCTCATCAACGTCATCGGCAACTGGCTGCTCATCTACGGCCACTCCTGGGGCCCAATCCACATCCCCGCACTAGGAGTCACCGGCGCAGGTCTCGCCACCTCCGTCTCCCGCTGCTACCTGGCCCTCTTCATGATCATTGCGCTGATTCAAATAGAACGCCGCCATCACTACGGCCTTCTCAGCATGGTTCACCACTTCGAACCCACCCGCATCCGACGCCTCGCCCTTCTCGGAGCACCCGCCGGCGGCCAGATCTTCGTCGAAATCTCCATCTTCGGCATGGTCACCTTCCTCATCGGCACCATGGGCCGCCTGCCTCTCGCCGGCCATGAGATCGCCCTCAACTGCGCTAGCTTCACCTTCATGGTGCCCTTTGCAATCTCCGCAGCAGCCGCCGTCCGCGTCGGTCAGGCCATCGGTCGCAATGCGCCGCGCGAAGCCGCCTCCGCCGGTTGGGCCGCCATCGCCCTCGGAGCGGGAGCCATGGCATGCTTCTCCGCCATCCTTCTTCTCTTTCCCCACCTCATCGCCGAAAGCTTCACCACCGACAACGCCGTCATTGCCGCCACCATCCCTCTACTCTTTGTCGCGGCGATCTTTCAATTCTTCGACGGCCTCCAGATCACTGCCACCGGAGCGCTCCGCGGTGCTGGCAACACGCACGCCGGCCTCATCGTCCAGATCGTCGGCTACTGGATCATCGGCCTTCCGATCGGTTACGTCTTCGCCTTCCGTCTGCATCAGGGAGCCGTAGGCCTCTGGCTCGGCCTCTGCGCCGGCCTCATCGTCGCCGGCATCGCCCTCACAACGATCTGGCGTCACACAACTAGAAAACTGCAAACCACGCAGCTAGCGAAACAGTAACCCAAAGCCTACGCCGCAGGCCTGACAACCAACGCCGCCGCCGCCCGCTCCAGTACACCGACCTGCCGTTCCATCCGTCGCATCTGCTGCTCGGCCACGCTCCCATCGTCAACCGTCGCAGTTGCCGCGTCCTCGACCGGCCGCACCTCGCCCCCATTGACCAGAACCGCACTCACCCTCTCCAGCCGTGTTGCCACCGCCTCCATCTTCTCCACCGACCGCGGACTTCCCACTCCCACCACCGCCAGTGTCGTCACCGCACGTGTCAATCTCCGCAGAAACGTAACAAACGTCAACGCCTCCTCCCATCGGCTGGCCCGCCCAACTCTTGGCTCCAGCATCAGCCTGTCGAGAGTCTCCTCGGCATCATTGATCGACAATCCACAACTGCGTCGTGCAGGAGCAAGCACCTCACGCTCCGCCACCGTTCGCATCGCCGCGCCAGTCTCCCAGAACCGCAGCATCGCTCGCACGTAAGCCGCATCGGCCGCCGCCCCACGCGCCAGCAGCTTTCCCAGTTCGATCTGCTCGCGCTCCGGCCACAGCACGCGCATCGCAACCACAGCAACGACTGCCCCCAGCACCGTAGTCCCCATCCTCACGCCGGCAAAGTGCCAGTCCTGCAGATGCGGCAGGCTCATCAGCACAAATGTAGGTGTCAGAAAGAAGCAGTACCACCCGTAGTCCACTGCATACGTCGCCAGCGTCAGCACCGACGTCACCGTAACCACTGCAATAATCCAGCCTTCGCTTGGCAACGCCGCCGCCAGCAACGCGGCCAGCACACCTCCGGCTATCGTCCCTCCGACTCGCTGTACTCCGCGCCGCAGCGTTCCCGACCCATACGGCTGCAGCACAATGATCGACGTCATCGCCAGCCAGAATCCATGCGGAAGATGCAGCACCTGGATCAGCACCACATCCACCCCTACCACTACGGCCATACGCAAGGCGTGCCGCATCATCACCGACTCCCAAGTCCAATTCGCTCGTGCAGCTTCGAACGGAGCGCTGAGCCACGACGTGGTCTCCCTCGGCTCTCCTGTGTTGACGCGATTGATCGCGGTCCACCTCTCCGTGCCCTTGCGAAACTCCACACCGCTCCAAACCGCCCGCACCGACTCAAACGCGACCCCGATGTACTGCATGGCATCCTGTTCTTGTGCTCTCAGGTGTGCCAGCAGCGATCGATCCGCAACCTCGCCAACCGTTCTCCCTCTCACCCGAGCAATCTCCAGCGAGCGCGAACCCTCCGGCGCAAACGATGCACCTCCATCCTGCGGCCGCTGTTGCAACCCCTCAGCCACCGCCTGCGTCGCGCCACTCAGTCCGCGTATCGCGTTTGCGAGCTCTCGTTTCGACACTGCATCCATCGCCGTCTCACTCAACTCGGTCCAACGTATCGTCTCTGCAAACAGCATGTCCGCGGTCTCCAGCAGCACCGCCAGGCTCCGCGCCCGCACCGTTCGTGCAGTCGCTCTCGCTCCGGTCGTACCCAACGCAGTGCGGGCTGCCTCCATCTGCAACCGCATCGACCTCTGCAGGGCATGCATGCGCGACCGCTGCGCATCTCTCTGCTCGCCATGTCCCAACCCGACCTGCACGCCCGCAGTAAACCGCGCCAGCATCGCATAGCACTCCGCCACAGACAGCCGTGCTGGACGAAATGGATCCACCGGCCACAGCCCGAGACTCAACACAGCCGCCCACGCACCGGCCAGTAAAAAAGCAGCAGCATTGCCCAGTGCACCTCGCAGCGTATGCGTTCCGCCGCCCAATCCCGCAAAGTAGATCACCAGCACAATCACGCTCGTCGAAGCCACCGGCTGCGCTACAACCCGCGCAAACGTCACCGCAAAGCAGAACGCTGCCGTCACCAATACCGCCACCCAGAATGTCCGCGACACCAACGAGCCGACGATGCAGGCCACGGCCCCACCCGTCAGCACCGTCATCATCGTCATAAGCCGGCTTCGATAAGGCCCGCCGTTGTCCACCAGAATCGTCTCAAATCCACCCAGCGCCGCCCACCCCATCGGCTTGCCCAGCATGTAGCAGACGATCATGGCCGCTGCGACTGCGACTCCGGCACGAAGCCCGCGCGCCCAGTGCAGCTTCCGAATCACCTCGCCCCACCTCGTCAGCACGTGCATACTTCAAGTCTAGCCGCGGACCATTACGTCAGCGGCAACTGCTCTCGCACCCGCGTCGTCGATCGTGTCGTCAACGTAATCGCCGACGCCAGAATTAACCCACCCCCAACCCACGCACTCGGCCCCAATCTCTCCCCCAGCACCAGCACACCCAGCAGGCTTCCCATCAGCGGCTCCATATTCAACAGCACCCCGGCCTGCGAAGCCGGCACCTGCGTCATTCCCCAGTTCCACAACAGTGTCGTCGTAGCCGTACACAACACTCCACTCCCCGCCAGAGCCAGCCACGCCTTCACCGATATACCAGTCACCGGTGGCATCCCGTAACGCACAGGCACCCACACCACCAGCATCGCCGTCCCGATCAGCAATCCATAAGCCGTCACCACTACATGCGAATGCCGTTCCATCAGCTCCTTATTAATCAGAATCCAGAACAGTGCAATCAGCAGGGACACAACGACAAGCAAATCTCCCGTCAGCGTCGCACCGCCCTTTGAATGCAAATCTCCACTCAGCGCAATCAGCCCAGCTCCGCACGTCGAACCGGCCAGAGCGATCCAGCCCACGCGATCCATCCGCTCATGGGCAAACGCTGCGGCCCCGACTGCGAGAATCACCGGCATCGTCCCCACCATCAGGGAAGCATGGCTCACCGTCGTGATTGACAGCGCATAAAACTGAATCAGGAACTGTAAAGGCACTCCAAGAAACGCAGCCGCCACTAGCAATCCCCACTCCCGCCGATTCAATCCCGGGCGATGCGTCACCAACAGTGGCAGCAGCACGACAATTGCAAACAAAAACCGGTACAGCACCATATGCGCGAAGCTCATCTCCTCTAGCGCGATCTTTCCAAAGAAAAATCCACACCCCCAAAAACAACTAGCCACCGCGCACGCCGCAAACCCCAGCGCTCGTCTCTTCTCCAAAACCGCCATACCTCCACTCTCGCACAAAAAAACGGGAGAGAGCCGAAGCCCTCTCCCGTTCGCAACTAACCACTCGCCACTAACAACGAACTACTGTCTTTCTCACCAGACTCTGCAGCTATTCACCGGCACCATCGGCGCGCCCTTCTTGCAACCGAACGCCGGAGCAAACCCCGGCTGGTTCACAATCGCGCCATTCGCACGGAAGTGGTCCGGAGAGTGCGGGTCCGTCAGCACCTGGTTCCTCACCTGCTCCGGCCGCGCGTTCTCGCACCAGTTCTGCGCGTAGCCGATGTAGAACCGCTGCGGCGCCGTGTATCCATCCTTCTTCGCCATCAGGTCGACACCGTTCTTCTTCGCGCGATCAAGGTAAGCCATATAAGCCAGCACCAGACCGCCATTGTCGGCCGTGTTCTCGCCCAGCGTCAGCTTGCCGTTCACCTTCACATCGTCAACCGCAACAAAGTTGCCGTACTCACTCACAACGCAGTCTGTCCGCGCCACAAACTTCTTCGTGTCCTCGGCAGTCCACCAGTCGCTCAGATTACCCTGGGCATCGAACTTCTTGCCTTCATCGTCGAACCCGTGCGTCAGTTCGTGTCCAATCACCGCACCGATGTGTCCATAGTTCACGGCATCATCCTGCGAAGGATCGTAAAACGATGGCTGCAGAATCCCGGCAGGGAAGTTGATGTCGTTCATGCTCGGGTTGTAATACGCGTTCACCTCCGGCGGAGTCATCCCCCACTCGCTGTGGTCCACAGGCTTGCCGATCTTGTTCAACTGGCGGTCGTTCTCAAACGCCTCCGCACGCTCCTGATTGCCCAGCGCATCGTCCGGCTTGATCTCCAGCTTCGAGTAGTCCCGGAACTTGTCCGGATACCCGATCTTGTTCGCCACGGCATGCAGCTTCTCCTTCGCACGCGCTTTGGTCGTCGCCGACATCCAGTCCAACTGGTCGATATCCCGGTCCATCGCGGCTTCGATATCGCTCACCATCTGCACCATCTTTGCCTTGCTGTCCGCAGAGAAGTACTGCTCCACATACACCTTGCCCAGTGCCTCGCCCAGCGCGCCATTCACCGAGTTCGAGCAGCGCTTCCATCGCGCCGCCTGCTCCGGCTGTCCATACAGCTTGCGTCCATAGAAGTCGAAGTTCTCCGCATCAAACTTCTTTGGCAACCTGCCCGCGAACTTTGTCAGCACTTCGTACCGCATATATGCCTTCAGCGTCTCGAGGTCTACCGCGTGACTCGCCTTGATCATGGCAGGCAGAAAATCCGGCGTCGTATTGTTCAACTCGCTCACTCGGGGCGAATGAATCGCATCCTGAAACGCTCCGAAGTCCACTCCCGGTATCGTCGCCTCAAACGTCGCAATCGGCTGCATATGGTAGGTTTTTTCCGGCTCTCTCAGGTCAACCACGCCCATCGAAGCCTTCGCCAGATCTGTCTCGAACGCCATGATGTTCTTCGCATCCTTCGCCGCCTGCTCAGGAGCGGTTCCCGACAGCTCCAGCATCTTCGCCACGTGCGCCACATACTGCTGCCGCAGCGTCTCGTCCTTGGCTCCTGTGCGCAGGTAGTAATCCTTCTCAGGCATGCCCAATCCGGCTTGGATCACAAACGCAATCTGTTTGGTCGCGTCCTTATAGTCCTGCTGCTGTCCATACCCGAAGAACACATTCACACCCATTCGCTGCAACTCGCCGATCAGTGCCGGAAACTGTTCCCGGCTCGTCAGCGCGTCGATCTTCTTCAGCAGCGGCTCGACCGGAGCCAATCCCTTCGCGTCGATCAGTTCCGTATCCATGCACGCTTTGAAGTAGTCGCCGATCTTCTGCTCATCAGGTGACCGTCCCGCCCCGCCCGCCGCAGCTTTGGTCAGAATTCCATTCAGCGCCTGTGTATTGACGTTGTACAGAGCGTAAAACTGGTCCACGCCAGCCTGGTCCGCCGGAATCGGATGGTTCGCCGCAAACTTGCCGCAGGCAAACTTGTAAAAGTCAGTGCAGGGATCCACCCCGGTATCGATCGAGGTGGTATCGAACCCTGGAATCGGCGTGTAAACCTCATGCGGCTTCTCGGCCGCAGCCTTCGTCGCCTGCGCAACTCCTGTGCTCCACGCCCCCGCCGAAACCAGGGCAATTGCCACTGCCATTCGTGTCGGCAGTCCAAACTCGCGCGACATCCTTAACTTCAATTCGTTCAACATTACGCCTCCCTCGGCTACATCTCAGGTATCCAGCTTTTGTATCACCAGCCCGGCTCGGCCACCATGGCGCCCGTCACAATATGCACACGTTGCCGCCGCTCCTGCGTCTGTGAAACATTACTCTTACGCGTCTCGATAGTGTAGGAGTACGCGCCCAGTGCCATGCCGGTTCCCAAGCACCCCATCTCGGCACTTCAACGCCTCGTCCGCTGCGGACTGGCCTTTCTTCTTCTCGGGACAACCACGGGCTTCGTGCGCGGGCCGGAGCCGGCGGTCCGCATCCCCCTCGACAGCTTCGGATTTCAGCCCGTCGCCGCTCAGTTTCTGCTCAGCGGCAGTTCGATGTTCACGCTGCATTACGTAGACGACAAGCATCTTCTCGTCACCTTCGTCGTCCACCGGCTAATCCCGCGCCTCCCGGATGAGCCCGAAGGAGATCAGGATCGCGTAACCGACGCCGTCCTCCTCGAACTCCCTACCGGCAAGGTCCTCGCAAGAACCACCTGGCACCTGCATGACCACGCCCAGTACCTCTGGAACCTGGGTCACGGTCACTTCCTCCTCCGTGTCCGCGACACCCTTACCACCTTCGCTCCGCTCGCCAACCTCTCATCCGGCCAGCCCTTCGCCGAACGCCCGTTCCTCGCAACAACCGACCGCCGCCTCGCCGCCCTGATCCTCTCCCCTGAAAAAGACCTGCTCATCGTGGAGACCTTGAAGCGAATGCCTCCCGAATCGAAGCCAGACCCCAACGCCTCCTTCCTCGGCCCGCTCACGTCCCCGCGGCTGACAGAGAGAAACCTGGTCCAGATCAACTTCTACCGTATCCACCCACGTGACGACGGCGGTCCCATCGAGCGGATCTTCGCCGGCATCGTCCAGTCCAGAACCGTCGGAGACGTTCCGGCCACCACCGCCGGCTATCTCGCCGTTGTAGACCAGGGACGGCAGCACTGGGCCTTCGACTTCCACACCTACGGCGGCAAGACCAACGAGCTCTCGCCCTTCGACTCGACCTGCGCACCCGCCCCGATCTTCGTCAGCCACAGCGAATTCATCGCCTTCGGCTGCCGCAACAGCCACAACAGGCAGCAGATCGGTGGCTTCAACATGCGCGGCGAAGAGATGTGGGAGCAGGGGCTCTTCGGGGATTACGTCTCTCCCTCCATGGCATTTGCGCCCGCCAGCGGCCGCTTCGCCCTTAGTCGCGTCATACTTCGCACGTCCGCAGTCGCCGATCAACCGATCAGCGCCGATGAAGTCAGCACCCAGGCCGTCGTTGTCTATCAGACCAGTACCGGCAGGCAGCTCCTCAAGGTTGACTGTTCCCCCGTCCAGCGCGCCGGGCAGAACTTCGCCTTGTCACCAGACGGCATGGCCCTCGCCGTCATCCACGGCGACGCCATCGAAATCCATGAGCTCCCGCCCCTCACCTCAAAAGAAGCAGAAGCACTGAAACTCGCCCAGGCCGCCGCGCCCCCCGAAAGCGACCTTCCAATCCACTTCACCAATTCGCCTCCACCCTCCTCCACCGCTGCCGCGCCGCAAGCCGCTCCCCCACCACCCCTACCTCCAACCCCGCCTCCAGCAGCCGCTCCGGCGGTCGTCCCCTCAGAAAACGCCAACCAACCCGCTTTATTTAGCCAGCCGGACGACCCCAGCCTCACAGCGGCCCAGCCCAAGTCCACCACCCCGGCACCCACCCAAACCTCCGGCGACGCCCCACCCGAGCAGCACCGCGCCCCACCCACCCTCTACAACCAGCCCAGCGACAAGCCTCCCGCCAACCCGAAAGACACGCCGCAATAGAAAAAGGCCGGCCACGGTCTCCCGTGTGCCAGCCCTTCTCATGATCATCTCACCGCGAAACTTAGCGGTTCAGCAAAAACAAAAACCTAAGCGGCCTTCTTCTTCGTCGCCACGGCCTTCACACGCGCATTCAAGCGGCTCTTGTAGCGGTTCGCGGTGTTCTTGTGCAGAACGCCCTTCTGCACGCTCTTGTCCAGAATCGACGCGGTCTCGCGGTACTGGGTGGTTGCCGCGGCATGGTCGCCCTGGGCGATCGACTCGCGCAGCAGGCGCAGTGTCCCACGCAGCTTGCTTTTGTTCGAGCGGTTAACCGCTGTCTTACCAACTGTCTGACGTGCGCGCTTCAACGACGAAACATGATTTGCCATAAACTCTCTTCTCTCGACCCTTACTTTTGTAGGGGAAAATGGGATGCAGGCCCAAACCAGTTCAAGCCTCGCCGACCCAAACTCCGGTCACAGCTGGCCGCACTCCCTGCAATATCTAAGTCTACGGAAGTCCCGCCCCGAGGTCAACCACCGAGTTTTCCCCCAAAGTATCAATTCATCATTTGGCACTTGACGCAAACCAATCCACGTTCTACTCTTTGCCCATCTTCGACGCATTGGCACCTCCAGCCATCTCGATCGCAGTCACAAAGCGCACCCTCTGCGCTGCAACCAATCGCCCGCTCCAACTCATCGAATACTCCCAGCCGTTCGGCCCAGCAGTCAACCCAGCTTCTTCTGACGGAGGTCAGCACACTAATTGATAAAAAAATCCCTCGAAATCACTCCTGGCATAGAACCCCTCTACGGGACCCACGATGAAAATCTTCGCCTCCTCGAGGACAAGCTGCACGTAACCATCGATCTCCGCTCCGACGCCATCCACGTCACCGGCGAACCCGACAGCATCGCCCGCGTCGAACAGGTCTTCACCGACTTCGACACCCTCCGAAAATCCGGCGTCAACCTCCACAACGGCGAACTCAACGGCATGCTCAAACTTGTCGTCGCCGACCCCGCCATCACCCTCAAATCTCTCGTCGACACAGGCAAACAGCGCTCCGCCGGCGTCAAGCGCATGGTCCAGCCCCGCTCGCCCAACCAGCGCAAATACGTCGAGTCCATCGAGCAGTGCGACATGACCTTCGGCCTCGGCCCCGCCGGCACCGGAAAGACCTACCTCGCCGTCGCCATGGCCGTCAGCGCGCTCATGGCGAAAAAAGTCAGCCGCATCATCCTCGTCCGCCCTGCCGTCGAAGCCGGTGAACGTCTCGGCTTCCTCCCCGGCTCGCTCCAGGAAAAAGTCGACCCCTACCTCCGCCCCCTATACGACGCGCTCTACGACCTCCTCGACCCCGTCAAGGTCGACAAGATGCTCGAGTCCAACGTCATCGAAGTCGCCCCGCTCGCCTTCATGCGTGGCCGCACCCTCAACGACGCCTTCATCATCATGGACGAAGCCCAGAACACCACCATGGAACAGATGAAGATGTTCGTCACCCGTCTCGGCGCCAACTCCAAGGCCGTCATCACCGGCGACCTCACCCAGACCGACCTGCCCAACCCCAAAAAATCCGGCCTCCTCGAAGCTCTCCACGTCCTCGACGGAGTAGAAGGCATCCGCTTCTGCCACTTCGAAGATGTCGACGTCGTTCGCCACCACCTCGTCCAGCGCATCGTCCGTGCCTACGACAGCTACGGCAAAGCCCAGCAGCAACTCCCTTTGGCCCTCAATGACACCGTCCCCGACGCCACGCTTCCCGCGCCAATACAGTCAATTCCAAAGACGCAATGAAACCGGTCAAATCTGGAATAATCCATCACAGGGGGCGATTCCAGCCCTCTGTTGACGTTTATCATCGCTTCTTACGATGATCACCACCGAACCCCCAAGTAACACATCCGTCTCGGTTCATAGTTCGGGTACCCGGTCTCTCGATTTTGAGATGGGGGTATCGTCCGAAGGACGACCGTCTTCCTCCAAGGCCAAGCGCACCCTGACTCTCGTCGGCCTCATCCTTCTCGCCAACACCCTCCACGCCCAGTCGAATAACTGGCAGCTAACCTGGAGCGACGAGTTCAACGCCCCCAACGGCTCCCCACCCGATCCCGAAAAGTGGAACATCGTCACCGGCGGTAAGGGCTACGGCAACAACGAACTCGAAACCTACACCGCTCGCCCGGCCAACGTACAGCAGAAAAACGGCAACCTCGTGATCACCGCCCAAAAAGAAAACCTAACTGGCCCCGACGGAGTCCCCCGCAACTACACCTCGGCCCGACTCAACACGCAAAATCACTTCGCGCAAAAATACGGGCGCTTCGAGGCTCGCCTCCAGCTCCCCACTGGCAAGGGCATCTGGCCGGCCTTCTGGCTTCTGGGCGACACTCACGAAACAGCCCACTGGCCAAACTGCGGCGAGATCGACATCCTGGAAACCATCGGCGCGGCCGACACGATCTACAGCACTCTCCACGGCCCCCACTACAGTGGTGGCAAAGGCATCTCGGCCAAATTCCCGCTGCCACCCGGCGAATCCGTCAACACCGCCTTCCATCTCTACGCAGTCGAGTGGGCACCGAACGACATCAAGTTCTTCTTCGACGACCACCTCATCGCCCACCGCACCCCAGCCGACCTGCCTCCCAGCACTAAGTGGGTCTACGACCACCCGTTCTACATCCTGCTCAACCTCGCCGTAGGCGGCAGATGGCCCGGCAGCCCCGACGATACCACCGTCTTCCCCCAGCAGATGCTCATCGACTACGTCCGCGTCTACTCCAGAAAACTCGAACCCTCCGCAACCGTCTCCCGATCCGAATCGAAGCCAACCCAATGATCACGATCGAGCCCAGCTTCGAAGCAACGCTCTCCCCGTCAGGCCTGACGCGCTTCCTCAACCGCGCCCGTCTCGCAGTCGGTGTGCGAGGCGCAGTCGATGTCCTGCTCTCGGATGACCCCACCCTCCGCCAACTCAACAAAAGCTTCCGGAACAAAGACAAACCCACCGACGTCCTTAGCTTCCCCGCGCCGACAAACTTCGCTGCCAAACACGCCGGCGACCTTGCCATCTCGCTCGAAACCGCCGCCCGCCAGGCCTCCACCTATGGCCACTCCCTGCGCGACGAAGTCCGCATCCTCATCCTCCACGGCCTCCTCCACCTCTCCGGCGAAGACCACGAAACCGACAACGGCGAAATGGCCACACACGAAGCCACCCTTCGCCGCGAACTCCGCCTCCCCGCCACCCTCATCGAACGAGTCGCGACATCTTCACCTAAGACCTCCATCACCACGCAACCCAAAAAGCATCGCCACCAAAACAAATCGTCGTCTCGGCCCCCCCAAAAAACCTCATCCCGACCGAAGGAAAATAAGCGAGGCAGCAAATGACCGCCAACTACGCCTACGCCATCGCGCTGTTCTTCCTTCTGTGGATACTCGCCCTCTCGGCCTACGTCGATCGTATCTACTTCGAGATGGGCAAGTTCCTCTCTCGCGAGTATCAGGACAACATCGACTCCTGGGAAAGGGTCGTCGAACCCCATCTCCGCCTCGGCCGCGAATCCATCGCACTCTCCGCCTCCGTTCTCCGTCAGCTCACCCTCGCCACCCTCGCACTCCTCGCTGGCCTGCGCCTCTACACCCACACCACCCTCGTTCCATCGCTCGCCCGCACTCCCAGCGCCGGCGAAGTCGTGCGCGCAGCTTGCGAGCTCATCCTCCTCATCCTCATATTCGACCGCCTCCTCCCTCAGCTCCTCTTCAGCCGCACCCGCGGCCTCTGGATCGCCCGCATCCTCGGCGTCCTGCAAGTTCTCTTCTACCTCGTCCTCCCCGTGACGATGCTGCTCCAGCTCCTCCTCTCCATCGCCGCCCTTGCCGAACCGGAAGACACCACCGAAGAAGACCATCCCTCCGAGGCCATGGACGCACTCCTCGAAGCCGGAGAAGAAGAGGGCATCCTCGAAGAGTCCGACCGCGAACTAGTTCGCTCTGCCGTCGAGTTCGGAGACAAGATCGTCCTCGAGGTCATGACCCCGCGCCCAGAGATCTTCGCCGTGCCCGGCTCCCTCAACCTCCGCCAGTTCACCGCCGAGATCAACGAGCACGCCTTCTCACGCGTTCCCGTCTACTCCGGTTCGCTCGACAACATCACCGGCATCGCCTTCGCCCACGACCTTCTCAAGGTCCTCGACAACGAGGCCGGGACCCGTATCGTCGCCCAGATCCAGCGCCCTGCCGCCTTCGTCCCTGAGACCAAAAAAGTTGCCGAGCTCCTCCGCGAGATGCAGCGCGAGAAGCAGCACATGCGCATGGTCATCGACGAATACGGATCCGTCGCCGGTCTCGTCACCATCGAAGACCTTCTCGAAGCCATCGTAGGCAACATCGCCGACGAGCACGACGAGCCCGAAGCCGACGACGCCCCAGTCCGCGAGGCCAATGGCGCCTACACTGTCTCCGGATCCTTCGAACTCTCCCGCCTCCGCGACCTCTTTGCCGACCAGTTCGAGCCTGCCGCTCGCCGCGCCGCAACCGACGCAGAGATCATCGAAGCTCGCGAACCCCATCCTGCCGACTCCCCCGAAGAGTACGACCTGAGAGACGCCAAGGACGACCCCACCGCCCTCCGTCTCCCCGAACACTACGAATCCACCACCCTCGGCGGCCTCGTCTCCGAAATCGCCGGCCACATCCCCCTTCCAGGCGAAGTCGTTGAAGAAGACGGCCTCCGCCTCGAAGTCCTCGCCAGCACCGACCGCCGCATCGACCGCATCCGCGTCAGCCTCATCCCGCCAACCGCCGCCTAGAACGCCCACTGAGGAAATGGATGAAACGACGTCTGAGCTTTGTCACGGTAGGATTCGTGCTCATCGTTTTTGGCGCGATCATTTGGCCTATGGTCCGAGTCCGCCAGTTAGAAAAATCTTTCGGAGAAGTAAAAATGGGCGATACCAAGGATCTCGTCCTGAAAAGAATGGGCGCTCCCTGGAAGGACGAGGATTGCGGCAAATATCTTGGAGGTCGCCCACCAGGTTGCGTTGAAGAATTCATCTACGCACATCCCTATGCGCCCTATATACCGGAATATTGGGATATCTCGTTCGATTCCAACAAACACACCATTAGCAACGTCCACTTGGTATCCCCATAGACGCCGCTTGCTGCTGGCCGATCTCTCGCCAAATCCGTATCATGAATACATCCACTATCCATGAAGGGACAATCGAATCGAAAGTGCGAAATTTGGTAAAGCAACTCGTACGTCAATCCGTCAAAATCCTCTCTCTCGCAGCTGTGTTCACTCTCTCGTCAAGCGCGCAGCCCACGCTGCAACGCTTCCATCAAACCCACGCCGCCATGGGCACCATCTTCACCATCGACCTCTACATCGCCGACCAGGCCACCGCAGAGCAGGACATGGACCTCGCCTTCGAAGAAATCGATCGCCTCGAAGCTCTCCTCAGCAACTACCGTCCCTCCAGTGAGCTCTCGCGCATAAGCCGCGAAGCCGGCTCCGCTCCCGTCGTCACCGATCCCGAAACCTTCCGCTTCCTCGAACGCTCCATCTACTGGAGCAGCACCTCCAACGGCGCATTCGACATCACCGTCGGTCCCCTCCTTCGCGCCTGGGGCTTCTTCTTCCATCAAGGCCGCGTCCCGTACGCAGGCCGAACTCAACGCCGTCCGCAACAAAATCGGCTGGAAAAATATCGCTCTCGACCCCGAAACCCGCACCGTCTCCTTCACCAATCATCAGCCGATGGAGCTCGACCCCGGCAGCATCGGCAAAGGCTTCGCCGTCGACAACGTCGCGAAACTTCTTCGCAACCAGGGAGTCACCTCTGCCTTCATCTCGGCCGGCGGAAGCACCCTCTACGCCATCGGTGCCGTCCCCGGCACCGCAGGCTGGCCCGTAGACATTCCCGATCCGCGAATCCCCGGCAAAATTGCGGCCACCATTCAACTCAAAGACACCTCGCTCTCCACCGGAGCCTGCACCGAAAAGTTCTTCATCAAAAATGGTCATCGCTACTGCCACATCTTCGATCCGCGCACCATGCGGCCCGTCGAAGCCATGTTGCAGACCACCGTCATCGACCCCAGCGCCACCGACAGCGACGCGCTCTCCACCGTCGTCTTCGTGCTCGGCCCCGACGCATCCCGCAAACTCCTCGCCTCTATGCCCGGCACGCAAGCCCTCATCTTCAATCAACCGCCAGACTCCGCCCCATCCTGTACAGCAATAAACTGGACAGGACAACACTGCGGGGCATCTTCCACCGCTGCAAAAGGATCCCATTCTCATGATTGATCGTCGCCTGTTTGTTCGTGGCCTCTCCGCCGCCGTAGCCACCGCCTCCACTCTCGTCACGGAATCCGCACTCGCCCAGCAATCGAAGGCCGACACCGAAGCCGCAAAGCAGATCGCTCGCACCACCGAAAATTCACCCTTTCGCATTGGAATCATCGGCCCCGGCAGCCGAGGCAACGAACTCGTTCGCAGCTTCCTCCGCGTCCCCGGCGTAAAAATTGTCGCCGCCGCCGACGTCTACCCGACCCGCTTCGCCCAACTCAATGAAGCCTGCGGATACGAAGTCCCCTCCCACGCCGACTATCGTGCCCTGCTCGATCGCAAGGACCTCGACGCCGTCGTCGTCGCCACACCTCTCGGCCTCCACGCCCAGCACGTCCTACCCGCGCTCGAATCCGGCCATCACGTCTACGGCGAAAAGACCATGGCCTACACCATCGACGACGCCGCAAAGATCGTCAAAGCCACCACCGCGCACAAACGTATCTTCCAGGTTGGCCACCAGTATCGTTACTCGCCCTGGATCCGCGCCGCCGTCGCCCGTGTCCAGCAAGGCGAAATCGGCGACGTCACCCACATCCTCGCCTACTGGAACCGCAACAACAACTGGCGTCGCTCCGTCCCCGACCCCTCACTCGAACGCCTCATCAACTGGCGTCTCTACAACCAGTGGTCCCTCGGCCTGCTCGCCGAACTGGGCTCCCACCACATGGACATCGCCAACTGGGTCTTCGGCTCCACGCCCACCGCGGCCCTCGCCTCCGGCTCCATCTGCATGTATCACGATGGCCGCGAGACCGACGACAACGTTCAGGCCATCCTCTCCTACTCCGGCGGACGCCGCTTCATCTTCACCTCCATGACCGACAACGCCAAGATGGGCGACCAGCTCTGGCTCTACGGAACCAAAGGCTCGCTCAATCTCACCCTCCAGGACGCAACCTTCTTCTACGAACCCCAACGCATCACGAAAACATCTCCCACTAAGGACGCCAAGGGCGTCACCACCAGCGCCTCCTACAACCCCGCCGGAGAGATGCCCTACCGCGGCCCGGGCAAGCCTGTCCAGGTCACCACAGCCGAAGACCCCACAACGGCCGCCACCCGCGCCTTCGTCTACTGCGTTCGCACCGGTACGAGACCCATCGCCGACGAGCATGTAGGCTTCGGTTCAGCCCTCGCCGTAGTCCAATCCAACCAGGCTCGCCTCAAAAAGCAGGAAGTCGAAGTGCCCGCAGCCATCTAATGTTTTTGCCGGTTGCGTTGTTAGCAACCCAGTCGAAGGATCTGCCTTATCAGTTCGGAGTAGGTAGTTCAAGGTGGTTAATGACGAGAACGGGCGCGGCCTCATCAGAGACGGCCGGGCTTTCCTTGCACCTCATTCAAGCCCATCGAGGGTTCGGAAACTCATCAAGTCCAGTTCAGCGAAGACAAGGCGAATACAATTTTAGTGTCAATTCTTTTAGAAAAGCCAATAGACAAAACGCGATAAACTTGGGCGCGGTTCGAAATTAAACGAGTTAACTGAGGTGTTAATGGCACGCCCTTATTGGTCAGGTCAAATTCAAATCTCCTTGGTTTCTTTCGGAGTGAGTTTCTACGTCGCCACGGAAGCAAAGAGCGGTATCAGCTTTCACCAGATCAGCCGCAGCACCGGCGAACGTGTTCGACACCAAAAGGTTCTGCAAAGTGCGGTCGATAGCGGCGGTGAAGAAGCGGGAGCCGTCGTCCAGAAGGACGAGATCGTAAAGGGCTACGAGCACCGCAAGGGCGAATACGTCATCATCGAGCCGAGCGAGTTGGAACAGCTCCGCGTTCCATCGAAGCACAGCATTGCCGTCTCGCAATTTATCGATACGGCCGAGTTGCATCCGGAATATGTTGAGAAGCCCTACTACGTCACGCCAGAGAACGATGCGCAGAGCGAAGCGTTTGGCGTCGTGCGGCAGGCACTTGTGAACACCGGCAAAGTGGCTATCGGGAAGGTCGCCTTTTCGGGCAGGGAGCATGTCGTAGCGATCATGCCCGACAGTCCTGACGGCAAAGGGCTAATGGCCTTCACTCTTCGATACAAGAATGAGCTACGCGATAAGGCCGAGTATTTCCGGGACATCAAGAAAACCGAAGTTGACGCTGAGTCGTTGGAGTTGGCCGAGGCTCTGATTGCCAAGCGCGCATCGAAGTTCGACCTGGACAAATTCGAAGACGGATACGAGGTCGCAGTTAAAGAGCTCGTGAATGCCAAGATCAACAACCTGCCGATACCGATCGACGAGGCCCCGCGTCGTGCGGCTGGCAAGGTTGTGAATCTCATGGACGCCCTGCGCAAGAGCGTACAAAGCGAGACATCACCAAATCCGAAGGCAAAGACTGCGCCCCCTGTTCAGCAGGGAATCACGCAGACTAGAGCCGCAGCGAAATCACCCGCAAAGCGAAAGTCCGCGTAGGTTTTTCACGACCTCATCCCGCCGTTGGAAGAGTCGGCTAATCGGCGGTCAGCGAAGTGTCATTCCCGCAAAACCAGGTTTTGGGAAACTTGGCGCCTCTTAGCACCTTACAACTCGAACTTGCCGATAACCCGACTTTCGAGGAACTATGAGGGACCCCGCTCCATACGCGCCGCCAGCGAAATACGAGCCGACGGCTGCGCCTTAGCGTACTAGCGCTGAAGCCACCAAGACTGAAACACCAAGCTGCGCCAGAATTTTCCTGAAGACTCCGTCAATTTCCCGTGCTAAGGTTTCCTCGGGAACCACACGGATTATTATTTCAAGTCTCTGGAAAGATTGATCACCCTGTATGAAGCGGATTCGCCGAGTTGTTCCGCCGTTCTTTTTCACGGCCCTCTTTTCTTTTTCTCTGCTTGGTTTTGCTCAAAAACCCGCGCCGCGACTCAAGGGAACCATCACAGAAACCTCCCGCGCCACGCTTACGGGATCTCGCAGTCCAAGAGCACTGCGCGCCCAGGACATGGGAGCAGTCCCGCCAGCGATGACCATTCCTGGCATGACGCTAGTCTTCAAGCGCACCGTTGCCCAGGAAAATGCGCTCCAGGAACTGCTGGCCGCCCAGCAGAACCCGGCCTCGCCGCTCTATCACCAATGGCTCACTCCGGACACCTTCGCCGCCCGCTTTGGCATCGCCGATGAAGATATCGCTGCAACAGAGACCTGGCTACAATCGCGCGGTTTCCACATAGAGAGCAAAGCGCTTGGCCGAGATCGCATCACGTTCTCCGGCAATGTCGCGCAGGTGCAAGCCGCCTTCGGCACGGAACTTCACTACTACCAAACCGATGGCGAGATGCACTTCGCTCCGCAGTCCGACCTCACCCTGCCAACAGAGCTCGCCTCAATGACGGCCGCCGTACTTCACCTCTCCAACTTCCGTCCGAAGCCGAACATCACGGTCCAGACCAACGCTCACCCGAACTTCACGACACTTGCAACTCAGACCCACTACCTAGGTCCAAAGGACATCGCGACGATGTATGACCTAAATCCGCACCGCTTATACCAGCTGCGTTCGTGGGTAAGGTCCGGGGCTGGCTGTTGTAGGCCAGTCCTATGTAAACACTTCGACGGTCTCACCTGTTTCCGGCGAAAGGCCTTTCTCCACATCAGCTTCCTTCACACCTGTTCTGGTTCCAGGCTCCGGAGTACAAGCCGTCTCGCCAGGGGATGAGTGGGAGTCGGAGATCGACCTGGAATACTCCTCCGGGATCGATTAGAGTGCCAACATCTTCCTTGTCTACGTCGGCGACAACCAGAACTACGATGTGTTCGATGCCTTAGCATTCGCCATCACGCAGAACATCGCTCCCGTGGTCAGCATCAGTTACGGCGCCTGCGAATCGCTATGAGCACGACGAATCTGGACCAGGGGAACGCATTGTTCGAACAGGCTGCTGCGCAGGGTCAAACCCTCATTGCCTCCGCAGGCGACGCTGGCTCAACAGCCTGCGCGTTTTATTCCTCTTCAAATGGCACTACGCCCGCCCAACAGCAGGCTCTTTCAGTGTATTATCCGGCGGACAGTCCCTATGTCACGGCGGTCGGCGGAACTCAAATGGCTGCTGGCACATTTGACGCAGGGTCCAGTCAGTACTGGGCAACTGCCAGCAACATCGATGCAGTTGGTTCCTTGCTGTCGTATGTTCCTGAGGTGGTCTGGAATGAGGGCTCAACCTCAATAGGCATTGCGGCAGGCGGCGGCGGAACAAGCGTTCACTTCCCCCGACCCGCATGGCAGAGTGGCGTGCCGGGCATACCATCGGGAGGTTATCGCCTGCTTCCCGATGTCGCCCTCCAGTCTTCGATTGAAAATCCCGGCTTCATTATTTGCTCCGACGATCCTGCTCTAGCCAACAAAAAGGGTCAGACGCCCAACTGCAGCGGCGGGCTCGAAGGTGCTAACAACCAGATCACCACAGCCGGAGGAACCAGTTTTGCGGCTCCTATCTTCGCGGGTTTCGTGGCGATTCTGAATGGATTCGAGCACACAACCGGACAAGGAAATATCAACCCCATACTGTACAACCTGGCGTCGAATCCCACGTCGTACGCTGCCGCGTTTCACGACATCGTCTCGGGTACAAATGCCTGCGTCCCCGGTGCCGCCAACTGCTCAGCCCCAGGTCAGTCGGGATATTCAGCCACCCCGGGTTACGACGAAGCGACCGGTCTTGGCAGCGTCGATTTTAACAAGGTGCTGACTGCTTGGCCCTCAAGCAATGCTATAAACCTTACGGCTACAGTCATCCTGATCCTCAATTCTCCCTATACCGCTTCGCCCGGGGACAGTATTCCGCTCCAGATCGCCGTGGATTCTACTTATTCCCCCAGTGGCGCTACCCCTCCGACAGGGACCGTCGCGGTATCTGTTGATGGGGTCGTTGTGAACTCGTCACTGGCGCTCACAGTAACCAATACGGCGCAGTCGATGACAAACTACACCTTTATTGCTCCCGCAACTCCTGGCTCCCATCTCGTCACAGTCCGCTATCCTGGCGACGCGATGCACTCGCCCTCCACTTCAACCAGCTCCGTCTTAGTCGGCAACGTGATCGCCACTGGGGGGTTCAGCCTTTCGGCCGCAAATTTGACGGTCGCTAATGGAGGTTCAGGAAGCACTCAAGTCACATTGACACCGACCGGCGGCTACAGCGGCAGGGTTGTATGGTCATTGGCCTTCACCGGCAGCAGTGGCAATCTAACCGGCTGTTATGCGATTAACTCACCGGCAGTGAGTGGAACGAGCACGACAAAGCTCACCATAGGTATTGCCGCCGCATGCAACACCACGTTGCCCGCAGAGCGCGGCAATCTTCGCCCGATGGCTACACGCGTCTCCATTAACGACAAGAACCCGACGCCCTGGCACAGTGCGCCGACCGTAACTGCCTTCGCCAGCCTTCTAGTTTGGAGTTCATTCAGAGGTCTTCGCCGAAAAACGAACCGGCCCCATCTTCTGGTCGTTACACTTTTGACAGCGGCTGGTCTGGCTCTCACCGGCTGTGGAGGAGCAAAAAGCAGTGACGGAAGCAGCACGGCCCCGCCGCCGCCAGTTAGTGCCAACTACACAGTCACATTAACCGGCACTGACTCCGTGAACACCTTAGTTCACGCCTCGACCAGCTTCACGCTCACGGTGAACTAAATTATCGTTCCCGAACACAAAGGCAGCCAAATGACACCATCTTCGGCTGTTTTCATACTTGGGCGCAAAGCGACGTGAATTGAACTTTCTTCATCGTGACGGTTGATGTTCCCGGAAAACGGGGTTTTCGGCAACTTCATTTCTGCGGAATCCGCGAACTCAAACTTACCGAAGCTCCGATTCTTTCAGACCTGGCAGCAACGTACTAATCGAACCGTGCCCTGAGAAGGTTCACGATTCAAGAGCGTCGCTCTATGCCTGCGTCTCTCACCCAAAGATGCTATATCGTTTGGCGGCGATTGATCGTAGTGTGACCGAAGCAGATGTATTCCCCCACTAACGGTCACAAATACAGAATTTAGAGGATTCGAATCCATGCTAGATCAGCGCGTCGATGCCGTACCCTACTCAGTCCCGGATCCAACTCGTCAACTGCGGCCTTCAAATGTATCTGAGCCGGGTTCTTCTACACCTTCAGTGGGCGATCGAAGCACGATCGGCAAATCGCTGGTCATCAAAGGTGAGATTACCGGTTCAGAATCCTTACACATTGAAGGAACAGTGGAGGGCTCTGTCAGCCTGCCGGACGATCGTGTGACCGTGGGGCGAAACGGCCGAGTTTCGGCGAATATCGCAGCGCGGGAGATCGTAGTGCTCGGCGAGGTAGTTGGTAGCTGCGAGGCAAGCGATCACTTTGACATTCGCAGCAAGGGCTCCTTGTGCGGAGACCTCGTTGTCTCGCGCATCTCCGTTGAGGATGGTGCCTTCTTAACCGGAAGCATCGACATACGAAGGGAAGCCTCGATTGAGGCAGTGGAAGAAGAGCAAGTTGAGTTTTCGCACGTCAACTAAGGTGGGCAGCAGCCGATAGCGAAAAGCCGCATCTGTCGCAATCATGGTCCCGACAATGCGGCCTTTAGTGTTCTGGACAGATCGTCGTCTCCCGAAGGGTAAAGCAGCGGATCTATCTCCTTTATTTCCTTTTGTCGGGTTTAATTTTTTGCAATTTCTGCCCAGAAATCGCCTGTCAAGTCCCAAAACCAGCTAACTCATTACATGACAGTAAGATCCGCGTGGCGTATTAGTTCTACTCCAACCGCTATACTGGATATAGAGTTCAAAACAAAGCAGCCCCGGACATCGTCTGGGGCTAACTCGTTTAGATAGAATATTTTGGACGTAACCCATTTGTTGTCAATATTTTGGCGGCCAAGACCTGTCGTAAATATATGAAAATAGGCAACTTGCGCGCGGGCAATAGGGGGGGGGTACCCCCTTAGCAAAAAACAAAGGCTCCGATCTCTCGGAGCCGCTGCTCTAACCAATGGAACCAATCAATCGATAGAAATCTTGCGCAGTAGTTTGAAGTCAGACAACATCGCGCCTGTACCCAACACCACCGACGCCAGTGGATCGTCCGCAATCGACACCGGCAACCCGGTCTCCTCGCGGATTCGCTTGTCGAGATTCTTGATCAGTGCACCGCCGCCCGTCAGCACAATGCCACGGTCCGAAATATCGGCCGAAAGCTCCGGCGGAGTCCGCTCCAGTGCCACACGGATCGCGTTGATGATCGTCGCAATGCACTCGGAGAGAGCCTCACGAATCTCGGAATCTTCAATCGTAATGGTCTTCGGCACGCCCTCAATCAGGTTGCGGCCCTTGACCTCCATCGTGATCGGCCTGTCCAGCGGATACGCCGAGCCAAGCGAAATCTTGATCTGCTCAGCGGTCCGTTCGCCAATGAGAAGATTGTACTTTCGCTTCAGATAGGTCATCACGGCCTCGTCCATCTGGTTCCCGGCCATGCGCACGGAACGCGAATAGACGATTCCAGCCAGCGAGATCACCGCAATATCGGTCGTTCCACCGCCAATGTCGACGACCATGTTGCCGCCCGGCTCCGTAATCGGCAGACCAGCGCCGATCGCTGCGACCATGGCCTGCTCCACTAGATGAACCTCGGAAGCCTTGGCCCGGTACGCCGAGTCCATAACCGCGCGTTTTTCAACCTGGGTGATCTCCGACGGAACCCCGATCACGATCCGCGGATGCACCATCATCTTCCGGTTATGCGCCTTCTGAATGAAGTAGTTGAGCATCTTTTCGGTGTGCCGGAAGTCGGCGATCACGCCGTCCTTCATCGGCTTGATCGCGACGATGTTGCCCGGCGTCCGGCCAAGCATATCCTTGGCCTCTTTGCCCACCGCCTCCACCTCGTTGGTGATCTTATTCACCGCGATAATGGAAGGCTCGTTGACGATAATACCTTTGCCATGCGCAAAGACGAGCGTGTTCGCCGTGCCCAGATCAATGGCCAGGTCGCTTGAAAAGAGGCTGAAGAGTGACCGCATATTGTGAATGCGGGAATAACGCATCTGAAAGCTGTTCGAAGACATAGGTATTTACAGTCGTTTCCTGAAAAGAGACTCACATTAGTGTATCTCTTTCGCAAGTGCTATTTATGGTCCTTACCTAACCAGTCATCACTCGTTTGTGTTAGAGCTCCCGTCCTGGTTGCACAATAGCCGACAGCAGAACAGCGCCGCCGGATAGATCAAAACGCTTACGTGCCGCGTATAAGCAAAGCCCGCGAGGAAGGGAATTGCGCACGCAATAACTACAGTGAGAAACACCCAGGAAGCCACACGCAACGAGCGACGCCCCGGATCTCGAGTGCGCACCAGCAGGTAGATCGCGCACAGAATCGCCGTCCACAACATCAACCGGAAGATCAGCATTCCCAAGTCCTCGACCACTCGTCTCGCGCCAGAACTCGCAGTCCCGCCATACTTCGCGACAGCGAAGAACAGTACATTCACCTTGCGCACGTCGCCCGCGAGCGTCTCACGCGGATGCCTCACAAGATAGTCCAACGCCGCCTTCTGATGATGGTCGTTGAAGCTCCACTCATCGCTGAAGGACAAACCGCGATTCAGCTCGGAGTCGTACCAGTCCATCGAATCTCCCCGCTGCGGCGGATAGTGTTCCAGAAACCCGGCATTGTTCCCCTTATGCAGGTTGATGCCATCAAGACTGGTTCCCACGCTGTACCGCCCGCTCGCATGATGCTGATGCAGTGCCCATCCGATCGGCGCTGCAGCGATCAGCACCACAACCAGCCATCGCAGCCCGCACTCGACGCTCCACCAGCAGGTATCCAACCGTCAATGCGATCACAGCCAGCAGCATCCCACTCTTCGAGAGGTACAGACCGTCCACCGCAGCCACAAACAACACCGTGCGACCCACCCCCCAACCAGCCGGCCAAACTTCCCAGCCAAGGAACAGCAACCCCACCGCAACAGCCAGAAGACTGTAAGAGTACCCTTCATCCACTAGTATGTTGGTAACGTCAGCAAGAAACGCCGTTATCACAAATGGGGCAAGTAGTAGTACAGCAATCAGCAGCCTTCGCATCCCCGAAAGCGGCATGCGCAGCCAAACCAGATAAATGCACAGTTCGATTGGTAACAGCAGCAGAAGTGTCTTGAAACAAGCTACGCGCAGATAGTGGTCGCCAAACAACCGCATCCCCAACGCCACCACCGTAGCCGTCATTGGCATCCGCGCCGCATGAAAACAGATCGGATTACCCGGTGTCCCCATCTCCTCGGTGCAAAACGTCAATCCATCGCCAGCGAGCAGACTTTGCGTTGTTGGCCCTACCATGTTCGTCATCGAGAAGAGCGGTTTCTGCGCCTTGGCATGGTCAAGAACCCACACTCCAATCAGCGATATCGACACTGGAACAAGCAAGAGGATCCAAAGCATCCGGCGATGCTGCATAGTCCGGATCGGTGCCAATGCCGAAATCTCTTCCATCAGCCCAATCTAATCCACGAGGGCGAAAGCACAACGTCTTCACCCTACGATTTCGTCCACGCAGTCCACATTTGGGAACTTGCGCGGGAACGCGCAACAGCGACTCATTGATATCTTCCGACCTGCAAATAGATACAATCGAAGCAGCTTTGTTTTGTGGAGATGAAGAATGATCATTGGCGTGCCCAAGGAAGTCAAAGACCACGAGAGTCGTGTCGGTGTTACTCCAGCGGGCGTAAAAGCCCTCGTCGAAGGTGGACATAAGGTCCTGGTCGAGCACAACGCCGGAGCACTTTCTGCAATGCCCGACGACGAATATCAGACCGCAGGCGCCGAAATCGTCGGCTCGGCTCACGACGTCTGGCGCCTGGCTGAAATGGTCGTCAAGGTCAAGGAACCTGTCGAGAAGGAATACAAGCACTTCCGCGAAGGCCTCGTCCTCTTCACGTATCTCCATCTCGCTCCGCTCACCGAACTCACTGACGCCTTACTAGCCTCAAAAGTTACGGGCATCGCATATGAGACCGTTCGCGACCGAGCCGGTTCCCTCCCTCTGCTGACCCCTATGAGTGAAGTCGCAGGTCGTATGAGCGTCCAGGTTGGCGCCGCCTACCTTGAGAAGGAGCATGGCGGCCGCGGCGTCCTTCTTGGCGGCGTTCCCGGCGTTGCCCCCGGCAATGTCTGCATCATCGGCGGCGGCATCGTCGGCACTAACGCTGCAAAGATCGCCCTCGGCATGGGCGCGAAGGTCACTTTGATCGACCTCAACCTCAACCGTCTCCGCGAACTGGACGACATCTTCGGCGGTCGCCTCTACACTGTCGCCTCCAACAGCTACAACATCGAGCACGCTGTCCGCGAGGCCGACCTGGTCATCGGCGGAGTTCTTATCCCCGGGGCCGCTGCTCCGAAGATCGTCACCAAGGCAATGGTGAGCAAGATGAAGAAGGGTGCGGTGATCGTCGATGTGGCCATCGACCAGGGCGGCTGCATCGAAACGGCCCACCCCACGACGCACTCCAACCCGTCCTACGAGGTGGATGGCGTCGTGCACTATTGCGTCACCAACATGCCCGCTGCCGTGCCTAACACCTCGACCCTCGCGCTGACCAACGCCACATTTCCGTACGTTCTAAAGCTGGCACGTCTCGGGGCGAACGCCGCAATCAGTGAAGATAAGGGGATCGCAGAAGGTGTCAACACCTTCAACGGAGTCCTGACCTACGGTGCCGTTGCTGCGGCGCAAAAGCGCGAGTGGCAATCTGTGGCGACGCTCGTATAAGCCACAACGGGATTGACCGACCAAACAGCAGACCCCAAACGCCTATAATCAGGTGATTGAGGAGGGCACTGCCATGGCCACACCCACGAACCGGCGAAAGATATGGATCGCCGCCTTGGGTGCCTCCCTGCTGGTCCTCTTTGTGGCTCTTGCCACTCTCAACGCATTTAATACTCAGCTTCCCTCGCCAGCTACCACACAGCAGATCGTCATCTTCACCGGCTTATCGATCGTGGCGTTTCTGCTCTTCGTGGCCGTGCTGGTCCTTCTCGTCCGCAATGTACTCAAGCTCTACGCTGATCAGCGCAGCCGAGTCATGGGCACCCGGCTCCGCACGCGCATGCTTTGGGGCGCGCTGCTGGTCAGCCTGGTTCCCATTGCCTCGATGTATGCCTTCAGCTACCTCTTGCTCAATCGCGCCGTCGACCGATGGTTCTCGCAGCCTGTGACCGAGATGCGCGACGACAGCAACAATATGGCGCTGGAGCTAGCTCGATACACCACCGCCAACGCCCGTGCCGAGGCGGACTCAATCGCTTCCAGCCTGCCCGAGACGCCACCTCCTTCTCCGCCGGCACAGACACAGGTCATGTCGCCGGCCCCCGCTTCAACTCGCCAGTCTCGTCGTTCGATCCATTCCTCGACACACGGATCTGGTCACGCTGCCGCGCTCTCCGCTTCCCGCCTGAACCGGGAAGCCATCTACCAGGTGTTACGACAGCACCAGATCACGCTGCAGAATGGATTTGCCATCGTCTTCCACGAGGGCCGCGTCGCCGCGTCGTTCCAAATGCCGCAACGTGCTGGAGCCACTGCTCAGATCAAAACGTGGCTTCCCGATCAGGTGACACAAGAGGACCCCGACAGATCTGCCAAACCGGCACTTACCGATCCGACAGATTCCGCCATCCTTACCGCTGCCCAACGCAACGATCAGCCCGTCTTCTCGCTCGGCACGACCGACTATGCGCTCGGAGCGACCAGCCTTAAACCGGGTAACACCGTCGTCGTCGGCCTGCCGATGCCCTTCGGCATGGCCGCCACGATGACCCGTCTGCAAAAACGAGCGGAAGCCTACTCAATTCTTTACAGCGAACGTCGTCAGATCAGAGATCTCTACATGCTCTTGCTGCTGATGATGACCAGCCTTGCCCTCTTCGCCTCCTGCTGGCTCGCACTTCACCTGTCGAAACAAGTCACCAAGCCAGTCGAAGCACTAGCCGACGCCATGGAAGCCATCGCGGCCGGAGACTACGCCCACCGTGTCCAGGAGAGCGCAACCGAAGAGCTTGGCGAGCTGGTCCGCAGCTTCAATCACATGGCTGGCGACCTTGAAGACAGCCGTCGCGCTGTCGAGCACTCCACCGTGCAACTGAGCGCAGCCAACACCGCCCTTGAAGCTCGTCGCGGTGAACTCGAAACGATGCTCGAAACTATTCCTAACGGCGTAGCCACGCTCGATGCTGATCGCCGAATTGTCCTCGCCAATCGTGCTCTAAGCGAGATGATGGATCCCGGAGGCCAGCGGCCCTTCTTCGGTCGCGTCATGGAGGATGTATTTCCTGCCGATGTTGCCGATGTTCTCGACCGCCTCATCAAGCGCAGCCATCGCATGGGCTCCGCCTCCAGCGAGATCGAAATCACCGCACCCATTCATGCATCGAACGATCGGTTCGGTGGCACAATGAACCTCCTCGCCACAGTCGCTCTGCTTGAAATGCCTGGCGCAACCGAACGCCTGCGCCGAGAGCATCAAGGTTACGTACTAGTTCTCGAGAACGCGACCGAACTGCTTCGTGCACAAAAGCAGTCCGCATGGAAAGAAGTGGCGCGACGCGTCGCCCATGAGATCAAGAACCCCTTAACTCCCATCAGCCTCAGCGCTGAACAGATTCGTCGTCACATCGATCGCCTGGCCCACGCGATTGCAGGCCCGGAATCCCTGGCGCCCGAAAATCAAGTTCCCGAACCGCCTTCGATCGCAGTGATTCGCCGCTGTTCCGAAGTCATCACCTCTTCGGTCGAAAGCATGCGCTCGCTCGTCGACCAGTTCGCCGCACTTGCTGAATTTCCCACGGCGCGACCCAAGCCGGCCGACCTCAATACGATCGTCGAAAACTCTCTTGCCCTCTTCGCCGGCCGCATGCAGACCATCCGCATTGTTCGCAAGATGGCCCCCGACCTTCCACTCGTTATGGCAGATCCCGAAGCCCTCAAGCGCGCCCTCGGCAACCTGATCGACAACGCCGCCGAGGCCATGCAGCAGAGCCTCTTTCGCGAGCTACGCATCTGCACCAATCTTCTTGAAAATGGAATGGTTGAACTGATCATCGCCGACACAGGGTCCGGTCTCACCGACGAGATGCGCGAGCGTCTCTTCCTACCCTACTTCTCCACGAAACAGCGCGGCACCGGCCTCGGTCTCGCCATAGCTGCCAAGATCATCCAGGAGCATCAAGGCACCATCCGCGCGGAAAAGAACGAACCCGCCGGCGCAAAGTTCATCGTCGAGCTCCGCCCCGCGATCACCCTCGACAGTGAATCTGACACGTCTTCTGCCGTCGGTCCGTTCGCCGCTATGCAAAACGGCAATGACTCTTCAACCATATCGAATAGAGTGGAATCCGCGGAATCTCATGCCACCAGAGCTTCGCTGGCAGAGGGCGATCTCGCCTCCACTATAGCCCAGGGACCTAAATGAACCACGTACTCATCGTCGACGACGAAGCCGAGATTCGCGAATCGCTGGAGAGCATTCTTCGCGAAGAAGACTACCTAGTCACCACGGCCGCAACCGCAGCGGAGGCACTTGAACTTCTCCGCGACGCCGCCTACGATGTCGTCCTGCTCGACATTTGGTTGCCAGATCGCGACGGTCTCGACACCCTTACCGAGATCCGTCAGATTGAGTCGGCGAACGTCCCCGAGGTCATCATTATCAGCGGCCACGGCACCATCGAAGCCGCGGTGCGCGCGACCAAACTGGGTGCCTACGACTTCCTCGAAAAGCCGCTCTCGCTCGATCGAACCCTCATCGTCCTCAAGAATGCAATGAAGGCGCGCCAGATGCGAGATGACAATCAGGAGTTCTCCCGCCAACTCGCAAAGGGAACCGTTACGGGAAACTCCGTCCCCATGAAGGCCCTCCGCCAACAAATCAAATTGATGGCCCCGACCAACGGTCGGGTCCTCATCTACGGAGAATCCGGCGCAGGCAAGGAACTGGTCGGTCGTGCCATGCACGCCGAAAGCCTACGCAAAGACCGTCCATTCGTGGAACTCAACTGCGCCGCCATCCCCGAGGACTACATCGAATCTGAACTCTTCGGCTACCGCCACGGCGCGGTCCCCGGAGGCCCCACCGAAAAACGTGGCACTTTTGAGCGCGCCGACGGCGGGACCCTCTTCCTCGATGAGGTCGGCGACATGAGTCTAAAGACCCAGGCCAAAGTCTTGCGTGCTCTGGACGAACAACGCTTCCTCCCGGTCGGCGCATCGCACCCGGTCCATGTTGACGTTCGCGTCATAGCCGCGACCAACAAGGACCTCGAAGAGGAGATCGCCCGCGGCAACTTCCGCGAAGATCTCTTTTACCGCCTCAACGTCATCCCGTTCTTTGTCCCTCCGTTGCGCGACCGCAAGGAGGACATACCTCTTCTCGTCAAGGAGTTTCTCCAACAGTTCGGCGCGGAATACGGCCGACCCCACGTTGAGATGACGGAGGACGCGCTAGCCGCGCTCAAGCAATACCATTGGCCTGGCAATGTTCGCGAACTGCGCAATCTCGTCGAGCGCGTTCTGATCCTCAATCCCAAAACGCAGCGCATAGAGCGCAAACACCTGCCTATGCTGGTCTATCGCGACTCCGCCCGAGATGCTGGCAAAGCCAACGGACGCAGTGAAGAGTTCACCTCGCTCTTGCAGGCCCGCGAAGCATATGAGCGCGACTACATCCTCAAGAAGCTAGACGAGTTCCACGGCAACGTCAGCCGCGCCGCCGAAGGACTTGGCCTTGAGCGCAGTCATCTTTACCGCAAGATGAAGGCACTCGGTGTCAGCGTCAAGGAATAAACCTTCGCTAACCCATCGCCTTTAGAAGGGCCAGCGGAAGAGCCATCCAAGGTGCCATCGGTCTTGCTGGTGCCAGACAATCGCCGGTAGAACAGTTGCGACCAGCGTTGGCAGCAACAAATGCAGCCAGAACTCCTGCGTATGAAACACTCTTAGCAGGACCTCTCGCGTCGCTCCCTGCGCAAACGAACTCAGCAGAAACACCGCAAGCGATGCCCGTCCCACCCATGCAATGCCATTGCCGAGTCGATTCTTATCCAGCAACTTCGCCAACATGAAAAGCCCCGCCGTACCAGTAAGCCCAAGTACGATGTAAATCCATCGCCATAGTGCAGCCGGTCCATAGATGAGGACCATCGCCACCTGGAACACAGCAAGAAGGATGAAGCTCAAACCGGCTGTGGCCGCTCGCATCCGTTCCAGAGAAAAAATGTGAGTGCCTACCCACATCCCTGCTGCCAAAAAGCAAAACTCGTGTAGGACCTGATTAATACTTTCTATGGGCCCGAACCGCGGAATCAACGCTGCGACGAGCGCGGCCAGAAAACGCAGCCACGCCGGTACCCGTGATGTCACCAGCGCCAATATAAGGCAGAAAAACAAAACGTACAGAAACCAGCCGGCCTGTCCATCGACAACCTTCCGCAGAATGACCTTCAAGTCGAATGGCGCAGTGCCGGACTTGAAACGCCCAATCAGCGGCTCGAGCGTGACATTGATGACCTCAAACAACATATATGGATAGAGAATCGTCTTCAGTTTGTCGACCGCAAAATGCTGGCCGCCTCGTTTTGCAAGGCTACTCATTACAAACAGACCGGCGACAAAGAAAAACGCCGGCATATGAAAGCTGTAGATAAAGGTGTCGGAGAAAGCAGCCCCCTCACCGACCCACCATTCGCGATGGATCATGCCTTGGGCGGTATGGCCATAGGCAACCAGAGTGATGGCGATACCCTTCACAATGTCGACGATGTTCGAACGAGTCCCACTCGTGATTGGTTCCCGCGTGTCCGGTGTCGGTCTCTGTTCGCTCATTCCCCCCGCCAGCGCCGTCTGGATTTGTTGTCCCTAAACCAATGTATCTTCTTGCGGGGCCGTAGAGAAAAAGAGATCGTCGAACGTCGTCCACCCTCTACTCTTCTGTTGCCTGCTTCTCTGCGATCAGTTCCAACTGCCGGCGCCAATCCAGGTCCTCGACAAATCCTCGGCTCGACCGCCACTCTTCCTGGACCTTCACGAACAGCTCCAGAAACAGCCGCGTTCCCAGCAGCGATTCGATGTCCTTCCGCGCGGCTGTGCCAATTCGCTTCAGCATCTCGCCCTGCTTGCCAATCAGAATCGCCTTCTGCCCAGTCCGCTCGCAGAAGATCGCAGCAGAGATCTTCGTCACCGGCAACCTTCCGTCCTTCATCTTCTTCATCGAAGAAGGCTCTTCATATTTTTCAATCACCACCGCTGTTGCGTAAGGGACCTCTTCCCCGGTCAGCATAAGGATCTTTTCGCGAATCAGCTCCGCCACAAGGAATCGTTCCGGCTGATCCGTCAATTGGTGCTTCGGAAAATAGCGCTGCCCCTCCTTTAATTGTGCAACAACTTTGTCGAGCAGCAGCTCCAGCCCCTCTTTCTTCCGCGCCGAAATCGGAATTACGTCCGCAAACGCGTGCAGCGTTGACCAGTGTGCGATCAAGGGCAGCAGGTCTTTCTTGGGAACTGCGTCCATTTTGTTCAGCACCAGAATCACCGGACACTCCAGCTTCCTGATCAACGAAAGTGCGAAGTCGTCCTCTGCCGCAGACATCGCCCTGCGAGAAGCGGTGAACTTTTTCCCATCTTCAGTCTTCGGCAGACGGTGCGTCACATCCACGATAAACAGAACGGCATCGCGCGACTCCAGTGCGTCGTGCACCTCCTGCATCATCCGCCGATCCAGCTGTGTGTCCGGTTTATGGATTCCCGGCGTGTCCACCAGCACCACCTGCGCCGCAGGATGTCCAGTCTCGCCTTTGGCTTTTTTTTTCAAAGGCACTTCGAGCACTCCATGGATCCGCGTCCGCGTTGTCTGCGGTTTATGGGTGACGATTGCCAGCTTCTGCCCCAGAAGAGCATTCAGCAAGGTGGACTTGCCCGCATTGGGGCGACCGACGATAGAGACAAAACCGGAACGAAATGCCATTCCCCTTATTATGCGCTGTAAGCCATGCTGCGATTGCGCCCCTCGGCTAAACTGGCGCATATGATCGTTTTCACGGCTCGCAAATTCTCTAGAACCGTCTCTCTTTTCTTCTTGCTATGTGCGCCGCTCTTTCTGCCCGCTCAAGCCCCGCCACGGCTCCGCTCCATAGACATCCACCCCGACCACACCGTCACCTTCTCTTACAAGGATGCCTCCGCCACTAAGGTCTCGCTGGCCCTTGATGGTGTCGCCAAGCCAATCCCCATGGAAAAAGGCGCGACCGGGGTATGGACCGTCACCCACCCAACCACTGGCTCCTGAGATTTATGGCTATCACTTCGAAGCCGACGGCGACCGTCGATTCGATCCCGTGAATCCTCGCTTCACCCTCAATCTGGTGAACGTCTCCAATCTGTTCACGGTGCCGGGCGACACCCTCAGCCCTGGGAAGACACCAATGTTCCTCACGGCTCATTGCATCGTCACTTCTACACGAGCAGTACTGTTCTCGGTCTCCCCAACAATCAGAGCGCCTACTTTGTCTATACGCCACCCGGCTACGATGAGAAGGCCAAAAATCCTTACCCGGTACTCTATCTTCTCCATGGGGGAGCGACTTTGACGCTTGATGGACCGAAGTCGGTCACGCCAACCTCATCCTCGATAACCTGCTCGCTGCGGGCAAAATCAAGCCCATGGTGCCCCTCGGCTACGGCGACATGTCATTTGTCCACAACTACAGCGTTTGGAAAGATCCCGCCGCCATCGACCACAACACCGATCTCTTCACCAGCGCTCTCCTTAACGAGGTACTGCCTCGGGTCGAGTCCGAGTATCGGGTCTCCAAAGATCGCAACGACCGTGCGATCGTTGGCCTTTCGATGGGCGGGCTCGAAAGTCTCGAAGTCGGTCTCACCCACACCGGACAGTTCGCCTGGGTCGGTGGCTTCAGTTCCGCCGTCCATGCTCTCGACTACACGCAAAAGCTAGCATCGCTCGACCCCAAAACAGCCAACCTTCGTCTGCTCTGGATTGCCTGCGGGACCGAGGATTCGCTCATCGAACCCAATCGCAAACTGGTCGCGTTCCTCAAAACGAAGGAACATGCCGGTGACGGAGATCGAAACTCCGGGCCTGCACACCTGGCTGGTCTGGCGCGACAACCTGATTCATTTCACACCGCTGCTCTTCCAGCCCAAATAATCTGTCCTGATTGGAGCGGCTTTCACGGCTCTCCAATCTCCATCTCGCTACTTGCTCCCCGCCGCCGCGCCCATCTCCTTTAGATACGCCGCACTAAGGGTCCCCTTTGTCTTCGCCAAACCCAACAGCGTCGGATAGAACTGAACAAAGGTCGTATCCACCGCAGCATGGCCTTCATGGCACTCGTAACAGCCTGCCGGACGCTTAATCACCTTCGCGCTCTTTGATCCATCAAACTCGTAGAACCCCCACCCGCCCTCCAGCTTGGCGTCCTTCACATGGACCTCCATCCCCATGATCTCGGGCGACTGGGTATGCCCGCGTTTGTTGATTGAACTCGCCCCCTCGGATCCGCGGATCTCCAGAACCAGCGTCGTCTTGTCGGGCCACGTACCCGTCTCCAGAAACGCGCGGTAGGCTGACGGATTGACGAACACATTGTCGAACATCGAATGTCCCGCCATTGCCGCATTCGGGCTATAGCTCATGTCCACCCCGGAGGTAAGAAAGATCCACTCCCGGTATCGCTCCGGCATCTTCAACTCGCCATTCGCCGTGTAATTTGGGCCGTCCGCCGACAGCATTCCCGGCGCCGGTCTGCGACGGTTGCACCGCCCCTTGTTGCGGAACAACAAGTACGATCACAAGAAGCGCCCAACGCAGCATCGCACACCTCGCACAAATTCAGGTCCAGGGTCTGCTAGCGGTACGTTCCCAATCCAGCATTGGTTCCGGCGGAGACCCTGAAAAAAGTTGCCCTCCGCATCCACCCCGCCACCTCCGCCAGCGCGCCAATTCGCAGATAATCATTCCTAGCGCATGGAATCTTTCGTTACACGCTTTAAAAATGTTCTGGTTCTGGTTGCGATACTACTCGCCCAGACCATCGGCCTTGCCGTTCAGGTTCGCCGCCCCGTCGATCCCGGTGCGCCCGACGGCACTAGCGTCACCCTTCTTCGCTACTGGGCGGTCTCGGCAGTCACCCCGTTTGAGCGTTTCTTCCACGGCTTTGGCTACAACCTTCGCCACGGTTGGTCGAACTACGTCGACCTTCGCCACACCCGCCAGCAAAACCGCGATCTTCAGGAGGAGATCGCCCGCCTCCGCCTCGAGCAGGCTGCGCTCTCCGAAGACGCCATCCAGGGCCATCGCCTCCAGGCCCTCCTCGATTTCCAACAGCACTATGTCGCCGCAACCGTTGCCGCTCAGGTCATCGGCACCAGCGGAAGCGATCTCTCCCGAATCCTCTACATCGACAAAGGCTCAAAGGACGGCCTCAAGCCGGACCAGGCCGTCATCACGCCCGATGGCATCATCGGCAAGCTCCGTGACGTCTTCCCCCATACCGCTCAAGTCCTCCTCATCAACGATCAGAGCTCAGGTGCCGGTGTTGTCCTGTCCACTACGCGTCTCCGCGCCATTCTTCGCGGCAGCACTACCGGCCAGATTCTGATCACAAATCTAACCCCCGACTCCCGCATCAAGCCCGGCGAGCAAGTTCTCACCTCAGGTGGCGATCAAGTCTACCCGCGCGGTCTTCCCGTCGGCACAATCGAGTCGATCAAGACCGATCCGGACCATCAGCCCTACACCCTCATTCAGCTCCAGCCTGCGGCCAACCTCAACCAGCTCGAAGAGGTTCTGATCATCACCGGCACACAACCCACACTACCTCTTCCCGCCCAGCATGATCTGGCCGTGGGGGCCGCAACGGCCGAGGCACAGGCAGCAGCAGCAAAACAACTCGCCGACCAGCAGGCCGCTGAGGCGGCAGCGAAGTCTGCCGCCCAGATCGTCGCCGACCGTCTTCCCAGCCTCCACGACCCCGACCATCCCGACACCAACCAACCGGCTCCAGGCACACCGGGCGCACCTGTTCCCGGTGGCGTCGTCCCTAAACCGCTTCCAACCATCCGCCCCGACCGGTACACCAGCGGCTCGACGCCTCCGGCAGCCGATCTAAAACCCGGCGCAGCCGAAAGAAACAATCCAACGACCATAGCGCCTCCACCCACAACAACCAACCAGCCCCCATCCACAGACCAACCGGCCACTACAAAGCCTCGCAAACCGCAACCACAGACAGACGCAGCCCAACCTCCAAACCCTCAACCCTAGCAAGCACCACCAGCCGAACTAAATCACTAACCACTAAAAACTAACCACTGCCCTATGGCCACTCGCAGCTACACATCACGTCGAGAACTCGAGCAACACAGCTTCTCACCCGCCGTCGCGATTCTGGTGCCATTGGGCGCGATACTCCTGCAGGCCCTTCTTCCCAAACCCTTTCCCAAACTCTCCATTCTTGATCTTCCGCTTATCGTTACCGTCTTCTTCGCCGTCTCCCGGCGCAATCCCATCGCCGGAACTCTTACCGGGGCTGCAATCGGCCTGCTTCAGGACTCCCTCAGCAACCCCTTCATCGGCGTCAATGGAATGGCCAAGTCCGTGATTGGCTACATAGCCGCCAGTATCGGCATTCAGATCGACGTAGAGAACCTTACGACCCGTATCTTCATCAACTTCGGCTTCTTCATCCTGAACAGTTTCCTGATCTTCCTTATCAATCACCGTCTGCTCGGCAACGCTAACTTTCACATTCAGTGGCTTCACGAGCTTCTTCGCGCCGCGATCAACACAGCAGTGGCCCTGCCCATCTTCTTCCTGCTCGATAACACCAAACGTCGCGAGTAAAACCAACATTTCAACCGTCTAACGAATAACCCTGATACACAAGTGGTAAAGCCAACCCAACGCAGCCGGTCGTAAACTGACATCAAACATGGAACCATCCCACCATTCGGAAGCCCAGAACATCGGCCCCAACGGCAAAGCGGAAAAGCTGCCCATCGGCAAGCTCCACTCAGTCCAATACCTCGTCGCGCTCATTCTCGCAGTTTTGCTCGTCGGCCTCTGGCGCCTTCAGGTGCTCAACTCGGAGAACTTCCGATCTCTCGCCGAAGCCAACCGCGTCCGCAAAGTCCCCATCCTCGCCCCCCGCGGCAAACTCTTCGACCGCGAAGGTCGCCTCCTCGTCGACAACTACCCATCTGTCACCTGCTACCTCCTCCGCGAGCAGGTCAAAGATCTCGACGCTGATCTGCCTCTCATCTCCAAGGGTCTCCACATCTCCCCCGAGCAGATTCAGGCAACACTGCGCCGTTATCAGATCGCTCCCAAATACCAGCCCATTCCGCTCAAGCAGGACATCACCCCTGACGAGCAGGCCTTCATCGCCGCCCATCGCGACGAACTCCCCGAACTCGAAACCCTCGACGAGCAGCGCCGCCTCTATCCCAGCGACGGGTTCGCCGCTCACCTCATCGGCTACGTCGGCGAAGTCTCCGAGCAGATGCTCGCCAACGATGACCGTTATTCCCTCTACTCTCCCGGCGATGTCGTCGGTCGCTCCGGCGTCGAGGCCACCTACGACGCCCTCCTCCGCGGCACCGACGGCAGCCGCGACGTCATCGTAAACAGCCACGGCAAAGAGATCGGTCATCTGGGCCAGGAGCTTGCCATCCCAGGCAAAGACCTGAAGCTCACCATTGACCTCGACATCCAGATGGCCGCCGAAAGGGTCCTCGAAGGCAAGATCGGCGCCATCGTCGCCATGGATCCCCACACCGGCGAAATTCTCGCCATGGCCTCGCGTCCCACCTTCGACCCCAACCAATTCGCCGTCCGCCTCACGAAGAATTATTGGAACGAGATCCTCAACAACCCCGACCACCCGCTGCTCAACAAAAGTATTCAGGCCCAACTAGCTCCCGGCAGCACCTTCAAGATCGTCATGTCGGTTGCCGGTCTGCAGGAGGGTGTCGCCCAGAGCATGCATGTCCCGTGCAACGGCGGGGCCACCTTCTACGGCCACTTCTTCAGCTGCGACAGGAACCACGGCATGGTCGACATCAACAACGCCATCCCATACTCCTGCGACACCTTCTATTACACGCTAGCCAACCGGCTCGGTATCGACACCATGGCCAAGTACGCGACCTCACTCGGCTTCGCCCAGAAGACCGGCATCGATCTACCCGATGAGGCCACCGGCAACATGCCGTCCACACTCTGGAAGCTCAAGACCCAGCACGAAAAGTGGTACGCCGGGGAGACCATCTCAGTCGGCATCGGACAGGGCGCGGTCACCGCGACTCCCATCCAACTCGCACGCGCGCTCAGCGGAATCGCGAACGGCGGAGTCCTACGGCGCCCGCACGTCATCTTTCCCGACGAAGTTCCACCCGAGATGCTCCAGGCCATCCGCGAGAATTTTCCCGGCTCAGGCGACGCAACCATCCCACTGTCGCCCGAGAACTGGCAGCTCATTACCGACGCGATGGCCAACGTCACCAGCAGTCCTATCGGCACTGCTTATATCGCCCACCTCGAGGGCGTCGACTTCGCCGGTAAGACTGGCACGGCCGACGTTGTCGGCGGACGCGCAAAAAACAGCACAAACAAAAGCACAATTCCCAACGCTTGGTTCGTAGGTATGGCGCCCCGGCGAAACCCCGACATCGTCGTCGCCGTCCTTTGGGAGCACGGCTACTGGGGCAATAACTCCGCCAAGCTCGCCGCCCAGGTCATCAATGCCTTTGTGACTAAGCAACGCAAGCGCGACAACAACCTCCGCATCGCCGAGGTCCCTAAGCCGGCCGCAACGGCATCTGTCTCCCTACCCGCGTCTGGCAACCCTGCTTCTGCAACTCCCTGAAGCAACGACTATGCCAGGTGAAAGACAGACAGCCTCAGTCGCCGAAGTGTTCCTCCGCTTCCTCCGGCTTGGCTGCATCTCTTTCGGCGGCCCAATCGCCCACATCGGATACTTCCGTGACGAATTCGTTCTGCGTCTCCGCTGGCTCGACGAAGCCGCCTTCGCCGAAGTCGTAGGCCTCTGTCAGTCCCTGCCCGGCCCGGCAAGCAGTCAGGTCGGTTTCACTATCGGTCTGCTGGAAGCAGGTCTGCCCGCGGCATTCGCGGCATGGCTCGCCTTTACTTTACCGTCCGCCCTACTTATGTTTGCTCTCGCGGAGGGCCATCCCCTGCTCGACGGCAGTCTGGGTTCCGGCATCATTCACGGACTTCAACTTGTCGCGGTCGCGGTAGTCGCGCAAGCGGTCCTCGGTATGATGCGCACCCTCACACCGGATGTCGTCCGGGGCCTGATCGCACTCATAGCCGCTTCCATTGTCCTCTTCGTTCATCGCCCACTCAGCCAGTTGGCCGCCATCGCCGTGAGCGCTTTCC
This sequence comes from uncultured Acidobacteriaceae bacterium, assembly GCA_963720955.1. GTDB lineage: Bacteria > Acidobacteriota > Terriglobia > Terriglobales > Acidobacteriaceae > Edaphobacter. Next base: position 43,149 of record CAVRHK010000046.1, on the reverse strand, counting down.
TCGGCCTCATAGTTTGTCGCGGAACGGCGCCCCGCCATTCCACTCTCTCTCTTCCCCGCCATGCATCGTCCGTTGCCATCACGCTCTTCCTCTTCCTGCTTGTCGCACCTGCTGTTGTGCTCGCGGCCAGACCGTCCCAGGCCTTAGCCGTATTCCACGCCTTCTACCTCACCGGCGCGCTCGTCTTTGGCGGCGGACACGTCGTGCTGCCTCTTCTCCAGGAAGCTACCGTCACCCCCGGATGGATCGGCACGCCGACCTTCATCGCCGGTTATGGCTGCGCTCAGGCCCTTCCAGGCCCACTCTTTACCTTCGCCGCCTACCTTGGAGTGCTCCTCCACCCGAAACCCAATGGTCTCGCTGGCGCGGTCATTGCACTGACAGCCATCTTCCTGCCCGGCCTTCTTCTCGTCGTTGCTGTCCTGCCCTTTTGGAGCCGTCTTCGTGCGGACCCAACCACGCAATCGCTTCTTGCCGGAGTAAATGCTGGCGTCGTCGGCATCCTGGCCGTCGCGCTCTACAGGCCGCTCTGGACAAGCACTGTCAAGGCACCTCTCGACTATGTCTTGGTTCTGGTGGCGTTCCTCGCATTAGTCGTCGGCAAAGTGCGCCCCTGGGTGGTCGTCTGCGTCACCGCTGCGGCGGGAGCAGCCTTGCCCTATCTCCTGCGCTCGAGCCAATGAATTCAGCGTAAATAGACTTACTTTCCCTTCGTACGAAAACGCGACACTCCCACATAGAACGTATTCGCGTCCGTTCCGTTATGCAGGCCGTTGTTTGCGTTCGAAAGGTGCTGATACCGATAGCCGATCGTCACCACCTGCGTCATCTTGCGAAAGATGTTGACGCCAGCACCGAAGTCGACGGTGTACACAAGTTTCGAACCCTGCGGCGTCAGCAGCCCGTTGGCAAAGTAGATAAAACCTGCATTATTGCTAAGGAATGGCTGCACCCGGCTGCGGGGGAAAAAGTCCGCCTGAAATCCCTCCGGACTCACTCCGCTTCCATACGAACGCTTCCGCAGGTTGAACGGAGCCAATCCCTCGGGAGTGGGCCAGTCAATCATCGCCAGTGCCGTAATCTCCGGTGAGTAGCGAAGTGCCCAACGATCACGCGACAGGAACCGGTACGAGTAGCGCACATCGATCGGCATGTACTTCACATCCCCGGCCACCCCCCAGAGATGTCCGCTCATCAGCGAAAGCCCCCACCACGCTCCCAGTTCATGCGTGCCGCCAGGCAGCGTCGACTCCAGCATTGGCGGTCGTTGCACGGTCGATCGCACGACCGCAGTCTCGGAGATATTCGTCACGATCTCTTCAGTGTTTGGGCCTGCACGACCATCTGCTTCCCGTTCCGAAGAACTCACAGTGGGCTCCGGAGGATCGCTCCAGAACGAGTTCGCCTTCACCGTGCGCGAATCCCGGAACCACGGCGGTCGAAAGCGAAGAATATTGCCTGTCGTCTTTCCCGGAGTCAGGAACGAATATCCCATCAGCATGAACGGATTTCTGTTGAAGTTTTCCAGATGGCGAACGACCTTCTTGTCGATAACATCTTCAGCCACGGTTAAGATAGTGCCGCCCACAGGCGTCGTCACCAGACTCACAAACCCCGTCTCATTCCTGGAGCGGCCGGTATCCTCCTCGTACGCCAAGTGGTCGCCATTGTGTCCAACCCCCGACTCGCCGATCGGGCCCAGCTTCCACTGCGTGCTGTACACCGCTGAAAACCCCATCGCGCGCAACCGGCTAATCCAATAGGGACGCGTATTGGAAAACTCGAGCGTCATCCCCTTAGGGTCGTTCTGTATCCACAGCGCATTCGTAATCGACCCCATCAGCGGATGCCCAACATAGTCATCAAGAAAAGGGTTGCCATCCGACCACACTGAATACTTGTACCCAACCACCGAGTTCACATAGCGCTCCCACCACTTTCCGGTCATCGTCTCATGCCGATACCAGTAGCTGGAGTAGGCGTTGGCGGTATTCTGCCACGTGAGGAACACTGCCGAAGAGATCAATAACTGCCGCCAGTGCACCCGGCACTCCGGCGCCTTGGTCTTGTCGTAGGGGCACTCCTTGAGTGGAACCAGTGGCCTTCCCGCCCGGGAAACAGACACCCCACTCGCCGGCTCAGCCCCTGCGAAGTTGCTACCCTTGCCTTGTTCCATCGCCGGCACTGGTGCGTCCGGCAAGCTGTCGAACGAGCCTGTCGTCGCCGCCTCGGGATTGCCGTTGAGTGGCGGCGCCTCGAAAACAGGGCGAATCGAAGAGCCGGTTTGCGGGATCTGCTGAGCGAAAAGCTGTTCCGGCTGGTACTGGAAAGCCATTGCCTCCCCGCTCGATAGCGCAAACGCCGCTACAAGTCCGCAGACAACGATCCAGGTTGGACGGACAGATGTTTGTTGTCGAAACGGCGGCCATTTGCCATCTGCGAACAACGCCGGATTTCTGAACAAGCGGGACCGCATGGATCGAGCTCCAACACTAGCAAGTGCGGATTCGTACCCGCCGTAACTTACGCTGCGAAGCGTCCGCAGACGCGCCCAGAGTAGCACAGTACCCGCGCCGGAGACTGCCAGTCCACCCACTGCCTCCTTGTATTCATTTACAAAATCCGCATCGCCTGCAGTCCCCGGAACTGGTTACACTAGCAGCAAGCATGACCCGCCTCTCCTCCTATCGCGACTTTGACTGGGTTCTTCTCGGCTTCGTCCTTTTGCTCTCGCTTATCTCTGTCCTCGAGATCAAGTCCGCGACCCTGCACACCAAGTTCCACGGCTTCGACCAGAAGCAGATTGGCTTCCTGGCAATCGGCATCGTCCTGATGTTCCTCATCTCGCTGATTGACTATCACCGCCTTATCGACACCGTCCACTGGGCCTACGGCGTCGGTATCCTTTCTCTCGTCGCAGTCGCTCTCTTCGGCACCAAGGTCCTCGGTGGCAAACGCTGGATCAGCTTCCATGGCGCCCACTTTCAACCCTCCGAGTGGATCAAGCTTATTCTTATCGTCGCCGTCGCCCGCTTCTTCTGGGGGCTCAGCGGCAGGGAACTAACCTGGACCGAAATTGGCAAGGTCTCTGCCATGGTCTTCGTCCCTTTGGTGTTCGTACTAAGGCAGCCGGACCTTGGCACGTCCCTCACATATCTCCCCATTCTCATCTGCGGCCTCTTTCTCGGCGGCATCCGCTTCAAACAGGTCGCAATCATCCTGCTCGCCCTCATCTTCGTCGGTGGTGTCGCTTGGAAGAGCGGCAAACACCTCAAGCCCTACCAGCAGGCCCGCATCGACGCCTTCATGAATCCCGACTCCGACCCCCGCGGCTCCGGCTATCAGATCCGTCAGTCCCTCATCGCCGTCGGCTCAGGTGGCGTCTGGGGCAAGGGCGCCAACAAGGGAACACAGACGCAGGGCGACTTTCTGCCCATCCCCTATACCGACTTCATCTTCGCCGCCTTCTGCGAAGAGCACGGCTTCGTCGGTGCCGTAGGCGTACTTCTGCTCTATTTCCTTATTCTCATGCGACTCATCCAGAACGCACAGACGGCCTCCGACCTCCCGGGGAGTTTCATCATCATGGGGGTGGTCGCGGTTATCGTCTTTCAGGTTGCGGTTAATGTCGGAATGGTCGTTGGCCTCATGCCGGTTACTGGGATACCTCTGCCCCTGCTCAGCTATGGGGGCTCCTCAGTCCTCTTCACCTTCCTCGCCCTCGGCATCGTGATGAACGTCCGCATGAGCCGCTTCGTCAACTAAAAAAAACTAGCGATTCCCCGCCGAGCCTTCATTTGAGTAACTCCCGCCTCGTAACGTGCCAGGTATTTGGTGGGTATCCAATTACCTTTACTCCTGTCCGTGGAACCAACTCGCCTACTGCCGAATCTCCCGCCGCACTGGCGTCTGTAGCACCTTTAGTGCAATACTGTGTTAACACCTGTTCGGCTGTAGATGCCGCTCAGCGTACTTCCCGCTACTCCCGGCGCACGGTCGCCAGTCAGCGGCAACAAATGACTTTAGAAGAAAAGGCCGGCCAGACGAGAGACATCGATCCGTTGGCCGGACAGGTTTCAGGGAAATGATTGCATCCGGATGGCGAACGGCCCCGCCTCAAGTGTCTGATTTTGAGGTTGTTTTGGCCACAAACTCCGCATGTCAGCTGTCGTTCGAAGCGTCCCCCCGTGTCTCCGATCTCCCACGTGTCGCCTCCCGCGCGCTCGCTCTGAGCATGCCTCGGGCAGAAGTGTTCCAACACCTCGCACCGGTCATCGAATCTCGTTCACGCGCTTCTTCCGCATCCCGCCTCCTGTCCGCTCCACGGTGAGCCTGGCCTGGCCCTGAAGCCAGGTCAACTCCCGATTGTTCTCTGTCTCGGTCTGCCGCTCGCACCTCACGGGTCGGGCAGAAAGAGCACAGAATGTCGAAAGAAATTTACATCAGCAGTACCCCACACGAGACCCGTCTCGCCATCGTCGAAAACGACGCCCTCACCGAAATCTATTACGAGCGCGAGAACGAATACACCCTCGCAGGCTCCATCTATAACGGCAAGGTCACCCGCGTCCTACCCGGCATGCAGTCCTCCTTTGTGGACATCGGCCTCGAGCGCGACGCCTTCCTTTACATCACCGACTTCATGGAAGAAGCAGGCGACTCGGCCGACTTCGACACGAACGGCAACGGCGACTCCAGTCGTCGCCGCGATCGCAACGGCAGCGCCCCAACCATCGAAGGTACTGTAGCAGCCAGCTCCGATCAAGCGATCGAATCCGGCAACAGAAACGACCGCAACGGTCGTGGAGACCGCGGCCGCGGCCGTGGCCGTCGTGACCGCGGCGGCAACCGCGACCGCCAGCCGTTGCCTGATGCCACCACGCCAATCGATTCGCCGGACGCTCCCGAATTCAACCGCGACGAATTCAGTAGTCCCGCCGAATTCACAGTAGAGAACACAACCGCTAGCCGCCCCGACGACGGTGAACTCGGTGAAGGAGCACCCGGAGCAGATGGCAACCGTCGCTGGCGCGGCCGTCGCGGCCGTCGTCGCGGTCGTGGCCCAGGACAGCGAGACGAATCCCCGCAGATTGCCGGAGCGCCAACGCCCGATGCGTCTGCCGGCACCTCCCTCGACGACGACTCCTTCGACATCGACGGCGCAGCCGCTCCCACCGGCAACACCGCCCCAATTGCCTCCGCTTATCCGGCAACCGAGGCAACTGGCCCCATCCAGGAAAACACTGGGCGCAACGATCGCGGCGACCGCGGAGACCGCAACGGCCGGGGAAACCGTGATCGCAACGATCGTAACCGTGGAAACCGTAACGATCGTGGAGGACGCGACTCGCGCGCCCCTCGCGGCTTCGCCCCTCGGACCTCCCTCTACGGCGTCGAAGACGCCCCCGCTCACAACCAAACTCCTGAACTAGACGCCATTGCTGAGCCAATCGTTCTGCCCGGCGAGTCTCTCTCCAAGTACCGCAAAGGCGGCGAAACACCGGCAGCCTCGGCCTCCAAACCTGCCGAAGTCAATGTCATCATCCCCGCAGCTCCGGAGTTCACCATCCCGGCTGGCTGGGATGGCGGCGCCACCCTGCCCGGCGAATCGCTCTCCCGCCACCGCCGTTCAGAAAATCGCGACGATTCCAGGTCCGTGCGTCGTCAGGACACTCGCGAAAGCTATCGCAACAATTTCGAGCGTCCCGCTCAGTTCGTTCAGGAGACCGCTGGCCCCGGCACCACCGAGACCATCGAGGCACCGCCAGTAGTTCTTGCCACAACGGACTCCGAGGCAATCTCCAGCGCCGACCTCCCTCAGGAAATAACTACCCCGCCGGCTCCCGTCGAATACGAGCCCATCGAAGCCTCAGCATCCTACCGCATCGACCCGGCCGCCCCCAGCGAATTCCGCCAGAGCGCACCCGTACTCGAAGTCCCGGAAGCTGGAGTCTCGAAGCCGAAGCGATCCACGACCACAACACGACCCACAGCATCACTCCAACCCCAGACGAACCGATCGCGCAACTCAATCCCGAGCCGGTTGACGTTGTCCACGAAAAGTTCGACTGGCAGACCGCCACTGACCCGGCCCCGGTCATCGTAGCCGAGACCGTTTCGCACGAGGTCACAACCCTTCACGCTACAGGCGACATAACCTCCGAAACCCCAGTCACTACGTTCATCCCCAGCGCCGGAGCGCTCGTCGAAGAGACGCTCGACGAAGAGGACTACAACACCACCCTCCACGCAAGCTCCATCGAAGAGATGGAGGACTTCGAAGAAGAGGAGACCCTCGAGGGCGCGGCCGATCTCGGCACAATGCTCCGCGAGATGTCCATCGACCACATCACCGGCTCTGGCACCGGCGAAGGCCCCAACCAGGAAGACTTTGACGAGGACTTCGAAGAAGAGGACACCCTTCACGATCCCACCCTCGACAGCCTGGACAGCCTCGATGACACCGACGACGCGGATGACGAGGAAGACCTCGACGAGTCCGATACCGAAGAGGATGTCATCCACGAAGAGTTCGCCGAAGCTGGCGAGGTAACCCCGAACGGAATCGATCAGCCTCAGGTCGGAACGGCCGTTCCCGTCCGAGATCGAAGCAACGATCGTGGCCGAGGTCGCCGCGATGGCCGTCGTGACGGACGCCGCGACCGCTTCGGGCGCAGTGACCGCAACGACCGCCCCCGCCACACCGGCGGCGCAGCCGATCGCGAGCGCTCAGGCGGAGGCCGCGACCGTCGCGGTGGCCGCAGCTCGATGCAGTCCACAAACCTTCCGGCCATCAGTGAGCTGCTTAAGCCCGGTCAGGAGATTCTCGTCCAGATCGCCAAGGAGCCCATCGCCAAGAAGGGCGCCCGCATCACCAGTCACATCGCTCTTCCCGGACGCTTCCTCGTCTTCATGCCCACCGTCAACCACACCGGCGTCTCCCGCAAGATCGAGTCCGACGGCGAACGCCGCCGCCTGAAAGATATTCTTCTCAGCGAAAAAGGCGAAGCCTCCGGCGGCTTTATCGTCCGCACCGCGGCCTCCGGCGCCAGCGAAGAAGAGCTCCGCAGCGATCTCCGCTTCCTGCTCAACCTCTGGGCCGACATCAAGAGCCGTTCAGAGTCCTCAAAGTCCCCGGCCCTCATCTACCACGACCTCAACCTCGTCGAGCGCATCCTCCGCGACCAGGTCACCGACAACTTCTCCGCCATCTGGGTCGACACCGAAACCGATTACGAGCGGATCCTGCGTTTCCTGCAGCGCTTCCAGCCGTCGCTCATCCGACGCGTCAAGCTCTACAGCAAGGAGACCCCACTCTTCGAGCAGTTCGGCATCACCGAAGAGATCAACAAGGCTCTGCGCTCCAAGGTCTGGCTCAAATCCGGCGGCTCCATCGTCATCAACCAGACCGAAGCCCTCGTCGCGATCGACATCAACACCGGCAAATTCGTCGGCAAGACCGCCCGCCTCGAAGACACCATCGTCAAGACCAACCTCGACGCAATTCCCGAGATCGTTCGCCAGATTCGCCTGCGCGACCTCGGCGGCATCATCATCATCGACTTCATCGACATGGACGAGCGCAAGAATCGCAATCGTGTCATGGCCGCACTCGAAGAAGAGTTGAAGAACGACCGCGCCCCGTCGAAGGTCCTTCAATTCAACGATTTTGGTCTCGTCGCCATCACCCGCAAGCGCGTCAAGCAGTCTCTCGAGCGCACGCTTGTCCACCACCTGCAACGTCTGCGTCGGCACTGGCATGGTCAAATCGCCCGTCACTGTCTGCAATGACATCTACATCGAGATGCGCAAGATGCAAAGGCACCTCGAGCGCGGCGACGTCATGCTGCGCGTCAACCCTGAGGTCGTCAAACAGCTCAAGGCCCCCGGCACCAAGTGGCTGCAGGAGATGGAAGAGATGGTCGGCAAAACCATCCTCGTTAAATCCGACCCCAGCCTCCACCCGGAGCAGTTCGACATCCACTAATAACCGCACAGCTTTCCATAAAATCCGACTCCCTCAAGAAAGCTGTCATCCTGAGCGCAGGCACTCACGGCATCATCGTGAGTGCCGCTCATTGCGACCGGCCCACAGTCTCATCGTGGGCAGCGCAGTGCCGAAGATTCCCTTCAACTGAACCTCGTTTCAACGGCCCGGTCCACTCTCTTCTCTCACTGCGCGGGCGGACGCAGAGGCGTGCTTTTGCCCGAGACGACCGGTAACCTCTCAATTGTCAAGATTTTGTCAGCGGCAAAACTGGTAAAAACACCCGTATCCTAGTCATCCGAAACATGATTTACTGCGTCTTACACAACAACCGTATTAGAGTGGGGTTCAAGCCAAAGAAGACTTCGCAATACTTTAGGGAGCCATACAAAGATGCACACAATGACCAGTAGAAATCGCCTTAACTCTATCCTTGGCCGCACCGCGGCAATTACTTTTCTCTTTGCGGCAGGCACGTTTGGGCTGCATGCCCAGCAGTCGGCAGGCACGGCACCGTCCCTCCCCCCCGTTAGTCTCAAGGCAACCCTCGCTGCTCCGCTTGATCTCTCCGCACCCGAGGATCTGAAATACAGCAGCAGCACCGGCAGCGCCGAACTGGCCAGCATCGAAAGCTTCGATCTTAGCGGCGGTGCCGGCCAACCTCCCCCGCGTCGTCGCTATGGCCGTCCAAACTACAGCGACAGCCACACCAATGCGGACGGTTCCGCTAAATACACCTTCTTCGTCGGTGGAGGCTTCACGCTACCCGTTGGCGGCTCTCACAGCTACCTGACCACCAGCTATGATTTCCAGGCTGGCGCCGGACGCAACTTCAACAAGACCTTTGGCGTCAACGTCCAGTTCGACTGGGCTAACTTCGGCTTCCAGACCGCCACTCTCAACAAGCAGCTCGTAATCTACAACAGCACCTGCGTTGGAGGTTGTGGTCTCAATCAGCTCGGAGGCACCAGCCACGACTGGTCTTTTACGATTGGCCCCATCGCCAATTTTTACTCCTCGGACACCTTCGGTGCTTACGCTGTAGGCGGCGCTGGTTTCTATCACAAGACCGCGAACTTCACGATCCCGGCGCTCGGCCAATATTGCGATCCGTTTTATGGATGCTTCGTCTATCAGGCGAACCAGACTATCGACAAGTACACCAGCAACGCCTTCGGCGTGAACGGTGGGGTAGGCATGACATACAAGTTCTCTCGCTTCGCCGGAGAGAAGTTCTTCGTGGAAGCACGCTACGTCTACACCTTCAATTCGTATCGCCCCTTCTCCTATGGCACCGCGAATGGCAGCGGCTTCAACGTATTTCCCCAAAACAGCGCCAAGACCAGTTTCATCCCAGTCGTCTTCGGCGTCCGCTTCTAGCAGCATCACTCAATCTGCCTGGTTCAAAAAGAAAGGAAGAAGAGGGTCACCTCTTCTTCCTTTCTTCATGAGCGCCACACCCCGCTCCATTACTTCGTCATGATTCTGTAAACCACTGAATCTAATCGTCATCCCTGCAGTGCAGGGATGCTATCGCAGATGGATAAAAAAGCCGGCAGCCACCCCTGCAACGGACGCAAGACTCATTGAAATCTGGTGTCCAAGGCCGCGCTGCCGCATCTCCCACGCGTTCAACCACAGCACGCCAACCAAAGCAACAACGAGACCCGCGCCAGCAATCCACGGTGCAGTAGCCTCATCCACAACGGCCGCGACGTAACCCCCGGCCGTTGCGCAGACCAGCCACACCGCCTCCTGCGTGTATTTGTATCCTCGTCGGATACGATAGTTCTTCGAAACAAAGCTGCGCGAGGCCGCAGTTATGCCGAAGGTCGCGCCCATCGACAGACCAACGGCCACGACATATCCAAAGAAGAGCGCAAGAGCTACGTGACTAACGGTAACGATTGGCATAGTTCACAGAGGGGGTTCCGCAGCACCTGGCCTCATCAAGCACTCAAGTCTACCAGCACCCAACGCGTCCCTGGCCAAACAGTTTAGAACGTCTAGATACCTACCGGATACGGCTTTTCGTGCATCTGTTCACCAGGGTCTCCGCTTCGTTCAAACCGTCCCTGCAACAGACTCAGCAGCCCCGTATACCAATATCCGAATACGAAGAGCACCAGAAACGGCACCGTAAAAAAGTTCTCAGTCGATACCGCATAGTAGACCGTCCACGCAAAGTAGCATCCAATCCCCAGCTCGATCCACGGCACAATCCCAAGCCGCTTGCGATACACCTTCGCCTGAGTCTTCTCGCCCTTCTTCCGCACCTTGTACTTCGGCGTTCGTGCAAACGCGCTCTTAACCCCGAACAGAGCTTCCAGCACTGCTTTGGTATTCGTGATCGTCAGCCCCACTCCGCCAAGCGCCATCACGAACGGAATATAGAGGATCGACATGTACCAGCTCTTCGGATACAGCTCCTTCTGGCTCACCATGTAGAAGGTCGACACCGACATCGTGCTCGCAATAAACAGCGGAAAATCGATCAGCAGCATCTGCAGCAGTCCTTGCCAGCTGCGAATAATCATCGCCGGCATCAGCAGCACGCTCAAGACGATCATCAGCGGATAGCTGATATTCGCCGTCAGGTGATACCACGCCTCCAGCTTCGTATGCCACGGCGCATCGCTCTTCAAAATCCGCGGCAGAATCTTCTTCCCCGTCTGGATCAGGCCCTTCGCCCACCGTGCCTGCTGCGTCTTGAACGCAGTCATCTCAATCGGCAGCTCCGCCGGACACTCCACGTCCTGCAGATACTTGAACTGCCACCCCACCAGCTGCGCCCGATAGCTCAGGTCTGTATCTTCGGTCAGGGTGTCATGCTGCCATCCACCCGCGGTCGAGATCGTCTCCCGCCGCCACATCCCCGCCGTCCCATTGAAGTTAAAGAACACGCCCGCGCGGCTGCGGCCACCATGCTCCAGCACGAAGTGCCCATCCAGCAGGATCGCCTCCACCTGCGTCAGGAAGCTGTAGTTTCTGTTCAGATGTGTCCACCGCGTCTGCACCATCCCAATCTCGGGTTGCGCGAAATGATGGATCACCTGCATCACCCACTGCCGTGGTGGCACGAAGTCCGCGTCGAAGATCGCCACAAACTCACCGCGCGCGACGTCGAGCCCCTTGTCCAGCGCACCCGCCTTATACCCATGCCGATTGCTGCGATGCAGATACTCAATCGGCTGCGGCTCCATCCCGGCAAACCCGCGCGCGTACCGTTCAACGATCTCGCGTGCTACCTCCTTCGTCTCATCTGTCGAATCATCCAGCACCTGGATCTCAAACCGGTCTCGCGGATAGTCGAGCTTGCAAACCGCATCGATCAACCGGTCGATGACAAACTGCTCATTGAAGATCGGCAATTGGATGGTGACGAACGGCAGCTGGCCTTCGGCAAACCGCATCGGCGGCTCATCCCACTTCGGAGCATTCTTCTTGTTCTTAAAGTAGAGCCACACCAGCTGATAACGATGAATGCCATAAAACGCCAGGATGACCATGACGATGAAGTAAGGAATCAACATCGCCGTATCGAATGCGTTCCAGTGGTAGAGGCCCTTGAAGGTCTGGTCGAGATAGTGCGATCTCAAATAGTGGCGAAAGCCCTTGGGAGCGAGCAGCAACGCGAGGAATGCCATCGAAGGATGAAGGAAAGCTGACAGGTTCGGAGCTCCAGCAAAGGTTCAGTATCTAGTCGATTCTACGCGATTTCGATGCGTGATCCGACGATTAAGTCTCCCGTGTCAGTTTCAAGACGCGGCGCAAAATCTAGTTCAAAAACACGATGCGATACAAGGCGTCCCGTTGCACTGGCCTGAAGCCCGCGTCGCGAATCACTTGTCTCACCTGCTCTTCGGTTGCGGCATTCGCTCCTTCCGCCAGCAGCACGCTGCCCACGTCGTTGCCGCCAAAACGCAGCCCCACCTGAAGCACCTTCAGCCCCTGCGTCTCCAGGTTCGACTGCACGTTCTCGATGCTGTCCAGGTACATTCGCGAGATCGCCAGTGTCTTCAGATACTCCACCGCTGTTGCTTCTTCAAACCCGCTCAGTGCCGAACTCTGCGGGGTAAAGGTCCACGGTGTGAATGAGGTAAATCCCCCCGTCTCTTCCTGCAGTTTCCGCACGTTCTCGAGATGGGTCACGCGATGCTCAATGGTCTCGCCGCTGCCGAAGGTCATCGTCGCCGTTGTCTGCATCCCCAGTGCGTGCGCTGTGCGATGCACCGCAATCCAGTCGTCGGCCTTGCCTTGTCGCTGTACGGCATCGTCGAGAATACCCGCGTCGTTGCCGGGGATTGAGTCGAGCCCTGCGTCGCGTAGACGTGCGATCGTGTCCTGTACGGTCAATCCGGACTGAGTCGCGATGGCAAGGATCTCGCTTGCGGAAAGCGAGTGCAGCCACAGGGCAGGGAAGCGCTTCTTGATGCTGCGAAAGAGCCAGTCAAACCAGGAGATTGTGTGTGCCGGGGTCACATCGCCCTGCAGCGTCGCGCTTGTGCCGCCTAGTGCAACGATGTCTGAGATCTTTTCAAAGATGGGGTCAGAACCCACGCCATTTGCGGCTTTTGTGTAGTCGATCCTGCCGTCGATGGTGTAGCTTACAACTCCTTCAGGGTGAAGACGGCGGCGCACCGCGTCGGCCTCCATCCCAATTCCAATCAAATCATCGCTTTGAAAGCAGTCCAAAGCATCTTTTCGGCTAATACCCATGCTTTGATTCTACGGTTTTTGCAGAACAATTTCCTTTGGTGGTGGAACAGGCGTTTTTACAGGGGGTCATCCGATTTCCACCGTGTTTTCTGGTGGTAAAAACGTGGTGAAGTTGTGGTGAAATGCGTGGTAAACGTGGTGAAAAGTGCGCCACTTTTTGTGGTTCGAAAAACACGCCACTTTTCTAAACTTTATTTTTCGCAGCCGCCTAGCGTCCACGAACAAGTAGCACGATTACCACTACAGCCAGCACCACCAGCAGCGAAACGCCGGCCTTGACCCATACTCCCAGAGACTTCATCCCCGATTCCAGCGCCGCCATGCGTTGGTCGTGCTGCTCAATCGCGAGACCCGCCCGTTTGACGGTTTCGCCAACCTCCGCGATCTGGGCGCTTTGGTCCTGGAGTTGGCGGTAGAGCCCGGCGTGGGCCTTCGTCACCTGTCCCAGGTCGCCACGGACGCCTTCCGCCATTGCAGCCATCGCCGCCTCGTTCGCCTTCTCCGAAGCGGTCTTGGACGAGAGGTACTTATCGGCCATCGGTACCAGCCGCGTAATGTGCGGGAGCAACTCAAACAACTGCGCAATCACCTTTGGCCACATACGCTTGTCTACCTCGTCGATTAACCATCGTAGACCACGCCATTGTCTGGGGCTTTGATTTGGCGCTTTATTTTGAGGGCTCTACGCCTTAAGGACATCGCGTCCCTGCCGCCATCGCATCGCAAGCGTGATGATCGTGAGCAACAGAATCGCGGCAATGATTCCCTGCGACCACACGCAGTAGATGCACCACTTCTGCAGCACGTACGCTTCGAGGTAACTGAGAAAAGCGGCGAAGAGAAAACCCACCTGGGCAAGCTCGAAGACCAACCACCAGCGCCCCATCAGCGCGAAGCACGCCGATCAGCGCATAGCCCAGGATCCCGAACATCGCGACCGGAATATGCCGTCCGGCCTTGGGATCTTCGTCGAAGGTGCGCGGAGGGAAGACGGCGAAGCGACTGTGGTTCACCGCGCCACAGTCGAACTTCTCGGTGATCGCGCAGGGTGGCGCCAGCCCCGGATCCATATAGTGGACCCGCAGCGCCATCGTCGAAACTGCAGCCCCAGCGATTGCCAGCAATGCGATCAGATACTTCATGTCTCTCATTTTACGTCGCCTACGCTGCAGGCGCAGCTTACTTCGAGCGCGCGTATCATAGAGATGACTGCCTTGAGACTACGGTCTTCAAGGCCAGTCGCGAAGATACGGGAGATACGTATGCCTGAGAACCGCCTGGACCTGAACTCTTTTCCCACCATCATCGATGTGCCTCGCGAGCAGACGGCCTCGCTGCTTGCCAAGGTGCTGGGTATCACCTCGCTCGGCTTTCTGATTACGGCGTTCGGCGTGATGACTGCGCCTCCGTGGGGCACTCTGCCGGGCCTTATCGTAGTGTTCGCGCTCGTCTTCGGCATCAGCTTCGCCCGCAAGGCGAATCCGACGCTTGCGCTTGGACTCTTCCTCACCCTCACCTACTTCATGGGCTGGCAGATCGGCCCGCTGATCCATCGCTACATCCAGACCGTAGGCTCGGCTGTCGTCTTCAATGCCGCCGCAACCACCGGACTGGGTATGGCGGCCATGGGATCGATCGCGTACCTCTTCCAGATCAACTACCGCCGCATCGCCGGCATCGGCTTCGCAGCGCTGCTGCTGCTGATCATCGCCGGCATCGCCAGCATGTTCTTCCACTTCATGACGCCGGATACCTATTCCTGGCTGACGCTGGGGATCTTCACACTGCTGACGGTCGGCGACTTCGCCCGCATTCGCGCAGGTGGTGACGGCCAGTCGGCTGTCTCGCTCTCGCTCTCGATCTACCTCGACGCCATCAACATCTTCCTCGCCGTGCTGCAACTGATGAGCGGACGCCGCAGAGACTAGGGATTTTCAGTGGAAGTCCGAGAGTGTCGCAACGCACGCGGGAGCATCGTTTTTCGCGGCCACTCTGCCGTAGCGACCCGATATTCGGCGGACTAGCATTTTTGCTAACTGTCTCTCTCAGCCGGAAAGGTCTATCCTCATCCTTCTGAATTCTAAGAGGGAGTAGGACCATGAAAACCAAAGCATTGTGGGCGTTGATACTGTGTGTCATCTCCGGAGTTGCCGTTGGGCAACAGGTATCGGTCAACTACAACCATAGCCAGAGCTTCTCCGGGTTCCACACCTATGCGTGGGGTGGGAACAACCAGAATCAAATTCAAAATTCCATCCTCGCGCAGGTAGCCCAGCAGGACATTGACGCGGCACTGCAAGCGAAAGGCTTCCAAAAAGTGCAGGAATCACAGAACCCTGATCTCATCGTCCTTGCAAGCGGCGGCATGAGACAGCAGACCTCCTGGAACGCCTGGGGAATGCGCGGCATCGGCGGAGGAATGGGCGGAATCACACCACAACAGAACGTGGAGGCGACGTTGATTGTCGACCTGCACGATACCAAGAACCAGGCTCTGATTTGGCGAGGGATCTCCCAGGATACGTTGAGCAATAACGGCGACAAGAACCAGAAGATGGTGCAAAGCGCCATCTCAAAGATGTTCAAACAATGGCCCAAAAATTGAAAATGACTTGCTGATTCGGATCGATGCCCACGTGCCCGAACTGCCATTCTAGGCCGTGCCTCGTCTGAGAAGGCGCGGTTGCTCGCGAGCCCGGTGTAGAGGCCACCATCGTGGAGTAATTGATCTCTCCGGTCGTGATGCCGTACGAAAAGGAGGGGGAATGCTACACAGAACTCTCGCCATCCTTGCCTTCACGGTACTTGTCAGCAATGCTGTTCTGGCTCAAACTCCAAACCTTCATTCGCTGTCCTGGATCGCCGGGGATTGGCAGTCCCAAAGCGGTCAGGAAAGCGTAGAAGAACACTGGACGCTTCCCGTTGATGACTCAATGATCGGCATGAGCCGCACTGTTCGCGGACAAACTACGCGTGCCTTCGAGTTCATGCGGATCATCGTTCGGGATAATGCGATCTTCTACATCGCTTCGCCCAACGGACGAAAGGTCGCAGAGTTTAAGCTCGTCGAAGGCGATTCACAACGGGCGGTCTTCCAGGGCGGCGACGAGCATGTCCAACGAGTGATCTATCGGCGCGACGGACCAAACGGTTTGATCGCACGTGTTGAGGGAACGCTGGACGGCAAGGCATTTGCAGAAGACTACACCTATACGCGGATCCAGCCCGGAACGAGGCATTGAGGGTTTTACCCTGGCGCAGCCTCGCAGATTTATCATGTAGCGGTGAACTCAACCAGCCGCAGACAATTTCTGACTCTGCTCGGAGCGACCGGTCTCTCCGCCGCCATCCCATCGCCCGCCTTCGCTGCGCTCGCGCCGCCGCAGGAGCCCTTCACCTTCCTCTTCCTCACCGACGCCCATCTTCAGCCCGAGCTCAACGGCGTGATCGGCACCGACATGGCCTTCAAGAAGGGCCGCAACATCAAAGCGGACTTCGCCATCAATGGTGGCGACCACGTCTTCGACTCCCTCGCCGTTCCGACGAAGCGCGCCATCACCCTCTTCGACCTCTACGACAAGTCCGAACAGGACCTCGGCCTGAAGATGTATCACACCATCGGCAATCACGACGTCTGCGGCGTCTTTCCGGCCAGCGGTGTTTCGGAGGACGATCCTCTCTACGGCAAGAAGCTCTTCGAGCAGCGCTTCGGAAAGACGTACTACTCCTTCGACCACAAGGGTCATCACTTCATCGTGCTCGACACGATCGGCATCACCTATGACCGCTCCTATGAGGGTCGCAGTCGACGCCGAGCAGCTCGAGTGGCTCGCCGCGGATCTCGCAAAACTCCCTGTCGGCACGCCGATCATCGTCACAGTCCACATCCCGCTGGTCACCGCTTTTCTGGCGTATGTGCCGGAGCCGCCTTTACCTCCGCCGCATCATGGCCTCAGCGTCGCCAACGCCAACCAGGTGCTCGATCTGTTCGCCGGACACAACGTGCTCGGCGTGCTGCAGGGCCACACGCACGTCAACGAAACGGTGATCTGGAAGGGCGTGCCCTACATCACCAGCGGCGCGGTCTGCGGCAACTGGTGGCATGGCACGAGGCTCGGGACACCCGAGGGCTTCACCGTCGTCACGGTCGCCAACGGCAAAATGACCACCCGCTACGAGACGTACGGCTTCAAGACCATCGCACCGGAGAATACCTAGGGGGCAGAATCACGCCCTGCAGCTAGGTTTTGAGACCGTACGCCTTCAGCCGCTTCTCCATGATCTTCACTGCCACCGCGCTCTCATCCACCAGGACGAAGCTGCGTCCATGCTTCGCAGCGGCCTCGCCGGTGGTGCCGCTGCCGGCAAAGAAATCCAGCACGGTGTCGCCTGCGTTGGAGTGCACGCGCACGATCCGCTCGAGTATTCCCAGCGGCTTTTGCGTGGCGTAGCCGGTCTTCTCCTTGCCCGTAGGCGAGACGATCGTGTGCCACCATACGTCGGTCGGAGTCTTGCCGCGCGCCGCCTTCTCCGCGCCCACCAGCCCCGGAGCCATGTACGGAATGCGGTCGCTCTCGTTCAGGTGAAAGGTGTAGCGCGCCGGGTCCTTCGTGTACCAGAGAATGTTGTCGTGCTTGGCCGGCCATTTTTTGGTCGCGCGCGCTCCGTAGTCATAGGCCCAGATGATCTCGTTCTGAAAACACTCGCGTCCGAAGATCTCGTCGAGCATCACCTTGCAGTAGTGGACCTCGCGGTAGTCGATGTGGAAGAACAGCGATCCCGCTGGCGAAAGTATTCGGTGCGCCTCCACCAGGCGAGGCCGCAGAAACCCGAGGAAGTCGTCGAACCGGTCGCCATAACCCGAGCCGCCAGTCTGCTTCGCCAGCACCTCGGTGCGGTATCGCCGACCGCCGAAGCCGACACGGTCGCCAGCCTCATCGCGAACCGTCTTCATCTGCGTCCGGCTCTGCCGTTTGCCTGTATTGAAGGGAGGATCGACGTAAATCAGCTCGATCGATCCGGTCTTCATCTCTTGCAATACCTTCAGGTTGTCCCCCAGCACGATCCGGTTCATTCCTACCTCTCCCGACCTAACACTAACGTACCCTTGGTCTCGGCGGCTTCACCGTGTATTGTTTTCTTCGGACTGTTGAACGCCCAGTAATGTCTGCGAACCACCTTATCTACGCCATGCTCACCCACCGCGGCCGCGTCCGCCATGGCAACGAGGACACCTGCGCCGCCTCGCCCGAGGCTGGCGCCTACGTCGTCTGCGACGGCATGGGCGGAGCCGCCGCCGGCGAGATCGCGAGCAATCTTGCGGCCGATACCTTCCTTGCGCATCTGGCCCCTCCTGCTCGCGGCACGGCTCCCGACAAGCCGGAGATGCGGCTGAACGCTGCGATCCGCGCGGCGAACCAGGCCGTCTACCAGCAGTCGCGGCATTCGCCAAAGCTGGCGGGGATGGGAACGACGCTGGTCGGCCTGCTGCACGCTCCTATCGTCAACGGCACGGGCAAGCGCCGCACTCCGTCCGATCACACCAACTCGCGGCTCACCGATCCGCCTACGCTCTGGCTCGGACATGTTGGCGACAGCCGCTGCTACCGCCGACGCCGCGGCAAACTCGAACAGCTCACCCACGACCACTCGCTCGTCGAAGAGCAGCTTCGCGCCGGCCAGATCACCGCTGCCCAGGCGGCGCGGTCGCCCATGCGTAATCTCATCACGCGGGCCATCGGGTCGCAGGCCACCGTTGATCCGGAGATTCAGAGCCATCGCCCCCAGCCGAACGATGTCTACCTGCTCGCCTCCGATGGCCTCACCCACGAGATCAGTGACGAAGAGATCTCCGAGATACTTGTGGCCATTCCCAAGCCGCCCACGAAGGCCACCCTGACAACTGCGTGCGAGGCGTTGATCACCGCGGCCAATCGCAACGGCGGCAATGACAACATCACCGTCCTGCTCGTCGCCGTTACACCGGACCTCGTTCCCGCCTGAGGCGACGTGTTTCCGCAACTGCTACACTGCAAAGTCGTCTGAAGAAAACTTATGCCTGACACGAAAACGATTGCAGTCCTGGGCGCCGGGACCATGGGGAATGGCATTGCGCACGTCTGTGCCCGCGGCGGCTTCAACGTGCTGCTCTACGACGTCGATCAGAAGGCCTTGTATCGCGGTCTCGACACGATTCGAACCAACATCGCCCGCGAAGTGGCGAAGGAAAAGCTGACGCAGCAGCAGGCTGACGAGGCCCGTTCCCGCATCACCCTGACCACGAATCTCAAAGATCTCGCGCCAGCGGCGCTCGCCATTGAGGCCGCCACCGAACGCTTCGAGATCAAGGCTGAGATCTTTCGCGATCTCGATCGCATTCTGCCTACAGAGGCGATCCTCGCGACCAACACTAGTTCTATCTCGATCACCCGGATCGCGGGCGTGACGAAGCGCCCGGAGCAGGTGATCGGGATGCACTTCTTCAACCCGGTTCCGGTGATGAAGCTGGTCGAGGTCATTCGCGGACTGCAGACCTCGCAGGCGACGTTCGACGCGGTTCACGGGCTTTCGCAGCAGCTTGGCAAGACTCCGGTCGAGGTCAACGACGCGGCTGGCTTCGTCTCGAACCGTGTGCTGATGCCGCTGATCAATGAGGCGATCTACTCGGTGATGGAAGGCGTCGCAACAGCCGAGGCTGTCGATCAGGTCTTTGTGCTCGGCATGGCGCATCCCATGGGGCCACTGACGCTCGCGGACTTTATCGGACTGGATGTCTGCGCCGACATTATGCGCGTCCTCGCCGACGGCCTGGGTAACCCCAAATACAACCCCTGCCCGCTGCTGGTCCGCATGGTCGATGCGGGCTGGCTTGGACGAAAATCCGGTCGCGGCTTCTACACCTATCCGGCCAAATAATCGCAGCAGGCTGTACCCGAGTAACATCGAATGGAACAGGAGAGACAATGCCACAGGAGCTTTACTTCGAAGATTTTTACGTTGGCCAGCGTTTCCACTCGCTCGGCCAGGCCAAGGTGACCGCCGAAGAGATCAAGGAGTTCGGACAGAAGTACGATCCTCAGCCTTTCCATCTCGACGAGGCCGCCGGCGAAAACTCCTTCTTCAAGGGCCTTGCCGCCTCTGGCTGGCTGACCGCCGCCATCGTCATGCGCCTCCGCGTGCAGTCGATCACCGTCGCTGGGGGCATGATCGGCGCGGGTGTTGAAGAGATGCGCTGGACCCTGCCCGTCCGTCCCGGCGACTCCATCCGCAGCGAGATCGAGGTCGTCGGCGTACGCCAATCCAACTCCCGCAAGGAGTACGGCGTCGTCCGCACGCGCAGCCTCGCCTTCAACCAGCGCAACGAGGTCGTCATGCGTTCGACCGTCAACTTCCTCGCGCCTCTCAGAAACCCGGTCCTCGCCTCAAGCTGACCGACGACTGCAACCAGACGGAGCCGATGTGACCGATACCGAACTCTCGTTGCTGAAAGCGAGCATCGACCAGGTCGTCGACCTCGAAACAACGGCGGGCGAACGCCACCTCGCCCAGATTCTCTTCGTCTTCGAGGAAGGCGAGACTCCGGACGTCTTCTACCTCAAGGTTGCGCCCGGTCCTGACGGCCAGTTCGTGCAGCAGGAGAGCAGCGGTCGCTCCCTGCTTCTCTCCGAGATCGCCGCAGTTCGTCCGCTCGAGACATAATCCACGGCTTGCCTGAACCAACTTAGTTACCCTGCCTACATACCCACAACCTATCGGCGTATTCTTACCCAATGATGCGTATGACAGTGCTCGCCTCCGGATCCAAAGGCAACAGCACCGTCATCTCCAGCTCCCGCACCCGCGTTCTGGTTGACGCTGGCCTCTCCTGCCGTGAACTGCTAAGGCGAATGTCGATCGCCGGGGAAGATCCTTCGCAGCTCAACGCGATCCTCATCACCCACGAGCACCAGGACCACATTGCCGGCCTCTCGGTCCTCGCCCGCCGCCTCAACATCCCCGTCTTCTTCACCGAACCCACCCACCGCGCGTGGGTTCGCATGCTCACTCCGCGCACGACGATGACCTACGCCAAGTGGCTCGATCACGTGCAGCGCGAAAAAGAAGCCCGTGCTGCTGCGGTCGCCGCTAAAGCTCCGCACAGCGACCTCGCTGTCCAGCTTGCCGAGGAGTCTCAGGTCATCGCCGGCATCGCCGCCGAAGCCACCATAAATCGCTCCGACGACACCAGCGCCACACTTGAGTTGCCCGTCGACCCCGACGAAGAAGAGCTGTGCGCCCCTGAATCTCAGCCCGCCTCCGCGCAAAAGCCCGACCCCACCCAGCTTCCTGCCGTCGAGTACTTCCACGCTGGCACCCAGTTCTCCATCGGCGACATCGACATCACACCCTTCACCATCCCCCACGATGCGGCGGACCCCTGTGGCTTCGTCTTCGAGTCCGAGGGCATCCGCATGGCGCTCGCGACCGACCTAGGCTACATGCCACCCAATGTGAAGGCTGCGTTGAAGCGGATCGACGTCCTGCTGCTCGAATCCAACCACGATCTCGAGATGCTCCGCGACGGCCCATACCCGTGGAGCGTCAAGCAGCGTGTCCTCTCCCGCGTGGGCCATCTGTCCAACCACGCCACGGCCGAGTTCCTCCAGAAGGACTACGACGGGGGCGCAGCCTGGATCGTCCTTGGTCATCTCTCCGAGTCCAACAACGTCCCCGAACTCGCCCGCCTCTCGGCCGAACAGGCATTAGGTAACCATCCGACCCTTTTAGGTAACCGCATTCTTTTGGCCGACCAGGCAGCTCCTCTCGATCCCATCACCCTGTAACTCCAGCTATTGCAGTGGGCTACGAGGCTTGAAATACTTCCTCATCGAAAATCCGATTTTCTGCCGATTAAAATGGTTACTAATCGATGAATCGTTTCTTTTATTCCTGGTATCAAACAGGGTAAGATGGTGACTATAAACCTATGAAAAAACCCGCGTTAGCATTTCCAGCGAACCGCAGGACGCACGGCACCTCCTGCACCGATCAGGTGGTAGGAGACATCCTCTCAGGATGGCGTTACGACATATCCGGCCTCTCCCCAGCCATGCGCACTGACTACGACCAGCATCTCTCCGAATGCAGCCATTGCCGCCGCCGCCAGCAAATCGCTCGCACCATCGATGTCCTGCTCATCAGTGTCAGCACTCTTTCCATCGCTGCCTTCCTTCTTGCCACCTACGTGATTCATCGGGTTGAGCTCGTCACCCACATCTTTACCATGCACCTTCAGCTGGGCTCGGCCCATGGCTTCGCCATCTCGCTCGAAGCGGTCGCGATTGCGGGTCTAATCTTTTCGACGCTGCTCTGGATTCTGGTTGCCATCGCTACGCCACTCCCGGGTTTCCTCGGCGGCATCGTGCAGGAGCGCCTTCCCGCAGACCTGCGCGAGCGCTTCAGCAAAAACGCAGCCTGACGCCAGGGACTTCCCTTAGCCTCTAAGACAGTCCAGGACAGTCCAGCATCACCTCCGTGATGTGTGCTCCCTCTCTGTCATTTGTCATTCACCTCTCTTCGCGATAGCGTAGAAGCATCCCATGGCCTCCTTCTCCCCAACCCCTGGCGAAGTCATTCCGTCGCACTCTGGCGCTGCTCCGCCACCGATGCCGGACTACGAGCGCGAGGTCTCGCGTCCCAACTCCCGCGAGCGCGGCTGGAACATCCTCGCCACCCCCGGCACCTACATCCTGCTCGCCATCAACGTCGCCGTCTTCGGATGGATGACTCTGCACGGCGTCTCCGCGAAGGACCCCACGACCGCCCAGCTCGTCCACTATGGAGCTACCAACGCCTACCTCATCCTAGGGGGCGAATGGTGGCGTCTACTCACGGCGACCTTCGTTCATGTCGGTCTGCTGCACATCGCCACCAACATGTGGTGCCTCTGGAACCTCGGTCTGCTTGGCGAGCCTCTACTCGGCCCAGTCGGACTGATCGTCGTGTATCTGATTACAGGCGTCGCCGGCAATCTGCTCAGCCTGTGCTTCAACGTGATCGGCCACGACGGCACTTCGGTGGGCGCAGGAGCCTCAGGTGCGGTCTTCGGCATTGCTGGCATCCTGATCGTCCTGCTCTCCAACAAGAAGCTTCCCATTCCGGCCTTCGAACTCAATCGCCTCCGCCGCTCCGTCATCCAGTTCGCCGTGCTGAATCTGGTTATCGGCCTCGGCACTATCTTCACCAACATCGTCCGCATCGACAACTTCGCCCACGCCGGCGGCTTCCTCAGCGGCCTTGCCTTGGGCGTGCCGCTGGTTCCACGCATGACCTCCGGCCGCACACGCTATCTGCAGCGCCAGAAGATCACCTTTGCCGGCGCGGCCTTCCTGCTGTTCCTCTTCGCATACTTCATTACCAAGCTCCGATAGCGCCGAGGAAATGCCGGCTCCAAAACAAAGAGAGGTCCCACTTCGCCGCGGAGCCATCTCTTGTTGGTCAGTCGAGTCGCTACTACTTATACCAGTTCCCCATCGCTTGTTGGGACGGGTAGTCTTAGGCCACCGAGAATCTTCTTCAATAGCCTGGAGACGCCCCAAAATGACCCTCAAGACCTCAAACGCCGTTGCCTCAGCGTTGCTCTTTGTCCTGTCTGCTACATTTTTTACCGGCTGCGAGAAGAAGAAGACCGAAGGTGTCACCCGCGCCCAGCCTCGAAGAAACCAAGGCAATCGCCGAAGAGGGCTTCATCTACGGTCTGCCGATCGTGATGAACTACGCGGTCATGTACGAGTATTCCGTGGATCAAGACCGGATCCCAGTACAAAGCACCGTTCAACCAGATCAATAACGAAGCCCGTGTCTTTACCTACAAGGACACGGCGGTCATTACTCCCAACAGCGACACACCCTATTCGATACTGTGGTTGGATCTGCGGGCTGAACCCATCGTTCTATCGGTTCCTGCAGTCGAGAAGGTCTCGCTACTACTCGGTTCATGCTCTGACGACGGCAATACCTTCAACTATGGATACATCGGCACCCGGGCCACCGGAACTCAGCCGGGCGATTACATGGTCGTCGGACCCGATTGGAAGGGAGAAACGCCTGCCGGCATCAAGAAGGTGTTCCATTCGAGTACGCAGTTTTCAGCCGTTGCTTATCGCACTCAGCTCTTCAACCCGGCGGACATGCCTAACGTAGTCAAGATTCAGTCCGGCTACAAAGCGCAGCCGCTCTCAACCTTTCTCAAACAGCCTGCGCCACCCGCAGCACCTGCAGTCGACTTCCCCAAGGCGAACACTGAGTTGGTCAAGACAAAACTTCTTCTACTACCTCGACTTTGCTCTGCAGTTTGCTCCCGCCAGGCCCGGAAGAGACGGCCATTCGCGCAAGACTGGCGAGTATCGGCATCGGTCCCGGCAAGAAATTTGATATGAAGGACCTCTCGGTCGAACACAAAGCAGCCGTGTTGCTTGGGCATGAAGGCAGGGTGAAGCAAGGGTCGAGAAATATCTCAACACCGGACAAAAGAACATCAACGGCTGGAAGGTCGGCTCGCTCTTTGGTGATCGCGCCTTCTACAACGGTGACTGGCTGAAGCGGGCCGCCGCCGCCAAGGGCGGCATCTACGGCAACGACGCCGTGGAGGCCATGTATCCCATGACCAGGACGTCTTGCCAACGGCGAAGCGCTCGACGGCAGCAAGCACAACTACACGCTGACCTTTGCCAAGGGCCAGTTTCCGCCGGTGAACGCGTTCTGGTCGGTCACCATGTATGACGGCAAGACGCAATTGCTGATCGAAAATCCCGATCAACCGCTATCTGATCAACTCTCCGATGCTTCCCGGGATGAAGACGAATCCCGATGGCTCGCTGACGCTCTACATCCAGAAAGACTCGCCCGGAAAGGAGAAGGAGTCCAACTGGCTGCCCGCGCCCAACGACACCATCTACCTGGTGATGCGCCTGTACTGGCCGCAGGAGACGCCGCCCTCGATCCTGCCGCCGGGCAAAGGTACTTGGCAGCCGCCGGCGATTGTCGTCGCCCCATAGCCTCCTGGCGAAGCGAAATGTGACGCTACTGCTCCGCGCTAGTGCAGGCTCAGCGCGAACCCGGTAGAGAACTGCAGCGAATTCTTTTGATACCCAACCTGCGGATTGTTCAGGAAGTTGTCGATAATGGACACCGAAAAGCCGAGCGCCTTGTAAACCGGCATCCTCACCGAGGTGGTTCCCGTAGCGGAGAAGGCGTTGGCGTTGTTCCACGCGATGTTGGCCAACATCTTTTCGTTGAACTGGACCTTCCCCCATTTTTGCTCGAACGCCTCCGTGATCGACGAGCCGATCAACTGGAGATTAAGCTCCGACACATTGGCAGTCGCGTTGAACTTCTGTCCTTCGTAGTGCAGATCCGCCGTGACGTCGAACTCGCGGGTGGGCTTCTTCACCAGGGTCGCGCCGATGCCGGCGCCATAGATCTGCTGCAGAACAAGGCCCTGAGAGAAGTCATGGTCGAACGTGGTGACCTGCAGATAGTAGCCTCGCCGACTGAAGTATTCGTCGCGCTCAGCACCTACGTGGTAGACATTCGTAATCGTCTCGGGTTCGCCTATCTGGGTCGTCCTTCCAGCGCTTAAATTGAAGTCGACCGTGGTGCGGAGCTTTGGATCCAGCCAGCTGACCGTCGGAACGGAACGCCGAAGTGCCGTGCTCACCACAAGCAGATAGCTGTTCTGCGTCGAGAAGATCATCGTGGAACCCGTATCAATGTGGCCGTCCCAACCGGATTTGAAGCCGATCTTCCTGTGGATCTCGCTCTGATACGACGCGTCGTCGACGATGTATCCGATCTTCGTGGATGGGATCTCCTTTGCCGAAGCGACCTGCTTACTGGAAGCGTCTTCCTTCTCTTCGGTCTTCGACTTTGGTGCAGCGCTCTCCGGTTTTGCAGGTACCGTTGGCGAAACCACGATATTCTTCTCGTCAATCTTGATCCCACCCTGGGGTATCGCCGCGCTGTCTCTGGTATCTTTCACATCTTTCGGAATTACTGCGAACTCTCGACTCGACTTCAACTCCTTAATGTTGTTCCACGCCACGGTCACCTCGCCCGCCAGTTCGCTCTTGAATTTGATCTCCGCGCCGGTGGAGTTCAGCAGCTGTCCCGTCAGCCTGTCGCCGTTCTTCAGGATCAGCTCTTCCTTGATCTCCGGCTCCTTCTTTGCTTCAGGCTTCACAGGCTTCTTGGCGGCCTGCGCGAGTCCGGACAGAGTCGTGACGAGCACAAGCGAGAGAGTCGCAGCAGTTCGCTGCGTGCGGCCAAAGATAGGAAGGCGGCCTTCAGAGAGCCGCGCAGCGATGAGCATGGAGGTTTCCTCGCAGACTTGCGAATGAGCGTGAGATTGAAGAAATGTAACAGAGGAGTGCGAACAATCAGGCTACAAGAGGCTGAGGAGTTAACTGGCCAATGGCCCAAACAAGTTTTTTTGCTGTTTTCTGCCCAAAAAACGCATGTCAAGTCCCAATCCTGCCTAACACATTCCGAATCAGAGACATCCGCGTGGCGTATAAGTTAGGTCCAACCTGCTAAACTGGATATATAGATCGAGAAAAGCCCCGGATCACCGGGGCTTTCGTATTTAAAACGGGAGATTTGACCCGTAACTCTAATGATTGGAATATTTTGGACGTAAGTCCATTGGCTGCAATATTTTAGCGGGAGCCATGCGCTCTATCTTACTGTAACGATTGGACTTACGCGCGGGCAATAGGGGGGGGGTATCCCTCCTAGGTTAGCGTCGTCTGGGCAAACTTGCGCACCATCGCCAGCAGCAGACGGCGATCACTGTCGGACAGGTGGGCGGAGTATCGCTGCACCTGCGTCAGGAAACGGATCTCCTCCTCGCCCAGGTTCAGCCCGGACATCTCCTTGCCGATCACCTCCTCGGCAAAGAACTCCGAGAGTTGCAGGTCCAGAGCTCGTGCAATCTTCTGCAGCGTCTCGAGCGATGGCACCGTATGGCCGTTCTCCACGCGCGAAAGATAGCATCGCAGGAGGCCCGTGCGCTTCTCGATGTCGCCCTGCGACATGCCCTTCTGCAACCGGTATCCGCGAATCGTCGTTCCAATATTCATCGAAATTGAGACGGCGTCTACCGCGCCGCTCGCCATATCAACAGGGATAGTTTGCATGTCAGCCATTAGCCACAAAGTAAACACACCGAACGACTTGGTCAATGACTATCTTGGGGGACTCTTCGATTCCCGTACCTGCCCAGGTTCATCCAGAGCCAGTTACCTGTTGAAACCTGAAGCCTTACTTGAACCCATCCCCCTTTGGGAATCGCCAGCAACATTACTAAAGGAGTTACTAAATCCGCCAAACTGCAATTATTTGCCTTCAGCCAACCCACCGATAGACGCTGCAAAGGTCATCCGCCGAAGCCACATGATCCACCGCAGCATCCTCTTCCGACATGGCCACGGTGCCCGTCCAGAGCAGCTTGAAGCCTCCATGGGCATCAAGCAACTCACCAGACTCCGGATTGAAGTACACCAGATCGAGCATCCGCGGCCGCGCAGCGAAGTCGGCTTCGATACGCTCAATCAACTGCCTGACCACAGGAGCAGCGAACGGATTGAACAGATACAACAGGCAGTGCCCCTCGGGAAACACAAACTCGGTCGCCTCCTGACAGACGATACGCACCGGACAAACCGCTCGCCCCGCCTCCGTCCACAGCGCGAGATTTTTCTCAGCAATCCCCGCCAGTGCAGCGTTTAGCTCAACCCCAATCACTTCTCGAAAGCGAAGCTCTGAGGCCATCATCACCGCTCGTCCCTTCCCGCATCCCAGATCGACGAAGCTGTACTCTTCGATCGCAGCATGACTCTCGTCCGCGATCCAGGCGTCGACTACGGTACGAAATCGCGACGGAGCCATTCCGTAGTACGCGGTGTTGAACACATCGTTCCTATGCCCCGAACGCAGCTCTCCTCCGCCGATCAGCCCGCTCGTGTCCACGCCGTAGCGCTCGTCGAAGGGATGTAGCAGCGGTTTGGCTTCATCGATGCTTTGTCGACGCGCTCGACGCAGCGCAAACCGCAACGTTCCACCCAGGCCACGGTGTGCCATCGACCATCGCAGCTTCGACCACGCTATACCCAGCTTAGGCATCAAGTCCTAATCTACGACGTGGCACCATCGAGCGAAAGACCCCGATCCGTGTGCCCTCAACGCAGCTGCCACTTCACGGCCGGACTCATCAGCGTCTGCAGAAGAAAATTCCTTTCGGGATGTAGCCACTTAGCAGATCTGCGCAATAGAAAGACAAACAGCGATCGATTCATCACGACAATATCCATCGCCTGTTCAGAGAGAAAGGAATGACGCATTGTGTGCGGCGTTCCGCCCTCAAAGAACAGTCTGTCCGTGCCAATTGTGATCTCATGCTCGATCAGATAGGAGCGAATCACGGTTCCCACCGAATACTTTGCCAATCCCTCGCGGTTCATCTGCCAGTCAACCTCGGTCACGCCGTGATGTCTTCGGCCTCCCAGCAAGCTGATCCACTGTCCACCTGTCCGTCTCAGTCCGACGCAAAAGAATCCCTCCATCGATTTCAGCGTCTGGTAGCGGCGTTCGAGAACCGATTGGAGGACAGGATGTGTCGAATCCTGGTTCAGCTCGATGAGTTGTGCCATAGTGAGCACGTTCTTCACATCATTCGTAAAGCTGCACTCAAGCTCGGCTTCGGCCTTCCGGCGGTGATACCTCAAATTCCGGCGGGTATGCTTCCCCATCCCAGCCAATGTCGCGTCCAGAGTTTCCTTCAGAGCGAGAGTTGCACCGACCTCACGGGTTTGGGTCGTCCACCAACGCTTTCTCTCTCCGACCATCTCCTTTTCGAAGCAGAAATGACAGCTCTCCGCAGAACCCGGTTCTAAACTTAGAAGCACCACTTGAGCGCCGCGCTCCATAAGGTACCGGCAGACTGCCGCAGACACCTGCCTTCGCAGCGCTGCCGGTGCAATCACCGTGCGGTTTCCGTTGAAATCGCTTGTCGTAAAGACACTGGATCGAAACCCGAAGACTCTATATTCGTACACCAATACGGCACCCCTTAGGTCTTCGACGCGCATCTCCGACACGTCGACATCCGGTCGCGAGGACATCAAGACAAGATATGGAGTTTTTTTGAGGTTCTCCGTTGCGGTGAGGAAGTACTCCAAGTAGTCCATCGCTCCGGCCTGTCCGCAGAGCGCCGATAGATTCGTCAGAATGGTCCGCAGGCGCAGAATCTCCGCTCTTCCGCGCAACACAATGAAGTGTGGGGAACTGGCACCGCCATTGAGGGATGGAACTTCTCTACCGCCGACAGCATGATTCGTCTCGGATCAATAAGTTGAGTTTTAAAGTAATCAGTTGAGGCGCGATAGGATCACCTCAGCTGGCGATTTCACTGACTCTTCGGTCAGCTTGATTCAAAAAGGCCGGGGCTTCCTTAAGAACGTGCGGACACGTCTTCCTGAAAAGATTAAGTGCGAGTCGTCAATTCGATTTTCTTCGGGCAACACCAATTCAAATAAGACTGGGCCCAACTTCATCTTTACCCTTGTTGCTTTGCGAAGGCCACCCATGGGGCGCTGACGGGTTCAGAAGATCGACCTTGTGGTACGTCTGCGAATCCTATAACGAGACGCCGCTTGTAGCAAGGGAACTGACGTAACCTTGCTACAATGCGACTAGCAGTAACTTATCGTTGGCAGGGCGTTATCCCATAAACATCCCGCCATTTACATCCAGCGTGTGCCCGGTGATGTAGCTGGCTTCCTCGGAGGCCAGAAATGCCACGGCATGCGCGACCTCGGCATCGGTTCCAACGCGACCCAGCGGGATATACAGAGCGTTTGCGGCCTTTTGCTCGTCGGTCAACACCGACGTCATCGCCGTTTCGATATATCCCGGCGCTACCGCATTTACCGTAATCGACCGGCTCGCCAGTTCACGGGCGAGGGATTTCGTCAGCCCTATCAGCCCGGCTTTGGATGCCGCGTAGTTCGCCTGACCTGCTTGGCCGGTCTCGCCGACGACCGACGTGATGTTGATGATCCGTCCCCAGCGGCCCTTCACCATCTGGGACATCACAGCCTGCGTCATCAGAAATGCGCCGGTCAGGTTCGTCGTGAGGACGTCGTCCCAGTCCTTGCGTTTCATCCGCAGGGCCAATATGTCCCGGGTAATTCCGGCGTTGTTGACTAGGATATTCACTGCACCGAAGTGCGCGATTGCCGCTTTGGCGCAGTCTTTGATCGACTCTTCGCTTGAGACGTCCAGTGAAAATGGATGCGCAGTTCCGCCTATGGCGGCGATCTCGGCGGCGACCTCGGCGAGTTTGTCCATGTTGCGAGCCGCCAGCGCGAGGGACGCTCCGGCCCGAGCCAGTTCCAGCGCACATGCGCGCCCAATTCCTTGCGAAGCTCCTGTAACCAATGCGATACGACCAGCGAGAATGCTCATGGACCTCCGTAATAACAACGCATTCGAATTATACGAAGCATGAGGACAAAACATCCTCAACCGCATAACGTATCCTGAAGTTCCATGTCAGCGAACGAAAGACAACCCACCGAAACCGACGTCTACGCGATCCACGGAGCAGACCCCGAAGTGCTGGCCTATGCGATGGCCAAGTACTCCCGCTCCTCGCTCACCATGAAGGAGTCGCTTGCGGAGATCAGCGCTCAGCGAGCCGAGCAGTTCCTGAACACCTTTTACTTTCAATACGGCCATCGTTCGATCGCCGACCTGGCGCATATTCCCTTCGCCATCGAACGGCTCAGCCTGCTGGCTGCGATTGAACTGGTGGACGAACAGCGCTGGGACGGTCAGGAGCGGTCGACGCGTTACCAGAACTTCCGCCGATCGGGCTGGTACACGCCTGACTTCGGTTCGGAGACGCCGACCTTTACTGCTGCGGTGGAAGCCCTGTTCACAGCCTACGACCATATCGGCGCCGGGATGCTGGAGGCTCTGAAGGCCGCGATTCCGCAGCCCGAATCCATGAAGCCCGAGGCTTACGAGCGCACACTCAAGGCCCGTGCCTTTGATGTGGCGCGCTATCTGCTTCCGCTGGCGACCAACACTTCGTTGGGACAGATCGTGAATGCCCGCACCCTTGAGACGCAAGTGTCGCGCCTGCTCACCAGCCCTTTCGCCGAAGTGCGCCAGTTGGGCGAAAAGCTTCGCATTGCGGCAACTGAGCCCGCGTGGAACGTGCAACACAGCGCTTCCCGGGTCTTGTGCGATGAGATCGGCTCAGTTGATCCAACCTGCGGCGAACGTGCAGCCGAAGCTCTTCTTCGCCCCGTAAAAACCGCTCCAACGCTGGTGAAATACGCCACGCCTAATGACTATCTGCGCCAGTCGCGGAATGAATTGACTGTGGCCGCAGGCGAACTGATGGATGGTCAGCCTATCGAGCCATCACCGGTCGTTGATCTTCTGGATGACGTGGAGTCGCTTGAGGTAGAACTGGCGACGTCGCTTCTGTATCCGCACTGTCACTACTCGTACCGCCAACTACGCCACCATGTAGCGGCACTGAACGCCGCCCAGCGGTCCGAGCTAATCGCACTAGGTACGAAGCACCGCGGCCGTCACGACGAACTTCTACGGGCCTTTAGTGCAGGGCATAACCTTCGTTTCGACATCCTGATGGACATCGGGGGGTTCCGCGACATGCATCGTCACCGCCGATGTATTCAGTTACTGCAACCCTACACCGACGTCCACGGCTACGACGAGCCGATATGCCCGGGCCAGCCGACACTGGCTGAAGCAGGTCTCGAAATCTCTTTCGGCGACGCGATGAAGGATGCCTATGCCGTCTATCGTCGACTTCGCGACAGTGGTGTTCCCGAGGCGGCTGAATCGGCTAACTATTGTTTACCTTTGGCGACTCGCTGCCGCTCCATGTTCAAG
This sequence comes from uncultured Acidobacteriaceae bacterium, assembly GCA_963720955.1. Lineage (GTDB taxonomy): Bacteria > Acidobacteriota > Terriglobia > Terriglobales > Acidobacteriaceae > Edaphobacter. The sequence goes on along the minus strand of CAVRHK010000046.1, from coordinate 11,477 downwards.
ATGGATTTTGCCGAGGCCCTCTACATCTCAGAATTGCGCTCGGGCGTGGCTGGCCATTTCAGCTACCGCCGGGTCGCTTGGGAGATGTATCAGGCGGTCGCGAAGAAACACCCGTCCCTGGCCAGTTACTTCAGAATTGACGATGTGAACGAGCCGGTGGATCTACTAAGGCGATAGGTATATTCGCTTTTTATTTGCTTTTCCCGTTTTGGATGCTAGAATCCGCATTGAAGTTTAACCCACCTCTTTTTACCCACACAAGGAGAGATATAACGTGGCAGATGACCGTAGCAAGGCAATAGAACTGGCTCTTTCCGGGCTGGAAAAGCAGTTTGGCAAGGGTTCGATCATGCGACTCGGCTCGAAGGACGTTGTGCCGATTTCGGTCATTTCCACCGGTTCCATCTCGTTCGATGCTGCACTAGGCGTAGGTGGGGTTCCACGCGGGCGCGTCATCGAGATCTTCGGCCCCGAGTCTTCAGGTAAGACGACGATTACTCTGCAAATCATTGCAGAGGCGCAAAAGGCTGGTGGTCTTGCGGCCTTTGTGGATGCCGAGCATGCCCTCGATCCTGCGTATGCGGCCAAACTCGGCGTAGACATCGATAATCTGCTGGTTAGCCAGCCAGACTACGGAGAGCAAGCGCTTGAGATTGTCGAGGCGCTGGTCCGCTCGAACGCCATTGACGTATTGGTGGTGGACTCGGTGGCAGCGTTGGTGCCAAAGGCCGAACTCGATGGTGAGATGGGCGATTCGCACATGGGGCTACAGGCGAGGCTGATGAGCCAGGCGCTGCGGAAACTGACGGGAACGGTTTCGAAGTCGCGCACCTGCCTTATCTTCATCAACCAGATTCGCGAGAAGATTGGCGTTATGTTCGGCAATCCTGAGACGACGACCGGCGGGAAAGCGTTGAAGTTCTACTCCTCGGTCCGTATCGACATTCGTCGGATCGGCGCGGTGAAGGACGGCGACGCGGTCGTGGGTTCACGCACGAAGGTAAAGATCGTCAAGAACAAGGTGGCCGCTCCATTCCGCGACGCCGAGTTCGACATTCTCTACGGCGAGGGCATCTCGCGCGAGGGCGATGTTCTCGATCTGGCGGTACTGCACAACATAGTGGACAAGAGCGGTGCCTGGTACAGCTACCAGGGCGAGCGCATCGGACAAGGTCGTGAGAACGTCCGTGCCTTCCTGAAGGAGAACAAGGACGTCTTTGCCCGGGTGGATGGGGAGCTGCGAAAGAAGCTTGGGATCGCTGGCGTAGCGTCGGCTGACGTCCCGCCGGTTCCGGCTGAGGGCCCTGCACAGGCGAAGGAAGTTGTGCGAGGTAAAAAGTAGATCGGAAGTGAGCAACTAGAATTTGCAAAAGCGCCGGCTGATGAAGTCGGCGCTTTGTTTTTCAGTTACGAATGAAGGGCTGTCCGAGTGCGATAACGACTCGGCCTGCGGTTGCATTCAGGACCTCGATGAAAGCGACCAGAAGGGCATCGATTCCGGTCAAAAGACCCAGGTATCCGCCGATCTTGCCACAGTTCCAGGTGCCTATGAAATAACCGAAGTCGCCTGCTGCGAGAAAGAAGAAGGTGATCCAGAGGAGCAAAAAGATGCTCCAGACGGCTTTGTTCAAGCGGAAGGTCACGATCCAGAGCAAGAAGGTAAACACTCCCCACATAAGCAGCGTGACAGCGACGGCCGATGCGGGTGGGGTTTGCAGCCAGCCAGCTCCGACCGTCCACTTCATAAAGGCAAACCACCACCAGAAGAGACCGTACGAGGTAAAAGCCACCATGCCGAAGGTGTTGCCGGTCTTGAATTCAAGCGCGCCCGCGATGAGTTGAGCGACTCCTCCATAGGCAAAGGCCAGAGGGACCACGGCGGCGACAGCGCTCGGTGGCAAGATACCGGCGTTGACGCAGCTGAGGACGACGGTGGTCAGGCCAAAGCCTGCCAATCCGAGCGGGCCGGGGTTAGCAGCTTTGAAGGCGGCCGGGGGCAGAACGATCTCATTTCCCATCGTGATGGATTGCTCCTGTTCGAATGTGTCTGGTGCGCCCCCATCTTACTGACCTGTTGTCAGAATCGATATGGAAAACGAACATTTTCACGAAAGTCCCAAGCTGTTCGCAGTAGTGAGTGGGCAGCAAAAGAAAATGGCACCAGATCTAACTCTGGTGCCCATGAATTTTTCCCGTCAGGGTGAGCTACATCTCCTCAGCGCCGCCGGGGCCGCCTGGAGCACCTGGGCTTGGTGGTCCCCCGGGTGCGCCAGGACCGCCCGGCATGTCACCTCGTCTCATCCGGGTACGGCGATTGTCCCGTTCTTCGGTCTGAAGTTTGGTCCACTGGTCGGGTGTGAGTACATTGCGGATACCGAGAAGCATCTTGGCGTTCGCCTTCTCGAGCTCGGCGCGTGCCTGGGCCGTGTGGTCGATCTGTGCCAGAACCTTGTTCGTGTCGGGTGGGTTAGCGGCCAGCATCGGTTCCATCAACAGTTCTTGTTTTTCGACATTGGCGCGCAGGTCAATAAGCTGGAGACGGCTCTGCTGGAGAATGTCGTCCATACGCTTCTGTTGGTCGGGAGTCAGGGTCAGTTTCTGGATGAGGTCGGGATTGTGCCACCACATGCCGGGCGGTCCGATGCGAAGGCCAGTGCGCATGCCCTCGCCCCACCCGCCGCGTCCCTGTTCCATCTTTCCGGCATGCGGTCCGGCTCCCATGGGCGGGGGACCGCCATCAGGCTGCTGGGCGATGATGGAAGCTCCTGAGAGAGCTGCAAAGAAGAAGAGTGAGAGTAGAGATTTCAGTCGCATATTAGTTGGTCCTTTGATCTGAGCTGGATGTCGTCGCGATCGTTCCGGCGGTAGGGTCGGCGAGTGGTGCCATCGGGGAGGGAACATCTGCCGAGAGCTTCTGATCGATGTCTGCGAGGAGCGCCTCGTCTGACTCGTTCGTCCGCGGTGACGAGGAAGTGGTCGTTGCGGTCGTCAAGGAAGCCGGGCGTTGTTTGTGCATGCTGAGCGGGAACAAAGCGGCAATAAATATGACTCCAGCGGCTGTCCAATAAAGAGGTTGCGAAAGATAGCTGTGTGGAGGCGCAATTGAGGACTGACGCGCGTAACTTTGTGCAAACTCTTGTCGCGCATAGGAAATCGACGCGTTGCGAAAGTGGGAGAGCGAATCGCGCAGACTTCTCAGCTCCGCAGAGCAAACCGGGCACGCCAGTAGGTGCGCCTGAACGACGTCGGACTTGCCCCAGGAGGCATTGCAGGATTCACCGTCAATCGAGAGTGACGAGTCGGCGAGAATCAGGTCGCAGAGTTGCTCGTGAGTGAGGTGGATAGTCATAGGGGGTCCTTATGAGTGGCGTTATGACGAGCCCGAATAGTGGCGAGGGCTCGGTAAAGATGGGTCTTGACCGTACTGATGGGCAGACCGGTGATATTGGCAATTTCAGATAGCTCAAGCTCCTCCATAAAGCGAAGAAGAAAAACACTTCGCTGCCGATCGGAGAGTTGTGCCACGCTATCCCATACGAGTGCCATCTGTTCGCTCGCGATGAGGCGCGACTCGAGCGAGCTGTCGCGATGTGGGACGTGCGACGAGATATCGGATACATCGACTGCGGTTTCCGAGACCCGCTTCCAGAAGCGAAAACGGTCGGTGCGAGTGTGGTCGCGAATCAGATTCAGGGCGATCCTCATCAGCCATGTCGAGATCGAGCAGTCCCCCCGAAAGCTACCTCGAGCGGCCCATGCCCGAACGAAGGTGTCCTGGGTCAACGTCTGAGCGACGTCGCGGTCGCGGACGGAGATCAGGTGGAAGCGAAAGATCCTTTGCTCGTAAGTCGCGACGACAGAAGCCATGTCATCGAGAGGCGTCGCAGACGCCTGCTGCGTCACGGAATGACTGTCGGAGGTGATAGCGCGTGAGGCCATAGTTAAACGTGAAGCAAGACTCCCGGAGGGTGCGACTTCAACTGTTTAGAGAGACGCGAGGATTGCCCGCAAGACTACAGGAATTCACGGATTTATTTCATCCTCGGCCAAAGGAGGTATGCTTTTGGTGCATGCATACCGTCAAAGCGATCTATCCAGGGACCTTCGACCCGCTCACCAACGGGCATCTTGACCTGATTGCACGAGGGGCGAAGATCGTGGATGAGTTGGTGGTCGCGATCCTCCGCAACTCCGAAAAGGGGACGCCGCTGTTCACCGTTCCTGAGCGCGAAGAGATGCTCTTCGAGGCTACCCGCGGCTTCGGAAACGTCTCCGTGACCACTTTTAATGGCCTTCTCGTGGATTTTGCTCGGGAACAGGGGGCCAAGGCCGTCCTGCGCGGTATTCGAGCGATAAGCGACTACGAGTACGAGTTTCAGATGGCGATGATGAACCGAAAGCTCGATCCCGAGCTCGAAACACTGTTTATGATGCCCGCCGAGAAGTACACCTACGTCAGTTCGAGGCTCATCAAAGGCGTTTTCCAGCTCGGCGGCGACGTCACGGCACTGGTTCCTCCGCTGGTCGTCGAGCGGTTGAAAGCCAAGGTGCCGAACCGGCTTTAGGGTGACTTCCGGTTGCCCGGCTTTATCTCGCTGGCCAAATCTGACAAACTAGAGATATGACGACAGCAACTGCAACGAAGATATTTGCGGATCGTATCGGACGTATCGAAGTCTCGGCAACCATGGCGATCACGGCGGCGGCGCTCAAGCTGAAGTCCGAGGGCGTGAATCTGTCGGACTTCGGCGCGGGTGAGCCCCACTTTTCGACTCCACGGCACATCAAGGATGCTGCCATTGAGGCGATCGAAAAGAATTTCACTCGTTACACCAATGTGGCCGGTGTGCCCGAAGTGCGTAAGGCAGTCGTGGATCGGCATGCCTGTGACTTTGGTTCGAACTACACTCCCGACGAGTGCGTCTTCACCACTGGCGGCAAGCTGGCGCTGTTCAATGCAATCCAGGTGCTGGTCGATCACGGTGATGAGGTGATCCTTCCAGTGCCTTACTGGGTGTCGTTCAAGGACATCATCCAGTACGCAGGGGGCAAGGTCGTTCTGGTCGAGGGCGAAGAGGAGAAAAACTTTCGCATCAGGGCGAAAATGATTGAAGAGGCGATCACGCCGAAGACTAAGGCCATCATTTTAAATACGCCGTCGAATCCATCCGGCGCCGTGGTGGCTCCGGAGGATCTGGAGGCCATTGTTCGGCTCGCCCACAAGAATGGCATCTATGTGCTGCTCGATGAGTGCTACGTCTATCTCAACTTTACCGGTGAGATCGTCAGTGGTGGCTCTTTTACCGACTGCAAGGAGCACATCATTGTGCTCGGGTCGCTCTCGAAGACGTACGCAATGACTGGTTGGAGAGCAGGGTTTGCGCTGGGTCCAAAGCCAATCATCGCCGCCATGAGCAAGCTCCAGTCGCAGAGTACATCGAACACCGCGAGTATGGTTCAACGTGCGTCGATCGCTGCGCTCACCGGATCGCAGGAGTGCGTTACGGAGTTTCGCGCTGACTATATCAAGTTGCGTGATCAGGTGCTGGAGGGCTTCAAGACGATCCCTGGACTTACTTGTACTGTGCCGCAGGGCGCCTTTTACGTGTACCCCAATGTGAGCAAGTTTATCGGCAAGGGCGGTATCAAGTCGGCGTCCGATCTGGCGGCAAAGCTGTTGAGTGAGGCACATGTTGTCGTGGTTCCGGGTGAGGCATTCGGAACCGCAGAACATATTCGGTTGTCCTATGCGGTCTCACACGACGTCGTCGACGAGGGCGTAAAACGGATACGGGACTACTTCGCAACGCTGGGTTAGTTCTTGGTCTTCTAGATGGGCCGCATTTCGGTGCGGTCTTTCCCTTGAGATGGAGATTTATGCCGATTGAAGGCGGTAAAACGGAGCAGAAGTTCGTTCCGGTGATTCTTGCAGGTGGAAGTGGGACACGTTTCTGGCCTCGAAGCCGGAAGGCGCGGGCGAAGCAGGTTCTGGCCCTCGATGGCGATCGCACCATGATTCAGCAGACGGTGGAACGGTTGACTCCGGTTGCCGATCCCGCGGATGTGTGGGTCATTACCAACAGTCTCCTCGACGAACTGATTGCAGAACAGCTTCCTGAAGTTCCACGCGAACATATTCTGAGCGAACCAGCAGCGAGGAACACTGCTCCGGCTTGTGCCCTGGCGGCGTTCCTGTTGGAGAAGACCGAGCCCGAGACGGTGATCGGTATTTTCCCGTCCGATCATGTAGTGAAGAACCTTGAGCGCTTTGCCGAGGTCATTCGTGCGGGCATTGCCCTTGCGGCAAGCGGAGACAAGATCGTTGTTCTTGGCGTTCCTCCTACGCGAGCAGAGACTGGTTACGGTTACATCGAGCTAGGCGCGAAGGCCGAGTCTTCCCAGGTGCCAAATGGCAGGATCGCGGTTCGGCGAGTGAAGCGGTTTACGGAGAAGCCCAACGCTGCTCTGGCGGAGCAATTCGTCGCCTCGGGTAACTATGCGTGGAATGGCGGAATCTTCCTTTGGAGTGCGCGAACACTTGCTAACGCTATTCGTGAGCACTGTCCGGCGATGGCTCCGCTGCTGGAACGGATCGCCGAAGCCCACAGGACTTCGAAGGCAGAGTTCGATCGAGTCTTTGCCGAGGTTTATCCGCAGTGCGACAACATCAGCATTGACTATGCTGTGCTCGAGCCCCGTTCGGCCAAGGGCGAAGCGGGCGCGGAGATCTATTGCTTGCCGGGCGACTTTGAGTGGAACGATCTGGGTTGCTGGTCTGCTTTGCATGAACATGCAGCGGATTGTCCTCCGGAGAGGGTTTCCATTGCGAATGTGTTTGATGGCGAAGATCCGCTTTGCATCTCCATCGATTCGACCGGCAACTATGTTCATGCGCCTGGCAAGGTGATTGCTTTGGTGGGTGTCAGCAATCTTGTTGTGGTCCAGACCAAGGACGCTTTGCTGATTACGACTCGCGAGCGTTCGCAAGACGTAGGGAAAGTGGTCGCGGAACTGAAGAACGCGGGACGAGACGATCTGATCTGAGAGTTGAAAAACGAGAGGATATGGCGGAGACGACAGTAGTAAAGTTTGGCACGGATGGCTGGCGCGGCATCATCGCGGATGATTTTACCTATGCGAATGTTCGCGTTGCTGCGGCTGCGATTGCGAATTATGTTTTGGCAAACGAGAATCCGGCCGCGGGTGTTTGTATTGCTTACGACACGCGATTTGGATCGCATTCTTTTGCGAAGGTTGTCGCTGAAGTGCTGGCGTCTGCCGGTATTCCGGTCGCCATGGCTGCGGAGATCACCCCGACGCCTGCGCTCTCATTCGCGGTCCGGGAGCGGAAGGCGGCGGGTGGCGTGATGATCACGTCGAGCCATAATCCTGCGGAGTGGAACGGTGTGAAGTACAAGGCTACTTATGGCGGATCGGGTAAGCCGTCGATCATGACTGCGATCGAAGGCTTTCTGGGTGAGCCGTTGGCGTTAGCTGCGAAGCCGGCTGTGATTGAGGTGGTGGACTTCAATCCGGAGTACAACGCGGCGATTGCGCGCTTCGTCGATCTAGATGCGATTCGCGCGTCGGGATATAAGTTCCTGATCGACTGCATGTACGGCGCGGGCCGCGGCGTGATTGCCGGCATCTTCACTAAGGCGGGAATTCCCTTTGTGGAGATGCGGAGTGAGATCAATCCTGCGTTTCCGGGAATCAATCCCGAGCCGATTCTGCCACATATCAAGGCGACGCAGGTTGCTGTCGTGGCGGAGAAGTGCGATGCGGGGCTGATTACCGATGGCGATGCGGATCGGATCGGTGCGGTGGATGAGCATGGCAACGTTGTCGATGCGCACAAGATCCTGGCGATTCTGGCGAAGTGGCTGCTGGAGCGGAAGAAGTGGTCCGGCGATGTAACACGCGCGTTCAATACGACGAAGATGGTGGATCGGATCGCAGCTAAATATGGACGACGGCTGCATGAACACGGGATCGGCTTCAAGTATGTTGTGGATCTGATGCTGGCGCAGGAGATTCTGATCGGCGGCGAGGAGTCGGGCGGCGTTGGAATCAGTAAGCATCTGCCGGAGCGCGATGGATTGTTGAACTCTCTGTTGCTGGCGAACGTGATGGCCGATGAGAAGAAGACGCTTGGCCAGCTGGTTGCTTCGCTGCAGGAGGAGTTCGGAGAGCACCAATACGGACGCGTCGATATGCATATTGATGATGCGGTGAAACAGTCGGCGATTGCGCGAGCGAAGGCGGGCGTCGCTGAGATTGCAGGGATGAAGGTGCTGCGGGTCGAGACGTTGGATGGAATCAAATTTTTTCTCGACAATCGCGACTGCGTTGGCAAACCGAATGCTGCGGAGACGTGGTTGCTGTTGCGCGCTTCGGGGACGGAGCCTTTGCTGAGGGTTTATTGCGAGAGTTGCTCGACGGAGTCGGTGGCACGGGTGCTGGCAGCGGCTCAGGATTTTGTGCTGCAGGGGAGCGGTGGTTGAACGAGCCAGTTTTGGTGACTGCCCAGGGGATCCTGTTCGATATGGATGGGGTGCTGCTCAGCTCCATTGGGTCGGTGCGGCGTTGCTGGCGGCGTTGGGCAAAGATGTATGGGGTGCCGAATGCGGACGAGTATGAGGTGCCGCATGGGGTGCGAGCGATTGATATTGTTAAGTCGCTGCGGCCGGACATCGATCCTCAGGTGGGGTTGCGGGCGATTGAGGAGATGGAGGTAGAGGACGTCGGCGACCTGCAGGTGCTTCCTGGGGTAACGACGCTGCTTGCAGGGCTGCCGCTGGAGCGGTGGGCGATTGTGACCTCCTCGACGCGACGGCTGCTTTTGGCCCGGCTGAAGGCGGCAGGGTTGCCGGTACCGGAGCGGATTATCAGTGCGGACGATGTGGAGCGAGGCAAGCCGGATCCTGAGCCGTACCGACGCGGGGCGGAGCTGTTGGAGCTTAGGCCGGAGGAGTGTTTGGTGGTGGAGGACGCTCCGTCGGGTGTGGGCGCTGGCAAGGCTGCTGGGAGCCGCGTGCTCGGGGTGTTGGGAACGCACTCGGCGGCGGAGCTGAATGGCGCAGATTGGATTGTGGGGTCCCTGGAGGGGCTGGCGGTGAAGGTGGGTCCCAAGGGTTTGGAGTTGCGGTTTTCGCCTGTGGGTTGAGCGGGGTGGGTCCCCCCCCATTGCCCGCGCGTAAACTGCTTATAATCAATGATTTACGGCGTGTATTGATCTGCAAAATATTCATAACAAAAGGGTTGCGTCCAAAATACTGCATCCAAACGGGTTAGCAGTCTTGAATGCAAAAAGCCCCGTCTGATGGCGGGACTTTTTTGGATCTATATATCCAGTATAGATCTTTGAACCTAACTAATACGCCAACTGTAACTTGATTGCGGTCAATTAGTTAGGTGGTTTTGGGGCTTGACATGCGATTTTTGGGCTGAAACTGGCAAAGGAAAAATGCAAGTGCGGAAGAAAAGGGAACTCTCGGAAGGTGTTTTCTGCAGGTTTCATCAAATAGACGCACAAACCTTACTTTGAAGCACTAAGGAAGATCGGTTTCACCATCGCTTCAATCTTGGCAGCCATTTCCTCGGCGGGAATACGGTCGGGAGTCTGGTACCACCTTCGCGCGGCGCCGAAGATTGCCCAGGCTGCCGTGGTCGCAAGCAGTTTGGGATCGGTGCCGGGTACTATTGCGTGGTGCGCTGCACCTTCCTGAAATATGTCTTCCACGGCCGCGATGATGGAGCCTTCGAGGGGCATCTTGGCCAGCTGACCAGGGCAGCCCGTCGTCTCGGCGAGATAATCGCAGACGCCTAGCGCAATGGCGCGCAGGGCCCCATCGCAGTCCGTAAAGGAAAGGCCACGTCGCGCGATAAGGTCGCGGAAGCGAGTGGCTGTCATAGCCTGCAGCAGGGCGTTCTTGTCGGGGTAATGGAGATAAAAGGTAGCCCGATTCAGGGTAGCTTCATCGGCGATCTCCTGAATGGAAATGTCGTCGAACTCCTTGCGGGTCAACAACCTGAATAAAGATTCCATCAACATCTGACGGCTGCGAAGGATGCGCGGATCCGTGGTTTCCGTAATGCCGCCGAGTTGGACTGTCTCTGCCATTGCTCCTCTCAGCATAGACCTTCTACAGCAATAGATGCTTAAACGACATTTGTCGATTTATTTGAATCGACAAATGTCTATTAGACATCAACTGTCGTATAGGAGGTTTTACTGTCATGTCCACACTTCTTCACATCAACTCGAGCCCCCTGTATGGGCGATCCGTCTCGCGTCAGCTTACCGATGCGTTCGTTACTCAATGGAAATCTTCACACCCGAATGGAACGGTCGTCGACCGCGACCTTAACGCAACCGTGATCTCACCTGTCACTGGTGATTGGGTGGGTGCTGCCTACACGCCGGAAGAGGCGCGCACTCCGCAACAGAAGGAACTGCTTGCGCTTTCGGACACGTTGTTCGCCGAACTGGAGCATGCGGATGAGTATGTGTTCGGCGTGCCGATGCATAACTTCGGTGTGCCCTCGGTACTGAAGCTCTGGATCGACCAGATCGCCCGCGTGGGCAAGGCTTTTTCTTATGCGGATGGAACACCGAAAGGTCTGCTCACGGGTAAAAAGGCGACGTTCATCATCGCGACCGGCGGGATCTATGATGCGCAGACGCAGATGGCCTCTTTCAACTTTGTCGAGCCCTACCTGCGGTCGGTCTTTGGCTTCCTCGGTGTGACCGATGCGACCTTCCTTACGACAGGCGGAACCGCGGCACTCAACTACGGGCAGGACCGAGACGCGTTTCTAGCGCCACACCTTCAGGCCGTGCAAACGCAAGCGCAGGCGATCTAAGGGAGAGACGACACATGAAGATTGCTTCCGTCATTGCGCGTTATCTGCTGGGAGTGATGTTTACGGTCTTTGGCCTGAACGGATTTCTCAACTTCATTCACCAGCCACCGCCGTCGAATCCGCTTGCGATACAGTTCTTTGTCGCCATCAGCGCGTCGCATTTTGCTGCGTTCTTCTTTGCCGCGCAGTTGATTGGCGGCCTGCTGTTGCTTTCAGGCTTCTTTGTGCCGCTGGCGCTCACGGTACTTGCGGCGGAGTTATACAACATACTTGCCTTTCACGTTACGCTTTCGCCGGGCATCGGTCCGGCGCTGGTGGCTTGCGTGCTGTGGGTGCTGGTCTTCCTGCAGTACCGTAACAGCTTCAACGGCGTATTGGCCGCAAAGCCTGTGGTGCAGGCGTAGTCTGCTCCGTGGCAGGGAGGACCAGTGCCTCCTTGTTGCGGAACATTTCGGATTCGATACAACACTGTTACAAATCAGAGGACTAGCGCTGGGAGACGCGGTGCTCGCTTACCTAGTCTCGATAGTCGGCAACTCGTCGACAATCTTGTCGACCTATCGCAAGATGGGTTTCGGCGTTGGGTCAGCGGCGGAGTAGGGCTTCTACGC
>CAVRHK010000045.1:0-91297 GCA_963720955.1 uncultured Acidobacteriaceae bacterium | reverse complement strand
GGGCGGTGGTGGGCTGCCATTGCTGGAGCAGGTGAAGGCACTGCATCCGGATACGGCGGTGATTGTGATGACGGCGTTTGCGACGGTGGCGTCGGCTGTAGAGGCGATGCCGATCGGCGCCGGAGATTATTTGACGGAGCCATTTGCCCTGGAGGAGCTGACGACTGTGCTGGAGCGGACGGCACGACAGCTTGAGCTGGATGTGCAGAGCCGTCTGCTGCGCGAGAAGCTACGGACGCAGGCAGGGATGGTGGCTGGCCTGGCAGTCGCCCGAGATGGAAAAGCTTTACCGGATCCTGTCGAAGGTGGCTTATTCGACGCATCCGGTCCTGATTCTGGGCGAGCTAAATGAAAAAGGAGCTGGTGGCGCGGTCGATTCACTTCAAAATGGGCCAAATAAGGCGAAGCCGTTTGTGACCGTGGACTGCGGATCGCTGGTGCCGACGTTGATTGAGAGTGAATTGTTTGGGCATGTGAAGGGGGCATTTACCGGAGCGGATCGCGCGAAGGAGGGGCTGCTGGCTTCGGCCAGGGTGGGACGGTGTTCCTGGATGAGATAGGCGAGCTGCCGTTCGATCTGCAGGCGAAGCTGCTGCGGGCGCTGCAGGAGAAGGAGGTGCGTCCAGTGGGTTCGACGGTGGCGCGGCCTATCTCCGCGCGAGTGCTGGCGGCAACGAACCGCGATCTGGCGGGGATGGTGGAGCATGGACGGTTTCGCAAGGACCTTTACTTCCGGTTGAATGTAGTGAATCTGCGTATTCCGCCGCTGAGGAACCGGCGGGAGGATATTGCGCTGCTGGCGATACACTTTCTGGAGCGGATGGAGCGGGAGACGGCGGTGGTCAGGACCTTTTCTGACTCGACGCTGCGGGTGATGACAGAGTACGACTGGCCGGGGAATGTCCGGGAGCTTGAGAATGCGATTGAGCGTGCGTGTGCGTTGTCATCAGGGCCGGTGGTGCATATGGGTGACCTGCCAACGCAGTTGCAGAACTTCCGGCTGCAGCATGAGCCGGCGGTTCGCACGGAGGACGATGTGCCGAAGCGGACGGAGGCTGCGAGTTTGGGCGGAGGGGAGATTGTGTCGATCGCGGAGATGGAGAAGCATGCGATTCTGGGGACGATACGACAGTTGAAGGGCGATAAGCTGAAGGCGGCCAAGCTGTTGGGGATTGGGAAGACGACGCTGTACCGGAAGCTGAAGGAGTATGGAATCTCGGAGTGCCAGGGGGATTAGTTGGGTGTGGGTCTTGGCTTGAGCAACGGCTGATCCCTTCGCGATGACACCAAGAAAGGCAAGGCAGCGGCCGGATGGGGAGATAGAATCGAGGTTGAGGGAAGGTGTCACATGGACTGTACGCATCTCGACCATATACATAAGGTGAAGCCTTCGGCCAAGGGCTGCGAGGAATGCTTGAAGATTGGCAGCACGTGGGTCCATCTGCGGATGTGTCTGGAGTGCGGGCATGTGGGCTGCTGTGATTCTTCGCAGCACAAGCATGCGACGAAGCATTTTCATACGACGAATCACCCGATTATGCGTTCGATCGAGCCAGGTGAGAGTTGGGGATGGTGCTACATCGACGAGATTGAACTGGATGTGGTTTGAGGCATTGCCCAGGTAGATTCAAACGTTTGCTATTCTTGCTTTATCTGAAGAGGTCTCCGGCGTTTGAAGACCAAGGGAGTTTTATGTCTGACGAAGTTTTGAATGTTGTGTCGGTAGAGCCGGCCCAAGCCGCTGCAGTCAAGATTACGGTTCGCCCGAATGGGCCGTTCCGGGTTGAGGGTCCAATCTCCCTTGTGGATGTGAATGGACAGGAGTGGGATTTGACGGGGAAGCCGGCGATCTCGCTTTGCCGTTGCGGCATGTCGTCGAAGCGACCGTTTTGCGATGGTACTCATGGTCGAGAGGGCTGGAAGTGCGACGCGAGTCCGATACCGACGGAGCCGGTTGCGCTGGGATAGCTACTCGGGTTTGATGGACGATCGGACTTCTCTTTGCGACGACTCTAAGAATGCTTCGCTTGATGACCCGACCGAGGATATAGATTTAAGCTTCAAGTCTTTCGAGATTTCCATTCATTTTGACTTCATCCAGAGGTACGCGATCCATGAAGGTTCTCCGCCGCTGCAGGATGGCTCTTTCCGTTGGTCTAGTGGTCACGGTTGTTGCGTCGCGAGCGCAGGAGGCGCCCCAGAAGGTTGGCTCGAAGGAGTACACGCGCAGCGAGGCGATGGTGCCGATGCGCGATGGGGTGAAGCTACATGTAGTGATTCTGCGGCCGGTGGGGTCGGAGAGTGCAGGGAGCCCGCTGCCGTTTTTGATGGAGCGAACGCCGTATGGTACTGCCAACAACTCGTCGAAAAGCGTGAATATCTCGAAGCCTGAGCTTGCGGCGAGCGGGTACATCTTTGTCTTTGGCGATATTCGCGGGCGATATGAGTCGGAAGGTCAGTTTGTGATGACCCGCGCGATTGTCGCACATACGACGAAGAACGATGTAGACGAGACGACGGACACGCGCGACACGATCGATTGGCTGCTGAAGAACGTTCCGAACAACAGCGGGAAAGTGGGTGTGTTTGGGGTTTCTTATCCGGGTTTTCTGGCGATCTCGGCAGGGATTGATGCCCATTCGGCGGTGAAGGCGATCTCGCCGCAGGCACCCATGACGAATGTGTGGCTGGGAGACGATTTTTTCCACAACGGCGCGTTTCGCGAGACGTATGGCTTCGACTATGTACAGCAGCTTGAGGGACAGAAGACCGATGTGCGGGTACAGAACAAGGAAGATATGTACGATTTCTTTCTGCGCAATGTGAACTTTGCCGGCGCGACACAGGCGGCGAAGATGGAGAACCTGCCGACGGCGAAGGTGTTTTTGACGCAGCCGGCTTATACGAAGTTCTGGCAGGACATGGCAGTGGAGAAGCACCTGACGAAGGTTGAAGTGCCGACGCTGGAGGTTGGCGGTTGGTGGGACCAGGAGGATATGTGGGGGACGCAGGCGGAGTATGCAGCACTCGAGCCGCATGACAAGGACAATGATGTGTTTCTCGTGCTGGGGCCGTGGAATCATGGTGGGTGGAACCGGCGGACGCTGAGTTTGGGGGCGATCAATTTTGGGGTGGACGCGGGGGAGCAGTACCGGAAGACAATCGAGGCGCCGTTTTTTGAGAAGTATTTGAAGGACCGCGCGGGTTTCGAGTTGAAAAATACGGCGAGCTTTCGCACGGGCGTGAACCAGTGGGAGCGGTATGATGCCTGGCCGCCGAAGGCCGGGTTCCATGAAGAGAAGCTTTACCTGACGAAGGGCGAGGGACTGAGTTTTGCTGAGCCGAAGAACGGCGAGGTCGCGGGCTCGTATGTTGCTGATCCGGCGAATCCCGTTCCTTATCGGGCGAGGCCGATTCAGCCGACGTACGGGGACGGGTCGAAGTGGCGGACGTGGCTGGTGGAAGACCAGCGGTTTGTGAGCTCGCGGAAGGACCTGGCTAATTTTTCGACGTCGGTGCTGGACAAGGATGTAACGGTGACGGGGGACGTGATGGCGGACATCTTTGCGGCGACGACGGGCTCGGATGCGGACTGGGTGGTGAAGCTGATCGATGTGTATCCGGACGATGCGCCTGGGCCGATGGCGGGATATCAGTTGATGATTGTGGATGAGATCTTTCGTGGGCGGTATGTGAAGAGCTTCGAGAAGCCGGAGGCGTTGACGCCGGGGAAGGTGACGGAGTTCCAGTGGAGCCTTCACGGCGCGGACCACACGTTTTTGAAGGGACACAAGATCATGGTAGAGGTGCAGTCCAGCTGGTTCCCGCTGTATGACCGGAATCCGCAGACGTTTGTGCCGAATATCATGACGGCGCCGGCGAGTGCGTACAAGGCGGCGACGCAGACGATCTATGGGTCGGAGAAGTATCCTTCGCATCTGGAGTTCTCGGTCCCGGAGTGATGCGTTTGACGGGGGAGTTGTGACGATCAAGACGATCAGCAGCCGGGAGGTCTACCGAAATCCGTGGACGAGCGTTCGTGAGGATGTGATTGAACGGGAGAATGGACAGCGTGGGATCTATGGGGTGGTCGATAAAGATCCGGCTTCGATTATTATTCCGCTGGACGTGACGGCGGAGGGTGAGTTTGTTTATCTGATCGAGCAGTTTCGATATACGGTGGGTGCGCGACATTGGGAGCTTCCGCAGGGCGGGTGGGAGACGGCGGAGGTAGTGCCGGAGGAGATGGCTCGGGGGGAGTTGAAGGAAGAGACGGGGTTGACGGCGGAGCGGATGACGCACCTGTCGACTTTGCAGATTGCGTACGGGGTGATGAACCAGAGGCACCATGTGTTTCTTGCCGAGGGTCTGACCATGGGAGAGTCCGATC
Source organism: uncultured Acidobacteriaceae bacterium (assembly GCA_963720955.1). GTDB lineage: Bacteria > Acidobacteriota > Terriglobia > Terriglobales > Acidobacteriaceae > Edaphobacter. Next base: position 86,907 of record CAVRHK010000045.1, on the reverse strand, counting down.
CCGATGTTGAAGAGAGTGACCTGATCGTGCGGCGCGTTGGTGTTGCAGAGTTTGAAGAGATGATCGTAGATGGAACGATCGTGGACAACTGCTCGGTTGCGGCCTGGGGGCTCTACCGGCTGTGGCGAGAGCGGCAGGCGAAATCTCGAATGTAGTTCGGCATTATTGAGCTGGGCCCGGTTGCTGTTCGCTACTTCCAGAATGATTCTGCGTCCAAGAGGAAGGAGTTGTGCCATGTCCTTTTCATCGTTTTCATCATTGCGATCGAATTTGGTAATGCTCGCTCTGTTTGTCATCGGCGGTCTGGTGGCCACGCAGAGGACCCGGGCGCAGCAGCAGGTTGTGTTGTTACGTGGCGTGCGGTTGATCGATGGGACTGGGGCGCCGGCGCGGGAGCACGTTTCATTGCTATTGCGAGATGGACGGATTGAAAAGGTTGGCGAGACGATGGTTGTGCCGCCGGGTGCGCAGGTGAGGGAGTTATCGGGGAAGACGGTGATGCCGGGGTTGATCAGCGCGCACTCTCACCTCGGGCTCATTGTGGACGATGCGGAACCTTCGGCGACAGGATATACGCGGGAGAATGTTTCGGCCCAGTTGAAGCAATTTGAGCGCTACGGCGTGACGACGATCATGTCGCTTGGAGTGAATCGCGATCTGGTCTATGAGCTGAAGAAGGAACAGAAGGAGGGAAAGTTAGACGGGGCGACGATCTTTACAGCTGGACGAGGGATTGGCGTGCCGGGCGGTGCGCCGGGGCTGCCGGCGGCGGCGGACCAGATCTATCGGCCGGCTACTGTGGCTGAGGCTCGCAAGGATGTTGACGAGCTGGCGGCGCGTCATGCCGACATGGTGAAGATCTGGGTGGACAAGGGCCATGGCTCGATGCCGGAGATGACGCCTGAGATTTACAAGGCCGTGATCGATGAGGCCCACAAGCAGAAGCTTCGGGTGGCGGCGCATGAGTATGCGCTCGAAGACGCAACGCAACTGGTGGCGGATGATGTGGATGTACTGGCGCACTCAGTGAGAGACCAGGTGGTGGATGATGCGTTTATCCAGTCGATGAAGCAGCACAAGGTTTGGTATGTTCCGACATTCACGGTGGATGAATCGTTTTTTGTCTACGCGGGTCGGCCGGAGTTTATGCAGTCAGCGTTTTTTCAGCAGGCAGCCGGTCCGAAGCTGATGGCAAAGTTTGATGCGCCGGGATATGCCGAGAAGGTGAATCAGGACCCGCAGACTGAGCAGCACAGGAAGGACTTTGCTGTTGGTCAACAGAATTTGAAGAAGCTGTTTGATGCAGGGGTGAGTGTCGGGTTCGGCACAGACTCCGGTGCGCTGCCTGGAAGGATTCCAGGGTTTGCGGAACATCATGAATTGGAGTTGATGGTTCAGGCTGGGCTGACGCCGATGCAGGCTATCACCACGGCGACGGGAGACAATGCGAAGCTGCTGCATTTGACCGATCGTGGAACCGTCGCGGCCGGGAAGCGTGCTGATTTGCTGATACTGGATGCCGACCCACTGGTGGACATTCACAATACGCAGAAGATCTTTGCGGTTTATCACGATGGGCGAAGCATTGCTGACTTACCGGTAAATTGAGGGGAAACGAGAGCTTTCGTTTTCGCATCAAAAGTACCGGTGAAGAATTTGGATGAAACCAAAGAGGAACGAGCAGATCGCCCGGGTGTTTCACGGCGACGCCGGGTGTGGGTGTGGGTTGCTGCTTCCTTGCTGATGGTGGTGGTGGTTCTCGGTGTGATCGGCGAGGTAATGGTGCGTCGGGCAGCGCCAATTTTGAAAGGGCGCGTGATTGAGACGCTCAGTACGCGGTTCAACAGCAAGGTGGAGCTGGATGGATTTGACGTTTCGCTGGTGAAGGGGCTTGAGGTCTCAGGGAGTGGACTGCGGATCTTCCCGGAGGACGAGGTGGTAGCGGCTGGAGCTACGGAGCCGCTGATTGCACTTGGTCATTTTTCGTTTCACGCCGATTGGACGGGGTTGTTTGCGAAGCCGATGCACGTCGGGACTGTGCATGTGTCGGGAATGGCGATCCATATTCCGCCGCGCGAGATGCGCGCGCAGGCACCCAAGGGACAACGGCACATCGGGCAGATCAAGATCGTCGTGGATCAGATTGTGTGTGATGATTCACAGCTTGTGATTGGAACGTTGAAGCCGAACAAAGAGCCGCAGGAGTTTGAGCTAAGCCACATTGTGTTGCGGGATGTTGGTCCAACCAAGCCCTGGGATTATGACGCGACGCTAGTGAATTCGAGGCCGAAGGGCGACATTCATGCGAAGGGTACGTTCGGGCCCTGGAATCTGGAGAGCCCTGGGGATTCGACCGTAACGGGGCATTACACATTTGATAATGCCGACCTGAACACGATCAGTGGGCTTGCAGGAATACTGTCGTCGGTGGGCGATTTTACGGGGCAGCTTGACAACATTGTTGTGGATGGGACGACGGAGACGCCGGACTTCTCGTTGGATACGGCGAACCACGCGATGCCGCTGCATACGAAGTTCCATGCAATTGTGGATGGGACGAATGGAGACACGTATCTGGAGCCGGTGGATGCGCGGCTGGGCGAGTCGGATTTTTCGTGCAATGGTGCGGTGATTAATTTGAAAGGGAAGGGACATATTATCGATCTCGATGTGACGGTGCCGAATGGGCGGATACAGAACTTTCTACAACTGGGGGTGAAGACGACTCCCGTGGTGATGACGGGGCGCCTGGCGATGAAGACGAAGCTGCATATTCCGCCGGGAAAGGAGAGTGTGACGCGGAAGATTGGATTGAAGGGTGGTTTCAAGTTGCGCCAGATCCACTTCACCAACGCCGATGTGCAGGACAAGGTGGACATGCTGAGTCTGCGGGCGCAGGGTGATCCGAAAGATGCAAAGCCGGGTGCAGAGGACGTGCACTCGCAGATGGTGGGGCAGTTCGTGCTGGGGGGCCGCAAGTTAAGTTTCAGCAGGCTGGACTACTCGCTGCCCGGGGCGACAGTGGCGCTGACTGGAGAGTATTCGCTGGATGGAGACCGGTTCGAGTTTGATGGGAAGGTGCGGACAGATGCGAAGGTATCGCAGATGGTGGTTTCGAAGTGGAAGTCAATCCTGCTGAAGCCGGTCGATCCGTTCTTCAAGAAGAACGGCGCGGGGGCAGAGATTCCGGTGAAGATAAGTGGGACGAAGTCTGCGCCGAAGTTTGGACTGGATCTAAGGCACAAGGACAAGGATAAGGACAAAGAGGGCGAGACCAAGCCTTAGCTCTTCTCCAGTAAAGTGAAAGCGCGGTTCTGAAAGGTCCGCTCGATTCAGTGAATAGTTTTCATGCGGCGGGACATGAAGTCCATGAGCAGATAGTTACCTAATGTCTGCGGGGTAGTGAAGTAGGCTTTGCCGCGGCACATGGCGGAGACTTTTTGTACGAACTGCATGAGAGAGAAGTCGCTGGCGAGCATGAATGTGTTGATCATGATGTTGGAGCGCTTGCAACGGGCAACCTCTTCGAGGGTCTCTGAAATGACGAGTGGGTCGAGGCCGAAGGCGTTTTTGTAGATGCGGCCGTCGGGCAGTGTGAGCGCGGACGGCTTGCCGTCGGTGATCATTACGATCTGCTTCATGTCCTTGTTCTGGCGGGCGAGGATGCGCTGTGCCATGCGAAGACCTTCGCGGGTGTTGGTGTAGTGGGGGCCTACCTTGACGCGGGAGAGTTGCGAGACGGGGACCTCTTCGGCCGAATCGTGGAAGAGGACTAGATTGAGCGTGTCGCCCGGGAACTGCGTTCGGATGAGGTGCGAGAGGGCCATGGCGACGCGCTTTGCGGGCGTGAAGCGGTCTTCGCCGTAGAGGATCATGGAGTGCGAGCAATCGAGCAGGACGACGGTGGCGCAGGAGGATTGGTAGTCGGACTGGTGGACGTGCAGGTCGGAGTACTCGATGTTCAGGGGCGAGTTTTCTTCACCGGCGATGACGGAGTCGAGACCTTCGCGGGCGAAGACACTGGAGAGGGTGGCGGTGATGTCGAGGTTGAGGGTGTCGCCGAACTCGTAGAGCTTGCTGCTGCCGTTGGTTTCGACGCCGGATGCCTCGTGGAGCGTGTCGTGGCGGCCGAGATTTGATTTGCCGAGCGGGCCGAGAAGTTCGCGAAGGGCCTTGTAGCCGAGGAAGTCCATGCCCTTGTCGGTAACCTCAAAGCGGGCCTCGCCATTGCCGTCGCCTTGCTGGCCCTGGCCCTCTTCGGGCTGCTCGGCATTGATGAAGTTCTGCTCCTGCATCTTCTCGATGATCTGGTCGATTAATTCTTCGACCTGGTCTTCGGAGAGGGCTTCGAACTTTTCCTGTGCTTCTTCATCGAAGATTTCGCCGGACTCGAGCGCCTGGCGGATGGCCTCGCGTAGGTTCTCCATGGTCTGATCGCCATTGAACTCCTGGAAACGGGACATCGGGTCGTTGAAGCCTGAGTCGAGGAGGAAGTCGGAGAGCGCCTGCATGAGGTCTTCGAGCCCGAACGAGGAGGAGAGGTCACCGGTGAACTTCGTGTAGCGGACTCGCTTCATAGAGCACCTTGATTCATTCTAGACCTGTGGCGTGTAGACGCTGGGCTATTCGGATTTGTAATGACGGGGACGATGCGCTTCACTGTTTTGCCTCTTTGACCCAGCGGGTGTTTACCACGGTGAGTTTAGGGCAGCCGACTTTTGCGGCGAGTTGCACGTCGGTGAAAGGGGCAGCGTGTGACTGGCTGCGAATGCTCTGCGCGAAGTTTTCGAGGTCTTTGAAGCGGAAGACCTGGCAGCCGCGCATGAAGTCGACGATCTGGCCGGTGGAGCGGTTGATGGAGTACATGCGGACGAGGTGGGCTTTCTTGTAGAGGCCGATGCTGTCGAAGCCGTCGTCGTCGAGCGGCTTCATGAGGCCAAAGGTGTAGTCGGGGTCGCCGAGGGGCCAGCCTTCGTCGTGGGCGAGGATGGTGGCAATGTCGGTGACCTGCGAGGCGGGAAGGTGCGGACGTGCAGTGGCTGGCTGCGCGGTGATCACCGCAGAAGGCGCAAGAACGACAGCGAGGGCCATTCGAAGAAATTTGGTGTGGAGGTGTCCGTTGTGCATCAAGTCCTCGGCGACATCCTATTTGCTTCCTTTGGTCAAGGCGGGAACATAGCCGTCGACCACTGTGGTGCTGCCGCCGATGCGTGTCGCAAAGGTCGGGCGCTCAAGGCCTTGTAGAACCGTAGCCGGAAGGGGCGTGGGGCGGGCATAGTGCGAATAGAACTCTGCAAAGGCGAAGAAGTCGGTGCCTTCGCCATCGACGAGCTGTGTGTCTGGCGTGTATGCCTTGATGATCCCCGGATCGGCCAGAGCTTCGCCGAGGAAGTTGACCGCGTCGTGGACGGTTCGGCCGGTGGGTGAACGATATTGATAGAGCGGAACATGTTGACGTTCGGCGAATGAGGCGAGTGGAGTGAGTGGTTGCAGCGCGAAGGACTGATAGTGAATGGCACGTTCGTGACGCGCCATCTCCTGCGGAAGGGCCCCTCGTTGGTCGAGCTCGTCGATACCCTGTTTGTAAACGCCGATGCCCCAGTTGAACAGGTCATCGTCGGACGAAATGACGCCAGTCGCGACGGCCGCGAGCCCGCGCCAGTAGTGATGATTGTTCGTTTGCTTGCCCGCCTTGTCAAAGGCTACGGTGCGGTGGGCTACCTTGTTCATCCATTGAATATCGCGCTTTACCTGCGCTGGATCGAGGGAGCTCTCGTTGAGCAGTACGGACTCGCTAATGGCGACGGAACTGAGCGTCCACTCCACCTGAAACCAAGCCTGGGAGCTCTCCTTGGGATCGTAGTCGAGCAGGGTCCCGGCCTGTGCCCATGCGTCGATCTGCCGCTGTGCGCACTGCGCCTCATCTTTGCTCGATGTGACCAGCCACTGGTTCATGCCGGCGGTGACGCGATGCTCGAAGTCATTGTAGGGACGGGTGGCAGGCGCCTCTGCGGGATTGATAGGCCCGTGTCCTCCGCTCAGATAGTGCGGCGGAATGACCATGCGCCCCGTGGGCGGTGGAACCATTGGGAGGTTTACACAGGAACGAAGCGAGGCGATGGCCTCTGCGATACGAGGATCTTTGTTATGGGCTAGCTCGGAGTGGCGCTTCCCCACATCAATGTAGGAAGCCTTCGAGTTGGAGACATGTTCGGCCTGCGCGGTGATGCAAAAGAGGACGAATGCTGCGGCGATGCGCCACGCAGAAAGTCTGTTCGACATGCAGTTCTCATTGCCTCCATGTTGGTTGCTTAGTTGAAGCCGCGGCGGGTGCGATTTTTGGCGTATTCCTCGCGTTCGATCTCGCGTTCGCGCATCTTATCGGCGTACTGAGAGGCTTGATCGTTGCGGGATTTTTTCTCGGCCGCAGAGAAGCTGCGCTCTTCGGTGCGGCTGAGGCGCTTGTGAGCGTACATGCCTTCGAGAAGGAACTCGGCCGCGCTGACGGCGATCTCAGGGCTGGATTTCGCGGTGATTTGGAGCGGCGAGAGCTTTTCGAACAGGCCCTGGATTTGCTGGAGCTCTTCTAAGGACCCTGCAGAGGGTTGGGCGTCGTTGAGTTGTACGGTGCCGCCGAGGTTGAACCATTGCTCGATCTGCTGCGTGTTAGTGCCGTTGAAGTATTGATCGAAGACGGTAGCGACTGATGCGCGGATGATTTCGCGGATGACGGTGTCGGCGCCGCGCATCTCGCCTTCGTATTCGAGCTCGATCTTGCCGCTGATGCCGGGGAGCGCGGTGTAGATGTCGCCGACGCGTGGGACGGCGAGGATTTCGCCGTGGATCAAAGCCCGGCGTTCCGCGTTGGAGATGACAAGCTCCATCGTGCTGATGGGAAGACGCTGGGAGACGCCGCTGCGCTTGTCGACCTTTTTGTCCTCGCGCGCGGAGAAGGCGATCTGCTCGACGATCTGGCGGATGTAGTGCGGAACCTCGATCTTCGAAGATGGGCGTGCCGACCATGCTTCCTGTGTGGTGATCGCGATGCCTTCCTCGACGTTTTCGGGATAATGGGTGCGAATTTCACTGCCTATGCGGTCTTTGAGGGGAGTGACGATCTTGCCGCGCGCGGTGTAGTCCTCGGGGTTGGCGGAGAAGACGATGGCGACGTCGAGCGGCAGGCGGACAGGGTAACCCTTAATCTGCACGTCGCCCTCCTGCATGATGTTGAAGAGTGCGACCTGGATTTTGCCGGCGAGGTCGGGAATCTCGTTGATGGCGAAGATTCCGCGGTTGGCGCGGGGTAGAAGCCCGTAGTGCATGGTCAACTCGGAGCCGAGGTCCTGGTTCGATCGTGCGGCCTTGATGGGATCGATGTCACCGACCAGATCTGCTACTGTCACGTCGGGGGTGGCGAGCTTTTCGACGAAGCGGTCGTCGGGAGTGAGCCAAGCTATTGGGGTCTCGTCGCCCATCTTGGCGATGAGGTCGCGGCTGAACTTTGAGATGGGCGCGTAAGGGTTGTCGCGGACCTCGGAGCCGGCAACGTAGGGGCATGCAGGATCGAGCAGCGTGGTGAGGGCGCGGAGGATGCGGGACTTGGCCTGGCCGCGGAGGCCGAGGAGGATGAAGTTGTGCTTCGAGAGTACGGCGTTGACGAGTTGGGGGATGACGGTGTCTTCGTAGCCGACGATGCCGGGGAAGAGTGGAGCTTTTGTCGGATCCTTCGAGAGGGCGGACTCGCGGAGTTTGGCGATGAGGTTTTCGCGGAGCTCGTCCTTGACGCTACGGGCAAGGCGGGCGGGAGTGAATTCGCTGGCGCGGAGGGTGCCTAAGGTTTGCGGAAGAGGGGTCGCCATGTCTAAGTATAGATGTTCGGCGAAACGGGAAGGGTTCGGGGCCAGAAGCGGATTGATGAGATTGAAGTTCCGTTTAGACTGTGAGGTCGTCGAGGAGGGCTTGCATTTCACTGGCCGCGTGGGCGTTTTTGGTTCGGTCCGCGGCATCAAGGCCATTTTTCAGACGGGTGACGGCTTCGTCGGTGCGGCCTAGTTTGGCGAGAGTCTGGGCGGACATCTGGTAGGCAGGGACGTAGTCGGGGTTGTGGCGGATGAGGGTAGTGAACTCGGTGAGTGCGAGTTCGGAGTTGCCCTGCGTGTTGTGTTCCATAGCGAGACCGTAGCGAGCAAAGGCGTTGGTGGGGTCGGCGGTGAGAATTTCGGAGAGTGCGGCGATCTTGTCCATGAATTGATGGTGCGGTGTCGTGGGGGTGGTTGGCAAGTTGGGGAAGGCATAACGCGGATTTGCACGGATGACACGGGTTTAGGAACGGGCAACGCGTGCTTGGAGCGGGCGCTCCGCTTCGCGGTGAATGACAAGGCTAGTGCGGAGGTTGTTGGGATTTAGACTTGTAGGTATGAGCGAATTGGTTGCAGAGCGAAAGGTTTCGGAGTCGCAGTCGGAACGGAGTGAGATTGTTCTGCCGGCGGATTCGAATGCGATAGGGAGTTTGTTTGGCGGGCGGTTGATGCAGTACATCGATCTGGTAGGGGCAATGGCGGCCTCGCGGCATGCTCGGGCGTTTACGGTGACGGCTTCGATGGATCATCTGGATTTTGTGGCGCCGGTAAAGGTGGGTGAGTTGCTGATTTTGAAGGCAAGCGTCAATCGCGCGTTCAAGACATCGATGGAGGTTGGGGTTCGGGTGATGGTGGAGGATGTGAGGGAGCAGAAGCTGCGACATGTTTCATCCGCGTACCTGACATTTGTTGCGGTGGATCGTGAGGGGAACAAGCTGGTGGTGCCGCATGTTGTGCCGGAGACCGAGCACCAGAAAAGACGATTCGAAGATGCGGGTCGGCGACGAGAGATGCGGGCGGGAGAGACGCACAGGAAGAGGGAGATGAGGGCGTCGCTCGGGGCTGGGTGGCATGTTTGAGGGAGCGAGGACTTTGAGTTGTGGACTTTGACGATCGGGACGAATTAAGGAGAAGGTTATGGGACATATGGGAGCAGGAGCACCGCAAGGGCCGCAGCCATTGCCGGGAGTAGCGCATGTAGTGGCGATTGGCAGTGGTAAGGGCGGGGTGGGTAAGACCACCGTTGCCGTGAATCTGGCGGTTTCGCTGGGGAAGCTGGGGTACAAGGTTGGGCTGATCGATGCGGACATCTATGGGCCCAATGTGCCGATGATGCTTGGGGTTTCGCGGCAGCCGAATATTGTGGGCGAGAATCGGATTGAGCCGATCCTGGCGCATGGGGTGAAGTTTATTTCGGTGGGGCTGATCTCGCCGGGCGATAAACCGATGGTGATGCGCGGGCCGATGCTGCATCAGATCATTCGGCAGTTTTTGCAGCAGGTGGAGTGGGGGGAGCTGGATTTTCTGATCGTGGATCTGCCTCCGGGGACGGGCGATGTGGTGATCTCGCTGGTGCAGACGGTGCCGTTGACCGGTGCGGTCGTGGTTTCGACGGGATCGGGCGTGGCGTTGCAGGATGCGCGGAAGGCGCTGGAGATGTTTCATCAGGTGAAGGTGGAGGTAATTGGCCTGGTGGAGAACATGTCGCAGATGACGTTGCCGAGTGGTGAGGTGATCGACGTGTTCGGCGCGGGTGGGACGGAGCGAACGGCGGCGCAGTTCGGGCTGGAGTTTCTGGGGGCAGTGGAGCTTGATCCGCAGATTCGTGAGGGTGGAGACAAGGGGCTGCCGGTGTCGCTGGCGGGGCCGGAGTCGAAGCTGGCGAAGAGTTTTTATGAGGTCGCGAAGAAGGTCGCGGAGAAGGCGAAGGAGATTGCGGCGAAGAGCGAGGATGTGCTGGAGATCAGTTAGGGGAGCCTTGACGGCTGGCGTAGAGTTATAGGTGTGGAGGGGGGCGAATGGCGGATGCGGAGCGGGTCACGGCGCGGCAGAGAGCTATTCTGACGGCCATTATTGAGAGCTACATTGAGACCGGTGAGCCGGTGGGGTCGGGGACGATTGCGCGTTTGCAAAACGCTGAAGGCGTGGGGTTTAGTTCGGCTACTGTGCGCAATGAGATGGCGGAATTGGCGGATGAGGGGTTGTTGGAGCAGCCACACACGTCGGCGGGGCGGGTGCCTACGGCGCGGGCTTTTCGGATGTATGTGGAGCAGTTGAGTGGCGGAGCGCGGATCGATGCGGCGCGGCTGTCGGCGCGGTCGCGGTCGCAGATTGACCTTAGTTTTCAAGGAATTGCGGGGACGCAGGCGGTGCTGGAGCGGACGTCGCATGTGCTGGCGACGCTATCGAGTGGGGTGGGTGTGGCGATTGCAGCGGCGGCGGATGGGGACATGCTGGAGCATGTGCATTTTTCGCGGCTGGCTCCTGCGAGGGTGCTGGCGGTGGTTGTGACCCGGAGCGGGCTGGTGCGGGATCGTGTGCTTGGCGCTCGATAAAGACTTGACTGTGAGGGAGTTAGAGGTTGCCGCGAATTTTCTGAATGAGCACTTCCGCGGGTGGAGCGTAGAGCGGGTGCGGGCGGAGATTGCGCGGTTGGTGGAGCGGGAGCGGAGTGAGTATCACAGGCTGCTGGATTCGGTTCAGCAGCTTTGGGCGAAGGCTTTGCCGGATGCTCCGGTACAGACGGTATATGTGGATGGGGTGGCGAATCTCGTTGGTAGTCAAGAAGATAGGGAGAGGCTGCGCGAGGTTTTGACGGCTCTGGAGGCGAAGCAGCGGCTGGTGGAGCTGCTGAATGCTTACATCGATGCTCGGCAGGAGAGTGTGAGGGTCGTGTTTGATCTGGAGGAGCATGCTCCAGAGATGGCGGGGCTGGTGCTGATTGCGGCGCCGGCGCGGATGGGTGGGGAAAGTCGTGGAACGGTTGGGGTTATTGGGCCGAAGCGGATGCACTACGAGAACACGATGAACGCGGTGAGCTATATTGCGCAGGTTTTTGACAGGATGCTGGAGCCGCGGGAGTGATTTTTTTCCTGGCTGGTGGAGGGTGCGTTTTTACGGGGGGTTTTGAGAAAAAGTGGGTGCAGAACGTGGTCTTTTTGTGGTGAATTTGTGGTGATTCGCTGGTAAATCGTGGTGTGTTAGCTGGTGTTTTTTGGGCGCTGAAAAGTACGCCACTTTTTGGAAGTTTATTTTTGGCGGACGGCGGGCTTCGTGGGGGTTGAGGATGACGGGTAGAGAACGACTCGCGCGATGGGCCGGGATGGTCGACAATAGAAGAGGAAATTCGATGAGGAGCAAAGGACAGATGCAGGATGAGATGACTGGGCGGGAGACTCTGGAGCCGGAGATTGTGGGTTCGGAGGCGGAGCCGACCAATGAGACGAGCGCCGCGCAGGCGGAGCTGGAGCAGATGAAGGGCGAGCGGGACCAGCTGCTGGATCGGCTGGCGCGGCTGCAGGCCGAGTTCGACAATGCGCGGAAGCGTGAGATCAAGGAACGGGCCGATTCGCGGGACTACACGGTCTCGAATACGGTGGAGCCGTTTCTGAGCGTGATGGATAACTTTCAACTGGCGCTGAAGGCAGACGGCACGAAGGAACAGCTTCGGGCCGGTGTCGAGCTGATTCTGAAGCAGATGGAAGATGCGCTGAAGGGCTTGAATGTACAGCCGGTGGAGACGGTGGGGACGCAGTTTGACCCTCGAATCCATGAGGCTCTGGGGAGCATCGAAACAAAGGAGTTCCCGGATCACCAGGTGCTGGAGGAGATTCGGCGGGGGTACAAGATTCGCGAGAAGCTGTTGCGGCCGGCGCTGGTGAGGATTGCGGCGAATGCGGATCAGGTGGCGGATTAGGATTAACAGCAAAGGCAGAAGCAGATCCCCTTCGGGGATGACAACAAGAAAAAGCAAAGGCAACGACAGAAGCAGATCCTCCCGCTTTGCGGAAGGATGACAACAAAAAGGCCACGGCAGGGCAGAGCAATTACGGCGGGAAGAGACTTTCAGGGATATGGCGACGGCAAACGTGACTAAGGTTGACTACTACGAGGTGTTGAGTGTTTCGCGAGACGCGAGCGACCAGGAGCTGAAGACCTCCTACCGGAAGCTGGCGATGCAGTATCATCCGGATCGGAATCCGGATGACGCGAGTGCTGAGGAGAAGTTCAAGGAGTGCAGCGAGGCTTATTCGGTGCTGAGCGATCCGGAGAAGCGGGCGGCGTATGACCGGTATGGGCATGCTGCGTTCCAGAATGGCGGTGGCGGGGGCAATCCGTTTACCGGCGGCGGTTTCAGCGGCAATGCGCAGGACCTCGGGGACATCTTCGGCGATCTGTTCGGCGAGATGTTCAACATGGGCGGCAACGGCGGGCGCAAGGCTTCGCGGGTGCAGCGCGGGCGCGATCTGCGATATGACCTGACGCTGGAGTTCGAGGAGGCGGTCTTCGGCAAGGAGAAGGAGATCACGATCCGGCGGATGGAGACGTGTATCGACTGCAAGGGGTCGGGTGCGGCGAAGGGCAAGGCCGCTGTGACTTGTACGCAGTGCGGCGGGCGCGGACAGCAGAGATTTCAGCAGGGGTTCTTTTCGGTGGCGCGGACCTGCTCGGTGTGCGGCGGAACGGGGACGTTGATCGTCGATCCGTGCATGACGTGCAAGGGCGAGACGCGGGTGCAGATGGAGCACACGATTCTGGTGAAGGTGCCGGCGGGTGTGGAGCAGGATACGCGGATTCGGTATGGCGGCGAGGGTGAGTCGGGCAAGTTTGCCGGGCCTGCCGGTGATCTGTACGTCGTGCTGAATGTGAAGGCGCACAAGTTCTTCGAGCGCGATGGAGACGATCTGCATTGCGTGATGCCGATCTCGTTTCCGCAGGCGGCGCTGGGGACTGAGTTGGAGATTCAGACTCTGGAAGGGCCGGCGGCGATCAAGATACCGGAGGGAACGCAGAGCGGGAAGGCGTTCAAGCTGAAGGGCAAGGGCGTGCCGCATCTGAACTCGCATGGCAAGGGCGATTTGATTGTCGAGATTCGGGTGCAGACACCGTCGAAGCTGAACAAGGCGCAGAGGGAGTTGCTGCGGCAGTTGAGCGAGACGATGGTGGTGGAGAATACTCCGACGTCGCGTGGGTTGTTTGAGAAGGTGAAGGAGATGTTCAGCTAGCGCTGTGACTTTCTGAGTTGTGAGCCACTCAAACGCCCTGGTACACGAGCGCAACAAAGTCCGCTGGGTTCTGGAACAGGTTGCCCCATTCCGCGTCATAGCGCGCGCCAGGTTTTGCTGCGATAACTTCAGGCAAGGGCTTGCCCTGTTTTTTGAGAGCCGCAACTTTGTCGCGGATATCAACGAGCACGTCTCGGAATAGAACCAGGTCGGCTTTGCCGCCCACGGCTCCGTGCCCGGGAATGACGATCGTCTTCTCGGTCACTTTTGCGATGTTGGCTTCCGCGGCGCGTATGTGGCCGTCGATGCTGCCTCCGGTTCCGTAATCGATAAAGGGATAGTCTCGGTTCCAGAAGGTGTCTCCGGTATGAAGAATGTCGGCCTCCGTAAAACACACGGAGATATCGGAGTCGGTGTGAGCAGGCGAGTAGTGCTTGAGCGTGATTGTGGTGTTGTTGACGTGCAGCGTGTGGTCATCTTTGAAGACGGTCGAGGGAATTGCACCCGCCGGCGCGGCTGGGAAGGTGTACTGCCAGTTACCTTCAACGCGTGTGGGCCTGGAAAGATGTTTGCGCGTGTTCTCATGCGCGAGGATGCTGGCTCCGGCTTCATGAAGCCACTCGTTGCCGCCGGTGTGGTCGAAGTGCCAGTGAGTGTTGATCAGTTGTTTGACCGGATCCGCGTTTATGTTCGCGAGGGCTTTCGAGACGTTCGGATGTGCGGTGACGATCGCTGCATCAATCAGCAGCTTTCCGTCGGGGCCAGTCAGGACGGCGATATTTCCGCCAGCGCCCAAAAGTACGGTGATATTGCGGCGAAGGTTTTGAACCGTAACTTTCGCTGTTGCGGCTTCTTTGAACGCACCTCCAACGAGGCCGCCTGCCTGGGCGACAAGGTGACCTGGAGCAAGACAAGCTGCGGCGACCGTCAGACTTCCAGTAGCAAGAAACTGACGGCGTGAAATGTCGGGTGACGCTTCGGTGGCCATAAGTTGCTCCTGTCTATTTCGCTTGAGTTTAGCCGACATCCTGGTCAGCCGTCAGACCAATTGTTGAGAGGTCCGCGTCATGCTTCTGAGATCCGTCTAAAAATTCGCTAAAGAGGTTAGCCCCACCAGGTTTCGCCCTTTTCCATATGTGACTTGAGCCAGTCCTCGTTGATTTCGAGGCCCAGCCCGGGTCCTTCGGGGACGAGGAACTTGCCATTGTGCAGTGCAGGTTTTACTCCCAGTGCCATATTCTCCTTGTTGCCACGGAAGGCTCCCAGAACGTTTTCTACTTTGAACAGGTTCGAAGTAGCCGAGGCAAGATGCATTGCCGCGTAGAACTGAATCAGCGAGCTGGGGCCGCTATGGAAGCCAACAGGAGTGCGTGTCAGGCTCGCATATTTGGCGATGTCGCGGCACGCTGTGATGCCGCCAGCGTAGGCCATATCGGGGTGAATCACATCGACCACCTGGTTGTCCAGGAACGGTTTGAACGCGCCCACCAATTCAAGTCGCTCACCCGTGAGCACGGGCACCCTTGTCGAGCGCTTCAATTCCAGCCACGCTTCCGAGTACAGCGTCGGCAGCGGATCTTCGATCCACAAAAGATCGGCAGGCTCCACGGCCTTACAAAGCCCAATCGCACTGCGCGGGTCGAACTGTGCGAGGCAATGCATCGCGATGTCGATGTTGTCGCCTACAGCCTCACGCACGTTCATGTAGCCTTTCCCCGCTCTGCGAAAATCTTCGCCGTCGAGAGTCGTGCTGTACGGGAACCCGCCTTTGCCGCCTGTACGAAATGCATTGGCGAGCGTTGAACCGACAGCCGGTGCGCCAGCGGTGCCTGCAGGACGCACACTTCCGGGAGCGCGGACGAGCGCGTTGAATTTGAATGCGGTCATACCCTCCGGCTCGCTCTTGACGCGCTCTGCCCACGCACGGCATTCGCCCTTGTCCAGCATGTTCGCAATCATGCCGTGCCCATACACCGGGATCTCTTTCTGTATCGGACCGCCGAGTAGCCTGTAGACCGGAAGTCCCAGGATTTTGCCGGCCAAGTCCCACAGCGCGATATCTACGCCGCCAATGGTGGGAATGTGTGCCTTGTAAGGGTGCTGCACTCCCGTCATGGCATAAAAATGCTTTTCGATCGCCAGCGGATCCTCACCGATCAGTATCGGTTTCATCGTCTCGATAATGGCGCGGCAGGCTTGTGCGGAGAAGCCGGCTTCGCCATAGCCGGTCAAGCCCGCATCCGTTTCAATCTTCAGGATGCAGCCATCGCCTGTGTTGTCGAGAGCCAGGGTTTTGATGGCCGTGATCTTGACCATCTTTGTAAAAGGAGCAGCCAGGGCTTTGAAATGCATCAGCCATGGGGCGGTTGACAGGCTCAAGGCCATTTTGACCAGGTCGCGACGGGTGGTTTTCATCGCGCTGACAGTAGCATAAGTCTCCCATCACTGGAAACCACAAAATGAACTAAAGTTCACAAAATTGACTATTTTTCACAAATGGCTTGCCTATTGCAAATCGCAGATGTTATTGCTTGCAGGCACGGTTGAGGCGCGTTTGTCCGCCTGCGGCTGTGCGTTTGTCTAAAAACTTGCTCGAGGAGAAGAGTGTGAGCGAAACGCCTGTGGTGAGCCGTCGGACGATGTTTCGCGGGATGCTGGGTTCGGGAATGTTGATGGGGATGGAGTCGTTTGGGACGGTGAAGCCAGCCGAGGCGGCGGTGATCAGTCCGAAGGATTCGATTAAGGTCACGAAGCTTGAGACGTTTTATGTGAAGCCGCGATGGCTGTTTTTGAAGATCCATACGGACGCGGGGATTGTTGGATTGGGCGATGCGACGCTGGAGTCGCGTGAGGAGACGTGCGCGGCGGCGGTGCATGAGTTGGGGCGATATCTGATTGGGAAGGATCCGCGCAGGGTGGTGGCGCACTGGCAGGCGATGTACAAGGCGGCGAATCCGTATCGGGGTGGGCCGATTTTGATGAGTGCGATCAGTGGGATCGATCAGGCGCTGTGGGACATCACGGGGAAGGCGTTTGGAGTGCCGGTGTGGCAGTTGTTTGGCGGGCCGATTCGTGAACGGGTGAGAGTCTACTGGGACACGCTGCATCTGCCGCCAGCGATGCTGCAGGAGAAGATGAAGGAGGGATTTACGGCGTTCAAGGCGGCTCCGCTGGAGTATGCGGGGACGGAGAGGCCTTCGCCGATGCCGCTGCGGGACACGCCTGCGTATGTGGATGCGATTGTTGAGAACGCGGCTTCGCTGAGGGAGGCGATTGGGAAGAATCGCGAGTTTGCGGTGCATATTGGCGAGGCGTCGTATCGTGCGTCGATGCAGATTATTAATGCGCTGGAGCAGTTTCAGCCGATGTTCTTCGAGATTCATGCGAACAACTATGAGTATGACGTGATGGCGGACATTGCGAGCAAGACGCGGGTGCCAATTGCGACGGGCGAAGATGTTTATACGAAGTGGGGGTTCCGTCCGATTTTGATGAAGCGTGCGGCGAGTATTTTGCAGCCGGATTGTTCGCATACGGGCGGGATTACGGAACTGTACAAGATTGCGGCGATGGCGGATGCGTTTGATGTGACGATCGCTCCGCATAATCCGCTGAGTCCGATCGATCTGGCGGCGGCGACGCAGGTGGCGGCGGTGATACCTAACTTCTTTGCGCTGGAGACGAGCGATCGGGGGATTGGTGATCCGAAGTTGCAGGGGTGGTCGGGGTCGTGGCGTGGGGTGGATCTTTTGAAGGAGCCGCTGAGGGTCGAGGCCGGGGATCTGGTGGTGCCGACCGGGCCGGGGCTTGGAATTGAGTTGGATGAGAACGCGCTGGCCAAGCATATTACGGATATTCCGGCGGACCGGTAGACGAGGTCTGTGGGCTTGGGGTGCCTGGGCTTCGGCTCGGGCATTCTTGCTTTGATGGGGGCATGAAATTAGTTCGTGACCGCTGAGTTGCATCTAAATTGAGAGCGGGAGGTCTGGCATGGGAATGCTCGCGATTTATGTTGTGGGACTTTGTGTTCTGATCTTCGGGTTGATCATGATGAGGCGTGTGCTCGCAAAGCGTGAGATTGAGGCGAACAGCATTGAGCCTGAGGCGCTGTACGAGCTGCTGAATGCGAAAGCGGTTCTGCTGTACGATGTGCGCCAGCCGCTGGATTTTCTGGCGCATCCGGAGATCATTCCGGGAGCCACGAGGATTGCGCCGAAGGATATCGCGGAACAGACTTCTTCGTTCTCGCGCGATCAGAACTCGGTGATCTATTGCACGGGCGGCGACCATGAGACCAGTCATATGGTTCTGGGGAAGGCGCGCGCGCTGAATTTTACGCGGGTGAAGATCCTGAAGGGCGGGCTTGCGGGGTGGAAGGAGAAAGGGTATCCGGTGGAGCCCTATTCAGAATCGTTCAGTCTGGACACGGCGGTTTAGGAGAGAGGTTTTCAGTTACCGTCTGCCTCGCTCGGAATTTCGAGTAGAGCGGTTTCAGTCACGTCTGCCTGGACGCCGCGCCGGAGGTATTGGAAGAAGGGCGACCTTGAGGGAGGCGCCTGCGCTATCGACGTCGGAACGGGGAGATCGGAGTTGATCAGCAGTGCAACCTGATCCCAGACGCGAAGGTCATTCTCGATTTCGTGATGAGGCTTGTTGATGGTCCGGGAATACCAACTGTAGTTGTCGCAATTGATCGGGCGATCTTCATAGGTCATCCGAAGGTTTCCGATGATCTTTGTCCGTGCCGGATCGACTGCGACGATCTCCGGGGCTCCATGAAGCGGGCCTTTTGTCTGATAGAAGTTGATGGCGCTGGCTACATTGGGGGAGATTGCGGAGGCCTTGTGACCAGGCTTACCGATCATGTCTATCTGGATGGTGAGGGCGACAGGAATTTCGATCTTGTTCAGTTCGCGAGCGAATTCGGCTGTCTCGGTGGCACCCCAACTGTGGCCATAGATGATGACGGTAGTCTGCTCTCTCTCGATGGATGAGAGGATGCCATCCTGGTCGGAATCGATTAGGTTCACGACGTGATGAAGGGCTTTTCGTCCATGATGGTTTCCGAATACTTCCACATGGACGGTGGGGTAGCGGTCGCGAAGATAGTTGGCGAACTGGACTTCGGGGTGCTTTGTGTCCTTGACACTGACAAAGCCTCCAACGAATCCGATGATGATTACGTTTCGATTGGCTGGGGTAGTTGCGGAAGTGGGGATTTCCCGAAGAGACAATTCCTGCCCATACGTGGTGCCGGACGCCACTAGAGCCATCACGGCGAAGAGAAAGACGAGAGCAGTTAACTTGCAATGCCGATGATCTCTAATGGGAGTTCTCCCGGTCCAGCAGAGCGTGTCACCTCGAAGCGACGACGCGCAATCACCCTTAGGATGTATCTGCGGGAGACTTGGATTCGCATTTAATCGCGTTGCGACAATCCCTGCGACGCTCCTACTTATACTACGAAGGGCAGTCGATTGCGGATTGGGTGATCGGCAAGGGGCAGGTGTGTCCTACCGCTGCGCGGAAGTTGCATCGTACCCGCACGCCTATGCGTGATTTGGCTTCGACTGCGGCGCTGGTCTGCTCTGGCCTTGTGGACGACCTTGACTTTGACCTTGTGGACGACCTTGACTCTGACCTTGTGGACGACCTTGATTTGATGGCCGTGATTGCGGTGCAGGTCTGCTCTGCGGTGCGGGACGGTTTTGTGGTGTCGGCTTTGGCTGTGGCGTTGGCCTGGGCTGCGGCGCGGGCCTGGTCGAGGGTGCGGGACGGGTGCTTGGCGCTGGCCGAGTGTTCGGCGGCGGCTGACCGGGTCTGTTGCCTTGATTTGGGGGGCGAACCGGCTGCGTGGTTGGCGGGCGGTAGCCGTTTCCTGGAGGACGGTATCCCGGGGGACGGGTATTTACTGGTGGGCGGTATCCGGGGTTTCCCGGGTAATGCGAGGGCGGTCGGTAGATTGGACGGTTTACAGGGTAGGGCGGCCGGTAGTTTGGCGGGCGATAGTGCCAGTTGCCGCCGTATCCGGGATAGTGGGCATAGTAGGGCGGTCGGGGATGGTACCAGATGCTGGGTGGGCGATAGCCTCCGTGCCAGCCGCCCCAGGGCCCGTGATTGTAGTAGACACCGTGGCCCCAACCCCATCCCCAACCGCCCCAGCCCCAGGGTTGGTTGTTGGCGAGCAGGACGCCGATGCCGATGCCGACTCCGAAGGTGATGAGAGAGGTCGCGACGACGGTGCTGGTGCTGGGCGCAGCGTAGACGACGGTGGGATTGTACTGCGGCACGTAAACGACCTGAGGATTGGCAGGCTGAATGACGTAGACGGGCTGGCTGGCGACCTGCTGGACTTCGACCTTCTGCTGTTGATTGCTGCGGAGCGCTCCGGAGGCGTAGGCCTGGGAGCGGAGGCGTTGGATGGAGGCAGCCACCTCTGCCTGATTGGCCGCCATGGCCTGGCCGATCGCGGCGTAGTCGTCGATGTGATCCGACATCATTTGAAGCACGGTCGGGAAGGTGACGAGAGCGAGGAAGGCTGGATCGAAGCCTTGTCTTTGCGCGGCGTCGGTTAGAGCGGTGCCTGTGAGGTTCTGGTTCTGGGCGAGCCAGTTGGTGACATCGAGAATCTCCTGCGGATTGGCAGAGGCGGTTGTGATCTGCGCAAGGAGCGAGTCGGGGTAAAGAGCAATTGGCGATAGGAGCTGATCCAACTCTTGCGGGAGTTGGAGGCGGGGGTGCGGCTTGCTGAGCGGCCGGTGCGGTCTGGGCTTGGAGGATCGGGGCAACGGTGGGGAAGAGGAGTAGACCGATGAGTAGAAATGCTGGTGTGATGCGGGGCCTGCGTTGCATTCGATAACTCCAGAAGGAGACAGGTTGCGCGGGTTGATTTTTAAACCTACCCAAATCGCACGTGGCAGCTCAGTATATAACTCTCATTTTCGTGACTGGCCTTGATCGATGTGAGACGCAGGATTTGCGATGTTACATTTGCGGGCTTGGCCCTTAGATGCGCTGAGAGGAGCGAATCGATGGCTTCGTTGAATTGATTGCTGCGGGCAATTGTGGTGGACGAGCTTGCGGAGAAAGTTTTGCTCTTGAGATTAAATTCGGCATCCAAGGGAAGATGAGAACGTTTCGAAGAGCGGTTCTTTTCATTCCTCTCCTGTTTGCTACCACAATTGTTCCGGCGTTCGCGCAGCAGCACCGCAACGACAGCGCTTACTACAATGGCATGCGCCACGGTACGCGAGGTGGCAACTACTACAACAGTCACGATCGTCCGTATCACAACGACCACTATCAGCAACCGAAGCAAGGTGGCATTGGGCCCGGCAAGGGAGCGCTTATTGGCGGGGCTGGAGGCGCGGCGCTTGGCGCGATCTTCGGTGGCGGGCTGAAGGGTACGCTTATCGGCGGCGCGGCGGGTGCCGGCATTGGCGCTGTTGTGGGTCAGGCTGCGCAGAACAAGCGCAACAACGACAACTATCATCACCACTCCTACTAGTGATAACCCAAGTCTCGATGAGAAAAGGAACGATCATGCGTCTGGTTCATTCAATTGCCCTCAGCGTTGCCCTTGCGGCGGCTACCATTGCCGCGACCGCTCAGCAGCCGAAGTCTCCGGTGACGATTACACCATCGGCGGAAACGGCCGCTCCGCATACCTGGACTACTGAGCAGATACTGACCTGCACTGTCTCTGATTGCTGGCAGCTTTCCGGCAAGAACGAAACTATGTTCTTCAACATCATTCAGCAGCTTGCCGAGATCTCGGCACAGACGCGCGGGCTGACTCTGCCGGACGATGCTGCTGCAGGGCAGCGAACGGGAGAGTACATCAAGGCCAAAGCGCACACGGATCATGGACAGCTTCTGTATGCGATTGTCGATGCTGCTATCCGCAAGGTAGGTACTCGACCGACGGCGACAGGTACGAAGTAGGTCGATCTCCAAGCGTTATTCAGGTGAGGTAGGTCGAGGCTATTGCGATGGCGGCTATCGCTGCGGTTTCGGCGCGGAGGATGCGCGGGCCGAGGGTGACGGGCTGCCAGGCGTGTTCGGTGAAGAGGGACATCTCTTCGGGGGTCCAGCCGCCCTCGGGGCCAATTGCGATTGCGTGGGTGATGGCAGAGGCCGCGTCTGAAGATATGGACGCGGCTTCTTGACGTGCCAAATGCTCCAAGGCAGAGGTGAGCGTGGTGCCTTGTTCGGTCTCGCTGAGGAGAATGCGGGTCGTCGATTTTTCTTGTTGAAGAGCTTGCTTAAGGGCGATGGGGTCGGCGATCTCGGGGACGTCGGTGCGGCGGGATTGCTTGGAGGCTTCGAGGGCGATGCGGCGCCAGCGGTCTACGCGCTTTGCGGAGGACTGGGCGAGGTGCTTTTCGGTGCGGCGGGCGAGGATGGGAGTGATCCGGGCGATGCCTAGTTCGGTGGCCTTTTCGATGGCCCACTCCATGTGATCGAACTTGAAGACGGCGAGGAGGAGATGGAGGGGAAGGGCGGCGTCGGAGGAGAGCTCTTCGTGGAGGGTGAAGTCGACGCGGGATTCTGTGACGCTGGTGATCTCGGCGCGGTGGAGGAAGCCGTTGGAGACGATGTCGTAGATCTGGCCTGGTTCGGCGCGGAGGACTCGAGCGAGGTGGGTGGCCTGATCGCCAGTGAGGGTAGCCGTGGTGGCGGTCCAAGTGTCGGCGATGAAGCGGCGACGGGTCATGCCTTTGAGTTTAGTTTGTGGGGGTGGAGGCTGGCGCGGCATGCGCGGTGTTGGGGACGGCTTCGCTGGCGCGGCCTATGAGGACCTCCTGCTGGCCCTGATGGTAGAGGTCAACGTTGAGGACGGCGGTGCGGCGATGATCCCAGACCTCTTTGGTGACGGGGAAGTGGAGCAGGATCATGCCTTCGGCGGACTGGCCGGGGCTGATCATGGTGTCGCGGAGGAGGGGATCAGACGCGATGGGCCTGAGACCAGGAAACGAGGTGTAGACGTTGTCGAGGTCGAGCTTTTCGACGGCGCTGGTGGTGATCTCTTCGCCTTCCGCTGTGGTGAGGGTGGCGGTGAAGTCCTTGAGAAAGAGCGGGAGATGGAGGCGGTCGTCGATACGCAGCGTGGTGAGGACGTAGAGAGCGTCCTCCGCGTGCTGGTTGCCGACCACGATGGAGTCGGACTTGAAGACGGTGTGGGTGGGATAGATGGTGGTGCGGGTGATACTCAGGTCCGCTGTTCTGTGTGGGGTGAAGCGCAGAACCAAGGCGAGAATAATGCCAAGAATGAGGAACGCCAGGAGGACCGGCACCAGCAGGTTTCGTCGAGCGGGTTGAGCGAACTTGAGGTCGGACACTGGGATGAGAATAGCAAGGGTTTAGCGATTTCAGAAAGGTTAAAAGACCGAAGGTTCAATAAATGTTTTTGGTTGGAGTTTGAATTAATGTTTTTTGGTGCTGGGTCGTAAGCGTTGGCCTACATGGCTATGCGGATGGCAGGCGAGGAATGTGCGAACGCCTGGGGTGTGGCAGGGATGGCTGGAATGGGTTCAGTCCTTCTTGACGGCGTACTCCTCCAGAAAGACGGTGATGAGGGCGGCGGTGGGTACGGAGACGAGGGCTCCGACGACGCCGGCAAAGGCGGTGCCCAGCAACAGGGCGACGAGGATGGTAAGGCCCATGAGATTGACGCTGGAGCGCATGATGCGGGGGATGAGGACGGCGTTTTCCAGGTTGACGTAGACGATGTAGAAGATGAGGACGCCGGTCATCTTGGTCCAGGAGTCGAGCGCGGCGATGATTGCGACGAGGGCTATGGTGATGACGCCGCCGGCGATGGGGATGATGTTGAACAGGCCCATGAGGAAGCCGAGAAGAAGGAAGTAGCGGACGTGCAGGAGTCCGAAGACGATGATGCTCGCAACCCCGAGGATGAGCATGAGGGTGCCTTGGCCGATGAGCCATTTGCTCATCTTCCGTTCGGCTCGTCTGAAGGTGCTGTTGAGGCGGGTGCGTTGATCGGTGGGGAAGAGGGAGAGGAAGAAGCGGTAGGCGTGTTCGCCTTCGAGCATGAAGTAGATGCAGAGGAAGACGGCGGTGAGGATATCGAAGATGTGGGAGAGCCAGAGGGGCACTGAAGTGAAGAGATAGCCGGCGGTGGCATCAAAGGCGCCAATGCCGCGCTGGGCGATGGCGTCAACGCCGAACCTGTTTGCGAAGGGAATTTTTTTGAGCTTGGCTACGATATCGGGAATGCGGTGAGGAAGATCGTCGGAGAATTGGCGGAGGTCACGCACGACGGGAGGCAGGCCAGTGGTGAAGAAGAGCGCGAGGATGCCGGCGACGCCGACGATCAGGAGGACGATTGCTACGGCACGGGAAGGATGATAGCCGCGCAGGTTGAGACGAGTGATGCGGGCGACGAAAGGCATGAGAACGACAGCGAAGAGCGCGCTGACGTAGAGAATCAGGAGCTCTTTCTGGAGGGTCCAGGCGAGGGCGAGGAGCAGGAGGACGACGATGCAAAAGATGATGTGACCGCGGACTTCAGCGCGGGATCGCTTCTCGTAGGGGCTGAGGTCTTCGGCTGCGGGGTTGGTCAGCTGAGTTCTCCTTGGATACTGCTCTGGGTGCTGACTTCGGGTGCTGACTGTTGGATGCAAATAGTGTGCTCTTCTGCGGCTCGGGTGCGGGAGTGCGGAGTTTGAGTCGTTCGGTCAGTTGTCAATTCTCAGGTGTCACTTTTTTGATGCTGTCACAGACCGGATTTTAGGATTGCCTCCACGGTTTGTTCGGGGGTTTGGTCGGCGGTGTCAAGGGTGAGGTTGGCGAGGCGGCGGTAGAGGGGATGGCGCTTTTGGAAGCGAAGCTGGGCGGCGGCGGGATCGGCGAGGACGGGGCGGGCTATGTCCTGCAGCATGCAGCGGTCGAAGAGGGTGGGGAAGGGGGCGTCGAGGAAGATGGTGAAGGTGGCGGGGGTCTGCTCGAGGAGGAGACGGTTGGTGAGCTCTTCGGGGGTTCCGCCGCCGAGGGCGAGGACGGTGTGGTTCTGGCCGAGGGCGGAGGCGAGGGCTGAGGATTCGAGGCGGCGGAAGTGGGCCTCGCCGTGGCGCTCGAAGAGTTGGGGGATGGTGGCGCCCGTGCGGGCCTCGAGGTGGGCGTCGAGGTCGAGAAAGCTCCAGTTGAGGCGGGAGGCGAGGAGCCGGCCGATGGTGGATTTGCCTGCTCCCATGAATCCGGTGAGGACGAGACGACGGAGATGCGCGGGGGCGAGGGTGGGGCCGGGCTCGTTGTTGGGCATGTTCTCTGTTTGGGGTTCGTTTTGAGCTTCGGAATGGGTTTGGGTTTGCGCTTCGGACTCGGTGGACGTCATTGCCTCTCCTTGCTGATGGTGCGGGAAAAATGAAAGAGCCGCAACCTTTTTGGGCTGCGGCTCGGGAAGATCGATGACTCTGACAGTTGTTTAGGTGTTTTCAGAGATGCATGCGAGGACTCCGCTGGCCGCAGGATGGCGCCAATAGCAGAGGGTAAAGAACGTAAATGAGTTGCGGCTCGACATGCTCAATGGAGAATACCTCGGGTCTGTGGAGATTGCAAGGGCGCGGACAAAATGATGGCCCCCACTGATTGTTATGAATTGTGAGACCGCAATTCCCACCAATCTTCTCCTTTCTGAGTTTGTGCGAGGTTATTCAGCACAAGCCCACGCATGCCTATGAGTTAGAGGTGGAAGGATTTTGTTGTGGCGCGTGTGAGCGTCCGAAAAGCTGCCCAAAGACGGACGTAACGTGAATCACGTCTGGCGGTAACAACATCAATTCCGTGGTGCAGCGGGTGGAGAGGTTCTCCTGAAGAAGTTTCCACCGGGAATAAATCTTGCAGCGATGTGTTTGGAAGAGAGAAGAGTATGGCGGGGAACCAAGACGGGGCAGGGCAGGCCGAGACGACCGGCATCGAGTATATCGACGGATTGTACGGCTATGCGATGGTTCTGACCCGCAACCATGCAGAGGCAGAGGATTTGGTGCAGGAGACGTATGTGCGCGCCATACAGGCAATGGGGAGGCTGCGAGAAGGCAGCAATATGAAGGGTTGGCTGTTTACGATTCTGAGAAATATCTGGCTCAACCAGTTGCGAAAGTTCCGAAATGGGCCCCAGCTAGTTGAGATCGAAGGCGAGGATGGCGCTGCGAACAGTATCGCCGAGCCAACCGAGGACTCGTATGAGGTTTATGTGAGCAAGATGGAGACGGAGCGGGTGCGAGCGGCGATTCGGGAGCTGCCAGTGGAATTTCGCGAGATTATACTGCTGCGGGAGTATGAGGATCTCTCTTATCTGGAGATTGCAAGTGTGCTGGACTGTCCTGTGGGAACTGTGATGTCTCGATTGGGGAGGGCACGCGCCAAACTCCGCGTCCTCCTGTCAGAGATGTTGAAGGGGGCCAGTTCGCCTTCCGTGAGAGGCGCAAAATGATGGATTGTGGTGACAACAGCGCGGCGATCGAGCTCTATCTCGACAAGGAATTGAGCGGTAGGGAGCTTGAAGAATTTCTGACGCATTTAGAAGGATGCGTAGATTGCCAGGCTGAGCTTGAGGAGAAAAAGGAGTTGGCCGGTCTTCTGCATCGGACGCGGCCGTTGTATACGGCTTCTGATGCGTTGCGCGCGACGGTGATGCGGAGGACGGAGGGGACTTCGTTTTTGGCCAGCAATGCACCGCCACGCCTTCGAAGACGCGTCCTCAATCTTTAACGCGGCCATCTGGCGGTCGAATTCTGCAGCATTGGCCGGCGATGGTGGCGGCAGTTCTTTTGATTGTTGCGGGACTACTTCCTGTACCCGGAGTTCTGCGTCGCGCCAACGCGAACAGTTACATCGAATCAGCCGTTGCTGCCCACCGTGGATCGCTGGACGGCAGTCTTCCCCTGGAGATCAAGACCGAGTCGCCCAGCGTCGTTACAGCCTGGTTTTCCGGGAAGGTGCCTTTCAATTTCCGGCTTCCCAGTGCTGCGGAAGAAACAGGACATGAGCAGCTCTACAAATTAACTGGCGGACGGCTGGTCAACTATAAAGATGGATATGCTGCGCTGGTTTCGTACCAGATGCAACGGCAGACGATCAGCCTTCTGGTCTCTTCGAGCAAATCTGCCGTTTCTGCCGGGGGGGAAGAGGTGCATTCCGGCGGAATCACCTTTCACTACAGCAAGCACGCGAGCTTCGCTCTCATTACGTGGAGCAATCACGGACTGACGTACGCTCTTGTGTCATCTTTGCCTGATTCTGGACGGCAGTCCTGCCTGGTGTGTCACCAGAATATGGCAGGTGCCGATCACTTCAAGGCTGAGTGATCGTTGTATCTGCAGCGAATTCCGAATACTTTGTCGCATCGACTTCATGTCATTCCATGCGCTGACCGTATGGGAATCGGGAATAGATTTCCGGCTTATGTGTTTTATTGTCAGACACGCAATATGAATGCGATTGCACGAGGACAACAAGACGTGTTCCGCATGAGATCAGTGAAGGAGTGGCAATTTATGCGTACCCGAGCCCAGGTTGACCAACGAACTGAATACCCGAAGACCAGTGATGAGAACCTTCTCCATCAGACGATTGGCCTGCAGCCATTTCCCCCGCAGTTCGCAGGCGGAAGAAATGCGAGCGCGGGAAACAAATACAAGACGCGGTGCATTTTTCACAGGAATTCAGAGACATTCGATGACTTATCTTCGCGGTATCATCACCTGCTTTCCGTTGTCGCTTACCGTGTGCTGGGCAATCATGTGGAAGCGGAACAAGCGGTGCAGAAATGCCTGCGTGCCGTCTCCACTAACGCGCCGACATTCGAATGTGAGGGTGCTTTCCGCAGTTGGATGGTTCGATTGCTTATCGACGAAGCCGTGACAATTCTTAACCAGCATCAGAGTTTAGCGGGGGGAAGCTGGAAATGATGATTGCTGCGTCTAATAGATAGCGTCAGCGCGGTTGGAGATCGCAACGCCTGATGTGAAGGAGGTTTTGGATCGTCTGGCGAAGGCCAATTCGACCATGATTCCAGCTAATACACTTTAGCTATTCTTTCGGTCAGTTAGCGGTTGTGTGAATTGGAGAGTCGGGCGAAACACGATCACGTTTCGGTTGACCGGCGGCCGGTGGTAGTACGGATTGCCGGAGTCCTCGTGTAAGACTTGCGCGATCTGGCTCGCCCGTCTGTCGGTCGCCGGTGTATGCGGCAATTCCAGCGGCAGAGGAATATAGAGTTGATGCGGATTCGAGAGGAGACTCGAATGCGACGTTATTTGGCGGGATGGATTTTCTGTCTGCTTGGGAGTGGCTTGCCGATGGGCGGGTTTGGGTTTGCGCAGCCGGGGACGGTAGGGGAAAAAGGGGCGACAGAGTCTGCGGCGGGGGCCTCGGTGCCGCTGGAGAAGACCGAGTGGAGGCTGATCCGGCTGGGAGGCGCTGCGGTGACGGGGGATGATCTGCATCGGCCGCCTCAGATTATTCTCGATCCGGTATCGCAGCGCGCGAGTGGGTCGGGAGGGTGCAATCGGATTGTGGGTGGGTATGAGTTGAAGGGGGACAAGTTGACGTTTGCTCATATGGCGTCGACCATGATGGCTTGCCCGGGCGGAATGGGGACGGAACAGAAGTTTCTGAAGGTGCTGGGGCAGGTGAAGCGGTGGAAGATTGCGAAGGGGCATCTTGAGTTATCGGATGGGTCGGGGAAGGTGGTCGCGGTGTTTGAGGTGGGGGATTCGGTGGCTAAGTAGGTTGTCTTTATTCGGAGGATGTGTGGGCTCGGGTGAGAGGCAATATTAGTCGCTTTGTCTTTTCGCGCGTACACTCCGTTTCTTCCGCAGATTCTATTTCAGGTTGTGTCGCATGATTGGACGGGGTGGGGTGTAGCAGGCTACGGTTTTGAATCCGGCCCGGGCGAATGTCGTGGCGTATCCGGTATGAGAGGTGCTGGGGGTTTTGTCTGCGTCCAGAGGATAGGCCTCGAGGGCTGGAGCTTTGGCGCGTTTTGCAGCCTTGATGGCTGCTGCGATCAGCGCCGAGGCGACTCCCTTTCTGCGATAGCCGATGCGGATGTAAAAGCAGGAGAGCGACCAGACAGGTAGGTCGTCTACGCGCTTGAGTCGCGATGTGAGGTCAAGCCAGGGTAGCGCTCCGCGGGGAGTGAGCTGGCACCAGCCGACGGCTTTGTCACCTTCGAAGGCGATCAGTCCCGGAGGCGGACCCGTTTTTACGATTTGGTGAAGGGCGGCCTTGTTCTTTCCGAGTGGTTGTTTGCGGTAGGCTGCACCGATCCGCCAATACATGCACCAGCAGTTGTTACATGCTCCTTTGGGGCCGAAGAGGTCTTCGAGTGCAGGCCAGAGATCGGGAGTGAGTCGGCGGATTTTCAATTTAGCTTTCATCTTCGTTGTGGACGCTGGCGCGTCCTTGAGGATAGCGGATCACGCTTTGTGCGATGGCCCAGCTAAGTTCACTCCAACAGCAAACTGGCGGGGATTCCGATTAGCTACGATGAAACCGTCGCGAAGATAGAGCACCCACATCTAGATGTAAGTGCCCAGTCGCGTGGAGATACGACGCGGGGCTGTGGGGTCTATTTCTTTTGTCGAGTGTGTGCAGTTTTATGCAACAAAAAAAGGTAACTACATTTTTGGAACACAAGTAACTCAGTTGATTTTGTAAGTTTAATAAATGCAGCAATGACCGCGAGTGACGTGCCGTTGCGCGTGGGTAAGGCTACGCGAACTACTTTTGAAAAAAACTTATTTGTAATGTTTTAGTGTTATTCTTTTTTTCCTCCCCTTTGAGTCCGTGCGGACGTTGTTTGCCGACGGAAGAAACGTGACCAAGTCAAGGAACTGCGGGGCTCCGCTGTACAAAGTGAGGAGATTTTATGTTGACTGAACACCGGGCCAGCTATTGGAAGACTGCCGTGAGCGCTGCGTTGCTCGCTTTCGCGGGACTTGCTGCCGTGGTTTGGTTCATCGTCGTGAGACAGATATTTCAGAGGCCGTGGTCGACCCATGTCGTAATGTTGGGGTTGATGGGTGGCTTCGCGCTGCTATGCGGCGAGACCGCGACCGGTCTCGTACTGGCGGGGGCGCTGATCAGCTTGCGTCGCGATCGTCTTGAAAGCCTCGGAGTGCCCTATGCGGGGCGTCCACGCGAATGGCATGGCGGATTTGTGGTGCGAGGTTTTCGTGCGCTTTTACGCCGCGTGCGTGCCCTTGCCGGACGGTCCCAGGGACAACTTGACTTACGGGCTGGAGAACTCGTGGAAGTGCGTTCTTTGGAAGAGATTCTTGCGACGCTTGATAGACGGGGTGAGGTAGATTCACTGCCATTCATGCCCGAGATGGAAGCGTGGTGCGGTAGACAAGTGCGCGTGTTCCGGCGCGTCGATAAGATCTTCGACTGGATCCTCATGAGCGGTTTGCGGCGAATGCGCGACACCGTGATCCTGGAGGGACTCCGATGTGACGGTTGTTATCACGGCGGGTGCCAGGCCGACTGCCCGATTCTATGGAAAGAAGCATGGTTGCGTCGTGCTTCGATGAAGCAGAAACCGGCAATCACGCGAGTAACGGGTTCCCGCGGCGGGCTGGATCTTGGTCAGTTCACGAGGCGGATCGACGCAGAGACTTCGGAATCGCGATTCGTTTGTCAGTTGAGTAAGATGCCTGAGGCAACTACCCCGACGCGCTGGAACGACCCGCGCAACTTCCTCAGGGAGCTGCTCAGCGGAAATGTTCGTATCGGTCCTTTCTTTACCTCCATCGCAATCCTTGCGTTCAACGCGGTGCAGCGCCGTACTGCGGGGCGTCCGCTTCCCGTATCGCGCCCCCTCACCGTTGCAAATGACACCACATGCGGTCCTGAATCTGCAGCCAGGCGAGCTTGTGCGAATCAAGAGCAAGCACGAGATCGAGCAAACCCTGAACGCCGAATTCAAGAATCGCGGGCTCTGGTTCGACAAGGAGATGACACGCTTCTGCGGTGGAGAACATAGAGTACGTGCGCGTGTGAACCGTCAGATAGACGAAAGAACGGGCAAGATGATGACTTTTACGAACCCGTGCATCACGTTGGAGGACGTGACAGCAACAGGGGAGTACCATGAATTCGCCCCGCTGGACGAGCGAATCTATTGGCGAGAGATATGGCTGGAGCGGGTAACAGGCGAAACCGCAAAGAGCTCTCGATCTGAGAATCAAAGTGCCTTTCCACAGATGCAAGAACGGCGCGCCTGACCTGACCGGGGGAGGCGCGGGATCGTTTCAGGCGGTGCGGTCGACTTGATGGGGGATGCCTGCGGTGCGGCGTCGCCTCGGCTCGCTTCAGTCCTTTCCCGCTTGTTGCTGTTGGCGCCGCCAGCATCTTCAAGATCGCGTCCGGATCGATATTGAAACTCCCAGGCGCCTGACCGGTGGATGCTCTTTGAGCGTCTCCATGAACAGCTCCGGAAGTCTTGGCCCTGGACATTGGGATAGATATTGTTTTCACCATCCAATCGTTGTATTGATCAGACGTGATGTTCGCCCGCTCGTAGGGGTCCATTCGCAGGTTGAACAACTTCGCTGTTCGAAGACATATCCATCCAAATGGGCTTTGTGGCCATGCAGGACATGACAGGTTGCGAGTTGACGTTCGATTTCCTTAAAGAGACGGATCGCGGCTCCGGCACAGAGGCGATGAGACTGCAGAATGGGGCACTGACCTCGGGCCATTTGTTGTGGGCTATTAGTTTTGCCAGTTATCGGGGGAACGCGGCTCTCGTAGACTGATCAATCTTCAATGAGTTTCGCCCGTATGAGGGAAATGGAATGTGGGGGCAGATTGAAACGGTCGGCCAAAACGCACACTAATGCGATGTCAAGGAGGAACAAATGACGCGGTCAACAGTTCGAGCACTATGCCTTTTACTGCTTCTGCCGGCGGGCTCAGGCTGCAAGAAATCTGATTCGGGCGCGGGTGCACCGGCTGCCAACCCGGCTCCGGCTGCTGCCCCGGCAGCGGCACCGGCTGCTGCTGCCCCGTCTGTTCCGGCGGGACCGACTCCTCCGTTTTCTGCGGCGCAGAAGCTCGGGATGTTTGCGTTCGCCAAAAACAATCAGAGTCAGGACCAGCAACTCCGAGATGAGTATGACTGTTACGGTATGGTCCAGCAGCAGACCGGAATAAACCCGGAGGCTCCCCCGCCCGCAGGTGCGTCCGCAGCGGATGTGCAGGCTGCCCAGGAGCAGGCTGCGGCTAACGCTCCGCAAGCCAAGGGAGGGCGAGCAAAGGGTGCAGCGAAGGGCGCCGTAGGCGGGGCGGTCATCGGAGGGATCGCCGGCGATGCAGGTACGGGTGCGGCTGTTGGAGCGACAGTTGGCACGGTGCGGGGCGGACGACAGCAGCGCAAGGCGAACGAGCAGTCCAAGCAACAGGCGTCCCAGGCGGCAGGGGCACAGGTGCAACAGCAATCCAACCAAGCCCAAGCCGCTTACAACCAGCAGATGAACAAGTTCAAGCAAGGGTTTTCTGCTTGTATGGATGCGCGCGGATATTCAGTCAAATAGATCAAGGCGGGAGACGACTCGCTGACACGAATGGCCCATTCTTCGCATGGAGACTGCTAAGATGGGCCATTCGTGGGAGATGAAATTCTAGACGGTTTGCGGGATGGAGAGGTCGTCGTCTTCGGGGGTTGGGTGCCTGAGCTTGTCCTGGATACCGGTCCAGACGGCGTCGCTGGGTTGCTCGGTGAGTTCGAAGAGGCTACGGGCCTGGTCTGCGATGGCCTCGAGGTCGCGGACGAGGGCGGCGCAGTCGGGGTTGTTCTTTAGGAACTTCTGCAAACGCGGGTCGGTGCTGACGTGACCGTCGCCGTTTGCGAAGAACTCGGGCAGATATTGTTCAAAGTCTGCAGGGGTCATTGTGTCGAAGTCGGGGAAGTTGGAGTCGGTCATACCGCCACCTCATTGAAGCCGGCTGGCTGAGACGACTGCTCCGGCTGGCGGAGGAGTTCGCGGAGCTTGAGACGGGCCTTATGCAGTTGGGACTTGCTGTTGCCGGTGGAGCACTCGAGCATGGTGGCGATCTCGTTATGCTCGAAGCCTTCTACGTCGTGGAGAACGAAGACCATTCGGTAGCCGGGGGGAAGCGAGGCGACGGCGCGCTCGAGGGCAACGCGGTCGACCGATCCGGTGAGCTGGAGGTCGCGGCTGCCGAAGTCGCGCTTGGGGGCGTCGTCTTCGGATGGGTTGATGGTCTCTTCAAGGGAGACGAGGTTGAGGCCCTTTTTGCGTAGATGCATCAGTACCAAATTTACCGTAAGTCTATGCAGCCACGTAGAAAATGCGGATTCTCCGCGAAAGCTGCCGATCTTGCGGAAGAGGTGAAGGAAGGCCTCCTGGGTCATGTCTTCGGCCTCGGATACGTTGCCGAGCATGCGGAGGCAGAGCGTGTAGACGCGGCGTTTGTGGAGAGCGTACAACTTGGAGAACGCTTCTGCGTCGCCGTTTTTTGCTGCTTCGATTGCTTCTGCTTCTCCCGCGATGGGCGGGTTGCGTTTAAAGACGCCGGGAGTTGGTGTGTTCTGGGTCATTTGTAGGCCTTGGACGTCCATAGCTAGACTCCGGACTCGTTCGTCGGTCACCGTTAAGTTTTCGCTTGCTTTAAGCCTACCGCAAACGGACTGAGGGGAATTGTGTCGCTTGGGGTTGGATGGAACGTGGGCGGGAAGGGTTGTAAGGAGCGCCGGGCCCACGAGGTTTTGAGCTGTGGATTATCAGATACTTATGAGCCGATGAAGCGAGCGTAGAGGGAGCGGGCCAGGGTGATGTCGGTTGTGCCCTGGATGAGGCAGCGGCCGTCGGGGAAGAGCGTGAAGGTGTGGGGTGGTCGCGTGAACCGGAGGAGGAGATCGTTGAAACGGACTTCTCCGTGGGGGAGGAGGCGGGTGCGCATGGTGGCGAAGTCGATGGGGCGATGGTGCTCATGGATCTGGACGGAGTTGCGGCCGCAGAGGGTGATGTGCGGGCGGCCGACGCCGGAGAGGTGCGAGAAGAGGCGCTGGCCGCAGACGGTGCAGTCGGGGTTTGGGGTGCTGGTGTTGATCTCGCTACGCTCGTTGGACCACAGGTCGTGCGAGAGGAGGGTTCGGCGCATGAGGTGGGGCTGGTTGGTGAGGAGTTTGAGGGCTTCGGTGGTTTGAATGGAGGCGGCGAGGTTAACGGCTGTAGAGAGAATGCCGGCGGTGTCGCAGGTTTCGACTGGGCCGGTGGGGGGCTTGGGGAAGATGCAGGCGAGACAGGCGGTCGGAGGACAGCTGTTAGTTGTTAGTGGTTGGTGGTTAGTCGATAAGGGAAGGATATTCATTGTTGCGGCGTAGGCGCCTATGGCGGCTGCGTAGATCCAGGGTTTGGATTGCTGGACGGCGTAGTCGTTGATCAGGTAGCGGGTCTCGAAATTATCGGTGGCGTCGAGGATTAGGTGGGCTTGGCTCAGGAGCTCGTGGATGTTGGCGGGGACGAGGTCGGCGATTTGCGGGTGGACGGTGACGGTGGAGTTGAAGAGGGCTATTTTGCGGCGTGCGGCTTCGGCTTTGGGAAGGCAGTCGCGAGCATCGGCCTCGTCGAAGAGAACCTGACGCTGGAGATTGGAAGGTTCGACGAAGTCGCGGTCGATGAGGGTAAGGGTGCCGACGCCGGCGCGGGCGAGGAGCGAGGCGGTTGCGGCTCCGGTGGCGCCGACGCCGACGATGGCGACGTGCGCGGAGGCGAGGTGCTGCTGGCCCGAGGCTCCAATGCCGGGGAAGAGGACCTGGCGGGAGTAGCGATCTTGATCGGAGATGGATGAGCGCGGGTCTGCGGGGGTGTTGATCTGGGTGCTGGTTTGCGGTTCCTGGACGGATTGGGGGACGGCCGGGGTGGGGTGGTCTGACATGATAGAGGCAGTCTGCCAAAGGACACTGCTGTTTCGTAGTATAGGGAAGGACGGATGTGCAGGGAAACCGCCGACATGCGTGCGGCTTTCGGCATCTTACGGACGAAAGGGCGGTTGGGTCACGCAGGCATTGGCTGTGCGTCGTTGGGCTGCGCATCATGAAGGACTTGCAGGTTCCTCTCACAACGGAAATAAGTGGCAGAACAGGAATAAAGGGTGGTTTTTTGGGTCAGGAGCAACGAAGTCGCGCGCGTAGTCCACTGAAGTTGAGGTGCAGACGTATCGCGGCGGCGTTGTGGACCGGATTGCTGATGGCGGCGGGGAGCACGGCTCGAGCGCAGGGGATACCGGAGGCTCCGACACCGGCGACGGTGCAGAGTCCAGCGCAAGGCGATGCTGCGACGCGGGCGGAGGGGCAGAGGATTCCCCGAACTGGTACTCGGCCTCGGGATACGCCGCAGATTGATGTCGGGCCGGGGCTGACCACGTCGGTGTGGGAGTGGAAGGGGCTGCCGGTTGACAAGGTCGAGTTTCACGGTGTGACGTTCGATGAAACGGACACCCTGCCCCAGGAGTTGCCGCAGAAGGTTGGGACACCGCTTGATCCCGAACAGATACGGGCGAGCCTGCGGCGGCTGTTTGCGAGTGGCCGTTACCGGGACATCCAGGTGAGCGGGATACGGCAGGGCGATTCGGTCACGCTGATCTTTAGCGGAGTGGCACGGTACTACGTTGGGCGGGTGACGATCGATGGGGTGAAGAGCGACAGGCTGGCGTCGCTGCTGGAGTTTGCGACGAAGCTTTCGCCGGGGACGGCGTTCAACGAATCCCAGATTGAGGCGGGTGCCGAGGGAATCAAAGAGATGCTGCAGCAGCAGGGATATTACGAGTCGGTGATGACGGCAGACTCCAAGATCGATGAGGCTGGAAACCAGGTAAATGTAACTTATACGGTTGCAATTGGACCGAAGGCGCGAGTGGGGCAGGTAATGCTGACGGGTCCGGATGCGGGCCTGACGCTGGAGGAGTTTCGCAAGAAGGGAAAGCTGAAGGAGGGCAACCGGGTTTCGCGGGACACGACGAGCAATGCGATGGAGAGGCTGCGGAAGCAGTATCAGAAGAAGGACCGTCTGGAGGCGACGGTGACGCTGCAGAAGCAGACGTATAACCTGCCGCGGAAGCAGTTGGACTATGAGTTCCACGCGAACCAGGGGCCCGAGGTGAAGGTGGCGGTGGAGGGGGCTAAGATCTCGAAGAGCCGTATGCGTCTGCTGGTGCCGATCTACCAGGAGGGCACGATCGACAACGACCTGCTGAACGAAGGGGTCTTCAATATTCGCGACTACGAGCTGCAGCAGGGGTACTTCGACTCCGAGGTCAAGGTGAGGATGTTGGGGCAGGGGACAGGAGCGGAGAGCGTGGTGTTCACGGTGGACCGCGGGGTGAGGCACAAGGTCGTGTCGGTGGAGCTGAAGGGCAATAAGTACTTCACCGACGAGCTGCTGCAGGAGCGGATGCGGGTGCAGAAGGCGGACTTATACCAGCGGAGCGGGAAGTACAGCCCCGCGCTGATGGCGGCCGATGTGTCGTCGATCCAGACGCTGTATCGCGCGAATGGATTCGATGAGGCGAAGGTGACGACGGATGTGAAAGACCTCCAGACGTCTGCGGATGGAAAGCCGTTGAAGGTGGGGGAGATTGCGGTGACCTATGTGATCGTCGAGGGGCCGCAGCAGAAGTTTGGCACGGTTGAGCTGAATGGTGTGGACGCGAGCCGGACGCAGGACGTGAAGGCGTTGATGAATAGTCAGCCAGGGCAGCCATTTTCTCTGGTAACGCTTTCGGGCGACCGGGACACGGTGTTGCAGTACTACCTGAGTCATGGATTCGACCAGGTAAAGGTGGACATTAGGCAAGCGAAGGATTCGCAGGACGTGGACAAGACGAATGTTTCGCTGAATGTGACAGAGGGGCAGCAGGTGTTCGTTAACCGGGTGCTGCTGTCGGGTATGGATAAGACGAAGCCGAATGTGGTGCAGTCGCAGATCCTGGTGCATCCGGGAGACCCGCTGGACCAGACTGCGTTGTTGCAGACGCAACGGAACCTGTACAACATTGCGTTGTTCAACGAGGTGATTGCTGCGGTGCAGAACCCGCAGGGAGACGCTCCGGAGAAGAACGTGCTGCTGCAGTTGACTGAGGCGAAGCGGTGGAACGTAACGTATGGGTTCGGCCTGGAGGCGCAGACGGGAACGCCGCAATCCGGCACCATCTCGGAGGCATCGTGCATCCAGTTGATGATTAACCCGTGCAACCAGCTTTCGCAGGAAGGGAAGACGGGAGTGAGCCCACGGGTCTCGCTGGACGTGTCGCGGATCAACTTGTGGGGGACACAGGACTCGTTGACGCTGCATTCGTCGTATGGGTTGCTGGAACAGGTGGGGATCCTGACGCTGCAGAATCCGCACTTGTATGGAGCCAAGAATTTTTCTGCGGCGATCTCGGGCGGTTACTCGAACATTCAGGACATTACGACGTTTACAGCAGCGACACTGCAGGGTGACTTTCGCATCACGCAGAAGTTGGCGGCTGCGGGACACGTTTATCTACGACTTTCTATACCGACGGGTGGAGGTGGCCAATGTGCAGGTTTCGGCGGACTTGATTCCAATACAGTCGCAGCCGGTGCGTGTGGGCGGACCTGGGTTGACCTGGCTTCACGATACGCGGTCGCCGGGCCCGCTGGATGCGGTGAAGGGACAGTACACGACGCTGCAGACGTTTCTGGCTTCGTCGAAGTTCGGCTCGCAGGCGGACTTCTGGAAGATTGATGGAACGAATGCGACGTACTACCAGTTCGGGAAGCAGAAGTATGTGATTGCACGGAGCACGCGGATTGGGTATGAGCAGTCGTGGGGGCCGAACCCGAATGTAGGAAACACTGCCTGCTTGAATCCGGATGCCGAGGGCAACAATCTGCTGGATACGAACGCAAGCTGCGTCGTCGGTTCCGCTGCCGGAGCGGCTGTATGCCGGAGGGGCCAACTCGCTGCGCGGATTTCCGATCAATGGAGCTGGACCGCGCGACCTGCAGACAGGCTTTCCGGTGGGCGGAACGGCGGTGTTTGTCAATTCGTTGGAGTTTCGAATGCCGGCGCCGACGCTTCCGGTGGTGGGTCGCAGCCTGAACTTCGTTCTGTTTCACGATATGGGGAATGTGTTTCAGCTGGCGTCGCAGATGTTTCCGAGTTTTCTGCGGTTCAACCAACCGGACCGGCAGACATGCTCGAATGTTTCGGGGAGCATTGGAACCTGCAACTTCAATTATTTTTCGCATGACGTTGGACTGGGAGCGCGCTATAAGACCCCGGTGGGGCCGATTCGCCTGGATTTCAGCTACAACCTGAATCCGCCGGTGTATCCGGTGATTTATGACTTCGAGAACAACCCTCCGCACGAGGGCCACGCTGGGCATTTCAACTTCTTCTTCAGTATTGGAGAGAGCTTCTAGATGAAGCCGATGGCGCAGACAACGACAGGGCGATGGCTGATGAGCGCGATCGCGTTCGTGGCGATGCCTGTGGTGTGTGCGGGTTGGCTGTGGGCGGGACAGGCTGCGCCGACGGGAACGCCTCAGACCAACGGTTCAGCGCCTGCTGTGCAGGGAGCCGTGCTGGACCGGTTGGTTGCCGTGGTGAATGGGGACGTGATTCTGGAGAGCGATGTGGACGAGGAGCGGCGGTTTGGGGAGATTCAACCCTACCGCGCGGCGACCGATTCGACGCGGGGGAGGATCATTGAGAGGCTGGTGGACAGGGCGCTGATTTTGCAGCAGGCGGCTTTGGAGCCTGAGGACGCAGTGTCGGACAAGGATCTCGACGCGCAGATAGCGATGGTGCGGAAGGACATACCCGCGTGCAAGCAGTATCACTGCGAGACGGATGAGGGTTGGAAGAAATATCTGGCTGACTTTGGATTTACCGAAGCGGAGTTTCGATCGCGGTGGCTCAAGCGGATGCAGCTGCTTAAGTTCATCGAAGTGCGCTTTCGGAATGGGGTCAGCGTCAAGGACGAAGAGATTCAGGCGTACTACGAGAAGACGATGTTGCCGGAGTATGCGAAGCGGAACGTGACGCCGCCGAATCTGGACAGGATCAAGAAGCGAATCGAAGAGGTGCTGCTACAGCAGGAGGTGGGAGCGCTGCTGGATGATTGGCTGAAGTCGCTGCGGGCGCAGGGAAGCGTGCGGATTATCACGCCGGGTGAGGTGGTCCCGTGAGCGATCTCGAGAAAAAACTGTCGGAGAAGAAGGAGATTCTGAAGGAGAAGGTTGGCGAGGAGATCGCCAAGGTGAAGCGTTCGCTGGCGACGCGAATGGGGCGGGCGGTGGCCTGGACTCTGATTGGGTTTGTGATCCTGTTGATGGTGTTGTTCGGGACGTTCGCGTGGTATTCGACGACGGACGATTTCAACCGGAGGGTCGGCAAGGAGGTTGTCAAGGTACTGGAGGATGCGACCGGCGGACGAGTGGAGCTGGGGAAGATCGGCTTCGACCTGTGGCATCTCGCGATTGAGGCCGATGGGCTGGTGATTCATGGACTGGAGGGTCCGGGTGAGGCGCCCTATCTGGCGGTGGACAAGATCGAACTGCGGGTGAAGCTCCTCAACCTCTTCTCGCATGTAACGGGGACGGGGGTTGCTTCGCATGTGCAATTGAGCTATCTGAGCGTCGATCATCCGCAGTTTCATTTGATTGTGGATAAGGATGGAAAGACGAACCAGCCGCAACCGAAGCATCCGAATACAAGCAAGACTTCGTTGACGGATACGCTGCTGGATCTGAAGGCGGAGAAGGTGGTGATCGCGAACGGCGTTGCGCTGTTGAATAACCGCTCGATTCCGTTCGACATGGCGGCGCGGAACCTGGGTGCCGAGGTCTACTATATCGCTTCGACGGACCGCTACGGCTTGACGGTGGACTTGAATGACCTGCGGACGAAGATTGCGAAACAGGTGGAGGCGCAGTCGACGCTGCATCTGACCGGGGAGCTGGGACGGGATGCGGCCGATTTGTGGCAGCTTGAGTTCACAAGCGGGAAGAGTTCGAAGCTGCAGGTTACGGGGAGCATCAAGAATTTTGCCAAGCCGGAGTGGCAGACGACGGTGAAGGGCTCGCTGGATCTAAAGCAGATTTCAGTGCTGGCCGACGTGGATGGGTTGAATGCGGGGGCCGTCGATCTTGATGTGAAGGCGCACAACTGCACGACGCCGCCGGCGGTGGCGCAGAAGCGCCCACCGTTCTGGCAACGCAGCCATCCGCAGCAGACGGCGAAGCCGCCGCGTCCGCTGCCGCCAGACCCTGATTGCGTGGCGGGATATCTGGTGGTGGGGACGGCGAAGATTCGCAAGGCGTCGTACCGGAACGAGTATGTGCGGCTGCATGATGTGGATGGCAGCGCGACGCTGCATGTGACACCGACAGAGCTTTTGTTGACGGCGCTTACGGGGTATTTGCCCGGCGGGGGAAGCGCGTCTGGTGAGCTGCGGATTGCAAACTGGCTGGGCGAGGTGCCGGCTACGGATGTGGCAGCGAGTTCGACGACGACGAAGGCCGCGGTGACGACGACGAATACTACAGCGAAGTCGATTGGGGCTAAGCCACCCATTACGGAGAGTGTGAAGGTGCCGGCAGTGCAGACGGCGCATGCTTATTTGACTGCGACGCTGTCGAAGATTCCGCTGCGGACGATTATGGATGTGACTGCGCCGGAGCACTATGGCGACCTCGGGTTCGATACGGCGGTTAGCGGGCCAGTGAAGATGGAGTGGGGCGGGCCAGCGAAGTACATTGCGGATACGGTAGAGGCGGACGGCAACCTGACATTTGCGCCGACGGGTGTGAAGCGGAACGGTGTGTTGGACAATGTTCCGGTGACCGGACAGACGGTGGCGCACTACACGGGCAAGAACGAGACGGTGGTGATTCAAAAGATTACGCTGCAGATGCCGCAGACGAACTTCGAGGCATCGGGCGTGCTCGGGGTGAACGAGGGCGATCGGCTGACAGATCTGCGGGTGGACCTGACGATACGGGATCTGACGGAGTACAACCAGTTGCTGACGACGCTGGATCTGGAAGGAAATGGAAAGAGGGGCACGGCTGCGATTCCTATCGTTCTGCATGGTGCGCTGCAGTTCAATGGAACAGCGAGGGGGGCGATTGCGGACCTGGATGTCAAGGGGCACCTGCAGGCGACGAATGCAGAGTTTGCGCTGGGAACGACGGACGTACTGATCGATTCGGTAGTTGCGGACGCGGAGTATTCGCCGAACACGGGTGTGCTGGTGGCGAATTCGACGATCAAGCGAGGGAGCGCGGTGTTGAATGTCGAGGGGAAGATCGTGCCGAGAAAGGTAGTTGGACCGCGCGGGACGGTGACCTACGAGTGGGACGACGGAATGGCGTTGGATGCACAGGCGCAACTGGCGAACGCACAGGTTGTGGATGTGCTGCAGATTGCCGGGCAGCAGGGGAAGGTCCCGCTGACGGGAACGATGGCGTTGAATGCTCGTGCTGTGGGGACGTTGAGGAGTTTGAGCGGCGGCGGACATGTGTCGCTGATGAATGGCGTGGCTTATGACGAGCCGTATGAGTCGGCTGTCGCGGAGTTGACGGTGCAGGGCAAGGCCATCGAAGCGAGCAGCGTCGTGTTGAAGATGCATGGAGTGCAGATTGCGGGTAATGGCGGGTATGACTGGGGAAGTGAACATCTGCATGCGCATGTGGAAGGGCACGACATTTTGCTGTCGAAGTTTGTAACGGTGCAGGAGGCGAAGACAGGTGTGGATGGGGTTGTCACTCTGGTTGCGGACGCGAATGGAACGGTGACACAGCCTGGGCTTAAGGCGAACGTAAAGGTCACAGGCGTGACGTATCAAGGCCAGGGTGTCGGCGAAGCAGTGGTTGAGGCGCATAGCGATGGGGAGACGTTAAATTTTTCTGCCAACTCGACGCTGGTGGGCGCGAAGGTGAATGCGACGGGACAGACGAAGTTGACTGGCGACTATCCGATGCAGGCGAAGGTGACCGTCGCGGGGCTTGATATTGGGAGGCCGCTGGCGTTGTTTGGACCGGGGAACATCAAGGGGCAGTCACAGATCAATGGTGTGGCGACGGTGAGTGGGCCGCTGAAGACTCCGAAGGCGTTGAGCGGTGAGGCGGATTTCAGCCAGGTGGAGGTGAAGCTGCAAGGGATTGAGTTGAAGGCGGCCGAACCGCTGCGGATTGGGCTGCGCGATGGTGTGGCGACATTAGAGCAGGTCCACATAACCGGACAGGATACGGACATGCGGGCCAGCGGGACTGCAGAGGTGTTTGGGTCGAAGAATCCGAAGGGCGGCAGTCTGGATGTGAAGGCGACCGGGACTGTGAGCATGACGCTGCTGCACACGTTTGATACTGACATTATCGCGACCGGAAAGCTGGAGTTCACGGTCGCCGCCGGTGGGTTGGTGAAGAATCCGGAGCTGACGGGCAAGGTGCAGTTCGACAAAGTGAATATCGCCATGGATGGTGTGCCGAATGGGTTGAGCAATATGAATGGCACGCTGGTCTTCAATGGGGATCGACTGCAGGTGGAGAGCCTGACAGCGACGACAGGCGGTGGCACGCTGAAGATTGGCGGGGCGATTCGATACAGGAATGGCGTGTATGCGGACCTGACCGCGACGGGCGATGTGGTGCGGGTGCGCTTGTATGGGTTGAGCGCAACGGCAAATGCGAACCTGAAGCTGCAGGGCGGGCTCGAGAGCGCGACCCTGAGTGGAACGATTTTGATTACGCGATTTGGGATTGGGCAGGACGTGGACTTTGCGGCGTTCGGGTCGCCGGGGGGCGTGAGTGCTCCTCCCGATCCGAATTCGCCGGCGAACAAGATCCGGCTGGATGTGCATGTGACGAGCGCGCCGCAGCTGGATTTTCAGAATTCGTATGCGAAGCTGGCGGGCACGGTGGACCTGACGATTCGGGGAACGGCGGCGATGCCGTCGGTATTGGGGCGGATCGAGATCAATGATGGAAGCGCGACGTTTGCCGGGCAGAAGTACCAGCTGCAGCGGGGAGATATTTACTTTACGAACCCGGTGCGGATCGATCCGATCATCGACCTGGATGCGACGGCTCAGGTGGAGAACTACGACATAACGGTGGGATTGCATGGGACGGCGACGAACCTGAAACCGACTTACCGGTCGGAGCCTCCGCTGAGCGAGACCGATGTGTTTGCGCTGCTGGCGCTGGGGCGGACGCAGGAAGAGGCACAGCTCTATCAGGAGCGGCAGGCGCAGCAGGGTACCGATCCGACGACCAGCGCGCTGCTGGGCGGAGCTTTGAACGCAACGGTGAGCAACCGGGTAGAGAAGCTGTTCGGCGTGGGCAGCGTGAAGATCGATCCCGCGTTTGTGGGAACGCTGGGGCAATCGTCGGCGAGGATCACGGTGCAACAACAGATTTCGAGGCAGATCACGGCGACGTTTGCGACGAACGTGAACACCTCGGCACAACAGTTAATTCAGGTGCAGTATGACTTGAACCATGACAATTCAATTGTGGTGACCCGCGACGAATCGGGCGTGTTCAGTGTGGTTTATAAGCTGCGGAAGAGATACCGGTAGACCGC
Source organism: uncultured Acidobacteriaceae bacterium (assembly GCA_963720955.1). Lineage (GTDB taxonomy): Bacteria > Acidobacteriota > Terriglobia > Terriglobales > Acidobacteriaceae > Edaphobacter. The sequence goes on along the minus strand of CAVRHK010000045.1, from coordinate 44,211 downwards.
CGACGGGGTGAAAATTGCATCCAATTTCGTAATGAGTGATGGAATGTGTTGCGCGGGACTAACGACTTCAGGAGGAACGATGGGCTGGATGAGGATTGTACGACGTGCGGGTTTGCCAGGTCTTGCTGCGGTGCTGCTGGTTGTGGGGACGGGCAAGGGTATCGCCCAGAGCGGACCGAACGATTCACAGATCCAGGCGGATGTAATGAAGGCGCTGGACAACAAGCGATTCAAAGATGTGAAGGCGTCAGTGCAGAACGGTGTTGTGATGTTGACGGGGACGGTGGACCTCTATAGCGCAAAGGTCGACGCTGACAACCGTGCGCATCATCGCAGGAATGTGAAGGGCGTCGAAAACGAGATTGAGGTTGCTGGGCCTGTGGTCGATGATACGACGCTGCGGGACAAGTTGGCGGAGAAGCTTGCGTATGACCGCGTGGGATATGGGTCGACGGCTTTCAATGCCTTCACGATTGGTGTGCAGAACGGTGCTGTGACGCTTGGTGGAACGGCGTATGGGCCGTCGGACAAGGACTCGGCGATCAGCCTGGTGGAAAACTATCCCGGGGTGAAGGACGTGATCGATAACGTCGAGGTGGCGCCTGTTTCGCCGATGGATGATCACATCCGGCTAGCGGAGGCGCGGGCGATCTATGGCTTTCCGCAGTTGAATAAGTATGCGATCGATCCGGCGAAGCCGATCCGGATTACGGTGGTGAACGGCAACGTAACGCTTTCGGGTGTGGTGGATACGCAGGCTGACAAGGATGTCGCGAATATACGGGCGAACAGCGTCTCTGGTGTTTTCAAGGTGGTGAACAATCTGCAAGTGGTTGGTGGTGCGCCGGAGAAGACAGAGAAATAAGTTGGATTTCGTGCATCTGGGCCGCGCCGGCGATGGTTGGCGCGGCCCAATTCTTTTACGATAGAGAGATGGCATCGTTTTGGAAGAGTACGGCTGTAACGCTTGAGATGATCAAGTGGGAACATTCGGTGTTTGCGCTGCCGTTTGCGCTGACGGGAGCTGTGCTGGCGGCAGGCGGGTGGCCGACGCTTAGGGTGCTGGGGTGGATCGTGGTTTGCATGGTGGCGGCGAGGTCCGCGGCGATGGCGTTCAACCGGCTCGCGGATGCCAGGCTCGATGCGGCTAATCCGCGGACGGCGATGCGCGCGATACCGGCGGGGACGCTGAGCAGCCGGTTTGTCGGCGGATTTGTCGTGGTGTCGGTAGCGTTGTTTGTTCTGGGTGCGGCGATGCTGAATCGTCTGACGCTGGAGCTGGCCCCGGTGGCGCTTGCAGTGGTGTTGCTCTACAGCTATATGAAGCGGGTGACGCGGTGGTCTCATCTGGTGCTCGGACTGGCGCTGGGGATTGCGCCAACGGCCGCGTGGATCGGCGTGCGGGGATCGCTCGACTGGCGAATTGTGGTGCTGACAGGTGCGGTGCTGCTGTGGGTGGGCGGGTTCGACGTGCTGTATGCGTGCCAGGATTTTGAGCACGATCGCAAGGCAGGGCTGAACAGCGTGCCGCAGGCGTTTGGCCTGGTGCCGGCCTTCTGGATTGCACGGGCAATGCATTTGGGAATGCTGCTGATGCTCTGCTGGCTGGTGGTGCTGTTTGGACTGGGGAAGGTGGCGATGCTCGGAATCGTGGTGGTTGCGATCCTGCTGCTCTATGAACACTCCATTATTTCGCCGAAGGATCTGAGACGGATGAATGCGGCGTTCTTCACGTTGAATGGTGCGATCTCGGTTGTGTTCTTTGGATTTGTGGCGGCGGACGTTCTGATGCGGCGATAGAAAAGCCCGCCACGGCGGGCGGGCCTTTCAGGGGAGTGACGATCGGTCACGCGTTATGGTCGCGTTTCACGTCGTCCATTTTCTGGTTCAATTTATCCTTGATGTTGTGCGCGGTTGTGGTGATTTTTTCACGGAGTTCGTGCGCCTTTTCTTCTGCGCGCACTTTGTAGCTCTCGCCTTTGACTTCTGCGCGTGCGCGCGTGTCGTCATTCACGACGTTCGCGGTGTCTTTGGCGTTGCCCCATGTCTCCTTTGCGACGCCCTTGATTTGTTCTGCAGCGCCGGCGTTGGCCAATTTCTGGTTGCCGACAGCTTCGCCGACACTCTGCTTGATCTTGCCTGCTACCTGATCGAATTTTCCTTCTACTTTATCGGTATTCATGTTTGAAACTCCTTCAGAAAACTCACGCGGCTTGGGAGGGCTGCTCTAATTGCCTGATGCTGGTCGTGAATACGAGCGTCAGACGGCTCGTCTCCCAGACATTAGGTTGAAGATAAGCACGATCACAGCGAGGACCAGAAGGATGTGGATCCATCCGCCCAGTGTGTAACTGCTGACGAGTCCTAGGACCCAGAGGATGAAGAGAATAATTGTAATTGTCCAAAGCATTTCGTTCTCCTAAACGACGCCGGTTCTCACCTCCCGGTTCGCCGCAGTGATGGTGTGCAGTACTGGCCCTTACTTGTGGTAAGGTGCCGGGTTCGCGGAGGAGGTTGCCAGTGAGAATAAAATACGTAGAAGTTGTGTACGCAGAATCGGGGTATTTGCATTGAAGGTTGCGATCCAGGGAGAGTTAGGCTCCAACAGTCATATGGCGACGGTGGAGATGCTGGGCAACCAGAGTGGGGTGGAGATCATCCCGTGCACGGTGTCTGCCCAAGTGTTGGCGAAGGTTGTTTCGGGTGAGGTCGACTGTGCCGTGCTGCCAATTGAGAACAGTCTGCACGGATCAGTGGCGGAACATTACGACCTTCTGCTGGAGTTGCCGGTACGAATCGATGGGGAGAGTCTGCTGCGAATCCGGCACAACGTGATTGCGATGCCTGGGGTGAAGCTCGAGGAGGTGCAGAGTGTTATGTCGCATCCGGTGGCGTTGTCGCAGTGCCGAAGGTTTCTGGCGGCGCATTCGGAGTTTGAGGTGGTGCCTTTCTATGACACGGCTGGGAGTGTGAAGCACCTGATGGCGGCAGGCTTGCGCGATGTGGCGGGGATCGCGCCCGAGCTTGCGGCGAGGGTCTATAGTGCAGAGGTGCTGCTAGCGGGCGTCGAAGACCACACGGAGAACTACACGCGATTTCATCTTCTGCGGCGGGAGGATGCGCCTTCCGCCGAGAATGTGGCGGATGCCAACAAGATGAGCCTGGCGTTTGCCATTGAGCATCGGCCGGGGACGCTGGTGGTGGCGCTGCAGCGTCTCGCTGACGCCGGAGTTAATTTGACGAAGATCGAGTCACGGCCTGTACCGGGGAGTCCATGGGAGTACGTGTTTTATGTGGATGTGCGATTTGAGACCGCGAAGGATGCCGATGCTGCGCTGGTGGCGCTTCGCGAACACTGCCGGATGGTGAAGGTGCTGGGGCGGTACAGAGCGGCTTAGCTTTGAGCCGGTCCGGATGGCGGATGGGTGTGCTCTTGGCGTCGATGAATGATCGGGATGCAGTAGCGGGGCCACGAGGGGAGGCGTAGGATGCCGATTACGGTCAGATTGACCCGAGCCGAGAGCGCATAGAAGACGCTGACAACAAGCATCAAACAAGTGACGCAGTGTGTGGCGAGGGCGGTGGCTGATTGCCGGGCGACGAAGTCCGTCAGGGCGGCCATGAGCCAAGAAAAGAGCGCTGCCACGCTGGAGCACAAGGGCCGAGAAAATAAGTCCAACTAGTCACTTCATCGCCGGCCCAATCCGGGCCAGTGAGTGCGGCAGGGACACGGACCATCAGTGAATGGAGCGTTTCAAGAATGGATCTGGCTGCGAACCAAAATTGAGTACCACGGTCTCTGGATTGATGGAAAAGGAGTTATGGCCGATGACAGAGGGGACAGCGGGCGTCTTTCGGGAAAAGGGGTATGAGTTGCGACCAAGCAAAGGCTTGCTGCATCGAATAGTGGATAATCTGATAGAGGTACACTCAATGCCAAGTGATTTTGTAAGTGTAATTCAGCCGACAGCAGCGAAGAACAGTGAGGAAGCTGGTGTAGAGGGGTCGGGGAAACGGCCTGCTCCGGTGCTTCCGGTGCGGGATACGGTGCTGTTTCCGCATGCGGTTCTGCCCCTGACGGTAGGGCGCGATAGCTCGATCCAGTTGATTCAGTCGCTGGGCGAGGAGAAGACGATTCTGGTGGTGGCGCAGCGGGATGCGCGGCAGGATTCGCCGCAGGCGGCGGATCTGTTCGCGATTGGTACGCGGGCGACCGTTCATAAGGTCGTCAAGATGCCGAACCAAAGCCTCTTTGTGTTTACGGAAGGCAATGAACGGGTGCACCTGGGCGAGTTTGCGCAGCTGACTCCGTTCATGACGGCGGCGTATGAGCCGATTCGCAGACGTCGAGCCGCAGCAATCGCCCGAGGCGGAGGCTTTGCAGCGGAACGTGGTGAGCCAGTTCCAACAGATTGTGACGTCATCACCGACGCTGAGTGACGACTTGCAGACGATCGCGATCAATATTGATGAGCCGGGCAGGCTGGCGGACTTTATTGCTTCTTCGCTGCCGTTTTTGACGACGACCGACAAGCAGGAACTGCTGGAGACGCCGGATGTTTCGGCGCGGCTGGAGCGGATCAACAAGCACCTCGCGAAGGAGCTTGAGGTTCAGCAGCTGCGGAACAAGATTCAGACCGAGGTGCAGGATTCGGTGCAGTCGTCGCAGCGGGACTACTACCTGCGGGAGCAGTTGAAGGCGATCCAGAAGGAGTTGGGCGACCAGGACGATACACAGAAGGACATCGCTGATCTGAAAGAGAAGATCGAGACCGCGGGGATGCCGGAGGATGTGAAGAAGGACGCGCTGAAGGAATTGGGGCGTCTGAGCCGGATGAATCCTGCTGCGGCGGATTACTCGCTGACGCGGAACTATGTGGAGTGGCTGGCGGTATTGCCGTGGTCGAAGACCTCTTCGGGAGGGGTCGATATCCTGAAGGCCAAGGAGATTCTCGATGAGGATCACTATGGGTTGAAGAAGGTGAAGGATCGCATTCTGGATTACCTTTCTGTACGGCGCCTGAAGCCGGATATGAAGGGGCCGATCCTGTGCTTCGTTGGGCCTCCGGGCGTGGGCAAGACCTCGCTGGGTCGGTCGATTGCGCGGGCACTGGACCGGAAGTTTTCTCGAATTTCGCTGGGCGGTATGCATGATGAGGCGGAGATTCGTGGACATCGCAGAACGTACATTGGTGCGCTGCCGGGGCAGATCATTCAGCACCTGAAGCGGGTTGAGGTGAAGGACCCTGTGTTCATGCTGGATGAGATCGATAAGCTGGGGCGCGACTTCCGGGGCGATCCTGCGAGTGCGTTGCTTGAGACGTTGGATCCGGAGCAGAACAATACGTTCCGCGACAACTATCTTGATCAGCCGTTTGATTTGAGCAAGGTGTTGTTTATCTGCACGGCGAACCAGCTGGATACGATTCCTGGGCCATTGCTGGACCGTATGGAGATCATTGAGCTGACCGGATATACGGAAGAGGAGAAGGTGAACATCGCCGTCAAATACCTCATTCCGCGGCAGATTAAGGAGAACGGAATCGACGCGGACAAGATCGAGTTTCCCAAGGACAGCGTGCATCTGATCGCGCGGCATTACACGCGGGAGGCGGGTGTTCGTAAGCTTGAACAGCAGATCGGGACGGTGTGCCGCAAGGTCGCGCGCAAGATTGCAGAAGGTCATACGGAGAAGGTGGTGATTACTCCGGAGATCGTGCATGAGTTCCTTGGCGGCATCAAGGTGCGCGTGGATACCGAGATTGCGGAGCGGACGAAACGGGCTGGAGTTGCGGTTGGGCTTGCGTGGACACCGGCCGGCGGCGATGTGTTGTTCATCGAAGCGAACCGGATGAAGGGCAAGGGCGGCTTCACGATCACCGGTCAGATCGGCGATGTGATGAAGGAGAGCATGCAGGCTGCGTTGACCTGGGTGCGCTCGAATGCCGCGTCGTTAGGGCTTGATGAGGACTTTACGAAAGAGGTCGACCTGCATATTCATGTGCCTGCAGGGGCGATTCCTAAGGACGGGCCTTCTGCTGGCGTCACGATGGCGACTGCGCTGGTGAGTCTGTTGACGAACACGCCGGTGCATCCGCTGACGGCGATGACGGGCGAGATTACGCTGAGCGGCAATGTGTTGCCGGTTGGTGGAATCAAGGAGAAGTTCCTGGCGGCGAAGCGGGCCGGCGTGCGGGATGTGATTCTGCCGACGGACTGTAAGCAGCAGGTAGAAGAGGACTTAACGCCGGACCAGATCGCGGGCGTGACGATTCATTACGCGGCCCGGATTGAGGATGTTTTGGCGGTTGCGTTGCCGAAGACGCCTTCCGAGAAGGTGCAGGATGAGGTTGTGCGGGAAGAGGTTATTCACGCCGGCGTGTAAGGCGAGTTGATTTGTAAGGTTGAAATGCGGTTCGGCTTTTTGCCGGGCCGTATTTTTTTTGGTGTGGTGGGAGGGCGTTTTTGCAGGTGGTTTTGAGGAAATGTGGTGTTTTTGGTGTGGTTTTTTGTGGTGAATTTGTGGTGAGTTGCTGGTAAATCGTGGTGTCTTGATGGTGCGTTTTTTGCGTCTAAAAAATACGCCACTGTTTTGGGATTTATTTTCGCTTGAGATTTTTCTAGTTGTGCGAGGCGATGCGGATGATGACGATTGGGCACTCGACGCTGGAGTTGGCGTCGTTTCTGCGGGCGCTGCGCGAGAACGGGTGCACGACGCTGGTGGACGTGCGGCGGTTTCCGGGGTCGAGACGGCATCCGCAGTTTGGGCACGACCGGTTGTTTGCTGCGCTACACGATGCCGGGATACGGGCGGTGTGGCGCGAGGGGCTGGGCGGGCGCAGAAAGGCGAAGAAGGACAGCGTGAACACCGGGTGGAAGGAGGAGAGCTTTCGCGGCTATGCCGACTACATGGAGACGCAGGCGTTCGATGGCGAGGTGGATTGGCTGATGCGGCTGGCGGACTTCGACTTTGCGGTGGTGATGTGTGCGGAGGCGGTGCCGTGGAGGTGCCATCGATCGCTCATTGGGGACGCGGTGCTGGCGCGGGGCGGAGAGGTGGAGGACATCTTCGTGGAGGCGGATGGGAGGAGTTCGCGGAGACCGCATGTGATGACGAAGTTTGCGCGGGTGGATGGCAGCAAGGTGTGGTATCCGGGGGAGAGTGGACTGTTCGGCTAGGCTGAGCGCGGGCGTCCGAAACCGAACAGTGATTTGCGGAAGTGGACGGCGTGTGTTTTTGCGGCGGTGGGTGGTTTTTCGCTAATTGCATGCTGGTGAATTAGTTGAGAGGGCTGTGGCGCGGCGGAATTTTTGGCCAGTCGATTGCGCTTAGTTTCCGTACAAGAAGACTCTCGGAGGCTGGCTTATGGCGCATTTTGAACGGATTCGCGATGTGATCTCGGGGCCGTTTAGCCCGGAGATTATCAATCAACGTACGGTGGCGGGATGGCAGATGGTCTCGATCGAATGGAGGCGGGAGTTGCCGGATCGGGAGGGTCCTACGGAGGGCGCGTTTGGCGAGGACATTCCGTATGGGCTGCGGATCTCGGATGACTGCCAGAGGCTTGAGGTCCATCCAGAGGAGAACCGCGCGCTGATGCAGATGATGGAGCTGCTGGGGCAGGACTTCTCGTATTCGAGCATGGTGAGCGACCTGAATGAGAAGGGTTTTCGCATGCGGGATGGCAGGCCGTGGAACAGGGTGGCGGTGTTTAACATGATGCCGCGGCTGATTGAGGTGGGGCCGCGGTTGTTTTCGAGCGAGGAGTGGAAACGACTGCAGCAGGGGCTTTCGCGGGTGAAGGGGTAGCGGTTTCCTAAGGTTTTGAGTTGTCCTGTCCATCGTGGCCTTGCGATGGATGGGACGGCACTGCCTTGCGGTGGGGGCGTGGCCTACCTGTTTTCTGGTGGATAGAGTCAAACGTGGAGGCTCGCGTATTCTGGTTCGATGCGGGTGCATGTGCTCTACTTTGGTGTTTTGAAGGATGTTATCGGGTATCGTGATGCGGTGATGGATGTGCCGGAGGGAGCGTCTGTGGCTGATCTTCTGGCGTTGCATCGCACGGCGGGAGTTGCGGTTTGGGATTCGATTGCTGTTGCAGTAAACCAGGAGTATGCGCGTGCCGATGATGTATTGAAGGACGGAGACGAGGTGGCATTGTTGCCGCCGGTGAGTGGCGGGGCCGAAGGGTCGGAATAGCATGCGGGTTGAGATTACAGATGGAGTGATTCCGGCGGCGGAGATCGTCGAGTCGATCAAGGCGGGGCCTGATGGTGCGGTGTGTGTCTTCGATGGAATTGTGCGGGACAATTCGCGGGGACGGAAGACGCTTTATCTGGACTATGAGGCTTACCGGGAGATGGCGCTGGAGCAGATGCGCGGGCTTGCTGCAGAGGCAGTGACGAAGTTTGGTGTGCGGGATGTGACGCTGGTGCATCGGCTGGGACGGCTGAAGGTGGGCGAGACGAGCGTGCTGGTGGTGGTGGCTTCGGCGCATCGCGGGGCGGCGTTCGATGCGTGCCGATGGCTGATCGATACGCTGAAGAAGACGGTGCCGATCTGGAAGAAGGAACAGTTTGTCGATGGTGCGGTGTGGGCGGATGGAGAGCCGTTTCCTGAAGAGATCGTGGCGACTTCGCCGGAGAGATTGGGATGAGTCTGGCGGGTCTGGTTCTGGGGACAGGATTGCTGTTGCAGGCAGGGACGCCGCCGCAGGAGGCGCCGATTGAGCGGAGGCCACCTCCCCCGCCGGTTGGGGCACAGGCTCCGAAGACTACGGACGATGTGCAGGATGCACCGGCGAACAAGAAGCAGAGCGGATCGCAGCAGAGTGGGACACCTCAGGGCGGATTTCCGACGATCAAGGTTGAGACGCGGCTGGTGAATGTGGCGTTGAACGTGATGGATGCTACGGGCGCGCCGGTGGGTGGGCTGACGCGGGAGGACTTCGAGATTCTGGAGGACGGGAAGGTGCAGAAGATCGCCGTCTTCGAGAGGGAGACGACGACGCCGCTGTCGATTGTGCTGGCGATCGATACGAGTGAGAGCGTGCTGTCGAATGAGCGGCTGGAGAAAGAGGCGGCGAAGCGTTTTGTGAATGCGCTGCTGCGGGAGCAGGATGAGCTGGACCTGATGGAGTTCTCCGATGTGGTGCGGGAGATTGTGCCGTTTACGAACCAGAAGAAGCGGATTGAGAGTGGGATCAACCAGGTGCAGCGGGGCGAGGCTACGGCGGTTTATGACGCGATCTATCTGGCGTCGGACAGGCTGGCGTCGACGTCGACGGCGGACGGGCGGCGGCGGGTGGTGGTGCTGATCACCGATGGCGGCGACACGGTGAAGGGTTCGAGGTATACGCAGGCGATAGAGCAGGCGCAGCGGGCGGGGGCGATGGTTTACTCGATCATTATTGTGCCGATCTATGCGGATGCGGGGAGGAATACGGCGGGGGAGCATGCGCTGATCCAGATGGCTCAGGATACCGGGGGAAAGTACTACTACGTGGTGGATCCGAAGGACCTGGAGCCGGCGTTCAAGCATGTGTCGGATGACCTGAGAACGCAGTATCTGCTGGGGTACTATGCGCCGAAGCGAGGGCTGGATGATTCGTACCGGACGATCAGGGTGCGGATGGAGGATGTGGCGCTGCGAGGGAAGTACGACCTTCGGTACAGGACTGGGTACTACGCGGATGCGCGGTAGTCTGTAACTGAGGTGTTTGATGGGAATGGTGAAGAAGTTTGACTTTGCGCACGTGGCCGAGGGGATCGCCCGGCAGGCAGGAGCGCTGCTGCGTGGGTTTTATGCCAAGGGCGTGGCTACCGAGTACAAGGGCGATGTGGATCTGGTGACAGAGGCTGATCGCGCGAGTGAACAGTTGATCGTGGAGAAGCTGAAGGCGGCGTTTCCTTCGCATGGGGTGTATGGCGAGGAGGGGACGCGGAGTGGGCTTGAGAGCGAGTATCGGTGGTATGTCGATCCGCTGGATGGGACGACGAACTTTGCGCATGGGTTTCCGGCGTTCTGCGTGATTCTGGGGCTGGAGAGGCGGGCGACAGGGTCTGGCGGCGGAAGCGGATGGGGAGATGGTGGCTGGGGTGATCTACGATCCGCTGCGGGATGAGATGTTTTCGGTGGAGAAGGGCAAGGGCGCGTGGCTGAATCAGAACAAGATTTCGGTGTCGAAGATTGCTACGGTGCAGGAGTCGCTGACGGCGACGGGGTTTCCGAGCCAGAAGCGGCATAGCAGTCCGAATATTCATCTTTATCAGCAGATGACGCTGCGATCGCATGGGGTGAGGCGGGCGGGGAGCGCGGGGCTTGATCTGGCCTATGTGGCTTGTGGGCGGTTGGATGGGTTCTGGGAGTTCAATCTGAATCCGTGGGATACGTCGGCGGGGGTGTTGCTGGTGCAGGAGGCGGGCGGGATGGTCACGCATTTTGATGGCGGGAAGTTTACGCTGGACAGCCGCGAGGTGTTGGCTACGAATGGTTTGATTAACGGCGAGATGGTGCATTTGTTTACGGAGATGTTCGCTGGGCGGGGGTTGGAGGCGATTCCTACCCCGGCGGAGTTTGCGGCGCGAAGGGCGGCGGCGAAGTAAGTGCGGAAGCGGCGGACGGCTCGGGTGATGCTGTTCGACGAGGGCGGCGAGATTTTGCTGGTTCGGTTTGTGGTCTCGAGGGCCGGAAGGTGAGTTTTGTGTTCTGGGCGCTGCCGGGTGGGGAGATCGAGGCTGGGGAGACGGAGGCCGATGCCGCGGTGCGCGAGGTGAGGGAGGAGTTGGGGCTGGAGTTGACGGTGACTGGGCCGGTTTATTGCGACAATAACCAGTTCTTTCACCAGGGGGAGATGCAGGACAACGTCGATTTTCTCTTTCGGGCAGGGTGCGGGCGGGAGGAGCCGCGATTGATGGGAGTTACGGTCGATGAGAAGGAGATTATGAAAGAGATTCGCTGGTGGAGCAGGGCGGAGATCGAGGCTTCCGGGGAGAGGATCTTTCCGGAGAACCTGGCGGAGCGGATGAGGGAGTTGTGCGGCGGGCGCGGGGAATGAGGGCTAAAAGAGTCGCAGATATTCGCAGATTTGGAGTTGCGGCGAGGAGCGGTTGTGCTGCTAGAATCGAGACGCAAGCTTAGGAACAAACGGCTGCTAGATATTGGTAAGGGAGATTTTTCGAGATGGCTTATGTGATTGCGGAACCGTGCATCGGGACGAAGGATTCGGCTTGCGTGGATGCCTGCCCTGTTGACTGTATTCACCCGAAGAAGGACGAGACGGGGTACGGTGAGGCGGAGCAGTTGTTCATCGATCCGGTAGAGTGCATCGACTGCGGTGCGTGCGTGCCGGTGTGCCCGGTTTCGGCGATCTATGCCGGAGACGACCTGCCGGAGAAGTGGGCGGAGTATCAGACGAAGAACGCCACGCACTTTGGGCGGTAGATTGAAGGTTCTCGCATTACGCGACCGCGCAGCCCTGTGGCTGCGCGGTTTTGCTTTTGGGGAGAGATGGGGATGAAGAGCCTGGCCTCGCCGGAGGTGCTGTCGGAGACGAGAGCGCGGTTGCGGAGCTTGAGGGTTGACGACCGGGCGCTTTGGGGGAAGATGACGGCGAAACAGATGGTGCGGCATCTCGGCTGCTCGTATGAGGTGGCGCTGGGGGAACGGACGGTTGGGCAGCTGAACGGGCTTCCGCCGGTGCTGATGAAGTGGGCGGCGCTGCGGTCGGGGCTGCGGTGGCCGAAGAATGTTCAGACGATGCCTGAACTGAAACGGGCGATTGCGAGCCACTCGGATGATGAGTTTGGAGCGCTGGTGGGGTCGGTGATCGACAAGGTGCAGGTGCTGGCGAGTGGGGCGAACTGTGCGCCGTCGCATCCGATGTTCGGGCCGATGACGGATGCGGACTGGATGCGCTGGGGGTACCTGCATGCGGATCATCATCTGCGGCAGTTTGGCAGGTAGGGGATGAACCAGCGCGTTGGGGAGGCGATTGTGTTGCGGGTGTGGCCGTTCCATGAGGCAGACCTGCTGGTGAGTCTGTTTACGCGGGAGCAGGGACGGGTGAAGGGCGTGGCGCGGCATGCGATGCGGTCGCGGCGGCGGTTTGGTGGGGCGCTGGAGCCGATGACGTATGTGCGGGCTTCGTATGCGGAGAAGCCGAAGCAGGAGCTGGTGCGGCTGGATGCGTTTGAGATTTTGAGTTCGCCGCTGTCGCGGCCGGTGGACTATGCGCGGACGGCGGCGCTGCAGTTTCTGGCGGAGGTGGTGGAGGAGGCGCTGCCGGAGGGTGCTGCGGAGGATGCGGTGTTTCGGCTGGTGCTGGCGGTGCTCGACGAGATGCAGGTGGGCAGGGTGTGGATGCCGGTGACTTACTTCGCGCTGTGGATGAGCAGGCTGATGGGATGGATGCCGGAGCTGGGGCACTGTGTGGTGTGCGGGCTTGATCTGCGTGGGGGGACGGTGTGGTATTCGGCGACGAGTGATGGGGTGACTTGCGGGGATGATCGACGGAGTGGGAGTGTGGCGCTGTCGGCGGAGTCGGTTGCGACGGCGCAGAGGATATTTCGCGGGACGGTGAAGGGGCTGGCAGAGGAGGATTGGCCGAAGACGCGGGGGGCGGATCTGCGGAGGTTTGCGGTGGAGACGCTGGAGCGGCATCTGGAGCGGCGGTTGGTGAGTGCGAGGGCGTTGGCGCGGACTTAAGCAGGAGATATTTTGTTACATGGAAGCTTTTGAGGAAGGGATTGTTGCGTCTGCGATGATTGCGGGCACGGTATAGTCGCTCAGCGTGGGGGGCGGGATGATCATTCGGAGCGAGTTCATGATTGCGAGCAGGTCGATGGCCTCCTGCAAGAGTGCGCCCTGGATTGGAGACAGGAGTCCGAGACCGGCGACGAGCATACCGGCGATGCTGAGTGACATTCCTCCGACTGCACTCTGCAAGGCGATGCGGCGCATCCTGGCGCCGATGTGCATGAGTTCATCCACGCCTCTCAACGAGGACTCGAGGACTACGGCGCCTGCGGCTTCACTGGTAATTTCGCTGTTGACGCCGAGCGCGATTCCGACGGTGGCATTGAGCATGGCAGGGGCATCGTTGATTCCGTCGCCGACGTAGATGGTTTTCGTTTGCCTGGTGAGATCGCGGACGACCTCTACCTTCTCCTCGGGACTCATGCCTCCATAGACATGTTCGATGCGCATCTTTTTGGCAAAGAGAGTGACTTCGGCAACCCGATCTCCAGAGAGGAGGGTGACATGGTCGATATGGTGCTGGGGGGCGAGGTGATCGAGGAAGGGTTTGGTGTCCTGGCGCGGCTGATCTTCAAAGCGAAATACGCCGGTGACGTGATCGTCGACGACAACAATGCATTCCAAGCCTGGAGCCGAAGGCGGAAGCGTCGCGGTCATTGCCGGAAGGAGCTTCTTGCGTCCGGTAATCCAGACCGAGTGATCGCCGATGCGTGCACGCAGTCCGGAGCCTGGAACCTCCGCGACTTCGGTGGCCTCGAGGAGCGGAACGGATTCTCTCGCGGCTGCGTCGAGCAAGGCACTTGCGAGGGGGTGCTTCGAGTACATCTCAACGCTGGCCGCGAGCTGGAGCATTTGGCGTCGAAGGCGGCGGTCGCAGAGGACTTCGGTGAGCACCGGCTTGCCGTAAGTTAGGGTGCCTGTCTTATCAACGATAAGGGCGTTGCAACTGGATATCTTCTCGAGGACAACAGCATCTTTGATAACGATTCCGCGTCTGGCAGCGACAGAGATGGCACTGATGATGGCAACCGGAATTCCGATCAGGAGAGGACAGGGAGTAGCGATGACGAGTACCGCGAGGAATCGTTCCGGGTGACCGCTGAGAGCCCAGCTGAGGGCAGCAGCAACGATTGCGATGGGTGTGTACCATCCACCCAAGCGGTCTCCCAACCGACGCAACCTGGGACGGCTGCTTTCCGATTCGTGAAGAACGCCGACAATCTGAGCGTAGCGCGAGTTGCCGGCCAAGCTGGTGGCGCGCACGGTCAGCAGAGCGTTTCCGTTGATCGCACCGGAGAGCACCGCGCTGCCAGGAGCTTTGGCTATTTCGAACGGCTCGCCGGTGAGATAGGACTCGTCCATGGAGCCTGATCCTGAAATGACGACCCCGTCGATGGGGCAGATCTCGTGCGGAAAGATGACGACTTCATCGTCAATTGCAACGGACTCAATCGGAACATCGCGGGGCGTTCCGGTGGGGTCGAGGACGTGAGCATTCTGGGGCATACGCTTCGCGAGAGCATTGAGGACGGAGGACGCTTTTCCCGTTGCATAGTCTTCGAGCGTCTTGCCACCGGAGAGCATGAGGATCACGATGGCCGCGACCCAGTATTGATGCATCAGGAGTGAGGTAACGACGGAGAGGAGAGCAAGCAGGTCGACGCTGAAATTTCCCCGGAGAATCTGTCCTATGAGGTCGTAGAACAGGGGGAGGCCGCAGACCAGAATTCCGGCGAGTAGTGTGCCTGACCAATATGCCGACTCGGCCGCCCTCAAGATCAGGGCGCTGATGAGGGTAATCGTCGAGAGAATCGCCACAGGTCGATGTGTTGGCGAGGCGGTCAGCCAAGCCGTGATGGCGTGCTTTTTGAGCAAGAATGCACCTTATCCCAAGGCTAGGGCTACGGTGATTAACAATCTGTGATCGTCGTCACTGCTTGGACGAGTTGCGGAAAGTAGTTTTGGCTACGCGGCCTGGTGGGCGACCCTGATCTTGAGTTTTTCTTCGATGATGTTGGCGGCGGTTTCGAGGCCGTCTGTTTGATGTATTGCGGATTGTAGATTTCGTGCGGCATCGCGGTAGGAGTTCTCTTCGAGGACGGACTTTATTGCGCTGCGTAAGCGCCGCACGTTGAGCTTGCGGTTTGGGATTACTATGCCGACGCCCTTTGCTGCGACGCGTGCGGCTACGCCGGGTTGGTCGTTGCCTTGTGGGATGGCGACGAGGGGAACGCCTTCGGCGAGGGATTCGAGTACTGTGTTCAGGCCGGCGTGCGTGATGACGGCGGCGGCGCGTTTGAGAAGTTGGAGCTGGGGGGCGTAGCTGACGACGATTGGTTCGCCGGGGAGCGGGCCGAGATGTGTGGGATCGAGGCCGCCGCCGAGCGAGAGGACGAGTTGGAGATCTTGTCCGGCGCAGGCTTCTGCGATGGTGCGGAAGATGGCTTCGGAGCCGTTCTGGAGGGTGCCGAGGGAGGCGTAGACGAGGGGCCGACCGTCGAGGCGATTCCACGGGAAGCTTACAGGCGGCGCGCCGGGTATCGACGAATGGGCCGGTGTAGAAGAGGTTCGCTGGGTTGTCAGTGGTCTCGAACTCGAGCGCTTTGGGCAACTGGGCGATCTGCGCGATTGGGGAGAGAGCTTCGGTGGAGTGATTCAACGGCGCGAGTCCCCATGTTTTGCGCTGCTGATTGACGACGGCGTAGATGGGGGATGCGAGGCGGGAGAGCAGGCGCATTCCGAGACGATTGCGGAGGCGGCTGAGGGGCCCGCGTCCGCCGGTCCAGCTGAAGCAGAAGGGTGGGATGTGGTCGTCTTTGGTGAGCGGCGGAAAGAATGCGATGGAGACGAAGGGCAGGCGGAGATGTTCCGCTATGTTGCCTGCCATGTCTGCCTCGTCGATGAGCATGGCGTCGAGGTTGGCGCGGCGGACGGCGTCGGGGCCGTCGCGGAGGACCATGCGCGCGGTGTTCTTCACGCGCTCGACGGTGAAGCGGAAGGTTGCGAGGCCGTTGAGTTCGCCGAGACGTTGATCCAGCTTTTGCAGGGTGCCGAGCGGGTAGTCTTCCTCGCCGATGAGGCGGAATTCGATGCCGGCGGCTTTGACGCGGGCTTCGGTGTCCGCGATGCCGAAGATGACTACTTTGTGGCCACGCTGTTCCAGGCGCCGCGCTAACGCGGTCATGGGATTGATGTGTCCGGTTCCGGGGAAGCAGAATGCTCCGAGCCTCGCCATGTTTCACTCCTGTGCAGTGAATTCTGGGCCCGAGGTGATTACGTAAGAGCAGGAGGACTGGATGCTTTCCTCGCAATTAATTTAGGCCGGAAGGCGGAGGGAGGCAAGTGAGTCCTGGTCCTGGGGATGGGTTGTGAGGCAACTGCTAAGCTTGCCAGCGAAGAGATTTTTCTGTCGTTGGTGGACGAGTGAGGTGCTGGATGCGGTTGCTCTCGATGAAGGCTTTGTTTTGGGCGATGCTTTTGGTTGTGGCAGGGCAGATGGAGGGGCAGGCGACTGCGCATTGGGGTGGGTCGTGGGCGGCTTCGCAGCAGGTGCCGGAGACGGCAAACCAGATTGATCCGGAGTTGTTGCGCGATGCTACGTTGCGGCAGATTGTGCATTTGACGGTGGGTGGGAGTCAGCTGCGGGTGAGGGTGTCGAATGCGTTTGGGACACAGCCGCTGCATTTGACGGGGGTGCATGTGGCGCGGCCGGTGTCGGCGGCGAGTGCGGAGATTGATGCGGCCAGCGATACGGCGGTGACGTTTGGTGGAGCACGCGATGTCACGGTCCCGGCGGGGGCGGAGTATCTGTCGGATGCGGTCGCGTTTCCGGTGGCTGCGCTTTCGAACCTTGCGATTTCGATTCATTTCGATCAACCGCCGGTGGGAGAGACGGGACATCCGGGTTCGCGGGCTACGTCGTATGTGGTGCATGGTGATTTGGTTTCGGCGGCGAGTTTGCCGGACGCGACGACGGTGGAGCATTGGTATCAGGTGTCGGGCGTGGATGTGGTGGGGACAGAGAAGGCGGCGGCGGTGATTACGCTGGGGGATTCGATTACGGATGGACATGGCGCGACGACGAACGGAAACGACCGGTGGCCGGATGTGCTGGCGGCGCGGATGCAGGCGGACAAGTCGACGCGGGCGATGGGTGTGTTGAATGAGGGGATCGGAGGAAACCGGCTGCTGCTGGATGGGCTGGGGCCGAATGCGCTTGGCGCGGTTCGATCGCGACGTGCTGGCGCAGACCGCGGTGCGTGCGGTGATTGTGCTGGAGGGCGTGAATGATCTGGGGACGCTGACCCGTGACCATGATGTTTCGGCGGAGGAGCATGCGGCGCTGGTGAGACGGATTGAAGCGGCGTACGCGCAGATGATTGAGCGGGCGCATGCACATGGGGTCCGCGTGATTGGAGCGACGATCCTTCCGTACGTTGGCTCGAAGTACTATCATCCGGGACCGGAGAGCGAGGCGGACCGGCAGGCTATCAATGCCTGGATTCGCGGGGCGGGACACTTCGATGCGGTGGTGGATTTTGATAAGGTGACGCGCGATCCTGAACATCCGGATCGGCTGCTGCCTGCGTACGACTCGGGTGACCATCTGCATCCGGGGCCGGCGGGGTATAAGGCGATGGGGGAGGCGATTCCGCTGACACTCCTGACGCATTGAGAGTGTCAGCGGTTTGATCTGCGGCGCCTTAGTGGGGGTGGTTCATGGCGTCGTTGAATTGCTGGAAGAAGGCGTTGTATTTTTCCTCGCCGTTGGAGGCGGAGAAGCGGAGGGGTTTGACGCGTTCGACGAGGATTTCGGTGGCGTTAGGTTGGGTCTTGAGGATTTCGATGGTCTCGGTTAGGTAGTCCTTGAGGGGCATGGCGCGAGGGTCGGCGGCCTGTTGGCTGCCCATGAGCTCGGTCTGGACGTAGGGTGGGACGAGTTCGATGACTTCGACGCTGGTGGACTTGAGCTGGTAACGGAGAGCCTGGGTGTAGGAGTGGATGGCGGCCTTGGTGGCGTTGTAGGTGGGGGTGAGGGCCATTGGGATGAAAGCGAGTCCCGAAGAGACGGTCATGATGGTGGCGTGAGGCTGCTTGAGGAAGTGTGGGAGCAGCGCGGCGGTGAGGCGGATGGGGCCGAGGAGGTTGGTGGTGATGGTGGCCTCGGCGTCGGCTACGTCCGCAGACTGGGTGAGGAGATTTTCGGGGCGCATGATGCCGGCGTTGTTGATAACGACGTTGAGTGCGGGGAAGTCGGCGGTGAGCTTTGCGGCGAAGGCGCGGATGCTGGCGGCGTCTTCGATGTTGAGTACCGCGGAGGCCATGCCGGGGTTGGCGGCGGTGGTCTCGTCGAGGACCTGCTGGCGGCGGCCAGCGATGATGACTTTGTTTCCGAGCTTGTGGAATGCCTCTGCGAGACCGCGACCGATACCGGAGCCGCCGCCGGTGATGAGGATCGTGTTTCCGGTGGTTTTCATTGGTGTCATTTCTCCTAACTTGATAGTAGGATGGTTTGTATCCATTGGGAAGTAGGCACCTGAAATATCTATACTTACCCAAAGGAGAGTGATAGGAGCCGTTGCGATGAGATCTGCAGCAGTGTTGATGCCGGAGAAGAAAAAAAAGGTTCATCGGGTGACGGTCGCGCCGCCCGCGGTGGCGGACCCGAAGTTGGAGGCGCTGGTGCGGGAGATCATCGAACGCGTGGCGGACAAGTGGACGATGCTGGTGCTGGAGGTGCTGGAGGAGCATGGGGTGGTGCGGTTTACACGGCTTGGGGAGCTGGTAGGAGGAATCAGTCAGAAGATGCTGACGAAGACGGTGCGACAGATGGAGAGGGATGGACTGGTGACACGGACGGTGCATCCGGTGATTCCGCCGCGGGTGGAGTACCAGTTGACGGAGCTGGGTCGGAGCCTCGGTGAGGCTTTTTGTGGGGTTTGGATATGGGTGGAGAGGCACGGGGACGAGGTCGCCCGGGCGCGGGAGGCGTTTGAGAGGGCGGCTCAGCCCAGGTCCAAGTAGGCAGGTACTGTCTGGGGGGGCGTGTTGGGCGCCGACGGGCAAGGTCGAACAGCGCACCAAACTGAATTGGGTTCTGGCATACTTCCGGGATGACGCGGTTGGGCGATCTCCGGTTCTGGTGTCGGTTGACGGCTCGCGGCTTGAGTTTTTTGTTGGTGGGTTTGGGACTCGTTGCGGGATGGAGCGGCGCGGGGCTTGCTGCGCAGGACGAGGGAGTAAAAACGCTGCATGTTTATACGAACCTGATTCAGATACCGGTGCTGGTGCTTAGCTCATTTCCGCCAGCCGATGAAGCAGATTGCTCCGAACAGATTTATGGTCAGCGTCGACTCTGGCCCACGATTTCGCGCAACCCATGTGCGGCCGGAAGGCGACGATCCGATTTCACTCTCGATTCTGCTGGATGCCAGAGGGGGTGAGGACGATGTCCTGAGGAAGATCGATACAGCGATCGCGTCGCTTGCGCCGCTCTCCTTGCAGGCGCGTGACCGCGTGACGATTTATGCGCTGGAGTGTTCGCTGGTCCACACGCTGGATGAGGCACCCACGGACCCGGCGGGTCTGAAGCGAGCGGTGAACGCGGCGCTTCAATCGTGGAGATATCGCAAGGAGAACAAGCACGCATCGAGTTGCAAGCCGACACTGCAGCTATGGGATGCTATGACGTTCGTGATCGACGATTTGTCCCGTCTCTCCGGGCGGCGTGTGTTGCTGGCGATAACCGACGGAGATGACAAGGGCAGCAAGCACACGTGGAACGAAGTAAGGATGTTCGCCGGGACTAGTGGAGTGGCTGTCTTCGGTATAGTTTATGCTCCCTATACGTTTGGGCCTGTGCGAAACACGAGTCATGATGATGAGGCGTTCAACTCGGTGTGCGAACTGAGCGGTGGGATGATCATCTCGGCTGACGGGAGAGACTTGACGCAGACGCTGAAGCGGTTTGTGAAGATGGTTCGCGAACGCTATATTGTGGAGTTTCCGCGGCCATCGAACTCGACCGCCGGGCAGCACGACCTGCAGGTGTCGATCGAGAAGATGGACGCGTTCATTCGACCGGCGGGTGTCTCGGTACCTATACCGGATCCGGCGCTGCTTGCCGATCCAACGACGGTTCCGGCGGACCCGTCGCGGGCGCCGGTGGAGGGGACACGGCGCGTGCTTACGAAACCGCAATAAATAGAGACGCTGCGGTGGGGGTTCTGGCATACTTTCGCCATGGCACGCATTGCTTCTGCTGAGTTTCGATGTCTGTTTGGTACGAGGGCCGCGAACTTTCTGTTTTGTGTGGCGGGCCTGGCGGGTCTATTGGTGGGCACCCCGCTCTTCGCTCAGGATGCACCAGTGCCACAGGACGAGCCCGTAAAGACACTGCATGTTTATGCGAACCTGATCCAGATTCCGACCCTGGTGTTAGATCCACAGCGCCGGCCGCTCAAGAACCCTATAGCGGCGAACCGCTTTTCGGTAAGTATCGACTCGGGACCGTGGTTTCGAGCGACGCATGTACGCCAAGAAGGCGATGATCCGATCTCGCTTTCGATTTTGCTGGATGTTAGCGGGGATTCGTCGGAGTTGATGGCGAAGATGAATGCTGCAATTGCAAACCTCGCGCCGGATGGCTTGCACGCAAAGGATCATGTTTCGATCTACGCGCTGGATTGTTCTCTGGTGCAGTCGTTGAATGATATGCCTGCGGAGAGTGAGAGGTTAAAGATTGCAGTCAACGAGGCACTGCAGACGTGGATGCTGCCCGAACTGAAATGCCAGCAGTCCATACATCTCTGGGACGCCCTGGCCCGCGTTGTCGTGGACTTGTCGAAGCTGCCGGGCAGACGGGTGATTTTGGCGGTGAGCAACGGACGCGATCAAGGCAGTGACCATTCGTGGAGTGAGGTGAGATACCTCGCTGAGGCGGCGGGAGTAGCTGTCTTCGGGGTGACATACGTTCCCTTCGAAGCCAAGGACCTGCAAAGCAAATTTCTACGTTGGAGCAGTGAGGATCCATTCCATTCGATATGTGAGCTGAGTGGAGGTATGGTTCTTCTGTCTACGACAAAATCGCTCGAGTTTACGTTGCATCGATTTGTGACGTTGGTGCGGGAGCGCTACATCGTTGAGTTTCCACGGCCGGCTAACTCAACGGAGGGCATCCACACCCAGGAAATAAGGATTGCGAGCAGCAAAGACTTCATTAGGCCCTCGGGGGTGTCGTTCCCTATTCCGGATCACTCGGTGCTTGCTGATCCGACGACGGTTCCTTCGGATCCGTCGCGCACGCCGGTAGTGGGCACGCGGGCTCCGATGAAGAAACCCTACTAGTGTGGTAACGATTGAGTCTTCCCGGGGGGCCGGTGGAGGGGACGCGTCGGTTGCGATTGCGAAACCGCAATAAATTGGGACGCCGTGAGTGGGGTTCTGGCATACTTTCGCCATGACACGCATTGCTTTTGCTGAGTTTCGGTGTTTGGTTTTTGCCCGGGGCGTGAGCTTTCTGTTTTGTATGGTTTGCCTGTCGGGGTTGTGGGTGGGCGCGTCGCTCTTAGCGCAGGATTTGGCGAAACCAGCAGACGAACCCGTTCCTACGCTGCATGTGTATGCGAACCTGATCCAGGTGCCTACGCTGGTGCTGGGGTCCTCTCGCAAAAGAATCTCGAGACCCGTTCCAGAGAATCGATTCTTAGTCAGTATCGACAACGGGCGGTGGTTTCGTGCGACCCATGTGCGGCAGGAGGGGGATGACCCGATTTCGCTTTCGATTCTGCTCGATGTCAGGGAGAGACGGTCGAATTCATGCCGGAGATCAATGAAGCGATCGCAGGTCTTGCGCCAACTTCGTTGCACCCGAAAGACCACGTCTCGATCTATGCGTTGGATTGTTCTCTGGTTAAGTCAGTGACCGATGTGCCGGCTGAGAGTGCAAGCGACTGAGGGGAGCGCAGAGGGCGTTCGATCGTGGAAGATCGGAGGCGACATCAGGACAAAGACGATGTAAGCACTCCGTGCCATCTTTGGGATGCGCTGGATGTCGTGAGTGGCGAATTGTACAAGTACCGGGTCGGCGAGTGATTCTGGCGGTATCGAACGGACAGAGATGTGGGCGTCCCACGACCCACAAGGAATGCCCGCATGAAGTGCCCACGTTGGAATGAACTCACCGAGGCCGAGGACGTCTGTAGCGATCTTTGGTCTGTCTTACGTGCCGCGCTCTGCCCGGATCGAAGGAGACTCGGTGAGCGGAGCAGTAAAGACCCTTTCCACTCAGTGTGTGAATTGAGTGGGGGGATGGTGTTTTGGCGACACCCGATTGCTTGCGCGAAGAACTGGACACGGTTTGTGAGCAATGGTGAGGGAGCGCTACATTGTCGAATTTCCGCGGCCGTCAATGCGACCGCAGGCGAGCACGGGAAGGGGTGAAGATCGTAACGGTGACAACTACTTCATCGGTCTGCGGGGTATCGGTACCGCTTCCGGACCGCCGTTCTTACCGACCCGACGACGGTCCCTGTCGGATCCGAACCATACACCAGAGATTGGTACGGGAAGACTTATCGACGAAACCGCAATAACCCTCTGGGCTTTGCTTCGGCTAGATCGAGGCATGGTTGCGCCTAACGGTTAGAATCGAAGGATTGCCGGATATTGAAGAGAGAGATATGAGTGGATTGGTTTCTGCGGTTGGGGAGAAGAAGCGCGCGTTGACGTTTCAGGAATTGCTGTTTACGCTGCAGCGGTTCTGGGCGGACCGTGGGTGTGTGTTGCAGCAGCCGTACGACGTTGAGGTGGGGGCGGGGACTATGTCTCCGGATACTTTCCTGCGCGTGCTTGGGCCGAAGCCGGTGAGGATCGCGTATGCGCAGCCTTCGCGTAGGCCCGCGGATGGGCGGTATGGGGAGAATCCTAATCGGCTGTTTCGGCATACGCAGCTGCAGGTAGTTCTGAAGCCGCCACCGGTAAATATTCAGGAGATGTATCTTGAGTCGCTGGTGGCGATCGGGATTGATTTGAAGGAACACGATATCAAGTTCGAAGAGGACAACTGGGAGTGGCCGGTTGGCGGCGCGTGGGGCGTTGGGTGGCAGGTGATGCTGGATGGGTTGGAGATCACGCAGTTCACTTATTTTCAGCAGTGCGGGGGGATGGACCTCGACCCGATCAGCGGCGAGATTACGTATGGGTTGGAGCGGATCGCCGGGTTTTTGCAGGATGTGGATTCGATCTACGACATTGTCTGGGCTGTCGAACCGGACACTGGCCGCAAGGTGACATATGGGGAGATGCGGCTGGCGGAGGAGCAGCAGTTTTCGGCTTACAGCTTCGACTACGCAGATGTTGGGTCTTTGTGGAAGCACCTTGAGCTCTATGAGGCGGAGTGCCTGGCGTCTGTTAGAGAAGGTCAAGGGATTCGACACGATGGATGAGCTGACGCTGAAGCGGTTTCCGGTGCTGGGGGCGTATGAGCTCGCGCTGAAGTGTTCGCATGTTTTTAATTTGCTGGATGCGCGTGGGGCCATCTCGGTGACGGAGCGAGTGGGTGTGATGGCGCGGATCCGGACGCTGGTGGTGGGAGTGGCGAAGGCTTATGCGGCGCAGGGTGAGGCTTTGGAGCTGCTTGGGGCTGGATCGAGTAAGGGAACAACCGGAACGGTTGCAGCGGAAGCAGGGGTTCGATAGAGGACATGGCGGATTTTTTGTTTGAGATTGGGTTGGAAGAGGTTCCGGCGCGAATGATCGCGGGGGCGCAGGCGGAGTTGCAGCAGCGCGTGGTGAAGATGCTGGAACGCGAACGGCTGGTGCGGTCGGGTTCGGAGGCTAAGAGCTATGCAACGCCGCGGCGGCTGGCGGTTTTGGTGAAGGACATTGCCGAGCGGCAGGAGGACGTGGCCGAAGAGTTGATGGGGCCTTCGGTAAAGATCGCTTACAAGGATGGCGTGGCGACGCCGGCAGCGGTGGCGTTTGCGAAGAAGGCCGGGGTGGATGTTGCTGCTCTGAAGACGGTGACGAATGCCAAAGGGGAGTATCTGGCGGCGACGTCGGTGAAGGCGGGGCGCACTGCGGCTGAGGTGATTGCGGCGGAGTTGCCGAAGGAGTTGGCGGGGATCTACTGGGCGAAGAACATGTATTGGCGGCCGGGCAAGCCGGAGCGGTTTGTGCGGCCAGTTCGGTGGATGGTGGCGATGCTCGGGGCGGAGGTTGTGCCGGTCAGCTTTGGCGGGTATGAGGCGGGCGCGGTGACGTATGGGCATCGGGTGCTGTTTGGAGATGCGGCGATTGAGTTGGGGTCTCCGGGCGAGTATGAGGATGCGCTGCTGTCGGGGTTTGTAATTGCGGATGTGGAGGTGCGCCGGCAGAGGATTCGGAAGGCTCTGGATAAGGTGACGCGGGCTGGTAGTCCTGAGGGGGCTGGTCTGCGGTGGCGCGAGGACCATGGGCTGGTGGATAAGCTGACGCAGCTGACGGAGTGGCCTTCGGTGCTGATGGGTGGGTTTGAGAAGGAGTATCTGGCGCTGCCGGAGGAGGTCCTGGTGACGGTGATGCGGGACCACCAGAGCTACTTTGCTGTGGAGGATAAGGAGGGGAAACTGGCTCCGCATTTTCTCGCGGTGCTGAATACCGAGACCGATGAGGCTGGACTGGCGGTGATTCGGCATGGAAATGAACGGGTGCTTCGGGCGCGGTTCAACGATGCGCGGTTCTTCTGGGAGTTCGATCAGCGGGTGCCGTTGGTGGAGCGAGTGAAGCTGTTGGAGAATGTGACGTTTCAGAAGGATCTTGGGAGCTATGCGGCGAAGAGCGTCCGCGTGCGCGAGCTCTGCCGCCGACTGGCGGATACGGCTGCAGGACGTGGATTTGTGGTGGATTTGAATGCGCTACTCGACGCGGCAACGTTAGCGAAGGCCGATCTTACGGCGGAGTTGGTGAAGGAGTTTACCGAACTGCAGGGCGAGGTCGGAGGTCTTTACGCCAAGGCGCAAGGGCTGGGAGAGAAGACGGCGGATGCGATCTACGACCAGTATCGGCCCGAGTCGATGGAAGCTGCGATTGCTCGCACCTCCGAGGGTCAACTGCTGGCCATTGCGGATAAGGCAGACACGATTGCGGGAATGTTTCGATTGGGCCTCGAACCTACGGGTTCGAAGGATCCCTTTGCCTTGCGCAGAGGCTGCCAATGGCGTTGTAAAGACGTTGGCGGAGAGTGAGGTTCCACTCTTGCTCAGCGAAATTTCGAAGGCTGCCGAATCCACTGATGAAAAGATGATTGCATTCTTTCGGGAGCGACTCGAGTTCTATCTGCGCGAGGCGAAGGGGCAGGCTTACGACGTGGTGAAGGCTGTACTGGCGGCGGGTAGCGACGATGTTCGAGATGCAGTGGCGCGAGCAGAGGCGGTGACTGCGGTTCGCGGTTCAGAGGATTTTGCGGCTGTATCTGCGGCGTTCAAGCGAATGAAGAATATTTTGGCGCAGGCGAAGGAGAAGGGGATCGCTGCGGGGTCGAATGTTGACGCTGCGTTGCTGACTGAACCGACGGAGAAGGCGCTGGCGGAACGCTCCGCTGAGTTGGCGAGCCGTGTTTCTACGCTGCGTTCCGAGAAGAACTATCAGACGGCGCTGGAGCAGATCGCCACGCTAAGACCGCAGGTGGATGCGTTCTTCGATGCAGTGATGGTGATGGCCCCGGATGCGGAGGTGCGGGCGAACCGATTGGCTCTGCTGGACAGGGTGTTAGGGGACTTCTCCGGCATCGCTGACTTCTCGGAGATCGTGGTGGCTGGCTGAAGCCGAACACTATTGCATCCGTAGTTGCCAAGGCTGAATCACTGGGTCACCTGGATGTAGGAAGCGCCACCTAGTGGGCGATGACCATTACGCCGACCACGAAGGCAACCACGGCGAAGAGTGAGGCGAGGGGGATTACAACGCCTTCGTACAGCGCGTTCGAGCGGCCGGCGGGAGCGCCGTCTTCGGCGCGAAAGTTTGATTGGTAGATCGATACTTCATCGTTATGTTGCGTGTATTCCATGTTCGTTTTCCTGGGTGACTCTCGCCGAGAGACGCGCGAGAGAGATGAGGCAGAGCTCGCTATGTCTGCGCAGATCGATTGCCCCGCCGCGATTGCGATGCAAACTCCTGGCGGCAATCATCCGCTACGCCAATAGCCAGCCGCAAGCATTACGTGCGGGGATGGTATCCGGGACGACAACCTCTTGGGAATGCAACTTTTGGGTCATGTCCTCGATACCTTCCCCGATGCTGGTCAGAGCTGCAGTTGCACTAGGTCTGCATGATGGCGCGGATGGAAGAAGCGGCCCGATGGCAGGTCTTGTGGCGCCGGGAGTTCTCCGATGGCCATGGCGATTTCGTCGCAGGCGTTGCGGCGAGAGCAGCGGACGCAGTCCTTTAATACTTTGTCGCGTAAGGCCTGGTGTTCGACGACGCGAAAGTTGAAGTGATCAAAAAATGCGGTTACGCGAGTGAAGAGGCAGACGCACCGGATGCCAGCGGCTTCGGCCTGATCGAGAAGTGCGTGGACGAGCAGACTGCCAGCGCCGTGCCGTTTGGCGTCGGGATGGACGGCGATCGAACGGACTTCGGCGAGGTGCGGGCCGTAGACGTGGAGCGCAGCACAACCGATGAACTGGCCGGAGCCGGTTTCGACGATGGTGAAGGTCTGGATGTTCTGCGCAGATTTCGGCGTAGGAGCGGTGCAGGAGGGTGTGGTCGTGGGTGAAGCTGTCGATCAATTGATGGATGGCGTGGGCATCGTGCAGCTGTGCCTTACGCGTGTGCAGAGAGGATGCTTTGAGCTCGCTTTCGGCCGTGACAAAGGGGACCGCGAGTGAAGACGAGAAGGAAGGCGAGGGAGGTTCTAGTACAGGGGACAATCCCATTTTTGGCACTACGCTTCTTTTCCGGGTTGTGATGACCGGAGCGATTCTGGTTGAGGTTGATGGTTGAGAGGGAGTTGAAGGCTAGCAGCCGTAATTGCGGCCTTCGGCGGATGGCTCCCAGGGTATCGGTGCAAAGGTGCGCTGGAAGAAGGTGTTGTCCACGATATAGCGCTCGTGGTTTTCTCCTTCGATGATCCAGTCGCCGGGAAAGGCCTTGCGTTGTCCGGAGTCGGTGAGGATGACGGCGGGTTTTGTGCATTGGGTGGCGTTGACGAGAAGTGGCCTGCGGGTACGGAAGGTGTGCATGGAAAACTCTCTCCTGGCGGCGTGTTTTCCGTCGCCGAAGATGATTTCATCACCTCACTCGTAAGAATGGCGTAATGGATTTCTTTGAATTTCGTAAAGGTCTTTACGGAACTCGTAAGAAAGGCATAAGGAATTGCTTTGGATTTCGTAAGGGTCATTGCGGCTGGATGCGTGGCGCGCCGCCGTCCGGTGGTCAGTTGACGCGCTGGAGGCGGTCGATGAGCTTCTGGGCGAGGGGTTCGCCGGATTCGGTCCAGAGAAGACGGCTGCTGATGCCACAGTTTTTTTCGACGGAGAGGGTGAAGGCGAGGAGCATCTCGACGTTTTGCTGAATGTGTTTGGTGGCGGCCTCATCGAGCTCTTCGTCTTCGAGGGTTTCGGCTAGCCAGGGGGTGTCGAGGCCGAAGTCGATGCGGACGTGACCGTTCTGCTCGAAGGTGGCGTCGTCGAAACGCGGGCCGAAGCCGAGGATGCGGACAGTGGCGGGCTGGAGCTTCCAGAGGGTGTCGAGACGGACGGATTCGAAGTCGGGATAGATGTCGACGCCCGTATCACCGGGCTGTGCGTCGACGGTTTCAGGAGACCAGAGCTTCCACCGCATCTCGAACTCGTAGGCCATATCGTCGTGGAGCTGCTCGGTGGCCTCGGCGACGGCGTTTTCAATGATGGAGCCGGAGGTGTCCTCGGCGCGGTCGTCGTTGACGTAGATGCGCTGGTAGGTGGGGGCTTCGTTGAAGCTGATGGGGTAGACGCTGGAGGCGGCCACGCGGGAGTCTTTGCTGATGAGGGCAAACTGGCGCATGACCGAGACGAGGGTCGCGGGCAGGGTGTCGAAGCGGAAGTTGGGGAACCAGAGGCTAAGGTAGAGCTGATCGGCCATAGGTACAGTTTAGACCTCTGGGGGACGGGGTGGCTTGGCAAGCCGCTTCGGGTGAGAAGATAGAGGGGGATGAACGTTTCAGTAGAGCGGCTGCGGTTTTGGTTGCTGGTGGGTGCTGGCCTGCTGGTGGTGGTGGTCGCTGCTTTCCTGGGATATGCGCATTATCGGGCACACAGATTTCTGAAGGATCTGCCGGCGAAGCTGGGGGTGGATGTTCGGCGGGAGACGAATGGATATACCTATTCGCAGTCGGTCGAGGGGCGGACGATTTATACGATTCATGCGTCCAAGGCGGTGGAACGCGGCGATGGCAAAGTGACGCTGCATGATGTGGGGATCGTTCTCTATGGCCGGCAGCAGGACAGGGCGGACCGGATCTACGGAGACGAGTTTGAATATGACCAGAAGAACGAGATTATTCGTGCCGTGGGTGACGTGCATATCGATCTGCAGGCGCCTGAGGCTGCAGATGCGAACTCGAAGATGGACTATGCGGCGGGGAAGGATCTGCATGGAGCCAAAGGCGAGGTCATGGGAGAGCATGAGAGCAAGGACCCGCGACTGATCCATGTGACGACGAGCGGGCTTGTGTTTTTGAGGAAGCTTGGAGTGGCGGCGACAGACCAGGATATCGAGTTTGAATCGGGCGGGATGACGGGACATGCGGTGGGCGCTGATTACAGCTCGGACACTGGCGTGGTGGTGCTTCATTCTGCGGTGAGGGTGAACGGGCTGCAACATGACCGGCCTGTGGTACTGACGGCATCGCACGCTGTGCTGGATCGTCCTGGACAGATGATGGTGCTGTCGCAGGCGAAGTATGTGGCGGTGGGCGGGAAGGCAGGCGGCGCGGAGGGTGAGACGGCGCAGGCGCAGCATGTGGTGGTGCATCTGAGGAAGGATGGATCGGCGGAACGCGTGGAGGCGGACGGCGAGGTTACGCTGACGAATAGCGCGGGGGGGAAGGTGGTCGCTCCGCGAGGCGAGATGGTGTTGAGCGCGCAGAACCAGCCGCAGTCGGCAGTGATGACGGGCGGAGTGAAGTACGGAGCTGACGATCCGCTGCGGCAGACGCAAGCGGAGGCATCGGAGGGGCGAGCGGCGTTCGACAAGAAGGGGCGTCCGGAGCGTGTGGTGATGACCGGGGCGGTCCAGCTGAAGGAGCGGGTGCGGTCTTCGGATGCGGTGAGTGAGCCGTGGAGTGAGCGCGAGTTGGATGCGGGTGCAGTGGATCTTGCACTGGCTGCAGACGCCACGGGAAAGAGCCAGTTGCGGGATGCGAAGGCAAGCGGGAATGCACGGTTGAAAGTGTTGAATGTGGCCGCGACCGGTGGAATGACCAGTAGTGATTTGAGCGGAGATTTGTTGACGGCGCGATTCATTAGGGTGGGGGACGCGGACCATATCTCCGAGGTGCATGCGGAGGGGCATACGTCGTTGCGGAAGGTGAGTGCGAAGGGAGTGGTCAATACCGGATCCGGGGATTCGATGGTGGCACACTTTCGGCCTGTGACAGCTGGTGCAGGGCGTCGGGGGACCAATGGCCAGAAGGGCAAGCAAGATGCGCTGGGAGTGCAGGGCGCGGACGAGATTGCAGACGCGACCGAGCAGGGCCACGTGGTGATGACTGAGTTGCCGGCGCGGAAGCCAGGCGACACGACTGCTCCGGTCGAGGAGCGGGTGACGGCGGAACGGGCTGTCTATGATGGCGAACTGGAGCGGACGACACTGACAGGCAATGTGCAGGTGAGCGATGGGACGAGCGTGCTGTGGGCGGACCGCGTGGTGACAGAACAGCAGAGTGGCGATGCCACGGCGGACGGTTCCGTCAAGGCGAGTTACGGGCAGCAGGGGAGCACGGACGAGCCGGTGCATGTGCTGGCGGCGAGGGCCGAACTCAAGCATGATTCGCAGATTGCGACGTTTCACGGAGTCGCCGGAAAGCCGGCGCGACTGTGGCAGGGAGCCTCGCAGGTGGATGCGCCGGTACTGCAGTTTGAGCAGCGACAGAAGCGGTTGCTGGCGCGTGGAGAGGGACAGGGAGCGCCGATGGCGGTGCACACCGTGCTAGTCGGGGGAAGGCCTTCCGTGGCGGCTACGAGGCTGGATGCGGCATCTGCTACGAGGCAGGATGCGACAAAGCTGGGGACGGGTTCAAGGAAGTTGCTGGCAGGAGACGGCAAGACGGACGTCGTCCTGGTGTCGAGTCGGGAGCTGGTTTATTCGAATGACGCAAGAAAGGCCGAGTTTACGGGTGGGGTTCAGGTGGAGAGCAGGGATGGCACGATGCGGGGGCAGCGGGTGGTGGTCTATCTGCAGCCTGAGCAGTCCGACGGTGCCGGGAAGACGCTGCCGAATGCCGGCAGGGGCGCTGGAGCGAAATCAAGCGCGTCGTCTGCGGTCGGCGGTGGCGGGTTTATGGGCGGCAGCGTGGAACGGATGGTGGTGACCGGGCATATCGATATGGAGCAGCCGGGCCGAAGAGCGACGGGTGAGCAGCTTGTGTATACGGCGAGCGATGCCACGTTTGTTTTGACCGGGACCCCGACCGTGTTGCCGAAGGTGACGGACGATCAACGGGGGACCGTTACGGGTACGTCCCTGCGATTCCATTCCGGGGACGACAATGTTGTGGTTTCTAATGGAGGTGAGACTGGTACGGGACAGCGAGTGCGCACAGAGACTCGGGTGAAGAACAAGCAATGAAGACATTATCGACCGAGGAGATCGGCAAATCGTACGGTGGGCGCCAGGTGGTGAGGGGGGTCAGCCTCCAAATCGAGCAAGGCGAGGTGGTGGGACTGCTGGGGCCGAACGGCGCGGGAAAGACGACGAGCTTCTACATGATCGTCGGGCTGGTGCGGCCGGACGCTGGGCGGGTGTTGGCCAGTGGCCACGACATCAGCCGCTTGCCGATGTATCTGCGGGCGAGGAACTATGGCATCAGCTACCTGCCGCAGGAGCCATCAATCTTTCGGAAGCTGACGGTACAGGACAATATTCTGGCCGTGTTGGAGGCACAACAATTGAGCTGGGAGAACCGGCGTACGCGCACGGAGCGGCTGATCGAGCAACTGAACCTTGGACACGTGCGGAAGACGCGGGGCTATGCCTTGAGCGGAGGCGAGCGCAGGCGAGTGGAGATTGCACGGTGCCTGGCGATCGAGCCGGCGTTTATTCTGCTCGATGAACCGTTCTCGGGCATCGATCCGATTGCGGTGCTGGACCTTCAGGAGATCATCTTCGCGTTGAAGCGGAGCGGAATTGGGGTTCTGATTACGGACCACAATGTGCGAGAGACACTGTCGGTGACGGACCGGGCGTACATCATTACCGAAGGCAAGATCTTTGCAACTGGGACGCCCGGAGAGTTGGGGCGCAATCCTGAAGTTCGCCGGATTTACCTGGGAGAGAACTTCTCGATGGATTGAGGGTGGAATTCTTACAACTAACGTTGTAAGCCTACGTAGCTATAGGTGGAGTTCCCGCAGCCATTGGTACGGTTAGACTTACAGCCAGATTGAGTTAGGGCGTGTAGACTGTGGCCAAGCCGAAAAAACGGTGCTCATGTGCAGACGATTGCATAAATGGGCACAATAGGCACGATAATAGCCAAACGGCACATCTACATAAAAGAAGAGCTAACGGGTCAATAAGAGGTTAAAGTGCTGCTGCAACCGAAGCTGAACTTAAAGGTCTCACAACGGCAGGTTCTGACACCTGGCCTGGTGCAGATGGTCAGTGTGCTGGCGCTGAACAAGCTCGAGCTGCGGGAGATGATCAACACCGAGATGGTGGAGAATCCGGTGCTGGAGGAGTTGGAAGAGTCTGCCGTCACGCTGGAGGAGCGGGCAGGGCTTGAAGGGGACCGGGAGCGTTCGGCAGAGGAGGTTGTGGCCGACACCGAGAGGGTGGAGAAAGACCCGTTCGATGAGATCGACTTCGGGAGCTATTTTCAGGATTATCTCGACCCCGGGTTTCGCACGGCGTCGAACTTTGAAGAGTATGACAAGCCGTCGTTTGAGAATTTCCTGTCGCAGCCGAGCACGCTGAGCGACCATCTGGCGTGGCAGCTGGGATCTCTGACGCTGAGCCCCGAGGTCCACGCCGCGACTGAGCTGGTGGTAGGAAACCTGAACGAGGATGGATATCTGACGGCGACCGACGAGGAGTTGGTTCAGCTGCTTCTGCAATCCAGAGGGCCCGAGCGGCCGGAGCCGATTCCATTTGAACGGGGAACCAAGAACAGGCTTTCGCATCTGTGGAACGGGGCGGAAAAGATTGAGGATGGGAACGGTGCGGTGCAGGACGAGGCGCTGGAGATTGCGGCTGTGGCAGACGAGGATCTCGCGTTCCTGCTGACTGCCGTCCGCGAGGCGCGCGCGCTGATCAATTTTCTTGACCCCGTTGGGGTCGGAGCACGCGATTTGCGGGAGTGTCTGCTGATTCAGATCTGTGCGCAACAGGGTGAGGCGGCGATTGTACTGCGGCGTCGCCAGATGACCGTTGGAGAAGCCGCTGCGAGGAATGGAGCGGTCAGCGATGAAGATTATGGTGCGATGGAGCCTATTCTCGCTGATAGCGGTCCAGAGCGTACGGACATCTTCGGCATCGCGACGCATATCGTAACGAATTGCCTGGCATTGCTACAGAAAAAGGACATGCGTGAGCTGACCCGAAGCTGCGGACGGACGCCAGAAGAGGTCGCTGCGGCAGTGGAGTTTATCCGGACGCTGGACCCGAGGCCGGGGCAACGCTACAACCAGAGCGAGACGCGGCTGATCGAGCCTGACGTTGCGTTTGTGAAGCGCGATGACGTCTACATCGTGGTGATGAATGAAGAGGACATGCCCACGCTGCGATTGAACCAGGGCTATCGCAAGATGCTGCAGCAGAAACAGACGGAGAAGGAAGTCAAGGAGTACGTGAAGGAGCGGTACAAGTCGGCGATTCAACTGCTGCGGAATATCGAGCAGCGGAAGAACACGATTGTGCGGACCTGCGAGGCAATCGTGCGGCGCCAGACGGAGTTTCTGGAGCATGGCGTGAATGCGCTGAAACCGATGATGATCAAGGAAGTAGCGGAGGAGATCGGGGTGCATCCTTCGACGGTCAGCCGGGCAGTTGCAAACAAGTATGTGCACACGTCGCAGGGCGTGTTTGAGCTGCGCTTCTTCTTCTCCGAGGGCGTGAATGGACCGGAAGGCGGCGACCTGCCGCTGGTGCTGCTGAAGCGCAAGGTGAAGAAGCTGATTGAGGAAGAGGACGAACGGAAGCCGTTGACGGACGATCAGCTGGCTGCCGAGCTGCAGCGGCAGGGAATCCAGGTGACCCGGCGGACTGTGGCGAAGTACCGGGAAGACATGCAGATTCCAAGTACGCACCAACGTCGTGTACGCTAATCGTCTGCGATCGAACGCAGGACGAGGTGAACGTATGGACGTGGAATACACCGGCAGACAGACAACCATCACAAAGAAGCTGAAACTTCAGGCCGAGGCGGGGCTGGCGCGGATAGCGAAGATTGTGGGCGCCTCTGGCAACGTGCATGTGATTTTATCCACGGACAAGTACCGGCAGATCGCCGACGTGACGGTGCAGACCCGGCATCAGAAGCTGGTGGCACGCTGCGAGGCGACAGAGATGGTGCTCGCACTGCGCGATGCGCTGGTGAAGATCGAACAGCAGGCAATTCGGCATAAGAAGAAGTTCGGAACCATCAAGCGGCATCCGAAGGCGGACGTGAAGGGCGCGAAGACGGAGACTGCAGCGCCGGGGACGCGGAAGGCGAACGTCGCGGTGAAGGTGGCGGCCAAGAGCAGCGTCGGGCGCAAGGCTGTTCCGATGCTGGTTCATTCTTTCCCCTCGCACTCGCCGTTGGCGGAGCCGCATGTTGTGCGCTCGACCGATGGGGTAGCGCTGCGTCCGATGTCGCTGGAGGAGGCGGTGAAGGAGGCCGCGTTCCGCGATCGCGACGTTTTTGTGTTTCGTGATCACGGTGGCCAGGCGATGGTGCTGCATCGCAAGCGCGACGGAAAGATGGAGCTGATCGAGGTCCCGTAGGCCGGGAGTGCTAGGATTTCTAGCATGTCGAGTAAGAAAGTCACGAAACGGTCTACGAAGGAAAATACGAAGAGGCGCAAGAAGAAGAAAGCGGTTGATCCGGTTCCGGAGTACCGAGGGGAGCTGGTCATCCTGACCGGACTTTCCGGGTCGGGAAAGCTTTCCGCGCTGAAGGCGTTCGAGGATCTTGGGTATTACTCGGTCGATAATCTGCCGCTGGAGTTGGTGCCGCGATTTGCGGACTTGGTGCGGCAGTCGGCAGAGATTGAACGCGCTGCGCTGGTGGTCGATGTGCGCGAGGGGATGCGGCTGGATGAGTTTCCGGCGATCCTGAAGGACGTCCGCAAAGTGCTGCCGACGCGCGTTCTGTTCCTGGAGGCGAGTGACGAGGCTCTGATTCGACGCTTCTCCGAGACGCGGCGGCCGCATCCGATGGGGCGGAGCGACACCGTGGTGAAGTCGATTCGGGCGGAACGCAAGCGTCTGGATCCGATCCGCAATGTCGCGGACATCGTGTTGGATACGACGAAGTTCAATGTGCATGATCTTCGAGCGCATATCAACTCGCAGTTCGAACGCGAGGAGAGCGATCAGAGTCTGATGATCTCTTCGAATAGCTTCGGATTCAAAAATGGTGTGCCCACCGAGGCTGACCTGGTCTTCGATGTGCGGTTTCTGCCGAACCCCCATTTTGTGCCGGAGTTTCGCAAGCTTACGGGGAAGGACCCGAAGGTGGCCAAGTACGTTCG
Source organism: uncultured Acidobacteriaceae bacterium (assembly GCA_963720955.1). Lineage (GTDB taxonomy): Bacteria > Acidobacteriota > Terriglobia > Terriglobales > Acidobacteriaceae > Edaphobacter. The sequence goes on along the minus strand of CAVRHK010000045.1, from coordinate 9,543 downwards.
CCAATTTCCGCAGACGAAGGAGTTTCTGGATAGGACGACCGATATGCTGAAGTTTCTCCTGCCGCACTACATCAAGGAGGGGAAGAGCTATCTTACAGTCGCATTTGGATGTACCGGAGGACAGCATCGGTCGGTGTTTATTGCGGAGGAGATGAAGAGGCGGCTGGCGGATGTGGGCTACCGGGTGAAGACCGCGCACCGGGACATGCCGAAGTAGGTCGCCGCGTCGGTCTGGGTGCAAAACGGCGTCGCGCAATAGAATGGTGAGATGCCCAGGATGATGACGACCGGGAGAGTGATGGCTTGAAACGCATCTGGCGATTGCTGCTCTACGTTCGACCGTACGCCTTGTACTCGCTGGCTTCGGTCGTGCTGATGGCGGTCGTCGGCGCAATGGCGGCTTTCCGCATCCTGCTGGTGAAGCCGATCTTCGACAATGTGTTGAGTCCGGAGGCCCCGCCTGGGCTGGTGCTGGTTTTTCGGATTCCACATACGGACCATGTCCTCAATCTGCAGCGGCTAGTCCCGAGCTACTTTCATAATGCGTGGACCGTGGTGGCGGTGGCGCTGGTTGGATCGGCGCTGTTGAAGTCGATTTGCGATTACTTCGGCACTTATCTGGTGAATCGCGCCGGGTTCGGCATGATTACCGATCTGCGCAATGATTTGTATGACGCTGTGTTGCGCCGGTCGGTGGGCTTTTTTCAGAAGCACACGACCGGGACGCTGCTGTCGACGCTGATCAACGACGTTGAAAAGGTCCAGTTTGCGATGTCGAGTGTGATGAGCGATTTTCTGCAGCAGTTCTTTACGCTCATCTTCACGGCGGTTGCGGTGGTGATCGTCGGCGGAAAGCTGGCATGGGTACTTTTGCTGTTCTTGCCGGTGGTTGTTCTTTCGGCGAGGCGCATCGGGCGGAGAGTGCGCCAGACAACACGCAGAGGACAGGACAAGCTGGCGGAGATCCAGAACATTCTTCACGAGACGATTACGGGCAATCGCATTGTGAAGGCGTTCGGGATGGAGCTGTGGGAGATGGACCGCTTTCGCCGGGCGGCGCGAAGGCTGTTCGATGCGAATTTGAAGTCGGTAAAGGTGCAGGCGATCAGTTCGCCGCTGATGGACCTTATTGCTTCGATCGCAATCGCGCTGCTGCTGTATCTGGGACGAATCAGCATTCAACATCAGCAGATGACGGCGGGATCGTTTATTACCTTTCTGATTGCGGTGTTTACGTTGTACGACCCGGTGCGGAAGTTTGCGGCGTTTTACAACAGCTTTCAGCAGGCGCTGGGGGCGAGCGAAGAGATCTTCAAGTTTATGGACGCGACCGACGACGTGCAGGAGAAGAAGCGCGCGTTTGTGTTGAAGGGGTTCAGCGAGGGAATCCGATTTGAGGACGTTGGCTTTGCGTATGAGAGTGAGGGGGAGACGAAACAGGTGCTGCATCAGATCAACTTGACGGTGCAGCCGGGTGAGGTGATTGCACTTGTGGGGCCGAGCGGGGCGGGGAAGTCGTCGCTGGTGAATTTGATTCCGCGGTTTTTCGATGTGAATGAGGGAAGGATTCTGATCGATGGGCACGACCTGCGAGATGTGACGATCGCATCGCTGCGAGAGCAGATCGGCAAGGTGACGCAGGAGACGGTGTTGTTCAACGATACGGTTCGGAACAATATTGCGTATGGTCAGCCGGATGTTCCGATGGGCAGAGTGGAGGAGGCCGCGCGGATGGCGCTAGCTCATGACTTTATCCTCAACATGCCGGAAGGGTACAACACAAAGATTGGTGAGAAAGGGACGCGGCTGAGCGGAGGCGAGCGGCAACGGCTGGCGATCGCACGGGCGATTCTCAAGAACGCTCCCATTTTGATTCTGGACGAGGCGACATCGGCGCTGGACATGGAGAGCGAGCAGTATGTGCAGGCGGCGCTGGCGAACCTGATGCAGGGGCGAACCGTATTTGTGATTGCGCACCGCCTTTCGACGGTGCGGCGGGCCACTCGGATTGCAGTAATTGAGGGTGGACACATTACGGAGATCGGTACGCATGAAGAGCTGATGCAGAATTCGGGGACGTATCGGCGGCTCTACAACATGCAGTTCGACGAGGAAGCCCCGGTTTCCCCGGGTAGCGGCGACATCGCTTTGACGGCAAATCTGGAGGGGATTGCGTGAGTGAGATCTATTCGATGACTGGATATGCCAGTCTGCGCGGCTCGGTGCGGGACACTGTTGCATTTACGTTGGCGATGAAGAGCGTAAACCACCGCTTTCTCGATCTCAATCTTCGCTTGCCTTCGTACTGTGATGGCCTGGAGGTGCAAATGCGCAGGATGCTGAAGGAGCGTCTCCGTCGTGGACATGTGGAGGTGACGCTGCAGCTGGAGCGGAGGTCGAACGCTGAGATTCAGTTGAACGCGAATCTGCTGGGCGCTTACATGCAGGCTTACCGCGAGGCTTCGGAGTCGAATGGGCTGGCCTATGAGCCGGACCTGAACGCGATGCTGCGTATCCCGGGCATGATGATTGCGGAGAGCAGCGCTGGGGCGGAGGACCTGGCAGGACTTGATGCGGCTGTGCTCGCACAGATTGGGCCGCTGGTGGAAAAGTTGAATGAGGTGCGAGCGCAGGAGGGTGCTTCGCTTGCGCACGAGCTGCGAACCTCGATGTTGCGGTTGCGCGGGTTTGCGGAGGAGATGGCCGGTTTGCGGAATGGAGTACGCGAGGCACAGTTTGACCGGTTGCGCAGTCGATTGATCGAACTGACCGAAGGTGCTTCCGTCAGCGAAGAGAGGTTGCTAACCGAGGCAGGAGTGCTGGCTGAAAAGAGCGACATCGAAGAAGAGATCGTGCGGCTGCGGACGCACGTGGACCGCTTCGTGTCGATGCTGGAGGAAGGCGGCGAGCTCGGAAAGCGGCTTGACTTTCTGCTGCAGGAGTTGAACCGCGAGGCGAACACGATGCTGTCGAAGACCAGTGGGGCGTCGGGCGAGAACAGTCTGCGGATTACCGAGCTGGGACTCGAGATGAAGGCGGAGATCGAGCGGTCGCGGGAGCAGGTTCAGAACCTGGAGTAGTGGTTGCGGTTGTTACACTGGCACAAACGATTATATTTGGCAGGTGATTGAGGCCCATGGCAGGCATACTTTTTATTATTTCGGCGCCGTCGGGCTCGGGAAAGTCGACGCTGGTGAGCCAGCTGCGGACGCTTGTGGAGGGGTTGGATTTTTCGATCTCCTATACGACTCGCGCGCCGCGTGGCTCGGAGGAGGATGGTCGCGAGTATCACTTCACAACCCGAGCAGAGTTTGAGCGGATGATTGCGGCGGACGACTTCCTGGAGTGGGCGGAGGTCTTTGGAAAAGACTACTATGGGACGGCGGTCTCGGCGCTGGACCATGCGAAGAAGGCGGACAAGGACCTGCTGCTGGACATTGATGTGCAAGGCGCAAAGCAGGTCATGAAGAAGATGCCGGAAGCGGTGTCTATCTTCATCATGCCGCCGAGTCCGGAGATTCTGGAGATGCGGTTGCGCCACCGGACCGTTGCAGAGGAGGCAGCTTCCAAGACCCCGATCACGGAGGAGGAGATTCAGAAGAGACTCGCCGCGGCGCGGAGCGAGTTGAAGCAGTTACAGGATTACAAGTATGCTCTGGTTAACGATGTTCTGGAGCAGGCCGTGACCGAGTTGCGTGCGATCGTCTTGTGCGAACGCGGTGTTCGCGATGGTGTTCAGGCCATTGCGTCGAGTTGCAGGACTGATGCTGCTTCGCCGAAGTTGAAAGCGGCCTTGAGCACATTCGAGAGATAAGGCCCACTTATCCACTACGAATTGTGTAGAGCAATTGGCCCTGCTGAGATATAACTTCAGACTATGGGGGTAACGTATGACCAGTGAAAGTGCATTCCACAATAAATACAGTCTGGTGAAGGGTGCGGCGCGCCGGGCACGGCAACTGCAGTCGGGTGCTTCGCCGCTGATCGTGGCCAAGTCGATGAAGGCTTGCCGCGTGGCGCAGGACGAAATCAAGCAGGGACATGTTAAGTTTGTCCTGCCGGAGAAGCTGGTAGAACCGGTGATCGATCTGCCGGTGCACTAAGTAGCGATACCATAGAGCCATGGCAGGAGAGGCTGAGCAACAGCTGCGGGCTTACGTGGAATACCTTCGGGACATGGGCGTCCATGACTTTTATCGTCAGGGGGACCCGGTGTCTGCCGAGGTTCGCGAAACGCCGCCACCGCCCGTTGCAACAATTGCGGCGGTTGAAGAGCCGGAGGCTGCTTCTGTCTCGAATCGACCTGCCTTTCTGGAGCCACCAATCGCGACGTTGGTTAGTTTCGATAATCTTGCTCCTTTGCCTGAGAGACGGGTGGTTCCCGCGGACAAGGCCGATGCGCTGGCCGCAATTAAAGAAGAGATTGGCGATTGCACGCGATGTCCTCTGGCCTATGCGGGTCGCCGAACGATCGTGTTCGGTGATGGCGATGCCAATGCGCGGTTGATGTTTGTCGGCGAGGGACCAGGGGCGGATGAAGATACCTCGGGCGTTCCGTTTGTCGGCAAGGCGGGACAACTGCTCAACAACATGATTCAGGCGATGGGGCTGAAGCGGGAGCAGGTCTACATTGCCAACATCGTGAAGTGCAGGCCGCCGGCGAACCGGGTACCGGAGCCGGTGGAGGCAAATACGTGCGACCAGTTTCTGCTGCAGCAGATCGACGTAGTGCAGCCGCAGGTGGTAGTTGCGCTGGGTGCGACCGCAGCCATGTATCTGCTCGGGGTGAAGCAATCGCTGAGTTCGCTGCGAGGCAGGTGGCATAGCTGCCGTGGCGCGAAGTTGGCAGTGACGTATCATCCGGCGTTTCTGCTGCGTGACCCGAGGCAGAAGAGTGAGGCCTGGAAGGACCTGCAGATGGTGATGGCCGAGATGGGTTTGAAGGCTCCCGCGAAGAGTTGAATTTATTTAAACCTAGATAAAACTAAGGCCTTCGTTCAGCGGACGGCGGCCTCTAATGGAAGGAAGAGCGTAAAGACGGTGCCGCTGTGTCCTTCGCGTTGGCTGCTGCGGACCTCGAGCATGCCGTTGTGACGCTCCGCAATCTCCTTGCTGACCCACAGCCCCAGACCTGTGCCGCCGATGCCCTTGGTTGTGAAGAAGGGATCGAATATTCTTTCGAGGACCTGGTGACCCATTCCAACGCCCGTGTCGGCGATGGTGAGTACGAGTCCCTTGCGGCCTGTGCGCCAGTCGGTCGCCTCGCGGCTGCGAACGTAGAGCTGTCCTCCGGTCGGCATCGCATCGATCGCATTGCCGACGAGATTGTTGAGTATCTGGCGAATGTCCCCTTCGAAACAGACGACTGGATGTTCTGCGCGATAACGTCTCTCGATCGTGATTCCTGCGTTCCTGAGCTTCCCTTCGTAGATTCCGAGAACGGTCCCGATCAGTTCAGAACAGCTGATGGCCTGGGGGTTGGAGGGCTGCTTGTGGAAGCGCAGCGTCTGGTTCGCGATGATGGAGACGCGCCGGATCTCCTGGTCGGCGGTATCCAGGAACTTCTGCGCGTCCGGATTGACGGCGTATTGTCGCGCGAGATAGATGAGATTCATCACCGACTCAAGCGGATTGTTGATCTCGTGCGCGATGGAGGAAGCAAGTCTTCCGACTGCTGCGAGTTTTTCACTTTGAATCAGTGCAGCTTCGGCTTGCTTCAGCTCGGAGATCTCGCGTCCTTCGGGTACGAGAAAGACGATCTCGCCCTGCGCGTTACGAACCGGAGTGAGCGAGAAGTCGAAGGGAATGCTCTCACCCGATGGCCGGACAAGAGCGATCTCCTGACGAATGAATTCGCCTGCCGCAGCACGCGCGATTGCCTGGCGCGCCATCTCCGGCGCTCCCGGAGTGTAGGCAAACCAGGGAGAGTCGGCGAAGTTCACGCCAATCACTTCGTCATGCGTGTTGCCGGCGAACTCGAGAGAGGCGCGGTTGCAGTCGATGATGGTGCCTTCGGGTGTGAGCAGGCCGATGTACTCGAGACTCGCGCCGTAGATGGCGGAGAGCCACGCCTCGCTTTCGCGCAATGCCGCTGCTTCGCGGCGCTGCTGGGTGACGTCCCGGAAGAAGATAATGATTCCGTCTTCGGAGGGCTGAGCCGTTACGGTAAACCAGGCATTGAGAGGCTCAGGGTAATACGCTTCAAACTGGCCCGAGATCTTGTCGTGCATGGCGCGGTTGTAGTGCTCAACGTATGGCGAACCTTCGTAGATCGTGCCGGGAAAGGTCTGCCAGAAGTCTTTGCCGATCAGCTCTCCTGTCCGCGCAAGGATCTCCTTCGCACGTTGGTTCGCGTAGATCAGTTGCCAACTGCGGTCGAGGCTCAGAACGCCATCGGTTGTGGCAGTGAGCACCTGCTGAAGTTGCCTCGCGACGCTGTCGCGTTCGCGTTCTGCTGCTCGCCTCTCTCTGATGTCACGAAAGACGAGGACGGTACCGGCGATCTTGCCTTCGTGATCGCGAATGGGCGCGACGCTGTTGTCGATAGGAACTTCGGATCCGTCTCTTCGAATAAGGACAGTGTGGTTCGCAAGGGCAGCGGTGGTTCCGAGACGTTTCGCCTTGTCTGCAGGGCTCTCGACAACCTGCCGGGTGGTCTCGTCGACAACGTGGAAGACCTCGGTCAACGGACGGTCGTTCGCCTCAGCCCATGTCCAGCCCGTAAGACCCTCAGCGACGGGATTCATGCGGATGACGCGCGTATCGGCGTCAGTCACGATGACGGCGTCGCCGATGCTTTCAAGGACGCGAGTGGCCCGGGCTTCGCTCTCGCGGAGTTTGCGGGCCGCGAGGACCTCATCCGTCACGTCGTGGCAGACGATGAGGATGCCATCGACCGTGCCCTGCGGGCCGTAGATGGGGCTATAGCTGTAGGTCCAGTAGATGTCCTGCAGACGGCCGTTGCGAATGACGGGGACCAGGACCTCCTTCATGAACACGGTCTCGCCGGTCGCGAGGACAGCCTCCCACTGCGGGCCGATGAGGTGCCACGCCTCCTTCCAGCACTCGCGCGCAGACTGGCCCAACGCGGTTGGGTGCTTCTCAGTCATCAGAGGGCGATAGCCGTCGTTGTAGAACTGAATCATCTCCAGTCCCCACAAGATGACGGTGGGGAACTGGCAGGAGAGCATGAGGTTGACCGAACAGAGAAGCGAGTCGGACCACGTGTCGATGGGGCCCAGCGGAGTGGCGGCCCAATCGTGGGCGCGGGTCAGCTCCGCCATCTCACCTGTGCCGCTTACCTGCCTTCGAGTGAGTGACGACGGGAGTGTCCCCTTGTCCAGTGTGGGGAACGCAGTGTTCTTTGCGGTCATCGTCCTAAGAATGGCTGAACGCGCGGGGATTGGCAAATTTTGAGCTGCATTCCGGACTGCCAGCTTCCGCTAAGCTGGAAGGATGGCTTTGTTTTGCGATGTCGCCCTGCCGGTGCCGCTGGACCAGACGTTTACCTATTCGGTGAATGGGGTGACGCCGGTGGTAGGGGCGCGGGTGTTGGTGCCGTTCAGCGGACAGAGGCTGATGGGGGTGGTTGTGCGGGTGCATGAGGATGCTCCTGCGAATGATTTTGAGATCAAGCCTGTGCAGCAGGTGTTGGATGACGCTGCGCTTCTGCCGGATGAACTCATGAAGCTCGCCGCATGGATCGCTTCGTATTATGTTGCGCCTCTGGGTGAGGTGCTGCGAGGGATGTTGCCGTTGGCCGCGGAGGTAAAGCGCCATTTTTTCTACCGGATTGCCGAGGCGGGGCGGCGGGTTTTGTACGAGGGAGCGGCGAAGGGTTCTTCGCGTCGATCGAAGCTGAGCACCGAGGATCAGGACCGAGAGTATGCGGTCCTGAACTATCTCGAGGGTGGGGAGCAGGCGAAGATGTCGGCGCTGCGCTCGGCTACCGGAGCTAATAAAGGCTTGCTTGAGGGCATGGTCCGCAAGAAGTGGCTCGTGCGCGAGGCTGTCGCCGAGGAGCGAGACGCGCGGCGGCTGGAGAAGGTGGCGGTGCTGGTCGCTGAGGCCCGTCTGCCGAAGCTCAACGAAAACCAGACGGCGATTCTGGCGGAGCTGGCGGCGGTGGACGGACGCATGCGCGTGCGTGATCTGCGGATAACGTTGACGCGGTTAGGCGTGCCGCTGTCGACGCTCGGCACGCTGGCGAAGCGTGGGCTGGTGGCGATCGAAGAGGTCGCAGAAGAGTTTCATCTGGGTGGGGTCGCAGCGCAGGGGAAGAAGCATGCGCATGAACACGATTTGAATGAGGCCCAGATGGAGGCGCTGGGGACGATTGCGGCGGCGATGGACAAAGGCGGATTCCGACCGCACCTGCTCTATGGGATTACGGGATCGGGGAAGACTACGGTTTACTTTGCCGCGATGCAGCGCGCTCTTGATGCGGGGAAGTCAGCGCTTCTGCTGGTGCCGGAGATTGGGTTGACGCCCGCGATGGCGGGCCAGATGGTCGCAGCCTTTGCGGGCGAGGTGGCGCTGCTGCATTCACAACTGACCCCCGACGAGCGAGCGGAGCAGTGGCACAGGATTCGACGCGGCGAAGCGAGGATAGTGGTAGGAACGCGGTCCGCAGTCTTCGCGCCGATGGTGGACCTTGGATTGATCATCGTCGATGAAGAGCACGACTCAAGCTACAAGCAGGAGGAGACGCCGCGATATCACGGACGCGACGTCGCCGTGATGCGAGCCAAGCTGAATGAGGCGGTTGTGGTGCTCGGGTCCGCCACACCATCGCTGGAGAGCTGGGCGAACGCGGAGAAGGGCCGCTACACGCGGGTGGAGTTGCGCGAGCGTGTGATGGAGCGGCCTCTGCCAGCGGTGGAGCTGGTGGACATGCGACAGGAGTTTCGCGAGACGGGGCAGGAGCAGATCTTTTCGCGGAAGCTGATTGAGGAGACGCATTTCACGCTCGATCGCGGAGAGCAGGTGATTCTGCTGCTGAATCGCCGCGGGTATTCGTCGGTGGTCATGTGCCGGAGCTGCGGAGAAAAAATCGAGTGCGAGAACTGCGCGATCTCGATGACCTTTCACAAGAGGGTGAGCGAGAACGACGACGTCGCGCAGCCGGGCCAAAGACTCGAGTGTCACTACTGCGGCTTTCGCCGTGCGGTGCCGAAGGTCTGTCCGAAGTGCGAGAGCGAGCATCTTTATTTTTTAGGAGCAGGATCGCAACAGGGCGAGGAGCGGCTACAGGAGTTGTTTCCAGCGGCGCGGATTGGACGGATGGACCGCGACACCGTGCGCGGACGCAGCGACATGGAGAAGCTGTTGGCGCGCCTCCATGGCGGCGAGATCAATCTGCTGGTGGGTACACAGATGATTGCGAAGGGCCATGACATTCATGGCGTGACGCTTGTGGGTGTCGTGGGCGCGGACTTTCAACTGGGGCTGCCGGACTTCCGCGCGGCGGAGCGTGTATTCCAGTTGCTGACCCAGGTTTCGGGGCGCGCGGGCAGAGGAGTTCTGCCAGGAGCGATATGGTGG
>CAVRHK010000044.1:0-21275 GCA_963720955.1 uncultured Acidobacteriaceae bacterium | reverse complement strand
CCAGGTGTAGTTTGCGTTGAACTGAAGGTGGTTGGTAAAGCGGTGGTTGATCTGAGCGACGAGACCCTGGTAGCTCGAGTTGACGCCACTGAAGATATCCGTCAACGACCCGAAGGCGCAATTCGGACGTTGGCTTGGGCACGTGCTCGTGGGAAGAGTGTTCTTCCCGTAGAACTTCGACGTGAAGGTCGAGCCGTTAGCCAGCGGTCCCTTGCCGGTCGTATCGATCACGTTGTAAGTAACTGTGGTGGGCGCGTTTAGGTTGAGGTCGGTGAAGTTCGGCAACCGGCGCCCCCACGTTCCCAGCCAGGTCACGCTCATCACCGTGTTCCAGCCAAGATCCTGCTCGACGGTCAGATCGGCCTGATTGATGAGCGGAGCCCTGAAATTGGGATCAAAGAACACGGAATTGGGTGCACCTGCCAGGCTTCCGGACGCAATGATCTGTGGAAAAGTCGGCGCGGTCGGCGCGGACGCGGTCGGGCTGACCGTGAACTGCCCGTTGGGAGAGCCCGTGTTTACCAGGGCGTTATAGATGGTCCCGTTGAGAATGCGGGCAAAGAACATGCCGTAGCCGCCACGCACAACCGTTGTGCCAGAGCCAAAGACGTCATAGGCAAACCCGACACGCGGACCGATGTTTGTCTTATTGGACGGCATCACACCGGTCTGGGGAATAGCGCTGACGACCAGTGAGCTGAAAGGCGGCGGCAGCTTCTCATACTCATAGCGAAGTCCCGCTGTAAGGGTCAGGGACTTCGTCATCCGCCAGTTGTCCTCAGCGAAGAAGCCAAAGTCACCCGTCGTGAACTCGACGCCCGGAATACCGAAGCCCTGCACGTAGGTGCTGTAGTTCTTTGCCTTCGACACCGTCGACGCACTCTGCGAGAAGGTCAGGTCCGTAAAGTAAGCGGGCAGCGTCGGGTAGCGTGTACACACCAAAGCCCGAGAAGAGGTTGTTGATGCGGTCGTCGGTATGGATATAGTCTCCGCCGAACTTGATGTTATGGCGACCGTGGACCCAGTTCAGCGTATCGGCAACCTGCCAGCGACGTTCATCCGGCAGCGCTGCGCGGTTCAGGAAGTTCGGAGTACCGAACGCGAACGCATTGGTAATGGTGACGCTCGGCGGCGCTCCCAGCGGGTTGGTATATCCGCCGCTCGTGGGTCCCATCAAGTTGGTCTTTTCGTAGGGAGAAGGCGTCTGGCCATACTCAAACTCGAAGTCGCGTCCATATTGATAACGGACCTCGTTGCTGATGTTGTTGGTGATCGCCGTATCCAGCTTGGCGATCCCAAATGTAACGTCGACATAGTCGTTGCCAAAACTGTTTGCCCCGAGGAACACGACGGCGGCAGACTGAATTCCTGCGGGAGACGCCCAGCGCAGCCGATTCACCTCGAACGAAGCATGGTTCTTGGAGTTGATCTGCCAATCGATCTTCGGAAAGAAGATCGTCTGAGAACCCGTGCGTGGAACCGTACCCAGCATCGTGTTCAATCCAGCGATGCCATTGCTGTAGATTGTCGCCGCAGAGGCATAGGTCGCGAGGCCGAGATTCGACTGTAGTGTGCAGGCCGCGGCATCGATTGTGCTCGGGGCAGCTGGGTTTACGGGGCCACTTGCTGGAGACGTTTGACCGCAGACTTTGCCGGCAGGCAGTGTCGCATCAGGCAACGTATAGAAGCTGGTCGCACTGCGGAGCTGCGACTGCGGGAAAGTTCCGCGAGAACCGGTCGCCTGCGAAAAAGAAGAAGACCTTGTCCCTGAATATCGGACCGCCAATCGCGCCGCCGTACTGCCTCCGCACATCGCTGGGTTTGAAGTGCTGCGAGACAAAGGGCCCGCCAGGCGTCAGCTGCACATTCTGAACCGTGGTCGCAACCGAACCCGCCCAATCCGAGTCGCGATCAAAGAAGTAAAGTTCGCCGTGGAACTGATTGCCGCCACTCTTTGTAATGGAGTTGACGACTCCGCCGGCCGAGCGGCCATATTCCGACGAATAATTCGACGTGTTTACCTGGAACTCCTGAATCGAAGACTTCGCCGTCGAGTAACCCGCGCGCGTACGTCCGCGCTCCTCGGAGAAATACGCCTGATTGTCATCGGCACCATCGACCGTAACGTTGTTCATCAGTGTGCTCTGCCCGCGGAAGCTCAACAGGCCAAAGCCGTTGGCGTCGGCTACGACACCCGGCGTCAACAGCGCATAAGCCGACCAGCGGTAGTTGTTCACCGGAAGGTCCTGAAGCGTACGCTGGCTGATCACATTCGCAAAATCCGGAGAGGTCGTATTGATCGCCGGCGCCTCGCTGGTCACCTCCACCGTCTGTGCCGAGCTTCCTACAGGCATCTTCGGCGAAATGTCCGTCAGCAAGCCGACCTGCACGATCACGTCAGTCGACTTGTAGTTTTCGAATCCCGCCGCCGAAATCGACACGCGTGTAGCTCGAGGGCTGAAGATGAATCGCGCGGAAGAAGCCTGACTCGTCGGTAACGACCGTCTCTTCCTTGTTCGTTGAGTTGTTGCGGATGACCACGGTCGCCTTGGGAATGGCCAGGCCCGATGAATCCTGCACCGTGCCGCCGATTGCACCATCCACCGCCGACTGCGCATACCCGTACGATCCAGCGCCCACGCACAACATCGCGATCAGCATGAAACGCACAACTGTCTTCAAAATTATCGTTCGCATCTTTAGGTCTCCTTAAAAATCACTTCGCCGCACACAGGTTCTCTCGTGGCCCGTTATTCGGTCTTTGACTGGTTGCATTTAGACTCGCACACTTTCGTGAATAAGTAGTTACTTTTGAAGCGGGTCAGTGTACGAAAATCGTCGAATCTCCCACAATCGGAACGTTGCCATGCGCAACCTCTGGTCGACCACTTTCCTCCATCGATCCAAGGATCAAAAGAATCAGCAACCTAACTCCTCCTCGGCAAACTTGTACACTGGAATCTGCATGTTTATTGATGAAGCACGAATCCGTATTAAGGCCGGCGACGGCGGCAACGGCTGCATGGCCTTCCGGCGCGAAAAGTTCGTTCCCAAGGGTGGTCCTTCAGGCGGTGATGGCGGCCACGGCGGCGACGTCCTCATGTCCTCCTCCCTCAGCCACAACACCTTAGTCCACTTCCGCTTCAACCCTGAGCACAAGGCCCAGCGTGGCGGCCACGGCCTCGGCTCCAACTGCTCCGGCCCGGCCGGCGAACACGCCACCCTCAAGGTCCCCGTCGGCACCCTCCTCTACGACGACCAGACCGGCGAGCTGATCCACGACTTCGCCCATCCCAACGAGACCATCGTCATCGCCAAAGGCGGACGAGGCGGACGAGGCAACCAGCACTTCGCCACCAGCACCCATCAGGCCCCCCGCGAGCACGAACTCGGCCGCGCGGGCGAAGAGCGCGCCTACCGCCTCGAACTACGCCTCCTCGCTGATGCCGGTTTGGTCGGATATCCCAACGTCGGCAAATCCACGCTCATCTCGCGTCTCTCCGCCGCCAAACCCAAGATCGCCAACTACGCCTTCACCACGCTCGAACCCAACCTCGGCGTCGTCCAGGTAGGCGACTATCCCCACACCGAGTCCTACACCGTCGCCGATCTTCCCGGCCTCATCGAAGGCGCGCACCTCGGCGCAGGTCTCGGCATCCAGTTCCTCAAACACATCGAGCGCACCAGCGTCATCGTCCACCTCGTCGACGTCTCCGACTCTAGCGCTGCGGCTTCAGGAAGTGCACGGCCCGACCCCGTGCACGACTACAAGGTCATCACCGAAGAGCTCAAGAGCTTCGACCCCGCCCTCGCCGCCAAGCCGACCATCCTCGTCGCCGCAAAAACCGACGTAGCCAATCCCGAGAAATTAAAAAAACTCACCGCCATGGCGAAGCGTCGCAAGCTGCCGTTCTACAAGATCTCCGCGGTAACAGGCGAAGGCGTCGAAGCCCTCAAATACGCCATCGCCGAGATGGTCGCCGCCCACCGCCCCATCGACCTCGAGCCACCACCGCCCACACCCGTCAAGCCCAAACGCAACTACCCGCCGCCACCCAACTCCGCCAAAGGCCGCGCCTAGTATCCAAGTCTGTCTGGATCATCGAGTCGAGTGCGCGTCCACCGACATCGCTGCAACCGGCGAAGCAGGAAACAAACAGACGATCCCCACCGCATAAATAGCCGCGCCAGCCCATGCCGGAGCCAGTTGGGACACGATCAGGTAGTCCATCGGGTAGTGCACGCCGATCGCGCAACCAAATCCCGTGACCCCGCCAAGCAGCAACGCCTGCCAGAGAGCAAGTGTCGGTCGCGCCTTCCACACGATCATCAGCACTGTAAGTCCGCAACATGCAAGGCCACCACCAAATCCTGCGCGATCATGCGCAATCAGCGGGACCAGGTGCGGGTTGATCGAGTTCAGTTGTGCCGCGCTGAATCCGAGATAGGTAATGTCCTGTGGCACAAAGACCACCGTCGAGCCCAGGGATCATGATCACCGACCCGGCCAGTGCCATGCCTGCCCCTACGAATAGCAGACACGCTCGTCCAAAGCCCACCCGCGTCCCCAGAGCCATCGGCATACCGGGCCGCAGCAGGCTGCGCCAACCCTCTCGTTGCTCTGGCAGAAGTCCACGTGTCTTCCAAATGCCGCCGAGAAAGAGCGGCAGCAACGCAGCAGTAGCAACACCGTGCCACGAGTCCAGGTAGCCGTAGATCCGGTAAGCCAGAAAACTCAGAAAGCCCACAATGCTTGAGAGCAGCAGCGTCCACCACGCCCACTCCTCCCCCTTGCCGCAGCGGAAACGCCAGCAGCCACAGGTACAGCGCGCCGATCGCCATCAACGTACCGCCAAACGAGACCCTGTCATGAAAGATGAAGTGAACGATGCGGCACTGATGCAGATCACACAGCGCTCCCGGCTGCATGCCGAGAAACGACACATCATGTGGCAGGAACGTACCCGTAGCGGACAGAAACAGCGCAAAGATTCCGGAGAGCATAAGCCCCAGCGCCACCAGCACCAACAACGGACGGCCATCGCCAACCAGAGCTGTCAGCAGCCCTATCGAACTCTCCGCCGCGAAGGGCGCTCTGGGGTGTCGATTGTCCATCTCTGAATGAGCAGTACCACCGGCGATTCTACATGGACACATTCCATGCACATCCCAACACACTCCCAGACCCGCCCACCGTCCATGATAAGTTTGTGCCGCGGAGAAAATTCATGCAAAAACGGTCCCTGTCACTCGCACTCTCCCTCTTCACCCTTCCCCTCCTCGTCGCAGCCGCTCACGCCGCCGACCCGCTCCGCATCAAGACCGACAAGGGCGTAGTCGAAGGCGCTCTCACCAACGGTGATCAGGTCCGCGCCTTCAAGGGCATCCCCTTCGCCGCTCCTCCCATCGGCAATCTCCGCTGGCAGCCTCCGCAACCCGCAGCGAAGTGGAAGGGCGTCCGCCCCGCCAAAGACTTCGGCTCTCATTGCATCCAGTCCGGCGGCTACCCCGACATGATCTTCCACGACCCCGGCCCCAGCGAAGACTGCCTCACCCTCAACGTCTGGACCCCCGCCAACGCCAAACCCGGCACCCTCCCCGTCATGGTCTGGATCTTCGGCGGCGGCTTCGTCACCGGAGGCACCTCCGAGAACCGTCAGGACGGCCAGTTCCTCGCTCATCGCAACGTAGTCGTCGTCTCCATGAACTACCGCCTCGGCATCTTCGGCTTCTTCGCCCACCCCGAGCTCACCGCCGAGTCGCCCCACCACGCCTCCGGCAACTACGGCCTCCTCGACCAGACCGCCGCACTCGCCTGGGTCAAAACCAACATCGCCGCCTTCGGTGGAGACCCCAACAACGTCACCATCTTCGGCGAGTCCGCCGGCTCCATCTCCGTCAGCGGACAGATGGCCTCGCCACTCGCGCGCGGACTCTTCGCAAAGGCCATCGGCGAAAGTGGCGGCGCTGTCTATAACAGCGGTCCCGGCGCTCTATCTCGCGAGGCCGCAGAAAAGCGCGCCGTCGCCTTCGCCCAGTCCACCTTCAACACCTCCACCCTCGCCGATCTCCGCAAGCTCTCCGCCGACGACATCGTCAAAGCCGCCACCGCCAAAACCACCCCACCGCCACCGCGCTTCGGCCCTGACGTCGACGGCTACTTTCTCCCCGACTCCGTCGCCAGCATCTACGCCGCCGGCAACCAGGCGCACGTCCCGCTCATCGCCGGTTGGAACGCCGACGAAGCCCGCGGCCAGGTCATCATGGCGAAGGTCAAACCCACCCCCGCCAGCTTCGCCGAAACCGCCCAGAAAGACTTCGGCGACAACACTCAGAAATTTCTCGCCCTCTACCCCGCCACCACAGACGACGAAACCATCACCTCAGCAGGCGACTACGCCAGTGACCGCTTCATCGTCTACTCCACCTGGCGCTGGCTTGAAGCACAAGTCGCCACCGGAAAATCACCCGTCTACCGTTACCGCCTCGACCTCGGCTCTCCCGGCGACAAAAACCACTCCGCCCTCCTCGGAGCCTTCCACTCCGACGACATCGAATACGTCTTCGGCACCCTCGACTCCCGCCCCGAGGCCGTCTGGCGTCCGGAAGACCGTAGACTCTCCGACCAGATCGGCGCCTACTGGACCAACTTCGCCCGCACCGGCGACCCCAACGGTCCCGGCCTCCCCGAATGGCCCACCTACAAGCCGGAGCAATGGCAGGTCATGCACCTCGACGCAACGTCAGAAGCCAAACCCGACACCCATCGCGACCGCTACCTCTTTCTCGATCAGGTCTGGGGCAAACCAAAAGATTAAAAGGTAATCCTCGCCGCCAGCTGGACACTTCGAGCATCTCCCACTGCCGTAGCCTGTCCGAACGCCGCATTCGGAGTCGTGGGATAAACTCCCGTTCCCCACGTTCCATTCGGAATCATGTCATTCCGATGGTTCAGCGTATTGAACGCTTCGGCGATGCCTTGAACCTTCACCCGCTCCGTCAACGCAAAGGTGCGGCTCAAACGAGCGTTCAAACCCAAGAAGTCAAACCCAACGCCCGCATTGCGCCCAATCACCGCTCCGGGAAGCGCCTCCGTGCAGGGATTCAATCCCCCACTCGCCGTCAAGCTGAACCCGACAGCGCATGGCCTCTGCGACGTCGCCTGCTTCGTATTCGTACCAGTAGTGATGTTGAACGGAAGCCGCGAATAATACTGCATCACGCCACCAAGCTGCCAACCATGTGTGACATGATCGACCCAACCCCTCGCAGGAGTCGTAGGCGAGTTCAAAATTGCATTGAAGACAACGCGGTGTCTCTGATCATCGTCCGAGCGGCTTCGATCCTGACCGGGAAAGAAATTGTTAATCGGAGAGCTGAAAAAAAACTCACCGACATCGTCAATCGCCTTCGACCACGTATACGACACCCGCACCGAGCCCCACGAAACCGGTCTTTGCAGGAACGACACCGCCAGGCCGTTGTAGTACGAATCGAAGATCGAGCTGTAGGGCTTCACGTTGCCGCGCGTCGGATCAGGCCGCGTTCCATCGACATTGATATTGGTGTTGATCGAACTGATCAGGTGCAGTCCGCGCAGGTATTGATAGCTCATACTGAGCGTGCTGGTAGACGAAAGCTGCTGCTCCACCTCAAGGCTCGCCTGCTGCGCATAAGGGTTCTGGATACTCCGATCCATAAGGGCATAGTTAGGCTTCGCGGCGACAGGTGGCGCGGAAGCGACCGCGGGAAACGTCGGCGCACCGGCATCCGTGGGAGAAAACGTGTAGCTGAAGAATCGCCCCTGCGCCGGATCCGTCGTATTATTCGCCGAGAGCAAGGCGTTTGCCAGCGGCCGCAACGGCACTCGATCGTAAAAGAGTCCATAGCTGGCACGCACAACAGTCGTGCCAGCCGAAAAAGGCGTCCACGCGAAACCTACGCGAGGCGAAACGTTATTCGTATCCGTGCTAATCGTACGCAGCCACTCCAGGTCGTACCGGATGCCGGCATTCACAGTAAACGAAGGGCTGACCTTCCACTCATCCTGCACATAGAAGCCCAGGTTTGGATTGCTCTGCTGAATCGTGGGCACACCGAAGTTCTGCGTATACCCCTGCGAGTTGTACGTTCCCGCAAGAAAGTTCGCAAGCGACGAAAAACTATACGAACCGCGAAGCGACTGAGGATAAGTAATCGTGTCATCGTTGTAGAGAAAGTCCACACCGACCTTCACCGTATGCGCCCCGCGCTGCATCACGACATTGTCGACAACCTCATACAGATAATTGAGACGTCCAGTCGGAGACGACGTCGACCGCCCGAACGTAGCCAGACCTGCAATCGTCACCGCCGGTCCAACCTGGTCATTCGGAGGCGCGGTCAAATTGTCATAGCTGAACTGCCCGCGAGTCTCATTGAAGGTATTGGGAGACAGCGTAGCAATATTGCTGATCGCCACAGTCTGATTCGTGTCGTAAACAGACGTCCCGTTGCTGACCTCATTCAGCCCGCCGGCGCCGCGGGCATTCGCGCTGCTCAGCTTGTACAGGCTGTAACGAATGTCGAACTGATCGTTCTGGCTGAAGCGATGATCCCCGCGAACGAAAAGAGTGTCGGTATGGAGCGTCGTGGGATAGAGCGTCGTTGCCGTGGTGACAACCGGCAGCGGAGGCGCCTTATATCCCACTGCAACCAGACGTGCGTTGATAGCGGAAGCATTCGCCGGAGTGACCGTAATGATGCCTGCCGTGTTGAGTCGGCCCTCCTCAAAGTTTCCAAAGAGAAAGGTGCGGTCTTTCTTCAGCGGACCTGAGAGGCTCGCACCATACAGCCCCTGCGTCAACGGAAGCTTGCTGCCGGAAAGAGCATTCTCAGCATTCAAACGCTGATTTCGCAGAAACCCGTACGCTGTCCCGTGCAGCTGGTTGGTGCCGCTCTTCGTGATCACGTTGAAGTAGCCGCCAAGCGCGCGCCCAAACTCCGACTGCCCTCCGGAGGTGACAACCTGGAACTGCTGTACCACGTCCATGCTGAAGACATTCCCCGCGACTCCAGCGGCATCATCGTTGTCCGAAAGCCCATCGACGATGAAGCTGTTCGAAAAATTGCGCTGGCTGTTGACGGAATAACCTTGCCCCACCACCTCCGACGTCTCAGCCAGCGTCTGTGTGCTGGCTGTATTCGTCGGCGAAACACCCGGCAACAGAAGCGCCAC
This sequence comes from uncultured Acidobacteriaceae bacterium, assembly GCA_963720955.1. GTDB lineage: Bacteria > Acidobacteriota > Terriglobia > Terriglobales > Acidobacteriaceae > Edaphobacter. Next base: position 12,058 of record CAVRHK010000044.1, on the reverse strand, counting down.
GTCGAGATAGTTTCTGCCCTGATAAGGAAGACTCGCAATCTCCGGCTGCAGGACAGTCTGGCTGATCTGGCTTCGATTCTCCTCGACGACGGGCGGCTCCGCAGTCACCTTCACGTCAGTAGCCGTCGCCACAAGTTTCAGTTGCAGCGTAATGTCGAAGGCAGAACCGACGTTCAGCTGTACCTCGCGTGTTGTCTTCGAAAATCCCTCAGCCTCAACGCTGATCTGGTACTCACCGGCAGGAAGATAGGGCAGCCTGAACCGGCCTTGACCATCAGTCTGGACGACATAGCTTTGGTTCGTTGCGATTTGGATCGCACTGATCGTGGCATGCGGGGCAAGCGCGCCGCTCGGATCGAGCACGCGACCCGTGACCGACGCCTTTGTCAGAGTCTCCTGCGCTCGCATCTCCAGGGGCCCAGCCAGCAAAGCCGCCAGGACCAGCAGAGCAGCAGATCGTACGAATCGAACCATAATTCTTAGATCCCGTGTTTTGGCAACCGGATGTGGTCGCAAGCCAAAAAGGGGTTTCTTAGCGAGTTCGCTGGGGATGGATCTCCCCCTGCAGAGGAGTCGCTCAACCACCCTTTGGAGGGCGCGGCAGCAACTGCTCAAACGAATGCGCTGAAAGGAGCTAGAGGAGGAACGAGGCTGGAGGTCCGCGCTTCTGTCGCGAACGACTGCGCGAGATATGCAGCTTGGATTCAGTCTGCGCCACGACCGCCGAGTGAGCGATCAACCCTGCGTAGACTGCCTTTGCCGTCGGAACGGCGAAACTATCGCCGTGAACCGCCACAACCGAAGCCGGGCAGTACGGACATCGCTGAGCCGGGGCGCTAAACGCCGGATCGTGCTGGGAAAGCTCTGCTCTCTCGCCCGCGCTTAGTACGCAATGGTGCGCCCCATTGCGGCGGCAGCATGCCCGAACTCCTGCATCGCCCTTGGCGCTTAGCGCAAAAAGTGGAGACACGAATGGCATCCCCAGAATGACCAGCAACGCGATGGACAGAATCTTCCGCAATTCTGTCATTGAAGCACCGCCCCACCCCTAACGCAAATTTCAGGCGATGTTCGACCCGGCGACCCCCGTTGCAGTTGCCGTTGCTCTTCTTGTTGTCATTCCCGCGGGGAATCTGCTTTTAGCTTTGCCTGGCCGATGCTCCATGTTCGCGACAGCCTCATCGTCGCCAACGAAATCGCGCTACGCGCGATCTGCCCTGCTCACGGGCACGGCTGAAGAGCCGTGCCGAAAGAAACTATGCGCAGGAGCAAGCGACTGATCTATCTGTTTTGCCGTTGTTTTTTGCTTCGCTTTTTTTTGGCGTTTTTCCGCCCAAAAATCGCATGTCAAGCCTCAAAAGCACCTAAACGAAAACAAGATCGAGTTGGCGCATTAGTTCCATCCAGCTCGATATAATGGCTATATAGATCAAAAACAAAACAAACCCGGATGCAGTCTTGGGTCTAACTCGTTTCAATGCAATATTTTGGACGCAACTCCTTTGTTATGAATATTTTGCAAGCAATCAATCCTTGTAAAATACTGATTGCAGGGGATTTACGCGCGGGCAATAAGGGGTGGACACCACCTGGTAGCAAGAGTGGAAAGATCTCCCGGCGTGGGCAACGGAAAATCGGAGCATCACACGGTCGGCTGAGGCATACAGTCGACTGTCTGATAAGAGCCAAGGACTATCAGCCGCATATGATACGGTCAGCGCTCTCACCGCATCCAAGACCTGCCTCAGGAAAGATCACCCTCCTGTCCGCACCCTGAAGAGGAACTATGCCCGCGTCTCTGCTCCGCCGAAGTCTGCTCGTCGCCACCCTGCTCTGCAACCTGGTCCCCATCGCATCCGCCCAGAACCCCGCAACCCTGCCGAGCGAATCCCCCACGGCCTTCGTGCCCACGGACACCGGATTCGACTACCAGCGTCGCGAGGTCATGATCCCGATGCGCGACGGCGTCAAGCTCCACACCGTCATTCTGGTGCCGAAGGGTGCAAAGAACGCCCCCATCCTGCTCACCAGGACGCCCTACAACGCAAACACGCTGACGACGAACATGCAGAGCTCGAACCTCGGCTCCAGCCTATACGGCTACGACAACGCAACCGACGTCATCGTCGATGGCGGTTACATCCGTGTCGTCCAGGACATCCGTGGCAAGTACGGCTCCGAAGGCGACTACGTGATGGCTCGCCCCCTCCGCGGCCCCCTGAACCCAACCACCGTCGACCACGCAACCGACACCTACGACACCATCGACTGGCTCGTAAAAAATACGCCGGAGAGCAACGGCAAGGTCGGCATCATCGGCATCTCCTACGACGGCTTCACTACCTTGATGGGCCTTTTCCATCCGCACCCCGCCCTCAAAGTCGCCGTCCCGATGAACCCGATGGTCGACGGTTGGAAGGGCGACGACTGGTTCCACAACGGCGCCTTCCGCGAGCAGAACATGTCCTACATCTACGAGCAGGACGGTACGCGCGACAACTCAGTGAAGTGGTGGACCAGCAACTTCGACGACTACGACATGTTCATGGACGCCGGTTCAGCCGGAGAACTCGGCAACCGCCGCGGCCTCGAACAGACCGGCTTCTGGCGCAAGGTCATTGCGCATCCCGCCTACGACTCCTTCTGGCAGGACCAGGCGGTCGACAAACTACTGGCCGCCGAACCGATCACAGTTCCGACCCTGCTCGTCCACAGCCTCTGGGATGCCGAAGACATCTACGGCGCCATGGCCGTCTACAAGGCCGTCAAGCCCAAAGACACTGGCAACAAGGTCTTCCTCGTCATGGGACCCTGGCACCATGGCGGCAGCATCGACGACGGCAGCACCCTGGGCGCTATCAAATTCAACAGCGACACGTCGCTGTACTTTCGCGAAAATATCCTCGCTCCCTTCCTCGCCAAATACCTGAAGGACGACGCTTCAGCTCCGGCGATCGCGCCCGTCTCCGCCTATGAGAGCGGAACCAACACGTGGCGCAAACTGCCCGCATGGCCAATCGCCTGCGAAAGCGGCTGCGCCTCGACCTCCGCTCCGCTCTATCTGAGAGCCGAAGGCAAGCTGAGCTTCACCGCGCCAACGCAGGAAGACGCTCCGTTCGACGCCTACATCTCCGACCCAGCAAAGCCGGTACCCTTCCGCGCCCGGCCGATCCAACCCGTTGGCTATGACAACGGCCTCACCTGGCCAAACTGGCTCGCCGACGACCAGCGCGAATCCTCAGGACGCACCGACGTCGCGGTCTTCACCTCGGACGTCCTCACCGCACCGGTCAAGATCAGCGGTCAACCCATCGCAAACCTCATCGCCTCCACCAGCGGAACAGACTCCGACTGGGTTGTTAAGGTCATCGACGTCTATCCCGACCAGGTAGCGGGCCAACCGAAGATGGGCGGCTATCAGTTCATGGTCTCCGCAGACATCTTCCGCGGACGCTATCGCGAGAGCCTCGAGAATCCAAAACCAATCGCGGCGGGACAGCCGTTGCTCTATCGCTTCAACCTCCCTCCGGCAAACCACGTCTTTCTCCCGGCCATCGCATCATGGTGCAGGTGCAATCCAGCTGGTTCCCGCTCTACGATCGTAATCCGCAGACCTTTGTTCCGAACATCTTCTGGGCCAAGCCGCAGGATTATCGCAAGGCAGAGCAGAAGATCTACCATGCGCCAGGACAGACCAGTTTCATCGAGCTTCCGGTCATTGCAAAACCATAGATATCAAGGGAGTTCGAGCCTACTTGCTACGCGCATCCGAGGGGCGTAATCTTTTAATCAGACCCAGGTATTGCTGGGACAGGTGGTATCCGGCCAAAGTCGCGCTTCGTCAGGCGACACGCGGTGGAACTGCACTGGAGATGATGATGAGTCTGACTACGTTCTCTACGGAACGAGTCGGCGCACGTGATGGGCGTGACGCCGACCTTCCTGCCAAAATTACAATCCCGTTTTTGTCGACTAAGAAGTCGTTACGGCAGCCGATCACCGCCGTCACGGCGTATGACTACGCCAGCGCCCGTCTCGTCGACGAGGCTGGACTCGACCTTGTACTCGTCGGCGACTCGCTTGCGATGGTGATGCAAGGCCACGAGAATACGCTGGCAGTAACGATGGACGAGATGCTGCTGTACACGCGCGGAGTTCGGCGAGCACTGCGGCGGGCGCTGCTGGTGGCGGATATGCCGTTCGGAAGCTATCAGACGGACGACCGCGAAGGCGTCGCGAACGCGGTCCGCTTCGTGAAGGAGGCTGGTGCCGAAGCAGTAAAGCTTGAAGGCGGGCGCGAGCGAAAGGACCTCGTGCGAAGAATGGTCGATGCCGAGATCCCCGTGATGGGACATCTAGGTCTGACGCCGCAAAGCGTGCATCGCATGGGTGGCTACAAAGTTCAAGGCAAGACGATGGAAGCAATCGACGAGCTGCGTACCGATGCGTTTGCACTCGAAGAGGCAGGATGCTTTGCGATAGTGCTGGAGGGCATGCCGCGGGAGTTGGCCAGGATCGTCACCGAAGAGTTGAATATTCCAACGATTGGGATCGGTGCGGGACCAGACTGTGACGGGCAGATTCTGGTGTTGCACGACTTGATCAACATGACCTTTTCGACTCCAGCAAAGTTTGTCAGACGCTACGCAGATGTGGCAGGAGTGATGCGAGAGGCATTAGGAGAATACCGGCAGGATGTCGAAGCCAGGACGTTTCCTTCCGATAAAGAGAGCTACCATCTGTCGCGTGAGATGCGAGAGTTGATGGCGGTTTCAGCTGAGGCGCAGTAACAGGAAAGCGACTCATGCAAATCATCAATACTGTTCCGGCGATGCAGAGCTTCTGCCGCGAGCTAAGAATGCGGGGAGTGGTTCTCGGCTTCGTGCCGACGATGGGCGCTCTGCATGAAGGGCATTTGTCGCTCGTGCGACGGGCAAAGGCCGAATGCGATGTTGTAGCGGCTTCGATCTTTGTGAACCCGCTGCAATTTGCACCAGGCGAGGACCTCGCTCGATATCCTCGAACATTCGAAGAAGACTGCAAACTCCTGGAAGCGGAGGGGGTTGAGGCTTTGTTCGCCCCAGATGCGGAGGAGATGTATCCGGACGGAGCACTAACAACCGTGACAGTAGCAGGAATTGGAGATCGTCTTGACGGAGCTTCGCGGCCGGGACACTTTGCAGGTGTGGCGACCATTGTGGCGAAGTTGTTCAACGTGGTGAGGCCAGACCGCGCGTATTTCGGACAGAAGGACGCGGCCCAGCTTGCCGTGATACGGCAGATGGTTCGTGACCTGAACTTCGACGTTGAACTAGTGGGTTGCCCGATAGTGCGGGACCGTGATGGGCTGGCGCTTAGCAGTAGAAATAGATTTCTGAGCGCGACGGAGCGGCAACAAGCTCTGGTGTTACCCGCAGCACTGGCGCGTATGAAGCAAATGATCGCTGAGGGTGAGCGGGACAGTGCAACTTTGATTCGAGGCGGAATGGAAGCATTTCAGACCGTGACCGGGGTACGGGTAGACTACCTGTCGGTGGTCGATGCTCGTACGTTGCTGCCCGTGGCGTCTGTTCACTCAGGAACACTCGTGGCGATCGCAGCGTATGTGGGGAACACGCGGCTGATCGACAATTTTCTTATGGCTTGACGCTTCTGAAAAAAACTCCTTCATCGAAGGATCGGTAAAGGAACCTCGATTTCATCGCGCGACTAGTTTGGAGTCGCCGGGTTCAGTTTTTACTGTACGACCTCAGGGAGAGAATCAGGGCAGCGTAGCACGAAGAGTTCTCGGAAGGGATTACCCGGAAGTGCCAGGTATCCCCTGGAATAGGGAGTGAATTGATGTCCCCCTTTAGTAACATCGGTTGGAACGAATCTTTGGTAATAATCTGCCTCAACTCTCTGATGAAATAGAACCGGACGCCGACAGAGGCAAGAAGAGACTATTGGTGAGAAGGAAGCAAAATTCAAGATGCCTGGCACTTCAATCCATGAACTCGCGATCACGGAGATAGAGCGGCTTTCACGAAAGGGGTTCCAGCGACTGGCACTGCCGGAACCTCTTGAAAGCGGCTTTGAGCAATCGACGTTCGTTCAACGTTCCGAACGTCTCTGGATTGAAGGTCTGATTGCAATTGGCTTCTTCAATATCTATGTCCTCGCAGATCACTTTATTCGCGGCGGCGTGTCCTGGTTGCCGTTGCAGGTGCGCCTATGCATCGTTACGCCGATCGCTCTACTCGTCAATGTCAGCATGCGATGGAGTCCGAATAAGATTTATCGCGAAACCAGTATTGCCTTAGTAAGCTGCCTGATAGGAATTACGCATCTCTACCTTGAAAGCAATTCCAATGCGACATCATCCGCTTACGCACAGGTTGGGCTGATCGTAACTGTGATCTTCGTGAACGTGGTGATGCGGCTGCAGTTTATGTATGCCCTAAGCGCATCAATCATGTTGCTCGCGAGTGATCTCGTTTTCCTGTACCAGGATCACTTCCTCAACCCCCCGGAAAAACTACTGGGAATCACATTGGCGGTCTGCGCCATTTCAATGACAGTGATCGCCAACTATAGCGTAGGTCGGGAAGAACGCCTGGGCTACCTGATGCGGCTACGCAGCGAGATACAGACCAAAGAGCTATCTTTCTTGAATGTTGAACTGCAAAAGATCTCCTACATCGACAATTTGACTGGACTTGCCAACCGACATTCCTACGAATTGCAGTTCGCGAAACTATGGCGGGAGGCCGTAGACGCAGGCAGTTGCCTTTCGGCCATTGTGATCGACATCGATCACTTCAAGATTACGAACGACACTCGCGGGCATCTTTATGGCGATCGCGTGCTGGTACGCGTGGCGTCTCTGCTGCTGCAGAGCCTGCGTTGCAAGGACGATTTTGCGGCGCGATTTGGTGGAGAAGAGTTTGTGGTCTTGCTTCCGGGTGCGACTCAGCAGGGCGCAATGATCGTTGCGGAACGAATCCGTAAGCTGGTTGAAGTTGCTGGATCGCCTGCGTTACCTGAACCGGGAAGCCATCCCAGGCTGTCGACTGTCAGTTGCGGTGTTGCGACATGCTGGCCGAGTGATTCCAACTGCCAGGAAGACTTGCTGGATTCTGCCGACAAGGCACTCTATCTTGCCAAATCCGATGGCCGAAACCAAGTGCGTTGCGGCGAACTGACGAGCGCTGCGAGAAAACGGCCGTCCGGTGAGCGACGAGCCATTCGAGGACTGGCAAGGGGCGACTCCGGCACATGGGCCAAAGTCGATTAGGCTCTTCAAATCGATCTGAACCAATAATCCATTGACTTCTTAGCTAACTCGCGACACGAGTCGCGAACGCCGATCTATGTTTAAGATCGAGAGTTGCACTGAAATCCCAGCGCTCCAGTCTGATGTGGTAAATTGCGGCTACTGCAAAAAGCACGGCGTAGGCCTATCTGGAGGCACTTTCTTTGGCACTCAAAATCACAGGTCTGTCCAAGACCTATCCGAACGGTGTGAAAGCACTCAGAAATCTTACATTGACCATCGGCAATAACATGTTCGGTCTGCTCGGCCCCAACGGAGCGGGTAAGAGCACGTTGATGCGCACCGTCGCAACCCTCCAGGATCCCGACTCCGGTACCGTCCAGCTCGATGAGCTTAACGTTCTCACCCAGAAAGACGAGGTACGCAAGGTCCTCGGCTATTTGCCTCAGGAGTTCGGCGTTTATCCCAAGATGTCGGCGCTGGACATGCTGCACCATCTCGCGATTCTCAAGGGGATCACAAATAAGACAGAGCGCACGCAGATGGTCGAAGCCCTTCTCCAGCAGACAAATCTTTGGGACGCGCGAAAGAAATCGCTCAGCACATACTCAGGTGGAATGAAACAACGCTTTGGAATTGCACAAGCGTTGCTCGCCAACCCCAAGCTCATCATCGTCGACGAGCCGACCGCCGGGCTCGACCCCGCGGAACGCAATCGATTTCTTAACCTTCTCAGCTCGATCGGATCGAATGTGACCGTCATTCTCTCTACCCACATTGTTGACGACGTGCGTGAGCTCTGTCCCCGCATGGCCATCATCTCGAACGGTGAATTGCTTCTCGAAGGTGCGCCCAACGAAGCCCTCGAGTCTCTGCGTGGGAAGATATGGTCCAAGATTGCCGCAACGGACGATGAGCTTCGTGCTCTTGAAGGTAGCTTCAACGTCATCTCCACCCATCTTATCGGTGGTCTGCATGAGGTCCGCGTTTACGCCGACTCCAGTCCGGGCGAGGGTTTCCGCCCTGTCGAGTCTGGCCTCGAAGACGTGTATTTCCTCAATCTCGCCGGCCAGGCCAAGAACTAACCCAGCACAGGAGACGACACCATGGCCATGTTCTGGGAGTTTTTCACCTTCGAACTCAAATTTCGTTTCAAGAGCATCTCCACATACGTTTATTTTCTGCTCTGGTTCACGTTCAACTTCCTCTGTGTCGCCAGCGAGAGCTTTGGGCCCATCGGCAACACGAATGGCAAGATTCTGCTCAACGGGCCCTACGCGAATATCTACAACGATATCGGCATAAGCTTTTTCGGGCTTATCGTGATAGCGGCCATCTTCGGTACCTCGATTCTGCGCGACTTCCAACGCGATACGATCCAGATTCTATTCACGAAGCCCATCTCTAAGTTTGCGTATCTCGGGGGCCGGTGGGCTGGGTCTTTCGTTGCTACGGTATTCGCCTTCTCGGGTCTTCTCTTCGGTGAGTTCTTTGGGACGCTCGCTCCGTGGGCCGATCACTCACGTATTGGACCGAACCATCTTCATTGGTATCTCCAGCCGTTCTTCTCGATCGTCGTCTTTCAAATCTTCTTCCTGGGGTCTCTTTTCTTCCTCGTTGCTGCTCTCTCGCGCAAGATTTTTATCGTTTATCTGCAGGGCGCTGCGATTTTCATGCTCTACCTCATTGGCGTCAACGCCTTCGGCGCTACGCGTTCTCTCGAACACTTCTGGTCCGGCATACTCGACCCCGTCGGCTTTCTTTATAGCGACGCGATCAGCCGGTACTGGACTGTTGTTGAACGCAATTCGCAGCTCTACTCCTGGTCGATACACTCGGCTCTGGGTGTCTTCCTCTATAACCGATTACTCTGGGGCTCGGTCGGGCTTCTGTCGCTTTTCGCAGTGTGGAAGTTTTTCCCGATGTCAGTCGAAGCGCTTACAGCCCGCAGCAGCGGAAAACGAGCGGCTCTGGCGCGCGCACAAGATATCGCCGAGACTAAACCCCGTCGCAGCCTTGTTGCTGCCAAACTTCCCACCATCCACCAGGTCTTTGGTCCGGGAACCACTTTTACGCAGCTTCTCTCGCTCACCCGCCTGCGCATCTCCAATATCGTGCGTGAGATCCCGTTCTGGGGAATTCTCATCCTTATGGCTGGCATTGCGATCAACAATGGACACTTCGCAGGTCGCGTCGCGGATCGAAACGTCTGGCCGGTTACTTATCTCATGCTGCAATCCGTCGAAGGCGGAGCAGCGCTCTTTCTGTATATCGTGGCAAGTCTCTACGCCGCGGAACTCATCTGGCGTGAGCGTGACACTCACTTCTCTGGCATTCACGACGCCTTACCAATTAGCGAAACCACCGACTGGTTCTCCAAGCTCTTCGCTTTATGCTTCGTCGAACTTGTTCTGCTTACCGTGACCGGCCTATGCGGCATCCTGATGCAAACCATCGCTGGATACTATCACTACGAGCTGCTCCAGTATGCCAAAGAGCTGTATCTCATCACCTTCGCACAGGTTCTTATCTTCGTCCTGCTTGCGCTTTTTGTACAGACCGTGGTTTCCAACAAGTTTATCGGTCACGGAATTGTCATCGGCATATTCGTTATCACTCCCATCCTGTATAACTTCGGTTGGGAAAACAATCTCTATCTGATCGGAAATGCACCGGCCTATACCTATTCGGACATGAACGGCTACGGCCACTTTGCGCCGGCGCTATTTTGGGCCGTCACTTATTGGCTCTCAATCGCCGCGCTCTTCGCGATCATCTCGATTGCACTTGCGCGGCGCGGTTCTGACGAAGCCTGGCCTGCGCGCTTCGGTCTTGCCCGTCAACGGGCCCCGCGACTGATTCCTGCAGCATCGCTTATACTTCTGATCGCCATCGGTTGCGGTGGATGGTATTTCTACAACGCTCACGTCTTGAACGAGTACCTCACAGCCAAGGACCGCCGTCATATCCAGGCTAACTACGAGCGCGACTTCAAGAAGTACGAAAACGTGCCGCAGCCCAAAGTCATCGCGGTCGACTCCAATATCAACATTTATCCTGAGCGCCGCTCCTTCGACGGCAGTGGCCACTTTGTGCTTCAAAATAAGGCCCCGGAACCAATCAGCCAGATCCACATCTCGAATCAGAGACAATCTGTCTCCAAAGTCAACTTCGATCGGCCATTTCACGTTGTCTCTTCTAGTCCGCGCAGCATCTACACGATCTACCAATTGGAAACCCCGCTTGCTCCTGGTGAAAAACTCGACATGACGTTCAACGTGGGCTTCGCAAGCCGCGGTTTCATGGACGGCAACGAGCGTCCCGAGCTTGCCTACTCCGGGACTTTCTTTGACTCTGACTACTTTCCCACGATTGGTTACGACAACAATATCGAGCTCGGTGACCCACGACGGCGTCGTGAAGAGCATCTACCAGAGCAGGAGCTGTTGCCGCATCGCGGGGACCCCGTCGGGACTGTCACCAATATCTTTACGCCACATTCAGACTGGATCACGTACCGGACCACAGTAAGCACCTCCGACTCTGACTCCGAAGGCAAGCCGCAGATTGCGCTCTCTCCCGGATATTTGACTCGCGATTGGCACGAGAATGGCCGCCACTACTTCACGTACGACATGGGCGACGTGAAGACGCTGGATTTCTACGCCTATGTCTCCGCGCGCTACGACGTGAAGCGCGAGATGTATCAGGGAGTCGATAATCCGATAGCGATTGAGGTTTATCACATCCCCACCCACAAATATGACGTGGACGATATGATCGCCGCTTCCAAGGCGGGCCTTGGCTACTACGAGAAGAACTTCAGCCCGTTCCAGTTTCGTCAGTACCGCATTCTCGAATTTCCACGCTACCGGACCTTCGCACAATCCTTCCCCAACACCATTCCTTTTTCAGAGGGAATCGGATTCATCGGCCGTCTCGAGAAGTCCACTGATATTGACTTCACCTATTTCGTCACGGCGCACGAGCTAGGTCATCAGTGGTGGGCGCATCAGCTTATCGGAGCACGCGTCGAAGGCTCCAACATGCTCTCCGAGACGCTCGCTGAGTACTCCGCACTAATGGTGATGCGGCAGAGATATGGCAGCGACAATATGCACCGCTTCCTGAAACATGAACTTGACGGCTATCTTCGCGGGCGTGCCGGCGAGCTGCGAAAGGAGCAGCCCGTGGTCCTCGTGCAGAATGAACCCTACGTCTGGTATCAGAAGGGTGGTCAGGTGATGTATACCCTCGCGGACTACATCGGCGAAGACAAACTCAATCTCGCGCTTCACAACTTCCTGATGCAGTATCGTTACGCAAATGCAAATGATTCGCAAAGTGGGCCTTACCCGGACACACGTCAATTCGTTGATGCTCTACGCGCTCAGACGCCCGCTGAATTGCAGTACTACATCACGGACGCATTTGAATCCATCGTCTTGTACGACAACAAGGCGGTAACGGCCACCGTTACGCAAACATCAGACAAGAAATTCAAGGTCGCCCTAGCCGTGCAGGCTCGCAAGCTCAAGTCAGATGGCAGCGGAAACGAGACGGCTATGACCCTGAACGATTACATCGACATCGGTGTCTTCATCGGCAAGAAGGATGAGGAGAGGCCGCTTTACCTCAAGAGGGAAAAGATCACTCAGGCGAGCCAGACCTTTGAGGTTATCGTCGACCAGATGCCGACACGCGCTGGCATTGATCCTTATAACAAACTGATCGACAGGATTCCCGATGACAACCTTATTGAAGTCGTCAGACAATAAACTTTGTAGCCGTGCGGAACGCGTA
>CAVRHK010000043.1:0-98594 GCA_963720955.1 uncultured Acidobacteriaceae bacterium | reverse complement strand
CCGGCTGTTCGAGATCCACGGCCGAAAGGCTCAGCTTACTGAAGCAGGTAGGGCGCTTTTGGTGGATGTGGAACCGCATTTGGCGGGATTTCATGAGCTCGAGCAACGGGCTCGCGTGATGGCTTCGGGAGGAGCTTCCGAGATCCGGATTTCTGTCGACAGCATATTTCCCGATGACCGTCTGTTTGGGGTGCTAGCGGTGTTTTCGCGGAGTTTTCCCCACGTCAGGCTGAGGCTACGGCAGGGAACGTTTCTCTCTGCTGACACGGAGTTTTCCCTATACAACGCACAAATCTGCGTGACGGACCTGGTATCCCGCGAAATCCTCGTAAAGCCAATTCTCGTGATCGGAATGATTGCGGTTGCGCGCCGCGATCACCCTCTCCTCTCAATCCATCGCAGGCTCTCGCGTTCCGACCTGATGCAGCACACTCTGGTGACCATCGAAAGTGCAGCATCCGGAAGCCTAAGACAACAACCGCACCTCCCGGCTCAGCGCATTCTTCCCGTCAGCACAATCGACTCTGCCATTTCAGCAGTTCGGAGTGGCCTTTGTTTCGGCTGGCTGCCGAAGTACCGCATCCAGTCGGAACTAGAAAGAGGTCAGTTTGTTCCACTCCCCCTACCTGCCGGCAAGACGCGCGATGTCCGGTTGAATCTTGTCTGCAGAGACGTGAGCGGTAGCAATTCCGAGGCCAATGCACTTGCGGAGTTGTTGGGAATGTACCGTGAACCAGAAGTTATCTAAGCGCTTCAGAATTGGGCGACCTCCCAACCGACTTACAGGCGAGGAGAATCTATCGACGTAATTAATCCCAATTGGCAATCTATTGCACTCGTTACGGAGTGAACGCAAGATGCGACAAGACATGGTCTGTCAAAACTTTGCTTTACAATCCCCGCTTTTACTCCGCTTTTCGAAGCTGCCTTGCGCTCTGTCGTCTCATGTTCGCATCGTCAACGCCACCATCGACGCCTCGAAGACAGGTGCACCGATATCAAAAAACATCTACGGCCAGGTCCTCGAGCACGGTGGCGATATCGTCAACACTGGCATTGGTCCGAGATGCTCGTCGATCGGAAGTTTTTCTACCCAATCGCCGCCACCGCGCGCCCACGCCACCTCTCGTGATGGGCAACGCGGCGGGGAACCCGCGCTTCCGCCGTAGGCCCACGCGCTGGTGAGCTACTATCGGGGGCGATGATGTCGTCATTATGGATACCAAGTCGCCCTACACAGGCGATCAATCGCCGCTCATCAAACTCGACAAGGAACCACGCCGCCTCGGCCAGCCGGGAATTGCCGTTCGCAAAGGCAACGTCTACGCCGGACGCATTTGTGCTGGCCGGCTCTCCCGGCGCGTTAGTCAAGTTCACGCTCATCTGGGGGAGGCTGCAGACCGCGGGATCGCCATAATCCACGCCCAGAGACCGACAATCAGTGTGAAAAGCACGAACAATATTCCAAAGTAGGCGTCGGGGCATTGCCAACTAGGATTATCAGAAGCAGAAGCATGGTCTTTCCAGGCCCGAACTCCTGCTATCCCCATGATCACAACATAGAAAAGAGCATAGACGCCCCATAGCATCCAAGCGCGACTAGCAACCCCGCACTAACTCTTACACCCAAATAACTCGTCCGTTCTCCACCCTCGGGGGCGTCGCGCGATTCAACACTGGCGCTACTTCAATTCCTTAGTGATCGCGTCCGCAGCGTTGCCGGCCACGACCCAGCTTGCCGACCCGGCAACGACGGCTTCATCCTCGAACCAGAGAAACCCGAAGTCGTCGATGCACTCCGTAAAATCCGGCTTGATGATGATGTATCCCGGAATCACGGCGCCTGGAATGTAGCTGGCGTCGGCACGGTTGTTGCTGTACGTCTTCGTCTTCGAGACCGTACCGACGCCAGCTACATACGAAGTGCTCGATACCGGGTGCGTGCCGAGAATGTAATTTACGGCGCGAAGTGTATATTCCGGGCTCACAAGATCCGGAAATGCCTTGTGCAGAAAGTACATCCGGATGGCCATGTCAACCACGGCGCCCGATCCTCCCCAGGTGCCCAGGCTCGGAGGCACACCGAACGGAGTGGCATCCAACTGCTTGTCCAGACCTGCCATGTATGTCTTCAGCGCTTCTCGCATTTGATCTTTCGCGCTCGCGTCCAGATAGGGCAATGCCCGGACTGACGTCCAACCACGGAGGCCCATCTGCTGGGGGGTGATCATCTGAGGGAACAACTCCTTTAGGCGGGACTTGTAGGGCTCGGCACCATTCGTGGCAATGGTCAATTCCAGAGCCGCAGCCCAGTCCAGTGGAACGCCGGAGGCACCCTGGCCCAAGCCAGCCGGCGGAGCTGTTTGTGCGCTGGTCGTGCCAGGACTAGTTGGAGCGCCCGGGCTGCCGCCGTGAGCGCCAGCCACCACCCCCTGAGACGCAGCCAACACGCCACCTCCGGGAGCACCTGCCGGAGCCGAGCCGCCTAAGCCGCCACCCGTTGGATTCGGCGTTGGGTGGGCCTTCTCGTCGTTCCATGCTTTGATCGCGGTCTCAAGACAGTCTTTCGCTAATGCGTCGTCATAGCCTTTCAGCACATCGGCCGCTGCAGCCAGCGATGCGACGGCGTTCCACTGGAAAAACGGGTTTGTAGTGGAGAAGATCCAGCGGTCGTCCGGCTTGCCGGAGTAATCGCCCTTTACTTCGTTCGGACCGAGCTTCGGGTCATAGATGCGGCCGTCGGTTTTCGACGCTCCGTCGCCCAGGTGCGTGTACTGGCGCAAATCTGGTTCGTGAGTGCCGCGGATCGCGTGGCCGATATTGTGGAACTGCGCAAGGATGAGCAGTGCGCCGTGCTTGACTTGCTGCACCGTATCCGGCACGCCATCGGCACGGTGCATCTCAACCTCGCGCGCGACTTCATCCACCGAAAGCTCGTCGTACCTGAGGTTGAATTCGCGATACGCCAGAGCCAGACTCTGAATCACGCTCAGTTGCGCGGGCTCCTCGAGGTCGAAGTCGCCGGCGTCATACCAGCCGCCGACATTCATCCCAGGAATGTGATCGCCACCTTTGTACTTCCCGTCCGTTGGCGTAGCCTGATTCCAGCCGTCGAATTGCTCCCCAACCACGGGCGCCAGACGGCCATCGTCCAAGTGCGAAGCGCCGTGCCACACGCGATAGCCTTCGCGAACGGAAACGTGATCCATCTGCGCCGCAATGTGATGGTCCAGGCTGTCCTGCCAAGTGTTAGCGTAAGCGTCCGGGGAGATGGGAAAGGGCGCCGTACGCTGGTCTGCGTACTCGATTACATAAAGGCCGGGGTCCTTGACCGGGGTGAAGTCGAATTTCGAATAGACGTAGCGCAGCCAGGGCGTTGAAGGCGTGATCGGGCCCTCGAACGCCTGCTTGTAAGATCCGTCCTCCATCAGGCGCATCACTTTGGCCGTCTGCGGGCCGTTGTACTTCTGGTCGAGTTCGAGTACCGCCACCTTGGAGAAACCCGGCGCATAACCGACCTGGCTATGCGCGATCATCGGCGGCCGCGTCCAGTTCGGAATCACGTCCGGCCTGATGTGCCACACGATGGCTCCGGTGGTCTTGCCGGAAGGGATCAGCGAACGCAACACGAACCAGCCGTTCTGCGCACGGCTGCGTCCATCGAACAACATCAGGTCCGCCGTATCCGACTTAACCTTGATCCGGGCCAGCTCGTCGTCGACGCCCAGGGTGATGGCCTTACCCTCTGCGAACGGCAGCGGCTGAGTATATCCCTTGGCCCTTTCCCAGTCCTCCAGGTAGTACGCTTTTTTCGGTTCATCGGGCAGGGGCAAGACCTTGACCATCGGATCGTTAGGGGTTCTCGGGAAGATGCCGGCTTTGGTTCCGTCCACCAGGTATGCCTTACCCATGTAGATCGAGGGCAGAAACTCCAGGTTGAAGCCCGCCCGCCCGGCCAGTTTCTGCGGTAGCGGCTTGTCGAGATTGATGCTGACTCTCACGCCGCCCGGTTCCGCTGCGACTTCGAGGGTGTAGCTCAGATCGAAGGTCGGGAAAGCGAGATTGGCGGTGAGCCGATTGTTCGCCTTATCGGCCTGACGCCCTTTGAGAGTGGCCACTAGGTCCCATTGCTCGGGCGTTGGCATCAGGCGCACATCGCCGTTAGTGGCGATGCGTTGGCCGTGGAAAATCATCTCCATGGCTGTGTTCTTTTGGTCTACGAAAACAGGATGGTATGTACTGTCGTAGAGAAATACGCTAAAACCTTGAGTATCGAGGTAATTCTTGTCGGTCACTCTCATGGCAAAATCGGCGCCGAACAGGCTTGGGCCAGAGGTCAGGCCCAAGACGAGACACACTTTGAATAGGGTGAGCATAGATTGGGATCAAACTGCTCCTTTGCCTCAACCTAACATGACTGCGCACGGTTTGGGCGAACCTCCCAATTGATTCCCTAGAGATAAGGACGATTAGACATGGGGCCAAGGAAGTGACGGATAAATTAGCGGCAACGCGACTCTATTTGGCTCGAATCTCGACCACCGCAACTGTATAAGGCTCGAGGCTAACGCTGAAATCCTTCGCGTAATTCAATGCCCTACTCACTGGAGCAATGGCATCAGGATGTTCTAGGGATGCAGAGTCCGTCAGACCTGCGGTGATTGTGTGCAATGTCGCGAGACCCTTCTCAGGCACGCCGGCGCCTTGGAGTCGCACGAGCAGGGTATTCCGCTCCGCCCGGTAGTTGACAGCCTTGATCACGATACGACGGCCATCATCGCTCGCCGTAGCTACAGCCTCGACGGAACCGCCGAGCCACTTGGACGGGATCGTCGTTGAGATCTTGTCGAACAGGGTCTTGCGATCCGGGACATCATTAACAGCCCCGGTTGCAGACGCAAGGAATCGCTCTGCATAGTGCTCGCGAAAAAGCTTCTCGACCTCGTAACTTCCACCCGGGAACCAGGATACGTGGTCGTGATATATCGATGACGTCCACTTGGGGTCGTCCGTCGTGTTCCGCATTAGCAGGGCCGGACAAGTCATCGTCAAACTGGGGCTGAGCTCCTCATAGAGCATAAGGCTGCCCGCCGCATGGAGTCCTGCGCGCCAATCGTAAGTGTGCTGAAGGCTCCACTCCAGGACACCGATTTCGATATTAGGATGCTTCGAAACACGCACGTAGTCCCGCAGCTTCGTGAGGTAGTCGCGGATACGCCTCAAGCCAGTCTCAAAGTTCTCCGGCTCGTACTCGTAGTTGTGGCAGCCGAGGACGTCGAAGTTATCTCCGGCAAGATCGATGACCTTCTCGCTCCAATCCATATCATTGGACCGCTTCTGTCCACACGCCACGATTCGCGCATTCGGAGCAATCGCACGCAGCCGACTGCCATAGACCTTAACGATCTCTGCGTACTGCTCTGGCGTGAAGCCATTATTCATAGGCTCGTTATCGATCTGGAAGAACTTCACTCCATATGGTTCGGGGTGTCCGTTGGACGCACGCAGCTGTCCCCATTCGGTCGTCGGGGGATCATTGAGGTAGTGAACCCAGTCCATTGCGTACTGAACCTGTTCGGCTTTCGTGCCGGGGCAAGCCAGCGTGATCAGCGGTTCAGCATTGACTTTTCGGCAAAGCCCGAGGAATTCTTCTGTCCCAAAACCGAAATAGTCCGAGTAACCACCCCAATAGGTGTTGGGGTGGTATCCGCGCAAGGCGTATCGACCGATACCTTCGTTCCACTTGTACGTGGAAGCGAAAGAGCCTCCGGGCCAACGGATGAAGGAAGGACGGAGCTGTCCGAGGGCTTGCAGCAGGTCGGGGCGCAACATTCCGTCTCGACGAACATCTGCGCGCATCATTGAGATGAAATCGAGCAACAGCGCGCCGTTTCCAGTGGCGCTAATCTCGATCAAGGCCTGGGTATCTCGCACCGAGCTGAGGAAGGAATAAGGAATCTCCTGCCAATCCGATCCGGATAGCGTAAGGGGTATCGATGCGATGGGGACGCCTTTGGAGCTTGTTAACCGAAGCGTCAATTTAGGAGAGCCCTTTTCGCGTTTGATCCAGAGCGAGCCGTCATACGTGATCCCAGTATCGAGGAAGAGGCGTCCTTGCCGGACGCTCGCGTGACCGCCATCAACGTGCAGGCGTACGCTTTTCTTGCCATTCTGGAAGTCGATGTCTGCAATCTCGACACGGCCGTGGTCCGAGAACGTCTCCCAATATCTCTTGAAGTCTTCGCCCTCAAACCCCGCGCCGCGAATCTGTTCGGCGAAGAGCCCATCCTCCACCGAATGGTTGATGTGTTCGAGAAACTGGCCATAGATTCGCCCATCGATCGGAACCGTCACCCTATCCGTATCGACGAGCAGGACGGCGACCCTGGCTTCGCCTGTAGCCGAAACCACGCTCGAAAGCGGTGGGCTTGACATTGCGGACAACGGGCCTGCGGCGGTAGCTGCCAACGAACTCACGAGAAAACTTCGTCGATTCATGTGCGATAAAGTCCGATCCGGATCACCCTGTGTGGTTTTGCAAATTATAAGAGCATAGTTGTAGGCGGCGAAACCGGTGTCACGTCCTCGTACGATCTCGAAACGGTGCGTGAATCTTCTTGTCCCACTGTTCGGCTCCGATCGAGCCCCTCATGTCCGGTGTCATACATGGGATAGATGATCGTTGATCAATGCCGTGAATTACTCTCCTGGTTCTGCCCGTCTTGGTTTTGCTGTTGATCGATCTTCTGTTGACGTTGCAGAATTTCTTGCATGAACTCTAGCGGCTCACGCTGCGGCTCGCCATTGGCGAAAGGGATTTTGATTCGGCTGGAGGCGGCTCTGGAAGCGAGAGTTCTACTGAAAACTCCTTGCGCCGGTGTCGCCGAGGGAGTAGATCGGCTTGCACCGATTGTTCTAGCGGCGAAAGAGATGCTCGTCCCAATTGGCGGTTGGGCGCAATCAACATGCCTTGTAGGGAGTCGGTTCGGAGCGAATGAGCGTAATTGCCCAAAATGCGACTTTCGGGGAAATGAGCCATAGTTGCCTGTCGTTTGACTCTCCTTGTTCGATCACCTCTTCACGGCTTCGACACTCCCACAAGGCTCATTACCCAGCGCGAGAACGATTCGTAGAGAGCGGCCCCAGTTCTGTTTAGGTCTGGTCAGAAAGACTTTGTAACGGGCGGGCTGAAAGCCGTCTAAAAGCGTAGCAATCTCATACTCGCCCGCCTTCAAAGACTTGAATTCGAACGTACCGGCGTTGTCTGCTATCGTGGTCGCCACGGCCACGCCGCCGCGCATGATAGTCACTCTCACACCAGGAACGGGGTGACCCGAGGAATCGGCAACGGTGCCGCTCACAAGTCGCAGCTTCAGTGGCTTGTACACACACACGTCCGCGTAAAGGGGAACAATCAGTGCGGTCGTCAGGAGAAGAAGCGCGGCAAGCCGGATAGAACTCATTGAGCATTACACCGAAGCTATGGAGAGCATCTGCATGATGCTCAGTCTAATCCGATTTTCTTGGTGCCTCCCGAAAAACGGGGTTTTCGGCAACTTCGGAGATCGGGAATATGGGTATTAATAGATGGGGTGAAAATCTAGTGTTGTATCTCCTATTAGGAGAGAACATACCTTGCAGGGAGCCGAATCCTTGCAGCGCCTCACCTGCGTTGACAACAGGGCTCTATTTAAGTGAAAACCTATCCGAGGAGGACAATTGATGAGACGCTTAGTCTTAATCATCACGTTGCTAGTAGGCGGTGTGGCCTATGCTGGCCAGCTCACCAATCAAGCTGAAGAAGAGCGAGCAATTCGCACAGTGTTAGCGAGGTTTTACGCCGGATGGAATGCACACGACCCAGACGCAATGGTCTCCATCTATTCTGACGACATCGATCACATCAATGTTTTTGGTGAATGGCATAAAGGTAAAGCATCAGTTCGCGAAGACCTCGTCGCCATCCACTCGGCTTCCGCCCGCAATAGCCAGAGGAATTACACCATCGAAAAGATTCGCTTTCTGAGCGGAGAAGCCGCAGTTGTCCAGGTGTCCACAGTGCAGGTGTCCTCCCAAAGCTTTGCTGGGCCAACGCTAGGAACCTCCGTCATGCAGAAACGAAATGGGATGTGGCTGGCAGTCAGTTTCACCAATGTAGAACCTCACGCACCGCCATACAAGCGATAGGTTCACTCACGAGGGCCAACGGCTTCTACTACCCCTTTCAGGAAGACACACCTTGCAGAGACTAGGCGAGGCGGTTCTGAGGGCACGACCGTAGTTGCCGAAAACCCGACTTCGCAGGAACTTGGGGTCGCGTTACGGCCAATCGACGGAGAAAACTGCGTAGATTCGGTACGGCCCGCGGGCTTCTGTCCTTACCCGGCGCCCTCTTCTTCGCTCTCGTCACGCCGAACGCCAGCCCGTCGCAATTCCAGCAAATTCTCAACGCGCCCGCACTCGGTGATACCGTAATTGCGTGGCGCAAATCGAAGGCGACACCCATGAATCCGCGCTCACCGGCCGCCTGCTCGGCATCTACCAGGTGCAGGAGCGCATCGGCGTGGGCGGAATGGGCGAGGTCTATCGCGCCCGCGACACCCGCCTCGACCGCGATGTCGCCGTCAAGATTCTCCGCCCTCGTTCCCCTTCAGATTCCATCCCTGATCCCAGCCACATTGCCAGGTTCCGCCGCGAGGCCCGCCTGCTCGCCACCCTCAATCACCCCCACATCGGCGCCATCTACGGCTTCGAAACCGACGGCGACCGCCACGCGCTCATCCTCGAACTGGTCGAAGGCGACACCCTCGCCGACCGCCTCCGCTTCGGACCCATCCCCCTCAAGGACACGCTCCTCATCGCCGGCCAGGTCGCCGAGGCGCTCGACGCCGCCCACTGCAAAGGCGTCGTCCACCGCGACCTCAAGCCAGCCAACATAAAGATCACCCCCCAGTCCGTCGTCAAGGTACTCGACTTTGGCCTCGCCAAGGCCGTCTCCGGCGACTCCGACGCCGCCATCCCGCTCAACCAACGCGAAACCGTCAACTTCAACACCACCGAGGTCGGCATGATCCTCGGCACCCCCGCCTACATGAGCCCCGAGCAGGCCCGCGGCGAGCCCATCGATAAGCGCACCGACCTCTGGGCCTTCGGCTGCGTCCTCTACCAGATGCTCACCGGCCGCTCCGCCTTCGGTCGCGACAGCATGATCGACACCCTCGCCGCCATCGTCGAGGGCGAGCCCGACCTCGCCGCACTCCCGCCCAACACCCCCGCCGGCGTCCGCCGCCTGCTCAGCCGCTGCCTCGAAAAAGACCCCAGGCGCCGCCTCCGCGACATCGGCGACGGCATCCCGCTCCTCCTTGAAAAAGATTCGCCGCTGTTGCTTGCATCGGCCCCTCGATGGCATTCGCGCGTCTGGCCGGCCATAGCTGGAGTGTCGATCCTCCTGCTGTTCCCTTTGGCGCTGGTCCATTTTCGTGAAGCAGCGCCCAGGCAAGCTGTAGTGCATTCGACGATCTTGCCTCCCGCCACAACCTCCTTTGCCTTCGCGACCAATCTCGGCCCCATGTCGCTTTCTCCAGATGGGAAGAGAATGGTGTTCGCCGCGACCGGACAAGATGGCACGAGCCAGTTGTGGATTCGGTCGTTGGATTCTGCCACAGCACAACGGTTGCCGGGAACCGACGGTGGGGCTTTCCCATTCTGGTCGCCGGATGGCTTGTGGGTGGCGTTCTTCGCGGACGGAAAGCTCAAGAAGGTCGACACGAGAGGTGGGTCGCCGGTTGCATTGGCCGAGGTGTCCGCGTCTACTGGTTACGGCGGGTCCTGGAGCGCGAAAGGTGAGATCGTATACGCGCCGGCCGCGTTCATTCCGTTGCGGAAGGTCTCTCAGGACGGCGGCACGACCAAATCCGCCGTGGATTATACGGGTGGCAACGGCTTCCCGTGGTTCCTCCCGGATGGCGAACATTTTCTCTTCGCGGCGTGGGCAGGGTCCGGCCACGTGATTATTCGCGTCGGCTCGCTGAGTTCCACCAACAGCACCGCCATCGGGGAAGCCGACTCGAATGCTACGTATGCGGCCGGGCGCCTCCTTTATTTGAAAGGAACTTCTTTGATGGCTCAGCCGTTCGACTTGAGCTCGTTGCGCATGAGCGGAGAAGCGGAGCCGGTCGCGGAAGGAGTGGAGCGGTTCTTGGATTTGGTTACGGTCGGCGCGTTCACTGCCTCGAATTCGGGGTTGCTGGCGTACCAGACAGGTCCGGCCGACGCACGGAAACAACTCACCTGGTTCGACCGCACGGGGAAGCGGATCAAGACGCTCGGCGACCCGCGGGCGTTTTTCAGTATCGAGTTGTCGCCCGACGGACGGACTCTGGCGGCCTCGGCTCCAGATGCGCTCGGAAACTACGACCTCTGGTTGTACGATGTTGCGGGCGGTTTGCCCACTCGCTTTACATCCGATCCGGGCGGCGAATTTTACGGAGTCTGGTCGCCGGACGGCCGGAGCATCATTCTCAACACTACGCGCAAGGGGCACTACGACTTGTTCCGCGGACTTGCAAACAGTGCCGGCACGGAGGAGGCGCTCTACACCGATGACATGGATAAGGTCCCCACGAGCTGGTCCCCCGATGGCAAGTCCCTTCTTTACTTCACAGGCGGTGGTCCTCGACACGAATTATTCGTGTTGCCGCTCACCCCGGACCGGCCGCGCGAGCCTCTAAAGCCGCAACCTTTTCTTAAGACGGGTTTCAACGAACTCTTCGGACAGTTCTCTCCCGACGGCCGTTGGGTGGTGTACAGTTCCGATCTCTCCGGGCAGAGTGAGATTTACGTGACGCCGTTCTCACGACCGAGCGAAAGACACCGCATCTCGCCGAACGGCGGCGGGAGGCCGCGCTGGCGCCGCGATGGGAAGGAGTTGTACTACGTCGCGCTCGACGGGAAATTGATGGCCACGGAAACCCGGATCAGCGAGACGAACGTCGAGGCAGGTCCACCGCACGCATTGTTGACCATTACTGGTTACAGTCCTTTCGCGGCCGGCTACCCTTACGAAATTTCGGCAGACGGCCAGCGGATTCTGACGTCGATCCCAGTCGGAGACGCAGCCATCCAGCCCGTCACGCTAGTCCAGAACTTCACAGGTGCGCTGAAGAAATGACAAGTCTTTTGGACGGACCATAAGCGGGCCTGGTGGAAGTTGACCTTGAAACCGACCTGGGACTTGGTGTAGCGCAGCGTGGCGAGCACGCCGACGGCACCTCCCCACCCCAGCCCACGTAGACACAACACTGGTCAGGGTGAAGCCTAAAACACTATCTCCGGAAATAACGCCCCGAAGACGTTAAGTGGCAGCCGACAAGCCGGTTGTTCTGGATTGGCGATAACAGGCCGATGCACTCATTGAGCTCTGCGGTTTCCGCCAGCTGCGTGGTTTGGCTCCGGACGAAGACAACAGTTGTTCTGTTGCCGAAAAACGGGGTTCTCGGAAACTACGAGGTGAACTTGCCGAAAGCCCGACTTTGCGGGCACTACGATTTCTTCCGGCTTGCCCGTCATTCTGGAGTGACTCAGATCGCTTCCCACAAAACGGCTTTCAGGACTTACAGACGGACAGCACTCCAACTGATGGGAAATGTGGGGATAGGGTTCCATTGCAAAGACCTCAGCTCAACTGGCCATATCTCCTACTCACTCCTCAGGGTCAGCGACGGATCAACAGAAGCCGCCCGCTGCGCCGGAATCATCCCGGCAATGCAAGCCGACACAGCCAGCGTAGCAATCGCGCCAGCCAGTACACCCGCGTCCACCTTCGTGATGTCGTACAGCTGCGTCTTCACAAACCGCACGCAAAGCAGCGCCACCGGAACACCAATCGCCAATCCCACCAGAACCTGCATCACAGCCCCGCGCATCACCATGGCAATCACGCTGCCGCGCTTCGCACCCAGTGCCATCCGGATACCAATCTCCGAAGTCCGTCGCGCAACGGTATAGGCCGTCACCCCGTAAAGCCCAATCGCCGCGAGCAGCAACGCCAGCCCGCCGAACAACGTCATCAGCCTCGAAAGCATTTGTTCGTGCGTAAACCGGCTGGCGATCTGCGCATCGAAGGTCTCGAACTTCTGCATCGCCAGATTCGGATTGATCCCCATCAGCGTCTGTCGCGCAATGGACTCCATATCGCTCATAGGCCGCGCCGTCTCAATCACGATAGCGCTCGCATAATCGATCTCCGCTGGCTGTCCCAGCGGCACAAAATACATCGGATGATGCGCATTCCAGCGTACATCGGTATAGGAAGTCCCCTCCACCATCCCGACAATCTCATACGTACCCGAAGTACTCACTCCTGGAGTGCCAAAGCGGTGCCCAATCGGGTTCTCTCCAGGCTTGAAGAACGTCTTCACGAAGTCCTCATTCACCACCGCCACGCGCGGCGAGGTCGGAGTATCCTGCGTCGTAATTCCGCGCCCCATCAGTACATGCGTCCCCACCGAATCGAAGTACTCAGCATTTGCAAGGATGTTGGAAGCCTGCTTGCGCAGGATCGGCTGTCCCTGCACCTGGATACCCCAACCGTCATTGTTACCTTCCATTGGCGTGTAAGTGCTGATGCCCACCTTCACCACTCCCGGAACCGCATGGAACCGCTCCTCGAGCGTCCGATACAGCGCCGGTATCTGCGCATCCTTGTAGCCCGCCGCCAGCGCGTTGAAGTGCACGATGTAGCGGTTCTTGGACTCCAGTTTCATGTCCGTGTGCTGCAGCTTGCCTAGGCTCTGCGCAAACAGTCCCGCGCCTACTAACAGCACCACGGATAGTGCTGCCTGCAATACCACCAGCCCGCGCTGCAGCAGCGAAGCCCCACCCGTCGTCGTCCGCGTCCCGCTTCGCAGGGCATCCGCTGGCGGCGCCTTCGCCCCCATCAGCGCCGGTGCTACGCCAAACAGCACACCCGTCATCATTGACGCACACACCGCAAACGCCAGCACCTCAATCGACGGGCTGGAGCTGATCGGAACATGCTGCTCACCGGGAAACGCCAGCAACAGCAGCATCCGTGCCCCGCCATACGAGACCGCCAGCGCTGCGATCCCACTGATCCCCGCCAGCAGCAAACTCTCCGTCAGCAACTGCCGCACAATCCGCCCCCGCATCGCGCCCAGCGCCGTCCGTACAGACATCTCTGTCTTCCGCCCCATCCCCCGCACCAGTAGTAGATTGGCAACATTCGCGCAGGCAATCAGCAACACCAGACCGGAGATCCACATCAACAGCTTCAGGTTCGACGCATACTGCTCCTGCATTGCCTGCGTCCCCGCTCCTCCCGAAGTCAACACGACATGTGTCTTGGCAAGCAGCGGTCTATCATGCGCGGATGAGAAGCTTGGGCTCGTCGCAAACACCTGCTTCAGCTGCACGCTCAATTTTTCCTGCAACGGCCCCAGCGTGACGCCCGGCTTCACCCGCCCAATGATGTCGAGCCATTTCTGCTCCGGGTCATGCACGAACTTTGCGCTATTTAAGACCGTCATCGATTCAATCGGAAAATAGAAATCCGGCGGCGTGCTCGACAACCGGTCGCCAAAGAATCCCTCCGGCGCAATCCCTGTAATCGTCACCGCATTCGTATTCACCCAGAAGGTACTGCCCACTACCGCAGCATCGCTGTTGTAGTCGCGCTTCCACGTCTCATAGCTCATCACCCCAGCGAGGGGCGCACCCGCCACATCGTCCGTATCCGTCAGCAGTCTGCCCGTCGCCGGCTGCAGCCCAAACATTCGGAAGTAGTTGCCGGAGACGAACTCACCCACCATCGTCCGGGCTGCTTCCTGGCCTCCATCGCGCCGCCCGATGATGGACCAGTTCTCAAAGCCCGCCTGCATTGCCGCCAGTTCTTCAAACTCCGGCGCATTCTTCTTCAGCTGTTCATAGCTGTCGGTCGAAAACAGGCTGTAATTGCCGTCTAGGTTTGCTCCGGAGTATTGGCAGCAATCAGGGTGATCGCCAATGCGCACCAGCGACTTCGGGTCAGCCACCGGCAGATTCTTCAGCAGCACCGCATTCACCAGCGTAAAGATGGCCGTATTCGCCCCAATCCCCAGCGCCAGCGTCAATACCGCAGTCAGCGTAAACCCCGGAGTCCTGCCCAACTGCCGTAGCGCGTAACGAATATCCTGCCAAAGGTTCTCCATCAACACCAGAATCACTCCCTCGCGCCGAGCCTGCCGCACCACTTCAACTCCACCAAGTTTCATCACAGCCTCCCGTCGCGCCTGTGCCGCAGTCATCCCAGCGCGCACATTGTCCTCGATATGCATCGCCAGATGGCTCTCAATCTCTTCCTCAAACTCCCGCCCCGCACGCTCGCGTCGCGCCGGCGAAAACACTCCGCCCAATCGTACCCAGAAACTCCGCAGCCATCTCATACCGCATCTCCCGCAGCCAGAAACCGCGCCAGGATCGCAGTCGTCTGCTCCCAGTTCCGCGCCTCCCGCTCCAGCTGCTTCTTCCCCGCGCGCGTCAACGAATAGAACTTTGCCTTCCGATTGTTCTCCGATACGCCCCACTCCGCCTTCACCGCACCCTCCTGCTCCAGCTTCAGCAACGCCGGATAGAGCGTCCCATAATTCAGCGTCAGCAGGTTCCCGCTCGTCTGCTCAATCCGACGCGCAATCCCATACCCATGCATCGGCCCCAGCGCCTCAAGCGTCTTTAACACCATCAACGCCAACGTCCCCTGCCAGACATCCGCTTTGTCACCCATTCGTCTCCTATTGCCTTACCATAGGAATCTCTCACATCTTATATGGGAATGCAATAGGAGTAAAGCATAACAAGCGATTGACCCATGCCGTGAAATGAAAGAATGTGCTAATTCCCGACCCCGAAAAAAATTTCTACCCCAAAAAAATTTTGGGAGCCCGAAAAAGAAGGCCAAGGCTTAGCAAGAGTTTGTTTAGAGACAACTAATGGCCGCCTCGTATGAGAACGCTCCAAACGATGTAGCGGATACTGTAGCGGGTGCCGGTTTAGATGGGCTTGTACAGGTTGGAAGCTGATGGCTTTAGACCGTTGAAAATACGAGAGGAATGCATCGGGTACAAACCGGTATAAATGGCCCGGAGAGGTCTGCAAAACCTTTATGCGTCGGTTCGATCCCGACCCGCGCCTCCAATATTCTCAATCACATAGCTAGCATGCAAAGAAAGTTCCCAGAGAGCGCTGTGGGGGACTCTTTGCAATTGAGGCCTGTTTCCCGACACTGAGTTCTCCCCTCTGCCATCCTTTTCAGCGGTTCTCTAGTGTGGGCGCTATTGGACCCCCACCCAGGGAAAATGTCCCGGGCGACCTAGATGCCTCAGCCAAGAGGGGTAAATGACCGGAACACGCGCAGCTTATTCAATCACCGTGACTGAGTTCCCATAGTGCGGCGGACCGGGCAAGCTGTCGGCAAATTGCTCCACGGGCTGCCATCTGCCATTGCCGTTACCGGCGCCCTTGATATCGATGATGGCGTGATTGTTTTGGCTGAGCGACGGATCCCCATTCGCTAAAAAATTGGATCGAGCGCCGACTCCGTAGAGATCGTGAAGTGCGTTGCCTAACATGCGGCAACCCCAGAGCCGAACACTCACCGTATTGTTCCTTCCGCCGCCTCCAGCAAGAGAATCGTTCTCGGAGCCCACAACGATGAGACCGCCATGATCGAATTCGGTTTCACCAGTGTTGCCAATGAACTGATCGCCGTGCGCTTCGAAGTCGATGGTGTTGCCATCCGACCGGGTACCGTTAGAGCTCAATCCGCCGAAGACGAACGTTCCGAGGCCATTGTCGTAAAACCGGTTACCAGAGGAGACGACGCTAACCATCGAGTTCAGTGTTCGGTTGTTGACAATGGAGCGGCCCATCTTTTGGCCCCAGGAAAGATTGCCATCCATGCGTACATTCACCGTGCTAGCCTGAGCTCCCAGAAAGTTTCCGATGCGGATTCCTTCGGACAAGGTGACATTGTTATTGAAGAAATAACAGTCGGTGATATCGGCTTCTATGGTCTGGCCCGAGGTCTGCGGTCCGAAGTTCTGAATATTCAGACCACGAGTCGATCCTGTCGAAGCGACGTGCGCCACCCGGATATACGCAGTCCCGGGATCGAGCGGTTGAAGGCCTGTGTCGATGTTCGCTTGCCCATTTACTGCGTCACGAACCGTCAGCCACTCGAGTGCGTTATGGCCGAGACCCATTCTGACCGCTGCGTTCGGACCGGTCGCCACACCATTCACGGTTTGTGGAAACGAACTCGCCGGAAGCCCAGACGCATTAATGACCACTGAGTCTATGTCGCCTTCAACACCAACGATCGACATATCCATCTGCAACTCGATCCGTCCTCTGTTTGGCCGCTCTGCGCCCTTCGAATCGGTAGCCGAGAGCATGTAAATTCCAGGGGCGAGTACGAGAGCGGCACCTGTGTTTGCCGGATCGTTAACCGCACTGTAAAGCTCTGCAACATTCGAAACCTGAATCACTTGAGCCACCGCGGCAACGCGCAGGGTGAGCATGACCAACCACAATAAAATGCACTTGCTAATATGCGAGCTATTCCAACTCGTGGGTTTAACTAACTTCGGCAGTCCGCATTGTGCAAACGCGTTTGGAAATGTCATCGAAGCAAGCGCCACCGCAACCATGGCAAGCGCAGATCTACGCGATCTGGGTTTCATGAGTTTTCTCCTTAGCCGGATTCGCCGGCAAAACTTAGGTGTTGCGCCGAAGTACACGCCGAGGATGCGGGTTCCGCAATTCCCCGCATCTCCCTTAAATGTGGAATAAATATCCCCTTGTCATTCCCTAGGGTTACAGTCATGCTTATAGCTGTCTGGGGGCTCCCGTTGGAGAGTTGCAGCGAAAGCCATGGCGACAAATTTCGAGGCAATCAACACATAGAAGGTTCGGTTTGCTGACTTCGAGCTCGACCTTTCCTCGGACGAACTTGATCCGAGATGGCCGCCGACAACGGCTGCAAAGGTCAGCCCTTGCAAGTTATCGGCAAGTTCCCCTCGAAGTTGCCGGTGCGATGGGCGGCACTACAAACCCGCTGATTTCGACCTGACCCATACCTGAAGATGTGGGGATTTTTGTGGGACTACCTGCATGGAAGGGCTTGTAGGCGCTTGGGTACTGTTTTTGCAACTCCTTGATTCGGCAAGAGCTTACAATAATCAACAAAAAAACACCCGCCCGGGAGGTTCCAGCGGCTGACGCGATCCTTTGCTCACTGAGAAATTGCTCCAATCGCTCCATCGCCTGACGCTGGTGTGCCTGAGTAAGGATGGCGATGGAGTCAGTGAATTTCGTGCATGAGATTTACAACCGCGTCTTTCGGAAGGTGCCAGAACGTCTAATGGACAAATGAGGGATTAGACATGGTCGCGGTGGCACTTCTAAGAGAACAGCTTGAGGCTGTTGGAAATGGCATCGAATCTTTAGAAAAGCTGATAGCGACATATCCATTCAAAAATATTGACCAACGCTTGAGGCTGCGTGAGCTTCAGGTCCTCTACCGATCGGTGGCTAAAAGCCTCGATGGTGCGATAGAGATGTTCGAGTGAAAGGCCCGACTCCCAAGGAGAGTTCGACGGGGATCTCACCGGCTCGCCGGTAGCGATTTTACCGCTGCCAGCAGCCCTACGAGCCGATCGAAGTTCCGACGGTTGATCACGCGCCCCTAATCCGGACTTTTCTGGATCCTCACCATAAAACTTGCGGATGGCCTCCAGCAGGCATCCGAGATTCCGCGCGCCGCGCTACCGACCGGTTGCGGTGGGTTCAATGAAATCGAGACTCATTGAACATCTGTTTACGCCATCATGATCGGGGCGCCGCTTGGAGAGACTGTAATCGTGCCCCGTCCGCGTTCCGTGCGGCTGCAAACGTGAGGTGTATGTCTTCGTAGAGTGGTGAAAGGACGGATGCAAGGCTTTCGGCGAGACCTGCGATATCAGTGGCCTGCGGCGCGATTGGCGAAGCAATATCTTGATAATATTGGCGAATTCTCTCATGTAGCTTTTCGGCAGAGGCCCGAATGTCAGGAACCGCACTGACCAGCTTTCCGCTCACCTCACTCGCCATCGCACGCATCACTTGAGCGATGTCCTGTTCGAACTCGACGCCGGCCTCAGCGATCGGCTCGGGAAGATCCGTGAGCGGATTTTTTACCAGATACTGGACGGAGGTGATTTGCACCAGTAATAACGTACGGATAGCAGGCTGCCACCGCAGGATGTTTTTGCGAATCTGCAGCTTTTGCTGGCGCGACGGGCCGAACTCCAAAAGCACTGCATCGGACTGCGCAGTAACCGCCTGAAAGCCCTCATTGATCTGATCCCGTAACTGGCGAATCCGTCGGATGGCCTTGACTTGGTCTTTCTCAAGCAGCTGTTCAGCGAGTTCTGCGAACATCTCCAGATTGCTGGCGAAGACCGACTGCATCTCGCTCACCGCATTTTTCGTCCACAACAGATCAAAGAACACTCCCATGGACACGAGGCCCAGCAGGACTCCGAAGACACGGTCTCGCGCAATCGAGAGCGAAGTCTGAATAGTAAACTCCTGCAGATTAATCAGATAAAACGCCAGGGCGAGCTGCACCCCAAGATAGGAAAGCCTAGCCGACGCAGTCGAAATCCAGGCGGAGATCGCCGTCACCACTGCAAACAACACGGTGAATCCAGTAATCCCGTCAAGGTAAGGAAGCACAAACACCTGTGCTCCCATTCCAAAGATAATGCCGCCAATGAATGTGCCGCTCAATCGCAGCACCTGTTTCTGACGGGAAGAGCCAATGGTCGACAGCGCCGTAATAAAGCAGGTCACCACCGAGGTGCTCAATCCCGGCCAGTTGATTGCCGTATAGGTGATGTAACAAATCAATGCCGCCAGCGTTCCACGCAGCGCGAAATACACATGTGCCGGGTTGGAGAAGGCATCAGCAACGAAAAGAGGTGCAGCTCCCGGATCATCCAGTGGGGCGGCAATGAACGTGTCCACCGATTCGGATCCCGAAAATGACTGCGGAATCAGCGCCGCCGTTCTCTCCATCATAGCCAGGAATGGAAACGATGCAGAATCATCCTCCGAAGACTGCTTGATCTCCTCCGGAATCCTCTGCTGCATCAAAGCGTCGCGAAGCTTTTCCACTTCGTCGGCGAGGCGCACAGAGCGTTGGCGATCGGCGTCATGCATTACTTCTCTTCGTTCCGATACTGTGAGTTGAAAACTGGCTGCAATATCAACTAAACGTCCCACCAGCGCAATCGCCGTGCCCGTCTGGGCCTTGAAATGGGAGCTATATTCAGATCGCAGAATGAGCCTGCGAAGCCTCGATGTACCAACCGTCGAATACAACGCAAGCTTTTTCTGCCACTCACTATCGAGAACCCGGTCCGATGCGGCGCTCCGCAAAACAGTTTCCACCGTCTGCAAACGAATCTCAATGCCTTCTGTGAGATCGGTGGTGGGGTGCACTCGCCTGAAGATGTACTCCACCGCTACCGTAACCACCACAGCTAGAATGACCACGCCCGCTAGCCACAGCGTATTCTCCATTTTCGTGTTGAGGTTGAGCGTGGTTTCGTCCCACAGTGGGATAGCCCCCAGCACCATGAAGCCGAGCGGGCCGGCGGTTCCGTAATCGACGATGCGTAACACATAAAACGAGAGGAAGATGCTGAACGCGACCCAAAGGAAGTGAGTCAGCGGATCATCAATCAGCATCCTGACGGTAAACGCTGTATAGACAGAGCCAACCAAAAAAATCAGGATGATCCGAAGCCCGGCGCGAAATGTTGCCGTAGGATTCTCACGACTAAGTAACAGAGTAAAGATCGCGCCGAGAAAACCTGACGGAATACGAAACGTCATCACCAGCACCATGAAGATCGTCGCAGAGATCGTTATGCGACCGACGATCCATGTTCTTCCGGGGTACGGGGTCAGTTCCTGCTTAATAAAGTTCCAAAACCACCTGCCTCCTTCGTCGATCGAGGTCGGCAACGCTGCGCCCTGGGCCGCCATGGCTACTTCGCCTTCTCGTCCCCGCGAATAACAACCACCGCGGACTCGCTAAGTCGAAACGGCTCCGACTCAGGCGCGTTGATCCGAACCCGAACCGGAAAGCGCGTGGCCAGGTGCACCCAGTTCAACGAGCGCTGCACGTCAGGCAATCCGGTAGGCGAGAATGTTCCGACAAGCGTCGAATCGGGCTGCACACCAAATCCAACACTGTCCACTACACCGTCGTACTTGATCGACGGTCTCGAAAGCACGTACACATCCGCATGCATCCCAGGGTGGATCCGGTGAAGTTGAGTCTCGCGGAAGTTCGCGATGACCCACCAGACGCGCGTATCGATGAGGGTGAAAACCTGCTGGCCGGTGTGGGCGTAAGCGCCCTGGGAGATATTCAGATTGGTAACGCGCGCATCGAACGGCGAATACACCTTGCAGTTGTTGAGGTTGTATTCCGCAGTCCGGATCGCCGAAGCGCGTCCTTCACGCTGAGCAGTCAGCGGGTCGATCGTAAGCACGCTGTGCTGCGACTGGCCTAACTGCGAATGGCTTTGCTCAACGACAGCCTTGGCCTGCTCGTATTGGGCTTGGGCGGATTGCACCTGAGCTTCAGCTAATAACACCTGCGCACGGCGCTGACCGACCTCCTGTTGTTTGGAGGTGACTGCCGTCCTCGCAAGGTCCACCTGATCGACGGTGACGAACTGCTTGGCAAGCAGCGGCTCGATACGGTGATAGTTGTTGGTTGTGTAAAGCAGTTCTGCGTTTGCGGCGTCGAGGGCAGCCTTCGCATTGACGACGTTTGCCTTCGCCTCATTCACTGCGGCTGCGGCGCGGTCCACATTCGCGGCAGCGCTATCGGTATTAGCTCTCGCGGCCCCAACGGCACTTTCCTGCGAGGCTATCGTCCTGCGCTGATCGATGATCTGTCCCTCAAGCGTGTTCAGATCGGAATTGGCTTTCTGCAAAGCATACTCGTACGGCCGGGGATCAATCTCAAAAAGCACCTCACCCTGTTTGATGAAGGCGTTGTCCTGTACCGCCAGCCGCGTAATCGGGCCATCGACCTGCGGAGCAATGCCGATGAAATTCGCGAACACTTCGGCATCGTCCGTGCGCGGATAGCGATTGGTCTCAGCGATCAGCAACAATCCGCTAATCACCGCGGCAGCGATGATCGAGATGCTTACGATCCGGCCGAGGCGCGTGGAACGTGGAGTCGGGTTATCTTCTGGCATCGCTTCTCCTTTCCGAATCAACTAAAAAACAGCAGCCACAGAGTAAAGGTGAAAAACGCCGCCAGGCAGGGATACACCAGGATCAGCGGCGACAACTGCTCCTCCAGCTTGATGCGCACAAACAGCAATCGTGAACCGACAGTGAGCAGGATGCCAATCACCCCGCACAATATCCAAGAAGGAAAAAATGAGCCGAGAATATTAAAAGAAGGTGCCCGCGAGCACCCCGCGAGTAGCAGCATCACTGCGGAAGAAGAGGAAGCCAGAAAAACCTCAGTTCTTCGTTGAGAGCCAGCCGAATCTTGTTTTCTGTTTGCGTTACGGCCCATGTCGGAGCAGATCTCCTGTCTCGAAGGCTAATGCTGCAATTCCGGTTAACAGCTGAGTTCGCGCGCTCACGTCGGCTGTTCGCGCCACTGCCAGAGCACGTTGTGCGGAAACCACGTCGATCTGACTGCGAACTCCGTAGTTGTACGACTGCAAGGCCGCGTCATACGACTCACTCGCCGCAGCCAGCAACGCGGCAGCCGCCTTCTGCTGCCGCAGCGCGGTTCGCGCCGTGGAGTAAGCCGCCCACACCTGATTTTCCACCTGATCACGAATAGCATCGACCTCCGCCGCAGCCTGCCTCTGATCGGCCTTTGCCCGGGCCAGCCGGCTCTCGCGCGCAAACCCGTCGAACAGGTTCCATGTCAAACTGAGCCTGGCGTCCCAGGTTTCCTGGTTCGGCGAGTAAACTCCCGGCGCCAGATTCTGCTGTGCGTAAGTGTGCGCCAGGCCGCCGCTGCCATCGAGGCTCAACGTAGGTAGATAAGCCGTCTTCGCCGCTTTGACTTCAGCCCCGGTAGCGCGAAGTTGTTCCACCCGCTGCATCAGGTCAGGACGCTGAGCCAATGCCCTGTCAATCGAAGTCTCAACCGCATCAGTCAAATCTTGTGGAATCGTCAGAGTCTGAATGGTCTCGACCTGAAACTTAACGGTAGGTGTAATGCCAAGTGCGTTCGCCAGGTCACCATGCGCAATCTCCGTCGCTCCGATCGCGGCTTGCAGATCATAATCTGCCTGTGCCGCAGCACTCCGAGCTTCGAGCACATCCGGCAAAGTCGCCAGCCCTTCATGTAAACGCGCTTCGGCAGCGTCCAGCACGGTCTGCGCGTTCTTCAGATTGGCCTCCTGCGCGTCCTCCTGCCCTTTGCTGTTGAGCACCCGGTAGTACGCCGACATCACCTGAAAAATAATCTTGCGATGGGTATCGTTGAAAAGAAAGTTGGCGGCCAGCAGATTACTTTGACTGATAGCCACCTCCTGCAATCGCCTGCCGAAGTCGAAGATTATGTAATCCAACACCAGTACGGGAGAAAATGTCCCGCTGGTCTGGCGGATGAAATTCGGAGAAAAAAAGATCTGGCTACGGTTGGTATCTGCAAGCGCTAGTGCAGCCAAAGTAGGATACAGGCTTGCTTTAGAGACTCCCACCTCTGCCGCACGCGCCTTAGCGTTCTCCCACGCCACCCGAGTCTCCGGATTGTTCTGTTCAGCGATGTCCACCAATTCCGGCAGCGTATACACCTTCAGCGGATCGGGAACAAATTGCGGGATGCCACGGGGAAGAATGTCGGGACGACGATTGGGCATCGGCTCCCATGGTCGTTCTGCAGTTGACGGCGCCTGTTGACCCAGACAGACTCGGCCCGCTTGCAGCATGACGAAAATAACGATCGCTGGTGCACAAAAGCTTTTCATTTTTTTGAGCCACAGTGCTGTAATTAGGATTGGAACAAATGTCTTTGCTTCCTGCAGGATATTTCAAAATACCCTCTCACACAGAAAATTGTCCTTGCAAATGTGAGACCGTCTCGGTGAAGTTCGTTTGAGTGCCACGTGTCCGTCCTTCTCGACCTAGTATCCGCCATTTACGAGCATGGCAATTGAAAATGACAGCCCCATTTGGGTCTTCTCATTGTCAACGAAAATACGGAAGTCGCCGGACGGGCTGCGCGCTTCCGCAGGTGCACGAAGCGCACCCCACCAGCCGGAACGTTCGCCGGTGGCAATCTCCTGAGGGGGAAGAAGATCAAAGATCGAGATCGCCTGGCAACGGCGTTGCTTGCGGAGTTGTCGCTCTACGCACAGATTCCGGAGCTGCCTATCACATGTTCCTGTTAGTTGCCGGATGTCCTAAACATTTCCGAAAAAAGGAAGGAGGTATGGAAGAATGCGAGAGAGCTCCGCGAGTTCATCGCGAAGCATTGAAATACTCTCAGTTGCTGTCATTCTCAGGAGCGGACGACTTGGGCTATATTTGTTGGCTTTGAGGTTCAGAACTAGTTCTACGAGAACAAGTCTTATCTTGCTCTCGACATGACGGTAGTTTCGGGTGGCTCTCACCCGATTGGCGCGCGGGCAACCGCACTGAGGATTGCAGCGACCTGCGCAGCACAGTTCTGGCTCGCAACAAGCGCGATTTCACAGCGGCGACCGAGAGGCCCGCGGCACCGGCTATTTCCTTGATGGAACCGTCATGCGTTTGCTGGATTTCAATGATGGTACGAAGGGCGGGTCGCAAACGGTGTATTGCTCGCTTCAAGTTCTTTTCTGCTTCCTTCTTTACATGGTGCTCCTCAATATTGGCTCTCTTGTCTGCCACTTCCCATTGCTGCCAGCTTTCACCATCGGCGCTCCAATCCATCGAGGTCTCCGGATGAGAACGCTTTCTGCGCAAGGTCATGAGCGCTGAATTGATCGCGATGCGCGTAAACCAAGTCGAGAATTTCGCGCGGTTATCGAAAGTGTGCAAATGCACGTAGGCTTTCATCCACGCATCCTGAATCGCATCCTCCGCATCGTCCCGGTTTCCCGTTACTCGATAGACTATCTTGAATGCCGTGTTCGAGTAGCGCGTCCATAACTCCGCAAAGGCTGGGTGATTCCCTGCCTTGGCTGCCGCAACAAGGACTTCGTCCGTTGTAGCGGAACCGACGAACTTTAGGTTGATGCTGTCTTGCAGGGCGTGCGATTGCATAGCAATTCTCTCCGAATAAATAACGGTCATTCCACCTCTTCCTTTCCTGGTTACAAATGGCCCGGATCCCACGCCACACTCTTCCCGCAGGTGAAAGCGGAAAAATTAAGTGTGCGTGATAGCCATCAACAGCGATGCCGGCCACTAACCGAGGCCGGAAAACAGCTGCCTTCGCAACGTCGTCAGGATTTTGACCCATCTTGGGCCAAGACTATGGCTTCTACCAAACCTGCGAAACCCTAGATCGCGCCCAAAATCCCAACCACTTTCGAGGTGTTTGGAAGCCCCCTTGTGCAAATCGCGGCGCGTTAATAGTACGGGCGCGCAATCTGGGATAAAACGCAGGTCTCATAGCCCTATCAGAACCCGCATCCGAAGCTTGCAGTCTGCAAAAGTTGGTAAAGTTAGGAGATACAGTTTGTGCGCTGCATGAATGTGCGATTCAGGATTATGGCGGATATCTGACTATGCACTTTCTGAATGTTTGCGTGACAGAATAGTTCCTTTTACGCAATCGTTCCCGCGCGGAACGCAACTGGAGGTTTATGAGGTTTGCCATTGAAACTCCAGACACCAAGCCGCGACGACAGCAGATTCTGCTGGTCCTCGTCAGCGCTTTACTTGTTGGTTGCCATTCAAACGACTCGCCGTCGCGTAAGCCGTCGGTCCAGGTGACCCGAGTCCCCTCAGCCAACCCCGGCGGCCCGGAGCAGCTGGATTATATAGAGGGGCGAACGAGTGATGCTCGACCAGACCAGCAGATCGTTCTGTATGCCCGCAGTGGTGTCTGGTGGATACAACCCTTTAAAGACAACCCATTCACCAAGATTCAAGCTGATTCCACGTGGAAAAACTCGACACATTTGGGCACAGAGTACGCCGCGCTGCTGGTAGACCCCGGATTTCGTCCGGAATCGAAGATCGCAACACTTCCCAACGAGGGCAACGGCATAGTCGCTGTCACGACCGTAGCGGGCACGCCTGCCGCGCCCATCTTATCCAAAGTGATTCATTTCAGCGGCTATGACTGGAACGTTCGAACCGCAGGAAGCGATCGAGGTGGCGAACCAAACTCGTATGATCCAGCAAATGCATGGGTCGATCCAAAAGGGTATTTGCACCTTCGCATGGCAGTACGCGATGGCCGATGGACATGTGCGGAGGTAAATCTAACCCGCAGTCTTGGATTTGGCACTTACAGATTCGTCGTGCAGGATTTCGCTCACCTTGGGCCGTCAGCGGTCCTGGGAATGTTCACCTGGGATGAGGCGGGAGCGGATGACGTTCGCAATGAACTCGATATTGAATTGAGCCGCTGGGGTATTCCCGGCGCCAAAAACGCGCAATATGTAGTTCAGCCGTTTTATGTTCCTGAAAATGTAGCCCGCTTTACGGTGCCCGCAGGTGTGTTGACTCACATCCTTCGCTGGGACCGTGGTACTGCCTCGTTCAAGACCGTTCCCGGCTCGGTGGTTGGCCCCGGGTCAAAGACCATCAGTGCTCATGTATTCACCTCAGGCATCCCCACTCCGGCAGCGGAGACGGTCCACATTGGCTTTTACGACTTCCATCATTCCAAGAGCACCTTGCAACTTCCCGCCGAGGTCGTCATTGAGAAATTCGAGTACCTTCCGTAATCGAATGATTCATCGCGACCGGCTACGCAGGTTGCTCCTGGCTATCCTTGCGAGCATCTGTTGCGTGAACGCGGCTCACGCTTTGGACCCCGCCCGCGCGATGTCGCAATACATTCACGATAAGTGGGGGGTCGAGCGAGGATTCTTAGGCGGAGCGGTCTACGCGATCTGCCAATCCGCGGATGGCTACCTCTGGATTGGCACCGAAAGGGGGCTGGTCCGTTTCGACGGTTTCAATTTCACGCTGATTCAACGACCGATACCCGATTCGCGACCCATCGGTCCTGTGCGCGAACTCGTATCAGATGGGGAGGGAAACCTGTGGATCCTCCTTGATGGTCCACATTTGCTCCGTTATCGCGAAGGAAGATTCGAGGATGCCTATGCCCGTTTCGGTATGCAGGACCTCGCCTTCACCGCGATGGCTCTCGATACGAAGGGTGGTCTTCTACTCTCAGGACTCGGCCATCCCACACTCCGTTACCGCGATGAAAAGTTCCAGACGATTGCTCCTGTAGAAGAAGTTCCTGGTACCGTGATTTCAATTGCCGAGACCCGCGACGGCAGAGTCTGGATGGGTACACGAGATGATGGGCTCTTACGCATCGACCAGGAGCACGTCTCAAATGTGTCGAAAGAGTTGGCCAACTCAAAGGTGAACTCCTTGCTCCCGGCCAATAGTGGAGGTTTATGGATCGGAACTGATGCCGGGATAAAGTTTTGGGACGTAAACGGGCTCGACGATAAAACCTCGCTATCCTCAATCGATCAACTTCAAATTTTGGCGATGATCAAGGACTCCATTGGGAACGTGTGGGTTGGAACCAGCCAGGGCCTCTTCAGGATCACTCCTGACGGCGCCATTTCGCCTGATCGCGATTCCGACGGTGAGATTAGAACCATCTTTGAGGACCGTGACGGGGATATCTGGGTTGGGGGACAACGGGGCATCGAGAGATTGCGGGATGGAATGTTCACAACGTATTCGACGGCCCAGGGCCTCCCCTCGGAAAGCAACGGTCCCGTTTACGTTGACCTCGAAGGCCGAACTTGGTTTGCACCTCTCTCAGGAGGTCTCTTTTGGTTGAAGGGAGGACGCGTTGGACGCATCACGATTGCCGGCCTGGATACCGACATCGTTTATTCCATCAGCGGCGGTGACGGTGAAGTCTGGATCGGCAGACAGCGCGGTGGCCTGACGATGTTGACCAATAGTGGCGATTCCTTCGCCGCACGGACCTACACTCAAGCAGACGGCTTGGCACAAAACAGCGTCTATTCGGTCCATCGAAATCGGGATGGAACGGTGTGGGCAGGGACGGTTGACGCGGGCGTCAGCAAACTGACAGACGGTAAATTCACAAATTATTCTGTAGCCGATGGACTGGCATCGAATTCAGTGAACTCGATCCTCGAGGGTCACGACGGGGCAATGTGGTTCGCTACTCCGAGCGGCCTTTCCTCATTCGCCGATGGGCACTGGGTGAATCGCTCCGCTTCGAATGGTCTACCATCGTCAGACGTACGATTGATCTTTGAAGATTCGAAGCAGGTACTCTGGATCGCAACCTCCGGCGGCCTTGCGTTCCTTCGATCTGGCCGTGTCGAAGTGCCGCATAAACTGCCAGAGTCGCTTCACGAGGAGATATTCGGAATAGCCGAAGACAAAAGAGCCTTTCTATGGTTCGCTACCTC
Organism: uncultured Acidobacteriaceae bacterium; assembly: GCA_963720955.1. Taxonomy (GTDB): domain Bacteria; phylum Acidobacteriota; class Terriglobia; order Terriglobales; family Acidobacteriaceae; genus Edaphobacter. The sequence goes on along the minus strand of CAVRHK010000043.1, from coordinate 70,920 downwards.
GGACCATGTCCTCAAGGTGGATCGTGATGGCTTGTTGATGGGAACGCTCGATCATTCGGATCTTCAGAGCTATGGAATCACAGACGGCCTTCAAGCCGTCGGAGGAGTAAGGCGCGATCGCTCGGTAGTGGCAGACGCCCTCGGCCGAGTGTGGATCTCCCTCAACCGCGGACTGTCCGTGGCCGGTCCGGAACCCATCTCCAGCGACTCTGCTCCAATTGTGGCTCGAATTGAATCGGTAACGGCCGGGGGAGAGATGGCAAATATAAAGGCCCCGCTGAAGTTCTCCGGTAATCAGAACATCAACTTCAACTACGCGAGCACCAGCCTTTCGATGCCGGAGCGCGTCAGGTTTCGCTATAAACTCGACAATTACGATCCAGCATGGAGCGAAATTGTCGCGTCGCGACAGGTTAACTACAGCCATCTGGGCCCGGGTTCGTACCTCTTTCGCATCGTCGCATCCAACCGCGAAGGTTTATGGAATGGTCCGGAGACTACGATCCCCTTTGTCGTCGAGCCGGCCTTCTGGCAGACGTGGTGGTTTCGAGCTTCGTGTTTGGCCCTGTTCGCCATGATGATCGTGGCGCTCCATCGTCTTCGCACCTATCAGCTGACGCGACAATTGAACATTCGTTTTCAGGAGCGGCTCGCGGAGCGAACACGTATCGCGCAGGAACTGCATGACACTCTATTACAAGGTTTTGTCAGCGCCTCCATGCAACTTGATGTTGCAGAGGATCAATTGCCAGACGATTCACCCACCAAGCCTTTGTTGAAACGTATTTTGCAGTTGATGGCTAGGGTTACGGAGGAAGGCAGGAACGCGCTCCGCGGTTTGCGAAGTGAAGATGATGACGGCCGCGACCTCGAGCTGGCATTTTCGCGCGTGCGACAGGAGCTTGCCGTTGACGAAAAGATTGGCTATCGTGTCATCACTCACAGCACCACTCGCCCTTTGCGGCCAGTGATCCGCAACGAGGTGTACCGCATCGGCCGTGAGGCTCTCGCGAATGCGTTTTTGCATTCGCGCGCGAACACCGTTGAGGTAGAAGTGGAATATGCAAGCCGGTATCTTCGTATCATGGTGCGAGACGATGGTTGTGGAATCGATCCTCACGTACTGGATGCAGGGCGTCAAGGACACTGGGGCTTACCAGGCATGCGCGAGCGTTCTGAGGGCATTGGCGCCAGTCTCAGGCTTCTAAGCCGGATCGGCGCAGGCACTGAGGTCGAGCTCACGGTGCCCAGCGCGATCGCATTTGAAAGCCAATCTCGTGGTCCGGTATCGCAGTGGCTTACCTGGCTCAATCGGGAGAAGTTCGAGCCACAATCGGACGGCAAAAGAAAACGAGGACACAAATGAAAGAGGCCACACCAATTCGAATCTTCTCCATCGACGATCACCCGCTGATGCGCGAAGGGATCGCAGCCATCATCAAGAATGAACCGGACATGCTGCTGGTGGCCGAGGCAGCGAACGGACACGACGCCATCCAGGGCTTCCGCCAACATCGTCCGGACGTTACGCTCATGGACCTCAGACTGCCCGACATCAGCGGCATCGACGCACTGGTCGCCATTCGCACCGAGTTCGCAGATGCCCGCATCATTATGCTCACAACCTTCGAAGGAGATGTAGAGATCCGTCGCGCACTCCAGGCAGGCGCTGTGGGCTACATGCTCAAGACCATGCCCCGCCGACAGCTTGTGGAGATGATTCGCGGTGTCCATGCAGGAAAGAAAACATATTCCCCCGGAAATCGCGGCCCATCTCGCCGAGCATCTCGGGGAAGAATCGTTGAGCAAGCGTGAAGTGGATGTTCTGCAAAAGATTGCAGGAGGAAATCGAAATGGCGACATAGCGGCCCTCCTCTTCATCTCCGAAGAAACCGTCAAAGGACATGTCAAGCACATCATGGAAAAACTCGGGGCAAGCGACCGCACCGAAGCGGTCGCCATCGGTATACGCCGCGGAATAATTCACCTATAAAAATTCTGAGCCACCTTTCCCATAACCTGCCCTCCGCGACGAAATGTGAAGAAAAACCACTCTTTCTAGGGGTCCGTTCCCGAGCCGCAAAAGCTATTCTCGTTGCCGGTACATTGTTCGCGCCCGAGGAGGCTCCGGCTGCAAAAGCTCTTCTCTACCTTCCCGGAAGGATGGCCTGGCGTCGGCCTCGTCCTTATGCGTCTGACGGTAGCAGTCAGCGCAATCGACAAGGGGGCCAACACCCTCATAGGATCGCGTGCGCACATATCCGGCTGCGCAATGGGATCACTTGAAATCCTCATTGGGACGGCACTTATGATCGGCTTCCTGACCCCAATTGCAGGTGCCTGCGCCTCACTCGGCAACCTGGCGAACGGTGTTTCATGTCCCTTACATCCGGTGGGAACACGAATGCCATCATCGCTGCCTATCTGGTCGTGATATGCATAGCAATCACTTTGCTTGGTCCAGGCGCATTTTCTCTTGATGCTCGCCTGTTTGGACGCCGTGAAATCATCATTCCAGGGCGCCCTCGGCCCCCGAATCAATGACAAAACTCCTGTGCTTACCTCGTCATGACTCAATCATCCACAAGTCGGCATTTAGCGTCCCGTTGAATCACTGTCAAACTGACATCGTCGCAGAGCGGACTGCCGTTCGCGAAGTCCTGTAACGTCGCGAGAAGCCTCATCAGCGTAGCCTGAGCAGACGGCGACTCGGCGTGCCGTAATGCCGCCAGTATCCGATCCACCCCGAACTCCTCCTCTGCAGCGTTGCGGCATTCAAGTACACCATCGGAGTATGCGACAAGAGTGTCTCCCGGTTCGAGAATCATTTGGCCCAACTCGAACTCCGCACCTTCGATTGCGCCCAACAGCGGGCCGCCCCTCTCAAGCAGCTCAGTCCGTCCATTCGCACGAAGCACGATTGGCGGGAAATGCCCCGCATTGCAGTAGGTCAGCTGTCCAGCATTGCAATCAATCCGCGCGAGAAATGCCGTAGCGAACGGCGCAACCGGCCGCAGATAGCAGAGGTGTCGGTTGATCTCCGAGGCGATCCTTGCCGGGTCAGAATAAGGACGTCCGTAACGTTGCAAAAGTCCTGCCAGATTGGTGAACCACATTCCAGCCGCAACACCTTTACCGGCAATGTCTCCATGCGCCATCAGGACCTTGGAACCGCTCTTCAGGAACGTCGTAAAATCTCCGGACAGAAAGCGCGCCGCGAAGACCTCGCTTGCGAACTGTAAACTTCCGTGGCGAAACTCACGCGGGCCGCTGAGTTTGCGCTGAATCTGCGCAGCCTCGAACAGTTGCGAGTGAAGATCAAGTTTCTCTCGCCGAAGTGAGTCCACCTCATCCCGCAGTGGCGCAAGCGATGGCGGTGCCAGCATCGACGCCACGAACGAGGATTGGGGCATACCGTAGTTTCGTCCTCTGCCGTTGGTCCGGAACCTGCCTACACTTCCAGCTAATACTCTCGCGTCGCTCATAACCACTCCATAGATTTTGATCGTTGCTTTAGCCGACGAACCGATATCCCGTTCCATGCACCGTGAGGAAGTACTGTGGTTGTTCGGGATCGGGCTCAAGTTTTTGCCGCAGACGTACCAGGTGCGTATCGACCGTCCGCGTCGTTGGGTAATTCTCGTATCCCCAAACCTCTTCCAGAAGACGATCGCGACTAAGCGTCTCGCCAGAATGACAGATGAAATACTTCAGCAGTTCGAACTCCTTGGACGAAACCTCAAGCGCCTTGCCTGACCTGAGCACGCGATGGCGGCGAAGATCAACCTGCACGTTACCGAAGGAGTGTTGATCCTGATGTTTGGGAACGACTGCCGTGCGTCGAAGTACCGCCTTCACTCGCGCCAGCAGCTCACGGATTGAGAACGGCTTGGTTACATAGTCGTCCGCTCCGAGTTCGAGGCCTACCACTTTGTCCAGCTCCTGGCCGCGCGCAGTCAGCATGATGATCGGGATGGAATCACGTTGAGCGCGTAACTGCTTGCATACCTCCAGTCCGCTCATCTTGGGCATCATGACATCCAGGATCACAAGATCGGGAGACTCCTCCAACGCTCGCCGAAGGCCTTCAATCCCATCGCCAGCTGTAATCACGTCGTAGCCTTCAAACTCGAAGTTGTCTCGAAGTCCAGCCACCATATTGGGCTCGTCTTCCACGACAAGAATTCTCGCTGGCCTCGGTGCTTCAGCTACCTTTGCCTTCACTTGCTGTCTCATGCCGGCATCCCTTTCGCTTGCTGCATCTCTCCGGTCTGCACCGGCAAACTAATGATGAACTTGCTACCATGGCCGGGCTCGCTCTCAACCGCAACTTCACCTCCATGAGCCTGCACGACGTGGCGCACCAGAGACAGCCCCAATCCGCTTCCCTTGGTGTCATGTACCATTGGATCGGACACTCGATAGAACTTCTCGAAGATCTTGGGCTGCTCCTTGGCGGAGATGCCGATTCCGTGGTCTACGACCTCAAGGTTGACGCCGCCGTTGTGCCGGTAGAGGTTGACTCCAAGATATTTCTCTGTCCCCGAGTACTTCACCGCGTTGTTCACCAGATTCAGCAGCGAACGCGAAATCGCTTCGCGATCCACATACACCTGTGGCAGATCGTTGTCGATCTTCTGTTCGAACTGGAACCCGTTCTGCTCAATCTCAAAACGATAAGACTCCAGCGTGCTCCTCACCAGATCAGCCACATCAGTTTCACGGAAGCTGTATTCTTTCTTGCCCGACTCGATACGCGAGAAGTCCAGAATATTGTTGATCAGCGAAGTCAACCGTTCACTCTCCTTGCGAATAATCTCGTAATATTCCTGCCGCTTTCCCGGGTTGGCGATGCGTCCCAGTTCGAGCGTCTCTGCGTAAAGGCGAATCAGCGCCAGAGGCGTTCTCAGCTCGTGCGAGACGTTAGAGACAAAATCGGACTTCAATTTCGCCAAGGCAAGCTCGCGCGCGACGTTTCGATAGGCGAGCAGCATCCCTCCACCCATCAGGAGCGAAAGCGCTCCGAGAATAAGGAAGGCCGTCCGCACAAAATGGTTGCTGATGTTCGCAATCGTGGTCCCGCGCAGCTTGATTCCCAGAATCATTCCGGGGAAGACACCGTCAAAACTACGCTCTACTTCTGGCGAACCTCCATCCCAACAAAGCGAAGAAGCAAAAGGAGAGTGTTCCCTTGCAACCCTGACCATGATCACTGGTTGAGGATGCGATGTATCGTTTCCGTTCTGACCTGGCAGCACTTCGTTGAGAGCCTGCGGAAAAAACTTGTTGCTTAGATAGTCGGTATCGTAGATGAACCCTGCCAGAGCGGGATGCTCCGCAGTAGAACCGCGGGGCACGAATACCACCATGGACTGATACTGCATCCTTTCACCCCTGGTTACCCAATTGTTGGTGAGGTAGATGTGCCGCCCGTCCACCGCCTCGATCTTCTTCAGCTTGGCGATCCAGTCCTTGGACTCCAGATCAAACGTAGGTCCCCACATGGATAAGAACCTCTTGCCTTCGTCAACAAATTCAGGATCGCTCGTCCGATCCGGCTGAGATTGAACCTCAAAGTGGCCCTTCCCGGTCCATAGAAACGCATGGGCAATGTCACTGTGTGACGCCAGAAAAGCCTCGAGTTGGTCGCCCTCGGTCGCATCGGGAAATTTCGCACGGGATTCTTCGGCGATCTCATAGGCGCGCGCATCAATCCGCTTTTCGGCGATAGCTAAGACCTGTTGAAACTCCCGTTGAAAGACGGCCTCGATCGCTTTGTCACGCTGAAAGTTGTTCGTAAGGTGCCATGCACCGGCCACGATGAACGCGACCGCAGGAAGCATAACTCCCAGCATGAACACCAGCATGCGTGGGCGCTCCGACCAACGTCGACCTGGAAACTTCAACATACGCGCGCCTTCTAAAGAGACGCCCGTGCGCTTTCGGAGAGAGGCGTTCTCAGTCCATCGGATTGAAGCATAAGCGCAGAAACCAGATGATATGTGACAAGGACGCAACAAATTGCAAAAAGTTGTGAACTTACGTTGAGAACATCGAGCACCTCACGAGGAAGTCCGTGTCAGCGCCCTGATCTCCTCCGCAAACTCCGGCCACTTCGCGCACAGGGGTCCCCGCACTCCAGTCTCATAGTCCTCAAACTCAAATCCCGGGCTCACCGTACATCCCAGCAACGCCCACCGTCCGCCCTCCACCAGCCGCGATCCCTGCCACACCCCACGCTCCACCGTCACCTGCGGTCGCTGCCCACGCACCAGATCATTGCCGATCATCACCATCGCCCCGCCGTCTTCCCTCAACTGCAGCATCTCCACTGCATCGCCTGCATAAAAATGAAAAACCTCATCCGACAGCAGCCGATGCATCTCGCTGAACGTGTCAGGTTCCAGCAGATAGTAAATCGCAGTCCCCGTTCGCCGAACTCCCGCATACCGCCCATCTGCAAAAGCCTCGGCTGCCACGAACTCACCAGCCTCATACGTCCGCACATACCATCCACCCTCGCGCGGGTGCGGCTCCAGCCCGAGCAATTTCTTCACATCCTCAGCCGTCATCGATCCCTCTCACGCTATGCTGGAGACACTCCACTCATTCTAGCCAGCACCCGATCAAACAGGAGCCAGCCCTGACCATCCGCACCCGCATCGAGCACTACTTCGGCTTCGCCGCCCACGCCACCAACTGGCGCACCGAAGTCCTCGCCGGTCTAACCACCTTCATCACGATGGCCTACATCATCTTCGTCAACCCGGCCATCCTCTCCGAAACCGGCATGCCCCTCGCCGCAGTCACCGCCGCAACCTGCCTCTGCGCGGCCTTCGGCAGCATCCTTATGGGAGCGCTCGCCAACTATCCCCTCGCCCTCGCACCCGGCATGGGCCTCAACGCCTACTTCACCTACACCGTCGTCAAAGCCATGCACGTCCCCTGGCAGACCGCCCTCGGCGCCGTCTTCCTCTCCGGCGTCATCTTTCTCGCGCTGACTTTCTCCGGCATCCGCCAGCGCCTCGTCGCCGCGATCCCCCATCAACTCCACGCCGCAGTCGGCGGAGGCATCGGCCTCTTCATCGCCTTCATTGGATTCCGCAACGCTGGCATTATCGTCCCCAGCCCTGCCACCACCGTCACCCTTGGTGACCTCCACGCCCCATCAACCGCCCTCGCCCTCTTCGGTCTCCTCCTCATCGCAGTCCTGCAAGTCCTCCGCATCCGAGCCTCCATGCTCATTGGAGTCCTCGCCACCACCCTCCTCGGCATCCTCTTCCATCAGGTTCACTGGCAACCCGCTCCCTACAATCTCTCCGCCATCCGCGCCACCGCCTTCCACCTCGACATCCCCGCCGCCCTCCACATCGGCGCATTCGAGATCATCTTCGTCTTCCTCTTCGTGGATCTCTTCGACAACATCGGCACCCTCGTCGCCGTATCCCAGCGCGCCGGCCTCATCGCACCCGACCACACCATCCCGCGCCTCAACCGCATCTTCTTCGCCGACGCCACCTCCACAATCCTCGGCTCGCTCACCGGCACCAGCACTGTCACCAGCTACATCGAATCCTCCGCCGGAGTCGCCGCGGGAGGACGCACCGGCGTCACCGCCATCGTCACTGGCATCCTCTTCTTCCTCTCGCTCTTCATCGCGCCATTAGTCGGAGCCATCCCCAGCTTCGCCACCGCTCCCGCACTCATTCTCGTCGGCGGCCTCATGCTCACCGGCCTTGGCACCATCGAGTGGGACGACCCACAGATCGGCATCCCCGCCTTCCTCACCGTCGCTACGATTCCCCTCACCTGGTCCATCGCCGACGGCCTCAGCTTCGGCCTCACCAGCTATGCCCTCCTCCAAATCCTCACCGGACGCGCCCGCCACAAACTCCGCCAGGACTGGATGCTCTATCTTCTCGCCACGCTCTTCCTCCTCCGGTTTCTCTACATCGTAAAAAAATAAGGCCCGTTCAAATTGGTTCTTCTCGTCCCTCCTCAGTCGGTCACAAATATTTACCGCTTTTGAGATCAACGTGATAATGTCTTCACACAAAGCAAAGCAGAACTCCGAAGTAACTACTTTCAGGGGCCTTACCAGGCTCCTTGTTCCGCTATCTGGAAAGATTCTCGCTATCCACCGAGTCGGCCCCGAATCCCAGAACCTCGCACAGCTAAACCTATTGCGTTGCCGGACACCCTTAGTTACCTTTTTTTGACTTTGCAACACCGAAAAATACATAGCGCTGGAACTTCTTTGCAGGAGAGCCAACATGACAGTTCTCGCAAGAAAGCTTTCGCTTCTCGTGATCCTGATCCTCGGGATTGGTCCGTCAGCCTTGTCTGCGCAAGTGCAAGCCATCAATGGAAGCATTCAAGGTGATGTCACCGACGCAGCCGGCGCACTACTTCCCGGTGCCGACGTTGAGGCAGATGAACTCGATACCGCCATCATTCATCGCGCGGTCACCGACGGGTCCGGCCACTTCGAGTTTCTCTCGCTGCAGCCGGGCCGCTATGTCGTCAAGATCTCGAAGACTGGATTCGCAACCACTATCCAGGAGAACCTGAACCTCACCGTAGGTCGCACCGTATCGCTCAAGCTGGCGCTCCAGGTTAAGGGCGCGTCGGAATCGATCGTCGTCAACTCCGCCCCAATGGTCGATATCGTCACCAGTTCTTCCAACACCACTCTCGGCGAGCAGACCATCGCCCAAACGCCAGTACTCGGCCGCAAGTTTGAAGACTTTCTCACCCTCACTCCCGGCGTCAGCATCGTGCAGGGACCCGACGGAGACGAAATCACCATCAACGGGCAACGTGGCATCTTCAACAACATCAGCCTCGACGGCGGCGACTACAACAACGGCTTCTTCGGCGAACAGTCCGGTGGCCAGCGCGCGGCTGTCGACATCACACTCGAGGCCGTCAGAGAGTTCCAGGTCGTCGCCAGTGGAGCGAACGCCGAGTTCGGACGAACCGGCGGCGGCGTCGTCAATGTCATCACCAAGTCGGGCACCAACGCCACTCACGGCAGCCTCTTCTATTACCAGCGGCTCGCTGCCCTCACCGCCAACCTCTCCAACGGCACGCCCCTGACCGACTTCCGCCGAGAGCAGTTCGGCGGCAGCGTAGGCGGACCCATCATCAAGGACAAGCTCTTTTATTTCGCCGCCGGTGAAGGCATCTTCGAAAACTTCCAGCGTCCGAACCTGAGCACCTATAACTCCGCTGCAGTTGGCTCCGCCCCATGCCCTATCACCAATCCCACCTTTCGCTCCAACATCACCGACGCTCAGATCGACGCCAACGGCGACTGTCAGCGTCTGGTCCTCATCAACTTCTACAAGTCCAACTTTAATGAGAATGAGGGCCTGGCGGTAAATCACAACGTCAACAACGGTGCCTTCTTCGGCCGCATGGACTACACCTTCAACCCGAAGAACCAGCTCTTCGGATCCTATAACTTCGACTATTCGAAAAACCCCAACCAGACCTTCGACGTGGCCACCTATGGCACCACAGCCAACGGCATCGAAGGCCCGGCCCATATCCAAACCTTGAACTTCAACCTGGTTTCGACAATCAGCCCCACGCGCCTCAACGAGGCGCACATCACCTACGGACACGAAACACGGCCGCGCTCCGCCATCAACTCTACGGCAGTACCGGATACGGGCATGGGCTTCTTCCCCTCCTTCCGCTTCGGCCAGCCGTTCTTCCTTGGGCCGGGATCGAGCGAGACGTTCTGGCATCTCCAATTCAAGGACAACTTCTCGCTCATACTCGGCAAGCACACCATCAAGATGGGCGCTGAATTCCTTTACAGCAAAAATGTTCAGGTCTTCGATGGCTTCGCTCTGGGCCGATACATCTTCGGCAGCACCACAGGCTTCCTGCACTACGCCACCGCAGCCAGTACCGGGAACGGCTTCGGCCCCAACGTGGTGCAGTGCCCCAACGGCGCCTACGTCTCCACCACACCATGCGCCGGCGGAGCTTTAGGCAGCAGTCCGCTCTTACTTTATCTGCAGGATGCAGCCACTCGGCCAGGCGTGACCGTGCAACAGGCCGGCTATTCCAGCATCTCCAACAAAGAGCCCGCCGTCTTTGTGCAAGACACCTGGCAGGTCCTGTCGCGCCTGACCCTCAACTACGGCCTTCGCTGGGAGGCACAGTACTTCCCCGATCCCGTCATCAAGCCCGCGAACACTCTCTACGGCCCCTACCTGTCGAATCCCAACTTCCCGTCAACCGGCTATCTGCCCAATCAAACCACCCAGTTCCAGCCCCGCTTCGGCTTTGCGTATGACATCCTCGGCGGCGGCAAGTCCGTCCTGCGTGGCAGCGCCGGCATCTTCAATGCGCGTCAGAACATGCTGACCCAGGTCGGCCCCATCACAACCAACGGAGTGCAGCAGCAGACCCTCACGCAGTTCTCAGGACTTGGCAATCCAACCTATCCCAATATCCTTCCTCCCTCCAACTGCCCCATCACCGGTTGCGTGGGAGCCGGTGTCACGGTCTTTGACAAGAACTACCACAACCCTCGCATCTACGCGTACGACATCGCCTACGAACAGCAGCTAGGCCAGGACTACGTCGTCTTCGTGGACTTCGCCGACTCGAAGGGCGTCTACCTCACCCGCTTCCTCGACCCCAACGTCGGTGCAGCCGTTCTTCCAGGTCAGGTAATTCCCGGAACCGGAGGGAAAACTTACACCGCCAACGCCGATACGGTTTGCTATCTCAGTGGCGCTACTGAGACATGTCCTGGCATCTTTGCCCCCGGGCCGTTTGCAACTCTCGGCGCCGTCACGAACACTAACAGCGGCGCCAAGTCGCTTTATCGCGGCGTCACCTTTGGGGTGCGCAAGCGCTTCTCCCACCACTTCCAGTTCGACGCGCAGTACACCTACTCGAAGGACTACGACAACGACTCCAACGAGCGCGATCCATTCACCTTCCGTTACGCCAATCTCTACAACCTCGCCGCCGAGTACTCCCTCTCGGACCGAGACGAAGCCCACAAGTTCAACGCCTACGGACTGGGAGACCTGCCGTGGGGCTTCCGGGGAACGTTCCGCATCCAGCAACACTCCGCCGAACCGCAGACCGACAACGTCTTCAGTACCGGCAGCGGAGCAGCCTGCAGCTTTAACAATTCAGCAACGCGCTTCGTCAACGGCGTCGACTGCGGCCGCAACCACCTGCGCAAAAACAACGCCTTCTTCGTGCTCGACTTCGGCATCTCTCGTCCGTTCCGTATCCACGAAAGGTACCAGCTGATTCCTAAGGTGGAGCTCTTCAACACCTTTAACAACACCAACAACATCAACCCGCTGAGTACACCGGCGCTCTTCAATTTCGATGGCTTCTTGCGCGCCGGCGTCGGAGACCCGCTCCAGGCTCAACTCTCGCTGCGCTTCAACTTCTAGTGCCGAAGGCAATCAACTCCGCAACCAACCCGTCTTGTTCGCTCGTTCATCGACCACCACGCTCACACATTGAGCCGGTTGGAGGCAGCAACTCGACCGTACCAGAGACCCGAATCCTTTATCGTGCGCTTTTGGTTGCGAAAATCCGTATAGATCAACCCATAGCGCTCGGTATAACCCTCCGCCCATTGGAAGTTGTCGAGTAGTGTCCAGGCATGAAAGGCGCGAACCCTGGCTCCATCGGTGATCGCACGAGCGAGCTCCGCCAGCACTTCGCGATACCACTGGATTCGCCGCACATCGGGTATGCGGCCGTTTTTTTCTTCATCAGGGTTGTCGAGATAACCGCATCCGCTCTCGGTAATCTCAATGATCGGGTGGTTGTACTCCCTTGAAATCTGGGAGACCAGGTCATAGATACCGCGCGGCCACACCTCCAAACCCGCATCGGTAAGCGGACCCTCTGTGGGCATGGCAGCGCGGAAGCGCGTGTAAGGATCGCGTCCGCCTGGTGAATTGCTCTCAATCTCCGTGCCGCTGAAATTGCCTCCGCCGAGAAATCGCTCCTTGCTCGCATCAGAGACGATGCGGCGCGTGTAGTAATGAAAGCCCACCCAGTCCAACGGCGCATACAGAAGTTTTTCGTCACCCGCCTTGAAGCCCATCACCTCATACGGCGGTTCTCCAACGAAAGCCTTCGGGTAACGGCCATGCATGGCTGCCTCAAGAAAGAACACATTGTTCATGGCATGGTATCGAGCCGCGGCTGCATGATCGTCGGCTGAGTCAGTCTTCGGGTATGCGGGCGCCATCTCATAAGCGCTCCCGACTGTTGCCTTGGGAGAGGCTGCTTTCACTGCACGCATGTGCCTCCGCCTGAGCAAGAGCCAACGTGTGTGCAGCTTTTAAGAAATCGCTGAAGCTGGTCCGGCAAGGCGGAAAGGCACCCGCAGCATAGCCCATGAAGGCGATTGCCCAGGGCATGTTAAACGGTGCCCAGATCGTGATTCGATCACCGAGATGCTTGGCGAGAATGCCGGCATAGTCTGCGAAGTAGTTGGCTAGATCCCGGTTTGGCCATCCCCCACGATCTTCGAGCGCCTGTGGAAGATCCCAGTGATACATCGTGCACCAGGGCCGGATGCCGGCCTCAAGAAGAGCATCGACGAAGTGGCTGTAGTGATCCAGTCCCTTCATGTTCGGGGCGCCGACCCCGGTCGGCTGTATGCGTGGCCAGGAGATCGAAAAACGTTGGCTCTTCTGGTTCAAGCGTTTTGCTAATGCGATGTCCTGCCGATAGCGGTGGTACTGATCGCAGGCAACGTCCCCTGTCACGCCGCCCCTCACCTTCCCGGGAGTATGAGTGAATCTGTCCCATATCGATTCGCCCTTGCCATTCTCATTCCAGGCCCCTTCAACCTGGTAGGAGGCTGTGGCCGTGCCCCAAAGAAAACCGTCGGGAAACCGCGCCTTTTCTATTGATCCTTCGGGCACCGAACCGGGAATTTGATCTGCTGTGGATTGCGTAGCGGCATAGCCGGGATGGCGATACAGCACAGCGCCTGCTGCTGCAGCCAGGGAACGGGTTGCAAATTGGCGACGGTCCATGAGGATCCCTTCTGCAAAAAGGTTACCGCGGAATCTGTGCCGAACCCATGACAACTCAGTTTCAGCCGCACGCCATTCCGGTTCGGTCGCGCGAAACCGGAATGGCGCAAGCGACCTGACGAGTAACACAATTGTGTCAAATTGAGGGTAGGTCCGGCGACGTATCTTGGATGGAGGAGGACAACCAAACCCATGAACCTCACTCAGTTGATCCCCAAGTCGATCGTCGCCCAGTCGATCCTCGCCGCAATCTTCTTCTCAGCGTCGACGCACCTACACGCACAGGACTGCCTGAGCGGCCTGCCCGACTCGCTGAGATCCACAGTCGAGCAGGACAACTGGAAGATCGTGCAGCCGGGAGACGTCCCTCAGACCGACTGGAAGCTCTGGAAGAACGCACACCAGGGTCAATGCCCCGGCGTAGCCGTCGGCAACTTCGGCCCTAAAGCCGACTCATCCTTTGTCATAGCCCTCATCCAGGGCGATGAAAAGAACATGCTGGAACAGGTTCTCTTCGTCACCACGAAAAAGGGCCAGTCCGCAACCGCAGTCGTCGTCTCCCCGGCCCACGTAACAACTCCATACGTCGTATGGAGAATCGCCCCGGGCCACTACGCCGGAGTCGACGGCACAACAGCCTCGATCTCACGAGACTCCTTCGTCTACGAAATGGTCGCCTCCACCGCGAAGCAGTTTTACTACAAAGGCAAAGGCTTCGAATCGTTCACCATCTCCAACTGAGCGGTAAGCGACTTGTTTGATTGCACTTGCACATGTCGCAATTTTTCTTTCGTCATTTTCTGCCCAAAAATCGCATGTCAAGCCCCTAAACCACCTAACCCATTTGCCGTCATCAACTTACACTTGGCGTATGAGTTACGCTCCAATCGCTATACTGAATATAGAGATCACAACAAGCCAGCCCCGGACACAGTCCGGGGCTAACTCGTTTAGAAAGACTATTTTGGACGCAACCCGTTTGTTATGAATATTTTGCAGATATCGATACGCTGTAAGTTATTTATTATAAAAGACTTACGCGCGGGCAATGGGGGGGTACCCCCTCCCGACTCTGCAAGAGAGGCAAAAGCGGTTACTTGCCCAACGTCGGAGGAACCGAACTGCTCCCCACTGCTGCTCCGGTAGCCCCCGTGCTGACACCATCCAAGGATGCCTGGTAACTGATGATGGTCTTCAGTGTCTCGTACGGAATGCCGGTCAGCGGAATCAGGTGGCCATTCACCGCCAGCATCGGCGTCTGCTCGACCCCGATCTCCTCGGCCAGCTTGATCGACGCCGTCACCTCGTCTTTGGTCGCCGGGGTCGCCGCGCAGGCGTCGATCGCCGCAGGGTCCAACCCGGCCTTGGTCACCGCGTCCTTCAGCGTCGCATCCCCGGTCTCCGGGGTCAGGGCGTCCTGAGTGTTAAACACGGCTGCCGAATATGCGAAGTAAGCGTCGTTCTTCTGCTTCTCGATGCAATACCCATAAGCCGCGGCCTTGAACGCGAAAGGATGCAGATCGACGATCGGGAAACTCTGAAAAACCACCCGCGCATTCGGGAAATCCTTCACTAGGTTGTCCATCGTGCCCTGCGCCTCTTTGCAATGCGGACATTGCAGGTCAGCGAACTCCACCAGCAGAAGATCCTTCCCTGTTGCGCCGCGCGCCGCGCCATCTGCACGTGCCTGTAGCGTCTTGCGCAGATCCGCAAACGGCGTCGCGCCAAACGGTATCACCGTATCGCCCGCGACAGCGTGCTTGCCGTCCGGAGTCACGAAGAACGCAGTCGGCTGCACCTTCGCGCCCGGCGTCTTGTCCGAAACGAACACCACCACCTTGCTCGTGTTCGGCGCCATCGTCTTCTGGATCGCCTCAACCCGCCAGATGCGGTTGGGGTCATACCCCCACAAAGCCTTCAAAAACGCATTCACCGTATCCACACTCGGCGCATCGGCCGTAAAGTACTTCGGATTCGCCTGAGGAAACGGATCGGCCTTCGGTGGCGTCTGACCCATGTTCTGCAACTGCAGCGGTGCCGCCGGCTTCTGTGGTGCCGCGGCCGCCGGTGCCGGAGTGGCCGCCTGCGGCGCCGCTCCCGTACCTGTTTGCGCCCCTGCCAGCGTCGTAACGCTGAGGGTCGTCGCCAATCCTGCCAACATCAAATATGAAATCTTCAAAGAACCCATCCTCCGCTGCCGCTTGTCCGCGCGCAGCTCTTCTATTACACCTGAACCTTGACCGCAATGGGAAATCGCCTCCCCATTCCGAACGACTTTCTCGTCACCTTCAACACCGGCGCAGCTTGCTGCCGCTTGTACTCACTCCGCTCCACCAGCTCTAAGACAGACTTCACCAGACGAACATCGACTCCCTGCTCCTCGGAGATCTGTTCCGCCGAGCAATATCGCTCCACATACGCCTCAAGGATCGGATCCAGCACCTCATAAGGCGGCAGCGAATCCGTATCGCGCTGCTCCGGCCGCAGCTCCGCCGACGGAGGCTTCTCGATCGTCGCCCACGGAATAATCTCCTTCACCCGGTTGACATAGCGGCTCAACGCATACACCCGCATCTTCATCACGTCGCCGATCACCGCCAGCGCGCCGACCATATCGCCATAAAGCGTGCAATATCCCGTCGACATCTCGCTCTTGTTCCCCGTCGTCAGCACCAGCGCACCGAACTTGTTGGACAACGCCATCAGCAGCGTCCCACGAATCCGCGGCTGCAGGTTCTCCTCCGCCAGTCCAAACGATGTCCCCGAGAACAGCGGCTGCAGCACATGCTGAAACTGGGCAAACACATCATGGATCGGCAGCAGCTCAAACCTCACCCCGAGGTTCTTGGCCAGCTTGCGCGCGTCCTCGATCGACCCCAGCGACGAATACTCCGTCGGCATTCCAACCCCGACCACGTTCTCCGCGCCCAGCGCCTCCACCGCAATCGCCGCCACCAACGCCGAATCGATTCCCCCGCTCAATCCCACAAGCACCTTGCTGAACCCGCACTTCCTCACATAATCCCGAGTTCCCAGAACCAGCGCGCCCCACAACTCCTCGACCCCATCCGCCAAAGCGCCCGCGGCAGCGACCTCTCCATCCTCCGTGTCAAAGACCACCAGATCCTCGGCAAACGACGCCGCCCGCACCGCCACTCCGCCATCCGGCCGAATCACCACCGACGACCCGTCAAACACCAGGCTGTCATTCCCTCCCACCTGGTTCACCATGACGACATATGCCCCATGCCGCACCGCAATCGCCGCCAACATACTCTGCCGCACATGGGGCTTACCCTGCCAATAAGGCGAAGCGGAAATATTCAAAATGATCCGTTGTTTCCCTTCCGTGTCCGTCTTACGCTTCTCCCACTGTGACATCAAACCCTCGACAGGATCGACCGAATACATCTGCCGCGGCCAGAAGCCTTTATCGTTCCATGCGTCCTCGCATATAGTTATTGCCAGCGGCTGACCATCCACACACGTCAGTGTCTGCTCGGTCCCCGCCTCAAAATATCGTTGTTCGTCGAACACGTCGTAGAACGGAAGCAGCATCTTCTGCTGCACAAAGTTCACCTTGCCCTCCGCAAGCAGTACCGCGACGTTCCTCACCTGCTTCCCCACCTTGGAGACCGCAGCCATAACCGTCCCACACAGAATCGCCGGACGACCCCGGACCGCAGTCCATCCTGCAATCTCCACCGCGGCCTGCTCAGCCCGTGCTATAAAGACAGCCTTCTCCAAAAGATCCGCAGGCGGATACCCGCACACCGCAAGCTCGGGAAAGACCACCAGACCGGCGCCCATATCTCCGGCGCTGGCCGCATATTCAAGAATTTTCTTCGTATTCCCCGCGAAGTCTCCCACCGTCGGGTTGATCTGGGCAAGCGCTATCTTCACCCCTTAAGTCTAACGCTTACGAGCCCGTCCCGCTCAACACCACGCCCACTGTCCGCGCCAGAATCCTCAGGTCCATCATCAGGTTCCAGTTCTCCACATACGCCGTATCCAGCGAGATGTAGCTGTCGAATGACGGGTCCTGCCGGGCTTCGACTTGCCACAGCCCGGTAATGCCGGGCAGGACATCCAGTCGCCGCAGATGTGCCAGGTCGTACTGCTCCACCTCAGCCGCCATCGGTGGCCGTGGCCCCACCAGGCTCATGTCACCCTTCAGCACGTTATAAAACTGCGGCAGTTCGTCCAGCGAATACTTCCTCAATACCCTGCCGACCTTCGTAATGCGTGGATCGTTTGCAATCTTGAACAGGACGCCATCCCGCTCGTTCATGTGTTCCAGTTCCGCTTTCAACTGGTCCGCATTGTGCACCATCGTCCGAAACTTATAGCATGGAAACGCTCGCCCCTTGCGTCCGATCCTCTTCGCCTTGTAAAAGGTCTTACCCTCCGAGTCCGTTCGGATTGCGATCGCAATTGCCAGCATTACCGGCGCGCCCACCACCAGGGCGATCGTCGAAACCGTAATATCAAGTACGCGCTTCACCAGGATTCCACCGATCGGGAAGTCCTTCCGATGCAATGGAATGGTCGGAAACTGGCCGATATACTCCACCTTGGCGTTCCAGGCGAGCCCGTCATACAAATCGGGCACCACCCGGACGTCGATCCCGGCCACCCGCGCCTCTTCGACCATACCGATCACCAGCTTCTTATCCGCCGGTACCGAGAAAAAGATCTCGTCCACAAACAGTGATCGAGCCAGTGAAAGGCAGTTCCGCACATCGCCAATTACGTCCACATCGCCGGACTCTGCCTCGCGTTCACTTAAGGCGACAAAACCCTTGAACCGGAATCCCAGATGTTGCAGCGTATCGATGTGGTTCCGCAGCGCGTGCCCAACCCGTCCCGCACCGACAATCAGCACATTGCGTGTCTCGATTCCGGCCCTGAACCGCCGATAGACCATCTTTCGCCACAATGCGCGCCGCAGGCACAGCAGCGCGGTGGAGAATACAACCACGAGCGCCACCACCACCCTCGAAATTGCCTCGCCGCTCGACAGATAGAGCGTACCGCAGAGCAACAATCCAGAAGTCAGCGACGCCTGAACTGTCATTCTCTGTTCATGTAACCCGCTGCGGTTCTGAATCGGCCCATACAACCCATAGGACCGCATAAAGAAGACCAAACACACGCCGAACCATCCGATATAGAAAAACAGAAGATTGGGTGAAGAATGGATCAGACTCGGCAAAACATGCAGACCCTTAACATCTGGCGGTGTAACCACGTGCAATCGCAGCGCCAGCACCGCGGCTACCACGACCGTCAGCATGTCCAGCGACGCCCAGACAGAACTCGCTACCGAAGGCCTGCGAAATAGCCCGGTATCGGTCGCCGATGCGCGCCGTCCGTTTCCTGCATATTTTCTTCCTGAAACAATAACTTGTTGCAGATAGTCCGGTGTCGCCATAGCGAACGCCTTTCAACTCAATATCACCCTGGGCCTAAAAATCGGTATGATGCCTGAATCAGATTTCAGGAAACGTCCCGATCCAAATAAAACAAAGTGTTATAGGTGTACGAACCCAGTCGAAGACGATAGGCGTTCCCTGAACGCCTTACTACGCTCCCTGGTGGAACTCGTCACAAGTACATCCGGATACTATTTGCAGCATACGTTGCGAGCACAGGCTTGGCAATACGGCAAAACGATTCTTCTGAAACATCGTATAAACCATTTATGTACATGTTTTTAGCCCTATCAACGTGACTTTGCCTGGCGTCGTGGCTATGCCGGGGTCACCAGTTCATCCAGCGTCAAGAACTCCTGCAGGATAGGATCCTGACTTCGCTCCATCTCCTCCATTGTCCCAAAGAAGATCGCTTTACCGGCATTCAGAAACACCACTCGGTCCGCTAGCTTCTTTGCCAGCCGCATGTCGTGCGTCACCACAATGCTCGTCAAATGGAGCTGCTGTTTCAACCGCTCAATCAAGTTTCCCAGCAAATGAGCCATCAACGGATCCACCATCGTCGTCGGCTCATCGTACAGAACAGCTTCGGGCTGGGCCGCTAGTGCCCGCGCGATCGCAACCGACCGCTTCATCCCCGTCGACAGGTCCGACGGAAGCAGGCTCTCCATCCCGGCCACCCCCACCATCTCCAGCAGCCCTTTCACCACCTGCAGGATCTGATCCTCCGCCATCTCCCCGCGCTCCCGCATCGGAAACGCAACATTCTCCCCGACCGTAATCGAGTCGAACAACGCCCCGTTCTGGAAGACCATCGTCACCTTTCGCCGGATATCCTGCAATTCCCGCTCTCTGAACCCACAGATATTCTCCCCAGCGACCTTGATCATTCCCTTATCCGGCTTCAAAAATCCCAGCAGCATCTGCAGCGACACAGACTTACCCACACCGCTTCGCCCCAGGATGCACAGAGTCTCCCCGGGCAATACAAAAAAACTTACGTCCTCCAGCACAACAAAGTCGCCAAACGACTTGTACACATGTTCAAACGCAATATATGGACCGGGCTTGTTTTTGATGTCCGGGACGGCATCGGCAGCGGCCTCATTCTGCTGCGCGGCCTGCTCCATGAACTCCCCCACCTCGGCTGACACATCCTCCGACACGCTTTCGATCAGTGGAGTCTCAGCAGACACTTCCAATTGTTGATCCCCCGTCTTCAGCTGTTGTTCCTCCGCTTTGTTGTCCGATTCAAACATAGCCACAACTCCCTACCGCGCAGTTCCCAATGCAAATCTAGCCTAACCCATCGCCCAGCCTAAGTATCCAGCGCCTCGAGATGCTTCTCCGCCTCCGCAAACTCCTCCGGCGTATTCAAATTCGCAAACCAAAGCTTCTTTGCCTTCTGTTGAGCCTCCGTGACCGTCCACCAGGACTCACCGTCTCCCGTACCCGGGCTGGCAGAAAACTCGGAATCCTCATTCCACGGCAGATTGAAAAATGCCACGCCAAGGAGCACACCCTGCCTTGCCGCCAGCTCTTTTCCCGCGGACTCCAGCACCGGGAACACCTTAAATTCCTCTCGCCGTATCGCCTCATGCACAAACAGAACAACATCTCGATGCAACATACAAAACAAAGGCTGGGGAACTCCGTCCACAGTGAACATCGCCACACGCGCCCCCCTTTTCTCCCGGGCGACGACCGTCCTCACCCAGTTATCCAGGAACGCCGAAGGGAAAAACGGCATATCAACCGGCATAAATAAATTCCACTCGTGCCACGAGTGCCCAAGCCCGGCCTCCAGTCCGGCCAGCGGACCACACCCCTCCCGCATATCGCGCACCAGTGGCGCAAACCTCTCCAACCCCGCCCTGCTGCTCAGAATCTGAACGTCCGAGCACACCCTCCTCAGCTTCGTCACTGCGTGAAGCACTAGCGGCTTCCCCGCAAGTTCGAGCTGAGCCTTGTCACGCCCCATGCGCGAGCTCATTCCGCCCGCCAGCACGTATCCGCCCACGCTCAGAGGCACCCGGCGAACCATCAGGCACCCACGCCACTCAAAAACCGAACAATCGATTCGATCCCACGATGAAAATTCGCCAGATTAAACTTCTCATTCGGAGCATGAAGGTTGTCATCCGGCAACCCAAATCCCATCATCACCGTAGGAATCTTCAACTCCCGCACAAAGTCCCCCACAATCGGAATCGACCCGCCCCCGCGCACAAAAACCGTCTCCTTCCCGAACACGGTATGCATCGCGTCGGTAGCAGCCTTCACATACGGATTGTCCGTACTCACCACAATCGGATCGCCCGAATGAATCAGTCGAACCTCCAGCACAATTCCCTTCGGCGTCAACGACTCCACATAGGCCTTGTACTTCGCAAAGCACTCTGACGGTGTCATGTCCGGCACCAGACGCATACTCACCTTCGCGACAGCCTTGGCCGGAATCACGGTCTTAGCGCCCGCTCCGATAAATCCACCCGGCATCCCATGTACATCCAGCGTTGGCCTGGCCCACGTCCGCTCTAGGACGCTCAACCCCAGCTCCCCCGTCAGCGAAACACTACCAACCTCAGTCTCGCGATAGTGTTCCTCATCAAACGGCAGCGCCTTCCACGCCTTCAACTCTGCGGCCGTCGGCTTTTCCACCTTGTCGTAAAACCCCGGAATCAGAATCTTCCCGTCTGCATCCTTCAGCTTCGCAATTACGTGCGCCAGCGCCACAAAAGGATTCGGAGCCGCACCGCCATACATCCCCGAGTGCAGATCTGTCCGCGCCCCCCGTGCCTCGATCTCCGTATAGATCATTCCGCGCAAACCGACACAAAGCGTCGGCAGCTCCGGCGCAAACATCTCCGTATCCGACACCAGTGCAACGTCCGCCTTCAACTGCTCTCCATGCGTCCTTACGAACGATGCAATCCCCTCACCGCCAACCTCCTCCTCCCCCTCAACGATTACCCGCACATTCACCGGCAGCTTCCCGCCACCAGCCACCATCAGCGACTCGAGCGCCTTCACATGCATCCACATCTGTCCCTTGTCGTCGACCGCCCCGCGCGCATACAAATTCCCATCCCGCTCCGTCGGCTCAAACGGCGGTGACTTCCACTCCTCCAGCGGCTCCGCCGGCTGCACATCATAGTGCCCATAGCAAAGCACCGTCGGTTTTCCTTCATCATGCAGCCAATCCGCATACACAAGCGGATGTCCACCCGGATGCTTCGCCGTCGAAGTCTCAATCAGCCGAACATTCTCCATCCCAATCCGCTTCAGCTCCGCCGCAACAAACTCCGCTGCCCGCCGCACATCCCCTGCACGCTCTGGATCGGTCGATATCGAAGGGATCCGCAGCAAAGCCTTCAGCTCCTCTAGAAATCGCCCTTTGTTCTCCTGCGCAAACCTAACCGCTGCTGTCACCTTCATCGTCACTGGTTCACTCTCCCCAAAACATTCTTCCCTCAGGCATACGCTTCAGCCAAAGCGAAACTCAAGTATATGAAACATACCCGGGCCACACCCAGCCTTTCACCATTTCGCCCCGATCCATTCCTGCGCCGGTCGCATCCAACCTGTCAGAAGGCGTAAACTTCCTGCCGACAAAGGAGCGTCCGAACATGACAACCTCTCAGCTAGACGGCACAATGATCGACAAAATCGCCCAGTTCGATTTACCGAAAGAGATGGCCGATTCCGAACAGAAGAAGCCCTGGCCGTCCGGCATCTACGCCAAGACTCTCTTCAAAAAGCACGATCTCCGCGTCGTCCTCATCTCCATGCAGAACTCCGCCCACATGAAGGAGCATCACGCCGACGGCACCCTCTCCATCCAGGTCCTCAAAGGGCACCTCCACGTCTCGGTGAACGGCAAATCGCACGACCTGCCCACCGGCACCCTCTTCACCCTCGGACACTCCATCCGGCACGATGTTGAAGCCAAAGGCGACTCCGCATTCCTATTGACCATCTCCTGGCCCAGCGCCGACGAGCTGGCCGCCATGAAACACAGAGGCTATGGCAGCTAGTAACCTTCGCTCCCTCAAATCCAGTCTGAGCAGTTCACAGGCTATTAATCGCGATGGCGAAAAATGGAATAACCGCGATGGCTATAAGACTCAAGCGCGTCTACGAACACCCCTCCGACGAAGACGGCACCCGAATTCTCGTCGATCGCCTCTGGCCCCGTGGCTTGACCAAAGAAAAGGCCCGCGTCAACCTTTGGTTAAAGGAAATTGCTCCTAGCACCGAGCTCCGCAAGTGGTTCGCTCACGATCCAGCCAAATGGCCCGAATTCAAAGCGCGATATAAGGCCGAGCTGAAGCACAGCGCCCCACAGCTCGCTATCCTGAAGCAAGCCGTCACCAGAGGCACCACCACCCTGCTCTACGGTGCAAAAGACACCGAACACAACGAAGCCGTCGTCCTGAACGAGCTGTTGAGCCGCTGAAGTCGCGCCGAGCTCAATTCGCCGGAACGACCTTCTCCGCAGCCACCGGCTCGCCCGCCAGAAACTTCGCAATGTTTTCGTTCAGGAACTTCGCATCCGCAGGATCGGCCGCCGCACCTGCCGGATGCCCCCACAGCGAAGGAATCGGCAGCAGCGACACCGTATGCATATACTGCGCCTCATACCGCGCATCCCCCACAGGAAAATACTGATCCGTCATCGAAGGCATATACAGAAACGGCACCTTGATCGACCCCAGCGCCTTCTTCTCATCGCCTCCGAAACCCGGCGTAGTCCCCACATCATGCTTCTCCCAGGTCCGCATCTGCAGAATCAAATTATTCGCATCTGCCCCCGGAATAAACCGAGTCCGAAACCGCTCCACCACATCGTTAAACGTAGTCCCCGGTTTGGCATTCGTCTTCCACAACTCATCCCGCCACCACTGCGGCGAGTACAGCCACGCCGCCCACACCATCCCAAACGCATTGATCCCCGTCTGCGGCTCCTCTGTATAATCCCCGCCCTTGAACTTCTCATCCGCAGTGATCGCCGCGATCTCCCCCTCCAGCCGCACAAATCCATGCCCATACGTCTTCGCCGTCCCCGAAGTCGCCACAGCACGATCCATGAAATCCGGATAACTCACCGCCCACTGAAACGCCTGCTGCGCCCCCATCGAAAACCCGATCACGGCCTTCAGATGCGTCACCTTTAAATCTTCCGTGAGCAGACGATGCACGGCCTCAACATTGTCGCGAATCGTCATCACCGGAAACCGCGGCCCATGGAACGGCTCCGGCGTATTGCTCGGCGAAGACGAGCTCCCATTCCCAAACAACTCCGTCGTCACCAGAAAAAGCTTCTCCGGATCGAGCGCCTTTCCCGGCCCCATCAACCACTCATACCCGGTCAGCTTCGCCATGTAGTGCGAAGGAAGCAAAATCACATTGTCATGCGCGGCGTTCAGATGCCCATACGTCCCATACACCACGTGCGCCTCAGGCAGCACCGCACCGCTCTCTGTCTTGAAGTTCTTGATCACAAACTCATGCCGCACCGGCGTCTCCAGCCCCCATGCCGTCGAAAAACTCGCAAGCGCGCCCGTCACGAACATCAGACAAATAAGTTTTCTCATGATGAGCGATCTTACTACTGCCGCTTATCCCACCTTGCAAAATTCTTATCCTCCTCGCGAACCTCGCTCGACGAGCAGACAATAACTACATGCACTCCACCACTGCAAACCAAAAGACCGGACAAACCTGGAACACCGAAGCCTACGCCACCAACGGCCGCTTCGTCGCAACGCTTGCCTCCGACGTAGTCGCCCTCCTCAACCCCCAACCCGGCGAACAAATCCTCGACCTCGGCTGTGGCGACGGTGCTCTCACCGAACAACTCGCCGCCACCGGTGCCATCGTCACCGGCGTCGACGCCTCACCCACCATGCTGGCCGCCGCCCGCCAGCGTAATCTCCACAGCGCTCGCGGCTTGACCTTCGAGCAACACGACGCCACCGCCCTCCCCTTCCATCATCACTTCGACGCCGTCTTCTCCAACGCCGCGCTCCACTGGATCGCCGGCCTCGCCGGCCAACAAGCCATGCTCAATGGAATCCATCGTGCCCTTCGCCCCGGTGGCCGCTTCGTCGCCGAGATGGGCGGCCAGGGCAACATCGCCGCCATCCGCACCGCCCTCCAGGCCACTCTCGCGCCGTTCCACATCGATGCCGAAGCAGCGGCTGCCAGTTTCTATCCAGCACCCGCCGTCTATCGCCGCCTACTCGAAGAAGCCGGCTTCATCATCCAATCGATCGCCCTAATCCCCCGCCCCACATCACTCTCCAATGGCATGGAATCCTGGCTCAACACCTTCCGCAACGGAGTCCTCGACCAACTCAACCCAACCGACCGCGCAACGGCACTCACCAACACCATCGCCCTGCTAAAACCCGTTCTCTGCGACGCCGACGGCAACTGGACGGCCGATTACATCCGTCTTCGCTTTCACGCCACGGCTAATTCCTAACCTTCAAGATTCTCCAGACACCGCACCAGCGTCTTGTTCAGCGCCTCCACCGCGCTGTCGGGGATTCCTTGCCACAACTTCGTCTCAATTACCCGCGCCGCCTTCTCTCCAGCCTCCAACAGCTTCATCCCGCTCGGAGTCAACTTCGCTATAAGAATTCGGTCATTCACTGTGTCCTTCGTGCGAATAATCCACCCGCCGTCCTCAAGACTCTTCAACAAAGCCTGCGCCGACTGCGGTGTCACATGGCACGCACGCGCCAGTTGAGCCCCAAAAGCCCCCGGCTCATCCTGAACAGCTTTTAGAACCACCAGCTGTGCCGTCGTCACCCCCTGCGGACGCAGCCTCTCATCCATCTGCCCCCGGAAGTGGACGATGATCCGCTTCATCATCCTCGCAGCTTGCCGCCGCTCCGACTGTTTTTCTTTTCCATTTTTGATGCGGCCATTCATATCAGTCTCCTGATATCATATCAGGAGACTGATATGGCGACCGCAACCATGCCCGCACAGGCGATCCCCGCCGTCTGGAAACCCCACCACAATCCGTGGGCGGTCGCACTCACAGTCACGCTCGCCACCTTCATGGAGGTTCTCGACACCTCCATCGCCAACGTCGCCCTTCCGCACATGGCTGGAACCCTCGGCGCCAGTCAGGAAGAGGCAACCTGGGTCCTCACCAGCTACCTCGTCTCCTCGGCCATCGTGCTCCCCATCTCCGGTTGGCTGTCCGACCGCTTCGGACGCAAGCGTTTCTACATGACCTGCGTCGCTCTATTCACCATCTGCTCCATCCTCTGCGGCATCGCCAACACCCTGCCTCTCCTCATAGTCGCCCGCATCCTCCAGGGAGCAGGCGGCGGCGGCCTCGCGCCCAGCGAGCAAGCCATCCTCGCCGACACCTTCCCCGTCGAAAAACGTGGCCAGGCCTTCGCCGTCTACGGCATGGCGGTCGTCATCGCACCCGCCATCGGTCCCACCCTCGGCGGTTGGATCACCGACAACTTCAACTGGCACTGGATCTTCTTCATCAACATCCCCGTCGGAATCCTCTCGCTCTGGCTCTCCAACCGCATGGTCGAAGACCCGCCGCACCTCAAACTGCGTCGCGAGCAGGCCAAGCACCTTAGAGTCGACTTCATGGGCCTCGGCCTCATCTCCCTCGGCGTCGGCTGCCTCGAGTTCACTCTCGACAAGGGCCAGGAAAAGGACTGGTTCGGCGATCCCATGATCCGTACCTTCGCCATCCTCGCCGCCGCCACCCTCATCTTCTTCACCTGGTGGGAGTGGCACCACCCTGACCCGATAGTCGATCTCAAACTCCTTAAGAACCGCAACTTCGGCACCGCTGTCTTCCTGCAACTTATCCTCGGCATGGTGCTCTTCGGTTCGACTGTCCTCATCCCGCAGTACCTACAGATACTCCTCGGCTACACTGCCGAGCTTGCCGGCAAGGTCCTCTCCCCTGCGGGCTTCGTCATGATGATCATGATGGCTGTCGCCGGGCGCTCTCTCGGCAAGATCGATCCACGCCTCATGGTCTGCCTCGGCTACATCGCCACCGCCGCGGGCATCTACAACCTCACCCGTCTCGATCTCAACACTTCCTTTGGAACCGTTACACTCTGGCGAATGCTCCAGGTCGTTGGTCTGCCCTTCATCTTCATCCCGATCAGCACGCTTAACTACGTCGGCGTGCCCAGCAACAAGATGAACCAGATCTCGTCGCTCTCCAACTTCGCCCGCAATCTCGGAGGCAGCGCCGGCACCGCCCTGCTCACCACCTACATCGCCCGCAGCGCCCAGGTTCATCAGGTCAACCTCGCCGCCCACGCCGTTCCCGGCAGCGTCCCCTACCGCCTCTATATGGACCGAATGAAAGAGATGATGATGTCTCACGGAGTGTCCGCCGCCAACGCAACCCAGATGGCCGTCGGACAGGCGTACCAGCAGATGCTACGTCAGGCCTCCATGCTCAGTTATAAAAATGCCTTCTTCATCCTGTCCGTCACTATCCTCTGCCTGTCGCCGCTACCATTCATCATGCGACTCCCCAACAAAGCCGCAAAGCCCGACCCCGAAGCCCTCGGCGGCCACTAAAAATTCACTGCATCAGCGTCAACGCCCGCTCAAACGCAGTCGACTTCACCGACACCGCCCCCTCAAACGGCCTTGCCAGGTCCGCAATCGACGCCAGCGCCACTGCAACCACAAACGTCAGCGCCAGTACCTGGCAATAATGCAACCACTCATTGTCATTGCCAAGCAGACACGAAGACCCCACAGTCGCTCCCGCCCCGGCCACAAGCAGCAGCCACAGAATCCTCGGTAAACGGTTCCGCAACTCCTGCTCCCTCAGGTTCCGCCTTTCCGAAAGGTCCTTCAGGGCATTCATTAAATTGTCGACGCTACTGCTCCCACCGCCGTCCGTCCTTAACTTGCCCAACACCTTCCACATCTCTCCCGCCACTCGTTCGCTCGCTCGGCCCTCTCCTTGTGCCTGCATCGCGGGCCAATCTTCGTTGATCGTCGTCTCCGCGTACTTCAGCGCCAAAGCATGAATGGCGCTGCGCTCCGGAAAAGGCAGCCCCTCTCCAATCCGAGACACGGTCAGCAGCGATGACGCTTCGAGATTCGCATTGACCTCTGCCCCACGAAAGTCGTTCCAAACCGTCAGGAGCATGAACCCAAGAATTACGCCGTAAGTCGTCCCCAGTATCCCAAGCTGCCATCCCGTCACATCGTTCACCAGCTTGCGATTTTCTATCGGCCACACGCGATTCAGCAAAGCTACAATCACCGTCGACATCGCCATCGCAGCGACGACAAAAACGCCGCTCTCCAGATAGCTCAACATAGATTTTTTCCTCTCGTCTTCGCTTCTGCCGACAGCCAGACTATATCAGTGCTACCCTATCGCCCATGAGCTATTTCAGGCCCCCCTTCAGGTCCCTTTCCACCCTGCTTAGCCTCCTCCTCACCGTCTCTGCCCTCGCCCAAACCCCAACCACGCCCGACGCACCACCGCAAACCAACGTCTCCCAAAACGCCGCCCTCAATCCAAACCTTCCAACTCTCTTCATCGTCGGCGACTCCACCGCCCGCAACCAGGCCGACCTCGGCTGGGGTGATCACTTCGCTCACTATTTCGACACCACCAAAATCAACATCGCCAATCGCGCCCGCGCCGGCCGAAGCTCCCGAAGCTACTACAACGAAGGCCTATGGGCAAACGTCCTCGCCGAGATGAAGCCCGGGGACTACGTCCTCATCCAGATGGGCCACAACGATGGTGGCAGCAGTAACCCTGCAACCGACACCAAGGCCCGCAACAGCGTCAAAGGCATCGGCGACGAGACCGTGCAATTCCCCCTCTCAAAACCATTCACTACTGGCCCCATCGCCGGCCAGACAACCGAGACCATCCACACCTACGGCTGGTACATCCGCAAATACATCGCTGACACCCAAGCAAAGAAAGCCACTCCCATTCTCCTTACCATCACGATCCGCAACATCTGGGCACACGACTCTGACGGCAACCTCCAAATCGAACGCGACATGGGTTTCCGCGACTACGAGACCCAGCTCGCAACCTCCGAGCAAGTTCCCCTAGTCGACATGGCCACGGTCGAAGCCGACCGCCTCCAAGCCCTCGGCCCCGAGAAGACAGCGCTCCTCTTTCCCATCGACCACACCCACACCAGCGCCGAAGGCGCCGAAGCCAACGCCGAATCCGTAGTCATCGCCCTTCACAACGCAAAATCCCCCCTCGTCGCCTACCTCAAGCCAAACTAATCCTCAGCAATCCCATCGTCGTCATCCAAATGGCGCGGAAATCTCTCCGCGCCATTTAGTGCTTGACGAAACGGCAACTCCAGTTAGAATCATCGAGAATTTCCGGAGAACTCAAGCACGCATGCGCAATCTGGGCCACTCGTACGTCCTAGCCTTCACCCTCCTCGTCACCCCAGCCCTACGGGCTCAAGCCACCGAATCTTCCATCACAACTCAGCTCAAGGGGCTCCGCGCTGTTCCAACAACCCAGCGTCCTGCCGCGACGATGAAGATCGCCACCGAAATCCGCACGCTGCCACCAAGCCCGACAAAGGTAAAGCTTGCCGACGCTCTCACCCATCTTTCAACTGAAGGCGATCCCGGCAAGGAAACCCTCCAGGCAGTTGCACAGACCCTGTCTCAGGCACTCTCCGAATCCCCCATCCCCGCCAAGGGCGACCAGCCTCCAATGCCGTATATGGATCTGGCTAAGTTGGCCCGATATGAGCAAATCACCATCGATCTCAAAGACCCTCTCCTTACCAAGGCCGATGAGATTCTCGCGGCAAACGATGCAGCAATCGAAAAGGCCGATTTCACTCTCAAAGATTTGAAGGGCAAAACATACAAACTCTCTGAGCTACGCGGCAAGATCGTCCTCGTCAACTTCTGGGCCACCTGGTGTCCTCCCTGCCGCGCCGAAATGCCCGACCTCGACGCCATCTACACTCACTTCCAGCCACAGGGCCTCGTCGTCCTCTCCATCTCGGACGAGAACGCCTTCAAGGTCGGCTCCTACATCGCTCCATCGGGCTACCATCCGCCCGTCCTCTTGGACGAAGGCGGAAAAGTCGCAAAGCAGTTCCACATTGACGGCATCCCCAAGACCTTCGTCTTTGATCGCGAAGGCAAACTCGTCGCTCAGTCTATCGACATGCGCACCCAGCACCAGTTCCTCGCGATGCTAGCCAAAGCTGGCCTTCAGCCCCAGCCCTGAAACACACAACCTTACTTCGGCCGCCTCACCCCGAACGAAAACACATCCGGCCGGTTGTAATGCCCTGCCACGTCCAGGTCGAACTTCCCCCGCGCAATCTCATCCATATCGATCTCCGCCACCACCAGCCCCGTCTCTTCCATTGGCCCAGCCACAACACTCCCCTGCGGCGAAACAATGAAACTCCGCCCATCAATCACGCCACACAACTCCCGCAACTCCGTCGGCCAATCCTCCTTCGTCAACCTCTGGCAAGCGCTCAGCACGAAACATCGCCCTTCATAAGCGATATGCCGCATACTCGTCTGCCACATCTCCCGCGCATCCACCGTCGGCGCGCACCATAGCTGCACGCCCTGCTCATACAGATGCTGCCGGTACAGCGGCATATAGTTCTCCCAGCAGATCGCCATCCCGATCCGCCCAATCCCCGTCTCCACTACCTCCATCGTCGACCCATCCCCCATCCCCCAAATCAGCCGTTCCATCGCCGTCGGCATCAGCTTCCGATGCTTCGCCACCAGCCCACCCTCCGGCGAAAACAACAGGCTCGAGCAATACAACGTCCCGCCATCCCTCTCCACCACCCCAATCACAATATGCAGCCCCAACCTCCGCGCCCATTCCGCCAGCATCTCGGTCTCGGCCCCCGGACAATCCACAGCCCCGTTGAAGTACCGCGCAAACATCGCCCTCCCCGCATCGCTGCGACTCCCCACCACCGCCCCGAAGTCCAACCCCTTCGGATACCCTCCCAGCAGTGCCTCCGGAAACACAATCAACCGCACGCCACCCGCAGCGGCCTTCTCACAAAGCTGCTCCACCCGCAGCAGAGTCGAGCCAACATCGAACAACACACTCCCTACCTGAGCAACGGCAACCTTGAGCATCCCAGCAGTCTAAATGCCTCAACGACCCTAACTCGAACCCCCTCAGCGCTCCCAGACCATTTACACTAGATAGTGGGACAAAGTGCGCCCACGAAGGACACCAGTTTTGCTCAATAAAGCTATAGCTAAGGTCTTTGGCACCAGCAACGAACGCGCGGTCAAGCGCCTCATGCCGATCGTTAAGCAGATTCAACGACTTCGAGCCCACCATCCAGGCGCTCTCCGACGAACAACTCCGCGCCAAGACCCCCGAGTTTCGCGAGCGCATCGCCGCCGCCATTGCAGGCATCGAAGACGCCGACGAGCGCATCGCCGCCGAAAAAGAAGCACTCAACGCCATCCTCCCCGAGGCCTTCGCCGTCGTCCGCGAAGCCGGCAAGCGCGCCGTCCAGATGCGCCACTTCGACGTCCAGATGATCGGCGGCATCGTTCTCCACTCAGGCAAAATCGCCGAGATGAAGACCGGCGAAGGCAAGACCCTCGTCGCCACGCTTCCCTGCTATCTCAACGCCCTCGCCGGCCACGGCGTCCACGTCGTCACCGTCAACGACTACCTCGCCAAACGCGACGCGGAATGGATGGGCAAGATCTACGGCTTCCTCGGCCTCTCCGTCGGCGTCATCGTCCACGACCTCGACGACCAGCAGCGCCGCGACGCCTACGGCTCCGACATCACCTACGGCACCAACAACGAGTTCGGCTTCGACTACCTCCGCGACAACATGAAGTTCGAGATCAAGGACCAGGTTCAGCGCGGACACTTCTACTGCATCGTCGACGAAGTCGACTCCATCCTCATCGACGAAGCCCGCACCCCCCTCATCATCTCCGGCCCCACCGACCAGACCACCGACAAATACGCCCGCGTCAACGTCATCATCCCCAAACTCGAACTCGGCGAACTAGTCGAGACCCTCGAAAACAAAACCTGGACCGGCGACTACGTCGTCGACGAAAAGACCCGCTCCATCACCGTCACCGACGAAGGCTGGGAAAAGATCGAAAAACTCCTCGGCATCGGCAACATCGCCGACCCCGAGAACTGGGACCTCAAGCATCACGTCGAAACCGCCATCAAGGCCCACTCCCTCTACAAGCGCGACGTAGAGTACGTCGTCAAAGAGGGCGAGGTCATCATCGTCGACGAGTTCACCGGCCGCCTCATGCCCGGACGCCGCTGGTCCGATGGTCTCCATCAAGCTGTCGAAGCCAAGGAAGGCGTTGCCATCCGCAAGGAAGACCAGACCCTCGCCACCATCACCTTCCAGAACTACTTCCGCATGTATAAAAAATTAAGCGGAATGACAGGTACTGCGGAAACGGAAGCCGCCGAATTCGACAAGATCTACAAGCTCGACATCGTCGTCACCCCCACCAACCGCAAGATGCAGCGCATCGAAAACGCCGACGTCGTCTACCGCACCGCGCAGGAAAAATACTTCGCCGTCGCCGACGAGATCTCCCGCCTCCACGCCGAAAAGCAGCCCGTCCTCGTCGGCACCACCAGCATTGAAAAATCCGAACTCCTCTCCGAGATCCTCAAGCGCAAAGGCGTACGCCACGTAGTCCTCAACGCCAAGTTCCACGAGAAGGAAGCCGAGATCGTAGCCCAGGCCGGCCGCCTCGGCATGGTCACCATCGCCACCAACATGGCAGGCCGCGGCACCGACATCCTCCTCGGCGGCAACTCCGAATTCATGGCCCGCCAGGACCTCGTCCGCAAACAGCAGGCCCGCGCCGTCTCCGCCGCCGAAGGCGCCATCTCACCCGTCGCCGGCCCCGGCATGGTCCGCTTCTACTACACCGGCCAAGAGTTCGAAACGACGCAAGCCGCATGGGACGCCGCCATCGCCTCCCACGAAGCCGCCGCTAAAGCCGAACACGAACCGTCATCGCCGCCGGTGGCCTCCACATCCTCGGCACCGAGCGCCACGAGTCCCGCCGCGTCGACAACCAGCTCCGCGGCCGTGCCGGCCGTCAGGGCGATCCCGGCTCTTCTCGCTTTTTCCTCTCCCTCGAAGACGACCTCATGCGCATCTTCGCACGCGAGTGGGTCTCCACCCTCCTACAGCGCCTCGGCATGGAAGAGGGCGTTCCCATCGAGAGCCGGCATGATCTCCCGCCGCATCGAGGCCGCACAAAAAGCAGTCGAATCGCAAAACTTCGAGTCCCGCAAACACGTCCTCGAGTACGACGACGTCATGAACAAGCAGCGCGAAGCCGTCTACGGTCTGCGACGGCAGTTGATGGAAGGCGTCGACCAGAAGCAGCTCATCACCGACGACTACCTCTCCACCATCCTCTCCAACGTCCTCGACGAGAACGCCCCCGAGAAGGTCCACGCCGACGAGTGGAAGCTCGAACCGCTCTTCTCGCAGATCTACGACCTCTTCGGCGCCCACCTCGAAAACGAAATCGACGCCACCCAGCTCAACCGCCACGAGCTCGGCGAAGCCATCTTCGAAAAACTTACGCGCCCGCTACGACGTCAAAGAACAGATCCTCTCGGCTCCGCAGATGCGCTACCACGAGCGCATCGTCATGCTCTCCGTCCTCGACGGCCTCTGGAAAGACCACCTCCTCGCCATGGACCACCTCAAGGAGGGCATCGGCCTCCGCGGCTACGCGCAACAAGACCCGCTCGTCGCCTACAAGCGCGAGTCCTTCGAAATGTTCGAAGGCATGATGATGCGCTTCCAGGAAGACACGGCCCGCCACCTGTTCCGCATGCAGATCCTCGGTCCCGACGGCACGCCCATCGAGTCCGCCGATCAACTCGTCAGGGCCCAGGCCCAGGCCGCGGCAATTCAGGCTCAGCAGGAACTTGCCGCAGGCAATGCCACCAACGCTCTGCCATTGCCCTCCCTCGTGCAGAACACCAACGCCCCCGCGCATCAGCCCGCGCCCGTATCCGACCGCGCGCCTTCGACGACCATTGATGCGCTCGAGCGTGAATTCCAGAAGAAGAAGCAGCGCGAACTCGAACAAGCCCGTTCCGTCAGCTCCTCTTCAGCTGCCTCCAACGGCAACGCCCCTCGCGTCACCGGCACCAAGGTAGGCCGCAACGACCCCTGCCCCTGCGGCTCCGGCAAGAAATACAAAAAATGCCACGGCGCCGACGCATAAAAGGCTCACCGCAGAATTCGCTATTGCAGTTGTCTCATCCTTTGCCCAGCCCCAAAGACCGTCATTTCGACCGAAGCTGATCACAGTCTCATCGTGATCGGCGCAGTGGAGAAATCCGCTTTTCTCCCAGCGCAGTCACTCAGCCCAGTAGGGGCCTACATCCGGACTCTCGAACGTGGCTGGAGGATTAGCTTCTGCCGTTGCCTTCGAACTTGCTCTTCTTGTTGTCATCCCCGAAGGGGATCTGCTTTTGCTCCTACTTTCAACGTCTACTTCTCAAGATCATCCAGCAACAACTTAGCCTTCGTCGCTAGCGTCTTCGCTCCCTCTGCATCTCCAGACTTCAGCGCATCCTGAGCGTCCTTCAGGAAGTTCTTCACCTTGTTGACCTGCGCCTTCTCGTCCTCGGCCTTCTGCGGAGTCAACGCATTCAACCGCTTCTCGCTCGAAGTGATCAGATCCTCTGCCTCCTGCTTCGCCTGCGGATTCGCCTCTCCGACCGCCGTCAACGCACCGATCGCTGTCTCTTCCGGAGATTGCGCCGGCGCCGCGCTGGCCAGCTGCGTAGGCGGCTCTGGCGCAGGTGCCTTCACCGGCGGCTTCTTCCGCTCACGCTTTGGCTTTGCATTGGACGCAACTGGGACAGGCGGCAGCCCGATCTGCGGCGTCTCCACCATCGGCAGATTCTCCGGCTCAGGGACCTCCTCAAGGGCCACGGGAGACAACACTACGGGCAATCGCGCGACTTGCGCTTTATGCCGGCAGCCTCCCAACCCAACCATCAACCCAAAGCAGAGCATCGCACTTGCTAGACTTCGCGAAATGTTACAACTTCCGTTCAAACTCGTTCCCCTATTTCCTTATGACTGACTCCAACAGCAACGACCTTCCTCCCCTCGCCTCCGACCCCCGCTGCAATTGGAAGCCGGAACGTAAAAACGGTTCCTCGGTCTGGTGAAATTGGGTCGGCGTTGGTACGCACGTCCATCGCTCCACCATGAAGTTGCAAAATCCTGTACGTCATGGCCAGTCCGATTCCGCTGCCCTTCGGCTTCGTCGTGAAGTACAACTCGAAGATACGCGGTAAGAGGTCTGCAGGTATACCCTCTCCTTCATCAATCACCTCAACCACAGCAAATTGGTGATCCCGTCGCATGGTAACCCGAAGTGCGCCTCCCCCTGGCATCGCCTGCATCCCATTCAGCAGAAGGTTCAGCACAGCCTGCTGCATCAGCTCCGCATCGGCCCGCACCATCAGCGCGTCATGCGGCGCCTCCACCGTCACCTGCACGCCGTTCTCCTCCATCTCAGCAGCTGTCAGCTCCATCACCACGCCGACCACCTGTCGCAGGTCGTGCTCTCGCAGATGCAGCTCCATAGGCCGCGAGAAATCCGCAAGAGTTTGCACAACCCGGTCCAGACGTTGCATCTCTCCCGCCAGAATGTCGACATGCCGCTGCGCTCCGGAAAAAACCTCTTTCCCACCTGGAGTCAACTTGCCCCGCAGCAACTCCAGGTGCACAACCATCGCATTGATCGGGTTCTTCACCTCATGTCCCACACCTGCGGTCAGCCTTCCAATCGCCGCCAACCGTCGAGATACCTCCAGTTCCTGTCCAAGCTGTGCCGCCGACTCCATATCGCGCAGAGTCAGCAGCGTCCCCATAGTGCCGCCGCCCAATCCGTCATCAATCGTGTCCAGCGAAATCTGCACCTGCCGCCCGTCCTCCAACGTTACGCCCTGCGCGCTCACCTGACCGCCCTCGGCAAACGCCTCCATCACAGCCACTCCCAGCGCACTCTCCGGTGCAAAGATCTCCTCCAACCGCTTTCCCACCATCTGTTCATGGCCTTCGCCCATGGGCGTCGCCAAAAAGTAAGCCACTGCGTCCGACACCATCACCGCGCGCCTGTCCGCCGTAAACAGCAACACTCCATCACGCAGCGTATCCAGCATCTGGTTCAGGTTTGCTTGCAGTGCAGTGTATCCGGCCTCCTGCGTGCGCATCTGCTCACCCAGCCGGTCGATCGTATTCGTCACTCGCACGACAGCATCGCTCCCGATCCCACTGGACGACAACGCCAGCGAGGTCTCGCTCCCCGCTGCTCTGCCGGCCAGCGTCAAGCTCTCCAGCCGTGCACTGATCGTCTCCAGCGGCCTCAGCGCAAGGTTGGCCAGCAGGCCCGCGGCAATCATGGCAACGAGCGCCGCTGCAAGAGCAAAAATACCCGCCGCCTTAAGCCACGGCGCAAAGGAATTCTTCAAAAAAGTCGACCGCACCCCGACATGCACTACTAGAAACGGAACCCCGTTCCGGGCCAGCGACTGATAGATATCCAGCACGCGCGGCTTTCCGAAAACCACATTGAATTGATGGGCCAGGCCGCCATCCAGAACACCGGACAGGCTGAATCGAAACGGCGCCGGCTGATCCAAGGAATCCGGATCGGTGCTCACCAGCGTCAGTCCATTGGCGTCGGTCACGCTCACATCCTGCACCAGCGGCGAGTAGCGCACGATTGCACTCATCACGTCAGCCAGTGCCGTCTGGTTTCTCAACGCGTCGACAACCGCCCCGTGCAGTGCTTCTTTGCTTGTATTTTCCGGAGGATTCGCTCGCAATCCCGTCTCCACCGCTTGACGAGTCATCAGCAGCACTTCATGCGCCAGCACATCGTTCGCCGCAACAGTCTGCTCGATCCTCTGCCGCATCAGCTCGCTCACAAACAGGATCGA
Organism: uncultured Acidobacteriaceae bacterium; assembly: GCA_963720955.1. Taxonomy (GTDB): domain Bacteria; phylum Acidobacteriota; class Terriglobia; order Terriglobales; family Acidobacteriaceae; genus Edaphobacter. The sequence continues at coordinate 34,423 of CAVRHK010000043.1, read as the reverse complement.
CAGGATCAGCACGATCGCAAAAGTCAACCCAGTTGCCGACACCACGAGCTTGGTCTTCAGCCGCATCGTTCCCTTACTCCGTCACAGCAGCCGTATTCGAGTATTCCCTCAACGAGTATTCCTTCAACTTGTTCTGCAGCGTCTTCGAACTGATCCCCAGAATCTCCGCAGCCTTCGTCTTGTTGTTATGCGTCGACACCAGCGTCTTCAAAATCAGCTGCCGCTCCGCCTCATCGACGGTCGTCCCCACCTCAACACGCACTGAATTCGACTCATCGAGATATCGTTGCACGTCATTCGACTGCGCGGCTATCCGCACTGCATCCGCTCCCGCTCCCTTGGTGGGCTGTGGAGCGAACCCCGGCTCACCGAAGTGCGGCGGAAGGTGCTCCTCGCCCAGCATTCCCGACGACGCAAGAATCACCGCACGCTCAATCGTATTCCTCAGCTCACGCACATTCCCCGGCCACTTGTACCCTTCCAGCCGCCTCATCAGCGAGTCCTTCAGACCCGCCACCGTGCAGTGGTGCCGCTCATTCATATCGTCGATCATCTTCTCCGCAATCGCCGACACATCCATCAAATGCTCCCGCAGCGGCGGCATCTGAATATTAAAAACATTCAAGCGATAGTAGAGGTCCCCACGCAGCTCTCCACTTGCCACAGCCTTCTCCGGATCCTTATTCGTCGCCGCCACCACCCGCACATCCACCGGCGTCTCAATCTTGCTTCCCAGCCTGCGCAGCCGTCTGTCTTCCAGCACGCGTAGCAGCTTTGCCTGGGTCGCCATCGGCATCTCGCCAATCTCGTCCAACAGCAGCGTCCCTTCTTCAGCCAGCTCGAAACATCCCGCGCGTCGCTCAAGCGCTCCGGTAAACGCGCCCTTCTCATGGCCAAAGATCTCGCTCTCGATCAGCGTCTCCGGAATCGCAGCACAGTTCACCGCCACAAACGGCTTCAGCCGTCGCGCGCTCAGATCATGCAGTGCTCGCGCCACCAGCTCTTTGCCCGTGCCGCTCTCTCCCGTCACCAGCACCGACACATTCGACGGGGCCACCCTCTCAATCATCGTAAAGATGTCCTTCATCTGCGGCGACGACCCAACCAGCTCGCCCAGCACACCTGTGTCCCGCAGTTGTCGCCGCGTCGCCTCCAGCTCAACATCCGCCTCACGCTGTCGGCTCGCATTATGCAGAATCGTCTTCAGCCGAATCGGATCCACCGGCTTCGGAATATAGTCGTACGCCCCCATCCGCATCGCTTCCACGGCCGACTCGATCGATCCCTGCGCCGTCAGCATCACCACCGCAATCCTCTGCGGCAACTCCCCAATGCGGCTCAGCAACTCCATCCCATCCATCCGCGGCATCTTCAGGTCCGTCACCAAAATCGCCGGCGCCCACGAGATCGCCTTCTCCAGTCCCTCCAGCCCATCTGCCGCGCACTCCGCCCTGTAACCCCAGCTCTCAACCAACTCCGTCAATCCGGTCCGGGCGTGGACCTCGTCTTCAACAATCAGGACCTTCTCCAACACATTCTCCAAGACAGTCTCCGTCCCTGTTCAATCATTAGTCACAAGCGTGCTAAATAGGATGCAAAACCAGCAAGCGAAAACCGTCCGCCAGAACCAAACTCTACCCGCTTCCAACCCTATCTTCTAGGATATATCCTTGAATTCATGCTAGAACTCGAAATCACACCGGAAGCCTTCTCTCAACAGCGCCAGCAACCCAACCCGCCCCTGCTATTAGACGTCCGCGAATCCTGGGAGTACCAGACCGCCAGCCTCCCCAGTTCGCTCCTCATGCCCATGGGTGAGGTCGCCTCTCGCGCCCATACCGAACTCGACCCCGACGCTCCCATCGTTGTCATGTGCCACCACGGTGCGCGTTCCCTCAACGTAGCCATATGGTTACGCGACCAGGGCTTCACCCAGGCCCAGTCCCTCTCCGGAGGCATCGACGCCTGGTCCCGCGCCATCGACCCCGCCGTCCCCCGTTACTAGTCCCGCACTCCCTTGATGTATATTTCTGGCTTGAATCAGGAGCTTGCCGGAACGCGAGGACAGTCAAATGCCGGACGATCAGAGCGAGTCGAGTTTTTGGTCGAAGACAACCAAGATCGCAACTGCGATCCTCGCTGTCGCGGCCGTCGCCGGTCCGGTATTCAAGTACATCCAAACTCGCTACAAGGAACAGCATCCCACAGTAATCGGGGTCTGGTCGGGCAGGCCCGCAGACCACCGGTTCCCACCCCTCAGCGTGACCATCTACCCCAACCCGGACTCCTCCCTCAGCGGAACCCTCTCAAGTCCTTGTGAGAACGTCACTTCGACTCCTCTGGCATCCGTCACCCTGGACAACATCGACTTCAAATTCACCGTCACGGACCTGGCGGGTAGTCCTCCCATCAACTACATCGGTCGTGTCGAGCAGTCCTCGCCTCCTCAAATCGTGGGAAAGGTGACGCAGGGGTCGGTAGACTCATCGTGGATCCTCAATCAGGGAGAGTGGAAGGGTGATTGCGACAAGTAGCTCCTCTTAATTTCCCCGCTTTCGCCAACCGCCGCAGCCCTAAGTGCTGGTCGTAGTCCACTTCCGTACCATTTCCAGCAATAATCTCGCGCGAACCATCGAACCTCTCGAGTAAACTCGGCATCTTACGCTCAGCTACGATTTCGCGACGTTTGCGATTTACTCTTGTGTCCACTGCTTTATTTTCTGTCTTGACTGGGTCTGGGGAGTTTGAACCATGAGTGTGAGTACCGGCCTGCCCGCCAATGCGCCTGTTCCTTTGCCGGATGCGCCTCCTTATCCACCTCCCAGTACCCATTCCGTCCAATTCTACGAAGACGACGCTTTCCTCCTCGATAGCCTCACAAAATTGATTGGCACCACCCTTATGGCCGGCGATGTCGCTGTCGTCGTTGTCACCCGAGCCCATCGCGACGGACTTGCGAAACGTCTGAGAGCCCGAGGACTCGATCTTGAAGTAAACGAAAAGTCAGGCAAATACTTCGTGGCGGACGCCGTTGAGTCTTTGTCGGCCTTCATGATCAACGGCGCTCTCGACACCGCGCTGTTCAACACCTTCACAGAACACTTCCTCGCCTCGATCCGTCCCACCGCCAAAGGCCACTCTCCGCGACTTGTTCTCATCGGGGAGATGGTTGCCCTTCTGTGCCTCGAAGGAAACTTCGACGCCGCTCTCACACTCGAACGCCTCTGGAACAACCTCGCGCAGACGCAATCCTTCGACCTTCACTGCGCCTACCCGATAAACTGCTTCGATCACGAAGGGAACAGTCAGGCATTCCTCAATATCTGCGCCGAGCACTCCCACGTCGTCCCCACAGAAAATTACACCGCCCTGGCGAGTGAAGAAGACCGTCTGCGTCACATCTCCCTGTTGCAGCAGCAGGCACGGACCGCCGAAACCGAAACCGCCGCTCGCCTGCGCGCGGAAGATGCACTTCGCCGCTCCGAAAAACTCGCCGCAACCGGACGCCTTGCCGCCAGCATCGCGCACGAGATCAACAACCCGCTCGAAGCGATCTCCAACGCGATCTATCTTGCTCGCTCTTCCCCATCAGAGACCGCCGAATATCTAAGGATTGCGGATAAAGAGCTCGCTCGCGTCGCGCAAATCACCAAACAGACCCTCGGCTTCTACCGCGAGAGTGCATCGCCCGGTGTCGTCAGAATATCGACCCTCCTCGATGAGCTCCTCGACCTCTACAGCCGAAAGCTTGATGCGAAGGTCCTCTCCGTCCGAAAACAGTATCGCGACGAACTCGAGATCTGGGGCCTCGAAGGCGAACTCCGCCAGGTCTTCGCAAACCAGATCGCCAACGCCATCTACGCCATGCCGCGCGGCGGATGCCTCACCGTACGAATCAGAAAAACAAAGTCCTGGCACAACGGACAACGACCCGGCACTGCCATTAGCCTCGTCGACACCGGCTCGGGCATCGCTCAGACATCGCTCACCAAAATCTTCGACCCCTTTTTCACCACCAAAGGGGATATCGGCAACGGCCTGGGTCTCTGGATCACTCACGACATCGTCACCAGACATGGCGGAGAAATATATGTCAGAAGCAACACAAGCCCCGGCGCAAGCGGCACCATCTTCACCACATTCCTGCCGCAACATCAAAGCGGCAACGCTCCGATCCTCTAATCCAGCCCGTGCCTTCTTCGCGGATTATTCTGGCGCCGGCATGCTTGGCTCAGGAGGCGGCCACGACGGAATTGGCTCAGTAGGCATGGATCCAGGAGCATCCTGCACCCAGGGCTTCGACTCGATCTGTTGCTGCACCTGAAGATTGTGTTCAATCTCCTGGTCCAACTCCTGCTGCTGCCTCTGCGACTCAGCCTCTTGTTGCTGTAACAGCTTTGCATCCTGTTCTCTTTGCAGAGCGGCAAGCGACGCGGCCTGCTCATCCGTACTCTGCTCTTGCACAGGCGGCGCCTGCGTCCTCTGCACCTGCGGCGACACCGCAGCTTGAGTCACCTTCGCAGCCGAGTCCATCTTCTCCACCAGTAACGGTCCAACCGTAAAATCAGGCCGCACCATCTTCAACGGCAGACTTCGAACCACTGGCTGTGCCGCCACGGGTGCTGGTGTCTCTTCACACCCCTCCACCGCCATCCCCAGGAAACCAACTCCCAACAGCACAATGCACTTCGAGATGATCTCTCGCATAAGCACCTCGCATCCAATTGGATGCGGCCGCCTTCACGATCGACTTTTGGTTTGCAGCTGGAGCGCAATCATAAGCTTGAACGATAATCGACATCACTGAACAAAAAGAATCAGATGTGACCGACAGCGGAGACCTGATCACCAGGCCTGATGACAATAAATTTACTTGTCCTGGTCCAGCGGGCTACAACTGGGCACCGGCATCAACCTGCGAGCCTTCCTACCTGCTCCCTCGCGGCAAGAAGGCTTAGCTCAAAGCCACTTAAAGTAAATTCCCTCTACCTGCGGACTTTCAGCCGAAGGCAGAGGGAATTTTTGCAGCTTTACTGACACGATGGACTAGTTGTTTCTGATTGCGGAAAACACCCGGCGACGAACAGAACCGGCAGCTGCGACCAAACCCGTCCCGAACAGAAGCAGCGAAGAAGGCTCAGGTACTGCAGGAGGGGTCACGCCCGCCGTTGCCGCAACATTACCCGTATTCCCGTTCTGGCCCACAATGTCCGAGGCAAACGTGTAGCCACCGGCGTTAGCAAGGAAATCCGCGATGGACACGCCATTGGCGGAAGTCACCGTGAACACCAGTGGACCCGATGGATTGCTGTCCTTGCCGCCCTGGCAGGTAGTGCAGGTGATCGATTCAAGAAAGCTTCCAAAGGCAGAGGCGGTCGCTGGCGCAGGACCGAGGGCGAATCCGGAGGTGAGAAGGTTGATTGTGATCGGACCAACTACATTGAACTCCAAAGCCTGACCCGCGCCTGTCCCGGCGAATCGCTCAGTGGCAGCCAACGTCTCAGTGACCGTAACCAACGTGGGTGTCGTCTGAGCGAGATTGATGGTGCCGAACGGTGCCGTGCCGCAAGTACCGGTGCACGCATCGGCGGTAAGTGTGAATATGGTATCGGCATGTACGAACGAAGCAGACGCAAGCAAACAGACCGAACTGAAAAATAGAATTTTCTTGATCACTGGGAAACCCTTCCTGATACAGATTTTGCTCAAGGCAACGAGACTATTTTGATGACAAGTTAGCAGCAGTTGAATGGCCACTCCAGCCTGTACATGAAAAACAGATACAAACCTAGACGAATCAAATATTTAGTAAGGATAGCGTCCCTTCCGATCTCGAATAACTACCCCAGCAAACTCCTCCGCACCATTCGAAAGGAAATCTCTTTCCGCTTAAAAGGGAAACATCATTCCACTGATGGAAGCCCAACGATCTTTCCTCCCAAAGTAAATTCCCTCTACCTGCGGACTTTCGGCCGAAGGCAGAGGGAAATCTTTGTAGCGTTAATACGGCGATGGACTAGGTGCGTTTGACAGCGGAAACTACGCGACGGCGAACAGCACCGGCAGCTGCGGCCAAACCCGTACCGAACAGAAGCAGCGAAGAAGGCTCAGGTACCGCAGGAGGAGTTACGCCACCGATTGCAGCCACATTGCCAGTATTTCCATTGGTTCCGACGATGTCGGAAGCAAAGAAATAACCACCGGCATTCGATAGGAAATTCGCAATCGAAACACCGCTGGCGGACGTCACGGTGAAGACCAGCGGACCTGATGGATTGCCGGCTTGCCCACCCTGGCACGATGTACAGGCGATCGAATCAAGAAAGCTTCCGAAAGCAGAAGCCGTCGTGGGCGCAGGACCAATGCCGAAACCAGCAGTAAGAACATTGATAGTAATCGGACCGCCTACGTTGAACTCCAAAGCCTGGCCAGCACCTGTACCTGCGAAGCGTTCACTCGCTGCCAACGTTTCGGTGACCGTTACCAACGTAGGTGTCGTCTGAGCAAGACTGATCGTGCCGAATGGTGCTGTGCCGCACGTACCAGTACACGCGTCTTGGTTGAGTGTGAATATTGTATCGGCGTGGGCGAACGAGGCCGACGCCAGCAGACAGACGGAGCTGAGAAATAAAAACTTCTTAAACAAGAGGACCCTACCTTCAATGAATTGGCGTACGCGACAATATTGCCGCTTCGTTCTTTTTGGTATTAAACCCGTTGGATGGCAATTTAAGTAGTCGCCGAGCACGCAGGCCGACAATGACTTTGATCCGGTCAAAGCGTCATCGCAACCGTTTATAGCGGTTACCTTTTCGCTGTAACAAGGACCAAAATAGTTACCGATGTGACGCCTATCAGGCTATCCCGCTCACTTCGCCCGGGGATGCGTCTCGTCATACACCTTCTGCACCTGACCCACCGTCAACTGCGTATAACGCTGCGTCGTCGACAGCCGCTCATGACCCAACATCTCCTGAATCGCCCTTAGATCTGCCCCCTCCTCCAGCATGTGCGTGCCAAAAGCATGCCTCAGCGTATGCGGATGCACATCCGCCGCCAGCCCTCGCGACAACGCAATCGCCTTCACAATCCTCCCCACACTACGCGTCGTCAACCGGCAATCCCCACGCATCCGCAGGTTCATCACCAACGGCCCATCATGCACCAACGCCCCTCTACCAGCGGCCAAGAGCTTCGCCTCCCGCAACGGCAGATAAGCCTTCAGCGCCACCGCAGCCTCATCGCCCAGCGGAACCAGCCGTTCCTTCCGGCCCTTGCCACGCACAAGCACCGCGTCGTCACGCCACTTCACGCTGCCCATATCCAAACCCACCAGCTCCGAGTTCCGAATTCCGCAACCATACAGCAACTCAAAGATCACGCGGTCTCTCTCCGGCCACGCCACAGCATCATGCTTGTCCTTCGCAACCGGCCCTTCGCCGTCGAGCGAATTCAAAACCCGATTAACCTCTTCCATACTCGGCACCCGCGGCAAATGCTTCGGCAGCTTCGGCGTACTCACCAGCAGCGCCGGATTCTGCGCCACCTTCCCCTCCTTCGCCAGCCACTTGAACCAACTCCTCACGGCCGCAAGCGCACGCGCCGCACTAGCCTTCGTCAACCCGCGCTCATACAGCAAACCCAAATAGGCGCGAATATGCAGATGCTCCACTTTCCCAACGCGAGCCCCATCCCCCAGTGTCTCGCGCAAATAATCCGCAAAGTTCCGTACCTCCCGCGCGTAAGCCCGCACCGTATGCTCCGACGCCCCACGCTCATTCGCAAGCATCGCCAGAAACTGTTCAGCCAAGCCCTCGATCTCACCAGCCTTACCCATCAAAAGATCCTCAGTATTCTCACCGAAAAAATCCGCTCTTATCCGCCTCTGATCACCGTCACGCCGTGGCTCGTCTCTTCCCCCTCGGATGATGTTCCCGATGCACCCTCTTCAAATGTCCCAGCGCCACATGCGTATAAACCTGAGTAGTAGCAATATCGGCATGCCCCAGCAATGTCTGAACACTCCTCAAATCCGCCCCATGCTCCACCATATGCGTCGCACAACTGTGCCGAAGCATATGCGGACTAGCCTTACTCCCCCCCGCCGTAGCCCCGCGCACCATCTCCCAAACCCACTGCCGCGTCAGCGCATTCCCGCGCACGCTAAGAAACATCGCCCGCTGCACTCCAGCCTTAACCAACCCCGGCCGACCCAAACTCAAATATTTTTCCAACGCCTCAACCGCACTCCGCCCCAACGGAACAATCCGTTCCTTATCTCCCTTACCCCTCACCTGCGCCCGTCCTTGATCCAGATGCACATCCTCAACCCGCAGCGCGCAAATCTCCCCCACCCTCAATCCACCGGCATACAGCAGCTCCAAAATCGCATGATCCCGCAGCGCCAACCCATCGGCATCATCACTCCGCGCCGCCGCACCCGACCTCTCCAACATCTCCGCCACCTCACCCTCGGCCAAAGACTTCGGCAACACCTTCCAACTCGACGGCGTCTCCACATTCACCGTCGGGTCATGCGCAATCCGTTTATCCATCAGCAGCCACCGATAAAACCCCCGCAGACAACTCAGCTTCCGCGCAATCGACCGCGACTCCACCGCATGTCCCCGCAGCCCTTCCATAAACCCACTCACATCACCCTGAGCCGCACCCACCAACAACCCATCCCGTCCCTCAACATGCTCGGCGAACTGCTCCAGATCCCGCCGATACGCCTCACAACTCGCCGGTCTCAGCCCCTTCTCCACCCGCAGATACGCCACAAACTCCCGCACCACCCGAGCATTCCCGTTCACCTGGCCCGTTCCCTGCATAGAAGTCGATTATCCCGCGCCACCGCCCCCCAAAACCCGCCGCCTCAAAAATGAACCCACCTGGTCAGCACCAAGCCCGCCACTTGCCAACCCACAAGGACCTAACTCACTGACTTGCTAACCCACTAACTCCCAGCCTTTTCCGCTGCTAAACTTAGAGCAGTCATGTTTGAAAACCTAAGCGATAAACTCCAGCGATCCTTCAAGACCCTCCGCGGCCAGGGCACCATCTCCGACGAGAACATCTCCGACGCCCTCCGCGAGATTCGCCTCGCCCTCCTCGAGTCCGACGTCAACCTCACCGTCGTCACCGAACTCATGGAGCACATCCGCGACCGCGCCATCGGCGAAAAGGTCGCCACCGCGCTCAGCCCCTCCGAGCAGATCGTAAAAATCGTCCACGACGAACTAGTCAACGTCCTCGGCCGCGACACAGCGCGCTTCCAAAAAAGTTCTCAGCCCCCATCCGTCATCCTGATGGCCGGCCTGCAGGGCTCCGGTAAAACAACCACCAGCGGCAAACTAGCCCAGTGGTTAAAAAAAGCTGGCCACCGCCCAATGCTCGTCTCCGTCGACGTCTACCGTCCCGCAGCTCGCGAGCAACTCAAAATCGTAGCGACAAGCATCAACGCCCAACTCTACGAAGGCAAGCTTACAGAAGAAAAGCCCGGCACCGAAGCCGTCCTCCGCCTCGCTAAAGATGCAAAACGCGAAGCCGCCAACTTCGGCTGCGACATGCTCATCGTCGACACCGCCGGCCGCAACCAGATCGACGCCTCTCTCATGGACGAGATGGCGCAGCTCAAAAAGCTCCTCAACCCCAGCGAGATCCTCTTCGTCGCCGATGCCATGACCGGCCAGGACGCCGTCAACTCCGCCAAGGCCTTCAACGATCTCCTCACCATCACCGGCGCCATCCTCACCAAGATGGACGGCGACGCCCGCGGCGGCGCTGCCCTCTCCATCCGCCACGTCACCGGCGCACCCATCAAGTTCCTAGGCACCGGCGAAAAGCCCGACGCCTTCGAGCCCTTCCACCCCGACCGCATCGTCTCCCGCATCATGGGCCACGGCGACATCGCCACCCTCCTCGAACGCGCCGAAGAGCGCCTCGACCGCGGCAAAGCCGAGCAGTTCGCCAAAAAAGCCCTCTCCGGCGACGGCTTCTCCCTCGAAGACTTCCGCGACCAGCTCCGTCAGATCAAAAAGATGGGCAGCATGAAATCCATCCTCAAGATGCTCCCCTCCGTCGGCCCCTTCGCCGGCATGCAGCAGGCCGTCGAAAACGTAGACGAAGGCCAGTTCACCCGCGTCGAATCCATCATCAACTCAATGACGCAAAAAGAACGCCTCGACCACGAGATCATCAACGGCAACCGGCGCAAGCGCATCGCCAAAGGCAGCGGCACCACCGTCCAGGACGTCAACAACCTCCTCCGCCAATACGCCCAGATGCGCAAGATGTTCAAGTCCATGGGCTCAGGCGGCGGCATCAAAGCCCAGCAACGCATGATGAGCCAAATGCAAGGCCGCCAAAAATTCGGACGATAGCGTTGACCTGCCAGCCTACGTATGAAGAGTGACGATCCCATCGAGCCAGTGCTAAGAGTTCTTCGATACAGGAGACGACCTGACCTCGAACAGTTACTTCAACGAGCATCGCTCGAACTCGAAGTGAGTGATCAGTATGGGAGTCGTCTATACTCGCGTCTCACCACAGCAAGGTCTCATGCACACATTGCCGATTACGACAAACTTTCTGCGTTGAACGACAAGGACAAGAAATTTATCTTAGAGGTCCTTACTGAGGTCTATCCAGTACGAGACCATTCTCCAGAGATCTCGGACGTTGAGTTTGCTGTTGACACTACCGAGTTATCGGAAGTTGACCTTTTAGTTTCAGAATTAGAAGCGCAGAAAGACGTCATGATCGCAGTAGCGACAGGCGTAACGAGAATTCAAGAAGTAGAGAAAGCATACAAAGCGCGAAGAAGTCTCATCACTCAAGAGCTAAACAAACTCGGGCTTAAAGACCCCAACCCTTTTACCGATCTTTGGGCCTGGTATGCAAAATGGAGCAGTGGAGAGCTTCCCTCGTACCGATCTAGGAGAGTATTCGTAGCTGATTTACTAGATCAGCTGATTGAACGCATCAAATCAAGGAACACTGCAAGAGCTACCGCCGTCTTTAACGAAGACACGGGATGGACGAAAGTTGATAGAACTCTTACTGAGCTGCGACAAAGACTAGGTGCGGCCAACACTGAGGAACAATTTCAAGCTGTCGGACTTCTTTGCCGGGAAGCCTTGATTTCTCTTGCGCAAACTGTATTTGATCCCGAAAAGCATCCAATCCTAGATGACGTTCAGGTAAGTCCCACTGACGGAAAACGGATGCTCGACGCGTATTTGCAGGTTGAACTGGGCGGCGGAGAATACAAAATCGCGCGACAACACGCACGAGCGGCCCTAGATTTAGCTAATGAACTCCAGCACAAACGGACCGCTACATTTCGCGTAGCTGCGCTCTGCGCTGAATCAACTGCCGCGGTAATCAACCTGATCGCGATAATTTCGGGTCAGAGAGACCCCTAACGGATAGTGGCGCACATCTAACTGACATCACAGAATCGGGTACCCAATATCTCGATTCGGAGATGTGGGTATTCGCGCAAAACGCGAACGGCCTTTCCTCAAAACTTCACACATGTGAACTAGCCTCTGGGATGCAATTTGGAGTAAGGTATCCAGGACTTGCTTCTGTCCTTATCCGCGATGCCCTTGGCCTGCGTGAGATCGGACCTTGCGGCGCAGACCTTGTCGAGTCATTCCGGCCCAAAGTTGGAGCGCACTGGAGCATTCTGCCCTTCGACGACCCCAAGGGAACCCAATTTACTCCGAGAAGAGGTAAGGCAATGCAGACGCAATGTGTCTCGAAACGAACCAGGATGGCGATCGCCGTCATAATCGCCTGCGCTTTAGCCGTCGTAAACACCTCCACGTGGGCCGCTGTCAATCATGACAGAGATAAGGAAAAGCCCTGTTCGAATCGCACACTCGAGGGCGACTACGGTTTCACCATTGAAGGCCTCCTCAATATTCCCGGACCCGGCATCCCACTCCGGGGCGTAGTCCTGCAACATTACGATGGCAACGGCAATATCACCCAGGTCGATCACGTTGTTGTTGGCGGTATGGCGCCACCCGAGGAATGGAGGCCAGGCACCGGCACCTACACCGTCAACCCGGATTGCACTGGAAAAGCAATGCTCACCATAGGCGGAAGTCCCGGCCCGGTGTTGTACTTTGTGATCGTCAAGCATGGGGAGCAGATTCGCCAGGTCACGAATGGAAACGCGGTCATCGCGACAGGTAACAAAGTTGATTAGATCCTGACGCCGGGTGCCCCATCCATGCGGCTTCATTGAACAGTCTTATCGCATGAGTGGGGCATTCGCGCAACGCGCGAATGCCCTTCCTCAAAACTTCACACATGGAACTAGCCATGGCATGCAATTTGGAGTAAGGTATCCGGGACTTGCTTCTGTCCTTATCCGCGATGCCGTTTGGAGGTCCATGCACAACCTCCAATATCAGCGATCCGATTCAGAATTGAGAGCATCGGTTCGATCCACGCCTACGTGAGATCGGACCCTGCGGCGCAGACCTTGTCGAGTCATTCCGGCCCAAAGTTGGAGCGCACTGGAACGTTCTGCCCTTCGACGACCCCAATGGAACCCAATTTGCTCCGAGAAGAGGTAAGGCAATGCAGACGCAATGTGTCTCGAAACGAACCAGGATGGCGATTGCCGTCATAATCGCCTGCGCTTTAGCCGTCGCAAACACCTCCCTGTGGTCCGCCGCCGGCCCGGCGGTGGCTGCAGATAAGTTCGTACCTTTCAAAGGTTCGCTAGACGCAACGGAAACGATCGTCACGAACCCAGGGTCGCCGCCGATTTCATTTGTGGCCGATGGGAGCGGCGGCGGAATCGCCACTCACCTTGGTCGATTTACGCTGACTTGGGAGTTTACGGTGATCATCGCGGACGGTACGGGCTCCGGGCCTGTTCACTTCATCGCGGCCAACGGAGACGAGATCTTTGCTACGGCTGCCGGAACGAGTGAACCGACGTCCACACCCGGTGTCTTCCATATTATGGAAGTTCAAACCATTACGGGTGGTACCGGTCGATTCGCGAATGCCAAAGGGACCTTCTTCGTAGACCGCTTGACAGACTTGAATACCGGCCTCACCTCCGGTTCATTCAATGGGACCATCACTTCGCCGGGTGAAGCAGACTGAGAGGGACGGGTGGGCCACTCCTAGGCGGGTGGCCCACACATAAAATATTGCCGATACCGCGGGTGCCCCATTCATGCGGTCTCATCGCATGAGTGGGCATTCGCGCGAAGCGCGAACCGTCCTTCGTAAGTTTCATTCGCAATCAAAGTTACAATAAAATCCCTCCAAGACGGACGGCAGAGTCGAAGGACCTGCACATCGCCCGGGCCGTCGATCCTTCGGCCACCACTGGGAGATCGGCAAGCCGCTACCAAAAATCTCCTAAGCAGGGCCGGGTGTCCCGAATGCACCCACTTCACTACGTAGAACATCCTATCTGTGTGAAAAAAATAGCCGGGGAGCGCTATGGATTCTGAAAACTCCGAAAGCATCGATCAACAATCGCCATGGCACGTCGTCATAGTAGGCGGAGGCTTCGCCGGCCTCAGGTGCGCCTTGGAACTCGCCCCTCACGACAACATCCACATCACGCTCCTCGACAAGAACAACTACCAGCAGTTCCACCCCCTTCTCTACCAGGTAGCAGCCAGCATCCTGTCCCCCACCAACGCAGCGTTCGCCCTGCGCGACATGCTACGCAACTTCGACAACGTCGATGTCCAGATGGACGAGGTCACCTCCATTGACCTGGCACAGCGCACTGTCCATACTGCCGCTGGCAATAGCTTCTCCGCAGATTTTCTTGTCCTTGCGACCGGATCGCGCGTGAACTTCTTCGGCATCCCGGGAGCCGACAAATTCACCCTGCCTCTCTACACCCTCACCGACGCCGAAAAGCTGCGCTCCGCCATTCTTGAGGCCTTAGAAGCAGCCGATCGCAAACCCGACGACATCCCCGCCGGCCTGCTGAACTTTGTCGTCGTAGGCGGAGGCCCCACCGGAGTCGAGATGGCCGGCACCCTTAGCGACATGTTGACCCGTGTCCTCCCAAAAGAATTCCGCCACATCGATCCCGCTCGCGCGCAGGTCTTTCTCATCGAAATGGCCCCATCTGTCCTTGGCACCTTTTCGCCCGCATCGCAGACCTACGCCGTCACGGCACTCAAGGAGCATGGCGTGCAACTCCGCCTCGGCACGGCCGTCAAAGAAGTCACACCGAACGAGGTCCTTCTCTCTGACGGCTCGCGAATCCCCTCCAAATTAGTGATCTGGGCTGCCGGCATCAAAGCCGAAATCGTTCCTACACAACCCGCCGCACCGCGGAAACCAAACGGAAGACTCGAAGTACAACCCGACCTCAGCGTCCCCGGGTTCGACGACGTCTACGTCATTGGCGATCTGGCCAATGCCACCGACTCCGATGGCAAACCTCTGCCTCAGCTCGCAGCCGTCGCGCAGCAAGCTGGCAGGCAGTGTGCAAGGAACATCCTCGCCTCCATCAGTGGTGAACCCATCACTCCCTTCGTCTACTCCGATCGTGGCATTCTCGCCATGATCGGCCGCAACGCAGCCATAGCCGAACTCGGCAAGCAGCACCATGAACTCGTCGGCCCCGTCGCCTTCGCCGCCTGGTTAGGCATCCACCTGGCACTGCTGACGGTCGTACGCGCCAAATTCGAAGCCATCGTTGAGTGGTCGTGGCAATACTTCACAGGGGAACACCCAGGCCAACTCATCGATCGCTGAAGGACGGGTGGGCCACATCTAGATTGAACCCACAAACTCGGTACCCATATATCGATTCTGAGATCTGGGCATTCGCGCAAAGCGCGAACCATTTTGTTCCAAAGCCGTGCGCTACGATACTTGTCTGAAGCCTCAGGGCTCGCAGGAGAACGACGCATGCTCCTCTCTCACCGTTTGCTGGCAACTATCCTGTTCCCAGCCCTACTGACCCCTCCCCAACACACGCCCAGAAAACAGACAACCTCGCTTTTCAACGCGCCGAGCATCTCCGCCACGGCATCAACACCAGCGACTGGTTCGCGCAATCAGGCGACTACTCCGTCCAACGCCTGCGCACCTTCACCACCGCCGACGACATTCGCCTCATCCACCATCTGGGATTCGACCACATCCGAATAAGCATCGACGCGGACCCTCTGCTCGCCTGGCAACGCAAACAAGACAATGGCATCGCCTTCGTGGAAGAGCTCGACGCCATCGTCAAGCTCGCAATCCAGGAAAAGCTCGCGGTCATTATCGATATCCATCCACAAACCCGTTACAAACAGTCCCTATTGCAAGGCGAGGAACCAGTGCAGCGCTTCGCCACGCTCTGGCGCTCTCTCGCAACTCACTTCGCATCGTTCGATCCCGACTACGTCTTCTTCGAAATCATGAACGAACCCGAGCAACCCGACACCTACCGCTGGCAGGGCATCCAATCGTCTGTCGCAGCACAAATCCGAAACGTCGCGCCCAACAATACGATCATCGCCTGCGGAGCCCGATGGTCGGGCCTCGACGACCTGCTACCGCTCCAGCCGCTCGCTCTTCCCAACATCATCTACACCTTCCACGACTACGAGCCCTTCGCCTTCACCCACCAGGGAGCCACCTGGACCGACCCCGCCGTCCAACCTCTCCGCGACGTCCCCTATCCCTCCACTCCGGAGAATGTCGCGAAAAACCTCGAACAGGAACCCACCCTCGCCGGACAGTTCTTCGTCCAGCAGTACGGCCTCGCCCGCTGGGACGCACATCGCATCGACATCACCCTCTCCTTCGCCGAGCGTTGGTCGCACCTTCACCACGCCCCTGTCTACGTCGGCGAGTTCGGTGTCCATCGCCCATACGCCGACCCCACCATGCGAGCGCTGTGGCTAAAAGACATGCGAACCATGATGGAGAAACATCACCTCGGCTGGGCCATGTGGGATTACCAGGACAACTTCGGTGCGGTCACAAAAAAAGACGGCCACACGACTCCCGACCCGGCAGTGATCGAGGCACTAGGCCTGGTAACAGAACCCAGCGCAAAACAATAGCGGCGCTTTCGGACACGCGGCCCATATCTAAATGTCCCTGCCGGTCAGATGCCAAGAATCTCCTTACAACTTGAGAGCCACCACCCAGGCGCGCCGCGCCAGAGATAGATCGCCAGGTTCTGCCCAATCACCAACACCGGGATCCCATACAAATAAACCTTGTGCACACGCCGATCCACAAGAAGGTCACGCGCGACGCCAAGCAGCATCACCGCATCCACACAAACAAAGAAGAGACTGTGATTGAACAGATAATCGAAGCGGCCGAAAGCTGCATCGAGCAGGCCGCACGTGGCCAGCACCAGGAAGCGCCGGTGCAGCTCCGGCTTGCCGCGCCACACAATCGCCAGCCCAAGCAGCGTGCCGAATGCCAGCATGTCGAAAAACGGGATGCTGAGGAATGCGGGGTCGGGCTGATGAAGTTGCAACGCATCGAACCGCCCCATCACCACGGCAATCACACAACCCAGTGTGACCATCATGGCCCCGAGAACAGCCCCAAACCATCCCAGCGTCCGGTGCAGACTCACCTTCCGCACGCGCACCAGCGCCGATTGCAGGATAAAGAAAACCACCCACCCGGAAAATGCCGCGCCGTGAATCCACAAAAGCACCGGCCTCGGCGGAGCGGCGTGAATCAGAAAGCGGTCGACCGTCCTGCTGAAACCGGCCACCACAAGGCCTGCCACAACCAGCGAAATGAAAAAGTAGAAGTAGCGATCCACCAACCCGCCACGGCCGAGAATCCGTGAAACAGGGCGCACAACGACAGACTGACTGGCTGAAGCCATCAGATCCTCCGAATGCTTACCTCAGGTCGAGGGGAGGAAGTGCGCATAAGATGCCTGAAGAAGTTGAGATACTCTAACACGGCTGGCACAAATCTATGCGCGCTAAACTCCTACGCCGATGCACCCTCGCCATTCTCGCTCTACTTGCCATAGCCCCATCACGCGCCCAGAACTTCGTCGACATCAAACCCACCCCAGCCCAGACAGCCTGGCAGGACCTCGAGATCGGCGTCATCATCCACTTCTCCACCAACACCTTCCTCAACCGCGAGTGGGGCGACGGCACCGCCGACCCCTCCGTCTTCAATCCCACGCACGTCGACACCGACCAGTGGATGCAAGCCGCGAAATCCGCAGGCGCAAACTATGCGGTCCTCGTCGCCAAGCATCACGACGGCTTCACCCTCTGGCCCAGCAAGCAAACCGAATACAGCGTCAAGAAAAGCCCCTGGCTCGACGGCAAAGGCGACCTCGTCCGCATGGCCTCCGACTCCGCCCACAAAGCCGGCCTCGGCTTCGGCATCTATCTCTCACCCTGGGACCGCCACGACCCGCGCTATCCCGACCCCGCCGCCTACGACAAGTACTACCTCGCCCAACTCGACGAACTCGCCACCACCTACGGCCCACTCACCGAGTTCTGGCTCGACGGCGCAGGCAGCACCGGCCGCACCTACGACTTCGACAAGATCATCCAGGAACTCCGCACCTACCAGCCCAACACCCTCGTCTTCGCCGACGTCGCCCTCTACAAAAACGCCGACATCCGCTGGGTCGGCACCGAATCCGGCACCGTCCCCTACGAGAACTGGAACGTAATCGACCGCGCCGGCTACCTCCGCTGGCGACCAGTCGAAGCCGACACTCCACTCCGCAAACTTCACTGGTTCTGGCACCCCAACGACGAAAGCTCGCTCAACTCCGTCGAGGAGCTGCTTCACATCTACACCGAAACCGTAGGCCGTGGTGCCCAACTCATGCTCGGCCTCGCGCCCGACAACACCGGTCGCATCCCCGACGCCGACGTGAAACGCCTTCAGGAGTTCGGAGCAGCGGTCCATCGTCTCTACCAGCACAACCTCGTAGCAGAGTCAGGCGCCGTCGAAGACAAAGCGGCAGCCGCGGCAACCGACAACGACCCGGCCACCTTCTGGTCCGCTCCACCTCGCCACGCCGTGCTGGAAATCCACTTCGACAAGCCCGTCACCTTCGACCGCGCCGTCACAATGGAATGGCTCAACGAAGGACAGCACATCCAGAACTACAGCATCGACGCATGGCAGGACGGCGCATGGAAGCCGCTCGTCCACGCCCAAGCCATCGGACACAAAAAGATCGACCTCTTCCCTTCGGTCACAACCCAGCGCGTGCGTCTGAACCTCCTCTCAACCACTGGCTCAGCCGCAATCCGCGAGTTCCAACTCTACGATGGAAGCCTGAACACAAAATGACAGAGGATAGCCCACATCCGGCTATGAAGCCAACATCCGGCTCATGCCTTCCAGAATCGGACGCGGATCGTAGTAAGCGCGGATAGAAACAATCTGCCCGTCCGAAATTTGGAAGAATTCGACGAACGGAATTAGTCCGAAGCTTGTGTCTACTTTGAGCACCGCAGCGCACGTGTCGTCGTCAGCTGTGAGATGCAAAACCTCAATGCTCTTAAGAATCGGAAAGAACTCCTCCATTCCTTTTCGAAAATTAGCAAGGCCTCTGATATTCCTAATCGGACTTTCGAACACCACATCGGAATGAATCGGGATTGCGTCGATGTCGTTATTCCGAACCGCATCGATATAAGCCTCGACAATCCGAATCACCTCTTCCCGCATAAGCCCTCCGCTCGCAGTCCTTCACCTTACCAGACGGCTCGCCACATCCAACCCTCAACCAGCGGCACTGTCAGCACAATCTTCAAAGTCCAACCTAAATCCCTCCTTAGAAGACTTTAGGACCTCTATAGGGAGATAGGGACACCATTATTGGTGGGCGGTCCAATTCAACCGGCATCCCCAAAAAACTTCTAAGAGAAAGGGCCCCTCGAATGAGGCTTCACAAATACTTCCTTGTTCTCCTGGCTTCCTTTTTTGCCGCATCACTCGCAAAAGCCGACACCATCAACTTCACCGTCACCATCACCCAGCAGCAGAATCTTCACAATATTCCAGTCGGCACGGTCTACACAGGCTTCGCGCACTACGACGGCTCCATCGATCCGAACTTCACCGGATTTCCACCAACGCTGACCTCCTACGGATTCGACTTCCCCTCCGCCCCCGACTCTCTGTCGGATTTCAAGTGGGAGTTCGCTCAGCGCCACGACATCGGTCAACCACTCTTCCTGGGACTGATGTACATCGACTACTCCTATCCGGGAGCCTCGTTCGACATCATCGCAAATAACTTCGAGACGATCCTTCCATACTCAGTGACGAACGAGTCAGTCAGCTACACCATCGGAGAGATAGGAACCGTTGCCTATAGCTATACGGCGGATCCGCCTTCCTCAGTCCCGGAGCCTGCATCTCTCTTGCTGGTCGGCACCGGTTTGGTCACTGCCCTGAACCTGCGCCGGAGGCAGACCAGGCGCACCTAGAATCGCTCGGAGGGCCCGAAGCCCGGTCCAGCACCCACTACTTGGACTCCGCCAAAAGCTTAATCAATCTCAACCGGCAGCGATTGTAGGCGGACGGGCCCTCCCGATTCTTTGAGTTCCTGCACGCCGCCTCAATCGAACTTCGATCAGCTTCACTGAGCCCCGACAAGTCCGGTCGCGCCGGCTCCGCCGCCAACTCAGCCATCTGAGCAGTAAGGCAACGGTTGTAGCCACCCGTTCCATGAAGACGTTTCGACTCAGAGCACGCACTCAAGATCGATTCAAGCTCCTCCCCATTCAAAGCACTCAAGTCAGGCTCCCGCGAAGCCTTGGTAACTAAATCAAGTTGAGCCTTGAGGCACCTTCGATAAGCCGTCTGGTCCGGCAGTTCTCTTTGACTCGCACAGGCCTCTTCCACCTGCGCAGTCTGAGCACTCGACAATAACCGGACCTGGTACTGCCCTGCCCCAGATTCTGTCGCACGACCAGAGTACTTCCGCTGATCCTTGCGGCCCGGCAACTCCGCGGAAGGGTCATTCGGCACGGCGAGGACTCCTTGCGTTGGCGCACCTGTAGTCTTCGAAGCCCCCTGCTGCTCGCTTGAGGCTTCCACCTCTTTTACGGAACCGGTGGTAGATCTCGCACCCGGCATTGACCCATGTTCGAGCGCAACATAACCAGCCATCAGCCCCAGCGATATCCCCACACAACCGTAAAGCCAGCCAACGCTAATCGAACCTCTGTTCCATCTTGTACGACCCCTCTTCGGAACCGGAGATGAGGAGGAGCTACGTGAGACCGCATCCTCTGTGATCGAACTGGCGGCCTTCTCTGGTTCGTCCGTATGTGTGCCGTCCTTCCTCTGATCAGACTGGAGCACCATGTACGCGTTAATGATCTGTTTGAGCTTGTCCTCTGCCTTCTGACGCAACCGAGCGTCACTCCCAAAGCGATCGGGGTGCCATACCTTCACCAAATCTCGATACGCCTCTTTAATCTCGAGTGGAGTCGCGCCGCTCCCCAACCCCAAAACATCGAGCGCCTCTTTCGCTAGCAAAAGGACTCCCCCTGTGTGTTCGTTTACTGCTCCTCAACACCGAGTGCCGCAAGCGACTGCTCACCGCATCATAACTTGTCGTTCCCGAGGAAGGACGCCTACGTTGACCAACTCTTGCAGCCATCTCAAGAAGAGTCCGCAGCAGCCGCGGGATCCGACTTCGCCAGAATGCCAGACCACCGGTCCCGTCTCTCTCCCTCGCTAGTCTCTTCGATGTGCGTGGCGACGGTCCATACATGCCCCGCCGGATCCATCACCCAGCCGATGCGGTCGCCCCAGAACTGGTTCGCTACCGGAAACAGGACCTTCGCCCCGCCGGCTACCGCACGCTCCACCGTTTTGTCTACGTCCTCAACATAAACGTAGATCACCACCGGCGAGCTGCCGTCCACTGTGGGCGCGCGGCTCGTCAGCCCCGGCCACTCCGCCTCAATCATGATCATCGCCGGCCCAATCGTCATCAACGCATGGGCCACAGTCCCGTCCGGACCAGGCCTGCGCACCCGCTCGACAGCGCCAAACGTCTTATTGCAGAAATCAATCTCAGCCACAACATCGCGGCAAAACAACCTCGGTATCACGACCGAAGCGCCCTCGGGTATCCCCTTCACGTCTTCTGCCATGTGATTCTCCACAATCCAGCGTACGAATTCTACTGCCGGCGAATGCCCCGCATCCATCCAGTTTGATCTTCGTGCATCAGGTAGTGGGTGGCCCACATCTTGTTTGAGCCACAGAATTGGATGTCCAGATCTCGACACTGAGGCGTGGGAGTTCGCGCGAAGCGCGAACCGCTTCCATTCCGCTAATCCGACAAATCCAGTATCCTCTCGCCATGATCGACGCGACTACCCACGAAAGTACTATGGCCGAGATCACAAAGCTCATCGCGGTCCTTATTTGGCCTGCAACGCTCCTTATCTGCGTCCTGACTCAACGCCAACGCATCGGCCGAGTCCTCTCGGCCCTCGTTCTCCTTGCCGAATCCGCTAACAAGATCAAGATCTGGCAGGTCGAGGTCGAAAAGACCGTCGAGAACTCCATCGACCACGAGGTCGAAAAAGCCGCTGCACAGGCCGACCCTCACAAGACCCCCGAGATCCCGAAACGCGAAGCCCTCGCCGCAGCGCGCGTCGACACCCTCATCTCATCGGTCACAAACCAACCCGCCCGCGACAATCTCACCGAATCCGTCCGTCAAAAGATGCTAGCGCTCGCAGCCGAGTACGAGTCCACCCGCGCCACCATGCCCTCGGGTAAGGACCGCACCGGAGCCATGAATGCAGTTGTCGCCCGCATGCGAACCCTTGCTATCGCCGCCAAACCTTTCCTGAACGAGTTCAGCGAAAACAAAACCTCGCCCGGCATCCGGCTCTGCGCCATCGTCATCCTCCAGATATCCCCCGACCGCCGCTACATCGAATGGCTCGGCCAGCGCTTCTCGCAGGAGACGCCGTTTATCTTCTATCAGACCTCCGTGGCACTCATGCAGGCGGTCCGTGATATCGGCGGCGACAACCGTGAACAGTTGTCCAGGGTCATCATGAGCGCAATCAACATAGTCGAAGCATTTCGCGATGGCGCCCCGGATCGAAACACACTGAACGTTCTCAAGTCCGCCCAAAAGGCCTTAGAAGTTCCCGAACATGAAGGATAGCCGACTAGGCCATAACAAGCTGTGATGACAACGCAAAGATTTTGAACATACAGCGATACGGCACGCGATCCGTCCTCACAATAGGAATAACGTCGAAAGAGATGCACCTCGATGAACCTGGCAACATGGTTGCTTGACGTGCGACTGAAGGACGACTCCCGGGACCCGACAACTCTCTTCACGCTCAAAAGAATCAACCCGCCAAAGGGTTCGGCGCGAGCCTGAAGACAAACCGGCGAACCAGAAGCCTGACCTTAAAGAAAGAAGGCAGCATATGAGTCTGACCTACACCTTACTTCGTGAATGCCTCAACAATGTGACTGACGTCGCGGGACTCTGGCAGATAGAGGGCGGCAAAGTCTGGACAAGGACAACCACATAGCCAACTACTCCAGCGTGAAACGCGTAAGCTGCGGCACAAGCGAGCAGAACACCGCCATGCTCTGGATCACGCTATTCTTCATCAAAGCGAAACCGCCGGAAAACATCACTCGTCACGGCGCTCATGACTTCAACAGTGGCGGCGAAATCGGCAGTGTAAGCGCGGCCTCCTCTGCCTTTGCAGCGCACATCGGCAAGCAGTTCAAACGCGCCGTCAACACCCTGACGATCGCCTGAAGATCGATCAAAGAAAGGCGTTCCATGACCTCCATAGCCCCGATGCTCTCTGTTCGAAACGGCGCAAAGGCGATCGACTTCTACAAAGCAGCATTCGGAGCTACCGAGATCTTCCGCCACGGAGACGAAAGCGGCCGCGTAGTCGCTCGACTCTCCGTGGACGGAGCCGAATTCTGGCTCGCCGACGAGTCTCCGGAAAACCAGAACTTCAGCCCCGAAACCATCGGCGGTAGCACCACGCGCATGATCCTCACCGTCGCGGACCCCGATGTATCCTTCAATCGTGCAATCGCCGCCGGAGCCACCATGGTTTGGCCCGTCGCCAACCAATACGGCTGGCGCATAGGCCGCTTGGTCGATCCATACAGCCACCACTGGGAGATCGGTAAACCGCTACCGAAAGCCTCGTGAAGCGGCCTCCGGAAAAAAAATAAATTCTGCGAAAACACCAGCAAAATCGCATGTCAAGCCCCATATGCGCGAAAAGCCGCTCCAGACGCGGGTTTTCGCGTGGCGTGTTTACCCCCTCGACTCTGCTATTCTTTAAATAGGTGATCCCAATGCAACGGGGAAAGCCGCTTTTGATCCGGCAAACAACCCGTAAACCCTTATGGAAGACTAATTTGGACGCAACCCCTTTGCCATCAATATTTTGCAGACATCGATCGCTCGTAAATCAATGAAAATAAGTAGCTTACGCGCGGCATATGGGGGGGGCCCTTACTGAAAATCGCACAAGAGCTCAGGCAACCCAGTCCACAAACCAATTTTCATAGCGTTTGCAATAAAACCCGCATCACACCACCATATGGCGAATCTTCGCCGTACGGAGAAAACAACAAATGCTTATCCTTCTGATCGTTTTGATTCTTGTGTTTGGCTTTGGTGGTTATCGCATGGGACCAGGGCTCGGCTACTACGGCGGAGGAGGCATCAGCCTCATCCTCCTCATCGTTCTCATTCTCCTCTTGATGAAGGTCATCTAGCAGCTAACAGCGGATCACTCATTCTTCGCACCCTGGCGGAGGTGTGCGAAGAATGGGTGACCAGCCAACGCCCCGAAGACCTATCGTCTCGAAGAAGACCCGCCCAGCAACGACCCCAACACTCCACGAATAATCTGCCGCCCGACGGTACTCCCCATCGTCCGCGCCGCACTCTTCACCATCGCCTGCACCACCGTATCGCCGCGCCGCGAACCACCCGAACCCAGCACACCACCAAGCGCCGTCCCCGCCGACTCCAACCACCCACCACCGGAGACACCCGCAGTTCCACCAGCGGGAGCCGGAGCCGCAGCCCCACCACCGGAAGCCACAACCTTCCCCTTCAACCTCTCATAAGCCGACTCCCGGTCCACCACCGTCTCATAAACCCCCGCCACCACCGAACTTTTAATAATCGCCGCCCTCTGCTCCGGCGTAATCGGCCCAATCTGGCTATGCGGAGGCATCACCATCGCCCGCTCCACCATTCCCGGAATCCCTTTCTCATCCAGAAACGAAACCAGCGCCTCACCAACACCCATCTCCGTAATCACCGCCTCCACATTCACCTTCGGATTCGCCCGGAACGTCTGCGCCGCAGCCTTCACCGCCTTCTGATCCTTCGGCGAGAACGCCCGCAGCGCATGTTGCACCCGATTCCCCAACTGCCCCAGCACCGTATCCGGCACATCGATCGGGTTCTGCGTCACAAAGTACACCCCCACCCCCTTCGACCGAATCAACCGCACCACCTGCTCAATCCGATTCTGCAAAACCGAAGGCAGATCATTGAACAAAAGATGAGCCTCATCAAAGAAGAAAACCAGCTTCGGCTTCTCCAGATCACCCACCTCCGGCAACTTCTCAAACAACTCACTCATCAGCCAAAGCAGAAACGTCGCATACAGCTGCGGCGACTGCAGCAACTGATCCGCCGCCAGAATATTCACCACACCTTTGCCACTCGCATCCGTCTGCAGCAGGTCCTCAATATTCAGCGCAGGCTCGCCAAAGAACTGATCGCCTCCCTGCTGTCCCAGCGCCACCAGCCCCCGCTGAATCGCCCCAATACTAGCCGCCGAAATATTCCCATACTGCGTCTGATACTCCTTCGAGTTATCTCCAACATGCTGCAGCATCGCCTGCATGTCCTTCATATCCAGCAGCAGCATCCCGCTGTCATCGGCGATCTTGAACACCAGCGTCAACACGCCAGACTGCGTATCGTTCAGGTTCAGAATCCGGCTCAACAACAGCGGCCCCATCTCGCTCACCGTCGCCCGCACCGGATGCCCCTGCTTCCCAAACACATCCCAGAACACCACCGGACATCCGGCAAAACTCCAATCACCCAAGTCCCAGCGCCTTCACCCGCGCATCGAACTTCGGCGAGCTCTTCCCCGCCTGCGATATCCCCGACAGATCCCCCTTCACATCCGCCGCAAACACCGGCACCCCAATCGAGCTCAACGCCTCCGCCATCACCTGCAGCGTCACCGTCTTTCCCGTCCCCGTCGCCCCCGCCACCAGTCCATGCCGATTCGACATCCCCGGCAGCAGATACAACTCATCCGCACCCTTCGCAATCATCGGCATCTCAACCATCAATCACCCTCCATCCACCTGAAGACTACACGCAAGCCACTCTCAGCAACAGCCTCAGATCCTCCAACTTGCATCTCCCCAACCCAAACACTACATTGGCTCGATGCGAATCACACGCCGCCAGGCGCTCACTCTCCTCGCCGCTGCAGCACCCGCGCTCCGCTCTGCCTACGCCCAGCAAAACCAGATCGCCGTCACCCCCGGCCCCTTCACCGGCACCGCATCCTCCCTCCAGGCCTACCGATTCCCCGCCTGGTTCAACGACGCCAAGTTCGGCATCTGGGCCCACTGGGGCCCGCAGTCCAGCGTCGAGTACGGCGACTGGTACGCCCGCAACATGTACATCCAGGGCTCCGCCCAATACAACTACCACGTTGAAACCTACGGTCACCCTTCGAAGTTCGGCTACAAAGACCTCATCCCTCAATTCAAAGCCGCGCGCTGGGACCCCGACCACCTCATGGACCTCTACGCCAAAGCCGGCGCAAAATACTTCTTCTCCATGGGCGTCCACCACGACAACTACGACATGTGGAACTCCAAGTACCAGCCTCGCTGGAACGCTGTAGCTTCCGGTCCGAAACGCGACATCGTCGGCACCTGGGCCACCGCGGCCCGCAAGCGCGGCCTCCGCTTCGGCGTCAGCGAACACCTCTCCAACTCCTACGACTGGCTAGCGCCCGCGCACACGAGCGACACCACCGGCCCGCTCGCCGGTGTCCCCTACGACGGCTCCGACCCCGCCTTCGCCGATCTCTACCACGACTACTCCGGCCAGCCCGCCGACTTCGCCAAGACCGCGCAGGCCATGGGCCGCGTCGCCCCCGACCGATGGAAGCTGCAGTACTTCCATCGCATCAAGGACCTCATCGACCAGTACCAGCCCGATCTTCTCTACACCGACGGCGGCATCCCCTTCGACGAATACGGCTACTCCACCGTCGCCGAGCTCTATAACGTCAGCGCCGCCAAACACAACGGCAAAGTCGAATCCATCTACTTCAGCAAGACAGGCAGACAACTGCACCATCGGCACCTGCGCCCTCGACCGCGAGCGTGGCGTCCTCGACGGCATCTCCGCCTCCCCCTGGCAAACCGACACCTGCATCGGAGATTGGCACTACAAACGCGGCGTCGCCTACAAGGCCCCAAAGAAAGTCATCGACCTGCTAGTCGACATCGTCAGCAAGAACGGCAACCTCCTCCTCAACTTCCCTCTCCCCAACTCCGGCGAACTCGACTTCGCCGAACGCGAGGTCCTCGCCGGCATCACCGCATGGATGGCCGTCAACAGCGAAGGCATCTACGCCACTCGCCCTTGGAAGATCTACGGCGAAGGCCCATCCACCAAAGTAGTCATCGCGCCCAACGGCAAAGAGTTCGATCCCAACGAAGGCAAGAAGCCCGACCTCACCGCCTCGGACATTCGCTTCACCACCAAAGGCTCCACCATCTACGCCTTCGTTCAAGGCTGGCCCGAAACCACCGCAGTCATCCCGTCCCTGGGAACAGGCAGCGCGCAGAATCCGCCAAAAATCACCAGCGCCACGCTACTCGGCCAAAATCAAAACCTGAAATTCTCGCAAGAGCCCACCGCCCTCAACGTAACCCTTCCCACTAATCGGCCACCTACCGCCGACATCGGCATCACCCTGAAACTCACCACCACATGAACAAACATCAGTGAGGACTATCAGCCTCCTTCACCATGCGCACCACCAAAATCCTCTCCCCGTCCCCCACCGGCACGGCAATCCGTCCCATCTCCCGATACCCTTGCAAACGATAAAGCGCCACACCGGTCAACGTGCTTCCCATCTCAAACCGCCGAAAACCCATGGCGACAGCAGCACGTTCCGCAGCGTCTAGAATCATGCTCCCCAGCCCCATCCGCGCAAACTTCGGATGCACGAAGATCGCACGAACCTTCGCTGCATCGACCTCAGGGTCAAGCTTCTCCGGTTCGATCGTCTCGACCTGATGGTCTCCCCCATACAGTGTCTTCCGAAAACTCCATCCACCACATCCAGCCAACTCGTCGCATTCATCGAAAGCCACAAAGTAAGTCCCGTCCGCAATCAACCGGCTGTCCACCGTAAACACCGTAGCTAACGCCGCGTCGATCTGAGCAGGCGAGTAGTCCCGCGCCTGCAACCCGCGCACCGACGCCTCAATCAGCTCACGGATCTCCGCCACATCCTCCGCCGTCGCCACTCGCAGTCGAAACTTCTCCATACGCGAAGTATAAGAGCTAGGGCTACGGGCCTCCGCCTTAGCTGAGGCGCGTGCCGGAATCTAGAGTTTGAGGATCGCGGTGGCCACGGCACCCCATGCCTCGGTCAGCGCCAGTTTCTCAGACGCGATAATCATGATGACCAGAAAGGCATAGCCCATGGCGAACCAACGATCGAAGCTGCGGGTCAGGGCGCAGCGGATGAGCAGCAGCAACGCGCCGATGCAGAAGACCGGTCCGAAGAGGCCGATCCAGCCAGTAGCACCGAAGACTGCTTGTAGAAATGGCATGCGGGCAGTAGCGCCACCCAACAGGCAAAGGCTGGCCAAGACCATCGAAGCACGGTGAATCCTCGGCTTCTTGCGAGTGAAGATCCCTATCGTCACAAAGGTGGCAAAAAGCGCAATCTCTGTAAACATCACCAGCAGAAACCGATAATAGTGCATTCCGAAGAAGTGGAAGTCTGATGGCGTGACCTGCACCGAGCGGATGGCGACCATGGGTCCCGTGACCACAATCGCCAAAGCGACGGCGACTACACTCCAGCCAAGCTTAAAATGGAGTCGGCGGCTGCGCACGGACTTATCAACAAAGACTGGCTGAAGAAGAGCACGTACCACGCCGCAATGGCGAGGCCATGGATAAGGTCGAGGCGGAAGATGGCTGGATCGATCACCCTGCCGCCATCGCCGGTGCCGCTGGTGACGAAGAAGCGGAAACCTACCAGCATCAGCAGCAGAAAGCTGGCGCCTGCGGCACTGTAGAACCAACGATCAGTCTTCACTTTGCACCTGACGCGAGGTTGGCACCGAGACAACTCAATTGGTGAATTCAATCGAGGGTACTACACAAAAGGCTTACTGCAATCAAAACATTAGTACCTTGCGGCGGGCTTGGAGGAAGTTACACTCCTCCTGAATCACGAGCTACGCGAAAATTACTCACCCTCACAGCCTGACCAAAATTTTACTTCCGCCGTCTTGTCGAGCCATGCTCCGCAGACTACACTCCTCCCATGCGCCGACCAGTTCTGCTCTTCCTCGCCCTCGCTCTATCCCTCTCTTTCGCCTCCACGTCCCTCCACGCGCAGGACTGGGCCAAGGCCCGCTTAGACGCCTCGCCCCGCCACCACGAGTACGTCGCCCTCAAGCACGGCGACCGCACCGTTCAGGCCTTCGTCGTCTACCCCGAGGTCAAAACCAAAGCGCCCGCCATCGTCCTCATCCACGAAATCTTCGGCCTAAGCGACTGGGCCAAAGAGATGGCCGACGAACTCGCCGGACAAGGCTTCATCGTCGTAGCGCCCGATCTCCTCACCGGCTTCGGTCCCAACAACGGCGGCTCCGATTCCTTCGCCAGCATGGACGCCACCACCAAAGCCGTCTCCGGTCTTGACGCCACAGTCGTCACAGCCGACCTCGACGCTGCGGCCGACTACGCCAAGAAGATTCCCGCCGCAAACGGAAAGATCGCCGTCGCAGGCTTCTGCTGGGGTGGCAGCAAGACCTTTGCCTTCGCCACTCACCGCAAAGACCTCTCCGCCGCCTTTGTCTTCTACGGCTCCGGCCCGTCTGACGTCACCACGATCACCGCGCCCGTCTATGGCTTCTATGCCGGCAACGACGCCCGCATCGGCGCCACCATCCCCGCCACTACCGACGCGATGAAGGCCGCGGGCAAGAAGTACGATCCCGTCACCTACGAAGGCGCAGGCCACGGCTTCATGCGAGCTGGCGAAGCGCCCGACGCCTCGCCCGCCAATAAAGCTGCCCGCGAACAGGGCTTCACCCGACTCGTCACTCTAATCAAAGAGATGAAGAGCGCTCCAGTGGCCAGCAACGCGACCCACAACAAAACCGTAGCAGCCAAAAAAACAGCAGCCCCAAAGCCGCAGTGCCACGACTCATCCATGCAAATGGCAGGCTCCATGTAGAGTAGAGCAATTAACCATGTTGTAGACGCCCGCCTCCTGCGGGCTGCTTTCCGTCGTGCGCCTTGTCCATCTGTTGGAGTACATTGGCCGTCAGAGACCATCACTGTCTGCATGAGCATTTTGCTACAAGATGTGCGGCACGCTCTTCGTGCTCTGGCCGCTGCACCCGCCTTCACCGTGGCGGCGATACTCTCGTTGGCCATCGGAATCGGCGCGAATACCGCCATCTTCAGCATCGTCGATGGGCTGTTGCTTCGTCCACTTCCGTACAAAGATGCTGGACGGTTAGTCATACTCTGGAACCGCTCTCCTGGCCTGAACATAACGGAAGACTGGTTTTCCACCGCACAATACTTCGACATCAAGAACGGCCATCATGGCTTTGAGCAGGTCGCGATAGCCATCGGCGGCAACTACAACCTCACCGGCTCGGGCGAACCGGAGCGCGTTGGTACGATCCGAGTCTCGTCGAGTTTGCTACCCATGCTGGGACAGCGCGCAGCTCTCGGGCGATTGTTTGTTCCCGATGAGGACCTGCCGGGCCGAACGGCCACCGCCGTGCTCAGTTACGGAACATGGGCGCGGCGCTTTGGCTCCGATCCCGGCATTCTTGGCAAGAAGATCATGCTGAACGGCGTGCCGTACGAAATTGTCGGCGTAATGCCACGCTCGTTTTCGCTGCCTCGCGAGGTGATGCCGACATTGGACGGCGCGGAGCAGGCCGAGATATTGCTGCCGCTTCCTCTCCCTGCCAACGCCGCCCAGAATCGCGATCACGAAGACTACAACATCCTGGGCAAGCTGAAGCCAGGGGTTTCCGTACAACAGGCACAGGCCGAAATGGATACCATTACGGCGCGCCTGCGGCATGAATTTCCCGAAGTGTATCCGCCCAACGGCGGCCTGACGTTCGGTATCGTGCCGCTCCTCGAGCAAGTGGTAGGCAACGTTCGGCGCACGTTGTACCTGTTGCTCGGAGCGGTTGGCTTTGTCCTGCTGATCGCGTGCGTGAACCTGGCGAACCTGCAACTGTCGCGTGCCGTCGCGCGGCAAAAGGAAATCGCAGTGCGCACCGCGCTGGGTGCAAGCCGCGTGCGGATCGTTCGCCAGTTGCTGACCGAAAGCGTGTTGCTTGCGTTCGCCGGTGGCGCGTTGGGCATCGCTGTGGCATTTCTTGCGTTGCACTGGGTACGGCTGCTTGGTCCGCAGAGCGTTCCAAGAGTGAACGATGTCGGCATTGGTCTGGCCGCTCTTGCGTTCACGTTCGTGGTTTGTGTCTTGTCGGCGATTCTGTTTGGACTGGCGCCGGCGCTGCGGGCTTCCCGGCTCGACGTGCAAACCGCTCTGCAGGACACGAGTCGCACTTCGTCCGGCGTCAGCGCGATCTGGGGACGAGGAATCAATCTTCGCCGCTCGCTGGTGATCGCCGAGATTGCGCTTTGCGCGATGCTGTTGATTGGTGCCGGCCTGCTCATTCGCAGCTTTGCTCGTGTACGCGACGTAAATCCCGGCTTCAATCCTCGTAATGTCCTCACCCTTGAACTGACCATGACAGGCGAGCGATACAAAGACAAGGTGGCGGTTCTCGCTGCCTATCACGAGCTTTGGCAGCGGCTGGAAAACTTGCCCGGCGTCACCTCGGCAGGGGCCGTCACATCGCTGCCGCTGAGCCAGATGTTTGCCTGGGGACCGATCACCGTCGAGGGACGAGTGCCGCCGCCGGGCGAGAAGTTCATCAATGCCGATACCCGCATGGTCAGCGGACACTATTTCCAGGCAATGGAAATACCCCTTCGCGAGGGCCGGTTATTTAACGACGATGATGTCGCCGACAAACCCCGTGTAGCGATTGTCGACGACTACATGGCGCAACAACTCTGGCCAAACCAGGACCCGGTCGGCAAGCGCTTCCACATCGGAGGCATCAGCGAGACAAGCTCTCCCTGGATCACCGTTGTCGGCGTGGTTGGCCGGGTGAAGCAATACACCCTCGACGCAGACTCGCGCATAGCGTTTTACCTTCCTCAAACGCAATACGTAACACGCGCCATGAACGTCGTAATGCGGAGCAGCAACGATCCGGTTGCGCTCGCCGCCGCAGTCAAGCAGCAAATTCACGAACTCAACCCTGATCTTCCGCTCTACAACGTGAGCACAATGCAGGAGCGCTTCGACAAATCTCTCGCCCGCCGTCGTTTCACCATGCTGGTGCTCGGGATATTTGCAGCAATTTCGCTTGGGCTCGCAGTGATTGGAATTTACGGACTCATTGCCTATCTGGTTGGCCAGGGCACCCGCGAAGTGGGCATCCGGCTGGCGCTTGGCGCCACACCAGCGAACATCATGACACTGATCGTTCGCGGCGGAATGACGCTGGCCTTTTGGGGAGTCGGTATCGGCATCGGGGGTGCGCTGGTAGTCAGCCGCCTGATGCGCTCGCTGCTTTTCGGTGTCGGAGTCACCGATGTCGTGACGTTTATCGCCGTTCCCGCTCTTCTGGCTTGTATCGCTTTTTTCGCCAGCTATATCCCAGCGCGACGCGCTTCCCGCATTGATCCCAGCACATCGTTACGATGCGAATAGGCGAACTCCGCTGACGGCGGATTACTCAAACTGGTCCACTCCCGAACCGGGCCAAACCTTGACACCTCCGATATAATTAACTCAGCCATCAACCAGTCCGGCTCGTGCCGGACTGAAACATTTAAGCCATTAGCTTTCTGACCGAAGTCCAGACTTAAAGTCTTTTATTCGAAGACTTTGACACACTTCAGGTAGGGAGGGGGTGCCATGTCGACTCATACAAAAGAGCCTCTGCAAGATCAACTCGACCGCATCACCCAGAACACCCGCGCCCTCGTCCAGCCCGAGCGTCTAGCCATCTCCGAAAAGGCGACCGAAGACCTCTTCAACACCGGCATCGAAGACCGCGTCCTGAAAGATAGGATCGCAGGCTCCCGCCTTCATCCTCGAAGACGCCCTCACGCACAAACCCGTCAACTCCGCCGACCTCGTCGCCCTGGGCCCGCTCGTCATCAACTTCTTTCGCGGTCGCTGGGACCCCTACTGCGTCACGGAACTCGAAGCCTGGCGCGAACTCCACTCACAACTCCGCGAACGCGGCGCTCTCTTCGTGGCCATCTCCCCCCAGACCACCCGCCAGAACAACTTCACCCTCCAGCAGCACGGCCTCCCCTACCCTCTGCTCTCCGACCCCGGTGCCACCATCGCCGAAAAATTCGGCATCGCCTACACCATCCCCGCGGAGCATCGCCGCTACTTCCAATCCATCCTCATCAACATTCCCTTCAACAACGCCGGCCTCAGCTACCACAACGCCACCGAAGCAAGCTGGCGCCTCCCCCTCCCCGCCGTCTTCGTCATCGACCGCACCAACACCATTCGCTTCGCCGAAGCCCACGCCGACTTCCGTGTCCGCCCCGAACCTGCCGACATCCTCGCAGCAGCTC
Source organism: uncultured Acidobacteriaceae bacterium (assembly GCA_963720955.1). Taxonomy (GTDB): domain Bacteria; phylum Acidobacteriota; class Terriglobia; order Terriglobales; family Acidobacteriaceae; genus Edaphobacter. Next base: position 1,410 of record CAVRHK010000043.1, on the reverse strand, counting down.
GACTAGTTAAACTTGTCGCGAACCTAAAACCCAAACCTCAAGCTCACCACCACCGCATTGTTGTAGGTATGAAAACTCGTCAACGCCGTCTGAAAGGCCACGCCCGCCGCCACGCCCATCCGGCTCTTCGCGCTCTCCGGTCGCAGGGCAAATTTCCCCACCATCAGTCCCGGTGTGATGAACGTCTGCGTCTTCCCATCCCGCGCCCCACCCATATAGCTGGTCGTGTTGAACTCCACCTCAGGCCAGAAGTACTTGCCCAGGTGATACTGCACCACCGTATTCGCATGGATCGTCCGTCCATTCGTCCGCGCATCGGATGTCGGCAGTCCCCCGCCCAGGCTAGTCATCACAGCGAACCGGCCGAAGCCCTTACCGGCCAACAGCGTCGGTGTAATCACTGCCGTTGTCGCTCCATTCTTGTGACTACCCGTAGGAAGCGTCCAACCCACCGCTCCACTCATGATGTAGTTGCCATGCTGCTCGTTGGCGGAAAGAAACCGGTACTTCGCCAGAAATGCCACATCCCCAAACCCATCTAAATTGCCGTCACCACGGAGCAGATAACCTGGCGTCAGAATATCCACCTGCGTATTCGCAAACGGAATCAAATTGAAACCTTTACCCGTTCCCAGATTCCAGTTCTGGGCGCCCGTCGGCGTAATCTGGCGCGTAAAGTCCGTACGATAGACCTGCGCCAGCATCGGAAACGGCGCGACCATAGGAACGCTCCATTTAGGCTGTTTCGCCTGTGTCCGTGTAGCCCGAGCCTGCCACTTATCGCCAAAGCTCTCGATGTCATCCTCTGCCTCAACGGCAAACGGAAACACCCCCATAAAAATCAAAAAAAAGATAATCTTGTGCAAAGATCCCGCTCCCCAGATAGATAAACAGATAAATTCAGCGGCCAGACACCCGTTCAGCCAAGCCCATACAACAATTCTACCTTCCACCCATACCATCCCCGATACTGTTGCTCCCTATTCTCTACTCCCTGCCCTTACACTAAATTCATGATCGACGAAGCAACCTTCCGCCGCGAATCCGACACCGCCCTCGAGGCGCTCAAGCAATCTCTCATCGCAGCCGAAGACGATGACGGCACCTTCGAATTCGAAGACAACAACGGCGTCATGAACATCATCTTTGAAAACGGCTCATCCAAATTCGTCATCACTCCAAACACGCCGATACGCCAGGTCTGGATCTCCGCCCAAGCCACGAGCTTCAAGCTCGACTGGTCGGAAGCCGCTCACGCCTTCGCCCTACCAAAGACCGGCGAAGACCTCAAGACGCTCATCCAGCGTCTACTCCGCGAACACCTCGACGACCCCACCATTACGCTGCCCTGAAAAACGTAGCCGTGCTAAAAAAGAGAATGCCCAAACATCTGGCCCTGGCTCTTCTAGC
>CAVRHK010000042.1:0-17877 GCA_963720955.1 uncultured Acidobacteriaceae bacterium | reverse complement strand
AGATCGATCGCTTAATCAAGCGAGAAGTTCATCAGAATCCAACTCAGCAAACAACATCAGATTCGATTTTTTGATAGTCGAGTGATATCTGAAAGCTCTGCGAAAGATAACCACAAGGGGAGGCCTTAGATTCCGACGTTGATGAAATTGCAACAAGATGTTGTCCGTTTTGGAGCGACCTGGAATGACGATGGGGTGATTGTGATCGCTTAATGGCATACCGACTATTTTTCAGTTCCGCCGGTTTTATGCGAGCCGTCCGCGCTCGGCCGCAGCTCTCGATAAAGCCAGACTCTCGCCACCGCCCAATCGCGCTTCACAGATCGTTCCGCAAATCCGAGTAATGCAGCTATTTGCTCGAACGAGAGTCCTCCGAAGTAGCGCAGTTCCACCACGCGAGCTTGTCGTGGGTTCTTCTCCGCCAGTCTGCTCAGCGCCTCGTCAAGTGATACTACTTCGTCTATCCGCTCCGGCGAAATGGCAAGCCACTCCTCCAATTCAACGCGCTTCAGTCCACCACCCCGTATTTTCGCGTTGTGCTGCCGAGCATAGTCCACAAGCACACGCCGCATCACACGCGCTGCTACTCCGATGAAGTGCTCACGATTCTGCCAGTCGATGTCACCTTGCGCCAGTCGGAGATAAGCCTCATTGATCAATGCCGTCGGCTGCAGCGTGTGTTCCGCTCTCTCGCCTCGCATGTATGATCTCGCCAGTCGGTGCAATTCCTGGTATACGAGTGGCAGAAGTTCCTCCGCCGCACGTTCGTCCCCGGTTCGCATTGCTTTCAGAAGCTGCGTGACCTGCCCGGCATTTTCTTCCAAAACGGCCTCCGTCCAGGAGTTCCTTCGTTCTCTTCATACCTTACGCCAGACACTGATTTAGCTTTTCTGCGAACTGAGTTTGGCGGGTAGCGGCGCGCATGATATGGGCTTTCTAACGAACGGTCTGCCGAAAGCCTGAGCCAGCGTCCAATTTTGACCACCCACAAATTTGCAAAATCTTGCATTGATAACCGATCCCTGAAAGGTGGCCTCCATAAATCCCTGCCAGAGTCCTTATGGCTTTTGTGCGTTTCTGGGAAGCAAGGCGCAGGCAGATCAGCAAACCTTTGAAAATCGGGACTATAGTGTGTCATGATTAGCGGCGAGACGAGGAGAAGTTGCCTAGATCCATTAAGGCTGAAGATCAGTTTTCGGCCACCAATTAGGTTAGGCCAGAAAACTTCATTTCGTCCGTCACGTTTGGGCCCATGAGATCACTTTAGACGTGCAAGAGCTTTTCACGCCGCTAGACTCTGGATGGGAACGAATGCCCAGTAGACAGTATTCCGTCGAAGAACTGTTTGAGGCCGCTCTTGCCCGACCCCCGAGGTCCGCAAAGCATTTCTGGATAGTGTTTGCGCGAACTCACCAGAACTGCGCGGTCCTGTAGAAGACCTGCTTCTTGCCGATGAGCAGGCCGGAAGCTTTCTTGAGAAGTCACCTCTTTTTCACTTTGCGGTAAAGGAGCTTGCCGAACGCGCTGAAATCCGTCTCGACCCCTCAACCGCACCGCCGCCCATGGCGGCGCCCTTCGGTCACTTTCAACCCTCCATGATCGTTGGCGGGCGCTTCACCGTAAACCGCTTTATTGCTCGCGGTGGAATGGGAGAGGTTTATGAGGCGTGGGACTCTGAGCTCAAAGAGAGGTTTGCGATAAAGACGGTCCGTCCGGAATTAGCGAATAACGCAGAGATTCTCGAGCGCTTCAGGCGTGAAGTAAAGCAGGCGCGAGCCATCTCTCATCCCAACGTCTGTCGTGTGCACGAACTCTTCTGCCATCAAGAGACTAATCAAGACAAAGTTTGGTTCTTGAGTATGGAATTCCTTGAGGGCTTCACTCTTAGCGAATATATCCGGCATCATGGGCCGATCGAACCCGCAGCGGCCCTGGAACTGATTGAACAGGTAGTTCATGGCCTTAGCGCGGCACACTCGCTTGGTGTCATTCACAGGGATTTGAACACAAGAAATATCATGCTGACGAGTTCGAATCCGGGCCAGCTTCGGGCTGTCATCACGGACCGTGGGCTGGCGCTCAATGTCCTTTATCGAGACGATAGAATTCGGGAAAATGGCGGACAAGGCACCCCAGGCTTCATGGCGCCCGAACAGATGGAAACAGGCGAGGTCACCTTCCTCGCCGACGAGTACTCCTTTGGTGTTGTCATCTGCGAAATGCTGACGGGCTCGCGACCTATACGTGAAAATCAAGGTTCCTCGAGCGCGAAGTCTCTCGTCAAGCTCCCGAGTCAAAAGCTTGAGCGTCGCTGGGAGCGGGTCATTCTTCGGTGCCTCCAGCCGCTGCCAGCCGACCGTTTCAAAACCGTGGAGGAGGTTCTCGCAGCACTTCAACCCAGGAAACGGCCACGGCACCTCTGGATATGGCTGGTAATGACAGCGGCATTGATCGTATTGGCCATCGCGACTTGGCTCCCGTCCAGGCAAACCGCGCAGCGCACTTCATTGGCGATGTGCCCTGGATATGTCGGCTGAGGCTAAGATAATTGACGAACTGGAAAGAGATCGCCTCGTCTTGCAGATGAAGTCGTACTATTTTCCCGAAAGATCGCATAAAGCCTTGCAACGTCTGTGTCCAGCGCTTGCCAGCTACTTCAGGGAGACTGCACTTCCAGATGTCAAGCGCGATGATGCCCTGCAACTACTAATTGCCTTGAAGAGGGCCCGAGTTGCGAGCCGTATTGAGGGTAAATGCCGGGTTAAGAGTGCGGTGTCCCCTTCAATCCTTCCGGGCACATAGGCCCCACAACACCATGGCCACAGCGGCCACGGTCGCAAGAGAGCCGCCCGTCAGCAGCACGGTAACCACGGCTTCACGCAGAATGCTCGCCTGATGGCCAGCGCCCGCGATGGGCGTGGCGCGGCTGGTTCCCCATAACGCGGCAAGGAGCAGGCTGATAAAAATCGCATACAGGCCCGCTACAGCCAGGATCTGCGCAGGACGTTCTGCGCCGGCCGACAGCGCCAGACTCTGCCACATCAGTCCCAGCGCCCATAGCGCCATACCGCTTTGCAATCCGGTGACGTGCATCTCCACGCCCATGCGCGGATTGGCAAAGACCGGAATGGCGAAGCCAATCAGCAGGCTGAGCAGGAATAGGACGGTGCCACAGATCAACAATTGCTGCGGGATCGGGTTCATCGGCTGTCTCCGGACGTCATGATGAATCGTGATTATCAGGTGGTTGGCACGGACATGGACATTCGCGAGGCACACACTTTCACATGGCCTCAGCCGGAAAGATCATGCAGGTTTCGCTACCATGGGCGAGCAGCTTTCCGCGCTCGTCGAAGAGACGGCCCTCACTTGTCGCCGTCCTGCTACCACGATGGATTAGCTTACTCTCGCAACGCACGCCTCCCGTTGAGGGCAGCACAGGACGGATATAGTTAATCTTCATTTCGATAGTTGTATAGCTTTCACCTGCCTTCAATGTCGAATGAACGCAATGCGCCATGGCCCCATCTAGAATCGTCGCCGCCCAGCCGCCATGGATCGTACCGATAGGATTGAGGTAAAGTACCGACGGCGTGCCAACGAAGACGACGCGACCTTCCTCAACCTCGACAAGGTCAATGTCCATAGTGTCGGAATAAGGTGCACATGGATGACGGCCACTTAGCATGCCCTTCAAGAAGGACATACCGTCCTCAGCTAACAGCACCTCAGGTGAAACTACGCCGACCTGGCGAGGCTCGTTTTGAAAAGCTTCCATTCTCATCTCAGATTCCAATAGCTTCTGTGTGCGTGGGTTGTACAGGTCTCTCTCGCTGATCTCAATTTGGCAAGACTCGTTTTGAAAAACTTCCATTCCAATCTCCTCAAATGTTCCCGCGGCCCGTGTGGTAGATGCCGCGATATGGAGCACGTCACTGCTTGTCATCCCCACAGTATGGATGAATAGGAGCGCTCTTTCGCGCACGATCTGACGAGCCAGAGCACGTTCCGATTGAGAAGTTGGGAGCGCTAAGAGTTTCGCCGGAGATCGCCAGGTGTGACGCCGAGAATCCTGCGCATATGCCGCGCCATGTGGCTCTGGTGCGCGAAACCCGCTGTCTGCGCAATCTCGGCAATGGACAAGCTGCTGTGCAACAGCAAGGATCGTCCAAGTTCAACCCTGCGCTGAATAATGAACTGATGTAGCGGTATGCGCGTGGCGCGCCGAAAGAGCGTCCGGGTATGTGACGGGCTTAGGCCGGCCACAGCAGCAATTTGGTCGAGTGAAAGATCTTCTGCAAGTTGATCTTCTATAAACGCAAGCACCTGTTTCAGGCGGTGGCCGCTCAAAACTCCGTTCGGTGCCTCCGGCGCGTTTCCCACTGAACTGTGGCGAGTCATCAGCCGGGACGCGACGGCTAAACCCAGCCCATCCAGGTAAAAGCGCCCTGAGGGATAGCCAGCCTGCATCTCTCGTTGAATCGCCCAGCAGAGTGTTTCCAACTCCGAATCGCGAATCTGGTGACGGTTTCTTAGCTCTACCGAGGGTGCCGCGTAGCCCGTATCCAAGACTGTGCTGTCGAGCAGCGCCTGGGGTAGGCTGAGCAGCAGATCCGTGTCATTCTCATCCAGCATCTCCCAGCACGCTGGGGTGTTCGCAGGGATAATGTCGATATCGCCGTGAACGGCTGTTCCTCTGAACCACCGACCGCCTCTGTGACAGGCCAACTTAGCAGCCGGGCCAATGTGTATGGAGATCAGAGTATTCTCGCGTCCTGGAGCTTCGACGAAACCCCGAGGATATTTGCGGAGCTGAAAGGCAACACCCTGAGCCGAAACTCTGTGAGCCAGTATTTGCGGTGATTGGATAGGAGTCGTCACACGGCGTGATTACTAAAGACATTTTATTTCAGGAAAACGACAGTCTGGGCGAAGCCCTGCGCCAGACTGTTCTAGCAAAACAAAGATAAAATAGCCCCGTTTCCGACATTCGGAGGGTCCGTGAACACTTAGCAGGTTGTGGGTTCTGTCAATCCATTGGTATTCAAGTAGAGAATGCTCGGGGAACAATACGGGAACATTGTGAACTAAGCGTTTTCAATCGGTTAACGGATAGGAAGAACAAATGACCCAGCGGACAAGCAGAACATTGAGCGAAGTAACTGATTCTAAATGATGGCCAGAGACGGGATCGGTCTCCCGCCTTGCTAATTGAATCTGTAACTTACAGATTCTAAAAGGTGCAGAAAGCGACAAAAGTGCCAGAATGCCCAAACGGTCTTGCAAATCTCTTGCAAAAAATATTTCCGATTCTACGAAATGGGAACCAAGAGGAAGCCAATCCGGTGATGAAGACGGAGTTTCGCGACGTGTTCGCCGGAGGCAATATCGTTGGTGGCACCTTCCGCGCGACTTTTCGGTATGTTCTGCGAAGACTCATTTTGGAAGAACGGTCGGCCCTGGTAGACGATTTTCGAACTTTCAAGGGTCGGGTGCCTTCGTCGTCCGCTTCTCCACTCCAAAGAGGCTATTGAACTACTAGAGTGACATTGGTGCTATGAGTGAAGGTAGTACTCGTCCCAACGACCGTAATGGTGTAGGTGCCAACAGGAGTCTTCTGAATCGCGGGCGACGGTGGGTTGGAATTTTTTGTCCCGCCAGAGCCACCGCATCCAGTAAGCGTGAACGTGCCTGCGTACATCACTAGCAGCCAAAGAAGAAGGTATGCCTTACGCAGACGGCGACGAACGCGCCGCGATGCTGCAGGCAACGCGAATAGTGCTGCCATTTTGGCCAAGTTCGCAGGCCAATCCGGCACCTCAGCGCTTGGTCGGACGGACGCCACAACCGTCTGCTGCGAGCTAATGCTTAGTGTCACGGGGGTCGGAGTCGATCCCACAGCGAAACTGGCCGGGGTGAAGGTGCAAGCTGCATAAGGGGGCAGTTTCGTGCAGCTCATAGCAACACTGCCTGTAAATGCTCCGTATTGGCCTACATTTAGATTGAAGGTCGCTGGTTGCCCTGCTGGTACGGTCGCCGAGGCCGAACCTGTGGGAGCAGGGAGCACGAAATCCGGTACAGTCGATGTACCCGAAAGGGCAACTGCCTGTGCCGTCACACCCGCTCCGGCTAGTGTCATCGTCGCGCTTTTGTCCCCAGTGACGGAAGGCGCAAAGGTGGCGCTTACGGCGCAGCTCCCACCTGAGGCAAGACTGGAACCACAGTTTGACGTTGCGGTGAAATCTGCGGCGTTCTGGCCGCTCACCGCTACGGAAATGTTCGCAAGTGGAACGGCGCTCGAGTTTCGTAGCGTGAGTACCTGCTGTGCGCTGGCACCTACCGGCAACTGGCCGAACGAGAGCGACTGACTCGACAACACGAACGAAGGAACAGCAGCAGTTCCGTTGAGAATGACGTTTTGTGGGCTGTCAGCAGCAGTATCCGTAATCTGCAGAGTCGACTGTTTGTTGCCCGCAGAGACTGGGTTGAACACCACGCTCACCGAACAACTGTCGCCAGCCGCAAGCGAGTTGCTACATGTAGAGCTAGTAACGAAACTACCGAGGTCAGCACCGATCAAACCAATGCTGATGCCAGTTAACGGCGCCGTTCCCGAGTTGCGCACAGTCACGGTCTGAACAGCCGACGCGGTCGCCACGGACTGCACGACAAAAGTCAGCGACGTCGCAGAGAGCGTCACCGCAGAGCCACCGATGATAAAAGGCACACCTGGCGGGACCGTTCCGCCGTTGCTTACGCTAACCTGAGCCGTGCCAGTAGTGGCGAGATCGGCCGCCCCGATCACAGCGGTTAGCTGGTTCGTGCTGACAAAGGTCGTGGCGCGGATCACACCGTTCCAAAGCACCGTGGAATCCGCTCCGAAGCCGCTGCCGTTGACCGTAAGCGTAAGCGCTGGCGAACCCAGAGCCGCCGACGCGGGCGACAACGACGTCACCGTCGCAAGGGTGCCAGCTCCCGGTGTTGCCAGACTGCTGCGGAAGATTGCTAGCTGCGATTCCGTTGTCGGATTGTTGAAGTCGCCATTGAAGGAAGTACTTGCGAGGAAAGCAAAGCCGTCGCCTCCCCACCGTACCAAACTCATCGGACTCGTCGGCAGGCTAAAGTAAATTGCGCCCCCCAACTTGAAGGTGGACGGGTCGTAACTGACGACTCCAGGGTACTGAACTCCGTTATCTGGCTGGTAGTCGCTCTCAAGGATGAAGGTGCGCTTTGCGGTCGTATCAGCCACGATCCCTGCTTCGTAAAACAGGGAGCTGTCGTACCGCCCGAGCAGCTTCTGCTCCTTCGGATCCCACACTTCGCCGCTGTTGGTATAAAGCAGCGTGCCATCTGAGACCATGATGGAACCAGATGCTTGATCGCAACATGAGAAGCCTCCACGTGAGGTCAGAGCGATTCCGCTACCTGACACCAATGCGGAATTGAAGAAGGATGCGCCAATCGGGTATCCGTAGAAATTCGAGTCGGAAGTAAAGGTAAAGTCATCAAGCGTGTAGTTCTTGTCCGCAAAATCGTTTCCGATATACTGCACCACGCCTGAATCGTTGAAAAGGGCAACACCATAAAATGGTCGGCCCTAGTGAACGATTTTCGAACTTTCTGAGGTTCGGATCTCTGATAATTCAATCAACTCTCAGGCCGGGATTTCTTCAATAGCTCTATCTCTCGACCCGACGCTAACACTCGCGATGTGCGGCGAAGCAGCAATGGCGCGACCGCCGGGAGCTATCCAGGAACGCGTCCAATTGCGGGCAACGACCCGCATAACGATTAGTACTCCGACTGCGAGCACGGCATACAGCAGAAATCCTGCACGATAGGAGCCAGTGTGCTGTTTGGACTGCCCGAGCAGGTTAGGGAGGATGCCACCACCGAGCGCACCGATCTCGCCGATCATACCGCCCGCAACCGCGGTAGTAAGAGGCCAGCGAAGAGGGACTAGTTGGAATGTCGCTCCATTGCCCGCTCCGAGCGCGGCGAAGCAGAGCATGAAGAGTAGTGTTGTGGCGACCAGAGGAGGAGTGATCATCAAACCAAAGAGTCCGGCGATGGCGACGAAGAATACGACGGAGAGGGTAGTGATTCCGCCGATGCGGTCGGCGAACCAACCACCGAGAACACGCGTCAGCGATCCGGTAAGAGTTGCAAGTACGGTGAGGCTGCCTGCTTGAACCTTCGTGACGTGGAACTGTGAATAGTAGAAAGACGGAAGGAAAGTGGCCAACCCGAGGAAGCCGCCGAAGGTGATGATGTAGATGAGATTGAATGTCCAGCCGTCGCTCTCGAAGAGGCACGAGAGGTGTTCGCGAAGGCTTTGGTGCTCGATGTCTGGCGGCTCTTTCGCAAAGATCATCATGACAAGGAGCGGCAGCAGCATCATGGCCGCTGCGAATCCGTAGACATGCTGCCAGCCGAAGTGCATGGCCAGGCGTGGGGCGAAGAGCGCGGCTAATGCAGTGCCGCTGTTGCCAGCGCCCGCGATGCCCATGGCGAGACCCTTGTATTGTTTTGGGAACCACCCGGAGCCGAGCGAAAGAGCAACCCCAAAGCTTGCTCCAGCAATGCCGAGGAGAACGCCCATCGCAAGTACATCGTTGTAGGACTTCACGAAGAGGAAGCCATAGACGAGTGCGAGGACGATAGCGGACATCTCGACGATAGCTGCACTCTTACGGCCGATGTATTGCGAGAGAACCCCGAGAGGAAAACGCATGAACGCTCCGGCGAGAGTGGGAACGGAGACCATCAGACCGATCTGTGAGGGGGAGAGGTGGAATTGTTCGGAGATGAAGGGGCCCATGGCGCCGTTGAGGACCCAGACGGCGAAGGAGAAGTCGAAGTAAAGAAAGGCCGCAAAGAGGGTGGGAGGGTGGCCCGACTTGAGGAAGGCTTTCATATTTGCCATGTTTTGGGTGGCTCCGTTGGGGTTTTCTTGTGGCGATTTTGTGGTCTGTTGATGGTGCTTATTTTCGTGACCGACGGTCTCGCGATGAGGGTGCGTTCGATGCGAACGGCGCACTGCTTGAAGTTGGGCTCGCGGGAGATGGGGTCGAAGTGCTCCGAGGGTGACGATGTTGGAGTTGGTCTCGGCGAAGTGGAAGGGCATGAAGACCTGGCCTGGCGCGACGATCCCGGTGATGCGAAGTTCGAGGTCGGCTACGGCTCCACGGCGGCTACGGACAGTGACGCGGTCGTGAGGTTTGAGATCAAGGTTGGTGGCATCGACGGGGTTCATCTCTAGCCAGGCGTTCGGGACCATGTTGTTCAACAGATCGACTTCGGCAGTTTTGGTGCGGGTGTGCCAGTGCTCGACGGTGCGGCCAGTGTTGAGGATGAAGCTGAACTCGTTGTCGGGCTGTTCCTTGAACGGGTCGCAGGGAACGATGTGGAGTACGGCGCGACCGTCCGCGGTAGGGAAGACACCGTCGCGGTAGAGAGATTCGCCGCCCCACTGCAGGCCGTTGGCGTCGTCGATTTCCTGCCAGGTGAAGTTGGAGTAGTCGCACATGCGACCGGCAGAGACTCGCTGCCATTCTCTGTAAGGCGTCGTGCGTGGACTTCCAGCCGGGGTAGAGCTCTTCGCGCACGCCCAGCTTTTCTGCGAGGGCGAGGAAGATGTCGAAGTCGGGACGCGCTTCGCCGGGAGGTGGAACAGCGGGGTTTGCCTTGGAGACGCGGCGCTCGGAGTTTGTGTAGGTGCCTTCCTTCTCTCCCCAGATGGCGGCCGGTAAAACAAGATGGGCGAATTCGCTGGTCGGAGTAGGGTGGAAGCCGTCCTGAACTACGAGAAACTCGACGGAGCGGAGGGCCTGTTCGAGCAGTTTGTAGTTTGGAAAGGAGACGGCAGGATTGGTTGCGATGAACCAGAGCGCTTTGATCTTTCCCTGTACGGCGGCTTCGATGATGTCGGGATAGGCGAGGCCGCGAGCAGTGGGGATGTGGTCGACGGGGACGTTCCAGATTTGGGCGAGGGCTTCGCGATCGCCGGGGATTGTCGAACTTGCGATAGCCCGGGAGGGACGAGGTAAAGCCCGCCTCGCGAGTCCCCATGGCATTGCATTGGCCGGTGATGGAGAACGGTGCGGCTCCTGTGCGGCCGATGTTGCCGGTGATGAGTGCGAGGTTGTTGATCGCCGCAACAGTGACCGCTCCCTGGGTAGAGTGGTTGACGCCCATCGTCCAGCCGATGAATGCGGCCTTTGCTTGGCCGTACAGAAGGGCCGTCTCTGTGATTTGTGCTTCGCTAGACCAGTGATGAGCGAGACATGTGCCGGAGTGAAGGCGGAGACGAAGGCGGCGAACTCTTCAAAGCCATTGGTGTGCTGGTCGATGTAGTCGTTGTCGATCAAACCTTCGCGAATAAGAATGTGCGCGATGCCGTTGAGAAGCGCAATGTCGGAACGTGGCTTGACGGCAAGATGGAGGTCGGCCATCATGGCTGTCTTGGTGACGCGCGGGTCGACGACGATGAGCTTACGTGGTTTGGTGCCCGGACCGCGATCGACGCGGTGGCAGAGGATGGGGTGGTTGTCTGCGATGTTGGCGCCGATCAGGAGAATGACGTCGGCCGTCTTCCATATCAGCGTAGGAGCCGGGTGGGCCGTCGGAGCCGAAGGAGAGCTTGTAGCCGGAGACGGCGGAGGCCATGCAGAGGGTCGTGTTGCCGTCGTGATTTCGGGTGCGCAAGCCGAGTTGAACGAGCTTGCCGAGAGTGTAAAACTCCTCGGTGAGAAGCTGACCAGTGCCGACGACGCCGAGCGATTCGTTGCCATGGCACTGTTGAATATCACGGATGCGTTCGACCATAGTGTCGAGGGCTTCATCCCAGGAGACGGGAACGAGCACACCGTTCTTCCGAAGCAGAGGTTGTTTGGCGCGGCCAGGAGCGGCCAGGATGTGGTGCTCGGAGAGGCCCTTGGGGCAAAGCTTGCCGCGATTGACGGGGTGGTCAGGGTTGCCGCGGACGGCGACCGCCTTGTTGTCGCGCACGCCGAGCAACATGCCGCAACCGACCGAGCAGTAGCCGCAGGTGGTCTTGACCCACTTCTCCGGAATACGCGAGGTCGCGGTGTAACCGAAATCGGGATCCTTGGCGTAGGTGTACTTGTCGCTGCGGATGTCGATGCCGACGAAGCGTTTGAATTGAGTCAGGAGAGAGTTCATGCGTGGACGCTCCTGACGAAGGTGAGAGCCATGTTGAGAGGCACAACGGAGACGAAGAAGAGGTAACGAGCTGAGATGACTCCAGCGAGGGCTGCGGGCAGGGCAAACAGTGGCATGCCAATGAGGGTGAGCAGAATCGCGAGGCCGACGAAGGCGAAAGAGACAAGGAAGATGCCACGGAGTTCGGGAGTATTGAGTAGAGAGGCTGCGGCGCGACGCTCGTAGACAGACGCGTGATGGAGTCGAACGGTGCGTACGACATGGTTCAGGCCCCAGAGAGCCGAGAAGAGGATAAGTGGCCAGAGCGGGAAGCTCAGTGTTGAGGACGAGAACATGAAGGCGTGGAACGCGCGGATCGAGGTCGTTGCGTTGATGAGAACCGGCCCGGCAACAGAGCCGAGGACCGCAGCGCTGAGGATGAAGTCGATGGGCGTGTGCGGAGTATTCCAGGCGGGTCGCGCAGGGACGAGATAGATGTAAGCACTTGCAAGGATGCCTGCAATGCCCAGGGTAGGAGAGAGTACTTTCAGCGCCAGCAGAACCGGAGCGATCTCAAGGCCGGGATGCAACGCGCTGAGCCATGACACTGCGGACAAGGCAAAGAGGGTGGTGAAAAAGAGGCCGAAGAGAAGGACTTCGCGGGAAAGCCAGGAGCGACGCCACATCTTGAGTGCTCGCCATGCATAGGCGGGCCGGCCGAGGTGAAGGATGGAGATGTTTAGAGTGAATGCAGTGAGAGCCAGGATCAGGGTGAGGGCGATGGGACCGTCGTGATGGGAGAGAAGAGCAGCAACAAGAGTTCCAACGGAGAGCTGGATCAGAGAGGTCATCCAGACAAGAGACCAGTGGGGGTGTTCGGGGCGGATGGTCTCGATGTCCACGCGTTCGAGAGTAGCTTGGGCGTTCTCGGGGAGGGTGATGCGCGTAGTCGAAATGGTAACGCCGGCGTTGGGCATGCCGGGTGCGTTGCCGGCCGCGTGATCGCTCCGCCATTCGAGTTGATTAACGATCTCGATTTCAATGGCTGATTCCGGGCATGCATTGACGCAGGCGGGTTCGAGTCCATCAGTAAGGCGGCCATGGCACATGTCGCATTTGCCGACGACACCACGCTCGGGGTTGAACTGAGGAACGGAGTAAGGGCAGTTCCACACACAGTATTGGCAGCCGATGCAGGCGTCTGCAGAGTGGAGGACGATGCCAGTCGCGGGATCTTTTGTGTAAGCGTCAACGGGGCAGCCTTTGATGCAGTCCGCGCTTAGGCAGTGGTTGCATCCCATCGAGAGATAGAAGCGATCGGTGTTTGGGTACGTGCCACCTTCGATCTCGCCGATACGTCGCCAGCGAAGATCGGCAGGTGTGTTGTTCTGCTCGTTGCAGGCGACCTCGCAGGAGCGGCAGCCGATGCACTTCGTCATGTCGAAGTGGAAGCGATACTGTTCTCCTGGTTCGAGATGACGTTTCGGAATTAGCGAGGTCTTCACTTCGACTTGCGGCGTTGCAACAGGGAAGAACTCGAGGCCGTTCTCCGTCAGGCGCACGATGGAGTTCGTGGGATCGGTGTGCGCTAGTTCGTGGAGTGGGAGTGGCATCGGTCTCCTTGTGAACGAATAGTGCGTGGCGAACGGATGGTGCGTGGTGGCTAGTAGACGTCGCGGTGGTAGCGGTTCTGGTCTTTGAGCTGCTCGATATACTCGATGGCGGCTTCGCGGGGAAGATCGGCCTGCTTTTCGACGATGGTGTGGAGCGTGGCGTCGACGTCTTTCGCCATGTGGGATGCGTCGCCGCAGACGTAAATGCTGGCGCCTTCTTCGATCCACTTGTAGAAGCTGGCGGCCTGCTCGAGCATGCGGTCCTGGACGTAGATCTTTCGGTCCTGATCGCGGGAGAAAGCTAGGTCGAGGCGGGAGAGATGCCCGTCCGAGTGCATGGACTGGAGTTCGTCCTGGTAGAGGAAGTCCGAAGTGGCGCTGCGCTCTCCGAAGAATAGCCAGTTGCGTCCCGTGTGACCAAGGGCGCGGCGTTGGTGCAGGAAGCTGCGGAACGGTGCAATGCCGGTGCCAGGGCCGATCATGATGACGGAGGCATTTGTGTCTTTCGGCAGACGGAACCTTTTGTTTGGCTGAATGTAGATGGGCAGGCGGGCACCGGTAGGGATGCGATCGGCGAGCAGCGTAGAGCAGACGCCGCCGCGGTCGCGGTTGTGCGAACGATAGCGAACAACAGCGACGGTCGTGTGTATCTCACCGGCGTGGGCGTACGGGCTGGAGGAGATGGAATAGAGGCGGGGGGCGAGGCTCGGCAACATTGCGACGAGGTCCGCAGGATCGTGCAGCACGTTCGGGTAGTCGTGGAGGAGATCAATAAGGCCGCGGTCGCAGGAGTATTTTTCGAGGTGCGCCTGCTGCTCTGGAACGAGGAGAGCGAAGAGGTTGTGGCACTGAGCTGTCTGTTTTCCGATGGTTGCGTAGGCCTCGATCATCTTTCGAGTGATGCGGGTGATCTGGAGATGGTTGAGGAGGGCGTCATGAAGGGTTGTCGCCCCGGATTTGGGAAGCTGGACGGGGACCTGGCCGCTGAAGTTGAGCGTGTGAAGGATTTCTTCGACGAGACTGAGATCATTGTGGGGGATGACTCCACAGGCGTCACCGGCCTCGTAGGTAACCGCGGATTCGCTAATGTTGAAGGCGAGATGGAGGGTGAGTTTGCTGGAGACGTCGCGGGTCAGAGGGCGTTTGTCTACCAGAGGTGCGAGGTAGGGGTTGGTGCGATTGTGGGCGGCAGGTGTGGGTTGGTCGGTGTCATCACCTGAGATTAAAGTGGCGGCGGGCTGTGCAGTGGCGACAGAAGAAGAGGGCGCAGTCCGAGCGGGACGGGGGGCGGCCATTTCGTCTATGCTGCCGTAGAGAGCGGTCTTCCATTTGGCAAAAGGCTCGTCGAGATCAAGGTCGCAGTCAACGCGTTCGGCGATACGGACGCCGCCGAGTGCCGCGAGTTTGTTGTCGAGGTCCTTGCCGAATTTGCAGAAGTGCTCGTAGCTGGAGTCGCCGAGCGCGAGTACAGCGTAGGAGAGTTCTCCGCAGCAGGGGAAATGCTCGAGGCAGAGTTGCTCGTAGAAGGGCCGGACGGCATCTGGTGCGTCGCCGTCGCCGTACGTGCTGGCGATGAAGATGGCGTAACGCTCTGCAATAAGTGTTGCAGGGGCGTAGCCCTCAAGAGAGATGAGTGAGGCGATATGGCCTTTTGCTTTGAGGCCCTTGGTGACTTTGCGCGCGAGTCCCTCGGCGGTGCCGGACTGCGAGGCGTAGAGTACGGCAATTTTGAGCGAAGGAGGCCGGTCCGCAACAGGGCTAGTGGGAGCGGTGGAGTAGAGGCCAGCGAGAAAACCGTTGAGCCAGCCGCGCTGCTCGGTCGTGAAGGGTGCGTTGTCGGGGATGAAAGGGGGTGCCTGCATGGCTAGGAGTTCTCCTGCGGGTTGCAGAACGATTGGAGTTCGGCGATCGTATGGCGGCGTGTGAAGACAAGGAAGGACTCTTCGGGCTTGCGATGCTGGGTATAGGCGGTGAAGAGCCTGTCCATTGTGGTTGGTAGTTCGGAGAAACGGATAGCTGGGACGAGTTCGCGTGCGAGACCTTGATCTTGATCCGCGCCGCCACCGATGAGGACCTGGTAGGCCTCTTCGCCGCCGACTTTTATCCCCATGAGACCGAGGTCTCCAATGTAATGCTGGGCGCAGGAGTGATGGCAGCCGGTGACGTGAAGATTGAAGGGCTGATCGAGGATCGGGAATCGCTCATCGATAAGATTCGCGAGCACGACGGCGTGAGTTTTGGTATCGGTTGCGGAGAAACGGCAGCCTTGGTTACCGGTACAGGCGACCGTGCCACTAAGCACTGTGCCTGCTTTGTAGTTGAGGCCGGCGGCAGCGAGTGCCTGCTGAGCGGCAGGGAGATCATGAGTGGCGACGTTCGGGATGAGGAGGTTTTGCCAGACGGTGAGGCGAACCTCGCCAGAGCCGAAGCGGTCTGAAATGTCCGCGATAGCACGCATCTGAGCAACTGGCAGGCGGCCTACTGCGATGGAGAGGCCAATGTAGTGGAGGCCGGGTTGCGATTGGGGATGGATTCCGATGTGTCCGGCACGGTTGATGGGGCGGCGTGGTTCGCATTCTTGAACAGGGATGCGGATGAGGGGGAAGGTAAGAAGTTTTTCAGTTTCGCAGAGGAACTTCTCTATACCCCAGGAGTCGATGAGGTACTTCAGGCGGGCCTTTTTGCGATCGGTCCGGTCGCCGTGTTGCGTGAATACGCGAATCATGGCTGCGGCTGCAGCGACGGTCTGGTCCGCTCGCAGAAGAATGCCACAGTCTGTGGTGAATTGACGATGGCCGGTGATGCCGCAGAGCAGAACGCGGAAGTAGATGCCAGCAGGAACGCTCCGTCCTTCGCCGACCTCGACGGCCGCGAAGCCGATGTCATTGGTGTCGGCGACGACCGAAATTGCGCCGCCGTTGTCGAAGGCGACGTTGAACTTGCGTGGCAGATCGTACATGTCAGGAGAATTGGAGATGTAGGACTGAAGCGCTTCAGCGAGTGGAGCGACGTCGAGCAGCTCTTGAGGATCGAGGCCAGTTATTGGAGAGGCGGTGATATTCCGGATGTTGTCTGCGCCGGAGCCGCGCGAGCTCATGCCGAGCGACTGAACGCGATTGAGGACGCGGACAATATCTTTGGGCTGGAGCTCACGAATCTGAAGATTGCTGCGAGTGGTGAGATCGACGCGGCCAGGACCCCAGTCTTCGGCGATTTGGGCAAGCCCGCGAAGCTGGTGAGTCGTGAGGATGCCGCCCGGAATTCGAAGGCGGAGCATGAAGGAGTCCTGCGCGGGGGCGACGTGAAAGAGGCCGAAGTACTTGATGCGGAAACGGTCGTCCTCGGTGGGAGGTCGGTTCTGATTGGAGTACTGAAGAAGCTTTTCCCAAATAGCGAAAGGATTCTGCTCGAACTTCCAACGCTCTTCCTTGGAGAGATCGGAGACGGGAGTGTTGAACCACAATGGTTCGGACTCGACAGCTTCGTTGGGCAGGCCTGACGTGGGATCGTTTGTGATTCGCCCATCAGCGGTGTGTCCGACGAAAGGGATGAGACCGCGCTGCGAGACGCCCGCGAAGAACCCTCGAAGATATTCCTTTTGTTCGTTGGTGAACTCTGCCGAATTGATAACGGTGTTGCTGCTCATACCGAAGTCCCTCTTGAAGCGACAGGCCGTGCAGGCGAAGCCAACGGTGTGCTTGTGCGAGCTACAAGTCTGTAAAACGGCAGGGCACAGACGAGGAGACGCAAGCCAGAATGAATCGCAGCAGATGGTCCCAAATGGGGCTGCGGATTACGATCAGGGCTCTTCTTGGAGCTTGGGATGAACTTTGGATTGCGAGTAGTGTCGGACACATCGTGGTGCCGACGACTATCTCGAACGGTCCGAACGGACTCGCCGATGAGCAGAGCTTAGCGTGAAACAAGCCCAAACGCAAGCTTCAATCCAGTGGATAAAAGAAAAATTACAGGAACGTTACAGAGTTTCTTGATTGAATCGCTGGTACGTGCCACAATACGTACATCCCATCAGCAATGTGACACCTTGACGTGTCGCAAAGATTTCAAACGTTCGGGAACCACCAAAGCCGGTGGGCCTTTTCCTGAGCGTCAACTCTTCAACTCATTCCGTGACTGGGCCTTAGGCGCCTTGCGGCCACTGTTGCGCTGAAGCGTAACTGATGGCACACCCATTTCCTGCGCGGAAGGATGAGTGCGCAATGTGCGCTCGTGTGCATTCGTGTTTCTGATTGCCGAACGATTCGTGGAGGTCCCTGATGAAGCATACGATTTTGCTTGTACTTTTTTGCTCTCTAATCTCGCCAACCGTCTCGGCACAGTCAGGCTTCTTTCATGCCTGGGAGGATCGCGTACGTGCAACCTCCGCAAAACAGCCGGCCTGGCCGGTACCGGTTGTGAGCTCATCTTCGACGATCGTGCAATTGGCACGGACGGACTTTGTGCGGCAGTACACTTCAACGCACACCCTGACGTGGAACTACGACAATGGGAAGGGAGTGAACTTCATTCCGTTTGCGCGGACGGAGTTCGACCTCAATCTGCCGCCGTACATCCAGCACAACACGTCGAAGGCGCAGATGGTACAGGCGACTTCTCGATGATTGCGAAGTACCGGCCATTCGCGGGGGATAGCGAGAGAGGGCAATTATTCGACGCTCGCGCAGCTTGCGTTCTCGGTGCCAACGGGAAGCTACAAGAATGGCACCGCGGTATCGACGATAACTCCCACTGTGGTTCTCGGCAAAGGCTTTGGCAAATTTGACGTACAGTCCGCGATAGGCGGAATACTGCCGACGAGTTCCGTGCCACAGATCGGCAGAACCATCCAGTGGAATACCGTCGCGCAATATAAAGTGGGAAAGTATTTCTGGCCGGAACTGGAAGCGAATGCCAGCTACTATCACGGCGGCACCAATGACGGTAAGAACCAGGTCTTTCTGACTCCGGGACTGATGGTAAGCAAAATCAAGTTTCGGAAGGACCCGAAGGACAGATTGGGACTAGTGCTCGGTGCCGGGATGCAGATTGCGACATCCAGCTACCACAGTTACAACCACGGACTGGTCCTGACTGGGCGCAT
>CAVRHK010000041.1:0-40335 GCA_963720955.1 uncultured Acidobacteriaceae bacterium | reverse complement strand
ACAGCCCCATCCCCTGCACAAACTGGGGAGCGGCCAAACTCACTGGGTTGTCAACTTGTAACGAGGCAGGAGCGTCCGACATCTTTGTTTTCACAAAATTCACGTTGCGTCAGTTCTACCGTAAAATTTCAAGAAAGTCTCGCACCACTTTCTCGACCGTCTCTCCCTCAACCAGCAGAGCACTAATCACCGCAACCGAATCCGCCCCGGCATCGATCACACTCTTCGCGTTCGCCCGTGTAATCCCACCAATCGCCACAATCGGCTTCGTCGTCAGCGCCCGCGCCCGCCGCACTCCCTCCAACCCAATCACCGCCTCCACATCCAACTTCGTTCCTGTAGCGAACACCGGCCCAACGGCAACATAATCGGCACTCGTCTCATTCGCGCTCCGCACCTGCTCGTCGTTATGAGTCGAAACCCCCACCCACCGCTCGGCACCAACCAAGCGTCGCGCATCCTCCGGCGACAAATCCCCTTGCCCTACATGAACACCACCAAACCCCGCAGGAGCCACCAGATCCGCGCGGTCATTCATGATCAACCGGCCCTCACTCCCGGCGAAGACCTCCCAGATCATCGCCGCATCGCGCAGGATCGCCTGATGCGCACCTACCTTATTGCGATACTGCAGCAGTGTCGCCCCGGCAGTCTTTAACTCCTCAGCAAACCGGCCCACCGCAACCCCATGTGCCCGAATCAACTCCTCGTCAACAATCGGATAAAGCCGTGGAAGTTGCCGACTCACTAACTCGTCCACTTAGCCTTCCTTCTGCCGCTCGAAGAACCGCTCCATAAACTTCGTATCGAACTCACCCCGCCGAAACTCCGCATCCGCAAAGATCTTCTGGTGCAACGGAATCGTCGTATGAATTCCTTGCACTACAAACTGCGACAGAGCCCGCTGCATCTTGTTCATCGCCTCTTCCCGATCCGCCCCATGGCAGATCAGCTTCGCAATCAACGAATCGTAATAAGGCGGCACAACGCCCTCGGCATACTGCGCCGTATCCACCCTCACCCCATTCCCGCCCGGAAGGTTGAACGCAGTGATCTTCCCCGCACTTGGAGTGAACTTTTCCGGATGCTCTGCATTGATCCGGCACTCAATCGCATGTCCGCGAATCTCCACTGGCTTCGTAATAATCGACGACAGCTTCTCACCTGCAGCAATCCGCAACTGTGCCTTCACCAGGTCAATTCCTGTAACCATCTCAGTTACACAATGCTCTACCTGAATCCGAGTATTCATCTCGATGAAGTAGATCTTGCCATCCTCATCCATCAAAAACTCAATCGTCCCCGCGTTCCAATATCCAATATTCTCAAGCGCCTTCTTAATCGTCTTCCCCAGCTCCTCGCGCAGCTTCGGAGTCACCATCAAACTCGGGGCCTCTTCAATCAGCTTCTGATGACGCCGCTGAATCGAGCACTCCCGCTCCCCCAGGCTCATTACATTCCCATGTTCATCCGCCAGCACCTGGAACTCGATATGCCGAGGCCGCTCGATGAACTTCTCCATGTACATGTCGCCATTGCCAAATGCGTTCGCTGCCTCAGTGGAGGCCTGCTGGTACATCGAAGGCAGCTCCTCAGCGTTCCTGCAAATGCGCATCCCGCGTCCGCCACCACCCGCGACAGCCTTTAGGATCACCGGATACCCAACATCCTTCGCCCACTCCAGCGCTTCTTTCTCGTCCGCAATCACCCCATCCGACCCCGGCAGAATCGGCACCTTCGCCTTCTTCATCGTCTGCCGCGCTGTGGACTTCTCGCCCATCATCCGCGTCACCTCCGGCGGAGGCCCGATGAACTTGATATTCGACGCCCTGCACACCTCGGCGAAGTTCGCGTTCTCACTCAACAGCCCATACCCCGGATGAATCGCATCCACATCCGCGATCTCCGCTGCTGAGATCACCGCCGGCACGTTCAAATAGCTGTCCGCAGACCTCGGAGGCCCAATGCAGATTGCCTCATCCGCAAATCGCACATGCAGCGAATTCCTATCCGCCTCGCTATACACCGCAACCGTGCGGATGCCCATCTCTTTACACGCGCTGATCACCCGCAGCGCGATCTCCCCACGATTTGCAATCAAAACCTTACGAAACATGTAACTCCCAACCATCTGCTAAAAATCATCTGACCAACTGAGAACTGAGAACGGAAAACCTTCTTCTAGCGCGCTCTGATGGCAAACAGTGGCTGCCCATACTCCACCGGCTGGCCACTCGCGGCGATCCGCTTCACCACCTCGCCTGCAACATCAGCTTCAATCTCGTTCATCAGCTTCATCGCTTCGACGATGCAGAGCACCTGCCCCACCTCAACCTGGTCCCCGATCTTCACAAACGGTGGCGCGCCCGGCGACGGCGACTCGTAGA
The DNA here is from genome assembly GCA_963720955.1 of uncultured Acidobacteriaceae bacterium. GTDB lineage: Bacteria > Acidobacteriota > Terriglobia > Terriglobales > Acidobacteriaceae > Edaphobacter. Next base: position 37,948 of record CAVRHK010000041.1, on the reverse strand, counting down.
AAGTCCCCACGATCGGCGACTTCACCTCATGCAGCTTTTCCTCCATCTCAGCCGCAAGCTCCGCAGCGGCGCTGCCGCCCGAAGGAGCGGCCCCGCTAGCAGCAACTCCGCTACCCGCCGCCGGAGCCGAACCCATCAGCCTGCTCAATTGGGCGAAATCGATCCCCGCCGGCGCAGCAGCCTCGCCTGCAAACTTAATCCGCACCTTCAGGTCGTCCTGGTCCAGATCGAACTCGGCAATGCCGTTCGCCTTCAAGAAATCGACCAGTTCGCGAAGCTCTTCCAGCTTATTTCGGTCCATCATGTCTCTTCCCGTGCCTTGCCCGGCACTTTGTTCCTTTCGTTACAGTTCGATCCAGGCCTTCACACTTGGCGTCAGAACTTCTCCGCCATTGTCCGTCACCAGGACCATGTCTTCAATGCGCAATCCGAACCGCCCCGGCATATATACCCCAGGTTCGATTGTGATCACCATTCCCTGCTCTAAAATCTGCGTCTGTTTTGCTGCAAGCCTTGGTCCTTCGTGAATCTCCAGCCCAACTCCATGCCCCGTCGAGTGGCTGAAGTACTTATCCAGCTTCACCCTCCGCAACACGCTTCGTGCCGCCTCATCCACCTCTCCAGCGGTCACTCCCGGTGCCACGGCAGCGACCGCAGCCTCCTGCGCTTCCAGCACAGAATCATACACGTCTCGCTCACCCGGCATCGCCTTGCCCATGTGCACGGTACGCGTCATATCGCTGCAATATCCGTCGAGAATAACACCGAAGTCCAGCGTCACGAACCCCCGCTTCGGCAGCTTCGCACTCGTCCCCCGCCCATGCGGCAGCGCCGAGCGCTCTCCGCTGGCCACAATCGTATCGAACGACATACCCTCTGCCCCTGCAAGCCTCGCTGCGTACTCCAGCGTAGCCGCCACCTCGGCCTCCGTCTGCCCCGCCTCCAGATACGTCAGTATGCCCTCAAACAACTCGCACCCCGCCCGCGCCGCCGCCCGCATCTTGGCAATCTCCTCCCGATCCTTCACCTCGCGCATTCTTGCCACCAGCGACCCCACCGCCACGAACATTCCCCGCCGCACCTTACCCGACACGGCCTTGCGCATCGTCTCCAGTCCAGCCACCGTAGTATGGGCCGCATCGAACCCGCACCGCCGCACCCCAGCCGACTCCATCCACTCACAGGCCGCCACGACCGCCGGCTTCGTCGCAATCACAACCCGCGTCCCCGCAGCCTCCGCCTTAGCCTGCCCCGTATACCGTCCGTCAGTAAATAACACGGCGCGCCCACTGGCCAGCACCAGCGCCGCATTCGATCCCGTAAACCCGGAAAGATACCGGACATCCGGCAGGTGTGTCACCAACATCCCGTCCACACCGGCACTCTTCGCCGCCGAAGCAGCTCGTCTCTTCCGTGGGCTGAAGTCCATTCCTCTGATTTTACCCAACTGTTGTCTTAGGTTGCCGCCTTTTTGGCCCAGCCACTTCCAACCCGGTATCATGAACTATGCCCGGCCTCACCCCTCCCCAGACTTCACGTTTCACAAGGCGAAACTTCCTCATCGGTACCGGGGTTACCGCCGCTGGATTGGCCTTCTATTCCGGCGAGATTTCACGCCACGAGATCGACATCGTCCACCGTCCCATCGCCATCACAAATCTGCCCGCTCCTTTCCACGGCTATCGCATCGTCCAGCTCAGCGACATTCACCTCGACGAGTACACCGAGCCCTTCTTCCTCGAGCGCATCGTCCGCCACGTGAACACGCTGGCCCCGGACCTCGTCCTGCTCACCGGCGACTTCATCACCCACGGCTCCCTCACCTTTATCGCCGGCAGCCATGCCTTACGACGTTGTTCGGAGATCCTCACTACCATCACCGCTCCACTTCGCTACGCCGTCCTCGGCAACCATGACGTCAACTTCGACGCTCCGGAGGTCGTCCGCGCCCTCACCGCCCAGGGCACCCCCGTTCTGGTCAACCAGCATCTCCCCGTCGAGCGCAAGGGTGCCCGCATCTGGCTCTGTGGCGTCGACGATCCCGGCACCAGCACACCCAATCTGGATCTTGCCATTCCTGCCGAGCCCGACGGCCCAGTCATCCTCATGGCGCACGAACCCGACTACGCCGATAGCGTAGTCGCGCATCCCCGCGGCCATCTCGTCGACCTTATGCTCTCCGGCCACTCCCACGGCGGTCAGGTCCGGCTCCCGTTCCTCGGCCCGCTCATCCTGCCTCCAATGGGTTTGAAGTATCCCGAAGGCCACTACTGGTTCGACCAGATGCAACTCTACGTTAACCGAGGCCTCGGCACCGTGGGCCTGCCCTTCCGCCTTAACTGCCCCCCGGAGATCACAGTCGTCACTCTCCAACCAGCCTGAAACGGTTGTCAGTAGTTAAGCCCCAAACGCCGTAAAAAAGATCATCACAAACCCCAACCCAAACAATCCCAGCGCCACCAACAGCCTCCACGTCACGCTGTACCACCGCTTCCCCACCACCGACCAGCTGAGTTGGATCGCAAACCAGAACGCAGCCACCGCGATCAGGCCATAAAGCACCACATAACCATCAAGATGTGAGAATAGCCGCTGGATCAAACCGTCTTACCGCGCCCGGGCGACCGGCTTCTTCTGTCTCGGCATCACCGCAATCGGTGTGGGTGCCTTCACACCGGACTTCTCGTCCATCCACGCGTCCAGCAACGATTTCTTGAATCGCCACCGGTTCCCCAGCTTGAACGCCGGAATGAACCCTTCAGACGCATACCGGTACAACGTATCGCCGCTGATGCCCAGATACTCCGATGCCTGCCGGATATCCATCACCTCGCGCACCATCGCTTGCACCGCTACCGCCATCACAGGTCTCCCGTTCATCCACGTCAGAGCACGCCGGACTCGAACCAACCCGACACCTCTTTGTAATCCCTTTTGCCGCCCCGTACAACAAAAATCTCAGCTATTAACCACTAACTAACTGATACAGAAGTGGTAATCTTCGCTGGCGCAAACGAAAGCCCGGTCCCAAAGACCGGGCTTCCCAAACTCATCCAAACGCTACTTCACCGGCTGCAAACTAGTCATCACATCCAGCAGGTCCTGACCCACAGTCCGCGTCTTGGCAATCGCATCCGCGATCGGAATATCGGTGATCTGCGTCCCCCTGAGCACCACCAACCGGCCGAACTTGCCCGCATGCACCAGATCGATCGCCGCAACGCCATACCGCGTCGCCAGCATCCGATCGAAGGCCGAAGGCGTCCCACCCCGCTGTGTATGTCCGAGGTTCACGCTTCTGGTCTCATACTTCGTCCGCTTCTCAATCTCCTCCGCCAGCGCCTGCCCGATCCCGCTCAGCCGCACATGCCCGAATGAGTCCACGTTGGTCCCATGCGTCGCCTGCGGACCCTCCGGAAACTTCGCACCCTCCGCCACGACAACAATCCCGAACTTCTTCCCATGATCGTGCCTGTACTTCAACAGCCGGCACACCTCATCAATATCGATCGGCACCTCCGGCACCAGAATCACATCCGCGCCACCTGCAATTCCCGAAGTAATCGCGATCCACCCGGCATCCCGCCCCATCACTTCGCACACCAGCACCCGGTTGTGTGCCTCTGCGGTTGAATGCAGCCGGTCCACCGCCTCCGTCGCAATCGTCACCGCCGTATCGAATCCGAAGCAGGCATCCGTCCCACTCAAATCGTTATCAATCGTCTTCGGCACGCCAACGCACTTCACGCCGAGCTCGCTCAGAGCCAGGCTGATCGACTGCGTATCATCCCCGCCCAGCGCAATCAGCGCATCAATCTTGTTCTTCTTCAGAACTTCGACGCACTTCTCAAACCCACCCGGAATCTTCTTCACATTCGTCCGCGAAGACCGCAGAATCGTCCCACCCTTCTGCAATATCCCCGACGTCGTCTCAAGGGTCAGCGGCATCGTCGCATCATCCAGAACGCCTCGCCACCCCTCCATAAACCCGACAAACTCGTCACCGTGATGCAAAATCCCTTTACGAACGGCCGCCCGAATCACTGCATTCAATCCAGGGCAATCTCCGCCCCCTGTCAACATTCCAACCCGCATCGCAATCTCCTTTAGACTTTTGAACTTCAGAAAAAATCATACGCCAGCGGCAACCACTCGTCGGTTCTTCGCCGCGCAAAAAAATGCCTATCATGCTGAGCGCGGCGAAATTCAGCCTGGCGCAGTTGCAGTTGTTTTTGCTGTCGTCCAAAGAGCGGTCATTTCGACCGAAGCTGCTCACAGTCTTATCGTGAGCAGCCCAGTGGAGAAATCCGCTTCTCTACCTCCGCTCCTCGACCAGCACCGCATTTGCATTCGCATGTTCTTCGAATTCGACACAATCCCACCGCAACATCGAGCCTACCGATTCAAAGTGAATTCGACACTCACGATGGTCGCAACTTCAACCGGTACCCCGTTGATTTTGTACGGCCGGTATCGCCACATTTGAACCGCGCTCTTCGCCGCACCACGCAACAGGCGATGACCTTTGATAACGTGCAGGTGTTCCACAGTTCCAGTCTTGGAGATTACCGCCTGCAGCAACACATTGCCCTGGGCACGGATAAGGCTGGCGAGCTTCGGGTACGAGGGTTTGGGGCTGGACACAAGATTCGCCGCCATTACACCCGAAGACACGTTGATGAGGCGTTTGGACGACGATTCGGAACTCACGCTGTAACTGTGATCGGGTGTCGCCGTGCCCTCGGACGTATCAGCCGTCATCTCACGCGAAGCGCCCTCGATGGGAGACGAAGTTGATAGCGACGGAGACTTGAAAGATTGAGCCGGCTTCTTGGACGGTTGAATAGGCTTAGCCGCCGGAGGACTGACTCCCCGGCCCGCATAACTGTTCGTTGGGGCCGAACTCCCTTGCGCTGTCCCGACCGCAACGACAGATGAACCATCAACACGATCAGCGCGAGCCTTGGTGACAACAGGGACTGGAGAATCAGCAATCAAGGCAGATTGAGCTTCACCAGCGCGAGCGACCAACGTATCACTTGCAGAGGAGGCCGCGAGAGGCGCAGCGCTGACCGCGGCAGGCTTGGCCACCCCTTCCACCGATGCATTCACGGGATGCACCACCGCATGTCCGGTAAAACGACCAATGCTCCACACAAGAGACCCGATGAGCACCAACGTTGCCGCAAAACTGAGAACCGAAACCTCAACCTGTCTCCGGGATGAATAGAACTGACGGACATCAGTCCAGAGACGTGCAACCGTCGCCAGAGATTCAGCTACCGACCTACTTTGTTGGTTCGGCCTTGCCGGATCATGATCCGGCAGCTCTGGTCTCGCCCCGGCAGCAATCGCTGAGTAGAATCTAGCCGCTCCCTCATCGCCGCTTGGACGCACCGTCGGACCGGACAACGCGAGCGTTGGTAATACGGCCGTCAATCGCGTCTCCATCCTGCTGAATTTCTGCTCGATTGATTCGAGGAAGACCTTGACGCGCAGCGCGTTCGACTTCAGCCGAGTCAAAATTTCAGTGAGTATCTGCTTACCGCCATAAACGCTCGACAGATTTTCATCGATTGAAGCTATCTTCCTGTCTGAAAGATCACCAACAGCAACATTTGCTATTTCTTCAAAGCACGGCTCTTCTAACTCGGCGCGATCGATCGCATCTCCGGCTCCCCACGAGTATCCATCGAATGCCGCAGAAATCTGTGCCATTGCAGGAATCTGCGCCGCAGTAGGAATCTTTGCCTCAACAGGAATCTGTGCCATGGCAGGAATCTCTTCCACAGCAGGAATCTGTGCCATGGCAAGAATCTCTTCCGCAGCGGGAATCTCTTCCGCAACGGGAATCTGTGCCACCGCAGGAATCGGTACCACAGCAGGAATCGCCCTCCGATCTTCAACTGGCTCTGAATAGGAGTCTCCCGACTGGGCCGCGTTGAGCTCGCTGCGGGCGTCGCCGCCAGTCAGAGCCTCAATGATCAGATTGACCGGGACACTCATCTGCCCTTTCGACGCCGTCACGTCAGGGCCGCCGCTTCCCACCGCAATGATCGTAAGAATCGTACGAAACGAGATGTCCGCCTCGCCCTCCATTACAGTCTTCACTACGCGCAGCACATCGCCACGAAGTTCGCTGTCATGGTTCAGCCTCCGCGCAAAAGTGAAAAAATCGGCCGGAAGCCCGAAATCGACGTCATTGCAGCGGAATACATCGTGAAAATCTTCGATGTAATCGCCGAAGCGCGTGACGGTCTCCTGTGGGTCCGAAAAGTAGTCCATAACTTAAAATTGGATGCCATCCGCAGCCCGCCCGTGACCTGCAACCCAAAACACCCATCGCGGGCTAATCTCTCGGGCCCTGGGCGATCAGGCTATACCAGAGGGAAACCAATCGTCCACCGGATCAAACTGCAAGGCAGATCATCGCCACCAGAAGGACCTAACCTCAACTCCTGTCACGACCTCCGTCGGACGCCCCGGCTCCGGCGCCCATAGCCTTATCTCCTTCTCCATCGCCAGTTCCAGCAACTTCTCGATCGGCTGCCGCCAGGCATGCAGTGCCAGGTCGAACAGCCCCCAATGGATCGGCATCATCAACCCCTTTCCTCCCAGCGCCTCAAACGCACGAGCCGCTCCATCCGGCCCCAGATGGATCGAATCCCACATCACGTCGAAAGCCCCAATCTCCAGCATCACCAGATCAAATGGCCCGTACGCCGCTCCAATCTCCGAAAATCCCTCCCACCATCCGGTGTCCGCGCCGAAGTAAACCGTATGTTTCGAGCCTTTCAAGACGAACGCCGACCAAAGAGTCTCAAACCGGTTGAACATGCTGCGCCCGGAAAAATGCCGCGAAGGCACCGCTGTAATCGTCAGCCCACCCACCGTGACAGTCTCAGTCCAATCCAGCTCCGAAATCCTCTCCGCGTTAACCCCAAACTTCCGTAGCGACTCACCCACACCCAGCGAAGTCACCCACCTCGCCACCCGCATCGACTCCAGCTCTGCAAGCTTTCGAATCGTCGCCTCTCCCAGATGGTCGTAGTGGTCATGCGACACCAGCACCACATCCACGCCCGGCAGGTCCTCCAGACGGACAGTCGGCGCAAAGAACCGCTTCGGTCCCGCCCACTGGCTCGGCGATGCCCGCTCGTCCCACACCGGATCCACCAGTACCCTCACTCCATCGATCTCCACCAGCATCGACGAGTGACCCATCCACGTCACCCTCAGCCCACTCTCCGGAGCCGTTCTATACACCACAACGTCCGTCCGAAATGGCCCCAGTGGCTTTCGCGGAGATTTCTCCTCCTTGTTGCTCAGAAAGCGCGGCAGCACTTTGAAAAAAGTGCCGAACCCGCCAATCGTCGTCGGGACCGGATTTAAAAACTTCCGTCCCTCCTTGCTCGCCCGGCGCAACATCGTCATCCCTGAATGTTACAGCGCACGCCTTTTGGCCTCCACCCACACGCTGCTATGGCAGGTAGTAAAAGGGGTTCGGCAGCTTCACACTGATCTCGGCCTTGGAATCGCCATTCAAATCACTCCACTGGTCTCCCACACTCATCACGATGCGATAGCCTGCATCCACAATCTTCTTCCGTTCCTCGCTCTTGTACGCCACCGTCGCCATCGTCTTCTGCGGCCCAACTCGCAGGCTAAGCCCCTTCCACCCCTTGTAACCCGCGGCCTCCAGATTCCGCGCCGTCCCCGCCCGCTGCTCATCCGGCCGCCCGGTAATGAAAAACACTTCAACCCCGCCAGCCCGCGCCTTATTGAACAACCTCAGAGTCCCGGGCACGGCCATGTCCGCCACTGCCGACACCGCCCACTCATTGAACATCCCCGCGATATACCCGTAGTCCTCCCGCTTCAACTCGCAGTAGTTCGACAGCGACGTCTCATCGATATCCAGCACCATCGCCAACTTCTCTCCCGTCTTCCGCGTCGCGACGATCCGGTCCAGCTGCGCCTCAGCCCTCCGCGCCTGAGCATCCACATCCGCCCAGTAGCACCCTCCCGTGCCCACGCAATCGGCATAGTCCTCCAACCGGTATCGCATGACGCCAAAGTTCTCCATCGGCTCCGCCGCCACCAGCACCGAAGGGTCCGCCGCTCCCGCCTCAGCCGTGGCCACTGCCGCTGCGACCGATTGCCTCGCTGCTGGCGGCGCAGTCGAAGCCTTTTTCCCAGCGGGCACCGGACAAACCGGCGGTCCGATCTGTGCCACACAAACCCCACCCACCAGCGCCACCACCCCCATCACTCGGAAAATTCCCTGCATCTCACCCTCCCCAAAAACGCTCATACAAACGTTTGTGCCTCATCCACGTCATATCGCAGCAACGAAAACATTTTAGAACCGTAAGACCGGAAGCCCGGCGCCACGCAGAGCTAAGACCGGGAAACAGACTGCCATGGGAGTTCTACATACATTCCCGAGACTGGAACACCAATCCACGCGCCGAAGTTCAGACTGCCGCTTTCAACACCCTCGCCATTCCCCATCCAGCGTTAGACGAACCCATCCTCAACCGCTAAACTACCGCTCTCGCTCCAGCGTTTCACCGGCCCGCGGTAAACCTCATGACCAGATCCGCCATCCAGCTATCCCGCCTGCTCGACGAGCTTGAGTCGTTGTACGGCCCTCCGCACCCGTCCTGGCCCACCGACCCCTATCTTTTCCTGGTGTGGTGGCACTGCGGCTATCCCGCCTCCGACATCGCCTGCGCTAAGGGCTGGGCCTCTCTAACGAAATCCATCGGCACTACTCCAGAAAAACTCCTCGCCGCCTCGCCGGAAAAACTCGCAGCCGCGCTGAAACCCGGAGGCATGGTGCCCGAACTGCGGGCTCAACGCCTGAAAGAGATCGCCATGCGCGTCAAAGACCACCTCGACGGCGACCTTCGCAGCGCACTAACCGGCCCCCTCGACAAAGCCAGAAAGGAGCTGAAGAAATTCCCCAACATCGGCGACCCCGGAGTCGACCGCATTCTTCTCTTCGCCCACATCGCCCCCATCGCAGCCGTCCCATCCAACTCTCCGCACGTACTCGTCCGCATCCTGCTCGGTCGCGAACGAGAAAACTACGGCGTCAATTACCGCGAAGCCCAGACCGCAATCGAATCGCAAACACCCGCAGCCTTCGACGCCCGCACCCGCGCCTATCTCCTCCTGAAGCAGCACGCCCAGCAAACCTGCAAACGCACCAATCCAAGATGCGATTGCTGCCCCATCAGTACAAGCTGCGCCTTCTTCTCCGGTAAGCTTCGCGGCCGTCCTGCCCCAGCCTCAAACTAGATCACGCCTTCGAAGAAGTCGCCTCATCCGCATAGAACTCACCGATCTCTTTCGCATACCTCTGCTCCACCACCCGTCGCTTCAGCTTCATACTCGGCGTCAGCGCTCCGTTCTCCACGCTCCACTCCTCCGGAACCACGCTCATCCGCTTCATGCTCTCGTAGTTCGCCAACCCGATATTCACCTTGTCCACGATCTCCTGATACGCCTTCACCACCTTCGCATCCTTCACCAGAGCCGCACGGTCGCCCGCCGTAATCCCCTGCCCCTCCGCCCATCCCTCCAGCGCAGCAAAGTTCGGCGAGATCAGCACACAAGCAAACTTGTGCTTGTCCCCCACCAGCGCCGCATGCGCAACCAACACATTCGCCTTCAACTTGTTCTCAATCGGCTGCGGCGCAATCATCTTTCCACCACTCGTCTTCAGCAACTCCTTCTTCCGGTCCGTAATCGACAGGAAACCATCCGCATCCACATTCCCGATATCCCCCGTCTTGAACCACCCATCCGCGGTAAACACCTCAGCCGTCTCCTTCTCCTTCTTCCAATACCCCTTGAAGATCGAAGGCCCCTTCACCTCCAGCTCGCCATCCTCTGCAAACCGGCACTGCACATTGTCCAACGCCTTCCCCACCGTGCCCATCCGATGCGCCTTGGGAAAGTTCAGCGCAACCACCGGAGAAGTCTCCGTCAACCCATACCCTTCAAAGATCCGTATCCCCACATCGGCAAACCACCCCGCAGTGTCCATCCCCAGCGGAGCGCCGCCCGAAATAAATACCTCAGCACACCCGCCAAACGCCTCGCGAATCTTGCTGTACACCAGCTTGTTGGCAATCTTCCAACTCAACCCACCCGGAGTTTTCCCAGTCAGAATCTCTCCCCTGTGCCCCTTCCCCGTATCGAGCGCCCAGCTCAAAATCTTCGACTTCACCGGCGACGACGCCGACTTCCCCTCCACCGCCTGCCGAATCTTCTCGTACACCCGCGGCACCGCGACAAATACCGTCGGCTTTACTTCCTTCATCGCCGCAGCCAGCTGGTCAAACTTCGGACAGTAAGCCAGCCGCGCCCCGTAGCACATCATCGCGTAGTCCAGATGCCGCGCCGTCACATGCGACAGCGGCAGAAACGAGATGCAACTATCCCGATCCCCAAATCCCATCATGCCCGTCGAGATATTGATATTGCTCGCCAGGTTCCCATGCGTCAGCATCACGCCCTTCGGCTCGCCTGTCGTCCCCGACGTGTAAATAATCGTCGCCAGGTCCTCCGGCTTCGCGCCCTTCACCATCGCATCGAACGCCACATCCCGCCCCTGCTTCGCATTCGCCCCTTCCATCAGCGCAGCAAAGCTCTCGGCCCCGCTGAACTCGCCCGCATCCATCACCACCACATGTTGCAGCTCCGACAGCTCACCCGCGGCCGTCAACTTCTCGTACTGCTCACGCGACGACACCACCGCTAACTTCGCCCCCGAGTCCCGTAACATATACCTAATCTGCTCCGGCGTCAGCGTCGGGATACAGCGGCACATCCGTGCCTCCAATCGCCAGCGTCGCAAAGTCCGTAACCGCCCACTCCCACCGGTTCTCCGAGATGATCGCCACTCGATCACCCTTGCCCAATCCCCACCCAAGAAACACATCCGCCAGCGCCCGCACTCGTCCATACAGCTCATTCGAAGTAATCGGCTTCCACGCCCCATCCGTGCCCTGCCCCAACATCACCACAGAGTCGCCTCGCCCCGTTACTTTCGCAAAAACATCATTCACACTGCTCAAATCAAACATGTGGTCTCCACTTCAATTCACTATCAGAGGCATTATTGCAGCAATCCATCAAAAGCAGTGATCAGATCGGCGTTTCGAAAAAGCAGTCACGCTTCCACGCTGTCGTGACAAAGTTGAGATCAATGTGCCGGAGCATAGTAGCCAGAGCGAATCGTAATGCTGTCGACACGATCTGGAGCCTTCAACTTAATCTGGTGAAACGAGCCGTCGTGCTTCAACGCAGCAGGCTTGTAGACCAACCGATATTGATTGCGGAGATCGGCTTCGATTGTGCGCAAATCGTCATAGATCTCCGCTTCGGATCCGTTGTCATGAAACACACGTCCGCCAGTCTGTGTTGCCAGCTCCGCCAGCGTCGTCGCGCCTCCCGTGAAGAAGCTCGGCCTCGGCTCTGCTCGAAAGGAATAGATTGCTGTATGCGTGCGCTGGCACACGTCAACGACCTCTCTGAGAGAGGTGTGGCTGGCATTATCTTCACCATCGGAAAATAGCAGAATGAAATTTCCGGTCGCCGCCTGATCGATCTTGCCGAACTCGAAAAAGCATGCCCGATAGATCGTGTCGAACATCGCCGTGCCACGCAGAGAATTCTCCCTGGCCACTCTGACTCTGCGGACACCCGCAGTCAGCGCAACCGGATCGCTGGTCCACGGCTCTACGATCTTCGACAGATACCCGAAATCCATGACAAAAGCCTGATCCGTCTGTTGTCGCAATAACTTCTGTGCATATGCGATTGAAATGGCCCGGTTACCGTCAATAAACTCCTGCATGGACTCACTCGTATCCATCAGAATGCCGGCCCGGATGGCAGAGTTCTGTAGCGTCTGGAAGACGAGAACTTTAGCTGGAGGTCTGCCGTTGTCCAGAAGACTCAGCTCCTCAAGCTTCAGATCGTTGACCGCAAGACCATGACCATCGGTGGCATGGAAGCTCAGGCTGACTTCATCGACAGGGACGCGAAGCCGATAGGATGTCATGCTTTGATCGTTGGCAGTGCCGATCTGCGAATTCGCAAAACGCGCATGCGCATAAGCCATCAGGATCAGCAAGACTGAAGAAATCCGTAGTCGGCGGAGTGCACGGGCGTTTCTAAATAAGATTCTCAAACGAGATATAGACGCAGGCACCTCTAAAAAGCCGCACTCGTCAGCCCTCTGATTTAGCGGTAATCCCATTCAAAAGCACATCGATCACCTGAGCAGCCGTAGCCTTCGCATCATAAACGCGCCCTGTGAACACCGCGGAACTCAGCAACTCATCGATCGCCCCAAACATACAGTGCGCCACCACACCATCCGACACATCGCGCCGAAAGATCCCCTCCCACTGCCCCCGCCGCACTACCTCGCGCACCACCTGGATGTACTTCACCAGATGATGATGCGAAAACTCCGCAATAAACTTCGCGCTCTGGCGAACCTCAGTCTGCATCAGGATCGCCATGTTCCGGTTCACCGCATGGCTCTCCAGATGCACCTGCGCAATGTACTCCAGCTGCTCCCGCGGCCCTTTCAGCGTCTTGAACTCTTCCTCAACCTGTCGATGAAACTTGTTGAACGTCTCATCGATCGCCGTCCGCAGCACATCGTCCTTACTCTTGAAGTAAAGATAGACCGTGCCGTCCGCCACCCCGGCCCGCTTCGCAATCGCGCTCACCGGCGAGTTGAAGTAGCCCCTCTCGGCGATCACCTCGACCGCCGCATCCAGAATGCGTTGATATTTCTCGCTTCCCGGCCCCGTCGCCGGCACTCCGGGCTTTGCGGTATCAGGCCCCATCGTCTTCACTCGTCGCCTCAGTCCAGGCCTCACACCGAAAATCTCCGGTGCCGCCACTCTAATGAATTGCTCCGCCTTTGCCAACAATGAACTCCGATTCATTCAATTAAAATGAATCTTTATGCAACTAGGCGAATTTGCCGCCGCATTTGCAGTTGCTTCCCTTTGTTGTCGTCCCCGCAAGGGGATCTGCTGTTGCCTTTTGCCTTTGCCGCTGCCGTTGCCTTTCTGGTTGTCATCCCCGAAGGGGATCTGCTGTTGTACTTAGCCCGCAGGCCAAAGCAACTGATCGAATACAGTTGTTTTTGCCTTTGCATTTGACTCTGTTTTTGCCTTTGCATTTTCTTTTCGCGTTTTCAGCCCGAAAATCGTATGTCAAGCCCCAAAACCACCTAAACCAAACAAACAAAACAAGATCGAGTTGGCGTATTAGTTCCACTCAACCCGATATACTGAATATAGAGATTAAGACAGAACTGAACGTAGAGCCCAAACAAAGCGAGCCCCGGAGGAATCTCCGGGGCTAACTCATTTAGATGCACGATTTTGGACGCAACCCTTTTGTTATGAATATTTTGCACGGACTAACCATGCGAAAACCATTGATTATAAATGGCTTACGCGCGGGCAATGGGGGAGGAGGGGTCTAAGCCTGCGGCTTAGGAGTAAGCCGCACAAAGCCCGCGGCACTCTCCGGCCAATTCGCCAACATCGTCCTCGCCAACCCACTCTCCGACTGCTCCACATGCCTTTCGATCAAGGCCCGCAGACTTTCCTGCGACTCGCTCGAGACCGAACCAAATTCTTCAGGGGCAAGAAACTCCGCGTGATACCTGCCATCCCGCACAAAAGATCCATCCGCGTCGTAAACCCACGCCAACCCTCCAGTCATCCCGGCCCCGAAGTTCATCCCGACACGTCCCAGGACAACCACAATCCCTCCGGTCATGTACTCGCAACCATGGTCGCCGACACCCTCCACCACTGTCGTAGCGCCCGAGTTCCGCACCGCAAACCTCTCACCAGCGCGCCCGGCCGCAAACAAGCTCCCAGCGGTGGCGCCATACAAAGCAACATTGCCCAGAATCACATGCTGCCCACTATCCTTGGCCGCAAGCCCGCGCGCACGAATCACTAGCCCACCGCCCGACAGTCCTTTGCCAACAAAATCGTTCGCCTGGCCCTGCAGCACCAGCCTCATTCCCTCAACCGTAAACGCACCAAACGACTGCCCAGCAGTTCCACTCAGATTGAACGTAACGTCCGCCGGCAGATCACGCTGCGCTCGCTGCAGCGCCAGCTCACCCGCCAGCCGCGCTCCGACCGCGCGATCACAGTTGGCGATCTTTGAGTCGACCACAAATGGCGATCCAGCCTCAACCGCCGCCATCGCCGGCACAACCCACGCCTCGTCCAGCGGAGGTGTCGCAACCGGCTGATTGTTCCGGCCACCCATCCATCGTCCCGGTCCATCCGAAACCCTGGCCAGCATCGGTTGAAGATCGAGATTGCCGTCAAACTTAACCTGCTCCAGCAGATCCGAACGTCCCACCGCAGCCTCGATCGAAGGCAAACCATATCGCGCCAGCAGATGCTGTAGATCAGCCGAAAGCTGCTCGAAGAAGCTGACAACATGCTCCGGCTTGCCGCGGAACTTCGCCCGCAACTCCGGCTTCTGCGTAGCGATCCCAGTCGGACAAGTGTTCAGATGACACTGTCGAGCCATATCGCAACCCAGCGTCACCAAAACCGCAGTGCCAAACGCATATTCGTCCGCACCCAGCAATGCCGCAATTAAGATGTCTCGAGCCGTCGCCAGCCCGCCATCCGTTCGCAGCCGCACACGTCCACGCATGCCACTCTGCATCAACACCTGCTGCGCCTCAGCCAGTCCAAGCTCCCACGGATTTCCCGCATACTTGATGCTCGACAGCGCCGCAGCTCCGGTTCCACCGGTGTTCCCAGCGATCACGATAAAGTCCGCATACGCCTTCGCCACACCAGCGGCAACAGTTCCGACACCACAACCCGACACCAGCTTGACTCCAACCGCCGCCCGCGGATTCACCCGCTTCAAGTCATAGATCAACTGCGCCAGATCCTCGATCGAGTAGATGTCATGGTGCGGCGGCGGAGAAATCAGCGGCACTCCCGGCTGCGCATGACGAAGCCGCGCAATCATCCCGCTCACCTTATGCCCAGGCAGTTGTCCGCCCTCACCGGGCTTAGCGCCTTGGGCGACCTTGATCTCGATCTCTTCCGCATGCGCAAGATACTCCGCGGTCACGCCAAAACGGCCCGACGCAACCTGCTTGATCTTGTTGTTCAACGACACATGCACCGCAGGCGTTTCGACCACAGGCTCCGCCAACGCCGTACCACCACCGGCACGCGCCTGCAGACTCATCCCTTCGCTATCACCGGCAAGCTCCGCGCTGACAGGATGCAAACGATACACCACGGAATCTTCACCACCCTCGCCCGTGTTCGATCTGCCGCCAAGCATATTCATAGCAGCGGTAATCGTGTGATGCGCCTCTGGACTCAAAGACCCCAGAGACATTGCACTCGACACGAACCGCTTGCACAAGCTGGCCGGCAGCTCCACCTCACTCAGACCAAGCTCAGGCCCAGCCGGACGGATCTCCAGCAGGTCACGCAGGACCGCCGGATCACGCGCAATAACGTCCCGCGTATACACAGCAAATGCACCCGCAGGGTCGGTCGGCTGCGGAACATTTCGCGCACTCCCCACAACCGATTGCAACGCTTTCACTGTCGGCGGCTGCCACGCGTGCGGCTCGGAGACATCCGCCTTACGGAATCGCACCCAACCGTAATCCGGCAACTCGTTCAACACCACATCACCGGAACCATTCGAAGCCCACGTCTGCCGCAGATGACGCTCCAACTCAGCAAAGCCAATTCCCGAAAGCGGCGCAGGAGTATCGACAAAACATCGTGCTACCACACTCGAGTGCAGTCCAAGAATGTCGAACAGATGCGCTCCACGATAGCTGTCGACGACCGAAATTCCCATCTTCGACATCACCTTCGCCAACCCGGCATCAAGCGACTTCAGCATCTTGCGCTCGGCCTCTGCAGCATCCGTACCAGCAGGAGCCAGACTCATCCCCGTCTCCAGCGCCAGCCATGGACACACTGCTCCTGCACCATAACCAATCAGCACCGCCGCATGATGAATATCGCGGCAGTCACCCGCCTCCACCGCAAGCCCTGCCAGCGTGCGCAGTCCGGCATCCACCAACGCCTGATGCACCGCACCCGTTGCCATCGCCATGGGGATTGGAAGCTTCTCCGCACTGGCACTGCGGTCCGAGAGCAGCACAATCCGTGCTCCATTGCGAACCCGTGTGATCGCCTGCATACAAAGCTCATCGAGCGCCTGCGTCAAACTCTTCTCCGCACTAAATACCGCCGGAAATTCCGTCAGATTCAGCTCCGACTTATGCGGATACTCTCCTCGCCGCAATGCCTCTACCTGCCCCAGCGACAAAAATGGCGAGAGCAGTGAAATCCCAGGCAACGGTGCGTTCTTATCCAGCAGGTGAGGCCACGGGCCAAGACGGGTATGCAACGAAACTACGCAAGCCTCGCGCAGTGGATCGATCGCCGGATTGGTCACCTGGGCAAACCGCTGCCGGAAGTACGCGTAGATCGGCCGGGGCGAGCGTGCAAGAAACGCCAGCGGAGTATCGTCCCCCATCGACCACACGGCGTCCTTGCCTTCCACCGCCATCGGCTGCAGAATCATCTTCACGTCTTCCCGCGTATACCCAAAGCCTCTCTGCGCAACCGCCAGCGCGGCTGGATCAATATCAGGAGCAGTCACAGGGACAAGCGGCGTCTCCTCTACGAGTCGGGCGTAAGTCGCCCCTATATCAAACAGCTCCAACAGCGTCTCATCCTCATAGATCTTGTGGTTGACGAGATCAACGACAAGCATCTGCCCCGGCCCAAGCCGTCCGCTATGCGTCACCTCTTCAGGATCAAGATCAACAAGACCGGCTTCGGATCCAGCCACAACCAATCCCGCCTCCGTAATCGCAAAACGACAAGGCCGCAGCCCGTTACGATCCAATGCAGCGCCAACCACCTGTCCGTCGCTGAACGCAATGGCTGCCGGCCCGTCCCAGGGCTCAGCGCAGTCTGTGTGATACCGCAGAAACGGGGAAGCGTGAAGCCCATCCGTCGCTGGCGGCAGCAACATGCGGATCGCCTCCGCGAGGGTCCTTCCGTTCTGCGAAAGCAACTCAACCGCCTCATCCAGACTCGTCGAGTCCGTCCCACCCAGTGTCAGGACCGGCTTGCACTCCACCGGCAGCGTCGAGTCCCTCGCCGCCATGCGCGCCCGATTTCCCCACACCGTATTGATCTCGCCGTTATGCCCCAGCTTTCTTCCCGGCTGCGCACGATGCCATGTCGGAGAAGTGTTCGTCGCATATCTCTGATGAAAAATCGCGAACGGTGTGACGTAGTCATCCGACGACAGGTCAGGAAAAAAATCGGGCAGAAATTCTCCCGTACACATCGCCTTGTAGACAATCGTCTGCGACGACAGCGAACAGATATACCCCGTCACATCGCCTTGCGCAAACGCCCGTTCAAATTGTTTCCGCGCCAGATAGAGTCGCCGTTCCATCGTCCCCGGCTCTGCGGTGCCGGAGTCAACAATCAGCACCTGCCGGATCCTCGGCATCGTGCCTCGTGCCATCTCTCCCAGCCACTCCGTACAAACCGGCACGTCGCGCCACAACAACACTTCGAAATCATGTGAGAGCAAACACCGCTCGAGCAACCTCTCAGCCCGGCTCTCCTCAGCAGGCACGAACAACATGCCAACACCAAGCAACTGTCCTTCATCAATTGCAATCTTCGAAGTTTTGACGAGCAGGGCCCGCGGAATCGCGGTCATCACGCCAACACCGTCGCTGCTCTTGCCGTCCGCTGCCGTCGCTCCACGATGGGCGAGCCTGCCCAGCGCTGTCAGCGCCTGTTGCAGAATCGTATGCGAAGGCGTCCCATCCACTGACGCGACAAACCCCACCCCACAGGAGTCATGATCAAACCGCTCATCGATTAGCGACGGCGATACGCCCGGGGACACAGAAACACGGCCCGAAGTCCGCGTCGGAGTAGATGCCAGAGACCGTTCCATGCTTCACTATACGTCGTGCGGACTACAAATGCTCCGCGACGACACCTTCCTTTTGGAGAGTGTTGTGGCTTTCGCGTGATACTCTGTAAAAGTTATGTATAAATATACACAATTAATGTATATTTATACATATCAAAAGATCTACCTCCTTCGTTTCAAGCTGCATTGAAGACGCAGGAGCCTGAGAACAGGTAAAAACAACCCAATGAAACAACAACGTCACGCCGTAATTCAGGAATTGCTGGTAAAGACCGCGGTCACCAGTCAGGACGAACTACGTCGAAAGCTTGCAGGGCGCGGGTTTCATGTGACCCAGGCGACGTTGTCCCGCGATATTCACGAACTGCGATTGAACAAGGGACCTGAGGGCTACTCCCTACCTGCGGGCCCCGATCCCGACGAAGATGCTTTACCGGGAATACGTGAGGTGCTCGAAAGCTTTGGGCTTGAAGTACGACAGGCCATGAATCTACTCGTGCTGGTAACAACAACCGGAAGCGCTCAACCTATCGCTGCCGGAATCGACTATGAAGACTGGCCTGAAGTCGTAGGCACAATCGCCGGAGATGACACTGTACTCATCATCTGCCCCGATGAAAAACAAGCAAATCTGTTGAAGACTCGAATTGAAGGATACATTGGCTAACTCGGCAACAATAAATTCGGTGGAAAAAACTGTTCCGCGGACAAGTGACGCCCTCGCGACCGCACCTCGCACTGCAGTTGCAGGCGTCAGCGGCTACGCGGGTAGCGAACTCGCCCGTCTCCTGCTGCATCATCCCAAATTGCACGGAGTGACCCCCACGTTCCTTGGCCGAGCTGGCGAGGCAGAGGTGGGACCGTCCACCTATCTCGAAGATCTGCACCCGCAACTTGCCATCCCAGGAGATCACAAGGCGAACGAAGTCTTCCCTTTTAGCTGGGAGCGGATAGTCGATTCGAAGATCGAAGTACTGTTTCTCGCTACGCCGCACGAACAATCTCGTGAATGGGTCCCGCAGGCGATCGAGCAGGGCATTAAAGTTATTGACCTCAGTGGTGCCTGGCGTCTGAAGGATGACGTCAACCGTGCCGTCTACCGCCTGAAAGATGTCAACCCGGCACACGCCGCGAAGCTGCAGGCGGTAGCGGTTTATGGATGCCCGGAACTGCACCGCGACGAGATCAGGCACGCCCGTATCGTCGCCAACCCCGGCTGCTACGCTACTTCGATCATCCTCGCTCTCGCGCCGCTGATTGAGGCTGGGCTCGTCGATGTGGACCACGGTATCGTCTGCGATGCGAAATCTGGAGTGAGCGGAGCCGGAAAGGCCGCGACGGCGACCACTCATTTCATGCACGCGGCCGACAACCTCTCCGCATATGCCGTCTTCGGCCACCGTCATACCGGCGAGTTGCTGGAACAACTCCATCTCACGACGGATCAAATTCAATTCACTCCACATCTGCTGCCGATACCGCGTGGGATTCTTTCCACGATCTATCTCCGGCTGAAGCATGCCACAGATTCCGCCGCAATCGGCGTTGTCTTTCAGAAGTTCTACGAACGCAGCCCGCTGGTTCGGCTGCACACCACACCGCATCTGCCTGAAATTCAACACATCGTCCGCACCAACTACTGTGATCTCGGCTTTGCACTCGCCGCCGATGGTAAACGCCTGGTGATCGTCTCGTGTCTCGACAATCTCCTCAAAGGCGCAGCCGGTCAGGCAGTGCAAAACATGAACCTGATCTGCGGCTGGAAGGAAGAGGAGGGCTTGCTGTGAGATTCGTCGTCAAATTAGGCGGTGTCGCCCTTGAGGACAAAAAGATCCTCCACACGGCGGGCAAGGCTATCGCCGACCTCGTCGCCGACGGCAACCAGGTCGCCGTCGTTCACGGCGGTGGGGTACAGTTAACCCGCACCCTCGCTCAGATGGGAAAGAAGAGCGAGTTCGTCTCCGGCCTGCGCATCACCGACGCCGAGACGCGCGACGCGGCCCTGATGGTCCTCGCCGGCCGTGTCAACAAATCCCTCGTTGCCGCTATCGGCTCTCACGGCCAGTCCGCTGTCGGCCTCTCGGGCGGAGACGGCCATGTCTTCCGCGCTCGCAAGAAAAAGACCAATCCTGACCTCGGCTTCGTCGGCGAGATCGCCGCCATGGACCCCAAGTGGCTCGAAGCCATCTGGACCATGGGCGCAGTCCCGGTCATCTCCTCCATCGCCCTCGGCTTCGACGGTGAGTACTACAACATCAACGCCGACGAGATGGCCGCCGCCTGCGCCATCGGCACCAAGGCTGACACCCTCGTCTTCCTTACCGACGTTCCTGGCGTCAAGGGAGCCGACGGCAACGTCATGCGCTGGCTCACACTCGCGCAAATCCCGGCAATGGAAAAGGCACAAGTCGTCTCCGGCGGCATGTTGCCCAAACTCAACGCCTGCCGCGAAGCCCTCACCCACGGCGTCAAACGTGTACGTATTCTTCCTGCGGAGGCGGCCTGGCTCTTGCCCGACCTTTGCTCAACACGAGTCAACGACGGAACGGAGGTCATGGTCGCATGAACTTAGCATCCATTCAAGCAGCGGAGAGTAAATTGCTCCTCCAAACTTACGAGCGCAATCCTTACCTCTTCGTCAGCGGGCAAGGCGTCTATCTGCGCGACGAAAACGGCCAGGACTACCTCGATCTTCTCAGCGGCATCGGCGTCTCTGCACTCGGCTACGCCCATCCGGCCGTCGAAGAGGCCATTGTCCGCCAAAGCAAACGCCTCATCCACACCTCGAACCTCTTCTTCCACGAAGGCACGGCTGAACTCGCTCTCCGTCTCACCGAGATCAGCGGCCTCGACCGCGTCTTCCTTTGCAACAGCGGCACCGAGGCCTGGGAGGCGGCCCTCAAACTCTCGCGCGCAAACGCCGGTCGTCTCCGTGCCGAAGGCCGCAACATCGGCACAAAGTTCATCGCCCTCGAACACAGCTTTCACGGCCGCTCTATGGGTTCCGTCGCAACGACTCACAAGGAGAAATACCGCGAGCCCTTCCAACCTGTCATGCCAGGTGTCGAGTTCGTCCGTTTCAACGACGTAGCCGATCTCCGCGCGAAGTTCTCTGATGAGATTTGTGCAATCTGCATCGAGCCGGTCCAGGGTGAAGGCGGTATTCATCCCATCTCGCGAGAGTTCTTCGAAGCCGCACGCGAACTCTGCGACTCCACCGGCGCTCTCCTACTCGCAGATGAGATTCAATGTGGCTTCGGCCGAACCGGCAAATGGTTTGCCTACCAACACTACGGAATCCTTCCCGACGTCACGACGCTCGCTAAGCCAATCGCCAACGGCATTCCCATGGGTGCGATGCTCTGCACCAACAACGCCGCCCAAGCCATCACCCCCGGGATGCACGGCACGACCTTCGGCGGCGGCCCGTTGGCATGCGCCGTTGCCATCGCGGTCATCGACACAATCAAGCGAGACAACCTGCTCGAACACATTCAAGATACCGGCGAATTCTTTCACGGAGAGCTCTCCAAACTCGCCGCACGTCATGACTGCATCGTCGACGTCCGCGGCATCGGCCTGATGCTCGGCCTTGAACTCAACTCGGCAGAGTTAGCGAAGCAAGTGGCGGCCCAGCTCATGGACCGGCGCATCATCGTCAATCGCACAAGCGAGACGGTCCTTCGTTTTCTTCCCCCATACATTCTCGAACGGAAGCACATCGAGACCGCCGTCAAGGCGCTCGACGAGATCGTCAGTGCAGCATACGCCGGCGCAGCGCCGGCAGGAGAGCAATCCCATGGGTAGCAAAACTGTCATGATGAACGCGAGGACGACGGAGATCGCCGGCGACGAACTCACCTTGGTTAAGCCAACCGCAACTCTCGGCATCCAGTCGGACACCGCCTTCAGCGAAGCCTCCAAACGCCTCTCCGGCCGCGACCTCTGCTCCATCGCCGACCTCACCGTACAGGAGATGGCAGCGATCATGGAGCTCTCGCACGCCGTCAAGAACCATCCCGACGACTTTCGCCATGCGCTCGACGCAAAGCAGATGGTCATGTTCTTCGAGAAAGCCTCGCTCCGTACCCGCCTCACCTTCGAAGCCGCCATCAACACCCTCGGCGGCAACGCCATCTTCGTCGACCAGACTCAATCGCCCCTGGGCGAGCGCGAGTCGCTCGCCGACATGGCACACAACGTCGAGCGATGGATGAGCATCATCGTGCTCCGCACCTACTCCCACGAAACCATCACCGAGATGGCCGCCAGCTCCAAGGTGCCAGTCATCAACGCACTCTCCGACCTTGAACATCCCTGCCAGGCGATCGCCGACTTCTTCACGCTGGAGGAACGCTTCGGCTCCGCAGCGGGCCTTCACTTCGCCTACGTCGGCGACGGCAACAACGTCTGCCACTCGCTCATGCTCACCGCCGCCCAACTCGGCGCTCACTGCAGCATCGCCACGCCAAAGGGCTTCGCTCCCAAACTCGAAATCATTCACAAGGCCATCGAGATCGCCGAATCCACCGGTGGCAGCATCACACTGCTGCACGATCCCGTCAAGGCAGTCACGGGCGCCGACGCTGTCTACACCGACGTCTGCACGAGCATGGGCTTCGAGCACGAAGCCACCAAGCGCGCCCCCATCTTCAAGCCGTACCAGGTCAACGAAGCTCTGATGGCGCACGCCCAACAGGATGCCGTCTTCATGCACTGCCTGCCCGCGCATCGCAACGCCGAAGTCACCGACGCCGTCCTCGACGGCCCGCAGTCCGTCGTCTTCGACCAGGCCGAAAACCGCATGCACGCGCAAAAGGCCCTCCTGCTGATGCTCCTTGGTGGAGCAAAGCGCATCTCCAACAGCCGCAGCCGGGGAATCCAGGCCCGCAAGCGCACCACCGCCTAGTCCTTCAGCGCGTCTGATTCCAACCATTGAGGTCTGCATCACTATGTCCGTAATTCTCGAATCCCTGCCCCTCGGCCAGAAGGTCGGCATTGCCTTCTCCGGCGGGCTGGACACCAGCGCCGCGCTTCACTGGATGAAGCAGAAGGGCGCCCTGCCCTACGCCTACACCGCCAACCTCGGTCAGCCCGACGAAGCCGACTACGACGAGATCCCGCGCAAAGCCCTCGAGTACGGCGCTGAAAAAGCCCGCCTCATCGACTGCCGCGGCCCGCTCGTTCGCGAAGGCATCGCCGCCCTCCAGTCCGGCGCGTTCCACATCACCACCGCCGGCGTCACCTACTTCAACACGACACCCATCGGCCGCGCCGTCACCGGCACCATGCTGGTCACCGCCATGAAGGAAGACGACGTCAACATCTGGGGCGACGGCTCGACCTTCAAGGGCAACGACATCGAGCGCTTCTATCGCTACGGCCTGCTCGTCAACCCGGACCTCAAGGTCTACAAGCCCTGGCTCGACGCCGCTCTTCATCGACGAGCTCGGCGGCCGCGCCGAGATGTCCGCCTTCATGACGAAGTCCGGCTTCGGCTACAAGATGTCCGCCGAAAAAGCCTACTCCACCGACTCCAACATCCTCGGCGCAACCCACGAAGCCAAGGACCTCGAACTCCTCACCACCAGCATGAAGATCGTCGCCCCCATCATGGGCACCGCCTTCTGGCGCGACGACGTCGAGATCAAGCGCGAAGAGATCACCATCCGCTTCGAAGAAGGCTTCCCCGTCGCCCTCAACGGCAAAGACCTCTCCGACCCCGTCGCCCTCATGCTCGAAGCCAACAGCATCGGCGGCCGCCACGGCCTCGGCATGAGCGACCAGATCGAAAACCGCATCATCGAGGCCAAGAGCCGCGGCATCTACGAGTCGCCCGGCCTCGCTCTCCTCTTCATCGCCTACGAGCGCCTCATCACCGGCATCCACAACGAGGACACCATCGAGCAGTACCGCGAAAACGGCCGCAAGCTCGGCCGCCTCCTCTACCAGGGCCGCTGGTTCGATCCCCAGGCCATCATGCTGCGCGAAGCCGCCCAGCGCTGGGTCGCCAAGCCCGTCACCGGCGAGGTCACCCTCGAGCTGCGCCGCGGCAACGACTACTCGATCCTCAACACCGACTCGCCCAATCTCACCTTCCATCCCGAGCGCCTCACCATGGAGAAGGGCGAGTCCACCTTCTCCCCGCGAGACCGCATCGGCCAGCTCACCATGCGCAACCTCGACATCACCGACACCCGCGCCAAGCTGATCACCTACGCCAAGAGCGGTCTAATCACGCTGAGCAAAGGCTCCGAGATGCCACAACTCAAAGGAATTGATTCGGAAAGCTAACTCTGGAAGTTCCTCATCGTGGGTTCTTATGCGATATCCAAGAAAATACGCCATTATCGGATTTTTGGTCGGAATTGCAGTTGCAATATGCCTTCTATTTACGCAAAACGGATATGCTCCGCCGTTGGCTCTATACCTGCTGTGGCCTGCTGCAATCTTCGGTTGGTGTGAGAAGTGCGCAAATAGTTCAGTTCTGCGCCTTGGGCAATGGATTCTTGTGTTCGTGGGAAACGGAGTGATCTACGCAGCTGCTGCTTACGTAATTGGACTCTTGTTGAGCAAATTTAAAAGAAAGACTTTCCAGAACTAACGAGACGTAGATGGAACACGAAAAACAATCCGCAAAAATGTGGTCCGGCCGCTTCCGCGAACCACTCAACAAGCAGTTCGAAGAATGGCAGCGCTCCTTCCCCTTCGACTGGCGTCTTCTTCCCTTCGAGGTCGAAGCCAGCATCGCCCACGCCCGCGCGATCAAAGCGGCCGACATCCTCACCAGCGACGAACTCTCGCGCATGGTTCAAGGCCTGCGCGCCATTGAAGCCCTGCCTTTCGACGAGTCCATCGTCGCCGCCAACCCACAGGCCGAAGACATCCATCACTACGTCGAACTCGAACTCACCAAACAAATCGGCACCTCTCGCCCTCAAGCTCCACACCGGCCGCAGCCGCAACGAGCAGATCGCCACCGACATGCGCCTCTTCGTGCGAGACGCCATCGACAACACCCTCGAAGGCCTTGCCGAATGGCGCAAAGCCCTCATCGAACTCGCACGAGCGCTGGCGAAGCCGTCATGCCCTCGCTACACCCACCTCCAGCGCGCTGAGCCCGTCCTCGTTGCCCACTGGCTCCTCACCTACGTCAGCATGATCGAGCGCGACATCACCCGCCTCACCGACGCCCGCAAGCGCATGAACCTCTGCCCGCTCGGCTCAGGAGCCATCGCCGGCGCAACGCTCGCGCTCGACCGTACCATCGCTGCCCGCGCCCTCAACTTCGACGGCCCCACGCCCAACTGCATGGACGCCACCAGCGACCGCGACTTCGCCCTCGAGTTCACGCAAGCCATCGCCACACTCGGCATCCACATCTCACGCTTCGCCGAAGAGCTGACCCTTTACTCCACCGCGGAGTTCGGCTTCCTCGACCTTCCTGAGGCCTTCTCTACCGGCTCGAGTGCCATGCCGCAGAAGAAGAACCCGGATCTCACCGAACTCATCCGCGGCAAATCCGGCCGCCTGCTCGGCGCCGCCACGACCCTTGCTACTCTCATCAAGGGACTGCCTCTCGCCTACAACAAAGACCTGCAGGAAGGCCAGGAGCCCGTCTTCGACGCCGCCGACACCATCGCCGGCATCCTTAGCGTTCTTCCTGCCTTCACACGCTCACTCAAGTTCCGGTTCGACCGGATGAAGACTGCCGCGGAGACCGGCTACCTCAACGCGATGGCCGCTGCCACCTATCTCTCCAACAAGGGCGTTCCCTTCCGCAAGGCCCACGAGCACATCGGCAACGCTGTTCGACTCGGCCTTGAGACCAACCGGGAGTTGCAACATCTAACCCTTGATGAGCTGCGCAGCATCTGCCCTGAGTTCGGCGAAGACTTTTTCGCGGCCATCACCCTTGAAGCAACGCTGGACTGCCACGACGTCATCGGCGGCACCGCACGTCACCGGGTAGCTGCTGCCTTGGCTGATGCCCGTCAGCGCATCGCCGCTGACAATCCGAGCGAATCTGCGAAACTGAAGTAGGAGCTATTGTTCGTGACCACCGTCTTCCAACCCGCCGTCAGTGAGTCGACCGCATCGACGCGCGTCCGTACGGGCGGAGCCGTGGTGCGCAAGGCGAAGCTCCCTGACGCGGTGAACATCTTCGATCTGGTCAATTCCCTCTCCGGCGACGGCACCCTCCTCCGCCGCAGCTACGCCGAGATCTGCGAGAACGTTCGAGACTTCACCGTTGCGGAATCCGAGTCCGGAGTCTTCCTCGGCTGCGGAGCGCTGCACCTCTACGGACCACATCTCGCCGAGGTCCGCTCCATCGTCGTGAAACCCGAAGCCAAGGGCCAGGGCGCTGGCGGCCGGCTGCTCCGTTCTCTCCTCGAAGAAGCCGAGGAGCAATCGGTCACCGCTGTCTGCCTCTTCACGCGCATCCCCGACTTCTTCTTCCACTTCGGCTTCCGTGTGGTCGACCGCACCACCCTGCCCGACAAGATCTACAAGGACTGCCAGACCTGCCCTCGTCTCTACGCCTGCGACGAGGTCGCTATGGTCCGCGGTCCGCTGCCGAAGATCGCCGTGCTGGGACCGAGCCGGATTGCCCAACCCGAGTTGGTGAAGCTTCAGACGGGGACCGTGGCTGGGAAGTGACCCCCCCCCCCTATTGCCCGCGTGTAAATCCTTTGTATTCAATA
Organism: uncultured Acidobacteriaceae bacterium; assembly: GCA_963720955.1. Taxonomy (GTDB): domain Bacteria; phylum Acidobacteriota; class Terriglobia; order Terriglobales; family Acidobacteriaceae; genus Edaphobacter. Next base: position 11,207 of record CAVRHK010000041.1, on the reverse strand, counting down.
TTTTACGGACAGCAATCCCCTGTAAAATATTGCAGCCAAAGGAGTTGCGTCCAAAATCCTGTTAAATAAGGACTTACCCGGTTTAATGCCGAAGGCCCCGGCAGTTGCCGGGGCCTTTCTCCATTTCTATTCTAATTATACCGAGCCGAGCGTAACTAATACGCCAAGTGTAAGTTGTTGATGGGAAATCGGTTCGATGGTTTTGGGGCTTGACATTCGATTTTTGGGCTAAAAACGCCGAAAAAAACACGGCAATACTTCAGTCCCTTCGTTCGTTCGACTTCGATCCGCCTTCGGCAGCGAGCAGTGCACTCAGATTCCCTTCGGGGATGACAACAAGAGAGGCAACAGCAACGGCAACAATCCCCTTTTAGTGGTGACAAAAGAACGGGCGACGATGCAACAGACCAATCGAAGTGAACGGCCGCTACCAGGCGTGGTAGAAGCCGTCTCTTTCGGTCATGTTGACCCTGGTCTTGAAGAGATCGCTGAGGGTGGCGGCGGTGAGGAGGTCGGCCTTGGGGCCGTCGGCGACGATGCGGCCTTCGCGCATGAGAAGGATGCGGTCGATCTCGGGGAGGATGTCGGCGATGTGGTGGGTGATGAGTAGAATGCCGGTGCCCTGCTGGGCGAGTTTGCGGAGCAGATTGCGGAGGTCGGTCTGCGCGGCGAGATCGAGGGCGTTCGAAGGCTCGTCGAGGAGCAGCATTTGAGTGGCGTCTGCAGCGGCGCTTGAAGAGCCTACGAGGGCGCGGCCGATCATGATGCGGCGCTGCTGCCCGGCGGACATCTGGCCTACAGGTTTGTTGGCGAGGGCGACGGCGTCGACCTGGGAGAGGACCTCGTCGGCGCGGGCCTGCATGGCTGCGGTGACGGTGAGGTTGGGCCAGAGGGTGCTGCTGGAAAAAAAGCCGGTGAGGACCGCGTCGCGGCCTGTGGTGTGGAGGGTAGGCCGGCCGGGGAGTTCGGGAGAGACGACACCGAGGCGCTTTTTTAGCTCGGTGAGGTCCCAGCGTTCGCGGCCAAAGATGCTGACGGTCGTTTCAGGCTGGGCGATCGGGTAACACTCGCAGGTGATGGTCTTGATGAGGGTGGACTTGCCGCAGCCGTTGGGGCCGAGGATGGCGATGTGCTCGCCGGTGTTGACGGAGAGATTGATGTCGTGGAGGACGACGTTGTCGCCGCGGGCTACGTTGACGTGGGCGAGGTGCAGGAAAGGAGCCATTCGTTTCTAGGATATAGGACGGAATCGACGACGGGTTTGACGACCGGACGAGAAAAGTTGGGGGGGCACGGAACTTTTCTTTCGGTGTTGACGTTCTATGCATAGACAACCTATGGATGGAGCCAATGCCGAAGAAATCCGACCTGATGCCTGGAACGCTGGACATGATGATTTTGAAGACATTAACCCGTGGGCCGCAGCATGGCTACGGGATCGCGTCGTCAATCAAACGCGCGTCGGACGACGTGCTGACCGTTGAGGAAGGCTCGCTCTATCCAGCGCTGCAGCGGCTGCTGTTGCAGAGCTGGGTGAAGGCGGAGTGGAGATCGACCGAGACTAACCGGCGGGCGCGGTTCTACACGCTGACGGCTGCCGGACGCAAACAACTTGGGCTGGAGCATTCGCGATTCGAAGAGATGATCGCGGCGATCGGCCGCGTGATGCAGGACGCATAGGAGAGTGCCATGGACTCGATTGCTCGCTTGTTCAAAAAAATTGGGACGTTGCTTCGCCGCGAAAGGTTCAACAGCGAGTTGGAGGAGGAGATGTCGTTTCATCGCGAGCAGAAGGAGAAGGATCTTTGCGAGGCGGGGGTCGCTCCGGAGGCGGCTCATCGGGCGGTGGCACGTGAGTTTGGAAATCCTACGCGATTGAAGGAGCAGAGTTACGAGGTGATGGGCATGCGATTCGAGACGGTGTGGCAGGACCTTCACTTTGCGATCCGGCAGTTGCGAAGGAGCCCCGGATTCACCCTGACCGCGGTCCTTATGCTGGCGCTTGGGATTGGCGCGAGTGTGGCGATCTTCGCGTTTGTTGATGCTGCGTTGATCAAGCCGCTTCCCTATCAGGATCCGACAAGGCTGGCGGACGTGGCAGAGAGAGGAAGGCTGTGGCCGCGTTCGAACCTGTCGTATCAGGACTATTTGGACTGGAAGAAGATGAACAAGTCTTTCAGCGCGCTGGAGGCATATACGGGCGGCGGTTATCTGATGAAGACGGCCACGGGCGTAGAACCGGTGACGGCGGCGCGAGTGAGCGCGGGGTTCTTTCGGGTATTGGGCGTAAAACCCGAGCTGGGCCGGGATTTTTATGATGGCGAGGACCAGCCGAGCGGCGGGGACACGGTGATCCTTACTTACCAAAGCTGGCAGGAGCGATTTGGTGGGAGGAAGAACATCATCGGGCAGACGGTGGATCTGGATGGCGTGCCGAACACGATCGTTGGAGTGCTACCGGCGAGCTTTCAGTTTGCACCGCGAGGTAAAGCGGAGTTTTGGGTCACGCTGCACAAATTGAACAACTGCGAGAAGAGACGCAGCTGCCACAATATGTTCGGTGTGGGGCGTCTGAAGGATGGGGTTTCGATGCAGGCGGCATTGGTGGATATGACGGCCATCGCAAAGCAGCTGGAGATTCAGTATCCGGGCTCGAACCGCGATCAAGGTGCGAGCGTGAAGCCGCTGTACGAACAGCTTGTCGGTGACATACGGCCAATCTTGCTGGTGTTGCTGGGCGGGGCGGTGTTGTTGCTGGTGATTGCATGTGTGAACGTGTCGAGTCTGCTGCTGGTGCGGTCGGAGAGCCGGAAGCGCGAAATTGCGGTGCGAGGTGCGCTGGGGGCGTCGCGGTCGCGGCTGGTGCGACAGTTCGTGACGGAGTCCCTGGTGCTGGTGGTGATGGGCGGCTTGCTGGGTCTGCTGTTTGCGGAGGTCTCGATGCAGGGGCTGTCGCGGCTGATGTCGAAGGACATGCTCGCGAGTATGCCTTATTTGGCGGGGATCGCTCTGAACCTTCGTGTCGTGTTGTTTGCGGTGGCGGTCTGTGTGCTTGCGGCAGGGCTCTTTGCGCTGACGCCGATTTTGCGGGTGCCGCTGACGACGCTGCGCGAGGGCCTGACAGATGGTGGGCGCGGCACGGCGGGAACGTTGTGGCGGCGGTTCGGGGCAAATCTCGTCGTCGTGGAATTGGCGGTAGCGGTCGTGTTGCTGGTGGGAGCGGGGTTGCTGGGCAAGAGCTTCTACAAACTGCTGCATGTGGACCTTGCTTTTCAGCCGGACCATCTTGCGACGATGCAGGTGGCGCTGCCCCAGACGACGTATCCGAAGGAACCGCAATTGATTGCTGTACAGCGAAAGCTGCTGGATCGGATTCGCAGTCTTCCCGGGGTTAAATCGGCCAGTGTGACGAGTGTGTTTCCGGTGAGCGGCAATGGCAATACGGATTGGATTCGAATTGTGGGCAAGCCTTACAACGGCGAGCACAACGAGGTGAACCAACGCGAGGTAAGCTCCGATTACTTCAAGACGCTTCAGGCAAAGCTGGAGCGGGGACGTTTTTTCACCGAAGACGAGGATGCTTCAAAGCCGAAGGTCGTCATCGTCAACAAGGCTTTCGTACGTCAGTATTTTCCGGGTGAAGATCCGATTGGCCGGGTGATGGGGGATGGAGAACTGACGCCGAAGTCACTCCGCCAGATTATCGCGGTGGTCGATGACATCAAAGAGAGCTCGCTGGATGTTGACACGTGGCCAGCCGAGTACACGCCTATGAACCAAGGGCCAGATAACTACTTCGGACTGGTGGTTCGCACTTCGCAGGCGGAGGGAGCGATGCTTCCTGTGTTGCGAGCTACTGTTCAGCAGGTTGATCCGGGGATTGGCGTGTTTGACGAGCAAACGCAGTTGCAGCGGATCAACGAATCGCAGACGGCGTATCTGCATCGGTCTTCGGCGTGGCTGGTGGGAGGGTTTGCGGCGATGGCTCTGCTGCTGGGTGTAGTGGGGCTGTATGGAGTGATTGCGTATTCGGTGAGTCAGAGGACGCGCGAGATTGGCGTGCGGATGGCTCTGGGTGCGCAGCAGAGTTCGGTGTACCGGATGATTTTGAAGGAAGCGGGTTGGTTGACTGGGGTTGGAATTCTTGCGGGGTTGATATGCTCCATCGCGGTTGCGACGTTAATGCGGAAGCTGTTGTTCGGGATCCATACGTGGGATGTGTCGACTCTGGCTGCAGTTGCGATAGTGCTGGGCGGGTCGGCGTTGCTGGCTAGTTATTTTCCGGCGCGACGAGCTGCTTCGGTGAATCCCGTGGAGGCGTTGCGGGCGGAGTAGGTGCGCTGGTCGTTGCTTTCATTGTCTTTCGTTGAAGACGGGCTGCGTCACATGCCTTTGAGAATGGAGCCCACGATGCCGCCCACGACTCCGCCTTCTGCTGTCTGCACGGCGCGTTCTTTGGGGAGATACTCCTGGATCTGGTGAGCGAGGCGGGAGATGGGCAGCGTTTGCAGCCAGACGCGGCCGGGACCGGTGAGGGCAGCGAGGAAGATACCGTCGCCGCCGAAGATCATGTTTTTGATGCCGGGGACGCGCTGGATCTGGAAGGCGACGGTGGATTGGAAGGCACCGACGTGGCCGGGGTGGACGCGGAGGAGTTCGCCGGGGGCGAGATCTTTGATGACGAGTTCGCCGGAGAGCTCGAGCCAGGCGATGCCCTGGCCTGAGATTTTTTGCAGGAGAAAGCCTTCGCCGCCGAAGATGCCCGCGCCAAGAGACTGCTGGAAGCCGACGCCGAGTTCGATGCCGGCGGTGGCGCAGAGGAAGCCGTGGCGATGGACAAAGTATTCGTGGCCAGGGGCTACGTCGACGGGGACGATGTGGCCGGGGACTCGGGTGGCAAAAGCGACCTCGCCGGGGGCGCCTATGGCGCGATACTCGGTCATGAAGAGAGAACCGCCGCCGGCGACACGCTTGATGGCGCCGAAGAAACCGCCACCGCCAGCGTGCTGGGTGTGAGTCGTCATCTGGACTGAGGCGGACATCCATGAGAGCTCGCCGGCCTCGGAGATGACGGCGTCGTTGGGACCCAGGGCGAATTCTAGTACGGGCATTGTGGTGCCGAGAACGCGGTTCTGCATGGTGTGCTCCAGACGAAAATTGGCCCAGCAACGGGCAGTATATCGTGCGAGCTGAGGATTATTTGCTGGTTGCCTTAGGGGCCGCGGCGAAGACGGGGGCGGTGAGTTCGACGCGCCAGATAGGGCCGCCTTCGAAGAATTGGCCTTCTTCCTTGACGAATGCGGGTGCGTCGCCACCAAGTACCCAGACGTGAATGTCGGAGGGTTGCTTGCCAACCATTGGGGCAACGAGGCCGGTCACTCCGCCTAGTTCGATCTTGATGCGGAAGTTCGTGGCCTTGCGACGGACGCCGCCGATGGTGAGCGAATCTTCGCCTTCGCCGGCGAGGAGGAGATGGACGAGACGTGGCTTGGCTGTGGGCGCGACCATGGAGAGCTTGGTTGGCGGAGCTGCGGGATCGAGATTGAGCAGCAGGATGAGTGGGAGTCCGTTCGCGAGGTCGGGAGCAAGGTCGAGGTGGTCCACAGTGGTCTTGCCGTCTTTGTCGTGAGAGATGATCTCGCCGGTGGCGGCGTTGATGGACATATCGAGCGGATGAGGAAACGACGGACCGCGCTGGATGTGACGGTCGCTGATCAGGCGGAAGGTGCCACTCTGGGTGAAGACGGTAGTTTCGTCGTCGAGCGAGCCGTCGCGAAAGTGAAAGGTGAGCCGCGAGGTGACGCGATTGCCGTGTGCTACCTGAACGAGATCGCCTGAGGCGATCGTAGCGCCTTCGAGTGTTTTGAGAACGAGAAACCCGTGAAAGGTTCCCTGAGTACGGCGTACGGAAACGGGGTCGGCGAAGAGATGCGTTGCGGTGAGCAGGAGGCCTGCGAGGAGGATGAGGCGCCGGGAGGAACGTTCTAACAGAGAGGTTGTGATGATGCGCTCCTATCGGTTGAATCTACAGAGTTCGACGAGAGAAGCGACAAAGAAGATGTAAGTCAAATGTCATTTGATTGTCTTAGGTGGTGAAAGGCCCACGCGAAAGAGCACCTCGAGGATGCGAACGCCGGCTTTGAGGCTGGCCTGGAGGTCGCCGGAGACCTTGGACGTGCCGCCTATGCGCTTGCGGTAGTCGACGGGGATTTCCAGGATGCGGAGGTGGTGCTGGGCGGCCTTGATCTGCATCTCCAGGTTCCAGCCGTAGGTGAGCTCGGACATTTGTAACTGTTCGAGTGACGTTCTTCGAATGGCGCGGAAGGGTCCCATGTCGGTGTAGCGGCCTTTGCCCAGAAGGCGAAGGAGGATGCCTACGAGGTGGCCGGCGAATCTCTGAGAGAAGAGCATGGAGCCGGGTTCGCGTGTGCCGCGGTTGCGGGAGCCGATGACGAAGTCGGCTTCGCCGTTCTGGATCGGGGTGATGAGCCGCGGGAGGTCCGCGATGACGTCGGAGCCGTCGCCGTCCATGTAGACGAGGATGGTGCTTGTGGGAAGTGCGGCGTTCGAGCCGGCGAGGCAGGCGGCGCCGTAGCCGCGTGGCGACTGGATGACGCGGGCGCCTGCTTGTGTGGCGATGGAGGCGGTCGCGTCGGTGCTGCCGTTGTCGACGACGATGCACTCCGCGATGAGGTGCCAGGGCATCTCGGCTACGACCTGGCCGATGGATTCGGCTTCGTTCAACGCGGGGATGATGATCGAGATCACAGGCTCCAGCGGAGTCCGCAGTTGGCGCAGGCGGGAGGTGGAGAACTGGTGAGGAGGCCTTCGCGGAAGCGCTGGTATTCGCGGCCGTTCCAGATCTCGCGGAGACTGTTTTGCGTGGCGTCACCGAGCGTGAAGCTGCCATATCCCTTCATGCTGAAGGGGGCGATGCAGCATGGCAGGACGCGGCCGTTGGCGGTGATGTACATGAGGGACCAGGGACGCCGGCAGAGCGACCAGGGACTGTCGGAGCGCTGCATCTTGATGGACTCGCCAGGATCGACGGCGCCGGAGGCCGAGAACATGACGCCGAGTTCCTTCGCGATGGATTCCGCTTCATGAATAAGCGCCTCTTCCCGTTCGGTGGTGTGTTCGAAGAGGGCAGACTCGGCGCGTGCGAGAGATTTGTCGCTCATGGGGTCTTCAAAGAAGACGAGACGCTGGAGGTAGACCTCGGTGACGCCGATGGAGTGGGCGAGGCGGACGAAGTTTGGAAGTTGATCGACTGTCTCGCGGAGGCCGGTGAGCCAGAGAGAGACTCGGGGCCTGGCAGCATTGAGCTCACGCTGGAGTTGCGTAAAGGCCTTGACGTTGGCAACGATCTTGTCGAAGAAGTCCTTGCCGCGAACCATTTGAAAGACCTCGGACTCGGCTGCGTCGAGGGAGACGCGGAGTTCGTCGAGGCCGGCTTCGATGAGGGCGCGACCGTTGGCTTTGGTGAGCAGCGTTCCATTGGTGTTGAAGAGGACATAGATGTTGCGGTCCTTCAGATATTTCACGCGCTGGGCAAGATCCTTCACCAGCATTGGCTCGCCGATGCCGTGAAGGACGACGCGGGCGATGTTGGGATACTGGTCGATCAGCGAGGTGAAGAGTTCCCATGGCATGTCGGCCTCGGGCTCGAGTTGCTCGTAGGTGCGGGGGCATGTGGTGCAGAGAAGGTTGCAGCGATTGGTGGTCTCGAGATAGAGGCAGACTGGTTCGTGCTGGACGACGGAGCTGAGTTGCGCCTCGGGTTTCTCAAAGTAGCGGCGCATGCGGTTCTTCTCTTCCTCGGCCTGTTGAGCGGCAGGGCTCAGCTTGTCTCCTTTTTCGAGGAGATCGTCGGGAGGAAGGATGGGAAGGAGTGTGCTCATAGGGTTTCGCTCGCTGTGGTGTGTTGGACGAACAGAGCGCGATGAAGAGGCCAGCGCTTGAGAGTTAGTTGAATGAGGAACGCAGCGAAGACGGCGGCGTAGAGGATTTTGTTGGCGAGGAACATCTTGGGGCCGGGCTCTGCCAGCGCCGTGGTGTAGAGGTAGAAGAAGCCGAGCAGGTAGGTGACGATCGGCAGGTTCGGCATGAGGGTGAAGAATGGGACCAGCCAGATGATGTACCAGGCGTAGTGGGGAGAGAAGAGGAACATCAGGGCCGCGGCCAGTGCGAAGGCGGGTGGAAGGAAGGCCGACTTTCCCTCGGGGCCGGGTTGGGCCGAGATCTGCCAGCACCACCAGAGGATTGCTGTGAAGATGGCCGCGCAGAAGACGAAGTAGGCAGCGGGGGTAAGGCTGCCGAGGCCGGGGATACGCTGCGCGAGTTCGAGGAGGAAGTAACGGCTGCCGGTGGCCATGCCCTCTTCTTTGACGTAGCCGCTGAGGAAGCCGAAGACGAGGAGGCCGACGCTCGAATAGGCCGCGTAGGCAAAGGCGATTGTTGCCGCTAAGGTGGCGGGCATCTTGAAATCGCCACGGCGATAGAGCGCTGGGAGCAGTATCAGGGGATAGAGCTTGAGGAGGACTGCTATCGCCAGAAAGAGGCCCGTCAGGACCGGTTGTTTGCGGTAGCGGGCAAGAAGAGCGAGGGTGATGAAGGCCATGGCGGCGGAGTCGAGGTGGCCCGAACCCGCGATCTCCCAGATGAGGATGGGGCACCAGGCGTAGAGGAGCGACTGCTCGCGGCGAACGCCCAGATAGCGGAGGAGAGTGATGAGAGCGTACATCGTCACGCCTTCGAAGAGGACCATGACGGTCTTCATGAAGGTGACGGTGGGGGAGATCCAGGTGATGAGGTAGAAGAGTGCCTGCGCAGCGGGTGGGTAGATGGTGTGGGCGTAGTCGCGGCGGTTGATGTTGTCGAAGATGTCTTGATGAGGCGCGCGCAGGAAGGAGAGAACAGGGTCGCCGGGAACGTAGCGGTAGGGGCTGATGTGGGCGTGCTGGACGATGCCGTCCCAGACATAACGGTAGATGTCGGAGGAGAGATAGGGCTCGGCGAAGAGAACGGCTATGCGACAGGCGATCGCGACGGCGAGAATGATGGGGAAGGTGAAACGGTCGACGGGCTGGGTGAGGATGAGGAAGACCGCCGCGAGGTAGAGGATCGCAGGACCAGCCGGAGACGCCGGAGAAGCCGATGGTGAAGTGGTGGCTGTACTCGCTGACGAGTTGGCGTGAGAGGAAGAAGAGTGCGGTGCCGATGAGGAGCAGCGCGGCGTTCGTCTGCCAGGGGCGAGCGATAGAACAGTGAAGGCTGCCGGAGCCACCGGGAGCAAGATTGGCTTGCGGGTTCTTCACTGGATTGGTCGCGGTGGTCATCGTCGATCGCTTCCCTGCTCGTTGAGGATTCGTAGAAAATTACGAGTGTGTTCTGCGGGGTAGCCGGGGATAGTCGCGAAGGTTGGTGGGGTACCGTGGAGAAGTTCTGCGGTCAGGATGTCGAGGGTGTCTGCATCGTCGACGTCGTACCAGAGGGGGAGAATCGTCGTTTCGATGTTTGCGGATTTTAGAGCAGCGATGGTTTCGGCGAAGACGCTGGAGGTGCTCCAGGTGATGTTGGTGAACGGTTCTGGATGGGCACGCTTGAGACCGATGAGATAGTAGCCGCCATCGTGGGAGGGACCAAGGACTACGCGGTCGCCTGGACTTGCGAGTTCGGCGACTGCTTGCTCGAATGCGGCGGCAGGGACGGTGGGGGAGTCGGAGTCGATGAGGCAGACGCTGCCGTAGCCACAAGCGAGAAGGTCTTCGGCGGTGGCGAGAAGGCGCTCGCCGAAGCCTTCGCCCCGTTGCGGGATGAGCGCGAAGTCTGCCGGGAGGAGGTTGTCGAAGAGGGCTTCGTCGCCGATCGGCGTGTAGGAGATAATGCCAGCGGCTTTGCCGGATGTAGTGACGGCGGCTATGTTTTCGGTGGTGTCCTGGAGGAAGCAGATGTTGATAGCTGCGGCCTGATCGAGGGTAAGCGGTGGGGCAAGCCGTGTTTTGACCTTGCCCGAACGCGGCGCCTTTGCCATAACGGTGAGAGCGCACTGGGTCGCACGCGCGGCGATGGGGTTCGCGGGATCGAGTATCGGATATGGCATCGTGGCAGCAGGCATTGAACTAGGCCGCGCTCCAGTCGGCAGGCTGTCGTTCACCCTCAGAGTTGGCGAGGGCGGCGTGGGCTTTTTCGCAGACGGCGTACTGATACCAGCCATCGTACTGTAAATCGACGCCTCCCCAGGACTGAGAGTGGATGAGAGTGGCGAAGTCAGGGGCGGTCATGACATCGGCCTGACGAGGCTCGCGATATTTTCCAGCGGGTGTGCTGGTCAATTTGGAGAGGAGCCACATGCAACTAAGCGGGATACGCGTGCGGAAGCCGGAGGTCGGTTCGGCGATGAAACATCGGCCGCCGGGGCGGAGGACACGAAAGATCTCGCTGAGGACAGCCTCTCGATTCGCAACGATGAGAAAGAGCCGAGAGACGACGACGGCATCGATAGAGTTAGATGGATCGCTGAGAGCGTGGACGTCGCCGTGAGCGAAGGTGCAGTTCTGGAGGCTGCGGCTGGCCGCGCGGGACTGTGCCCTCGCGATGAGGCGGCGGGAGAGGTCGACGCCGGTGGTGTGGATCTGGGGGTACTCCTGTGAGAGTCGACAGGCATAGAAGCCAGGGCCGCAGCCAAGCTCAAGAACGTGGGTTCCGGGGGGTGGACCATCGGCAGGAAAGAGAGCCCGGGCGATCTCCTGGGTGTGGTCGCGGAAGAGGTACTCGCGACAGAGTGCGTAGAACCAGGAACAGCCTTCAAAGAGGCTGTCGGGGGGACGCCCAGAGGGCTGAGGAAATGTTCGGCCGTGCATTTCGCCGTTGCTTGGCTCCATTCTTCGCCTTGTAAAGGTTTCAACGTGCGCTTTTGGTCGATTTTGGACTGACGTTTCGCTGTGGTCAGATCGTACCTGCCTGCGAACTCACAACTTTCACGTTCTGTTACGGTTTGATGCGTGTTTCGCAATAAGGTTACGCGAAATCCAGCCCTGTGGATTTTCCTCGCATCATCGGCCGTAGGTGTCGGTGAACTTCTGGCGAAGCGTGCGGGTACTCCCGCTTATCCGGAGGACAAGTGCGCGACACGGAGCAAAAGGGCTAGCTTCTGTGGTGAAACGATTGCAGCGACATTTGACGGACTGGCGGCCTAGGCTACGTCA
>CAVRHK010000040.1:0-35452 GCA_963720955.1 uncultured Acidobacteriaceae bacterium | reverse complement strand
TCTCTGAATCTCCATACTTCCTCACTCCGGGTTTCCCACCACAGCTGGACATCATCTTCTGGGCCGTCCGCGCCGACACTCCGGAAGCCTCGTCCGCTCTCGCCCAACGTATCTTCGACGAAGCCGCCAAACGAGACCTCCACCTGGCGCTTGCCAAACTACCGGTGCGCTTTTTTCCACAAAATTCCTGGCAAAATTCCCGCCAAATCGACCCGCAAACCCAAGTCACTTGTCTCCGTTCCGTCCTGATGAAACCGGAACATCTCCTTTGGTTAGACCACTTGTGCCAACGCCTTGATGCCGCTGCGGTTGCGATTTTCGAGTCAATACCCCGATAGAACCAATCCAGGTAACCGTAGGTTCTATCTGAATGGTTTAAGCGATTTGCTAAAATCAGGTTGAGTTCGATGCTTCGTCTCTCTCATTCCCGATGTCGCGCCCTGTATCTTCTCAGCCGATAGAGAGTTCCAGCACCGGATCCAAAAACACGCTGCTCGCGCAGCAAAGGCTCGGATGAGAAAAGGAACAATTACCGCATGACTCTCCCCTCTACTCTCACCCAGTCTCCAGCCCCTGACCTGTCCAATCGCACCATCGCATACTTCTCTATGGAGATAGCCCTCTCCCCGGCTCTGCCCACCTACTCAGGTGGCCTCGGCATGCTGGCTGGCGACACCCTACGCTCCGCAGCGGACACCTCCGCTCCCATAGTTGCCATCTCGCTCGTCCATCGCCGCGGCTACTTCCGGCAGAAGCTCTCCGACATCGGCCAGCAAACCGAGACCGACGTTCCCTGGTCGCCTGAGACAACGCTTCCCAGCGCCAACCAGCTCATCGTCCTGACCATGCAGGGACGTCAGATTCTCGTTCGCGCCTGGCGCTTCGACGTCGTCGGCATCACCGGCCACGTCATCCCCGTTTACCTGCTCGACACTGACGTCGAAGGCAACGACCCCTGGGACCGCCGTCTCACCGACCACCTCTACGGTGGTGACACCTACTACCGCCTCTGTCAGGAAGCAGTCCTCGGCTTCGGCGGCGTCGCCCTGCTCGACGCCCTCGCCTGTAAACCGAAGGTGTATCACATGAATGAGGGCCACGCCGCCCTCCTCGCCATCGGTCTCCTCGAAGATCGCCTCGCCGGCAGACCTCTAAGGGACGCGACCGAAGTCGACATCGACGCCGTCCGCCAGCAGTGCGTCTTCACCACCCACACTCCCGTCCCTGCCGGTCACGACCAGTTCGGCATCGACCAGATGTACCAGATCCTCGGTCACGACCGCGCCGCCGCCATCGACCAGTTCGGCTGTCTCCACAACGGCCTCATGAACATGACCTACATCGCCCTGCGCTTCTCGCGCTTCGTCAACGGCGTCGCTATGCAGCACGGCAAGGTCTCGCAACAGATGTTCCCCGACTACAAGGTCTACTCCATTACCAACGGCGTCCACGCCGCCACCTGGCTCTCCCCGCAATTTCAGGACCTCCTCGACGGCGAGATTCCCCACTGGCGCACCGACAACCAGTACCTCCGCTCTGTCTATGGCATCGAGCCCGCCCGCATTGCAGCTGCCCACAACAAGGGCAAGCTGAGACTCTTCGCCACCATCGCAAAGCGCAGCGGTCACCACTTCAACCCTAACGTCCTCACCCTCGGCTTCGCTCGCCGCGTCGCCACCTACAAGCGCGCCAGTCTGCTCCTCCACGACCCTGCCCGCCTGGTAGCCATCGCCGAAAAGATCGGCGGCCTCCAAATCCTCTACGCCGGCAAGGCTCACCCCGCCGACAACGCCGGCAAGGGCCTCATCCGAGACGTCTTCGCCTCTGCCGTGAAGCTCAACTCCTCCGCCCTCAAGATCTTCTACATCGAAAACTACGATTGGGAGCTCGGCGCCCTCCTTACCCAGGGCGTGGACGTCTGGGTCAACACCCCCCGCCGCCCCTACGAGGCCTCCGGTACCTCCGGCATGAAAGCCGCCCTCAACGGCGTCCCGTCGCTCTCCATCCTCGACGGTTGGTGGATTGAAGGTTGCGCCGAGAACACCACCGGCTGGGCCATCGAAGACGGCGAGACCGAGGCCGCCGAAGCCAACAGTCTCTACGAAAAGCTCGAAAAGTCCGTTGCCCCCATGTACGCCAACCCCCATGCCTGGTCCCGGATGCAGCAGCATTGCATCGCCATCAACGGCAGCTTCTTCAACACCCATCGCATGTTGGCGCAGTACTTCGAAAACTCCTACTTCCCCCCGACGCAAGTCGCCACACTCCCCAGCAGCCCGCTCGAACGCCGCCGCTCGCGCGACATCCTCGTTCCCGAACCAGCTCTGGTCTAGCACACAGCACCAAACTATCTTCCGCTTGCGTTCTGTGGGATTAAGCGTGGGGCTTTAGCCCCACGAAAAGAATTGATCGTAATTGGGCTTTAGCCCCGGGCCTTCGCTGCACCTGCCGCTGAGACCTGCAACGCAAACTAATCCCCAGCGACCGCCTGCGCCACGCCCCGCCCCGCCTTCCGCCGCAGTCCCAGCCGCTCAAACCTGCCGCGCATCCGATCAAAGAACAGATAAACCACTGGCGTTGTAAACAAAGTCAACGCCTGCGACACAATCAATCCGCCCACAATCGTGATCCCCAGCGGCCGACGCATCTCGCTCCCCGCTCCATGTCCCAAGCGCAAGTGGTAGCCCGCCCAGCAACGCCGCCATCGTCGTCATCATGATCGGTCGAAACCGCAGCAGGCAAGCCTCAAAGATCGCCTCCTCCGGCGACTTCCCCTGCTGCCGCTCCGCCATCAGCGCAAAGTCGATCATCATAATCGCGTTCTTCTTCACGATTCCAATCAGCAGAATGATCCCGATCATCGCGATCACGCTCAGGTCCACCTTGAACAGCAGCAGAGCCACAATCGCTCCTACGCCCGCCGAAGGCAGCGTCGACAGAATCGTCAGCGGATGGATGAAGCTCTCATACAAAATCCCCAGCACGATATAAACCGCAATCAGCGCCAGCAAAATCAGATACGGCTCACTGGAAAGCGAGTCCTTGAACGCCTGCGCCGTCCCTGCGAATCCCCCATGGATCGACGAAGGCATCCCGATATCCACTCGGGCCTGCTGGATCGCTTGTGTCGCCTCGCTCAGCGAGGCTCCCGGCCCCAGATTGAACGACAGCGTCGTCGCCGGAGCCTGCGACTGGTGGTTCACCGCCAGCGGAATTCGCTGCGTCTCAAAGTGCGTCACTGCCGACAGCGGAACCATCGCCCCAGTCGTGCTCTTCACATAAATATTCTTCAACGCGTCCGGGTCTCGCTGAAACTCCTCCGCGACCTCCATCACCACGTGATATTGATTCAGCGGCATGTAAGTCGTCGAAACCTGCGCCTGCGAAAACGCGTCCGACAATGTCGCATCAATCGTCAACGGCGAAACTCCCAGCCGGCTCGCCGTTGCACGATCGATCACCAACTGTCCTCGCAACCCCTGCTGCTGCTGATCGGTCGCAACATCTTTGATCTGCGGCACCCTGTCCATCGCGTCCTTCAGCTTCGGGCCCCAGTAATTCAGCTCCTTCAGGTCGTCCGCCGTCAGCGTGTACTGATATTCCGTCGGAGTATTCCGTCCGCCAATTCGTAAATCTTGAAACGCCTGCAAATAGAGCATTGCGCCCGGAACGCCACTCACCTTCGGCCGCAACCGGTTCACGATCACCTGCGCCGTATCGCCCTTCTTCTGCCGCTCTGCATCCGGCTTCAGCGACATGAACATGAAGCCCGAGTTCGCGTTGCCACGCCCACCTGCAAACGCCGTCACGTCCTGCACCCCGGGATCCTTCCCAACGATCTCAGCCAGAGCCAGCACTTTCTTCTTCATCTCAGGGAACGAAACATCCTGTTGCCCCTGCACCTGCCCGCCGATGCGCCCCGCATCCTGCTCCGGAAAGAATCCCTTCGGCACCAGGATGTAGAGGTAAACATTCAGCACAAAGGTCAGCACCGTGATCGTCAGCACCAGTTTCTGATGTTGCAGCACCCAGCGCAGTCCGCGCTCATACTCTGCTGCCATCCACTTCAGCGCCCGGTCGCCAAGCCGATAAAACCATCCATGCCGCCGCTTGTTATGTGCCTCCAGAAACTTCGCGCTCAACATCGGCGTCGTCGTCAGCGAAACCACCAGCGACACCATGATTGCCACCGACAGCGTCACCGCAAACTCGCGAAACAGTCTGCCCACAATTCCGCCCATCAGCAGGATCGGAATGAACACCGCGATCAGCGACGTGCTCATCGACAGCACCGTAAACCCAATCTCCTTCGAACCCACCATTGCCGCCTCATACGGCGACATCCCATCCTCCAGGTGGCGGCTGATGTTTTCGATCACAACAATTGCATCATCCACCACGAACCCAGTCGAGATCGTCAGCGCCATCAGCGACAAATTATCGAGCGTATATCCCAGCAGATACATCACGGCAAATGTTCCCAACAGACTCAGCGGCACAGCTACCGTTGGAATCAGCGTCGACCGCACCTCACGCAGGAACAGGAACACCACCAGGATCACCAGCATGATCGACATCACCAGCGTCCTCGTTACATCCTTCACCGACGCACGAATCGTCGTCGTCCTGTCCATTGCCACATTCACCTGAATGGCCGGTGGTATCGAGGCCTTCAGCAGCGGCAGCAGTTTCTTGACGTTGTCCACCGTCTCGATGACATTCGCCGTAGACGTCTTGAACACAAGCACAACAATTGCAGGCTTGCCGTTGAAGACGCCCGCCGCTTGAACGTTTTCAACACTGTCGACGGCCTTTGCGACATCCTGAACCCGCACGATCCCATGGCCCGTACCCGTACCCGTACCACGCGCGACCGTTGCGGAACCGCTCCCCGCCGCCGCTGGCGAAGCAGACGAGCCACCGTTAGCCGCATTCGTCACCGCGCTCGCCACCGAAGCAGGAAGTCCAGAACGCGCCGGAGCCGAGCTCACTGGCCCGCGATCTGTAGCAATAATCAGCGGAGCATATGCCGCAGCTCCAAAAAGCTGGTCCGTCGCACTGATGCTCCATCGCCGTTCGTCGTCCTGCAGATACCCCTTCGGCTGGTTCACGTTCACCGTGCCAAGCGCCCCGCGCAAAGCCTCCAGCCCAATCCCATAATGCGCGAGCTGCATCGGGTTCGCCTCGATCCGCACCCCGGGCTTCGCGCTCCCTCCGCAAAATGTCTGCCCCACCCCCGGCACCTGTGCGATCTTCTGCGCCAGAATGCTGTCGCACGCGTCGTACAGCTGCGGGACATTCATCGTGTCTGACGTCAGCGCAATGATCATGATTGGCGAGTCTCCGGGGTTCACCTTGTAGTACCCCGGATTGCTCGGCAAGTTAGCCGGCAACTGGCTTCGTGCCGCATTGATCGCCGCCTGCACATCCCGCGCTGCGCCGTTCACATCCCGGCTCAGATCAAACTGCAACACGATCCCAGTCGACCCCGTCGAAGACGAAGACGTCATCTCATTGATCCCGGCGATCTTCGAAAACTGCCGCTCCAGCGGCGTCGCAACCGACGAAGCCATCGTCTCCGGGTCAGCTCCCGGCAAACTCGCACCCACCGAGATCACCGGAAACTCCACCTGCGGCAGACTGGCCACCGGCAGCAGCGAATACGCCACCGCACCTGCCAGAATCACCGCAGCCGACATCAGAAATGTCGCTACCGGCCGCCGAATAAATGGTGCTGAAAAATGCATAGACCTCGAATCTCTTCTGCTATCAATCTGCCGAAAAGGCATGAGCACGCGACTCAACATCGCTATGCCGCGAACGCCGTCCTAGCCGGTCAAAGAACAAATAGACCACCGGCGTCGTAAACAGCGTCAACACCTGCGACACAATCAATCCGCCAACAATCGTGATGCCCAGCGGCCGCCGCAGTTCGCTTCCCGTTCCTGTGCCCAGAGCCAGCGGCAACCCGCCCAGCAGCGCCGCCATCGTCGTCATCATGATCGGCCGGAACCGCAGCAGGCAAGCCTGATAGATCGCCTCCTGCGGCGACATCCCTTGCTCACGTTCCGCCTCCAGCGCAAAGTCGATCATCATGATCGCGTTCTTCTTCACAATGCCGATCAGCAAAATAATTCCGATCAGCGCAATCACACTCAGATCTACATGGAACAGCAACAGCGCCAGGATCGCCCCCACACCCGCCGAAGGCAGCGTCGAAAGAATCGTGATCGGGTGAATATAGCTCTCGTACAACACTCCCAGCACAATGTAGACAACGATCAGCGCAGCAAGGATCAGCAGCGGCTCATTCTGCAGCGACGCCTCAAAGGCTCTCGCGGATCCCTGAAACTCTGCATTCACGCTCGGCGGCATATTCAGCTCTGCCTTCGCCTTGTTCACTGCATCTACCGCATCCCCGATCGACTTGCCCGGCGCAAGGTTGAACGAGACCGTCACAGCAGGGAACTGGCCCTGATGACTGATCACCAACGGTGTCTGCTTCTCCTCGAAGTGGGTAAACGCCGAGAGCGGCACCTGCGTCCCGTTCGAGCTCTTCACATAAATATTGCCCAGCGACGACGGATTCCGCTGAAACTTCGGCGCAACCTCCAGCACCACGTGGTACTGGTTCTGCTGTGTGAAGATCGTCGATATCTGCCGCTGCGCAAACGCATCTCCCAGCGTGTCGTCGATATTCTGCGGAGTGATTCCCAGCCGCGAAGCCGTATCGCGGTCAATCACGAGACTCGCCTCCAGCCCGCCCAATTGTTCGTCGCTCGCCACATCGCTCAGGATCGGTATCGTCTTCAGCTTCGTGACCAGCTTGTCCGTCCACATCGCCAGCTCCTCGACGTTCGCATCCTCCAGCGAGTACTGATACTGCGTCCGGCTCACGCGGTCTTCCACCGTCAGGTCCTGCAGCGGTTGCAGGTAACACTGGATCCCGTCCACCTTCGCGACCTTTGGAATCAGTCGCTGAATCACCTCGAGCGCCGACGACTTCCGCTGTTCACGATCCTTCAGATTGATCTGGATTCGCCCGCTGTTCAACGTCGAGTTCGTTCCATCGATTCCGATGAACGAAGACACGCTTTCAACATCCTTGTCCTGCAAAATAATTCGCGCCAGTGCCTGCTGCCGCGAGCTCATCGCCCCAAAGCTGACCGTCTGTGGAGCCTCAGTAATCCCCAGTAGCACACCAGTGTCCTGCACCGGAAAGAACCCCTTCGGCACAATCAGGAACAGATACAACGTCAACACGAACGTGCCCAGCGTCACCAGCAGCGTAAACGTCTGGTGTCGCAACACCCAGCGCACGCCCACCCCGTACTTCCGGATCACATATTCAAAGAACTCTTCGCTCTTTCGATAGAACGTCGACTGTTCGTGTTCCGGCTTATGTTTCAACAGCTTCGCCGCCATCATCGGCGTCAGTGTCAACGACACGAACGCCGAGACCAGAATTGTGACTGCAAGGGTTACAGCAAACTCGCGGAACAGCCGTCCCACGATATCGCCCATAAACAGCAGCGGGATCAGCACCGCAATCAAACTCACCGTCAACGACACGATGGTGAATCCAATCTGCTCCGACCCCTTCAGCGCAGCCTCCAACGGCGAGTCGCCCTGCTCCAGATACCGCGCGATGTTCTCGATCATCACGATCGCATCGTCAACCACAAAACCCGTCGAGATCGTCAACGCCATCAGCGACAAGTTGTTCAGGCTGTATCCCAGCAGATACATCACACCGAACGTCCCGACGATCGACAGCGGCACCGCAACCGAAGGAATCACCGTCGCCGCAAACGATCGCAGGAACAGGAAGATCACCATCACAACCAGCCCGATCGTCAGGACCAGTGAGAACTTCACATCCTTCACGGACGCGCGGATCGTGTTCGTTCGGTCCGTCAACACCTCCAGCTTGACCGTCGCCGGCATCGACGCCCGTAGCTGCGGCAGAATCTTCTGCACCCTGTCCACGACGCCGATAATGTTCGCGCCCGGCTGCCTTTGAATGTTCACAATCACCGCAGGCAGCAGTGTCGCGGGCTTCGCCGGCTGTCCGTTACTCGCAGCCTGCGCAGAAGTGCCCATCCACGCGGCCTGAAACAGGTTCTCTGCGCTGTCCACCGCATTCGCAACGTCCGAGAGTCGCACCGGCGACCCGCCCCGGTACGCGATGATCACATTGTTGTAGCCTGCGCTCGTCGGAATCTGGTCGTTCGCGCCAATCGTGTACGACTGCGTCGCCCCATTCAGATTGCCCTTCGCCTGGTCCACATTCGCTGTGCCCACAGCCGCGCGAATGTCTTCAAGGCTCAACCCATAATTCGCCAGCGCCGTCGGGTTCGCTTGGATCCGTACTGCCGGCTTCTGTCCGCCGTTGATCGACACCAGACCCACACCCGTAAGCTGCGAGATCTTCTGTGCAATCACAGTGTCCGCAAGGTCTTCCACCTTCGGCAACGGCAGCGAATCGCTCGTTAGCGACAGCGTCATGATCGGCGCATCCGCCGGATTCACCTTGCTGTACACAGGAGGATTCGGCAGGTCCTTCGGCAGATACGTAAACGCCGCATTGATCGCAGCCTGCACGTCCTGCTGCGCAACATCGATGTTTTCCTCCAGCGAGAACTGCAGCGTAATCACGCTGCCCCCGCCAGAGCTCGTCGACGTCATCTGGCTCAGCCCCGGTATCTGCCCGAACTGCCGCTCCAGCGGAGCCGTCACCGAAGATGCCATCACCTCCGGGCTTGCCCCCGGATAAAACGTCTGCACCTGGATCGTCGGATAGTCCACCTGCGGCAGCGCCGAAACCGGCAGTTGCACATACGCAACGAAGCCCGCAAGCAAAATGGCCACCATCAGGAGCGAGGTGGCCACTGGCCGAAGAATAAATGGCCTCGATGGACTCATCGAAGCACTCATGAGGGCTGGCCCGCACTTTCACTCACTGCATTTACCTCAGCCGTCGTCCCATCCGCATTCGTCTTCGTCGGAGCCGTCCGCGGAAACACCTTGCTTCCATTCTTCAGCTTCTCTTGTCCATCGACCACGATCTGATCGCCCGGCTTTACGCCGCCATACAGGATCACCTGCGCCCCCTCAGTCAACTCCACGTTCACCGTCTGAGCCTGGACATAGTAGTTCGACTGGTTCTCCGCGAGTTGTGGAAGCGGCGGCATGTCAGTATCTTTCCTCTTCTCGACCAGCTCAGCCGGCGGCTGTCCCTGCTTCAGCAGATAGACGAAATTCCCCTGCGACCCGGTCTGCAGCGCCGCTGCCGGAATTACGATCGCGTTCTGCTTCTCCTGCAGAATCAACCGAATATTCACAAACTGATTCGGAAAGAGCGCCCCATCTTGATTGTTGAAGACCGCCTTCGCCTTTACCGTGCCGGTCGTCGTATCGATCTGGTTGTCCACGGTCAGCAGACTTCCGCTGGCAAGATGCTTCGACGCCGCGCGATCAAATGCCTCCACAGGCAGCTTGCTGCCTCCCCGCGTCCGCTTCAACACCTCAGGCAGCTGGTCTTCTGGCAGCGTAAAGATCACCGAAATCGGCTGCAGCTGCGTCACGACCAGCAGGCCAGTCGCATCGTTCGCATGCACGATATTGCCCGGATCCACCTGCCGCAGCCCGACCACACCATTGATCGGCGAAAGAATCTTCGTATAACCCAGGTTCACCTTTGCGGCTTGAATCGCCGCCTGGTCTGCAGCAATCGAACCCTCCGCCTGCCCTGCGGTCGAAACTTGCGCCTGCTCGCTCTCCTTCGACACCACGCCCGCCTGCAGCAGGGCGCCATAGCGAGCCGCCTGCGCGCGCGCATTCACGGCGCTCGCCTGGTCTTTCACTAACTGTCCCTGCGCCTGTTCGAGCGCGGCCTGATAAGGCTTCGGGTCGATCTCGGCCAGCACCTGTCCCTGCCGCACCGTCTGGCCCTCATTCACCGGGACCAGCATCAGCTGCCCATCCACCCGGCTCTTGATCGTCACCGTGTTGTACGCCGTAACAGTCCCCAGCGCCGTCAGGTAAATCGGCATCGTCTTCTGCAGCACCGCCGACACTTGCACCGGAGTCGGCCGGTCGGCCTGCGCCGCCATGATCATTTGAACGGAATCCTGCTCCTTCCCGTTCTGCCGTATCTTCCACACCGCGGCGCCCACTATGGCAATAATCACCAGCAGCACGATCCACTTCCGTGCCGCCGAACCCTTCGGCGACTCCGACGACGGTTTGCGCGAAGGCAAGTTCAGCTGCGGATCAGAAGCCGATTTAGCCAGGTGTTCTTCCTGTTCGCTCATTTGCGTTGACAACATTGGGGGCTCTCAATTCTTTCGAAATGCGATTCGTGGCATCGGATAATTGTTCCCGGTACTCCAGAATACTTGATAATGGCCTTGGCTGCCTCGACAGATGAGCCGTGGCGGCCGCCCGTATCCCACGCTATCCTCATCTCGTTATTGGTTTAGACGTAAGGAAGGACACTTTTGCCCATCCCGGCCCCCGCAATCGAAACCGTCACGCCGCCAGTACTTTGCGTCGACCTGGACGGGACCCTCGTCAAATCGGACACCCTCCACGACTCCGCACTAGCCGTTGCCCGCCACCACCCGGCAACGGTCCTGAAGATTCCTGGGTGGCTAATCGAGGGCAAGGCAGCTCTCAAACGCCACCTCGCCGCTACTGTCCAGCTCGACGTAGCCCATCTGCCCTACAACCGCGAACTCCTGCAATATCTTGAGCAGCAGCGCGCCACCGGCCGTCCCATCTATCTCGCCACCGCCGCCGACGCCGACACCGCCAACCGCATCGCTGCGCACCTTGGCATCTTCACCGGCGTCCTCGCCTCAGACGGCCAGCTTAACCTCGCCGGCAACGCCAAGCTGGCCGCCTTTCGGTCCCGCTTCGGCGACAACTTCTCGTACATCGGCAACGCCCTCGCCGACCTCCCGCTCCTCCAGCACTGTCAGGAGCCGATGGTCGCCAACCCCACCCCGGGCCTCCGCGCCGCCCTCCGCAAGGCGCGCATCACCCCCGCCCGCAGCTTCATTGAACGCGCCTCCCCCTTCAAAGTGTGGCTCAAGGCAATCCGTCTCCACCAGTGGGCGAAGAACGTCCTCATCTTCGTTATCATGCTCCTCGCTCACGCCTGGGCGCCGGGGATCCTTGCCGCAGTTGTCCTGGCGTTCTTCAGCTTCGGCTTCTGTGCCTCCGCCACCTACATCATCAACGACCTTCTCGACCTCGAAGCCGACCGCCAGCATCCGCGCAAGCGCCGCCGTCCCTTCGCCTCCGGAGATCTCTCCGCCGTCTCAGGAATCACTGTCGTCTTCATCTTCTTTGCCATCTCACTTGTCCTTGCGATGTTGGTTCCCCGTGCCGTCGCCGTCCTGTCGCCGGAGCTCTTCCCCCTCATCAAGCCTCACTACTTCCTCCTCTGGCTCGGCATCTATCTCGTCACCACGCTTGCCTACTCCCTGCGATTCAAACGCTCCGTCCTGGTCGACGTCATCGTTCTCTCCGGCCTCTACACCATTCGCATCGTGGCCGGCTCAGCTGCCTCGGGAATCACAGTCTCCACCTGGCTCGGCGGCTTCAGCGTCTTCTTCTTCCTCTCACTCGCCCTCGTCAAGCGCTTCGCCGAACTCGAGAGTCTCCGAGAGCGCGGCGGTGTTTCCGCCGGCGGCCGCGGCTACCACGTCGCCGACATCGAGCAGCTTCGCAGCTTCGGTACGGCAAGCGGATTTGCTTCGGTCGTCGTCCTTACCCTCTACATCTCGAATTTCGACGCCGCAGAGCACTACCATCACGCCAGGCGCCTCTGGCTCATTGTTCCCGTCCTCCTTCTCTGGATAATGCGTCTATGGCTCCAGGCCTCACGCGGTCACCTCAACGAGGACCCCGTCGTCTACGCCATCACCGATCGCCGAAGTCTTCTTTTAGGAGTCCTGGTCGTCGCAATCGTTCTCTCGGCCCTCTAGCCTCGCCCCGGAACACCCGCCGGCTCTTCCACCCTGCGTGCACCCGCGGCTGCTACTCCTGCAAACACCACAGCAGTCTTCTTCGGCGGTCGAACCGCACGGTACAGTCGCGCCAGCAGCCCACGGTCACGCCAATCCCTGCGCATCAACTCAATCACCAACTTGGGCTCCTCCCACGGAACGTCAATGTAGGACGTATCCAGGTACCGAGGGTTTGGACTGGAAAAGATTGCCTCGGGAAAGAACGCAATCGTCTCCTCTCGGATGAACGTTTTGTTGTGTGCCGGAGGAATCTCGTGGGACGCCCCGCACAGGATCCCGACGAGATCTCCCTGAGCCGCAGTCTGCAGATGGCCAAGCTGAGTTAAGCGCGGATTCAGCTCGATCAGATACGCGTTTCCAGTCGCATCTTCAATCATGAAATCCAATCCGTGGAAGCCCGAGAGCTGCAGCCTTGCGGCGAGCTGTTCCGCAGCGCGTCGGATCTCGTCATTGTCGATCTGTCGCACCACCAGGGCTGTTCCAGTTTTGCTCTGCGCGCACAGCACCTCCACCGTCACCATCCCAAGCACCTTGCCCTCGCGGCAAGCCAGCATTGCATTCGCCGGTCGGCCCACGACAAACTGCTGCAGCGTCACCACCGGTTGTTTGTGGTTCTTCCACTTCCAGTAGGCCAAAGCATCGTGAATCAGCAGCCAGCGCCCCAGCGCCGTCATCACCGTCGCGGGTCGATGCAACAATGCCAGCCCCTGTTCCGCCTCTGCCAGAGAATGCGCGATCTGGACTCCCGCACCACCGCAGGTCCAATCGAGTTTCAGAACCCCCGAGTTAGCCGATAGGTTCGGCTCGGAAAACCACGCTCGCAGGTCAGCCCTGTCTTTGACCTCAACCGTCTGTGGCGCCCTGATATGCAACTCGCGCGCGATCTCCATCAACTTCGCCCGGCAGGCGACAGTCTCATAGCCTGCTGCTGCACCCAGCGATCGCTCGAGCAACGGTCGAAGCTCCGGCTTCGTCCGGTGAAGCTCATGCAACTGCCATACAACGCTGTCGTCGCACGGAATCACCAGATCCGGCCTGGCGGAAGTGATCGCTGCGTACAGGGATGCAAGCGAGTCCAGACCATGATAGGGATAAATCTTGCTAACTCCGCTGACAAAAGAGAGAGGGTGGTCCCGCGGACACACAGCCTCCACTTTGCAACCATGACGCAAGAACGCAAGCGCCACCTTGGCGGTCAATGGCCACCGAATCGAGGAGACCAGCAACACGTTATGGCCTGTAAACATGCCCACGAGCCGATCCTACGCCCCTGAAAAATAGAGGTGATCCCACTAAAGTACTAGAGAATGACTCAAACTCATCCACAATACTAGTAACTCACGATAGGCCGCATTGGACGTTCTCCCCCTGCGCGGTTTACCGGGTCTTTCCTGACGCGATACACTCACTGGTTAACCGCGATTCGGCACCAGCAACGAAAGTCTTTCTCATTGAGGAGGCGATGCATGGCAAGTCCGCAGGTCGATGTTGCAATCATAGGAGCAGGTCCTTACGGCCTCTCCATCGCCGCGCACCTGCGCGCCCTCAAAGTGCCTTTTCGTATCTTCGGCACGCCCATGTCCAGCTGGCGGAATCACATGGCCAAGGGTACCTCACTCAAATCATTCGGCTTCGCCTCCAACCTCTACGATCCCGACTCCACCTTTACCCTCGCTCACTATTGCCAGGAGAAAGGTCTGCCTTACTCCGAAGCCGTCGATCCCGTCACGCTCGAAAACTTCGTGGCCTACGGAATGGAGTTCCAGAAGCGTTTTGTTCCCAACCTCGAACAGACCGACATCACCTCCTTAGCTCGCGCACCCCAGGGGTTCACCCTCACCACGCAGACCGGAGAACACGTCTCCGCACGTCGTGTCATCATCGCCACCGGCATCACCTACTTCGACAACATCCCTCCCACCTTCGCCAATCTCCCGGAAGAGTTTGTCACCCACAGCTCGCAACACACCGAGGTCAGTAAATTCAGCGGCCGCTCCGTCGCGGTCATCGGGGCCGGCGCATCCGCCGGCGATCTTGCCGGCCTCCTCCACGAAGCTGGCGCCGATGTACACATGATCGCGCGTGGCGATGTCATCAACTTCCACGATCCGCCGCTTCCCGAACCCCGTCCGCTCCACATGCGTCTCCTCATGCCTCGTTCCGGACTCGGCCAGGGATGGGTTCAACGCATCTGCAACGATTTTCCCGGTATCTTTCATGCTCTGCCCGCCAAACTCCGCCTGCATGCTGTTCGACGCATGAATGGCCCGGCCCCCGCATGGTTCGTCAAGGATAAAGTCGTTGGCAAAGTCACAATTCACGTGGGGACCACCATCAAAGAAGCCAGCAAAAACGAAAACGGTGTCCACCTCGTCCTCAACAAGCGCGAAGGCCCGAAAGAACTCTATGTCAATCATGTCATCGCCGCGACGGGCTACAAGGTGAAGCTGCAACGTCTCGACTTTGTCGATCAGGATCTCCGCCGCCAGATGCAGACGCTCGACGAAACCCCCGTTCTCAGCACAAACTTCGAATCCTCCGTCCCAGGTCTCTACCTTGTCGGTCTTGCCGCCGCGTCCAGCTTTGGCCCCGTCTGCCGCTTCGCCTGCGGAGCAGAGTTCACCGCCAACCGCATCGCGCGTCACCTCGCCGCCACCACCTGACCGCGAGCTCGCCCTCTCATTACACCTTCCTTATGCGCCGCGCGATAGCATCGGCAGCATATGAAGGGAGGCATTTTTGCAATGCCGAATGTACATGGAATCGAGTTCAACCCAAATCAGTCGGAACTCGTCAAAGACTTGGTACGTGAACTACTGAACGACGGTGGCTGCGCCGTATACGCGCTCAATAACATGAAGCCGAACGGCGAACTTCGAATGGCTTCAACTCCACCCGCACCTACCCAACGAGAGGTCGGCGGAGTCTTTCTCCGAATCCGCCCCGGAGTCCGCGAAGCGATCATCGTTCGTCCGATGAATGCGAAGGCCGGTGAGAAATACATCCCGGTCAGCAGGATCACTCAGGCTGAAACACTTGAGATCATCCGCACCTGGCGCAGGCAAACCGGCTCACTCCCAACCCGGCCGCGCATTGCACACGACGGACCGTAACTCGTCATATCGGTCGGCAAGAAAAAGAACCACCACGGTCGGTAAGGAACCGCCTGCACGGCCCTGAGCGCCTCGACCACAACGCCTCGCTCAGGGCCATCAGAATCAATCTCACTCCAACAGCCCAGCCACAACTCGCAGGCAGTCGTTTACTCTAAAGACTGCCGCCATGAACGAAAACATCCCCCAACTCCCCGACTTCAACGAACCCTCCCTCGACGCCGCCTTCGCCACCCTCGCCGAAGAGGTCCGCACCGCAGACACGACGCGACGTCGAAGCCTTCCGCCTGCACTGGCTCGGCCGCAAGCAAGGCCGTCTCAAGCTCATCAGCGAAGCCTGGCTCAAGTCCGCTCCACCCGAAGCCAAAAAGGCCCTCGGCATCCGCTTCAACCAGCTCAAGCAGCAGATCGAAGCCGCCCTCGAAGCCCCGGCATCGTCCACCACGCGCACTGCGCAGGCAGAGCAGGGAATCGACATCACCCTCCCCGGCACAGTCCGCGCCCCGGGCATCCCTCACCCGCTCCTGAAGACCATGCACGAGATCGTCTCCGTCTTCCACCATCTCGGCTACAGCACCAACCTCGGCCCTCAGGTCGAGTCCGACTTCTACAACTTCGAAGCTCTCAACTTTCCTCCCAACCACCCGGCCCGCGACACTCAAGACACACTCCTCATCGCCGCCCAACAATCCCGCCCGTCACGCGACCGCCTATTAATGCGCACCCACACCAGCCCGGTCCAGATCCGCACCATGATCGCGCAGGCCCCACCCATCCGCATCGTCATCCCCGGCAAGGTCCACCGCAACGACGCCGCTGACGCCACTCACTCGCCCATCTTCCATCAGGTCGAAGGCCTCTGCGTCGGACCCAACATCACCTTCTCCGACCTCAAAGGCACCCTCGACCACGCGATGAAGGCCCTCTTCGGCTCCGATGTCCGAACCCGTTTCTTCCCCAGCTTCTTTCCCTTTACCGAACCCTCTGCCGACGTACAAATCTCCTGCATCTTCTGCGGCGGCAAGGGCTGTCGCAAGTGCAAACACTCCGGCTGGATCGAACTCCTCGGCTGCGGTATGGTCGACCCCGCTGTCTTCGCCGCCGTCACCGAAGAACGCCGCAAAGTCAACCCCGCGGATGACGCCTACAACCCCGAAAAGATCACCGGCTTCGCCTTCGGCATGGGCGTCGAGCGCATCGCCATGGTCCAGCACGGCATCTCCGACATCGGCCACTTCTACTCCGGCGACATGCGCTTCCTCGAGCAATTCGCATCGTGAACAACGAGCCCCAGGGCAGACTGCACGAGCTTGATTCGCTACGCGGATTGGCTGCCTTCAGCGTCGTCCTCCATCACTTCGGCCTGATGTGGCCTGCATGGCAGGCTCACTTCGGTCCTTGGCGCTTAGGCCGAATTGAAATCGCTCCCTTCTATCCTCTCTACGCAGGACACGAAGCTGTCATGCTGTTCTTCGTGCTCAGCGGTCTGGTTCTGTCCCTGCCTTACCTTCGCGGCCGCGGTCAGCCGTATCCCATTTACCTCGCACGCCGTGTC
Organism: uncultured Acidobacteriaceae bacterium; assembly: GCA_963720955.1. Classification (GTDB taxonomy): domain Bacteria; phylum Acidobacteriota; class Terriglobia; order Terriglobales; family Acidobacteriaceae; genus Edaphobacter. Next base: position 18,746 of record CAVRHK010000040.1, on the reverse strand, counting down.
CTGCGCATCTATGCGCCATATCTCCCCGCGCTCGCCCTTTCCGTCTGCGGGGCCGCAATCTGGCACGGAAATCACGGTCAGGGCACCTTTCCTGTCGACTTCTGGTCCGGTCCCGTCAATCCCCGTTTGGTTCTCCAACACATCGCCTTCATCGGCGTCTACGATGCGTGGCAGTTCAACTTCGTGATCTGGTCGTTGATCTACGAGATGAGGATCTCCATCCTCTTTCCAGTCCTTACACTGCTGATCTTCCGCGTTCGCCCGCAGCTTGCGCTCCTCTTCGCCGGATCACTCTCGCTCCTGGCTCTTGTCGTGTCGCACCATCGACCTGCGACTGGCGCCGTTCACAACCTGATGTATACCTTCCACTACATGGCTTTCTTTATCTTTGGAATCTTGCTGGCCATGAGTCTTTCAACGATCTCCACATGGTATCGGTCCTTATCTGGGTTGGCCCGAACAGCTCTCTTCCTTGCTTCGTGCACTTTTTACTACGAAAGCAGCCGGATCTACGACCACTTTTCCGGTCCCTCCGGACTAGTTGTAGTGGAATGGGGCACTGCTATTGGAGCGGTCGGTTTCATCATCGTGGCAATCAATTCTTCGCGGGCCAAACGTCTTCTCCACTCCCATGTGCCGGCCTTTCTTGGCCGCATCTCGTACAGCCTCTACCTCATCCACGCGCCCCTGCTGTTGGCAATAACCTTCGGAATCCACAAACGGCTCTCCGCGTGGGCACAGTTTCCCATTTATCTTGCCGCGGTCGTCGGAACGGCCTATGTCTTTTGTCTCTGCATCGAGGAGCCGTTTACGCGAATGGGCCAGCGTCTAGGCCGCGAAACACGTCGACGTGCTCAAGCTCAAGTCAACTGAAGGTCCCCATCATCGCCAGGATGCGCTTTGTCGAACAGTTCGCCTGCGCAGGAATAATTCAATTGGCGACCCCCGTTACCGCTCAAACGTAATCTGTCTCAAATTCGCCACTGAGATCGAGAACGGTCCAAGGTCTGATATCTCCCTTGAACCCGTCCTCTGACAGTCCAGTCTCGATCCTTCCATCCACCACCCGTCCATCCACCAGCGTCACCCTAACGTCTTGCTCATAATCATGCGTCTCCAGAAAATCGACCGACCTCATCTTGTCGAACGGAATCGACTGCCCGTTTTTCAGGTTGAATCAGTCTCGTCCGGAGTACCAGTGCTCTGAAACCATTCAAAAACACCCTCGTCTGCGTGCCATCCTTGCCCGTGACCAGCACCGTCGGCTTTTGCCCCTGCTTTGCCGGCGAAGGAGAAGAAGAAGTCGCCGTTCCTCCACCCGCAGCCGGCGCTCTCGTCCCCGAATCCGAAGGCCCGGCCACCACGGCTGGCCCCTCCTTGCCTCCCGCAACATCACGCGGATGCATCACCACCAGGAAGCCCGTCACCGCAGTCAGGAGTGCCGCCAAACCGGTAAGTACACCCGGCAGCGTCGTCCAGAAATTCTGCTTCTTATCCGGCTCTGCCAAAACAACACCTCGATATCGGGTACGAGCATCTGCGCAGAATTCTACATCTCACCGCGCTCGCGCATAGCTCGCACGCACGGGATGCTGCATCCTCCGCCACGCCACACGCCCTCCCACCAGGATCAGCGGTCTTTCAACTGCCCCATACAGCAGCGCCGGAACACCAATCGACCCCACGACAAGTACCACGATGCGGACCCACATCGGCACGCCTGACAGCGTATAGAACGCGAACCCCATCACAACCGTATGGCTCAAATAAATTCCATACGAGTGCTCCGCGATCCAGTGCAGTACAGGCAGCAACCCACCGTACGAGCCCTCTCGAACGTTCGCGTAGACCACCCCCACCAGAAGCGACACCCACCACGCCCGCTGGATCTTCAACCCAAGGTGCAGATTGTCGTGCGGGCCGAACAATAAAATTGCAGCCGCAATCCCTATCGGCCACACCCACGCCGGCATCTCCCACTGCCACCTCTTGCTCCGGATCAAGTCGTACGCCACAATTCCCGACATAAAGCACGGCCCATACCGAAAGACATTCAGCCGCTCACTGATCGCAGGAATCACCAGCGCCAGCACCACCGAAACCGCCCACAATCCAAGCGAAAGATACCGCCGCCTGCCGCGCACGACGAAATAAAGCGCCGGCAGCATCACATACATCTGCACCTCGAGCGGCAACGTCCACAGAACGCCAAGAATGTTCTTGTCGTAAGTCAGGTTCTGGGTCAACGCCAGGTTCGAAAAGAAAGCCCGCCAGCCGATCCAACCGTAAACGGCTCCCGGTTCGGCCGGAATGCTGAACATCGCAATCAGCACCACAAACAGTATCGACAGCGGATAGATTCTGAAGAAACGACGGCACCAGAACCCTGTTACCAGTTGCCAGTTGCTTCCTCCATCCAGCTGCAGTCGCTCCAAAGAGCCCATCAGCACAAAGCTGGTATGGACAAAAAAGAGAATGACACCCACGTGCCCAAGACTGCCAAAGCTTCGTACGCCGAACACGAACAGCAAATGCGAAACAAAAACGCACAAGACAGCGACTGTGCGCAGCAGATCGAGATTGGGCGACAGATTCGCCTTGGCTGCAGACATAACTCTAAGATGCTACTAGCATTGCCGTGGTCGCCAGCCAGTTTTCTCCTCCGTTGCAGGCGAATGTCCATCTGACTGTTTCCAGATGAGTTCCCATCGGCCTATCGTCGCTCGAACGGCTCCCAAGCCACTACTGCGGCGTATTGAACCCCGCCTGCAGACTCTCCATGTTCTGCGGGTGCACCCGGATCACCCCACGTCTCGGGCTGTCGATATCGGCAATCAGAAAAAACGAAATCGCCACTGCCAGCGGAAGCATCATAAACAGCTTCACCCTCACCTTGTGCGCTCCATACCCAACCAGCAGATTGGCGAGCACCGCAATCCCGAACATCAAGCACCACGCTCCCACCGGAATGCGGTTCCACCATGCTGCCTGCGTGTACCCTTGCGAGTTCAACACATCGTTCATTCCTGCAACGGCCAGTGCTCGGACCGGCGTAGGCTGCGCGGTCGCCGTCTGCGAAACCGTGGTCCAAAGCTGGTTTTGTGTTTGAGTCGTCTGCAAATTGATCTGACTCAGTTCGTCCAGGTCGCGCGTTACGTAGAACCGCACCCGAAGGTCCGTGTACTTCCGCAGCAACTCGCGCACCTTCGACGCTTCATCCGGCGCCAGCAGATCGGCCCTCACATACTCCGTTCCGATCGCATTGGCCTCTGCCTCTTCATACAACTTGCGCTGGTCGTAGCGGCCAATCGCCATTGAAAAGCTGAAGCCAATAATCAAACCAAGCAACGTCAGCGTCGCAGATTGGATGACCCCGAAATCCTGTCTCACGCCCTCCGACGATTCGTCTTGCCGCAGGCCAAACCGGCCGCCTATCCAGGCCGCGAGCCAGAGCAGAAAAAATGTGACGACTAAAACTGCGAAAGGACGGTTCACGAAGCCAGCCATGCTTTCTCCCATAAGACGCAGATCAAAGAACCTTGGGAACTACAAACTACATCGGGCCATCTAAAACGAAACTCAGCCTGAAAGGGTCCCTCCTCACGAACTAAGATTGCCTCTTCACCGTTTCACCGAAAAACCCAAACAGCATATGCACAACGGCCAGCGCCAGCGCGCCAAGAAACGCCGCCGTGAACGTCGTCACTGCGAATCCCGGCACAAACTTGCTCGAGAACCACAGAATCACCGCATTCACCACCAGAAAAAATATCCCAAACGTCAGTATTCCCAGCGGGAGCGTAATGATCTTCAGAAACAATCCCAGCGTCGCATTGAACAGCCCGATCACGACCACCGCAATCAACGCCGACACAAAGCTGCTGACAATAAACCCTTCCACAAAATGCGACACCAGCAACAGCGCCACAGCATTCAGAATCCAGTGCAGAAATAAGCGCAGCATAAGTCAGTTCCTCTCAGTCACAGATTGAAAAGTAGGGATTCGCGGCGGACCCTCCGCCCCACGAGCATACCCGAACTCACGCCCGGAAAACAGCTACTTTGCCGCGTCGTGGTCGTAGCTGATCACTCGCGTAATCTTCCACGCCCCGTCCTTGTACTGCCACAGATGAATGAACTTCGCCTCTCCCACCACGCCATGGTCCTGCTTCCAGGGATGGAGAAACCGGTGCACACCGATCTCCACCGCCCCATAACCCTGGATCGAGTGCACCTCCAGCGTCCCCACAACCAGCTCCCGCGTCACCTTGCCGCAGATATTGTTTTTGATGGCCTCCGTCAGCGCCTTTCCGCCAACCATCAACCCACCCTTATCGTGATAGAACTCCACATCCTCCGCAATCAATGAGCTGAACTTCTCCAGATTGCATGTGTTGTACGCATCGAAAAGTTGGGCATCCAACGCCGTCACCGCACGCGTCAGCTCCTCCTGACTCTTGATCGTGTCCAGCCCCTGAACCGCCTGAGCATCGGCAAAAACAAACGCACCCGACACCATCAACAGCAAAGCAAAAAACTTCCTCATGAACTTCCTCCCTGAAATCGGAACACCTACCGCAATACGCAGCTACCGGCAGAATGTTCGTCACACAGCAAAATTCACCAGGAAAGAAATCAAAGGCGTCACCCCGACACTCACCTCAGACGCTCACACCCATCTCACGGTGCGCCCACCACACCAATCGTCGCCAGCCACTCATCCACACGGTTCGGCCAACCCGTCACCGGCAACTGCGTCCGCCGCAAACCATACCCATGCCCGCCCTTCGCATACAGGTGCAGCTCTGCCGGAACCCCTGCAGCCTTCAGCGCCAGAAAATAAGCCGTGGCATTCTCCACATGCACAGGATCATCCTCCGCCTGCACCAGAAACGTCGGCGGCGTCTCCTTCGTCACCGGAATATCCGCCGAAAACGCAAAGCCCTTGTCCGTCTGCGCCAGGTACCCCGGATAAACCACTACCGCAAAGTCCGGCCGGCAACTCAAATCATCCGCCGCATCCACCTTCGGATACAGTCGCGTCTCATAGTGCGTACTCACCGCCGCCGCCAGGTGCCCGCCCGCGGAAAATCCCAAGCACACCCACCCGCTTCGGATCGATCTTCCACTCCGCAGCATGCGCCCGCACCATCCCCACCGCTCTCTGTGCGTCCTGCAACGCCTCATCCGACTTCGGATACGGTCCTGTATCCGGCACCCGGTACTTCAAAATCACGCAGGTAATCCCCTTCGCAGTCAGCCAGTCGCAAACCTCCGTCCCCTCCAGGTCGATCGCCAGAATCTTGTACCCACCTCCCGGAAACACCACCACCGCCGCGCCCGTGTTCTTCCCCTTCGCCGCAAACACCGTCAGCGTCGGCACCGAAACATTTCCCAGCCGCACCAGTGGCCTCCCCGCAATCTTGTCGCTCGTCGCCGTTGAGGTATCCGCCTCCGGCCCCGTCGTCGTATTCGGCCCCGGCGCGCCATTCGGCCACAGCGTCAACACGCGTATGTCCCGGCCCAACCGGCCATCCCGTAGACTGCGCCAACGCCGCCCCACAACAAGCCACCATCACCGCCCCGAACAAAAATCGACGCATCCAGAAACCCTCCAGAACTCGCAGCCATCATCGCCGCACCTCAGCCCAACAAGCAAATCGGCCCGCACGAAACATTTACACTAGAAACCGTCCATCATGAATATCCTCACCAAGTGGCTTCGCCACTACCTGCCCACACTTCCAGTCGACGACCGGCAACTAGCCGACGACCTCACCCTCCGCGGCATCGCCGTCGAAGGCGTCCACTCCCTCGGCCCCAACAACGGCCACCTCTTCGAGATGGACATCACCACCAACCGCGTCGACGCCATGAACCACTACGGCATCGCCCGCGAAGCCGCCACCATCTACAACCTCCCGCTCTCTCCGCTCGCCCCCTCCACAGAATCGTCATCTCGAGCGCAGTCGAGAGACCCCCGCATTTCGCCCGAAGCGCCAACCAGTCCTACGGCAGCCGCCTTCCCCGTCACCATCGAAGCCAAAAACCTCTGCGGCCGCTTCACCGCCCAAGTCCTCCGCAACGTCACCATCGCCCCCAGCACCGGCCAGATCGCCGAATACTTCAACCTCCTCGGCCAGAAACAAATCTCCAACGCCGTCGACGCCAGCAACTTCGTCCTCCTCGGCATGGGCCATCCCACTCACGCCTTCGACCTCGACAAGCTCGAAGGCGGCATCATCGTCCGCCTCGCCCGCAAAGGCGAAAAACTAAAACTCCTCGACGGCACCGACCGCACCCTCGAAGCCGACGACCTCGTAGTAGCCGACGAGAAAAAAGCCCTCGGCCTCGCCGGAGTCATGGGCGGCTGGGACTCCATGATCACCCCCGAAACAAAAAACATCCTCGTCGAAGCCGCCTGGTTCGATCCCGCCAGCGTCCGCCGCAGCTCCCGCCGCCACGGCCTCCACACCGACGCCTCCCACCGCTTCGAGCGCGGCGCCGACTTCAACGCCGCCCCCATCGCCAACGCCCTCGTCTCGCAACTCATCCTCCAGCACGGAGGCCACGCCGAAGGCGAACTCATCGACGTCGTCATCCCCGAGATCGCCGCCCGCACCGCATCCCGCCCACCCATCCAGCTCTCCGTCCAACAAGTCCAACGCCACCTCGGCACCACCATCGCACCCGAAGGCATCACCTCAGAGATCGTCCAGCAATACCTCACCGCCCTCGGCTGCGAACTCAACGCCAAAGACCGCCGACACCTACGAAGTAAAACTCCCCTCCTGGCGTCTCGACCTCGAGCGCGAGATCGACCTCATCGAAGAGGTCGCCCGCGTCTACGGCTACAACCGCTTCGCCAACACCCTCCCCACCGCAATGCCCGTCATCGCCCATCCAACGGCAGCAAAAGAAGCCGCCGTCCGCACCCGCCTCCTCGCCCTCGGCTTCAGCGAATCCATCTCCAGCACCTTCGCCTCGCAAACCGACGCTGACCTCTTCATCCAAAAAGGGAATCAAACCGTCCCCATGGAGAACCCCCTCTCCGAAGAAGCCTCCCTCCTCCGTCCCTCTCTCATCCCCGGCATGTTGACCATGCTCGCCCACAACCTCAACCGCGACGTAAAAGACGTCCGCCTCTTCGAGCAGGGCCAGATCTTCACCGGCACCGTCCCCGCCGACGGAACCTTCATCGCCGACGTCCACGAATCCCCCCAACTCTCCCTCGGCCTCACCGGCAACCCCACCACAACGGACAGATACACCGCGCAATCCCCCCTCTTCTTCGAACTCAAGGGCGCCATCGAATCCGTGATCTCCCTCTTCACTCCACCCGGCGGCCCATCGGCCCTCACCTTCACAGCCGAAGCCCCCACGTGGCTCCAGCCCGGCCGCGCTGCGACAGCGCTCGTGAACAACGAACCCATAGCCCACTTCGGCGAGCTCGCCTCCACCGAAGCCGCCCATCGCAAGCTCCGCCAGCCCATCTTCCTCGCGCAACTCGACCTCGCCAAGCTCTACGAACTCCCGCTCAAAAAAGTCACCGCCCACGACCTCTCCCGCTTCCAGGCCGTCGAGCGCGACTTCTCCTTCGTCTTCCCCGACGCCACCCAATGGCACACCATCGCCTCTGCCATCGACGCCCTCGCCATCCCCGAACTCCAAAGCCTCAAGCCGATCGAAGTCTGGCGCGACACGAAAAAATACCCCGGCGTCTACTCTCTCCTCCTCCGCACCGTCTTCCAATCCCACGACCGCACCCTCCGCGACGACGAGCTCACCATCTGGTCCTCCGCCCTCATCGCCACCCTCACCAACCTCGGAGGCACCCTCCGCGCGCCGGAGAAAAATAAATCCGAAAACCGTGGCGCATTTTTCATCACCACAACAACAACCACGAACTCACCACAATCCACCATCAACTAACCACAAACTCACCATCAAAAAACCACACGCAAAACGCATAACCCCCTTGAAAATCGTGCCCTCCACCATCACCTGCATTTAATCCCGCAAAAACCCGGCATCCAGATAGATTCCACCCCAGTTTCCCTCAGGCAAATCCACGTTTGCGGCGTCTATACTCGTAGAAATATGAGTACATCGACCATCAGCTCTGGTATTAGCGCAGACGAGTTCCAGGCGCTCGAACAAAAAGTCCTACGTGCCGTAGAAATCGTCAAGAAGGAACGCGAAGCCCGTGCCACCGCCGAGGCTGAAGTCGCCTCGCTCCGCGAAGAACTTGCCTCGTTCAAAGCCAACGTACGCGCCGTCGAAACCGAACTCAACACCCTCAACAAGGAGCGCGACGCAGTCCGCGTACGCGTCGAAAAGATGCTCCAACAGATGGACGAACTCCTCTAAACCAAAACGAAGGAGACACGATGGACCAAACCCTCGAAGCCCCCCAGGCCGCCACTCAACCCACCCAAAGCCAGTCCATCGCTGTCGACATCTACGACCAGATCTACAATCTCCGCGGCACCGACCCTGCCTACATCGAGCGTCTCGCCGCCATCGTCGACGCCAAGATGCGCGCCGTCGCCGCTCTCGGCAACACCGTCGACAGCCTCCGCGTCGCCGTCCTCGCCGCACTCAACATCGCCGACGAGCTCTGCACCGCCCGTCAGCGCTTCGACAACCTCAACGGCACCATCCAGAACTCGCAACACTCCACCCGCACCCGCGCCACCACGCTCGCCCACATGCTCGACGAAGTCCTCGAAGACCGCAAGGTCGGCTAGCTACTCTTAAGTCCACATAACTAACGATTTTTCTTGAGTTTCCCGCTCCGGCCTGCCATGATCGACACGCTTGTCCATCATCGCTCCGGAGCCTTGTGATGCGTCTCTCGGTTTTCCCTGCCACCTTTCTTTTCTGCAGCCTCGCCCTTTCGCCTACCCTTCACGCACAAGACACATCGGACTATAAATCCAACCCTAAGTTCCTATCCGCCATCGCCGAAGCGAAGCAGATGCTAAAGGAGCGTCAGACCTTCTTTGCCATCGAGGCATACAAGAAGGCGAACAAGATCGCAGCAGGAAAGGATGCTGGATGTCTCAAGGCACTGTTCGATCTCCAGTTGAAGTCCGGCAGCTACAAGGACGCAGCGGTTACCGCCACCGCAGTAGGAGCCCTGGCGATTACGCCCTTTGAAAAATCCCAAGCTGAAAGCGACCGCGGCTATGCCCTCTACCTCCAGTCTGGTGACAAGAACAAGACTGATCTCTTGAACGCCGCAGACGCCGCCTTCAAATCGGCCATTGCTGCCGATCCTAAACATGCAAGGCCTTTCTACCTGGACGGCCTGGTCCTCGCTCGTCTCGGTCAGATGGACGCAGCCAGCAACCAGTTCAAGGCCTGCCTCAGCTGCGTTAGTCCGAACGACCCCAGCTACCTTCGCGCGCAGCATTTCGCTGAAAATCCCGCCCTCTCGACACACAAGATGGCTCCGGCCTTCACCGTCACTGCCTTGGATGGTTCGAAGTTCAACCTCGATGCCATGGGTGGTCGCGTTGTCCTCATCGACTTCTGGGCTACATGGTGTGGTCCCTGCAACGAAGAGCTTCCCCACATGAAGAAGATCGCCAAAGAATTCGCCGGGCAACCCCTCGTCATCATCAGCATTAGCTGGGACTCGGACGAAACCAAGTGGAAGAACTTCATCGACAAAAACGAGATGACCTGGATCCAATACCGCGATGTCGACCACCATCTCAGTACTCTCTTCGGCATCGACTCCATTCCACACTATTTCACCATCGACTCCGATGGCATTCTCACCGCCGAGATGCTCGGCTCCGGCTCTGATGTTGAGGGTAAGTTGAAAAAACTCATCGCCCGTGCCAAAGCTGCTTCCTCTGCGCCCTCGAGCCAGCTTGGCAATTAGCTTTCCGCCCAAGCCTGACGGCTCGTCAAGATGAGCTAAGCCGTCTCCGCCTGTAACTTGCCAATCCTCACCCGCACGTTTAGCATCCAAATTAAGAAAGCCGGCCTACAAAGCAGGTACGCGAACAACGCTGGTTGAACCAACATTCATTGAACAGGGGCCTGGCTCGTATACATGGTTCGGTGTGCAGTCCTCCAGTCAGGAACGCCTAAAGAACCACGGCAGGGTCCCGCCGTCTTAGGACGGGTTCACCAGCGCTTCGACGTACGGCCCAGTGGGTCGGTCTTCTTGCTTTAGCCGCGCCTTTAGTCTCAAAGGTCACGTCCCAGAGCTCAAAGCTCGCATGCACCCCTACCTTCTCCACTCCGGCCATCTTCTTCTTCCCACCTTCGGCGTCCTCGCCGCCGTGGGACTCATGGCTGCCCTCACCCTCAGCCTCCGCACCGCCGCAATCGTCGGCCTGATCCCCGACAAGCTCTGGAACGCCGGCCTCTTCACCCTACTCTCCGCCTTCGCCCTCTCCCGCCTTCTTCTCATCGCGGACGAACCTGCACAATCTTCGTCAACTACCCCATCCTCCTGCTGATGGTGCCCTCCCTCAACCCCACGGGCGTTCTGCTGACCATCATCGCGACGGCAATCTACCTCCGCCTCCGCCACCTCCCGCTCCTCGACACCCTAGACGCCTGGGCTCCCTGCGCGACCCTCACCTGGGCCTTCCTCGCCCTCGGCCACTTTGCCGAAGGCAGCGACGCCGGCCTCCCCACCACACTCCCCTGGGCCCTGCCCATCCCACCCAACAGCGTCCGCCTCCACCCCGTCGCCCTCTACGCCGCAATCGCCGCGTCGCTCCTCACCGTCGTCCTCCTCCGACGGCTGCCTCGGCGCCAGCACTCCGGCGACACCTTCGCCCTCGCCCTCGCCGCCTCAGGCACTCTACAGTTCCTCCTGACCTTCTTCCGCCAGCCCTTCCCCGACACTGGCTTCCTCGACCCCATCCAGTGGATCTCCCTCGGCATGATCACCCTCGCCGGCGTTGTTCTCCTCCTTCCACCACGAAAGCTGGTCACCCATGCCGTCTAAGAACATGCTCCCCAAGGGCCAGCGCCGCCGCACCGTACGTCCCGAATACGTCGCCACCCGGGGCGTCGAAGAAACCCTCCCGCCGCCCGTTCCCGTCATCGACTTCGACGACCTCGAAGACGACTCCGACGCCACCAACGCCACCAGCATCCGCACCTTCACCGCCGACCCCGCCGCCGCCAACCTCCGCCTCGACCAGTACCTCGCCCAGGCCCTCCCCGACATCAGCCGCGCCCGCGTCCAGCTCCTCATCGAGGCCGGCCAGGTCCGCGTCGACGGCCACCCCGCCAAGCCCAAACAAAAGCTCCACGGCGGCGAGTCCATCGAGATCGAAGGCACTCCCCAACCCGCCCCGCTCCACGCCGTCCCCGAAGACATCCCCCTCGACATCCTCCACGAAGACCAACACCTCGCCGTCATCAACAAACCCGCCGGCATGATGGTCCACGCCGGAGCCGGCTCCACAGACGACTCCCGCAACCGAGGCACCCTCGTCAACGCGCTCCTCTTCCACTTCGCCAAACTCTCCGACATCGGCGGCGACCTCCGCCCCGGCATCGTCCACCGCCTCGACAAGCAGACCAGCGGCCTCATCCTCGTCGCCAAAGACGACAGCACCCACCGCAAGCTCGGCGAGATGTTCTCCCAACGCCAGGTCGCCAAGACCTACATCGCCCTCGTCCACGGCCACATCAAAAAGGACGACACCACCGTCACCCTTCCCATCGCCCGAGACCTCATCCGTCGCACCCGCATGACCACCCGCCGTGCCGACGGCCGCACCGCCGTCTCCCACATCCACGTACTCGAGCGTCTGACCACCCCCTACGGCCCCTTCACCCTCGTCGAGGTCCGCATCGAAACCGGCCGCACCCACCAGATTCGCGTCCACTTGCAGTCCCTCGGCCACCCCGTCGTCGGCGACACCCTCTACGGCGCGCCCCACATCGTCCCCGGCCTCCCCCCGGAGCTTCAACTCGACCGCAACTTCCTCCACGCCGCCCATCTCTCCTTCACCCATCCCCAACCCGGAACCCAGCCCCGAAAGCAGCTCGACATCCACGCCCCCCTCCCTGCCGAACTGGAGTCATTCCTCAAAGCAATTCGCACCGATTGACGCGCTATTCCGGTAGAATTGCCGGAGTGAAAGTTCTCGTCCGTTTCAACCGAGTTTTGGGGCCCCTAAGCTCCGTTTTCCTCCTCTCCCTGGTCGTTGCTGCCGCTCCTCTCCGCGCTCAAACCAGCACATCGTCACCTGTCGCCGCGCCTCCTCAGCAAACCGCCGCGCCCGCCACCCAGACCCCTGCTGAATCGCAGCCCCCGGCAGCGTCCACACCGTCCCCCGCAACAACAACACCCGCGCAGCCCGCGGCTACAACACCCGCGCCCCCACCCCCAATGGCCCCCGCGCAGCAGTCCCCCACACCGAGCCTTCCCAACCAGGACCAGCCCACCGAGACCATCAAAGTCCAGGTCAACGAAGTCAACCTCATCTTTACCGTCACCGACAAGAAGGGCAAGTTCATCACCGGCCTCAAGCGTGAGAACTTCGGCCTGCTCGACGATGGCCGTCCTCCCCTCGCCGTCCTCCGCTTCACCCAGCAGACCAATCTCCCCTTGCGCGTCGGCATCATGCTCGACACATCGAGCTCCATCCGCCAGCGCTTCCAGTTCGAGCAGGACTCCGCCGTCGAGTTCTTCCTTCAGATCCTCCACCTCAACGACCGCGCCTTCGTCGAGGGCTTCGACATCCAGACCGATCTCGCGCAGGACTTCACCAACAACGTCGATCTCCTCAACCAGGGCATTCGCAAGCTCCGCCCCGGCGGCGGCACCGCCCTCTTCGACGCCCTCTACAAGACCTGCAAAGACCAGATGCTCACCCTCCAGGAGGTCGGTGCAGTACGCCGCGCCATCGTCCTCGTCTCTGACGGCGACGACAACTACAGCCGCGTTCAGGAGTCCGACGCCATCAAGATGTGCCAGCGCGCCGACACCATCGTCTACTCCATCAGCACCAACATCAGCCCCAGCAAAGACAAGGGCGACGAAGTCCTCCGCCAGATATCCGAGGCCACCGGCGGCCAGGCCTTCTATCCCATCAAGCTCGAAGACGTCGCCATCGGCTTCCACAACATCGAAGAAGAGCTCCGCAGCCAGTACCACCTCGTCTACCGCCCCGCAGACCTCAAGATGGACGGTGCCTTCCGCACCATCTACCTCCAGGCCACTGACCCGCGCTATCACGTCCGCGCTCAGAAGGGCTACTTCGCCCCCCGCCCCGTCCAATAAGACCTTCTTTCGACTGGATTAATTTTCCGCGTAGATCGCCACTCCCCGAGGTCAACATTGGGACTACCTGGTTTGGCCATCGCGCTCTTCGCCTCGACCAACGTGGACGATATGTTTGTGCTCGTCGGATTCTTTGCCGATCCAAAGTTTCGACCGAGAGACATAGTAACCGGACAATATGCTGGAATCGCCGCTTTGTTCGCGCTAAGCCTGTTGGGCTCCTTGCTTGCGCTTGTGATCTCACGCGCTTACATCGGCCTCTTCGGTATCGTTGCGATAGCCCTGGGCACGAAAAGACTGTTCGATCTCTATCGCAATCGCGAGCAGACGGAGAGCGGTCTGGAACACCCGGACACAGGAAGGCACACGCGGGTCGCGACCGTTGCTCTTCTCACGCTCGCAAACGGTGCAGATAACCTTGGCATCTACATGCCTGCGTTTGCAATTCGCTCGCGCATTGAAATCAGGCATGTTTGCCGCTTATCTTCGCCGTCATGACTGGTCTCTGGTGCTTTTTTGCACACTGGCTCGTCCACCACCCCACGTTCGGCAAGCCAATCCGCCGCTACGGTCAGCGCGTGGCTCCGCTGGTTCTAATCGCAATAGGGGTTTCGATCATGTACGACGCAGGCAGCTTTGGTCTGCTCGTAGGTGGAAGCAACTAAAGCTCTTTCATCGCCGGCCCGTCGTCCAGCTTTTCAGCCGCCAGCGAGAGTCGATTACCACCCTAATTCAGGGCCATTTTCTTCCCAGCTACCATAACTCTCGCTTAAAATCGGTGTCTAACAGGGAAGAGGCCAAGATGACCAACCGTCTTCGTACACTCCTGCTCTCCACGCTGCTCTCCGTCACCTTTGTTATGGCAATCGCTCAGCCACCCGCGGTCCCGCCCAGCCTGCAGAGCGCGCTGACGAACCTCGCAGACCAGCCCGCCACCCACACCTCCTTCAGCTTCGACCGCTCCGAACTCCAGATCGCCCAGAACCTCCTCGACTCCGGCGGACTCGACGCCAACCACGCCGCTGCCGCCCTCACCGGCATCTCGGTTGATAATTACCACTACCCGCGGCCTGCCTTCTACACTCCAGAGACCATGGCCTCCATCATCGCCGGCTACCACGCCGCCGGATGGAAGCATCTGGTCAACGCCAATCAGACCCCCGCCAACACCGCCCAGCCCCACTCCACCGTCACCGACCTCTGGCTCCGGTTCGCTGGCCCTGATATCACCGGCGTCACAGTCCTCACCCGCTCTCCGCGAGATATGAGCGTCGTCCAGATCAGCTGCGAACTCCGCCCCCTCGACCTCGTCCACCTCAGCGGGCACTTCGGCATCCCCAAGGTTGACCCCAACGCCGTCATGGTCCCAGCCCCCGACGGCCGATAACCACAGCCTTTCGTTCGCCCTCGCCGCTTCAGTTGCTACCGTCGTAGTCGCCCCGCCGTCTTTGCTTTTCTTGTTGTCATCCCCGACGGGGATCTGCTGTTGCTCTTGGCCCTCCCATCCAGAAAAACCGTCATTTCGACCGATGCTGCTCACAGTTTCATCGTGAGCAGCGCAGCGGAGAAATCCGCTTCTCTACCTCAGCTCCCAACCCACAACACGTGGTTGCCTTTGCTTTTCTTGTTGTCGGTCCTCAAAGGGGATCTGAGTCTGCTACACGTCGTTTCCAAGATGGAAGATTGGCTCGACGCCGGTCGCCCGCGCCAGCAATGCGTGCTCCTCATGCTGTTCGAGAGGTTTGTAGTTCTGCGCCACGTCCATCGCGAGCCGGAAATACTTCTCCTGCCCGGGAGGCAGCGCCGCTGTGATCGGATGCCCCAGCGTCCAGCGCAACCCTAGCGACGCCTCGTCAGGGAAAGCAGCAGGCTGATACCAGCACTTCGGCTCGGGATGGTCCTTCTTCTGGTCGGCTGGCCACACCGTTTTTGCCATCGCCTTCAGCGCCAGGATGCCCATTCCCTTTTCCTGCGCGCGTTTCAGAATCTGCGGGCCAAAATTCGCCTGCGTGAAGAGCACAAAATTTACCGGAAAAAGCACAGTATCGAAGTTGTAGCGGTTCATCGCCGCCAAGGCCGTCTCCGCCGAGTGCACCGAGAAGCCGATGTAGCGAATCTTGCCTTCCTTCTTCGCGGCTTCCATCGTCTCCATGGCGCCGCCGGGACCCATCACTTCGTCCAGTTCGGTCATCTTGGTCAAAGCGTGGAACTGATAAAGATCCAGGTGATCCGTCTTCAACAGCCGCAGTGACTCTTCCAGTTGCTTGCGCGAAGCATCCTTCGACCGCCCTTCCGTCTTGCAGGCGAGAAAGCAGCTCTTGCGATAAGGCGCCAAGGCAGGACCCAGGCGCTCCTGCGCGTTGCCGTAGCTCGGCGCCACATCAAAATAGTTAATGCCGCGGTCCACCGCCTCCGCCACAATATTGTTAGAGAGACTCGTATCCTCGTTCATCACCACGACGCCACCAAAACCAATGATCGAGAGATGCTCTCCCGTCTTACCCAGCGGCCGGCGCGCAATCGATGTGGAGGGTGCCGCAGCGGCTGAAAATCTGGTACTCGCGGCCGCGGCAGCGGTAAGTGCACTCTGTTTTAGAAAATCACGGCGTTCCATGGTGGGACCTCCTCAGGGAAGAGTTAAGGTCGAGCCCGCGTGCTAAGGACATTCTCCCAGAAGTTGAACCCTGTGAACAGTCGTGTCCGTTGAAACCAAATCGCCACTTGTCAACCCACGGTGCTTCGTCTCGAATCCGCCCTACTTCGCTTCTTTGAGCAGTTCGGTTCGGTACTTCCGACCCAATTCCATCACTTTCTTGAAGAATGCTGGTTCCTGCGCTGGATCGACCTTGGGAGGCGGAGTGGTACGCGTCGCGACCACTGTTCCCACCTCTTTGAAGAACTCCTCCTGGCCTGCAGGCGAGCAGATGCAAAGCATCCTCACCGGCTTCGACGAGGCGTTGTGGAATTGGTGAGGAGCGTTCGCTGCAATGTGGATCGTCTCTCCAGCGCGCACCATACGCTTCTCCCCTCGGAACGTAGCCTGCAGTTCACCGTCGAGCAGAACAAAGGTCTCCTCGAAATCGTGACGATGCGGGGGAGGCCCCCCTCCAGGAGGAACATGCATATCGATCAGCGTGAATCGGCCTGCAGTTCCATACCGGACAGCAGGATCGTGTAGGTGTCGCCCACGACTCCGAGATGCTGCGCAGTGCCGTCGTCCGCGTTTGCAACCACCAGATTCCGCCGGGGGTCATCGGCTGGAATCGCTACCATGTTTGATCTCGTCGACATTTTTCGCTCCTTGTTGGATTATTACCGGCAAAGCAACTCATTCTATTGTCTTTGTTCGTGGCACCGTTTTTCTTTGCCATTTTCCGCCCAAAAATCGCATGTCAAGCCCCAAAACCCTCTAACTCCATACGGGGCAATACCATCCGAGTGGCGTATTAGTTATATTCCAGCCGGTATACTGGATATAGAGATCAAAAACAAGCAAGCGCCCCGTGGGGACTTAGCCTCCTCTAGGGCTAACTCGTTTAGATGCACGATTTTGGACGCAACCCCTTTTGTTATGACTATTTTGCGCGTCAAGTCGTCCCGTAAATTATTGAATAGAAAAGGTTTACGCGCGGGCAATAGGGGGGTACCCTCCCGGCTTCACCAGCCGTACTGCTCGACCCGTCGCAACAGCTCCAGCTTCCGCTCCGGCGGCAGAAAACTCGCCTCCACGGAATTTGCCGCCAGTTCCCGCATCTGCTCCAGCGAGAACTCAAACCGCTCCTGCACCAGGACATACTCTTCCAGTAGGTTGCTGCCAAACATCGGCGGATCGTCCGAGTTGATCGTGATCATCAGCCCCGATTCGAAGTACTGCTTCACCGGGTGATCGTCCAGGCTCTTGCAGCACCCCGTCCGGATATTGCTTGTCACATTCAACTCGAGAGGAACCTGCTTCTGCGCCAGCACCTCCAGCAACTCCACATCGTGCTGTGCGGAAAGAGCATGGCCCACACGCTCCGCCCCGATGTTGATCGCCGCCCAGATGCTCTCCGGCCCCATCGTCTCGCCCGCATGCGCCGTCAGCCGTAGCCCTGCCGCCTTGGCCTCCGCATACGACTCGCGAAACAGATCTGCACCACCTCGCGCCTCGTCTCCACCGATCCCGATCCCCACGATGCTCGGATACAACGCCCGAAGTTCCGCCGCCTTGCGAAAAACCTTCGCAGCCTCCTCCGCGCCAAAGTGCCGCACCGCATCGATCAACCAGTACACCGTCGTCCCGAAATCCTTCTCGCCCCGCACTCGCCCACGCTCGATGGCCTCGGCGTACGGCTCAACCTCAGCGTTCTTCCAGTAATAGATAATCCCGAACGAGATATATACCTCGGCGTGCACCACACCCTGTGCCGCCAGGTCCCGAATCATGTTGTAAGTAATCAGTTCATAGTCGTCCGGCCCCTTCAACCGAGCCGAAACCGCCTTGAACGAGTCCATGAAACCTAAAAAGTTTTCATAAACATAAAGTTTCTTAGCCGCCTCCGGAGTCAAGGGCTCCGCATCATGCCGTCGACTCAACTCCAGCAACGTCTCAGGCTGAATCGTCCCCTCAAGATGCAGATGCAGCTCGCACTTCGGCAGCCTGCGCAGCCAATCGACCACATCAATCTCAACATCCTGTTTAGCCGACTTTCGTGCCATCTTTCTAGTGTAATCTCAGCTCTTGGTTCCGCCGTCCGATGCGATACGTTCTCCAGCACGTACTTCGATCTCCGATCCTTCTGCAAGCAGGATGCTCTCCGGCTCTCTTTCCGAGAGAAAGGCAAATTCGCTTCCGTAGAGCGAACCGAAATCAGCGCTAATCGAGTGTTGCAGAACTGGATACATCATCCAGCGAGGATGCCGAACTTCGTACTCCGAGGTCCAGGAGCCTCGTTTCGTGTATCCCCAATAGTGCTCTGTGAAGAACTCCTCAGCGCTATTGACTTCGATCGGCTGAGAATCCACAGCGGCTTTCACCTGCAGTTCATTCCATCGGCCCTTGTGTCTCCACTGATAGCCCACAGATCGTTCCTCCCCGTTCAGCTCCCATTGGTGACGCAGCGGCACGGTCGAGTAGTGTTCCCCGTAGATCGTATTGGCTACCACGCTCAATGCGAACCGAGGAACCAGCTCGCTGATAAACACCACGCCGCGTCGCCGCTCCCCGGTCGATTTGGTGTGATGCACATAAAAGCGCAGGTTGACCTCTTCGAATGTGCGGTGGAATGGTATCGGAACCGATCGGAGGCGTGTGTTCTGGAACAGAAACCCCACAAGGCTCACATAGCAGCGCCCATCGTAGTGGTCCAGCCCGGTACCCACCGGAAGATTTCGCTGCAACAACTCTTCTGGAACGGCGTAGTTCGCCATGATCAGCTTGCGCCACTCGGCTGTGAGGAACGTGCGCGCCATATTTGGATACATTCCCTACCCGGAG
>CAVRHK010000039.1:0-8906 GCA_963720955.1 uncultured Acidobacteriaceae bacterium | reverse complement strand
GAAAAAAGGAGTGCTCCATATCGCGGCGCAAAGTGGAGTGCCGATCGTCCCCTTGACAATATCCGCGAGCCGCTTCATTTCTGTTCCCAGCTGGGATGGCAAAAAGCATCCTCTGCCGTTCAACCGGATCAGGGTGGTCGTCCACGACCCCATCTACGTCGACCGGGACAATTTCGACGAGATCGGTGCGCGAATCGTAAGAGCACTAGGCAAATAGAGAGGAGACGCTGCTTCGAAACCTATGGACGTTTCGCCACAAGAGGCCTGGCCCGATCGGAAGGGACAATTCCGTTTCCTTCGACTACTGAATAGTAGTGGTCAACGGCCAGATTTGTTAGAGCTTCGTTGTAACCGGATGGCCAATGAATCTCGACCTTATCGATCTTCGTTGCGTTCGCCAATCCAAAATGTATTCGCAGGTCGTTTTGCGATAAGTAGCTGCCGCCACTGTGGACCTCGTCGGTCTGTGTCATCCCACCGGCAACAATTGTGATGCGTGCATTCAACGCGAGGCGATTACTCTTGGTGCCGGTTAGTTCAAAGCTCACCCAGTGACGTCCTGAGATCCCACGATTGCGCAGAATCATGGGTCCACCGTCGATGTCGCCGATGACAACGTCCATGTTCCCGTCGTTGAACAAGTCTCCCACTGCAAGGCCGCGAGAGACGTGGCGCTCCATCAAGGCCTTGCCGGCCAGGTCACTGGCATCGCAGAACGTGCCGTCCTTCTGATTGAGATGAAACATCTTCGGTTCGCGATAACCGCCCCCTGAGGGAAGCGAATCGACCTGCGGATAGACGTGACCGCTTACAGCGATCAGATCCAGCCATCCATCGTTGTCCAGATCTACAAACGCGGTACCCCATTTAACCCAGGGCAAGGATGGCAGGGCGACTCCAGCCGCGTAGGAGACTTCCTTGAAGTTCCAGCCACCTTCGTTACGATACAGCAGATCGTTTTCGTCGGAGAAATTTGTGACGTAGAGCGATGGACGGCCAGTGTGGTTGTAGTCGCCGATCGCGATGCCCATGGATGCCTGCTCTGAACCGTCGTCGCTGACGGCGGTTCCTGATTCGAGACCAATGTCCTTGAATTTGCCGTTGCCTTCATTCCTGTAAAGGAACTTCGGCGTCGAGTCATTGGCGACGTAGATATCCGGCCGTCCGGTGTTGTTGAAATCGGCCCAGATCACGCCGAGCCCATAGTATCCATTTGGATCGTTTACGCCGGCCGCCTTGGATACCTCGGTGAATGTGCCGTCGCCATTGTTGTGGAAGAGCGAGTCTCCGGCGCCGCGCAGTCCGCGTGGGCCGCACTGCACGTCGATGCCGCGATATTTGCAGAAGGGAGCGCTTCCAAAGCCGGGCAGATCATCGAGATGAAAATCAACGTAGTTGGCGACCATGAGGTCGACAAATCCATCTCCGTCGTAGTCGCCGAATGCGGCACCGGTCGACCATCGCCCGTCAGCGACGCCGGCCTTTGCCGTTACGTCGGTGAAGGTGCCGTCGCCGTTGTTGCGATAGAGGATGTTGCCGCCCAGGCAAGTGACGTAGAGATCGGGCCAGCCGTCGTTGTTGTAATCTCCTATGGCTCCGCCCATGGCAAAGCAGCGCGTGGAGAGGCCGGACTTTGCCGTCACGTCGGTGAACGTACCATCGTGATTGTTATGGTAGAGAACGCCAAGGCTCTTTGTGCCCTTGACTGCCATCTCGACCGTGGGAGCATTGGTGAAATAGATGTCGGGCCAGCCATCGCGGTCGTAATCCAACAGGATGACTCCGCCACTCATGGATTCTACGATGTATTTCTTCGCCGGGTCGGAGGTGTGTTTGAAGGTGATGCCGGTTGTGGAAGTGATGTCTTCGAGTTGGGGAATCGGGCGTCCGCTGCACTTTGACGACTTGGCGCCAGGGGGCGGTGGCGGAGCTACAGGGTGGCCGCTCTGCGCTTCCGCGAAGCTAAAGATGCAAAATGCTATCGCAATGGATCGAAGAACGTTGGAGTGAAAGTGGCGATGACGCAATCGAGTCCTGTCCGGCACTACGGGTTGGATTTTACTGCTTCCGCGGCGCGGTCTCGCGACGCTGCTTTGATCTGTTTGTAGATTTCGAGTTCGCGATCGGCATCGGCAATCCGGTTTTCTTTTCGGTAAGCGGCCTGCAGCTGATAGTGGAGATAGTCGGTTTGCGGTTGAAGACGGGCGGCAGCTTCAAGGTATCCCACCGCGTCCGATGCCTGTCCCCTATCCAGCAGTATCTTTCCCAGCTGATATTGGGCATTGAAATAGTTTGGATGCGCTGCGACGACCTGCCGAAAAAGTGTGGCAGCCTCGTCGGTCTTTGACTGCTGCATATAGACGAAGCCAAGGTGATACTGTGCGTCGGGATCGCCCGGCGAGAGATTCAGTTCTGCCTGGAACTCTTTGGCAGCTTCCGGCCAGTGCTCCCATCGGATGTAGGCGAGCCCCGAATAGAAGTGCGCCTTCGCTAAGGACGAATTGGACGCAAGCGATCGCTGCAGCGTCGATATCGCGCGTGCGTAGTCGCCGATCTCCGTCCAAAGCTGGCCGATAAGCAGCAGCGTATCGTCGGGACGCGGTTCGGATTCAAACGCGACCAACACTTCGGATGCGTTCTTCATGTCGCCGGCATGGGCCAATGAGGCTGCCCAGGCATAGCCCGTCTCGCTATCATGCATCCCACGGGCTCCGAGGGGTGCAAATGTTCGAGCGGCCTGGGCATACTGGTTCGTCGCGAAGTACGACATGCCCAGCTGGGCGCGTAGAGCGGCTTTTCCGGGCTCCTGTTCCAATGCTTTCGAGAGTCCGCGAATCGCCTCCGGATAATCTTCCGCGCGGAAGGCGCATTGACCGAGATTCTTTTCGAGACCGGGAAGAGTGCTGTCCCATCGTTCTGCCTGCTGATAGTAACCCAAGGCGCGTGGGTATTCCTTTCGAATTGCCTCCGAGGTGCCGAGGTCATTGAAGGCCAGTCCCAATATTGCCCGAAGCTCGTTCTCCTCTGCTTCCACTGCGGCGCGTTGCTCGGGTGTCAGGTTGTTCGCAGCAGGATTGACTCTGGCTACGAGATCGGTGCTTGTCTGTGGAAGAGGCGCCGATTGGTTTTCCTGTTGGCGGCTAAGGGGAACGACTCCCGCGATGGATCCCGACCCGGCGATCGAAGCGACTTGCTGTTGGCTCTGCTCCATCGTCTTGTTCTGGAGATTGCGCGCCTTCGTGAGGTAGATTTCGCTCTCTTCCTTCCGCCCACTGGTTGCGAGGATTCGGCCGAGATCCACATAGGCCCGCCGGATTTGGTAGTTGGAGCGCGCTTCGTCATCACCAGTGAGCGCAACCGCCTTCCGAAGCATCTCTTCGGCGCGTTTCATATCGTCTTGAGAGTAGGCATTCAGTCCGAGGTAGAGAAATGGCTCCGGCGCGGTCGGGTTGATCTCTGCAGCCGCCTTGAGATATGCGTTCGACTCGTCGTAGCGGCGCTGCCCTGAGATGAGAAACCCGAGCATGTAGTTGGCGAGGTAGTCGTGTGGGTATATCTCCACTTCCTTCCTCAGCTCAGCTTCTGCCTCCGGAGTGGGCTTCCAATCTTTGAGATAAAGTTGGGCGAGACCCAGAAAGTAGTGAGCGTGTGGAGTGCGAGGGTCGATTGCCACGGCGCGCTGGAACTCCCGGATTGCGGAAGGCATGTCGTCCGCATCGCGATAAGCGCGTCCGAAAAGAACATGCAGCGAGCCACTGTCTCCCGCGGTCTGCTTCATCTGCTCGAACACCGCCGCCGCTCGAACCTTGTCCTCCGGCTTCTTTGTCTGCAGCAGACACATCGCCAGCGGGTACAGGTTCTCGACACTCGGCTCTGCCTGTGCGATTCGCGTGAATGGCTCGACAGCTTGTGCGTAGTCCCCGTTCTGTGTGAGGGCGCTTGCGAGCACTCGAACCGCGCGCAGGTCGTTCGGATCGGAAGCGAGGACTTGCTTTGCCTGCTTGATGGCGGCCGCGTATTTGCCTGCTTGTATCTCGGCGGCGGCAAGATCAAGGCGCGTACCGGGGACATCTTCGAAACGCAGGGAACTGCCGTAGAGTTCGACGGCCTGGGGGTACGCCTGTTGCGCCATTCGCAATCGAGCCAGCTCGCTGAGAGCGACTGCGATCAGGCGTTCATTGGCTAGCTGGGCTACAGCCGGATCTCCTGAGTCCCGGGCAGCGCGGGCGGCGGCGAGACTTCTGTCGAGTTCGGTTGGCGCGGGGGCCGTCTTTTGAGTGGTCGGGGAATGGCGCGCCTGGGTCTGCGCAAGAGCAGCGCAAGGAACAAGCACGCTCAACACGGCAATTGCAGAGCAGGTGGCGGGGGCGGAACGGTGAGAGCGCAGTCTCAAAAGGCTAACCGATTTTGGCGAGTTGCGCTTCATTACGGGGAGTCCTGGCCGATTCTACTGCATAATGAAACGGCGGAGCCTGAACAAAGGCTCCGCCGCGGGTTGTTTAGGTGAGATTTGAAGCTCTAGAACGTTAGCTTGAGGCTATATTGCAGCTCCCGGTTGCCGCGTCCAGCCTGCAAGGCAGATACGGCTCCGAAGCCGGATACTCCACTCTGGGCTGTTACAAGCCTGCTTGGGTTTGTCGGACCGCATGCGGCAGAGCCGCAGGTAAGTGTCGCGGGCGCGTATCCTGTGCCTTCCAAACCGTTGCTGTTGAAGTTGGGATGGTTGAAGAGATCGAAGAAGTCCATCGCGAACTTGAGCCGAAAGCGCTCCTTGATCTGCCAGTTCTTTGCCAATTGTGCATCCAGGTTTGTTGTTGGGGCACCGAAGCAGGATCCATGCCTTTCCATGTTTGCAGGGACTGTGCCGAGGGTGTATCCGACAAGAGTGAAGTAATTCGCGTTTAGGATTTGCGCGCCCTTCTGACCCGAGTTGCAGGTAGTGCTGGCGACCGTCAACGGCCGGTTATTGCCGATATAGCCGGTGCCGATCAGGCCGGACACAATACCGCCGTTATAGGTACCGTTGGCGTAGGCGGTAAGCGAACTGCCGTGGGCAGCAGTGAAGATGCTGTTGACCTGCCACCCGCCGATTGTGTTCTGCACAAGGGCATTTTTATTGGCAAGCTTAGGCAGGTAGTAGACTTCGTTCATCACGAAGATATTGGGACGATTGATGTTGGTGCTTCCTTTGTCGAGTCCTGGCTGGCTTTGAACGGTGATCGCCTGCTGGTTGAAGCTGCCGGAGGAGTTGTCCAATTCCACATTTCCGATCGAGTGGGACCAGGTATAGGCCGCCTGGAAGGTAGAATTGCCGATCTGAGAGCGGAAGAGTGTTTGAAGCGACTGATAGGTAGCGTGGCCGCCGCGGTCGAAACCTCCAATTGTCCCAAAGTTGAATGCGGGACGGAGAGCATTCTGAGCGGAGCCGCTGGCAAATACCGACTGTGCCCAGTTCGCCTGTGGAATTGGATTCAGGTCGTACATGGAGGTCAAATGCAAACCGGAGTTGCCGACATATCCAATCTCGAGGGTTGTGTTTCTGGCCAGCTCCTGCTCAACGGTTATGTTCCACTGCCAGGAGTTTGGCACGACTCCTCTGGGGTTCTTCCCATAGTTGGGGGAGACTGACGGGTTGGCCAGGGATGCTGGCGTATCCAACGAACGGTTCGTATTGACGCCGATGACGAATGGCGCCGTTTTCGCCATACCTTCATCGATGCCAACTGCCTCGCGTTGAAAGAACTGGCCGCCGCCCACGCGAAATGCCGTCTTCCCGTTGCCGAATACATCCCAGGCGATTCCGACGCGAGGAGCGATGGTGTGGTTGTTGTTATTGATCAGAGCCCGGTCCGCTCCAGGCGTGCCGTTTGACAGTGGCAGATTTACGCCAAGACCGGAAAGGAATTTGGCGGCATCCGCGCAAGGGGTTGTTCCGGGGACAATAATCGTGCCGTTGCACGCATCGGACGGATTGGTCTTAGCTTGCGCGGCACTCCAGGAAGAAGCGCTCCAGTTCGCCCAATGATTGTCGTCTCCATATGGTTCGCGATAGAACGACCACCGGAAGCCGAAGTTGAGGGTGATGTTTCTGGAGATCTTCCACTGGTCTGCCAGGTACCACTCGATGTCATGCCACTTGACGTATGCCGTCGCGTCAATGCTGTTTTCGTTGACATTGAACGTCTGCGGCGTGGCGCCCGTTCCAGGTAGAAGCACATTGGCAAGCAGGTTATCGGTATTGCCGCAGGCAGGGTGGCCCGGGCCGGTAATGGGGTTGTTCGCCGCGTCGGTGTCGCAGTGCACGGTGGTCGGAAGGGTCGGCCGGTCGGCTCCGTTTCCACCATTTTCGACCTTGATGTTTGAGCTGAAGAATGCACCCGCCTTTAGCAGGTGATTGCCGTGTACCTTTGTCAGGTTGTCCTGCACCGTGTACAGGTCTTCATGGTTCTTGTAGGGGGCAATGTTCCAGAAGGAGGCCGCTCCTTGGGAGGAACCATAAGGATTCAGACCGCCCCATCCGCCAAAGAACTCACCCGGGGTCTTGATAGACGATGGGAAGGAGGCCGGATAAGCCGTCTCCAGTCCACCGACGATGCTCGCCCTTGTGCCCCCGAGGGTCGTGATGATCGCGTTGTGACCGTATCCGAACTCCACATCGTTCACCATGGTTGGCGAGATCGTGGAACTCAACTTTGCCATCACGCTCTTGGACGGCTGGCTCCAGCTTGATTGCACGGTGGGATAGTTAGATTCACCCCAGAACGAAGAGCCGTTATTTGGGGTTGGGTTGTCCCACGACTCCTGGGTCCAGCGAAACGTGACGAGGTTTTTCTTCGTGATGTTGTAGTCCGCACGGACGTTCCACT
This sequence comes from uncultured Acidobacteriaceae bacterium, assembly GCA_963720955.1. Lineage (GTDB taxonomy): Bacteria > Acidobacteriota > Terriglobia > Terriglobales > Acidobacteriaceae > Edaphobacter. The sequence continues at coordinate 2,040 of CAVRHK010000039.1, read as the reverse complement.
CACTCCAGTCCAGGGGGTTATTGATAGGGGAGGCCCAGTTGTGGCCATTGCTATCTAAGGTCTTTCCGTTGCCACCAGTTGTGGGATCGGGATAAAACTGCCCAATCAGCAGACCTGCTTTGTCTGGATTGGCGACCTTCTGCGGGTTCCCAGCCGCCTGAAATTGCACCGGAATCGGCCCATGATTGGTCTTACTGCCGTCTGCGTTGACAGTAGTGGTGCCCGGAATCGCGGCCCCGCATTGATCGAGGCCATTCGCGCCTGCCCCATATCCGCTGAAGTCGCCCGCCGACTCCGCGATGGTCGGCACGCAGGTTGCGAACGAACTGCCGCGAATTTCCTTGTTCCACTCCTGGTTCCACCACAGGAAGAGCTTGTCTTTGATGATTGGCCCGCTGGCGTGATATCCATAATCGTTGCGGCGCAGCTTGGCCTTACCCGTATTGTTCTGGTTGGAGAAGTAATCATTTGCGTCGAGTGCGTTATTACGACCCGCGTAGAACACGCCGCCGTGAATCTGGTTCGTTCCGGACCTCGTCGTAATGCTGATGATGGCGCCGGATGCCTGGCCATACTCCGCGCCGTAGGAGTTCCTGATCATCTTGAATTCGGCGATGGTGTCGACTGCGGGATAAACCAGGATCGTGCGGTTGGATCCGACGTCATTGTTGTTGACGCCATCGACCAGGAACAGATTGTTGGTGTAAGGATTGCCGTTCACCGAGAAGTTGACGCCGCCGGAGAGTCCCTTGCCGGTGCCATCGTAGGATGCGGCGGCCGAAACTCCCGGGGAAAGCTGTGTCAGTCCGACAAAATTCTCTCCATTGAGGGGCAGTTCGCGGACCTGGGTGCCATCGATGACTTCGCCAACCTCTGCAGAGACGGTCTGGACCTGTACGTCATTCGCCTGAACCGTCACTTTTTCGGTCATCGCACCGACTTGCAGGACGGCATTGACTTCCGTTGTTGTCGAGACGTGTACGTCAACACCCGTGGTGACGAATTCCTTGAAGTTGCCGGACGTGACCTGCACCTCGTAGGTGCCAACCGCTAATTGGGGGACCGAATATGACCCATGACCGCTGGAGGTTGCAGTGTAGGTGCTGTTCGTGCCGGTGTTTCGGACCGTTATCTTGGCGCCAGGGACCGCCGCCCCAGTCGCATCCGTCACATTACCGACGATAGCGCCGTAGTAGGTTTGCGCACGCATGCCGAGCGGAAATGCCAGCAACATGACAAGTACGGTGAACAGTGCGCAATTTGTGAAACGTGGTTGTATAGCGGCACGGCGTCCAGAAATTTGATTGCTCATCTCACACCTCCAAAAGTCGTTCAGTCGATTCAGAATGCAACTGTAGGAGCGCCACAACCTGCTGATCGACTATCTGCAGGAGGTGCCTCAACCTATCGATGGAGCACTTGCTCCACCTTCAGGACCATTGGCCAGTTGCTTTTCGAGTCGCCGAGCATTGTTAGCTGCCGAGGGAGGGCTTGTCAACACAATAATGTTATTCTTGGGCATGTTTGGGTGATCCACGCCACGGAAAGAAGGCCGCGTCCCACTTATGCAAAACCAATAGTGGCGATTAAACCTATGGATCTATTGGGTTGAACCCAGTGGTAGGGCCCTCCAATCCGGCCTTCGCTGGAGCGCAAGTGATCGATGGTCCGGTTTCCCGAGAGCGAAGGCGGTATCCGAAAGGTAATCACTGAAACCTTCGATCGGCGATGAAGTTTGGAAAAGTCTTGAGCGCCTGTATCCTGTCACTAAGCGCGTCGTTGCAATCGAAACATAATTTCCCAACTGGACTACTCCATGTCTTTGAAGCGGACTACTGATCGCAACGAGCCCAAGGTGACCCTCCAGACACTGGCCAGACATCTGAGCCTGGCCGTGGGCACGATCTCTGCAGCATTAAACGATTCGCCTGCAGCACGCGCGATACCCGAACATACCAAGCGGCGGATTCTCGACGCAGCGCGTGAACTCAACTATCAACCCAACTATTTCGCCCGTTCGCTCCGATTGCAGCGTACTTA
>CAVRHK010000038.1:0-17063 GCA_963720955.1 uncultured Acidobacteriaceae bacterium | reverse complement strand
CTCAGAGAGATTGCGGCATGGGCTAGAGACAACAAACTTCCCCTTCATATGCACGTCTCCGAGCAGATCGCGGAGAACACAGCGTGCCTGGGCGAATATGGGCTTACCCCGGTTGCACTACTCAACAGAGAACGCCTTCTCGGCCCTGACTTCACAGCTGTACATGCGATCCACCTTAGCTCGGATGAAATTGCGATGCTCGCCACCGCGAACTCGACAATATGTTCCTGTCCGACTACCGAGCGCAACCTTGGAGATGGTATCTTCGCCGTCGACCATGTCATGGCAGCGGGTATTCGCGTGGCGCTTGGCTCGGATAGCCAAGCCCAGATTGATCCGCTCGAGGATGCGCGAGAGCTCGACTACCACCTTCGACTCCAGCAGCAGGAGCGCGCGATCCTTGACCAGATTGCCGGGAAGACGCTGGCCACGACGCTTTTTGAGTGCGCAACGGTCCAGGGCGCTAGTGCGCTTGCACTTCCCGGCGGAGGATTTACCCCCCGTTCATTCGCCGACTTCTTCACGATCGACTTGAATGACTTGTCTGTCGCCGGTCATTCAGCCCAAAATCTGCTGCCGATGATTGTCTTTTCGTTGAACCGATCGGCCATTCGCGACGTTGTCGTAAACGGAAGGTACGTCCTTCGCGATCAGAAACACGTGTGCCAGGATGAAATTGTCTCGCGCTACAAGGAAGTCCAACGGAAGGTATGGCCGACCGAAAGGGTCAACTTGTAGCCGCTTCAACAGGGAGGCACGAACGCAATCTCGAGTTCCCTTCGTTGTAGTTTAAGCGCATCTCGTGACGCCGCATCCGAGATGCCGGGCAGATTAGCATCCACGGTGAGCAGAAGGCTTTTGATAGACGCCCGCAGCAGTATTTCACCTGTCAAAACCTCGCTACGCACATGGGCGTCAACAATCCTCGCCGCAGCTTCAGCTGCGTCCAGGCCTCGACCCATCACCTCTGCCGCCTCGAGGGGGATTTTCGTAGCGCGTACCAGACCGGCTTCCCTTGCCGCCCGACGGAGGGTCTTCTTGCTTTCAGTCGTCCGCGGCAGTGCGGAGGCCTCGAGATAGTCTGCAAAAGCGCGGGAATCGGCGTCTGCAAGTCCACTCAAAGAGGTCATTAATGCCGATGCTGTGGAGCTAAGCTCAACGAGACTCTGATGCTTGGCGGGAACCGCCGAAGATCGTTTGAGAGAGACCAGGACTGCTTTGCGTATCGAGGCGACGCCTAAAGTCGCCGCTACGATGGAGACCGAACCGCCGCCAGGCGTCGGATCCACCGAAGCGACCTGGTCCCTGAGTTGGGCGACGGTCAACTTCCAGAGCGAAGTAGAAGCATTGCTCAATGCTGATTCTCCGAGTTACTGTCCAGTCTCTCATTCCTCGAAGGGAATCTTATAAATGGCCGAGGGTGAGGTTCGGGCCTTTTCCGCTCAGTAGCGGTAATGAAAAGGCGAACACCCGACGAAATACTCTGGTCGTTTTCGTAAGAGAAAGCGATTTTTTACTGTTGACAGTCGTACCTTAGCTCCCATACCTTGTCCGACCAAAGGAGAGAGTGGTCCATCCACAGTTGCGAGCCCACTCGTCTCCACCTGAGTTCTGGTCCCGGCCACATCTAGTCGCGGGAAGTATCTTGGCAGGCGAAGAAGCGACGGTTGGTTTGGGATATCGAAACAAACGATCTCTACTGTTTCCACTTATTTGGAGGTTTCATGCAATCACGTGCTCCGCACCATTCATGGATGGCCTACCGTTGGTTCGCAGTTCTGATCTGTATCGCGGTTTTTTCCTTTGCAACAAAGGGTAACGCCCAGAGCGGAGGAAACGGGAGCATCCAGGGCTCCATCCTCGACTCCACGGGCGCAATCATTCAAAACGCCACCGTCACCGCTATCAACGTGGATACCCAGGTAAAGCAGGTGGCAATTACAGAAGGTAACGGACATTACAGCTTTCCGAATCTGGCTGTCGGTACCTACACTCTGGATGTCGTGGCCCCAGGCTTTGAGCACTACACCCAATCAAAGATCGTTCTTGAGGTTGGAAGCAACATTTCGGTCAACGTGGGAATGACGGTTGGACGGACAGACCAGAAGGTTGAAGTACAGGCAAGTGGTCTGGCCTTGCAAACCGAAGATGTCTCCTTCAAACAGACCATCGACCAGCAGACGGTCACGGAGATGCCGCTCAACGGTCGTCAAATGACGGGTCTGATCGCGCTTTCCGGTGGCTCGACACCAGCTCCTCCCGGCGATTTTACGGGAAGCAAATATTCCTACCAAGTGATCTCGGTTTCGATTGCCGGCGGCATGGGCAATACAACAATGTGGCGGCTCGACGGCGGAACCAACAATGACTACATGGCCAATGGCAATCTCCCGTTCCCTTTCCCGGACGCTGTCAGCCAGTTCAGCGTGGAGTCGACCGCTCTAAGCGCGCAGGATGGCATGCATACCGGTGGCCTAGTCAACGTCGTCACCCGCTCGGGAACCAATAAGTATCACGGCTCGGCCTTTGAGTTCATCCGTAACAACTACATTAACGCGTCAAATTTCTTCTCGGCGACGAAAGATACTCTGCATCAAAACCAGTTCGGCGGCACCTTTGGCGGTCCAATTCTGAGGGACAAGCTCTTCGCCTTCGCCGGATACCAGCGCAGTCAATCGAACCAATCCCAGGCCGCCACGCAAGCCTTTGTGCCTACTGCCGCAAACCTTGCCGGTGACTGGTCGGTCACCGACGGACCCAACTGTACCTCAAACAAGTCGACAATCCCGCTGGTCGATCCTCTCACCGGGGCGAAGCTGGTTGGCAACAAGTATCCAAGTCAGCCGACATACAATCCCCAATCGCTCAAGCTGATGAGCTACCTGCCGAAGATCGATCCGGCGATCGACACGAACAATTGCGGGCTGGTCAAATACGCTATTCCATTGCAGACATCGGACAATTCGTTTGTCACCCGTGTCGATTGGACGATCAACGCGAAGAACAACTTTTACGCGCGCTACTTCATCGATGGCTATCAGGCGCCGGCTTTCTTCTCGCCCACCAACATTTTGATAACGACGCAGTCCGGCAATTCGCAACGGGTGCAGTCCTATACCATGGGTGAGGCGTACACGATTAATTCGAAGATGGTGAACACGGCGCACGTCACTCTGCTCCGGCGGCGCAATAATCGCGGATACGCATCCAACGACATCAACGCCAATACTCTCGGGGTTGATCTCTGGCAAGGTCAGCCCAATGGGCTGCAACTGACGACTACCAGTAAATTCACCATAGGCGGCGGTACGAACTCCGTCTCGAAGTTCAACGACAACACCCTCGCATTTGAGGATGACATAACTTTGTTGATGGGCAAGCATCAGTTCGTTTTTGGGGGAGAGTACGCCCGCAACCAACTTAACATTGCTAATGCATATGAAACCAACGGCGTGTTCGGATTCAGTGGCGTCTACAGCGCGAACGGGCCAAGGGGAGGATCTGCCGTTGGAGACCCCAACCTGGACTTCCTGATGGGTACTCAAGGCTCCTTCGAGCAGAGCAAACAACAGCAGAACGCCCTGCGCGGGCCGATCCCCAGCATCTACGGACAGGACACCTACCACGCCACCCAGAGACTAACCTTAATTGCCGGCCTGCGGTGGAGTCCCAATTTCATGCCCTACGATTACTTCCACCGCGGAGTCGTCTTCGATAATGCCGCGTTCCTGGCCAACAAAACAAGTTCGGTGTATCCCAACGCCCCTGCAGGAGCGCTCTACTATGGGGACCCTGGCGTTTCCAAGACGTTCACCAAGAACACCCCCTGGCAGTTTTCTCCGAACTTCGGTGTGTCGTTCGATCCCACGGGCTCCGGAAAAACAGTTATTCGTGCAGGCTTCGAACTGGCCTTCGATCAGGCGAACTGGTACACGTCCCAACGTAACCAGCAGAACCCGCCCTATGCCACAGCCATCCGGCAGCAACAAACGTCGACCTCAGCTCCTATAAGTTTCTCGGCTCCATGGTCGGCCGGGACCATTACGACTAACCCATTTCCGCAGCCTCAGATTCCGACTCCTGCAATTGCGCAGTTCTTTCCTCAATCACAGTTCATCGTGTTGCCCACACAGTTCCATCCGTCCTACAGCGAGCAGTGGACCGCCAGCGTGCAGCGTCAGTTTGGCCAGGGTTGGCAACTCCAGGTCGACTACGTCGGCAGCCACACCGTCCATGCTCCTATGGGGTTTCCACTTAGTCCGGCCTCTACGTCCCTGGCGTCTGGGGAGCAGGAGGAACTGGCTGCGCAGGCGTCGTGACAACAGGTCCCGCCGGCAAGCCAGCAGGTGCAGTCGGAACGCCATGTTCCACCGTCGCCAATCAGACTCAGCGTTTTGCCCTCACCGTTGCGAACCCGCTTCAGGGCAATCAATACACAGGTGGCGGCGGCGGCTCGGTCCTTATCAATTACAACGGAATGGCAAACTACAACGGCCTGATAACCACCGTCCAGCATCGTCTCTCGTCCAGCTTCAGCCTTTTGGCCAACTACACCTGGTCGAAGTGCCTTAGCCTTTCCGACGCCCAGGGCGACTACGCCGCGACACAGGTGGAGAACCCCACTAACCCCGCGTTTGACTACGGTCCGTGCGGCTCTGATTTCCGGAACATCGAAAATATCGTCGTCATTACGAAGAGCAACTTCCATATCTCCAACCGCATTACGTCGTGCTCGTCAACAACTGGGAACTCGCGCCGTTGGTGCATATTCAGAGTGGCGCTCCATTTACGGTCACGTCAGGACAGGACAACTCCTTCACCGCTATTGGCAACGATCGTCCGAACCTGATTCCCGGAGTTCCGATCTATCTTCATCAGCAGATTCGATCAGGATCCGGCCAGGCAAACCGTGGCTATCTCAATCCAGCCGCGTTCGCTCAGGTGACCGCAGGGTGCCCAACGCCCATCTCTCCGGCGACGTGTGCTGGGTATGGAACTTACGGAAACATTAAACGAAACTCTTTCCGAGGCGTGACAAACTACCAATTTGATGCCCAGGTCTCCCGGATATTTCCCATTCACGAGAGTCTAAATCTGACTCTCAGGCTGGAAGCTTTCAATGTGCTGAACCATCCGAACTTCAACCTCCCAACCGGCACAACAACTGGAACACCCGGCGGACCCACTGGAGGAATGGCGGTTTTGACATCAGGTACGTTCGGTCAGGTCTCAACCACAGCCAACCAGCCCAGAATCTTCCAGGGAAGTGTGAAATTCAATTTCTAGACCGTTCCCTCGCCCGCCCCCGACTAGGTGGGCGAGGTGACCACACAAAGGCATTGCGAACATCGTGGGGAGACCACTGCCATCATTCAGGAGGATCAGCCAGCGATATTCTTTCGGGCGATTTTGTTTGGCCATGCTGTCGGTAAGGAAGAGATGAACTCTTGGCGCTTGTCGACACCGTAGTGGGCGGAGGAGGACCAGTTTCATGCTGTGCGCATCGGGTTTCGAATTCGAAAAAAAGTTACGACAGGCTACGCTAGAGCGCGCCGACGCTCAACGCGCCCTCCAATCTGTTTCTGGTTTGGGCAAGAATAATTCGAAGCGATTCGAGGACGCCACCGAGCGTTATGACAGCAGATTGTCGGACTTTATGAACCACAAACGGGTCTGCACGTTGTGCAGAGGATCCCAGCCTCGGGGAGATTTTCCAATGGTTTGATTGCGTGCTCACTATTTTTGAGCCACTTCGATTGAGTTAACACCAGCAGTTGTCTCTCCTCCTTCCACCAGCGCCCGCGCCTTCTTTTCCCCTCCCCATATTGGCGAGACCATCATGCCCAAAAATCTCAAGGAAATCTACCAGCACGCGCGGTTTCTGGATGTATGGCACGATAGTGACTCTTTAGCAGTTCTTGCAAATGGGTTGTCACTTCGCCAAATTCAATATGATCAAGAGCCTGTCGAGGAGAGGTATTTGGCTTGCCTTGATACGCTCTCTTGCTTCGGCGATTGAAAACCACGCGCCACGGTCCACTTCAGGAATCTCGATCAAACGACCGGATCGCGGTGGCCATTCCACTTCACAGTAATTGCTGATCATCTTGCTTGGATCGCAATTGCCTTCAAAAGCCCAGGCGAATACGACTTTTCCGCCAGCCTGCTTTATCGAGCCAAGATCGAGAAAACTCTCGGGTGACGGAAAACCAGTTTCCTCCTGAAATTCACGTCTGGCGGCTCGCAAGGGATGCTCGCCGTCCAAGTACTCTCCTTTGGGGATAGTCCACACTCCCAAGTCCTTCTTCGCGAAAAAGGGGCCGCCAGGATGAACAAGGAAGACCTCCACGTCTTGGAGCCCGCGTCGATACATCATCAAACCTGCGCTGCGTCTTGGCATAAGAGATAAACCCGTTACGATGATCGGAGTTAGTTGTTGCCTGCTTCCACATGATCCCACCGTCAGGGCGAAAATCGCAGATCGCATTGACGCGATCCTCCCGACTACCGTCGAAGCTGCTACCGGCTCTTCTTCATGGCTCAGTCCTCCCGCTTAGATTATGAGAGAACTCCAGTTCTGACTGGTGAGTTTTCCGGGACGATGCCACGCCATCCGTCATCCTGTCAAATTGCGTCAAGGCCGTGAGCAGCAATTTAACTTACACGCGCCGAAATGGCTCTAGGGGTGTTTAGGTACGACAGGCTTACCCCGCTCAGAAGATATCCCTTTTGCTTCGATAACAGAATAATGTCGGTCAACAGCCAGATCCGTCAGAACTTCGTTGTGGCCTGATGGCCAGTGGATCTCGACGCTATCGATCTTCGTTGCGTTGGCCAATCCAAAATGTATTCGCAGGTCGTTTTGCGATAAGTAGCTGCCGCCACTATGGACCTCGTCGGTCTGTGTTATCCCACCGGCAACAATTGTGATGCGTGCATTCAACGCGAGGCGATTACTCTTGGTACCGGTTAGTTCAAAGCTCACCCAGTGACGTCCTGAGATCCCACGATTGCGCAAAACCATGGGTCCACCGTCGATGTCGCCGACGACAACGTCAATGTTCCCGTCATTGAACAAGTCTCCCACCGCGAGGCCGCGAGAGACGTGGCGTTCCATCAAGGCCTTGCCGGCCAGGTCACTGGCATCGCAGAACGTGCCGTCCTTCTGATTGAGATGAAACATCTTCGGTTCGCGATAACCGCCTCCAGAGGGAAGCGAATCGACCTGCGGATAGACGTGACCGCTCACTGCGATCAGGTCCAGCCAGCCATCATTGTCCAGATCTACAAACGCGGTACCCCATTTAACCCAGGGCAAGGATGGGAGAGCGACTCCAGCCGCGTAGGAGACTTCCTTGAAGTTCCAATCGCCTTCGTTCCGATATAGCAGATCGTTTTCGTCGGAGAAATTTGTGACGTAGAGCGATGGGCGGCCAGTGTGGTTGTAGTCGCCGATCGCGATGCCCATCGATGCCTGCTCTGAACCGTCATCGCTGACGGCAGTGCCTGATTCAAGACCGATATCCTTGAATTTACCGTTGCCTTCATTCTTATAAAGAAACTTCGGCGTCGAGTCATTGGCGACGTAGATATCCGGCCGCCCGGTGTTGTTGAAGTCGGCCCAGATCACGCCGAGCCCGTAGTATCCATTTGGATCGTTTACGCCGGCTGCTTTGGATACCTCGGTGAACGTGCCGTCGCCGTTGTTGTGGAAGAGCGAGTCTCCGGCACCCCGCAGTCCGCGTGGGCCGCACTGAACGTCGATGCCGCGATATTTGCAGAAGGGAGCGCTTCCAAAGCCGGGCAGATCATCGAGATGAAAATCGACGTAGTTGGCGACCATGAGGTCGACAAATCCATCTCCATCGTAGTCGCCGAATGCGGCACCGGTCGACCATCGTCCGTCAGCGACGCCAGCCTTTGCCGTTACGTCGGTGAAGGTGCCGTCGCCGTTGTTGCGATAGAGGATGTTGCCACCCAGGCAGGTGACGTAGAGATCGGGCCAGCCGTCGTTGTTGTAATCTCCGATGGCGCCTCCCATGGCGAAGCAGCGCGTGGAGAGGCCGGATTTTGCCGTAACGTCGGTGAACGTACCGTCGTGATTGTTGTGGTAGAGAACGCCGAGGCTCTTAGTGCCTTTGACGGCCATCTCGACCGTGGGAGCATTGGTGAAATAGATGTCGGGCCAGCCATCGCGATCGTAATCCAACAGGATGACTCCGCCGCTCATGGATTCTACGATGTATTTCTTCGCCGGGTCGGAGGTGTGTTTGAAGGTGATGCCAGTCGTGGAAGTGATGTCTTCGAGTTGCGGAACGGGGCGTCCGCTACACTTTGACGACTTGGCGCCAATGGGTGGTGGCGGAGCGACAGGGTGGCCGCTCTGCGCTTCCGCGAAGCTAAAGATGCAAAATGCTACTGCAATAGATCGGAGAACGTTGGAGTGAAAGTGGCGATGACGCAATCGAGTCCTATCCGGCACTACGGGTTGGATTTTACTGCTTCCGCGGCGCGGTCTCGCGACGCTGCTTTGATCTGTTTGTAGATTTCGAGTTCGCGATCGGCATCGGCGATGCGGTTCTCTTTTCGGTACGCGGCCTGAAGCTGATAGTGGAGATAGTCGGTCTGAGGTTGAAGACGGGCGGCAGCTTCAAGGTATCCCACTGCATCCGATGCCTGTCCCTTATCCAGCAGTATCTTTCCCAGCTGATATTGGGCATTGAAGTAGTTTGGATGCGCTGCGACGACCTGCCGAAAAAGTGTGGCAGCCTCCTCGGTCTTTGACTGCTGCATATATACGAAGCCAAGGTGATACTGCTGCGTCGGGATCGCCCGGCGAGAGATTCAGTTCTGCCTGGAACTCTTTGGCAGCTTCTGGCCAGTGTTCCCAGCGAATGTAGGCGAGTCCAGAATAGAAGTGCGCCTTCGCTAAGGACGAATTCGACGCAAGCGATCGTTGCAGCGTCGATATCGCGCGTGCGTAGTCGCCGATCTCCGTCCAAAGCTGGCCGATGAGCAGACGCGTATCGTCGGGACGCGGTTCGGATTCAAACGCGACCAACACCTCGGATGCGTTCTTCATGTCGCCGGTATGTGCCAATGAGGCTGCCCACGCATAACCGGTCTGGCTATCATGCATCCCGCGGTCTCCGAGGGGTGCAAAAGTTCGAGCGGCCTGGGCATACTGGTTCGTCGCGAAGTACGACATGCCCAACTGGGCGCGTAGAGCGGCCTTTCCGGGCTCCTGTTCCAATGCTTTCGAGAGTCCACGAATCGCCTCAGGATAATCTTCCGCGCGGAAGGCGCATTGGCCGAGATTCTTTTCGAGACCGGGAAGAGTGCTGTCCCATCGTTCTGCCTGCTGATAGTAGCCCAAAGCGCGTGGGTATTCCTTTCGGATTGCCTCCGAAGTGCCGAGGTCATTGAAGGCCAGTCCCAATATTGCCCGAAGCTCGTTTTCCTCTGCTTCCACCGCGGTGCGCTGCTCGGGCGTTAGGTTGTTCGCGGCAGGATCGACTCTGGCTACGAGATCGGTGCTTGTCTGCGGAAGAGGCGCCGATTGGTTTTCCTGTTGGCGGCTAAGGGGAACGACTCCCGCGATGGATCCCGACCCGGCGATCGAAGCGACTTGCTGTTGGCTCTGCTCCATCGTCTTGTTCTGGAGATTGCGCGCCTTCGTGAGGTAGATTTCGCTTTCATCCTTCCGCCCACTGGTTGCGAGGATTCGGCCGAGATCCACATAGGCCCGCCGGATTTGGTAGTTGGAGCGCGCCTCGTCGTCACCAGTGAGCGCAACCGCCTTCCGAAGCATCTCTTCGGCGCGCTTCATATCGTCTTGAGAATAGGCATTCAGGCCGAGGTAGAGAAAGGGCTCAGGCGCGGTCGGGTTGATCTCTGCAGCCGCCTTGAGATATGCGTTCGACTCGTCGTAGCGGCGCTGCCCTGAGATGAGAAACCCGAGCATGTAGTTGGCGAGGTAGTCGTGCGGGTATATCTCCACTTCCTTCCTTAGCTCGGCTTCTGCCTCGGGAGTTGGCTTCCAATCTTTGAGATAAAGTTGGGCGAGACCCAGAAAGTAGTGAGCGTGAGGAGTACGAGGGTCGATTGCCACGGCGCGCTGGAACTCCCGGATGGCGGAAGGCATGTCGTCCGCATCGCGGTAAGCGCGTCCGAAGAGAACATGCAACGAGCCACTATCTCCCGCTGTCTGCTTCATCTGCTCGAACACCGCCGCCGCTCGAACCTTGTCCTCCGGCTTCTTTGTCTGCAGCAGACACATCGCCAGTGGGTACAGGTTCTCGACACTCGGCTGTGCCTGTGCGATTCGAGTGAATGGTTCGACAGCCTGTGCGTAGTCCCCGTTCTGAGTGAGGGCGCTTGCGAGAACTCGAACCGCGCGCAGGTCGTTCGGATCGGAGGCGAGGACTTGCTTTGCCTGCTTGATGGCGTCCGCGTATTTGCCTGCTTGTATCTCGGCGGTGGCCAGATCGAGGTGCGTGCTGGGGACATCTTCGAAATGCAGGGAACTGCCATAGAGTTCGACGGCCTGGGGATACGCCTGTTGGGCCATTCGCAATCGGGCCAGTTCGCTGAGAGCTACTGCGATCAGGCGTTCGTTGGCTAGCTGGGCTGCAGCCGGATCTCCTGAGTCCCGAGCAGCACGGGCAGCGGCGAGACGTCTGTCGAGTTCAGTTGGCGCCGGGGCCGTCTTTTGAGTGGACGGGGAATGGCGCGTCCTGGGTCTGAGCAAGAGCAGCGCAAGGAACAAGCACGCTCAACACGGCAATCGCAGAGCAGGAAGCGGGGGCGGAACGGTGAGAGCGCAGTCTCAAAAGGCTAACCGGTTTTGGCGAGTTGCGCTTCATTACGGGGAGTCCTGGCCGATTCTACTGCATAATGAAACGGCGGAGCCTGAACAAAGGCTCCGCCGCGGTGGTGTAGGTGAGATTTGAGGCTCTAGAACGTTAGCTTGAGGCTATATTGCAGTTCCCGGTTGCCGCGCCCAGCCTGCAAGGCAGTTACGGCTCCGAAGCCAGATACTCCACTCTGGGCGGTGACAAGCCTGCTCGGATTTGTCGGACCGCATGCGGCAGAGCCGCAGGTTAGTGTTGCGGGAGCGTATCCCGTGCCTTCTAAGCCGCTGCTGTTGAAGTTGGGATGGTTGAAGAGATCGAAGAAGTCCATCGCGAACTTGAGCCGAAAGCGCTCCTTGATCTGCCAGTTCTTAGCCAATTGTGCATCCAGGTTTGTTGTTGGGGCGCCGAAGCAGGATCCATGCCTTTCCATGTTTGCAGGGACAGTGCCGAGGGTGTATCCGACAAGAGTGAAGTAATTCGCGTTTAAGATTTGCGCGCCCTTCTGACCCGAATTACAAGTAGTGCTGGCGACCGTCAACGGCCGATTATTGCCGATATAGCCGGTGCCGATCAGACCGGACACATTACCGCCGTTATAGGTACCGTTGGCGTAGGCGGTAAGCGAACTGCCGTGGGCAGCGGTGAAGATGCTATTGACCTGCCACCCGCCGATCGTGTTCTGCACGAGGGCATTCTTATTGGCAAGCTTAGGCAGGTAGTAGACCTCGTTCATCACGAAGATATTGGGACGATTGATGTTGGTGCTTCCTTTGTCGAGTCCCGGCTGGCCTTGAACGGTGATTGCCTGCTGGTTGAAGCTGCCGGAGGAGTTGTCCAATTCCACATTTCCGATCGAGTGGGACCAGGTATAGGCAGCCTGGAAGCGTAGAATTGCCGATCTGAGAGCGGAAGAGTGTTTGAAGCGACTGATAGGAAGCGTGGCCGCCGCGGTCGAAACCTCCAATTGTCCCAAAGTTGAATGCGGGACGGAGAGCATTCTGAGCGGAGCCGCTAGCAAATACCGACTGTGCCCAGTTCGCCTGTGGAATTGGATTCAGGTCGTACATGGAGGTCAAATGCAAACCGGTATTGCCAACATATCCAATCTCGAGGGTTGTGTTTCTGGCCAGCTCCTGCTCAACGGTTATGTTCCACTGCCAGGCGTTTGGCACGACTCCTCTGGGGTTCTTCCCATAGTTCGGGGAGACTGACGGGTTGGCCAAGGATGCTGGTGTGTCCAACGAACGGTTCGTATTGACGCCGATGACGAATGGCGCCGTTTTCGCCATACCTTCATCGATGCCAACTGCCTCGCGTTGAAAGAACTGGCCGCCGCCCACGCGAAACGCCGTCTTCCCGTTGCCGAATACATCCCAGGCGATTCCGACGCGAGGAGCGATGGTGTGGTTGTTGTTATTGATCAGAGCCCGGTTCGCTCCAGGCGTGCCGTTTGACAGTGGCAGATTTACGCCAAGACCGGAAAGGAATTTGGCGGCATCCGCGCAAGGAGTTGTTCCGGGAACAATAATCGTGCCGTTGCAGGCATCGGACGGATTGGTCTTTGCTTGCGCGGCACTCCAGGCGGAAGCGCTCCAGTTCGCCCAATGATTGTCGTCTCCATACGGTTCGCGATAGAACGACCACCGGAAGCCGAAGTTTAGGGTGATATTTCTGGAGATCTTCCACTGGTCTGCCAGGTACCACTCGATGTCATGCCACTTGACGTATGCCGTCGCGTCAATGCTGTTTTCGTTGACATTGAACGTCTGCGGCGTGGCGCCCGTTCCGGGTAGAAGCACATTGGCAAGCAGGTTATCGGTATTGCCGCAGGCAGGGTGGCCCGGCCCGGTGATTGGGGTCCCATTGTTGGCGTCGGTGTCGCAGTGCACGGTGGTCGGAAGGGTCGGCCGGTCGGCTCCGTTTCCACCATTCTCGACCTTTATGTTTGAGCTGAAGAATGCACCCGCCTTTAGCAGGTGATTGCCGTGTACCTTCGTCAGATTGTCCTGCACCGTGTACAGGTCTTCATGGTTCTTGTAGGGGGCAATATTCCAGAAGGAGGCCGCTCCTTGGGAGGAACCATAAGGATTCAGGCCGCCCCATCCGCCAAAGAACTCACCCGGGGTCTTGATAGACGATGGGAAGGAGGCCGGATAAGCCGTCTCTAGTCCACCGACGATGCTTGCCCTAGTGCCCCCGAGGGTCGTGATGATCGCGTTATGGCCGTACCCGAACTCCACATCGTTCACCATGGTTGGCGAGATCGTGGAACTCAACTTTGCCATCACGCTCTTGGAAGGCTGGCTCCAGCTTGATTGCACGGTGGGATAGTTGGATTCACCCCAGAACGAAGAGCCGTTATTTGGGGTGGGGTTGTCCCAGGACTCCTGGGTCCAGCGAAACGTGACGAGGTTTTTCTTCGTGAGGTTGTAGTCCGCACGGACGTTCCACTCACTCCAGTCCAGGGGGTTATTGATAGGGGAGGCCCAGTTGTGGCCGTTGCTATCTAAGGTCTTTCCGTTGTTACCGGTTGTGGGATCCGGATAAAACTGCCCTAACAGCAGGCCTGCTTTGTCTGGATTGGCTACCTTCTGCGGGTTCCCAGCCGCCTGAAATTGCACCGGAATCGGCCCATGATTTGTCTTACTGCCGTCTGCGTTGACAGTAGTGGTGCCCGGAATCGCGGCCCCGCATTGATCGAGGCCATTCGCGCCTGCCCCGTATCCGCTGAAGTCGCCCGCCGACTCCGCGATTGTAGGCACGCAGGTTGCGAAGGAACTGCCGCGAATTTCCTTGTTCCACTCCTGGTTCCACCATAGGAACAGCTTGTCTTTGATGATTGGCCCGCTGGCGTGATATCCATAGTCGTTGCGGCGCAGCTTGGCCTTACCTGTGCCGTTCTGGTTGGAGAAGTAGTCATTTGCGTCGAGTGCGTTATTACGACCGGCATAGAACACGCCGCCGTGAATCTGATTCGTGCCGGACCTCGTCGTAATGCTGATGATGGCGCCGGATGCCTGGCCATACTCCGCGCCGTAGGAGTTCCTGATCATCTTGAATTCGGCGATAGTGTCGACTGCGGGATAGACCAGGATCGTGCGGTTGGACCCGACGTCATTGTTGTTGACGCCGTCGACCAGGAACAGATTGTTGGTGTAAGGATTGCCGTTCACCGAGAAGTTGACGCCACCGGAGAGTCCTTTGCCGGTGCCATCGTAGTTTGAGGCGGCCGAAACTCCCGGGGAAAGCTGTGTCAGTCCGACAAAGTTTTCTCCGTTGAGGGGCAGTTCGCGGACCTGGGTGCCATCGATGACTTCGCCAACCTCCGCAGAGACGGTCTGGACCTGTACGTCGTTCGCCTGAACCGTCACTTTTTCGGTCATCGCACCGACTTGCAGGACGGCATTGACTTCGGTTGTTGTCGAGACGTGTACGTCAACACCCGTGGTGACGAATTCTTTGAAGTTGCCGGACGTGACCTGCACCTCGTAGGTGCCAACCGCTAATTGGGGGACCGAATATGACCCATGACCGCTGGAGGTTGCGGTGTAGGTGCTGTTCGTGCCGGTGTTTCTGACCGTTATCTTGGCGCCAGGGACCGCCGCCCCCGTCGCATCCGTCACATTACCGACGATTGTGCCGTAATAGGTTTGCGCATGCATGCCGAGCGGAAATGCCAGCAACATGACGAGTACGGTGAACAGTGCCCAATTTGTAAAACGTGGCTGAATAGCGGCACGGCATCCTGAAATTTCATTGCTCATCTGCACACCTCCAAAAGTCGTTCAGTCGATTCGGAATGCGCAACTTTAGTCAGCGCCTCAACCTGCTGATGCGACCCATCTGCAGGAGTCACCTTCAACCTATCGATGGAGCAGTTGCTCCACCTTCAGGACCATTGACCAGTTGCTTTTCGAGTCGCCGAGCATTGTTAGCTGCCGAAGGAGGGCTTGTCAACACAATAATGTTATTCTTGGGGCATGTTTGGGTGATCTACGCTCCAGAATGATGGCCGCGTCCACTTTTGCGAAACCAATAGTGGCCATCAAACGTAATCTACGTTGAACTCGGTGGTAGGACCCTTCAACCCGCCTTCGCCCGGAGCGCAAGTGATAGATGGATCCGGTCGCCCGAGCGCGAAGCGGTCATCTAAAAGGTAATCACTGAAACTTGGGATCGCCGATGAAGTTTGGAAAACGCCTTGACCGCCTGTATCCTGTCACCAAGCGGTCGTTGCAATCGAAACATAATTTCCCGACAGGACTACTTCCCATGTCTTTGAAGCGGACGACTGATCGGAACGAGCCCAAAGTGACCCTCCAGACGCTGGCCAGGCATCTCAACCTAGCCGTGGGCACGATCTCTGCGGCCTTAAACGATTCGCCTGCAGCACGCGCGATTCCCGAACATACCAAGCGGCGGATTCTGGACGCGGCGCGTGAACTCAACTATCAACCCAACTATTTCGCCCGTTCGCTCCGACTGAAGCGCACCTATACGATCGGCGTAATCGCCGAGCAGATCGGCGACCCTATGGTGCCATGATCATCAGCGGCATCGAGGAACACCTAAGGGACAGTGAGTACTTTTTTCTGACGGTGATACACCGACATGACCATCGATCCTGCAAAATTACTCGCAGATGCTGGTCACGCGCGGAGTAGAGGGATTCATCACCGTCGATACCTCGATCACAGAAAAGCCCTCGCGGCCCACTGTGGCAGTCGCCGGACATGCGGCGGTTCCGGGGGTCACAAATCTTATTCTTGACCAAAAGCTCGCCGCCCGCTTGTGTTGACCCACCTGCTTGAACTCGGTCATCGTGATATTGCCTTTATGAAGGGCCAGACCAACAGTTCAGACTCGGCGACCCGTTGGGCGGCGATTTGCGCGGCCAGCAAAGAGTTAGGCGTGCGGATTCGACCTGAATTGGTCGTGGAGATCGAACAGGATCTCACCACGCCGCAGATCGGTTACCCGTATGCGAAGAAATTACTCGCACGAAAAAAGCCGTTTACAGCGTTATTCGCTTATAACGACCTTTCAGCAATCGGCGCCATCTGGGCATTCCAGGAAGCCGGATTATGCGTGCCTCAGGATATCTCGGTCGTTGGTTTCGACGATGTGCCGCTCGCGGTTTTTTCCAATCCCCAGCTCACGACAATCCGGCAACCGCTGCTACAAATGGGACAAATAGCCGCGAAGACACTCATCGACCAGATTGAGGAGAAGGCAGACTTTCAATCTGAAATTGTCATTGAGCCGGAACTCATTGTTCGAGCATCCACTGGTCCGGCGCCGATATCATTCTCACCGCGACCGCAGCCTTGCCTCGAGCCCGCAGTCATGAGTAATGGCAATTCGACGGCTCCCCGGCTTGCAAAGTCGAGACGGCGACACGATCGGTCAGGAATGCCTTCGGAAGACTGAATCGAACGGTTCTCTCAACTAATGGGGAAGGGGATGGGGTGTTTCGGAAACATCGTCGATTCCTCGGTTGTCTTCTCGCGGTGAGTCTCTACGCCCCGGCTGCTTTCGGCCAGCTCTCGACGGAGGACCACCTCAACGAGCCGGGGTTCTGGCCCACGCAGGACAATCCTTCGCGAGATGGTTTTGCAGGCTCCGACGCTTGCGCCCGGTGTCACGGCCTCAAGGCAGCCTCGCAGAAGAAAACCCCTACTGGTTCGTGCCGCCATGTCCGCTTCGCTTTCCGACATTCTCATGCACCTCCGTTGATGACCTTTGGCCCAGGCAAGTATCAGTATCGGATTCACAGCACAACAAACCAGAGTCGCTACTCGGTAGGGGACGGGAATCAAAGCTTGTCGTTTCCACTACTCTGGGCGTTCGGAACCGGACGCGTCGGTCAGTCTTCTTGTTCAAGAAACAGACCGCCGATTTCTTCGAGGCCAGGGTCACCTACTTCGAGAAGCTTGGAACGATAGACTTCACGCCATCGCGCGCTCTATTCTCTCCCAACGACATTGAAGAAGCGATGGATCGCCCCGTTCCCCCGCGGGAAGTGATGCGTTGTTTCGGTTGCCATACAACCGGTTCAAGCATCGGCGGAAGTTTCGACGAGACTCACTGGTTCCCGGCGTAACGTGTGAAGCCTGTCACGGACCGGGCGCTGGCCATGTCCACTCCATGACTAGCGAGACCTCGGCCTCGGCCGGAGAGGCGAAGCCAGCCATCTTCGACTCCGCT
>CAVRHK010000037.1:0-92977 GCA_963720955.1 uncultured Acidobacteriaceae bacterium | reverse complement strand
TGGGGGGGCCGCTGAATATTCCCCATTTCCTCCCCCATGGGCCGAATTTTTTTATTGCCTATCAACGGACTCAGAACGGCGCTGCGACAACTCTGCAGGGACTGGTGCCAACTGCAGCGCAACGAACTGGAGATCTGCCGAACGGAAGCGTAACTCCAGTAGCGCAAGCGCAATCCCTATTGAAGTTGTACCCACTACCCAACGTCACCGGCAATTCGTTGTACAACTACCAGGCCCCGGTAATCACCAACACCCATCTCGACGCGCTGCAATTGCGCTTGGATAAGACCCTGGGCAACAAGAATCAACTCTACGGCGGATTTGCCTATCAAAGTAGCCGTGTCGACGGTGCCAATCTGTTCGGTTTTGTGGATACGACGGACACACTAGGCATCAACGCAAACATTAACTGGTCTCACCGCTTCAGCCATGGATTCTTTCTCACCACGGGGTATAAGTTCAGCAGGTTGAGAACACAGGTCAACGCCTTCTTCGAGAACCGCATCAACGTGTCGGGCGAAGCAGGAATCACGGGTAACAACCAGGATCCAGCCAACTGGGGACCGCCAACGCTTATCTTCGCGAGTGGAATTGCCAGTCTTACCGATGGGCAAAGCGCCTTCGACCGCAATGAAACAAATTCGGCGTCTTCCTCCCTCATTTGGAACCATGGCCACCACAATGTCACTCTGGGCGGAGATTTTCGCAGGCAGGAGTTCAACTACTTTTCTCAGCAGAATCCGCGAGGCACTTTCACGTTTACCGGCGTCGCAACCGGCCATTCCGATTTCGCAGATTTCCTTGAAGGCATACCCGACACCAGCGCCATCGCCTATGGCAACGCAGACAAGTATCTCCGCCAACCTGTCTATGACGCTTACCTTACTGATGACTGGAGATTCCGGCCAGATTTAACCATTAACGTAGGAATACGTTGGGAGTATGGCTCCCCCATTACTGAACTCTATGGACGGCTCGTTAACCTCGACGTCGTTCCGGGCTTTTCTGCGGTGGCCCCGGTATTGGGGAGCGATCCGGTCGGCCCTAAGACAGGGCAGACATATCCAAGTTCGCTCATATTTCCCGACAGACTCGGAATTGACCCTCGAATCGGAATCTCATGGCGGCCGATGCCTGGGTCGTCCGTGGTCGTTCGCGCCGGCTACGGAATCTACGAAGACACATCGGTCTATCAGGCGACCGCCCTGGAGATGGCACAGCAGTCGCCGCTTTCGACAAGTTTGAGTGTCCAAAACAGCGCTGCATGTCCGCAAACACTGGCAAGCGGGTTCAACCCCTGCTCCTCAATTACTGCCAACACGTTTGCAATCGATCCCAACTTTCGCGTGGGGTACGCACAAACATGGCAGGTAGCCGTGCAGAGCGACCTGCCCGGCGCGCTGCAGATGACCGCGACCTATCTTGGGATCAAGGGAACAAGGGGAGTGCAGGAGTATTTGCCGAATACCTATCCAATCGGTGCCGTAAATCCATGCCCGGCGTGCCCCGCAGGATTTGTGTACCGCTCCTCCAATGGAAACTCGACGCGTGAGGCCGGGAGCATTCAACTGCGCCGAAGGCTGCGCAGCGGCTTTACCGCTTCCTTGCTGTACACGTACTCAAAGTCAATCGACGATGATTCCATACTCGGAGGCCAGGGGCCTGTCGCGCCCACAACAACAACGGGAATGGGAGCCACAACCCCAACTGCAAGCTCGACCCCGCAGAACTCTGTCGTCGCACAAAATTGGCTGGCCCTGACCGCCGAGCGTGGACTCTCGACCTTCGATCAACGAAATCTGGTAACCGCACAGGTTCAGTACACGACAGGAGTCGGCCTCGGTGGCGGGAGTCTCTTGGGAGGCTGGCGTGGAAAATTGCTGAAGCGGTGGACGATGCTTGGTCAGATTGGAGCAGGCAGCGGCCTGCCCCAGACACCCATCTATCTCGCGGCGGTACCCGGCACTGGCGTTACGGGAAGCATTCGGCCAAAGGTTACAGGAGCATCCGTCTATGATGCGCCCGCCGGCTTTCATTTGAATGCTGCAGCATACGCAGCGCCTGCTACAGGCCAATGGGGAGATGCCAGAAGAGATTCGATCACCGGTCCCAGCACCTTCACCTTCAATGCTTCGCTGGCACGGACGTTTCGCCTGAAAGACCGTTACAACCTCGACCTGCGAGTGGATTCGACGAACCTGCTCAACCACGGCGTCTTCACCGCTTGGAACACAACGTTGAATCCGGCCACGAACCCTGCCGTAAATCCGGCCTTGAACAGCCCACTCTTCGGGCTACCGACATCCGCCAACGCAATGCGCAGCCTGCAAACCACGCTGCGCCTGAGGTTTTGAAGTATGCGATCGCTGCTTACAGCCTTTCTATTTGCAACACTCAGCGCTGGGGCCCAGCAGATTGGGCAGAACACACCGGCTGGCAGCAGCGACACCGTCACACTGTCGGTACGATCGCAAATTGTTATCGAGACTGTAGTCGTCAAAGACAAAAACGGAAACCCGATCGACGGGCTTACGGCAAAGGACTTCATCGTCACCGAAGACGGCGTTCCGCAAAAAGTTCGCTTCTGTGAACAGCAGTCCATGCCATCCGCTCACAGTGATGTTCCCCTCACGCCGTCGGGGCCGGAGGACATCAAGATCTACAATCGGCTGGCCCGAACACAGATCACGCCCGAAGCGCCTGAAGATGTTCGATATAAAGATCACCGTCTTCTAGCCCTTTACTTCGATATAACGGCCATGCGGCCGACCGATCAACTGCGTGCTCTGGCTGCCGCCGAAAAGTTCATCCGGACGCAGATGACGACAGCAGATTTCGTTTCTATCATGAGATATTCGGGCGGATCAGTCGATGTGCTGCAGGACTTCACTTCAGATCGCAACCGCCTGCTGAGCATCCTTGAGACTCTGGTCGTGGGAGAGGGACAAGGCTCCGCAGAATCCATCGACGACGCTAGCAGCGCCGACACCGGCGCGGCCTTCGGTCAGGATGACAGTCAGTTCAACATCTTCAATACCGACCGCCAGCTCTCCGCGCTGCAAACTGCCGCGAGGATGCTCGGGCAGTTGAACGAGAAGAAATCGCTCATCTACTTCGCCAGTGGCCTCAGACTGAATGGTGTGGACAACGAGGCGCAACTTCATGCGACCGTTGACGCTGCCATTCGTGCAGGCGTTTCGTTCTGGCCGATCGACGCACGTGGCCTTGTAGCGCAGGCGCCGCTGGGAGATGCCACGCAAGGATCGCCGGGTAACGTCGGTATGTACTCCGGGGCCGCAGCGCTGGCGACAACAACTAACCTTCAGCAGTCGCAGGACACCCTGTTTTCTCTCGCGGGGGACACCGGCGGTAAAGCCCTCCTTGACTACAACGACCTGACGAAGGGGATCGTCCAGGCGCAACAGTCGATTACCAACTACTACATCCTGGAGTACTACCCAACCAACACCGCACTGGATGGCAAGTTCCGGCGAGTCAAGATCACGGTCAATCCCGAGCTTGCCGCGAAGCTGGAATTCCGGCAGGGCTATTACGCCGGCAAAGAATTCAGCAAATTTACTACAGTCGACAAGGAGCGCCAGCTCGAAGACGCCTTGATGTTAGGTGACCCCATCACTGACCTGACCATTGCCATCGAGATAAATTATTTTCAATTAAATCGGGCAGAATACTTTGTTCCCATCGTGGTGAAAATTCCAGGACGAGAGCTTGCGCTTGCCAAGCGAGGCGGCGCCGAACACACCCTGATCGACTTCGTCGGTGAGGTAAAGGACATATACGGTGGCACAACGGTCACGAACGTACGTGACAACGTCAATATCAAATTGAGTGATGCGACCGCAAGCGAGTTGGCGAAACAACCGATCGAGTACGAGGCAGGCTTCACGCTTCTTCCCGGAAAATACATGATCAAATTCCTGGCGAGAGACGACGAAACGGGGAGAATCGGAACCTATCAAACCACCTTTATAATCCCCAACCTGAACAAGGAGGAGAAGCGAGTTCCCATCAGCTCAGTCGTACTGAGCGGCCAGCGCGTCGATCTCAAGAACGCGATCTACAACGCCGCAAAAGCCAAAGACCAGGAGAAAGAAGCGTTGGTCAACCCGCTGGTCCAAGATGGTAAAAAACTCATCCCCAGCGTTACCAGGGTCTTTAGCAAAGGACGCGATCTTTATGTCTACCTTCAGGCCTACCAACCAAGCACACCATCCGCCAAACCGCTTGTCGCCTTCGTGAGCTTCTACCAGGGACAAACCAAGGTGTTCGAAACACAGCCTATGGCGGTAACGCCCGCATCGACGAACCGGTTAGGAACTGTGCCACTTAGCTTCAGCATTGGCCTCAATCAACTTCCGGCCGGTAAGTACGACTGCCAGGTGACCGTGCTCGATCCAGCAGGGGCAAAAGGGACATTCTGGCAAGCTCCAATCATGCTAGTGCCTTAGTGACTGTTCAAACAGTCAGGTTGCAAAGTCGCTGGTGCCCCATGCAAGCTGTTACTCATGCCCGAACTGCCGGACATCGCCGCTTACATCAGCGCACTCGAACCTCTCATTGTTGGCCAGCCGCTGCTGGGAGTGAGAGTGGCAAGCGCATTTCTCCTTCGAACGGTACAACCGCCGCTTGCGAGCGTGGAGGGTCGTGTCGTGCGCGAACTGCGCCGCATCGGCAAGCGCGTGGCCATTGGAGTAGAAGGCGATCTCTGGCTGGTGCTTCATCTTATGATTGCCGGGCGACTCCACTGGCGACCACAAGGGGCGAAGCTGAGCGGCCGCAACAATCTTGCAGCCTTCGACTTCCCCAACGGTTCTCTCGTCCTCACCGAAGCCGGCACGAAACGTCGCGCTTCGTTGCACATCCTAAGTGGAGAGGAAGGCCTGAAGTCAGTCGATCCCGGCGGCATCGACATCTTCTCCAGCGACCTCACCTCGTTCCGCGCTGCGCTTACAGCGGAGAATCGCACTCTCAAAAGAGCTCTAACCGACCCGCGTCTGCTCAGTGGCATCGGTAACGCGTACTCCGACGAGATTCTGCACGCGGCGCAGCTATCTCCGATCACACTGACGCACAAACTGGAGCCTCATGAATGGGAAAGGCTCTACGCTGCGACGCTCAACACACTTGAACTCTGGATAAGCCGGCTACGCGCCGAAGCACAGACAGGCTTTCCCGAAAAGGTGACCGCATTTCGAAAAGATATGGCAGTCCACGGACGCTATGAGCAACCCTGTCCGAGATGTGGCGACAAGATCCTGCGAATTCGTTATGCGGACAACGAAACGAACTACTGTGCCCGCTGCCAGACCGGAGGAAAAGTTCTTGCGGACCGCAGTTTGTCCCGGCTTCTGGGCTCGGATTGGCCGCGAACTCTGGATGAACTGGAAGCCCTCAAACGACGTTGACGCATCCAAAGATTGGAGAGGACGTCACGTTGAAGCTAACCCAAGAGAGCGCGGCGAAATTTATCCCCAAGGATCGAACCTTGCCAATCCTGCGCGATGCCGTCCAACAATGCCATGGGTGCGATCTTTATCGAAATGCAACCCAGGCAGTCTTTGGTGAATTAGAGACAGGAACAAACGCGGAGAGACCGAAGGCAGCGATCATGATGATCGGCGAACAACCAGGCGATCAGGAAGACAGACAAGGAAGACCATTTGTAGGCCCAGCCGGAAAATTGCTTGATAGGTGTCTGGAAGAGGCTGAAATCGACCGGCGCAAAGTCTACGTCACAAACACCGTCAAACACTTCAAATGGGAGCCTCGCGGAAAACTCCGAATACATAAAAAGCCAAGTATGAAAGAGATCCATGCCTGCAGACCGTGGCTTGCAGCAGAATTAGAGTTAGTTACCCCAAAATTGATCGTCTGTCTCGGCGCAGTCGCTGCACAATCTCTGCTTGGTCTCAGTTTCAGAATCACTCAATCGCATGGCAAGATACAGCAGGCGGCTGAAGGTTTTCCTCCCATCCTTGCGACCTTGCACCCATCAGCAATTTTGCGTGCCCGAACAGATGAAGATCGTCATCGCGATACGGAAACCTTAATTGACGATCTGCGACGCGCTGCCAGCTTCTTGAAGAGTTAACTTTAAAAAACTTATGTAACTGCAATCACTTGCGAAAAAACTAGCCCCATTATTGAGGCATTTAGATTTGACGTCACCCAGTAAGTAGGCGAACATAAGGCGAAATAATATTATGCCTTCTGCCGCCATTATTCGACACCAGATCGAAGCTGCCCTCGCCCATCGAATCCCCTCCGCTCTCACCCCAATCACTCGCACCATCCGACCAATTGCAGCCACAGGCATTCGGAATGTCGATGAGTTGTTGAACGGAGGCCTGCCTTTAGGCGCCATCACCGAGATCGTTGGTCCAGAGTGTTCTGGGCGCACCTCTCTTGCACTTTCCTTCATCGCCCGCATGACACAGACAGCCAGGGTGTGCGCGTGGATCGATGTCTCGAATGCATTGCATCCTGAATCGGCAGCGGCATTAGGTGTGGACCTGGACCGTCTGCTATGGGTGCGATGTGGTGTTTCAAATCCCTCTACCGTGCAACCGTCCTCGCAAAGCAATTTTACTCTTCCTGAAAAATACCTTGTTCCTCCACCGGTAAAGAAAGGCCTGCATGGTGGTGGATTCGGCCCTCATCCTCGGGGAGAAGTGAAGGGACTACCAAATGCTGTCAGTAGTTTGTTGCGACCAGAGGCGATTGCACCACGATGCGCAGAACCTCAACGCAAACTGAAAGTTGAACCAGAGGCATTTGCCCCCAGCCCACTGCAGCCCGGAAAGAACACAAGAAGACCAATCCCTTCCGGCAAACCGTGGTCAAGGCTTGACCAGGCACTGCGGGTAACTGACCTGCTGTTGCAGGCTGGCGGCTTCAGTTCCATCGTCCTGGACATGGGAAATATTGCACCGGAATTTACTTTGCGTGTTCCATTGGCAACGTGGTTTCGCTACCAGGCAGTCGCAGAGCGAAGCCAGGCGAGCCTCCTCCTGCTGACGCAGCATGCCTGCGCGAAGAGCAGCGGGGGACTCGTCCTTCGACTACAGCCTGATCATGCATTGCAGAACGAATCGACCGTATTTACCGGCGTCGAGTATCGCGTCGAAGTAATAAGAGAACGCTTCACCGCAGCTCCCACCAATGTCATTCCATTGCGTAAGCCGCCGCAAAGTGAACGAAGCGCCAATTGGCGTAGTCGATCAACATGGGCAGGCATGCGATGACGAAGCCCGCGGAGCTGTACGCCTGCCTGTATGCGAAAGAGTTTCCCGCACAGGCGATGCTGCGTCTACGGCCGACGCTGCGCGAAAAACCATGCGTTGTGATGGAAGGCGTGCCGCCGCTCCAAAAAGTGTGCTCTCTCAACTCAAAGGCACACACGATGGGTGTCGCTCGCAGCATGACGAAAGTGGAAATAGACACATTTGCGTCGCTCGCGGTTCTTCAACGCTCGCAGACAGAAGAGCGTGCGGCGAAGACCGCAATGCTCGAATGCGCCGGCTCATTCTCTCCACGTGTGGAAGATCGGAGCAATGACAATGCTTTCCTCTGTGTGATCGACATTGCCGGAACAGAAAAACTGCTCGGGTCTCCAGCTATTTTGGGTAAGACCTTACTGGAAAAAGTTCGAGCCCTGGGGATTGTGGCCTGTGTCGCCATAGCCAGCAACTTCCATGCCGCCATATGCCTTGCGAGAGGCATGTCGCACGGAAATAAAGTGGCCGTAATTCCAACCGCAGAAGAGAGTTTAGCCTTGACCTCTTTGCCGCTCGAAGTCCTCGATCTGTCTGAAGAGCAAGCTGAGATATTTTCTCTCTGGGGCATCCGCACGCTCGGAATGCTGGCCGCTTTGCCGGAGAAGGCATTAATCGCGCGAATGGGACAGGGGGGCAAGCGGCTTCGCCAATTGGCAAGCGGAGATCATCCACATTTATTCCTGCCAACGGAGCCTATCTTCACCCTGGAAGAGAGCATGGAACTGGATACACCAGTAGAGTTGCTCGACTCTCTGCTCTTCGTAATTGGCATACTGCTGGAGCAGTTGATCGCGCGGGCAACAGCACGCGTCCTTGCTCTTGCCTCGGTTACCATCACACTCTCTCTGGAAGGCAACACATCACATACGCGCATGGTAAGACCTGCTCTACCTACGAATGAGCGACTCCTCTGGATTAAGCTGCTTCGCCTCGACCTTGAAGCTCATCCACCGCCGGCTGCGATCCGTGCGTTGACGCTTGTGGCTGAACCTAGCAGTACAAGCAAAGTCCAGCTTGGCCTGTTCTCACCACAACTACCCGAACCTATCCGCCTCGATGTGACATTAGCGCGTATCCGGGCAATCGTCGGCGAGAATTGCGCAGGCCGTGCCGTACTCAAGGATACCCATCAGCCAGATGGATTCCGTATGGAAACCTTTAAGGTCTTCTCAGGACCAACTTCAGAGATTGCACCCAGCCGGTCGCGTGTTGCAATTCGTCAGATTCGGCCGCCAGAGCTTTTGGCGGTTACGACACAGGGTAACCAGCCCAAAACATTCTTCTTCAGAGACAGACACTACACAGTCGAGCACGCCTATGGTCCTTGGCAGACGGGTGGTGACTGGTGGAACTCTACCCTATGGAGTCTTGAGCAGTGGGACTTGGTCGCACGCACCCAGGACGGAATGTTGCTGTGCTGTTGTCTCATGCGAAACCTGACTCATAACTCATGGCAAATGGCGGCGCTCTATGACTGACCGCTATGTTGAACTGCACGCGGCAAGCGCCTTCAGCTTCCTCGAGGGCGCATCCCAGCCGGAAGAACTCATCAAACGTGCCGGCGAATTGGAAATGCCCGCCATGGCGCTTCTCGACCGCAACGGAGTTTATGGCTCCACTCGCTTCCATACCAGCGCCAAGGAGAACGGCCTTCAAGCACATGTCGGAGCAGAGATTGCCGTTTCAAGTTTCGGCCCTCGTCTCACACCCCCTGCATGGCTTCCGCACCAACACATTGCAGAGCCGGTGCGCCTGCCATTGCTTTGTGAATCACACGCCGGATACCAGAACCTCTGCCAACTGATCACGCAGTTCAAAATGCGGGAGAAGACCAAGTGCGAAGGTGCAGCCACCACCGATGACCTGCAACAGTACGCGCGTGGCCTTATCTGTCTGACAGGTGGAGACGAAGGACCATTGGCTGCGGCGTTAGTCAATGGTGGCGAAGCAGCAGGACGTGAAAGAGTAGAGCAGTTAGTCAGAATCTTCGGAAAAAACAATGTGTATGTCGAAGTACAACGCCATTACGAGCGCGAAGAAGAGTGGCGCAACCAGGCTGCAATTCGTATTGCGCATTCTCTCAGCCTGCCTGTCCTGGCAACCAACGGTGTTCGATACACAACAGCATATGACCGCGAGGTACTGGATCTCTTCACCGCCGTACGCCACCACATAGACCTTGATCATGCCGGCCGGCTACTTTCTCTGAACAGCCAGCGACATGTACGCCCACCACATGAGATGTCTACACTCTTTCGCGATGTGCAGGGTGCAGTCGGAAATACGGTCGAGCTCTCCAGGCGTCTGCAATTCGAGTTGGACGATCTCGGTTATGAATTCCCTCGCTATCCAGTGCCGGACGGTGAGACGATGGACAGCTTCCTAAAGAAGCGTGTCGCAGAAGGAGTTGCGCGACGGTATGGGCCAAAGAATGACCACGGCCTGCTGGAGCGAGCCAGGAAGCAGGTCGAGCATGAACTTGCTCTGATCGAACGACTGGGCTTCGCCGGATACTTCCTCATCGTTTGGGACATAGTTCAGTTCTGCAAACACAACGACATCCTGATCCAGGGCCGTGGAAGTGCCGCCAACTCCG
Organism: uncultured Acidobacteriaceae bacterium; assembly: GCA_963720955.1. Lineage (GTDB taxonomy): Bacteria > Acidobacteriota > Terriglobia > Terriglobales > Acidobacteriaceae > Edaphobacter. Next base: position 83,083 of record CAVRHK010000037.1, on the reverse strand, counting down.
CAGTCTGTTATTCCCTTGAAATCACCGCCATCGACCCAGTAGGCATGGAGCTCTTATTTGAACGCTTCCTCAGCGAGAGTAGAGGAGAATGGCCAGATATCGACCTGGATCTACCCTCAGAAGAGAAGCGCGAACAAGCTATTCAATACGTCTATCAGCGATATGGAGAGCTGGGAGCAGCGATGACGGCAAACGTCATCACTTATCGAGGCAAGTCAGCGGCGCGCGAAGTGGGCAAGGCCCTCGGGTTCGATCAGGAATCTTTGGGCCAGCTGTCGAGTCTTGTCAGTCAATGGGAATGGCGTGGCAAAACCGATACGATGGCCCACTCATTCCATCATGCCGGCTTTGACCTCCACCATCCACGCATCGCCAAATATCTCGAACTCTCCATGCGTATTCAGGACCTGCCTCGCCATCTTGGGCAACACTCAGGAGGCATGGTCATCTGTCAGGGCCAATTGAATTGCGTAGTGCCATTAGAGCGAGCTTCAATGCCGGGACGCACAGTTGTTCAATGGGACAAAGAAGACTGTGCCGACTTGCACATCATCAAGGTAGACCTTCTTGGCCTCGGCATGATGGCTGTCTTGAAGGACTGCCTGGAGTTAATTCCTCAACACTACGGTGACAAGGTTGACCTCGCTCAACTCCCGGAAGACGACGACGTGTACAAGGTGCTGCAGCAAGCGGACACCGTAGGAATGTTTCAAGTGGAGAGTCGCGCACAAATGGCCTCCCTCCCCCGAAACAATCCCACCAAGTTTTATGATCTCGTTGTGCAGGTCGCAATTATTCGGCCCGGCCCCATTGTTGGCAAAATGATGCATCCTTACATGCGACGGCGCCAGAAGAGGGAAGAGATAACGTATCCACACCCGTTACTCGAACCTGTGTTGAAACGCACATTAGGCGTTCCGCTCTTCCAGGAACAGCTGCTTCGCATGGCCATGACCGTTGCGAACTTCTCTGGTGCAGAGGCGGAAGAGCTGCGTCGCGCCGTTGGAATGCGGCGCTCCTGGGAGCGGATGAAGAACCTCGAAGGAAAACTGCGAGCCGGCATGACGGCAAACGGGATCAACGCGAAGACCCAGGCGACCATCATCGAAAACATCAGCTCCTTCGCTCTGTATGGCTTTCCTGAATCTCATGCTGCAAGCTTTGCCTTGATCGCCTATGCGTCGGCTTATTTCAAAGTGAAGTATCTTGCTGCGTTCACTTGCGCCATCCTGAACAACCAGCCGATGGGTTTTTATATGCCCGCCGTGTTGGTAAAGGACGCTCAGCGCCACGGTCTACGTGTGAAACCAATCGATGTGCAGATATCGAATTGGGCATGCACCGTCGAACATGAACCTGACGGATCGCTCTCGCTACGGATGGGATTGGGATATGCAAAAGGCTTGCGGAGGCAAGCTGCCGAATCACTGGCATCATCTCGATTTCAGGATGGTCCATTTCTCTCAGCAGACGATCTGACTCTGCGTGTTCCAGCACTCAACCGAAAGGAATTGACGCTACTGGCCCGCATCGGAGCCCTGAACAAACTGGACAGAATCGAACATCGCCGCGACGCGCTCTGGCAGGTAGAACGCGCTGGAAAATTGGAAGGTCCCCTCCTTAGGCAAAGTTGCGAGTCGTTACGCGATCGCTCTGAAACTCTCCCCCTTCAACAGATGAATACGGGAGAGAGGTTAGTCGCAGACTATTCGGGTACAGGCCTCACCATTGGAAGACACCCCATGCACTATCGCCGTCCTGAACTGCGCCTGCGAGGAGTACTCTCTGCCGCAGAGCTAAGAACTTGCAAAGATGGAGAGTTCGTGCGAACCGCAGGATGCATTATTGCCCGGCAGCGTCCAGGCACCGCAAAAGGGTTCATCTTTATGTCAATGGAGGACGAAACCGGCATCGCCAACGTCATTGTTACTCCAGACCTCTACGAAAGGGAGCGTCTGTTGGTCACGCGAAGCAAATTTCTCCTGGTAGAAGGGCCACTGCAAAATCAGGATGGGGTGGTCCATGTAAAAGCCACCTGTCTCTTTGCTCTCTCTGATAATGCCTTGGAACTGCGTTCCCATGACTTCCATTAGTTAACCTTGTTCTCTGGAAACCGTTATTGTTCATTGGTTTGCGAGTAAAAGAAGGTTAGCGGGAAACCGTGCACCACTGCGATACTGGAAGGAGTCTAATCTATTTAGCAAGTTAGAAAGCTAATGGCGACCACCAATCTTTCCAAGCCGACCTCCTTCGACCGCACACTAGCCAGTGCGCGCTCCACCATGATGTTTAGTGAGGTGGTCCGGCTGGCGGTCGACAGCTTCCGAGCCAGCAAGACGCGGTTTATGCTGACGATGCTGGGCATGGTCATCGGCTCGGCCTCCGTGATTCTGGTCGCCACACTGGGATCCACCGGAAAGCAGTATGCGCTCGACCAGCTTAACAGCATGGGTCCCAACAAAATCGAATTGCAGTACGGCGGCGGTACCGTCAGCGGTCCGGACAATACCAGCACGCCCGATTACATGACGCTGGACGATCTCAACGCAGTCAAAGACCAGGTTGCGGGCATCGTCGCCTCGTCTCCTATGTTGGAATTTCACGACAACGTCAGCATAGGAGGCGGAGTTACCAAGGCGACCACGCTCCTCGGAATCTCCCCGCAGTATCGAATCGTACGCAATCTCGTGGTGGTGTCGGGCCGTTTCTTCGACGACCAGGATGACTCTGCACACGAAAAGGTCGCCGTGATCGTCGAGCCCTTCGCGCAAGAGCTCTACGGCAGCTCACACGCGGCCGTCGGAAGAACCATCAGCGTCAAAGGTATTCCGTTCGTCATCATCGGCGTCTTCAAGGAGGCTTTCAATACCTACGGACAATCGGAGATCAGCGACCATACCATGCTGGTTCCCTATCCGGTATTGCGTTACTTCACAGGCACCAACACTCTGAAGGAGATCTTCTTCACCATGCGCGACTCGTCCATGGTGGTGCCAGCAAAGGATCGCATTCTCGAGATCATCCGCTCCCGCCACTATGCCGGCTCGGTTTACAACGCACAGCTGCTCACCGAGATTCTAAGCAACGCAGCAAAGATCGCAGACATGCTCACAATTGTGCTCACCCTCGGGGCCGGCATCACCCTGATCGTCAGCGGCGTTGGCATCATGAACAGCATGCTCGCGAACGTTCAGTCGAGAATCAAGGAGATCGGCATTCGCAAGGCTCTGGGCGCGACCAGCCGCGAGATTCGGATGCAGTTTCTCACCGAGGCGGTCTTCCTTTCGCTCAGCGGAGGAGTCATCGGAACACTTCTTGGCCTTGCCATTCCGTTGACGTTGGGCCTGCTAACGCCGTTCAAGATTCCAATCAGCCCATGGTCCGCCGTGGCCGCTTTGACGACGTCAGTCATGGTCGGCGTTCTCTTCGGAACACTTCCGGCGAATCGTGCAGCGAGATTGGATCCGGTGCAAACGCTCAAGTACGAGTAACTGCCGAACACCGTCGCCTCCCGCACCTGCAAAACAAAACGCATCGACCTCGGCGAACTGTCGCGAGGTAGATGCGTTTTGCGTCGTGAAAATGTTGATGCGTTAAGCGGTAGCCGTCGCCGCAGCAGCCACTTCGGCTTCTGGCTGGTCGCCCTTTACCGTCACCTTCACGTGGCTGGTGACCTCGCGGTGCAGCTTCACGGGAACATGGTATTCACCGAGCGACTTTAACGGCTCATCGAGTGAAATCTTGCGACGGTCAACCGTGAAGCCCTTCGCCTCAAGCTGCTGCGCGATATCGCCCGAGGTGACCGAGCCAAAGAGGTGCTCGTTCTCGCCGACCTTGCGCTCGAACACAAGCTCAACCTCAGAGAGCTGCGTCGCCAACTGCTCGGCGCCAGCTTTCTCCTTGACCGACTTGCGAACAGCCGAAGCTTTCATCTGTTCGATCACTGCCTTGTTTGCTGTGTTCGCCTCGATGGCGAGCTTTTCCGGGAGCAGATAGTTGCGCCCATAGCCATCGGCGACCTTCACCACATCGCCGCGGTGTCCGAGCTTATTTACGTCTTCCTTCAGAATGACTTCCATTGCATTTCTCCGATTTCCTGTCTGGCCAGCGCTTCAGCCAGTCTTCTGATCCAGTAAGTCTGCGGGCAATCACGAGTGCGCGCAGAAAAATTAGAAGCGCGCAGCAAAGGCCAGCAGAGCGATATTGCGCGACTGCTTGATGGCCAGGCTGAGGCGACGCTGATGCCGCGTGCATACACCCGTCAGGCGGCGCGGAACGATCTTGCCACGCTCGGCAACAAAACCCTGCAGCAGGCGAACGTCGCGGTAGGAGATGGCGTCAATCTTCTCCGTGCAGAACTTGCAGACCTTCTTGCGTCGGAAGAACTTGCGGCCACCAGGACCGCCGCCGGGAGCGCCAGCAGGACGTGGTGTGCGAGGTCCGGCGCCAGGGCCAGAATGACCGGAATGGCCGCCACTTGGGCGGGATGCGGGTGCGTGCTGCTCAGTCGATTGCGTGCTGTTGGTTTCGTCAGCCATGATATTTCCCTCTCATGTACGTTGTGCCTTCCTCCGCTCCAGACCCTCAGTGGAGCCTCTGAACATTCAACCAGTAGCGTCGAATGGAAGCGGAAGTCAGCGATCGTGAAACGTTGTGCGATGCCGCAGTAGCTGTCATCGCAAATTCTTTAGACCGAAGCGCGAAGACTAAACCGCCGAGGCGACAGTCTCGGTTGGCACATGTTCCGCCGCTGCTGCTGCAGCTGGTTCAGCCGTTACGTCGGCAACTGGAGCCTGCTGTGGCTGTGCGATCGGCTGCGCGCTACGCTTCACCTTCGTGTCGCGGATCGCCTTGACCTTCGCCAGACGCTTCTCTTCTTCGTCCATGCGCACGGTGATGAACTTGATCACCTGCTCGGAAACACGCAGACGCCGCTCGATCTCAGTGATCAGCGAACCGGCAGCGGCAACATTCAACAAAACATAGAAACCGTCATTGAACTTGCGCACCGTGTAGGCGAGCCGGCGGCGGCCCATCTTCTCGACACTCTTCACTTCGCCGCCACCATCGGTGACGTTCTTCTGGAAGCCTTCAATCAGTTTGTCGAGGTCGGCTTCTTCAACGTCCGGACGGACGATGAACATGATTTCATAGGTACGATTCATTCGATTACTTCTTTCTGCGAAGTTCTGCTTCGCACCGTACTGACGTCTGTTCTGCCAATCCGGTCTGGAAAATCAACTGCGTTAATCTAGCTGCTTCTCTTCTCTTACTTCTTACTTCCCTTCGACTCGTCCGTTCCATCTTCCGGATCGGCTGGCCGCCGGTTGAACTCATTCATCGCAGCGCTGACCCCCTGGGTCAGCACCATCTCGACAGCGCCTCTAGCACGATCGAGTACCTCATCCAACACCGCAAGCTCCTGCTTGCGCATCGGCGACAGCAAATAATCCTTGCCGCCCGCCTTGATCTCTCTTCCATCCGCCAGCGCTGGCTTTCCGACGCCAATGCGGATTCGCAACCATTCTTCCGTGCCCAGCACACCGGAGATCGACTTCACTCCGTTATGCCCGTTCGCTGAACCACGTTCGCGGATCCGAATCGTGCCCAGCGGTAGTGCGAGCTCGTCATAAAGGACAATGATGTCCTCCGGCGAAATCTCGAACTCCTGAATCAAAGCGGCAACCGAAAGCCCACTTAAATTCATGAACGTCTCGGGCTTCGCCAGCAGCACCTCGTACCCTGCAAGCTTCGCCTTGGCAGTCAACGCCCTACCGCGGCGATTCGTCAGCATCACGCCGCAATCTTCTGCAATGCGATCAACCGCTAAAAACCCGGCGTTATGCGGCGTGAACTGATACTCGATACCGGGGTTGCCGAGACCGACAATCAACCTCACGCTGCGTTCCCTCTCCAACCAAACTCAAGCGGCCTGCAGATCTCAAAATCTCGAAAGACCAGCAGGCCGCGCAAAACTACTTCTTCTTCGCGTCCTTCGCATCGGCAGCCGGAGCAGCAGCAGTTCCAGCAGCAGCGTCCGTCTTGCCCTTCTTGGCAACCTCTGGCTCTGTCGGCGCAGCGACTGTTTCCTCTACAGCAACGACCTCTTCCTTGATGATCGTTACGTGAGCCACAGTTGCATTCTCGTCGCCGAGGAACTTGATGCTTCCCGAGTGCGGCAGGTCCGAAACGTGAATCAGTCCATGCAACTCCATGTTCGAGACATCGACATCGAGGTGACTCGGAATATCACCAGGCAAGCACTCAATCTCAACCTCGCGCATAACATGCTCGAGAATGCCGCCCTGCGACTTCACGCCAACCGGAATGCCAACCAGTTGAATCGGTACCGACACGCGCATCGCCTTGTCCATCGCGATCCGCTTCAGATCAATATGCAGCAGCTTGCCCTTGATCGGCTCATGCTGCCAATCCACAATCATGGCCTTCACCGCGCCCGAACCTTCAACGTTCAGATCGAAGATCGTGTTGTGACCGGAATCGGAGTGCAAAATCCTTGTAATGACCTTTGGGTCAACCGCGACCGCAACCGTCTCTTGGCCCGCACCATAAACCACGGCGGGAATCTTACCTGCAACGCGAACGCGGCGAGCTGCATTCTTGTTAAACTTACCCTCGCGTGGTGTTGCGACGACTGCTTCAGTGTTTGCTGTTGCCATGACTTCCATCTTCCTTTCGGGCACAGAGTTGAGCTCTGCTCCCTTTGCGGCGGTGCCGCTTGAATTTGAATTACTCAAGCTCAGGGCTTGCGGCCCATCGCTCTAATTGAACAGCGTACTTACGCTGGTCTCCATATGAATACTCTCGATGGCTCGGCCAAGCAGCCCTGCAATCGAAAGCACTTTAATCTTCTCCACCTGCAGCGCATCTTCGCGCAGCGGGATCGTATTCGTCACGATCAACTGTTCCAACCGTGAATTCGCGATACGCTCGACAGCCGGACCCGAAAGCACCGGATGCGTCGCGCACGCATAAACTTTTTCCGCGCCCTCTGCCAGCAGCGCATCCACCGTCTTCACCAACGTTCCGGCGGTGTCGATAATATCGTCGAGGATGAGGCAAGTCCGGCCCTGTACATCGCCGATCACGTTCATCACCTCGGTGACATTGATGTCGGTCCGCCGCTTGTCGACGATGGCCAACGGTACCTCAAGCTTCTTGGCGAAGAAACGCGCACGCTCCACGCCACCTGCATCCGGCGAAACCACCGTCAGATTTGGCAGGTTCAACTCCCGGAAGTAGCTCACCAGCACCGGGCTGGCAAACAAATGATCCACCGGAATATTGAAGAACCCCTGAATCTGCGCTGCATGCAGATCGACGAGCAGCGCACGGTTCGCACCCGCGGTCGTCAGAAGATCGGCAACCAGCTTCGACGTAATGGCGACACGCGGCCGGTCTTTTCTATCCTGCCGTGCATAGCCATAGTAGGGAATCACAACCGTGATTCGTCCGGCCGAGGCGCGCTTCAGCGCATCCATCATGATCAGCAACTCGACAAGATGCTGATCAACCGGGAAACACGTAGGCTGCACGAGAAAAACATCCGCACCGCGAACGTTCTCGAGCAGCTGAAATTGAACCTCGCCGTCGGAGAATCTCTGCAACCGGGTCTCGCCCAGCGGCACACCGACGAACTTGCAGATCTCCTCGCACAACGGCTTGTTGGACGATCCGCAAAAAATCTTGATGCGCTTGTTTTCTGTCAGCCGACCGGAGCGCTTTTTTTCCGGGGCCGTCTTATCTGTTGCCTTCTGCCGTCCGTCTCCGGAGAGCGCGTTCGCAGGCTGAGAGCTCGTTTCTGTCTCTTCAGCCTGCTCTGAAATAGGGGAAAGAACCGCAGTCGTGTCGTTATTGTTCACGTGAAACCCTCCAGGTTGGTTGACCTTGAATGTTCCTGCTGCATTGTCTTGCGGAGCCTTGTTGCGGCACCGTACTTCTTGCAAATCCTTTGTTGCGAATCCTGCAAAAGCTAAAGACTTCGGCCTTTCAAACTTCTCACTTCTTCCTCCGCACTTGTCTCTCGCGGAGTCCAAAACGTCATACCTCTGCGGCAATTTGCTGCCGCGAAATAACCCTAAATTTATCTGCTCGCTTCTGGCGTCGACTTAGTGGTTGGGCGACTAGGATTCGAACCTAGACAAAGAGATTCAAAGTCTCTTGACCTACCGTTAGTCGATCGCCCAGTAAATCGCCGGTTACAACTCGATCTTATATCGGACCCGGCGAGGTCACTCTGCGAACATTCGTTCCCAGTACTCGGCTCTCGGCAGGGTCTCCGTCAGGAGCGCCTGCACGCCAGAGGACTGGACGCGCTGTTGTGCCGCCTTTGCATCTGCCTCAGACCGATAAAGTCCAAACAGTGCAGAGCCAGAACCTGAGAGCGCCGCATAAATCGCAGGGCGACTTACATCGGAGCCATCCGAATCACTACCCATCAATTGACGCTTGGTTATTCGCAAGGAGGGATACTGAGGAAAGACGACCTCTTCAAAGTCGTTTCCAATCCCGGTGCGGACAAGCGCGAGAAGGGCATTCTCGGCCAGATCGTTCATCGCGTTAGCCTGATTCTCATGAGGCAAATCCCGTTTTTTCTCAGGATTAGGATCGCGAACGATACCGGAGGTGCCGGGCTTACAATCGCCTGTCTTCGCAGAGAGGGATGAGTAAGCAAGACTCAACTGACTTAGTCTATCGGGGTTAGCGGCCGAAGTCAACCCGGTCACAGTGTCGGGACTGACAGAGAGGTGCCTCATGTCCTGCACTTGAGATGCTTTATCTCCCACAGATTCAGCAATATAGCCGGCAACAAGCGTATCCCAGGCCTTGAAAGCCGCGGGCGTCGAAACCCCTATCTGTGGCACCGCAACCACACACCAGGTTTTCGCCAGATCGGGCATCGGCACCACCTGTTCCCCCCGCCCCAACCCCAAAACCGCCCCACCCAGCAGAAACAAAGGCACATCCGACCCGACCTCCGCCGCCAGCTGCAGCCGCTCCACCCCCGGCAACGCCACTCCCAACTCCCGCTCCAGCCCCAGCAACGCGGCCACCGCGTTCGCCGATCCAGCCCCCATCCCCCCCTGCACCGGCAGCTTCTTTTCAATATGAATCGCGACCTCCGCCGCCACTCCCAGCCGCGTGAGACACCGCTCCACCATCCGCCACGCCGTATTTCGCGCATCCCGAGGCACAAACGAATGATTCGTCGACAACGAAATCCGCGTATCTAATCCCGAAGGAAGCCGCTTAGCCGAAACCGTCACCAGATCATGCAGATCAAGTGTCTGGTAAAGCGTCGTCAACCCATGAAACCCATCGGCCCGCACAGGCCCAATCGCCAACCCCAGGTTGATCTTCGAATACGAACGAACAAGTGTCGACATGACCTTCGATTCTACCCATCTATGAACTCAAGGAGAACCGCCTCAGAAGATATGGAAAGTCACCTCCACATTCATCTCCACCGTCACCGGCTTCCCGTTCTCCATTGCCGGCTTGAACTTATACAGCTTCACCGCAGCCACCGCCTTCTCATCTAGCCCCACCCCAATCCCTCGAATCACACGAACGTGTGTCGGATTTCCCTTCTCATCCACTCTTCGATCGACGGGCCTCCTCCGAAAACTCGCCGCGATACAGCTTTAGAAAAGCCTCCTGCACCGCATCCTCTGCGTCCTGCCGGTTCCGCATGCTGCCAAGGCCTGAACCCGACCACCCATCTTGCCTCTTCCGATTGCCGTGCTGACCGCTATCCACTAAGACTGTCGCCACACAAAACCGTTCACTCTTATTTGCGCCCCCCGCCCTCGCTGACCAGCTATCCTGTTCTTAAACCCGTCCATCCACACTCTCTGGAGCCCGCTGCATGCATCTCGGAACCCGTCTCGTTGCGACGACCTTCTCACTCGCCTTAGTCTCCACCGCACTCGCAGCCCAATCGGTCCCCCAGTCACCGCAGGCCACCGAAGAGCCCGTTCGCACCAAGTACGCCATGGTCGTCACCATCCAGCACGACGCCACCGACGCCGGCGTAGCCATCCTCAAGCAAGGCGGCAACGCAGTCGACGCAGCCGTAGCCGTAGGCTTTGCCCTCGCCGTCGTCCACCCTGCAGCCGGAAACATCGGCGGCGGAGGCTTCATGCTCATCCGCGACCACAGCGGCAAAACTCACTTCCTCGACTACCGCGAAAAAGCCCCCGCCGCCGCCAGCCGCGACATGTACCTCGACGCGAAAGGCAACGTCGTCCCCGGCATGTCGCTCGTCGGCTACAAGGCCAGCGGAGTTCCCGGCTCGGTCGCCGGCCTCACCTACGCGCAAAAACACTACGGCAAACTAACCCTCGCGCAGGACATGGCCCCCGCCATTAAGCTCGCCGCCGATGGCTACTCTCTGTCCGACGCCGAAGCCCGCGCCCTGCAAAGCAAAAACTTAACCCGCTTCCCCGTCTCAGCCAGAATCTTCCAGCGCGACGGCGACTTCTACAAAGAGGGCGACACCTTCAAACAACCCGAGCTAGCTGCAACCCTCAGCCGCATCTCCAAAGACCCCGACGACTTCTACAAAGGCGCCATGGCCCGCCAGATCGCCGACTTCGAAACGGCCGGCGGAGGCCTCATCACCGCCGAAGACCTCGCCGCCTACCAGGTCAAAGAACGCAAACCCATCCGAGGCAAATACCACGGCTTCGACCTCATCACCGCCCCGCCACCCTCCTCCGGCGGCATCGTCCTTATCGAGATTCTTAACATCCTCTCCACCTACGGTCTCCCCAAACTCGGTCCCGACCGCAGCGCCGCTCAGGTCCACATCATCACCGAAGCCTTCCGTCGCGCCTACATGGACCGTGGCGACTATCTCGGCGACCCCGACTTCAACACCTTGCCCTTAAAGCAAATGGCCAACACGAAGTACGCCGCCGCATGGCGCAGCTCCATCGACCCCAACAAGCCCACTCCCAGCAAAGACCTCGTCCGCCCCGCCGGATTCATGCCCCCGCCCCCGCAAACCGCACCTGCAAAAGAGCCACCCCAAACCACCCACTACTCCATCGTCGACGCCGACGACACCGCCGTCTCCACCACCACCACCCTCAACGGAGGCTTCGGCTCCGGAGTCACCGTCGAAGGCCTCGGCTTCCTGCTCAATAACGAGATGGACGACTTCACCTCGAAGGTCGGCGTCCCCAACCTCTACGGCCTCATCCAGAGCTCCGCCAACTCGATCGGACCCGGCAAGCGCCCTCTTTCCGCCATGACCCCCACCATCCTCACCACGCCCAGCCACTGGTACAAACATGGCAAGCTCGCCTACGTAATGGGAACCCCGGGCGGCTCCACCATCATTACGACCGTTGCCAACGACATCATCAGCACAGTCGACAACGGCCTCAACATCCAGCAGGCCGCCGACGCCCCGCGCTTCCACCACCAGTACTTGCCCGACCGAATCGACCTGGAAAAGAAATTCCCCGCAGACCCAGCCGACCAACTCAAAGCCATGGGCTACACCATCAACCGTCTCGCCGTAGCCGACGAACACAACCCCGGCGTCTGGGGCGACAGCGAACTCATCGCCATCGACCCCAAGACCCACGAACTCCTCGGTGGCCACGACAATCGCCGGGCCTATGGCAAAGCCGCCGGCTACTAAACCTCCACGGCAATCCACTCGCAACCCAAAGCCCGGCGATAACTTTGGTTCGCCGACAGGCATTTTTGCTAGTGTCTTTTCTAATAAAGCGCGCCTAGCATTTTCTAAACGCTAGGAAGTTGGAATCGCCCCCTCCTGGCGCAATCAAGCGGCTCTCCCGCAAGACTTCGCGTCAGGAAAGGCAAAACCTATGAAGATGAGAAATTTGGCACTCCTGCCATTGCTCGCAGCCTCCGCCTTGCTGTCGCCGCCCGCTCAGGCACAAGCCCCGGTCTTCGCAATCTCTCAGCCGCCACAAAGCATAGTCAAGTTCAGCGTCAAAGCGTCCGTGGCGATAGAAGGTACCTTCGACAAGTGGGACGCCACCCTGACCTTCACGTCCCCTGACGTCACCAGCGGAGTATTAGACATCAAGATTCAGGCGGCCTCGGTCAACACCGGAAGCGGCATGAAGAACGACAAGCTAAAGGGCAAGGACTTCTTCGACGCCGAGCACGACCCACTCATCACCTTCAAGTCAACGAAGGTCGTGCAAACCGGCCCAACCACGTTCGACGTACCCGGCACCTTTACCATTCGTGGCGTCTCGAAACCGGAGACCCTGACGCTGACCGTCTCCGGCGTGGGAACAGGCTCAGGCACAATCAAGGGCACAATGGCCTTTGACCGCAAGGAGTTCGGCATGAACAGCGGCATCCCCTTTATCAAGATCGCCGACCGCGTTGAGGTGGATATCAGCCTCGTTGGGAAGCGCACCAGCGGCCCACCGCTGGCTATCAAACAATAGTTAGGGTCCGGTCAGGAAGTCCGAAATTGCGAATAGCGCCTCACTGCCCCTCGTCGGCGAAACGCGGTAAACTACCGCCATAGCCCCGAGGCCGGAGCATGCTGCTCGAACTCGCCAAACTCGTCGCCTTACTCCTCTGCCTGCTCTCCCTCTACGCCGTCTTTCACGCCCTTTTCTTCACAATCGAAGACCCGCATCTCTTCCTTCAGCCCCACCAGGCCTTCCGCGACAACATCATTGACTCACTCCTGCTCCTCGCGCTTTCGGCAGGAATCTGTCTTCATCGGCGGCTTCATCTTTCGCGAAGCCGAGCCAGCCCCCACACCCATCTCTCTCCGCCACTCTTCCGTTGCAACTCTTCTACTGGACAACCGGCACCATGGTCGTCATGTTCTTCCTCGCCCGGTTCCTCGCAAGCCCACTACATCTTCACTCCATCCGTTCACTGGTAGAAGGCCTCAGACACTCGCCGCAAGCTTCGGCTGCATCGAAACAGCATGTTCTCCACCCACATCGGTACCGCCGGCTGGAGCGTACCCAGGCAGTACCTCGACGAATTCCCGCAGACCGGAACTCACCTCGAACGCTACGCTCAGGTTTTCTCCTGTGCCGAGATCAACTCATCCTTCTATCGCTCACACCGCATTGCAACCTGGGCGAAATGGGCGGAGTCAGTCCCCGGCAACTTCCGTTTCTCCGTCAAAGCACCAAAGACCATTACCCACGAAGCCACCCTCGCATGCTCCTCCAACCAGTTGAAGAACTTCTTCACAGAAGCGATGACCCTGGCTGACAAACTCGGCCCCACTCTCCTCCAGCTCCCGCCAAAATCTGCTTTCAACCGCAAGATCGCCGAAGTTTTTTTCACCCTTCTTCGCAACCAGTACTCAGGCCCCATCGTCTTCGAACCCCGCCATCCCACTTGGTTCACTCCCGAAACAGACCAGCTTCTGCAGCAATTCCAAATCGCCAGAGTCGCAGCCGACCCTGCGCCAGTCCCGGAAGCCGCCGCCTCCGGTGGTTGGGACAAACTCATCTACTACCGCCTACACGGTTCTCCGCGCATGTATTACTCCGGGTACACAAGACCATTCCTGCAATCACTCGCCACTACAATTGCACACCAGCGTCAGGTCGCCGAGGTGTGGTGCATCTTCGACAACACCGCCTCCGGCGCTGCACTTGGAGATTCCCGAACCCTCAAACATCTCCTCGCATCTGGCTAATCTAGCAATCCAGAAAGACCTACTTCCCACCCAGTGTCTTATCGATCGCCTCCTGCGCCAGCGGCCCCATAATCGCATACCCCTTCGCATTCGGATGCACCCCGTCGAAACTGAGCCCTTCCTTCATCCCGCCGTCCTCGCCCGCCATCGCAGAGTAGTAATCCAGATACGTCACCGAACGAGTTACACAATATCCCTGCAGCCAATTATTCAGCGTCCTGATCTTTGCCGCGGGCGCCAGTCCTCTCTTCCACGGATAATCTGACGCCGGAGTAATCGACGCGATGATCACCTTAATCTGATTCGCCCTCGCAAGGTCGATCATCGACTTGAAAGTTATCCTCCGTCATCTCCGGTGTCATCGGCCCCGTATTTCCTGCAACGTCATTCGTGCCCGCCAGAATCACCACCGCAGCCGGATGCAGATTGATCACATCCTGCCGAAATCGCACCACCATCTGCGGTGTCGTCTGTCCGCTGATCCCGCGATTCACATACGGCTTCCCAGGAAAGAACTCGCCCGTATCCGGACGTCGTCCCCACCCGTCCGTAATCGAGTCCCCATAAAACACCACCCTCTGTTCCCCCTGACCCACCGGTCCCAGCTCTGAATTCGCGGCCTTGTACCTTCCCAGCTGCGGCCAGTCCGCCAGCTTCGCCTCCATCGTCGCAATCTGCTTCGCCGTATCCACCGCAGCAGGCACAGTTGCGGCTGCAGGACTGCCAGGCGTGCTCGCAGCCGGTGCCGTCTGCGAATACCCCAACCCACTCATCAAGGCGACCCCACCCAACAGACCCACCATCAATAGATCCTTCATGATTAACTCTCTCCTTTAACGTTCCGATTCTAGCCGAACCGCGCATTTGACCCTCCGCTGCTGTACTTTAAGAACTGATGCAGCCCGCCGTGTCCACCCACGTCTTCCTCCAGCAGCGCCTCCACCCCGGCCTGCTCGACGCCCTGCACAGGGGCGGAGCCCAAACCATCGAAGTCGTCGCCGCCCGCCACCACTTCGACTACAGCGACCGCGCCGCCGTACGCGACATCGCCACATGGTTCCGCAACACAGGCGTCACCGCCACGCTCCACCAGCCCCTCTACTTCAGCGATCGTGGAAGCGGGCAATGGTCCCGCCACGTCGCCCCGAACATCAATCTCATCGATCCCGAAAAATCCCACCGCATCACCGCAATGGACGAGGTCAAGCGCGCCCTCGAGGCAGCCGAGCAGGTCCCCTTCACAGCCTGCGTCCTCCACCTCGGCCAAAAGGACGACCCCTGGAACACCCGCGCCCTCGAGAACTCCCTCACCGCTATCGAACACCTCAAAGCCTTCGCCCACCCCCTCGGCGTCCGCATCCTCATCGAAAATCTGCAAAACGAAATCACCACCCCCGAACACATCCTCGAAATCCTCAACGTCGGCCACTTCGACCGCGTCGGTGTCTCCCTCGACATAGGCCACGCCCACCTCTCGCATCCAGAAAACAACCTTGGCATCGACGAAGCCATCGCACTCCTCCGGCCCCGCATCGCGCAACTCCACCTCCACGACAACCACGGTCAGCACGACAATCACCTCTGGCCCGGCAGCGGCACCATCGACTGGAACAACATCGCCAGACAAGCCTCCACGCTTCCCGCGGATACCACAGGCCTCCTCGAAATCGCCCACGACCTCGAAGAAACTCCCGAGTCCGTCACCACGAAAGCCACCCAGGCCTTCGACTTCTTCAAGCGAAATACCGAACAACTGGCGTGACGGCGCTGAATCGTCGAAAGAGTTGATCGGCATCCGCCGTCGACTCGCGTATGATCGGAAAGCTCTCCCCTTCCACACAATTGAATCTCCGGGCCCACTAGAAAATTTCAGGAGGATAGTACTGTAATGAGCGAACCACGGATGGACCACATCATGCAGGTAGGACTCGGCTTCTGGTCCTCTAAAGTCCTGTTAAGCGCAGTCGAAATGGAGCTCTTCACCGAACTCGCAAAACACCCCGAAACATTGCCCGAACTGAGCGCTCGCCTTCGCCTGCACCCTCGCTCCGCGCACGACTTCCTAGACGCTCTCGTCTCCCTCAACTTCCTCGAGCGGCGCGACGGCATCTACTACAACACGCCTTCAACCGATCTCTTCCTCGACAAGCGCAAGCCCTCCTACATCGGCGGCATGCTCGAGATGGCAAACAACCGCCTCTATCCCTTCTGGGGCAACCTCACCGTAGCTCTCCGCACCGGGGAGCCGCAGAACGAAGGCAGCCAGGGCGGCGTCGGCCTCTTCGACGCCCTCTACGCCGATCCCGAAAGGCTCCGCGGCTTCCTCAAAGCCATGACCGGCATCAGCCACGGTGCAAACATGGCCATCGCCAAAAAATTCCCCTGGGCCGACTACAAATCCGCGGTCGATGTCGGAACCGCACAAGGCGATCTCATCACTCAGGTCGCTCTCGCCAACCCGCACATCGCCGGCATCGGCTTCGACCTTCCCGAGGTCGGTCCCATCTTCGAGGACTACATCACCGACAACGGACTCACAGGTCGTGTCCAGTTCCGCCCCGGCAGCTTCTTCGACTCACCCATCCCTAAGGCCGACGTCGTCATGATGGGCCACATCCTTCACGACTGGAACCTCGAAGAAAAGAAGATGCTCATCCGCAAAGCCTACGAAGCCCTGCCCTCCGGAGGCGCCTTCATCGTCTACGAAGGCATCATCGACGACGACCGCTCCAAAAACTCCTTCGGCCTACTCATGAGCCTCAACATGCTCATCGAAACCCCCGGCGGCTTCGACTACACCGGCGCCGACTGCATGGGCTGGATGAAGGAAGCCGGCTTCCATTCAACTCGCGTCGAACATCTCGTCGGCCCCGACTCTATGGTCATCGGCATCAAGTAGTAATCCGCAACCTAACTCTGCATCTGCCTGGCGATGCGTTCGATGGCGTGGTGCGAAGAAAGCACCGCGCCTTCCTGCCACCCTACGAGATGCGACAGGTAGTCTCCAGCAAAGTAAGTGCGGCCCTGCGGCTTATCGAGCTGCGCGTAGGCGGCATCGCACTCGACATGCCGGTTGTTCGCATACGCGCCGAGCGAGTAGGGAATCTTGGCCCAACTGACGTAGACGGGCTTGCTGAGTAAATGAGAACAGCCCGGATGCAGCTTCTCCACGGCAGCACGCGAGGCGTCGAGTTTCGCCTGAGTTGATGGCAGCGCGCCGAAGGGTGTCAGCTTGTCCGTGAGGTCCTCGCGCTCAAGATTAAAACCCGCGATGACAACCCCAGTGGGCGAAAACATCCTATCGCGTCGGGATACCAGACGAGATCAACAGTGTCGTCGAGGAACGAAATGCCACCGTAGATATTCTTCTCCTTCTCCCAGAAGCGAGGCGACTCCCACGCAATCTTGTACTGCGCAGTCATAGGCATACCCGTGAATGCCTTCTGGGTCTCCGCGGAGAAGTTGTTCTTCGTCTGGGCGAGCACAGCAATCGGCATGGTGCAGATGCAGAAATCAGCGATGAGCATCTGGGGTGTCCCGGACTTCGAGTAAGCAACAGTAACAATGCTGTCGCCCGTAGAGATCTCGGTGACGCGACAGTCATATTGAAGAACGTCCCCGAGAGACTTAGCGAATCCATAAGCAATGCGGTCCATGCCACCGATCGGCTGGAACATCGTAGCCTGCCAGTCGATCTGTTCCTCGTAAAACTCTCCCTTCGAAAAGTCAGCCGCCAGAAGTTCAGTCAGCTTAAGAGGTTTGTGCAGCGCTGCCTGAGTAAGGCCCGCATCCCGTTGCGTAGTAAAGCCCGCACGCGTCGTGCCAATGTAGTTGCCGCTCGCATTTAGGTCTCCGAAGCCGTGAAGGAAATCAGCAAGACGAGCACAGTCCTCCTTCGACACCTCCTCGTCAAGCAACTGTTTGTTGATCGCCTTGGTCAGTAGTTCTGCAAGATACCCTCGTGTGTCATGGACCACCTGGCGCTGCTCAACGGCCTTTCCTCCGTTAAGAACGTCGGCCTGCATCAAAGCAGAGCGAGACGTGTTGACCTCGACTTCGAGGGGAACGCCGAGCTCCTGGCAATACCCAAGCATATGAGTATGGATCGATGGAATTCGCGCCGGCCCGGCGTTGAAATAGCCGCCGTTCTTCCAGTCGCAGTGCTGCACCGTGCCATCGGTAAACTCAACCTTGGTGCCGTCGCGGACCGTCCAGTTCCGGCCGCCAGGGCGATTGCGAGCCTCGAGTATCGTGCATTCGAATCCCGCCTTGCGAAGCTCGTAAGCAGCTACAAGGCCGGCGATCCCTGCACCCAGAATGACAACCTTCTTTCCTTTGCCGAAGTCGGCCGTAAGCTGCGGCAGCGTAGAGATACCTGTAGCGGCCATCAACCCGAGAGCCCGCATCGTAGAAAACGCAGCCGAGTACCCGCCGATCTGTGCCATGCGCTGAATAAAGGCGCGCCGAGTGAACCTCATAAAGAGTCCTCCTAGCAATTGAAATTTTGGGGGCCTATTTCAGTGTGGAATAGCAGAGAGAGAATTTTGTCCTTATTGTGTCACCGTTTTGTATTGAAATTTGTTGAGCAGACAGATTGAAGTTGTCTCCGAAATGTCTCGCGAAGAAGCTCTTCACTAAAACAAGTTCGTCATCCTTCGTCGCAGACGGAGGATCTGCTTTACGCCTCTGCACTTGCGGCCGTCTGTTCACGCTGGGTGCCCATACTAGGCAGGCCGCTTCGAGAAGACCTCGCACTAGTAGACTGTTAGTGACATGTCGAACGAAGCAAACACCCCACCCATCGCCACCATAGCCTCCCTCGCCTCCTTTGAAGGCCAGACCATCACCCTCCGCGGCTGGCTCTACAACCTCCGCGCCTCGGGCAAGCTTCTCTTCCCCATCTTCCGCGACGGCACCGGCACCATCCAGGGCATCGTCCCCAGGGCCGCCGTCCCCGAAGCAGTCTTCGAGACCCTGAAAAATCTCACCCTCGAATCCAGCCTCACCGTCACCGGCAAAGTCCGCGCCGACAGCCGCGCCCCCAGTGGCTACGAACTCGACGTAGAAAACATCGAAGTCCTCCAACGCGTCCCCGACGAAACCCCCTTCCCTATCACCCTCAAAGAGCACGGCGTCGACTTCCTCATGGAGCACCGCCACCTCTGGCTCCGCACCCCCCGCCAGTCCGCAATCCTCCGCGTCCGTGCCACCATCATGCGCGCCGCAGCCGAGTACTTCGACACCAACGGCTTCATCCGCACCGATCCACCCATCCTCACCCCCAACGCCTGCGAAGGCACCTCCGAGCTCTTCGAAATGGACTACTTCGACGACGACAAGGCCTACCTCACCCAGTCCGGCCAGCTCTACATCGAAGCCACCGCCCTCGCCCTCGGCAAGGTCTACAGCTTCGGCCCCACCTTCCGCGCCGAAAAATCCAAAACCCGTCGCCACCTCACCGAGTTCTGGATGGTCGAACCCGAGGTAGCCTTCCTCGAACTCGACGGCCTCCTCAACCTCGCCGAAGCCTTCATCACCCACATCGTCACCACGGTCCTAGCCAACCACCGCGCCGACCTCAAAGTCATAGGCAAAGACATCGCCAAACTAGAAGCCGTCATCGCCCCTGAGTCTGCCTCTGGCATTCAAAATGAGGTTGGAAATGATGCGTCATCCCGACCGGAGCCGAAGGCGGAGTGGAGGGACCCCCGCATTCCGCCCGAAGCGGCACAAACCCCAGCCAACAAATTCCCCCGCCTAAGTTACGACGAAGCCCACGCCATGCTCGAAAAAGCCTTCGCCGAAGGCAAAATCGAAGCCCCCCACAAATACGGCGACGACTTCGGCTCCCCCGACGAGACCTACATCTCCAGCCAATTCTCAAAACCCGTCATGATCCACCGCTACCCCGCCGCCATCAAGGCCTTCTACATGCAGCCCGACCCGCAAGACCCCACGAAAGCCCTATGCGTAGACGTCCTGGCCCCCGAGGGCTACGGCGAAATCATCGGCGGCTCGCAACGAGTCGACTCCTACGACCTCCTCAAGTCCCGCATCGAAGCCCACGGTCTACCTCTCGACGCCTTCCAGTGGTACCTAGACCTCCGCAAATACGGCAGCGTCCCCCACGCCGGTTTCGGCATGGGCATCGAGCGAGTCGTAGCCTGGATCTGCGGCCTGGACCACGTACGGGAGACAATACCCTTCGCGAGAACCCTCAATCGTATTTATCCCTAGAGTTCTTTCGAAACAAATTCATTG
This sequence comes from uncultured Acidobacteriaceae bacterium, assembly GCA_963720955.1. GTDB lineage: Bacteria > Acidobacteriota > Terriglobia > Terriglobales > Acidobacteriaceae > Edaphobacter. Next base: position 63,135 of record CAVRHK010000037.1, on the reverse strand, counting down.
ACCAGATTTTGGGTGAGTTCTAGCCTAAGGGAACTTCCCAAGGGCCTTTGACCAAACGATGAAACTAAAATTGCTCCCCTGCCTGTTTTTCGCCCTTATAACAACTCTGCTAGCGGCACCACCGCAATACACAGCCAGAAAGGATATCGCTACAAACCTTCAGCGCCTCAGCGGTGTAGCCGTAGCCGATTTCAACAATGACGGTAGACCTGATTTCGTCGTCTACGATGCAAACTCCAGCGCTCTCGCTGTCTATCTGAATCAGGGTAACGGAAACTTCTCAAACCCGATACCAACCACATTTCAAGCATCCGGATTAAGTGCCATTGTGGCAGGTGATTTTGATGAAGATGGTAAACAGGATCTTGTCGTCTCGTTTGCCTGCTGCAGCTCGTTTTCTACTGCCTTGCTCACCGGAAAAGGAGACGGCACCTTCACGTTCAAATCCTTCCCCGGCTCCAGCTTCAACGTGGCGATAGCCACAGACATCAACCACGACTCGCATATTGACTACATCTCGGGAGACACTCGGAATATTACTCTGGCTCTCGGTGATGGACGGGGTTCATTCACCTTTCAGTATCTTTCGCCGCCTAACATATCGTCGATTCTGTCGCTCCTCGCAACAGACGCGAATGCCGACCACAACCCTGATCTTATCTTCGGAGTTTCCGCCGCCCCGGCTGCAGTAGTGCAATTGTATTCAGGTAGCGCTGGCGGTCAGTTTGTGGGTCCGGCCCCCATCACAACCTACACAATCTTCAATCCGACGACGCTTTCAACGGCCGATTTCAACGGTGATGGCAAGCTTGACCTTCTCATGGGGGCGAATCCAAATGCCGGTGTCGTATTTGGCAACGGAGACGGCACCTTCCAACCAGCTTTTGCTGACTTCCATAAGCTCACTCTACCGCCGGGTAAGATCCAGGGTCCGGCACTGACCGCCATCGCAGACGTAAATGCTGACAACAAACCAGACATCATCGTCGTCGATGGCAGTAGCGAAACGATGGACGTATTTGTGAACGATGGCACAGGTACCTTCACGCAGACTACTCCCGACTTTACTGCCGACGTTCCCATCTTCACAGAGCAGATGCGCGTTGCAGACTTCAACGGTGATGGCCTTCCCGACGTCGTTATGACGACTCCCCAGAATAACGTCGTCTCTCTGTTCTTTTCTATCTTTCCTAAAGCCACTCCCACTGTCACGTTGACATCAACCGGCAATTCCCAATTCGTAAACTCCTCACTTACCTTTGATGCGACAGTCGTTGGTGCAAATAACAAGACACCAACCGGAACGGTAACGTTTGTCGAAGGCACTACTACGCTCGCTCAGCAGCCTGTCGATTCCAATGGGCTAGCGACCTATTCAACCTCTTCACTTGCTGCTGGACAGCACACCATCACCGCTACTTACTCCGGAGACGCGAACTATCTCAGCCGAGGCAGCTCACCTGTCATACAGTCCGTTACCGACTTTCAGATCGCTCTGCTTGCAAGCTCCCAGACTGTTACCGCAGGCGGAACAGCGACCTACAGTCTCACCATCACGCCTACCGGCGGACTTACCGGCTCCGTCTCCATCGCTTGTTCGCAGCTTCCTCTCCTCTCAAGCTGCGATCCCATCACAGTTCCAATCAACGGACAACCTGTCACCGCCACTCTCCCCGTTCATACGACAGCCCCAGTCACTTCAAGGCATCTTTCGTCCGTTCACACGGCGGGCCTTGGTCTGTTCTCAATCGTCCTCGCGACGCTGCTTCCCTTGCGTACGCGTAAGTCTCTTCAACTCCTAATCGCTGCCGTTGCCTTGGTTGCCGTTAGCGCCGTCACAGGCTGCAGCGGAGGAAAAGCCCCCACGGCCGACCCGCCCGTCACAGTCACGCCTGGCACTCCTCAAGGAACCACGCCTTTTACTATCACGTCTTCCATCACACTTGGGGGACAAACGCTAGCCCGCACCACAAACGCGACTCTTGTAGTGCAGTAAGCCAGCTGGACGGGTGGCCCACATCTAGACCAGCACAAAGCCGGGTGCCCCATCTTCGCGACAGACTCATCGTCGCTAAGGTGGGCATTCGCGCAAGGCGCGAGCCGCTCTTCAAACCCTGTAAGGACCGCACCCACGAGTCCCCGCCGGAAAGTCCTCGGCTACACAAGAGCAGAACTTCAATCGATTCCGCTAAGCACTGCAATATCAATGGATCCGAAGCCACGCCTTCAACCCGCGCGATTCACACTTTCCACACTTACCGCCCTGGCCATCCCCGCGTCTAACGGAGTAATTTGTTTCTGTACGTCACGACGTCGGATGAGGCACTCGGCGGCCCTCAACCGTTCGTTGGTTCGCACTCACTAACAAGAGACCGAACCATGCCGCCTGCCCCGTGCGCTCTTAAACCTCCACCTCCAACCCAAATTCTTGAGGTGAACATCAATGGCAGACAAAGTCTCGTACCTTCCCAAGGACTACAACTCCGTCACGCCCTACCTGGTCGTCAGGGGCGCCGCGCAAGCCATCGACTACTACAAGAAAGTCTTCGGAGCCACCGAAATCATGCGCATGCCCGGCCCCGACGGCAAGATCGGTCACGCCGAGATCAAAATCGGCAACTCCCAGATCATGCTGGCCGACGAAAATCCTAGCATGGGAGCGGGATACACTAGCGCAGACACCATCGGCGGCAGCCCGGTGAGCCTCTACGTCTACCTTCCCAACGTCGACGATGTTGTGAAGCGCGCAACCGCAGAGGGCGCGAAGCTCCTCAAGCCGGTTCAGGACCAGTTCTACGGAGATCGCTCCGGCTTCATCCAGGATCCCTTCGGACACCTCTGGGGTATTGCCACCCACGTCGAAGATGTCTCACCCAAAGACATGCAAGAACGCATGAAGAAGGTCATGCAAGCAGCATGACTCGATGCGGCAGGAGGCAGAGCGGCCACGCCCTGCCTCCGCCGAGTGTTTCGCCCCGGAGCAGCACCCAACCTTGTCCCGCCTCTTGCAACCTGCGACAATCCACGCAAGTGGAAACCCATGTCGCCGATCTCAACCCAACAAGACCCTCCCGAAGAACTCGACGCAAGAAACGCCACCCCGGCACGTCTTCAAACATCCGTACTAGTAGTCGGTGCAGGACCGACAGGTCTACTCCTCGCCTCTGAACTTCAGCGCCGCGGCGTCCCTTGCCACGTGATCGATGCCCGTCCCGGCCCGAACCACTGGGACCGGGCGACGGTAGTTCATCCCCGCTCTCTACAAATCTTCGAGTCGCTTGGTCTCGTCGAGAAACTCCTCGACGTCGGCTGCAGACAGCCAGTCGTCAAGATCCACTCCAGCGGCAAAGAACTCGGAATGATCGACCTTTCAACCTGCGGAAGCATCTACGGCTTCAACCTCGGCGTCTCCGAAGAAGTTACCGAGTCCATCCTCGCCGACTATCTCCACCAACAGAGAGGCAAAGTAAACCGTTCCTCTCGATTGGTCGGGCTAATGCAGCATGACGACAGAGTCCTTGCCGAAATCGAGCACGATGGCGGCCGTTATCCAATAGACGCCCGATGGATCGTAGGCTGCGACGGCATTCACAGCGCCACCCGCGAACTGAGCGGCATCGGCTTCGAGGGCCACGAACTCGGCAAGCAGTGGGCAGTATTCGACGCCACTGTGCAAGGCTGGACCGATACCTACGAAGGCATCTTCGCATACCATGACACGCTACCTATCATCCTTACAGCGCTTCCCAACAAACGCTGGCGTGTCTACCTCAGGCCCAGCTCCGACACCTCCGACCTCGTCGCCGACGCAATCTCGACACTCCGCGCCTACACACCCACAGCATCGTTCGTAAACGTAGAAAACCCGACACGATTCCACTGCTACACCAAGATCGCCACCAAATACCGATCCGGCTCAGTCTTTCTGGCCGGCGACTCCGCGCACCTCTGCTCTCCAGCCGAAGGACATGGTATGAACTGCGGCATTCAGGACGCCTTCAATCTGGTCTGGAAACTTGCCCTCGTCCACCACGGTGTCGCCGACTCAACCCTCCTCGACACCTACGAAGCGGAACGTCGCCCCATCGCTGTGATGTTCACTCAATCCGGCGACGAATTCGAACATGCCCAGATGATGACCGACCCAACCGAACGCGACGCCCGCGACCAGGCCATCAAAGCCATGCTCGCCAATCCCGACGACCTGCACCATCAGATCATGGCCGAAACCGAACTGAACCTCGAGTACTCTCAATCGCCCATCGTCATCGGCGACACCAACACCGCGCTCGCTCCCGGCTATCGACTGCCCGACACAATCGCAATCCAACACTCGGACAAGCGGCGACTCCATCAGCTTGCCCACCGCGCAGGCCACACCCTCATGCTCCTCGCTGGCCCAACCGCCCACGTCCCAACTCTCAAGGACCTCCACGCCGCCTTGCAAAAGCTCGCCACCCACTCGCCCCTCTTCGAATCCGCCGTCGCCCTCGGTACTCATCCTGATCTACCCGCACAGATCGGACACCTTGAACCCGCCGCGGCCGACGTTCTCGGCGTTGAAGAAATCACCCTTCTCGCGCTGCGCCCCGACGGCTACGTCGGCCTGCGAGCCGACCGAGACCATCTCAACGCGCTCGAGCGCTACCGCACTCTGTTGCTATAGGCTTAGTCGGCACGGACACCTGACGCACAAGGAGTAAAAATGGCCCTCAGTTGTTATCTCTGGAACCAGACGGTGGCCCATATTTAAGATAGGCACAAACCTGGCGCCCCATCTTCGCGACAGTCTCATCGTCGCTAAGGTGGGCATTCGCGCCGCGCGCGAACCGCTCTTTCGCTAGTGCCAAGCAGCAATCTTGAATCCCCCACCCAATAGTCCTCATCCTTACTCCAGGGAGGCCTCCGCATGATCCGCCCCTGCACGCCCCAGGACTTCGATCAAATCCACGCCATCATCAACGACGGCGCCGAAGCCTACAAAGGCATCATCCCCGCTGACCGCTTCCCCGACCCCCACGATCACCTCCAGCACGAGATCGACTCCGGCGTCATCTTCCACGGCTACCAAAATCCACAAGACCCACAAGACCCCGCCACGATAGCCGGAGTCATGGGCATCCAGCACGTCCACGACGTCACTCTCATCCGCCACGCCTACGTCCGCACCACGCGCCAGAAACAAGGCATCGGCACCATCCTGCTCGCCCACCTGCGCGAACTCACCGACAAGCCCATCCTCATCGGCACCTGGGCAGACGCCGACTGGGCCATCCGCTTCTACCAGCGCCACGGCTTCCGGACCGTCAGCCATGAAGAAAAAACCAGCCTCCTCAAACGCTACTGGGCCATCCCTGACCGCCAGGTCGAAACCTCCTTAGTCCTGGCAGACTCGAAGTGGCTCTCGAAAGATCGGAGAAACCCATGAACGAACTAACCCAGGCCCTGATCGCCGAAAGCTACGCCGCCCAACCCTCCCACATCCTCGAGGGCCTCACCGACGATCTCGTCCACCGCGAACTCCCCAACGTCCCCCACACCATCTACGCCGAACTCTGGCACATCGCCTTCTGGCAGAGGATCACCCTCCACTGGATCGCCGGTATCGAAACTCCTTATCCTGCCAAGCCCTCCGACGGCTTCCCCCAAAAGCCCTCCACCGAATCCGCGCAAGAACCATGGGAACAACTCCGCCACCGATTCCTCCACGGATGCGAACATGCCGCCGCTGCCGCAGAGGACATCACCCGTCTCGACCATTCCATCCGCTGCCCATCGCGGCCCGGCGCTCCCACCCGCATCATGTCCGTGGGCGACCAACTCATCTCGCTCGCCGCCCACAACGCCTACCACCTCGGCCGCATCGTCCTGCTTCGCCAGCTAATGCAGGCGTGGCCTCCAGCCTCAGGCGGCTTCACCTGGTAGGGAAGCCGCCTCAGCGTTCCAGGGCACGCGTCCGTTGGCCAATACATCCTGAGAAAGGCAATAGAGGGAGCGGCGGTGTTCGGGATTGAGCGGTCGGCTGCCAAGGACCTCACCAGCTATCTGCGAAATCATCCTTTTCCCAAGAACTTTAATCCGCGTCTATCCGTAATCCAATACACGAGTCTAACTTCGTAGACTTCCGCACCTTCATCTCAAAAATAATCCGTGTCCCAATCAGGAGAGATCACACATGAAGAGAACGTTACTGTGGATGGTTGGGCTCACCGTGATCTTCGGAGCCTTCGCAGGCGCACTGCACGCGCAAAACAAAGACATCACCGGAAACTGGCAGGGCACCCTGCAAGCCGGAAAGGGCCTGCGAACCCTGATCAAAATTTCGAAAGACGACGGCAAGTTGAAGGCTGTCATGTACAGCATCGACCAGGGCGGCCAGCCCATTCCTCTCACGTCAATCTCAGTCGAAGGGTCGACCATCAACTTTGCAATCAGTCCGCTCGACGTCACCTACACCGGCACCCTCAACCCCGAGGGCAACTCCATCTCCGGCAACGCGACCCAGAACGGCCACACCAACGTCCTCAATCTGGACCACGTCACCCCCGAAAACACCTGGCCCATCCCTGAGCCGCCGAAGTCAATGGACCCGAACGCCACCCCAAAGTTCGATGTGGTGACGATCAAGCCAAGCAAACCGGACCAGCAGGGTAAGGGCTTCGGTTTTCGTGGACGTCAAATGAGGACGATCAACACAAATCTGAATGATCTGATTACGTTTGCCTATAACCTCCATGCCAAACAAATCGTAGGTGCTCCTGCCTGGTTCGCCACGGATCACTTCGATATCGACGGCGTCCCCGATGTCGAAGGCCAGCCCAATTCCAAACAGATGAAGCTGCTCGTTCAGTCGGTTCTCACAGACCGCTTTAAACTGACCTTTCATCATGACCAGAAGGAGCTCTCCGTCTACGCGCTAACAGTAGGCAAAAGTGGAGCGAAACTAACCGAGACTATCCATAAGCCGAACGATCCCGGCGCCTTCTTTTTCAGGAAGCTCGGAGCATTGACAGTCGCTAACTTCACGATGAAAGACTTCTGCGATGGTATGCAGTCCGCAGTCATGGACAAGCCAGTCGTTGACCACACCGGTCTCACCCCCCGTTACGACTTCACCCTCAACTGGACCCCCGACGAATCGCAGTTCGAAGCCCTGGGAGGCTACAAAGCCCCCGCCACCGAAGATCCCAACGCCCCACCAGCACTCTCCACCGCAATGCAGGAGCAACTCGGACTGAAGTTCGAAGCCACAAAGGCCTCCGCCGAGGTATTTGTCATCGACACGGTCGAGAAGCCGACCGCCAACTAGCAGCCCTAAATCCGCTCCGGGCCAGCTCCTTTAGACCCGGCTCAGGCGGCTTCACCCGGCAGCTGTAAGCCGCTCCTAGGCAACCGCGCGCCTAATGCGTATCGTGGAAACCTATGTCCAGCCGAGCAGCCTTTCTCGCAGCAGCAGTTCTAGTCGGCACCGTTCAGGCCCTCGCGCAGACCGCACCGAACACGCTTTCCACGCAAGAGGCGGCGGCCGGCTGGAAACTCCTCTGGGACGGCAAGACCACGAACGGTTGGCGCAGCACCCACGCCCCCACCTTCCCTGCTACAGGCTGGGAGGTCAAAGACGGCCTTCTCACCGTAACCGATCACGGCGGCGAAGAGGGCGGCGACGCCGGCGACATCATCACCACGCGCAAGTACACCAACTTCGAACTCACCGTCGACTTCCGCATTACGCCGGGCGCCAACAGCGGCATCAAATACTTCGTCGATCCCGACCTCAACAAAGGTCCCGGCTCCTCCATCGGCTTCGAATATCAAATCCTCGACGACGCCGTTCACCCCGACGCGAAGAAAGGCAAAGACGGCGACCGCACCCTCGCCTCGCTCTACGACATGATCCCCGCCGCCAGAGACAAGCCCGCAAAGCCAGTCGGCGAATGGAACACCGCACGTATCGTCGTCCGCGGAGCACATGGCGAGCACTGGCTCAACGGCGTCAAAGTCGTCGAGTACGACCGCTTCACCCCACAGTTCCGACAGCTCGTCGCCGACAGCAAATATCACGTCTGGCCCAACTTCGGTGAAGCTCCACGACGGCTACATCCTGCTGCAGGACCACGGCTTCCCCGTCTCCTTCCGCAACATTAAGATTCGTGAGCTCCCACCGATTCAGACGAAGTGAATATCAATCCGTCGTGTGCCGTTCTCGCCTCAAGTTGAACTCACTGGAAGGGAGCCTGCCCAAAGGAAGGAAGAGACGCCTCGATCTCTGCGTAACCCCTCACCCCGCCTTTTTCTCAGAGCCTCGCCCATTGGAGCGGCTGACACTCATTCTCTCCAATAGCTGCATCGACGCCCCCGCCTCGCAGCCTCGCACCTCCACCCGGTTGCGTCCATTATGCTTGGCCTCGTACAGTGCGCGGTCTGCATTCCTCAACAATCTCTCGCGGCCTATCGCCGCATCCGGCACACACGTCGACACTCCACAACTTACCGTCAACCGCAATGTCTCGCCGTCGGCGACCATCTCCGGAACTGGAGGCGCAGTCGTCTCCACCAGCTTGCGAACCTGTTCCGCCACCGCGATCGCCCCCTCCACCTCCGTATTCGGCAGCAAGATCACAAACTCTTCTCCCCCAAATCGTGCAGCTAGATCACTCTCAGTACCCAGCATCTGCGGCAACAAACTGGCGACATGCCGCAGCACTTCGTCCCCGTAGAGATGTCCGTACACATCGTTCACTACCTTGAAGTGGTCGATATCGATGACAATTGCACTCAGCGAGGCGTCCGTCCGCATCGCCTCTCCCCACAGCGTCTCAAAGTGCTCTTCAAACGCCCGGCGGTTCGGCAACTCCGTCAGTTGATCCACGTTCGACAGCCGATGCAACTCCGCACTCTGCAACTGCCCATTGATATAAAGCAGATACCCGATCCGCTCCTGCCGCTCCAGGCTGTAAGCTGCCGTCAGCGTCATCGCCACCCCAAGCGCCATCATGCTCATCCCGATGACCTTCTCTGACCACTGCAGCCCGCTCGCGTGAAACGCAAACCAGATCCCCGCCGCCAACATCAAACCCGTGGCCGCCGTGGAATACGCAAACCGCAGGCGCATCACCACATTCGCAAACAGCGCCGTTATCACCACGGACATCATGCCCATCATCGCCGTCGCAGCTGTCGATCCTCCCTCAACATTAAGATTGATGCCGCAAATCAGAGTCATTCCCAGCGCGACGCTGCCCTCGCGCATCCATCGTCTGAGCTTCATGCGCATCATGAAATTCACAACAAGCGCCAGCGGAGTCACCACCATAGTCCGCTTCAATGCAGTCGCGAGCATCTGGTCGTTCACCAAGAGGTAGTCCACCATCAGACATCCGTTCAGAAAAAGAATCGCCAGCAACCCCTCCAGCCAGAGCCGATGCGATCGCTCACGCGCCGTATCTCGCTCGAATTTATCTTCCAGCACCGGATCGAAGTCGAGCCATCGATAGCTGCTCCCTCGCAGCCTCTCAATATGCTCTTCAACGAGTTCGCGATTCATTACGTCACGCATAGAACTTCCACCCAGACTGAAATATCCTTCACCCTGCTGAAAACGTTAGCATTTGGGTCATTATCTCCTGCTCTGGGCCTATGGCCACATTAATCGCAATGCCACGAATATTTGGCGAAATCGCGCAGGCCGACCCACCGCAGCCGTGCACGCTTTTTCTATCAGACTCCGCCAGCCTTGAATCAAAGCCTCAGGAAACTTCATTTTGCAGATGCGAGCCGATCCAAAGTCGCCTGGTCGGCCTTCCCGCCAAAGTATTTCAACAGCGCCTTATGAAATACACGCTCCGTCGGGCCCTCCACCTCAGCAAACAGCGTCATGCTCGAATGGAACTTCAGATCATCCGGATACCCGAAGATCTCCGTGGCCGTCTTCCCCTCCACCTCTACCGCAACTCCCGTGCACTCCCGCAGCCTCGGCCCCAAAATAGAATGGTCCAGATAGTCGCGTGCCTCCTCCCGGCCAGAGATCGCATACCTCACCGCCATCCCGCTGCTTCCCAGTCCGCTAATCTGCGGAAACACAAACCACATCCAATGGCTCCGCTTCTGTCCCGCTCGCAGCTCCGCGCAAACTTGATCAATCACTCCCGCCTGCGCATCCACAAACCGCTGCAAATTAAATTGGTCGCTCATACGCGCCTCCCAGCAACACGCCATCGCTAGAAACTTAGATGCCCGCGAACTGCCCTGCACAAGACTGCTCCGGAGCATCGCCTTTTCCACGGCAACCATCCAATCTACCGGAGGTGATGCACATGAGGATACTTCTGGCGGGAGCATCTGGAGCCGTAGGCCAAACCCTCATCCCGCTTCTCGTCCAGCAGCAACACGAAGTCTTCGGCGTCCTCCGCAATTCCGCAAACAAGGACCGTGTCCAACGCCTCGGCGCAACTCCGGTCCTCTTCGACGCGCTCGATCCACTCGCCGTCAACAAACACGTGGATCAAATCAAGCCACAGATCGTTATCCATCAACTCACCGCCATCCCCCCACGCATAGACCTCCGCCACTTCGACCGCGACTTCGCGCTCACAAACCGTCTCCGCATCGAAGGCACCCGCAATCTCATCACCACCGCAATCAACACAGGCGCAGAAAAATTTGTCGGGCAAAGCTTCGCCGGGTGGCCCTATGCCCGCACAGGAACTTCTCTCAAAACAGAGGAAGACGCACTCGACCCAACACCTCCACCCCGTATGAAGGCGATCCTCAATGCTCTGCGAACGCTCGAAGCAACCGTACTCGGCGAAACCCGCCTCACCGGGACCGTCCTCCGTTACGGCCCACTCTACGGCCCACACAGCTCCATCGCGTCAGACGGCACCATGATCGAGGACATTCGCAAAAGAAAAGTGCCAATGGTCGGAAAGGGAACCGGCGTATGGTCCTTCCTGCACCTGCACGACGCCGCCAGCGCCACACTCGCCGCCCTTACCAACGCAAAGCCCGGTCTCTACAACATCGTCGACGACGACCCGGCCCCCGTCTCCGACTGGCTTCCCTTTCTCGCCCAATGCGTCGGCGCAAAGCCCCCCATTAACGTCCCAAACTGGTTAGCCCGCGTCCTCATAGGCGAACACATCGTCACCCTGATGAACGAGATTCGCGGGGTCTCCAATGCAAAAGCAAAGCGGATCTTGGCTGGACCCCGAAGTGGAGCACTTGGCGCCAGGGTTTTCGCGATGGTCTCACCCCAAGCGCTTGACCCATCGCGCGTCGGGTAATTGCCCGCACTCACCGACTGGAAAACACAAACTCATTCCCATCCGGATCCCTGAACTTCGCCATCGTCCCCCAAATCTCTTTCTTCGGCTCGGCCGCCAGCTCGACGCCCTTCTTCTTCATCTGCTCCGCCGTAGCAAACACATCATCGGTCCAGAACGTCATCGGCTGGAACCCACCGATACGGCTCTCATGCCCAGGCGCCGTAAACAGCGCCAGATTCGTATCCGAACCCGGAATCATCAACTCAATCCAACGTTGCCCGCCTGGCGCCATCTCCTGATCCGTCGCCACCTTGAACCCCAGCTTTTCCGTATAGAACTTCAGCGACACATCCTGGTTAGTCACCGGAATACTCACAATCTTCACGCCACGAATCATTACTCGCCTCCATGTGCTTCAGCACAGAAAAGACAATATCGTCCACGCCGCTTTATCGCAATCTGGTAGTAGTTGCTATACCATCAATCGGTATAGCCATGTTCAAACTCGATCCCTACATCACCGAAGTCCTGATGCGCGATCTCGTTGGCCACGATCGCCGCCCCGCCAGCTTTCTGGTCTACATCTGGTTCACCGCCGAGCAGCAAAACTATGGCCAGCAGCGCCGCGGCTCCGTCACCATCAGCTATCAGGAGCTCGCCGAATCCATCGGCATCTCCAAAAGCTCCGCGCAGTCCGCCGTAGCCTGGCTCATTCGCCGCAAACTCCTCGCCGCCACCAAAGCCACCGTCACCAGCACGCCCGAATACAAAGCCCTCACACCGTGGAAAAGCCGCGCCCCTCGCACAAGCTAAGGCATCACCGCCGCCCGCACCGACATCAGATACCCCGCCCGATCTGCCGGATCGCCACCCTTCCCGCTCGCCACCTTCTTCAGCGGCGACCCTTCAAACCTCTCGTAAGAATAGGCTCCCGGCGCAGTCACCGTTACAAACTCCACTGCCTTCACGCCCTTGGGAATATTCCCCCCAAACCATCGCGCGTCCTCCTGTTGGCTCCACGTCACCACCGACAACACTGCTCCAACCGGATAAGGCACCACTGCTTTCGTCCGCGCATTCTGCACAGCGACATCATTGCCGAACATCGTAGACATAGTTGCATTCCGCTTATCGATCCACGACGTAATCACCCTCCCCTGAAGCGGATTCGCAGGCAGATCGCCAACCAGCATCGCATCCTGATTCAGCTTCGTCGCAACGCGCGGATTCGTTTTATCCGAACACCCAACCACGCCAACCGCCATCACAACGCCCAGCAAGAAAACGTTCGCCACTCTCACTGCTGGCCTCCAATCGGCATCGTGTAGACATAATCGTTCTTAGCCATCGGAGCATGGCAACTCGTGCACTCATTCTGAAACCCCGCATCCTTCCCATACGGCTTCAGATCCGTGCCTCGCCACCGCCCAAATCCCCACCCCTCGGTCGACGCATACTTCGTCGCGTCCTTCACCATCAACTCCACCTGCACAAAAGCCCCCGTCTTCACGAAACCATTCACATCCGGCTGTGTTTGGGCCCACGTCACCTTGGCAAACGTCGTCCCATCAGGCCACGGATTGATGTGCCCCTCCGCAATCGCGTTTACCGCAACATCGTTCCCCAGAATCTCGCGCATCGTGTGATTGTCAAACCGATCCGTACTGCTGATCACCTTCCAGTTCTTGTAGTCCGGGATGAACGCCACCCCGTTGAACTCCGGCTGCACATCCACCGCGACACTGCTTGCGTGAACCCACTTGTCGTACTGAGCATCGGCAGCACTCGAAGCACTGGCGGTTCTGGTAGCGGCCTCTGCTGCAGCCGTCGCATCCTTATCTGCCGGCGCAGTCAGATAATTTCTCAACACCGCCAGCTGTTCCGGCGTAATCGCCGCTCCCGGATGCACATGCAAATACGACGGCAGCGGCATCGCCCCCAACTGGATCATGTTCACCGCCTCAAACAGAAACGCCTTCTGCTGCGCCGCTGGAAGCTTGCCGATCTCGGAAAAATTCAGGTGCTTCCTTGCTTCCTTCACATCGCTCGTTACAAGCCAATAGGCAGGCACCACCTTGTCGAACCAGGGCAGTTGCGTCTCATTCGAGTGGCAGTTGTAACAGGAATTTCTTAAAATTTGTTTCACTTCGGGAGGCGCCTGGAGCTCGGCCGTCACCGGAGGATTCGTCAAAGTCGGTCGAATGAACTGAAGACAAAAAAAGCCAACCGCAAAAATTACCGCCACCCAGACAAATGTCCGGATCCAACTTGGTGCAACCACTGTCATTCCGTACCTCCCATCGGAGAGGCCTCAAGATCGCCAGTCGACGCGACCACTCTCGGTGCATAGACGCCGGGGAATGTTGAATGGTTGCAGTTTTTTCAGCTTGCCTACTTCACCCCTTTTGCCGGATCCCAAACCCCCTGCAGCTTCCGCACATAAACCATCTGCCCAATGTGGTAAGCATTGTGCGCTCCCACATGCGCAACTCTCGAAGCCCACAAGGCGATCTTCGCATCATCCGCGGCCTCCACTGCCTTTTCCCACTCAGTCATCACCGCATCGAGCTGCGTCACCGTCGTGGTCCAGCTCTTCTCATCGAAGTCGTTGAAGGTCTCATCGTTGTTGCCACTGAACTTCGGCGGCTTCTCTCCCTTGAACTTCATCAACGACTCGCGGTCCCAGAACAACAGGTGATTCGCCAGCTGCCCCACCGAGTGGTTTCCACTCTTGTCCGTCCAGCTCGCCTGCGCAGGCGTCAGCCCTGCAACCGCCGTATTCGCCGGCACAAACCACTCCGCCTTGTTATGCGTCGAACGCAGCTGCTCCAGCAACACGGCCTTAAGCGTCATCGGTTTCTGTTCCTGAGCACCAGCAAAACACGACACTAACATCACCAGACAAACAAGCATTCGTCTCATCGGATCTCCTCGATTAAAAATTCAGATCAACAATTCGCCGGTTGCGACCCGCCGGTCACCTCAACGCAACAATTCTAAGCCCGCAACGAAGAACGCGGCCCGTAATAAAGAAGGGGCCGCGTCCAACCATGCATGTACTCAGAGTCGTTTACTTTTCGCTGCTTGGCGGTACCAGACCCTTCAACCGCAAATACATCGCCAGCGTCGAATACTGTTCATTGTCGTGCGACACCGTTCCCCACATCAGCCCTGCGCGCGAGCGCTTCCCTGGTCCCACCGTAAACATCTCGGTAAAGTTCGCATCGGTCGTCGCCGCAAACGCCTTGTCGCACTCCGCGAAAGAAGCCTTCAGCCCAGCGATGATGGCGTCCTTGTCCGCCGTGTCCGCAGGCGGCTTCACCATATCAGCCGGAGCGATGTGGTTGGCCGTGCCGCAACTTCGAGTCTGCGCCTCGGTCACATGGTTCACAACGCGCGCGAACGTCCGCACTTCAGGCGTCGGTTTGTACTGATACTGGTCCGCCGGCATCTTCTCCGCTGCCTTCAAGATATTGTCCTTCTGCGCCGCATAGGCGCGCTGAACCTCGGCCGCCGGCCCGGTCGGCCCAGCAGGAGCCGCCGGCGCCTGCCCAAACGCAAACCCCGACACCGCCAACATCATCGCTGCACTCATCAAAGAATCTCGCCGCATTGCACTCTCCTCGAACGTCCCCACTAGCCTAACCGGACCACGCTTCCACAACAAGCATTTCGTCTATTATTTCGAATCTTCCGCCCAGTAGCTCGTCCTCGCCGACACCGCCAGCTCCGGATGGTGCGCCAATGAAACCTTAATCGTATGCAGACCCGGCTCAGTCGAGGTCGGATAGAAACTCAAAACATAGCTGTTCCGAATGTGGCTGCCCAGGAGACTCAAGTCCTCCTCCAGCTCTCCCCGATTGTCGAAGCTCATCGACTCGCCCCCTGAAAGTTGAGCGACCTCCGCAGACAAATTCTTCTGCATCGCGCCAAAGATCAGCCTCAAAGGCGCGTCAAGCTTGAAGTATCCGTTAAAAGGCCTCGCTGGATCGTTATAAGCCTTGATCGAGCCATCGGAAGCAACTACCGTAATCGGCGGGTTCACATGCGGCTCCTTGAACGCCAGCTTCGCCTCCGTCTTCTCCGCGGAAAAAGTAATGCTATAAATCGCAGTATTTGTCTCGCCTAAATCCCGCACAATCTCCTTCATCGGAGTCTTGCTGCCGCTATCATGCTCCTGGCTGATCAGCAAAATAGCCCGGCGATTACCGACAGGCTCCTTCTTCAACAGATCGAGAGCAAAGGAAATCCCATCGTAGATCGCCGCCCCGCTGTCGCCCGGATCCGGCTTGTTGATCGCATCGGTCCACTCCGCGACGTTAGTGGTAAACGGAGACGCAGCCTCTGGCCGGCTGTCAAAATTCACGATCGAGACCCTGTTCGGCGCTCCGCCAAGCAGGGAAGCCAGCATCGTCTCGAGGTTCGTGTAACTCGCAAACTGGCCATGGGCCACTCCGCCCGTCTGCATCAACACCACCAACGACAGCGGCCGTTTCGTTCCTTCTTCCAGGGTGATCTTTTGCGGAACGCCATTGTCCGTCAAGACAAAGTCCTCCGCAGTCAACGAAAATGCCGGCTCTTTGCCAACTGTCTGCACCAGCGTTCGAACAACCACGAGCGTAGTCGTCGTATGCAGTGTCGTCTGCGCCACCGCTGCGCCCGTAAGGGCTGCGGCCAGGATGCCGGATTGAAAAACAGCTTTCATCCAGGTTCTAAGGTTAGACGGATTGGCAACTCAGTAACCGTTGAAAATTTGAGTCAAAACATCTTGATCTGGCGTCGCCCATGTAGAACCCTGCCCCGCTGCCTCCACAAGGCTCGCAGTCATTTATTTTCATACGCAGCCCAGTAACTCGTTCTCGCCGACACGACCATCTCCGGATGATGGGCCAGCAAAACCTTAATCGTATGCAGCCCCGGCTCCGTCGAGGTCGGAGGAAAGCTGAGAATATAACTATTGCGAATGTGGTTGTTGAGAACATTCATATCCTCCTCCAACTAGCCGCGGCCGTCGAAGCTCATCGATTCGCCGCCGGAAAGATTCGCCACCTCCGCAGACAAGTTCTTCCGCATCGCCCCAAAGATGAGCCGCAACGGCGCATCCAACTTGGCATAGTTTTGCCCGATACCCGGAAGCGGCGGATTCATGCGCTGGCTCCGTAAACGCCAGCTTCGCCTCCGCCTTCTCTGCAGAAAAAGTGACGCTGTAAATCGCAGTGTTCGTCTCCCCCAACTCCCGGACAATCTCTTTCATCTGCGTCTTGCTGCCGTTATCGTGCTCCTGGCTGATCAGCAAAATAGCCCGGCGATTGCCGACAGGCTCTTTCTTCAACAGAGCAAAGGAAATCCCATCGAAGATCGCTGCGCCACTATCACCCTGATCCGGATGATCGATCGCCTCACGCCACTCTGCAACATTAGTGGTGAACGGAGACGCAGCCTCTGGCCGGCTATCAAAATTCACAATCGAAACCCTGTTAGGCGCGCCGCCAAGCAGGGAAGCCAGCATCGTCTCGAGGTTTACGTAGCTCGCAAACTGCCCCCGAGCGACCCCACCCGTCTGCATCAGCACAACCAGCGAAAGCGGCCGTTTCGTCTCTTCTTCCAGCGTCACCTTTTGCGGAACGCCATTGTCCGTCAGAACGAAGTCCGCCGCCGTCAATGAAGCCACCGGCTCCTTGCCCGTGGTCTGCACCAGCGTCGGAACGACAACGAGCGTGGTCGTCGTGTGCAGTGTCGTCTGGGCCACACTCGCGCCTTGAAGCGCCACGACAAGTACGCAGCATTGGAAGATCGCGGCCTTCATCTGCATTCAAGTTAGACGAGTCCATGGCATTTGTAGCAACTGGAAAACCGCTACTTGGACCAAAATTCATCGTCCCACCCCAGATCCGCCAATGAACTATCCTGTTAAAGACAATCCCACGACGCCAAAGCAAGCCTCGTAACAAGGAAACAGCAAAACATGCCATTGAACTGCGGAATCGTTGGCCTCCCCAACGTCGGAAAATCCACCATCTTCAACGCCCTCACCTCGGCCAAGGCGCAGGCCGCCAACTATCCCTTCTGCACCATCGACCCCAACACCGGCGTCGTCACCGTGCCCGACGAGCGCCTCGAGAAGATCTCCGAGCTCATCAAGCCCAACTCCCTCGTCCCCACAACGATGGAGTTCATCGACATCGCCGGCCTCGTCGAAGGCGCCAGCAAGGGCGAAGGTCTCGGCAACCAGTTCCTCGGCCACATCCGCGCCACCGACGCCATCTGCCACGTCGTCCGCTGCTTCGACGACCCCGAGGTCGTCCACGTCGCCGGCGGCGTCAACCCGCTCCACGACATCGACATCATCAACACCGAACTCCTCCTCGCCGACCTCGACACCGTCGACAAGCGCCACGCCAAAGTCGAGAAGCTCAACAAGCCCGCCAACGCAGACCACAAGATCAAGGCCGAGTTCGCCGCCCTCTCCAAGCTGAAAGAAGCCCTCGAAGCCGGCAAGCCCGCCCGCACCGTCGACCTCACCGACGAAGAGCAACCCTACACCCGCGACCTCTTCCTCATCACCGCCAAGCCTCAGCTCTACGTCGCCAACGTCGACGAGTCCGGCCTCCTCACCGGCAACGCCTACACCGAAGCCGTAGAAAAGCGCGCAGCAGAAGAGAGCAGCCAGGTCGTCCGCATCTGCGGCGCACTCGAATCCGAGATCGCTCAGCTCGAACCAGCCGAGCGCACCGAATTCCTCGAATCCGTCGGCCTCAAAGAGCCCGGCCTCAACCGCCTCATTCACTCCGCCTACCGCCTGCTCGACCTCATCACCTACTTCACCGCAGGCGTGCAGGAGGTCCGCGCATGGACCATCCGCCGCGGCACCAAAGCCCCCGGCGCCGCAGGCGTCATCCACTCCGACTTCGAAAAGGGATTCATCAAGGCCGACTGCTACGCCTCCGACGACCTCTTCAAATACGGCAGCGAGCAAGCCGTCAAAGAAGCTGGCCTCCTCCGCTCCGAAGGCAAGGAGTACGTCGTCAAAGACGGCGACATCCTCTTCTTCAAGTTCAACGTCTAGGAAGCTCTCTCCCCTAAGAGAGCAACCTACTCCTTACTCTTCAGCAAGCTTTCATTCTCCTCGATAAATGCCTCGATCTCCGTCGCCATACCCAGAATCCTGCGCCACTGTTCCTTATACAGAGTCACAGGAAACCGCCCCACACCATACAGCGACACTCCGCCCTTCTCACTCACCTTCAGGCTGAGTCCCCGCACACCCTTGTTCTTCAGTTTGTCGTTCTCCGCACGCAACCGCTCAATCTCAGCCTTCAAATCTTCATCCGACATAGAAAACTCTCCTTCTATGTCAGACTACGACAAAGCCAGCGAATCCGCGCGGACCGGAGAGACCGGCGCAGTACGACACAGTTCTCCCCGCTGCTAACCGCATCTGCGATGATCCGTAGTTTCTACTTCGGCATCGAGATCGGGCCACGACTGGCGCCGCCACTGGTGACAGCTCCAGCGTTGCTACCAGAATTGCCCGAAGTTGTAGGAGCCGCAGCGCCCCCGGCTGACCGCCGCCACCGCCACCACCGTGATACGACGGAGACCCTTGCCCCCCGCCTCGCGATCCATCGTAGCCGCCCTGCCCGCCACCTCTGGACCCGTCATGCCCGCCCTGCCGTGCACCCGAAGCAGCGTCTGTATTCCCACGTGGCCCCATCTGGCCATCTCCGCCGTATCCAGGCCGCAGAGTCGCAGGTCCACGGGTCGCACTGTGGGCATTATTACCATCCATCCCACCGGGCGTAGCCGCATACACCGGCATGCTCGCCGATCCATGCCGGCCCACGTCGTTGTTTACGTGGTGCAGATTCCCCAGCGATCCTCGTGGCACACCCAGCCCAGCCGAATCCTTCTGAAACACGAAGTTCCCATCTCTGTCTGGTCTCGACATCACAATCGGCTTGTCGTTCGCCATCACAAGCGAAGATCTCGTCGCTCCCGCCGTAGGCGCCTGCGGCATGGCCGGCCGCGTCGGCGAATGCATCGTGCTCCTGTCGATCCCGTTCACAGGCATACCACCCCCACCCGTGGGCATATTTCCAGTCATCATGGTTCCGTTTGTCATATTGTTCAATCCGTTGAATCCGCCGCCCGGCTGCCAGCCCCATCCGTACCCTGGCAAGAACGACCAGTTGCCCGAGTGATACGGCAGCCATCCCCATGGATAAGGCGATACCCACGAGTAGCCCGCTCCCGGATACATCGCCCACACTCCATTGGCATAAGGACTCCATCCCGATCCAACAAAATACGGCTGCCAGAACGCCGACCCTCCAACATTAATAAAGCTCCCGTAGTAGTTCAGGTCGCTCAGACCAAACGAATTCCCGCCGCCCGCAAATGTATTCGCAGCCGAATAGCGCTGGTGATATTCGTTCGACTCCTTATCCCACGCATCGTACGGCTCCCCCGCGACCTTCTTCGCAACGATCACCTGGTCCCCATCCAGCGTCAGCGACTGCTTCTTCGCCACCACCGTCGTCTCAGCGCCCTTCTGCACCTCTGCAGTTCCGTTGAAGACCGACAACACAGTCTTCCCGTCTGCAACCTGCAATCGCAGATGCGTCGAAGGCGACACATTAATCTTCGTCTCCCCGGCCACCAACAGAATCTCGTTGCCCTTCGTGCTCTCCGTGGTCACATACACGGTGCCCTTCACCACACTCATCGTCGAAGCCTTCGCTCCCGTGCTCCGCAGCGCCAGCAGCGGAAAATCCACCTGCGAATTTGGGGCCAGCCGCAGTGTGCTGTTGTCCTCAAACTCCACCTCGGCGTAACCCTCCGCCGTCTGCAATCTCTCGCCCTCGACGATCGGCATATTCTGCATCGTCTGCTCGAATCCCAGGCCCGTCTTGCGATCCAGCGCAAGCATGCCCTTCGCATCGCTCAGTCGCACGATCCTGACATGCGAATCTCCTGGCTTCGCACCGTTGTCCGGTGCCGCTGCAGTCGTCGGCTGGGTGGTCGCCACAGTGGCGTCTGCCGAACTCGTATCTGCTGTTGGATTACTCTGCGCAGGCGCCACCACACCGGCCATTGACAGCGCCAGCACAACGAACATTCCATGTCCGATTCGGATCTTCATATCGCGCCTCCACACCTGCACGATTCGCGAGCTCTCGTGTGCCGCTCAGTATACGTCCGACTATCGAACAATGGCTCCCTCAAACCGTTGATTTACCTCGCCTGAATTACCAAATCGGGCTCCCCCAAAGCCGATTCGCTTCAACCTGACACGGAACCCACCTCGTAGCCAAAAATCTAAATCAATCAAAACAATAGCGTTGCACCGTAAAAGCGATCCCCAGAGCACCCACCGCGAACCGCGGCATCCTCATCTTCAGAGCCCTTCCACGCCATCAGCCAGTGACGAAAATTTGACAAAAAGAACAGGCCCACCCGAAGGCGGGCCCGCTCATAAACAGCAATGTCCCCCTTAGCCGCAAAGCTGAGCGACATTCAGGTTATCGTTGCCATCCCCTTTCCACGCGATATAGACCCGGCCATTATGTGTGCACAGCACCGGAGCCTGCGGGCTCGTCTCGAACGAAGTGTATTTGCTCCCGAAGCTCGCTCCATTGTTCGCCGAGCTCTCGACATTCAATAAATCGTTCCCATCGCCCTTCCATCCGAGATACAGCTTGCCGTTCGCCGACGTCAGCGTTGGAGTCAGTTGACTCGTATCCCCCAACACAACCTTGTTCGTAAACCCGGTGATCGAATTGCCCGAAATATTCACCTTCGCCACATTCAGGTTGTCGTTTCCATCGCCCTTCCACGTAATGTAGAGAGCACCGTTATGCACAACCAGCCCCGGTGCCTGCGGACTCGTCTCCCCGGACACAAACTTGTTTCCGAAAGTCGTTCCGTTGTTCGCCGAGTACATCACATTCAGGTTGTCGTTCCCATCACCCTTCCACGCAATGTAGAGACGGCCGTTCAACGACGCCAGCGCCGGGCTCACCGGACTAGTATCGCCAAGAACTGTTTTATTCGAGAACCCAGTCACCGCATTGCCCGCCAGGTTCACATGAGCGACATTCAGATTGTCGTTCCCATCACCCTTCCAGCCGATGATGAGCCCGCCATTGTGGACACAAAGTGCTGGCGCCTGCGGACTCGTATCCCCAGACACAAACTTCCCGCCGAAGGTCATACCGTTATCCGGCGAACACATCACGTTCAGGTGATCGTTTCCGTCGCCCTTCCACGCGATATACAGCTTCCCATTTAGCGAAGCCAGCGCCGGACTCTTCGGGCTCGTATCGCCCAGCGTGACCTTTCCCGTAAACACCGAGGCCGTGGAGTTGTTATAGAAAAGATCCACCTCGCCGCCCGGCGACGCATTGCTCACAACAACCGCGTGCTGCCCGCAATCCGTCACCGAGTTCGTCGCAGCCCACGCCGGAGTCACAACCTTCCCGCCCGCTTCGATCTCGATACTCTTCATCGCCGTGCTGCAAGTCTGCGGATAGTCCGAGCACTTCTGCAGGCCATAACACTCCAGCGTCTCGATGCACCAGTAAAGCTGTTGCACATTCTGAATCGGCAAGCTCGTGTTCGCGATACCCGTGAACTGGCAGTTGTAGCTGAACCCAGCCGCAGACTGTCCCGTCTCCGTCATCACACCCACCAGCACCTGCCCCGGATTCACCCGCACCAGGGAGCTATAAAATGACTTGCCTCCCTGTCCATCCGCATACCAGCTCGCAACCGCCCAGTAGTTGCCTCCTCCCGCCGCAGACGGGCCCCACTGCAGCACCGGCTGATAGATCATCGTCGCGTTCTGAATTCCGTTGAACAGAAAAATCGTCTGTCCCGACTGCGTTGCAGGTGCTGGCGGAACCACCCACGTCGTCGTAAACCGCGACACTGGCGCCGCGTTCTCCGTCCACGATGCATACACAATCCAGCCCGAACCAAGCGCCGGCACCACCGACGGATGCAGCCCGACATTCTCCGGCATCAGCGGTTTGCCCTTAGGCTTCAGCACCAGTTCGCCCAGGTCGGCCAGAACCTTGCCCTTGGCGTCCATCAACTTGAGCTGGTTCTTCGCACTGTCAATGACTGCGCCCGACTCGACATGGTGAACCTGCGAGCTTGAGCGATACCCGCCCGGCGTAAGAACCAGATCGGTAGCCGTCGCCGGCAACCCGTCAGTCTTCATGTTTTGTTTCGCCGTAACCACTTCGAACTCACCGGCAGCGCTCTCGCGAACAGCCTGTCCCGGTTGAACGGCAACGGTATTTTCCTTCAGACGCGGACCACCGGGCGTAACCACCGTCTTCTGGTCCTTCTTTTCTGCAGGGGTTTTCTCTGTAATTGTGTGAGTCGGCATTAGACACCTTCCTTAAAAAGTGTGAGCGGCATCTTGATCAAAATGGGATCTCGGAACATGGCAGAAACTCAATGGGATGCCACGAACTGCTGGGGCAGCGGTGTCTCAGCGCGTAGCTGAAAACTTGTCCGCCGATCCGCGAAGCGGAATCAATCAAATTTGTTTTGTTGGCCCGGGGAGTCTCATCCCTGGCAGGATGAGTGCAAAACAATATACGCCACAAAACTCTCTGCTGAAAACCCGTCACCCACCCGCAACAACCAACACGCCCCTAAACCATCCGAAACTCTAAACCAGCCCATACCGCTAGGACCAACCTAGTTCAATCTGTGGAGTCTTCTCTCATGAACGATTAGGCGCAGAAACTCGAACCACATTCCCAAAACGGGAATCCCTCAAAAATAGATCCGGAGAAAGTGGCGTGTTTTTCGACCCCGAAAAGCACCACACAATCCACCACGATTCACCACGCAATCCACCACAAATTCACCACGATTTACCACCAAAAAGCACACCAAAAACCTCAAAACCCCCTGTAAAAACCACCTCGATACCCCTCCCAACTTTTTTCCGCGTTCAAATCGAAAACTAGGAGAAACTTGTACCTATCCATGACGAAAAAACAAACAAAGAAGAAGTTACGCGTAGGCATCCTCTTCGGAGGCCGCTCCGGAGAGCACGAGGTCTCCCTCCTCTCCGCCGCCTCCATCCTAAACGCCATAGACAACACAAATTACGAAGTCGTCCCCATCGGCATCACCAAACAAGGCCAGTGGATCACCTCCACCGAAGCCCAGAACCTCCTCGCCGGCGACACAAAACCCGCGCCAGTCCTGCTCAAAACACCCAAATCCAAATCCATCCAGCTAAGCGCCACGCCAGCGCCGACCTCGCCCAACAAGGCAACTCCCTCGCCCAATCCCTCGACGTCATCTTCCCCGTCCTCCACGGCACCTTCGGCGAAGACGGCACCATCCAGGGCCTCTTGGAACTCAGCTGATATTGCATATGTTGGCTCCGGTGTCCTCGGCTCCGCCACCGGCATGGACAAGTCCGCCATGAAGCAGCTCTTCGCCGCCGCAGGCCTGCCTCAAACCCCACACGTCAACCTCCTCCGCAGCGAATGGAAGTCCGACCCCAAACGCTGCACCAAGCTCATCGAAAAAAATCTCACCTACCCAGTCTTCGTAAAACCCGCGAATCTAGGCTCTTCCGTAGGCATCAGCAAGGTCCACGACCGCAGCGAACTAGCCCCCGCGATGGACCTCGCCGCCAGCTACGACCGCAAACTCATCATCGAACAAGGCGTCGGCGGCCCCGGAGCAAAGCCCCGCGAACTCGAAGTAGCCGTCCTCGGCAACGACTCTCCCGAGGCCTCCGTAGTCGGAGAAATCGTGCCCGGCGCCGAGTTCTACGACTACAACGCCAAGTACCACTCCGACACCAGCGTCCCCATCATCCCCGCAAAACTCTCGAAATCCGAATCCAAACAGATCCGCAAGATGGCCATCGCCGCCTTCCGCGCCTGCGACTGTGCCGGCCTGGCCCGAGTCGACTTCCTCATGGAGCCAGCCGTCAAATCAAAGAAAAACAAAAAGCCCAAACCTGCCCGCATCTACCTCAACGAAATCAATACGATGCCCGGCTTCACCAGCATCAGCATGTACCCAAAACTCTGGGAAGCCACAGGCGTACCCTACAAGCAACTGATCGATCGCCTTCTTGCCCTCGCCACCGAACGACACACCGAAAAGCAACAGACCACCTTCACCCGCGTCTAAACAACATTGTCCCGCTATACTGCTCCAACGAAACACGATTCGCGCGCCTAAGGAGACAACAAGCATCGACACGATCGGCAAACCAGTCGCAACACCCAGCCGCAGCCCGCGGCACGCGGTTGTGTCGATTGCACTGCACCTACTCCTGCTTGGCGTTCTAATCCATCAGCGTGCATCCTGGATCGCTCCCATCCGTCTGCCCGGCAGCGAACGCGGCAGCAATCTCATGGTCACCTACCTGCCCGGCCGAGCGCCGATCCAGGCCGCCACGCCCACTCCAAAAGCCTTACCGCAACAAGCTCAAGCCGACACCCCGCTTCCGATACGCCCCACGCCCAAGCCGAAGACCGACACAGCTTCGCCCAACACGAACTCTCCAGCCTCCCCGAATCCCGACTCCACCACAGGCGCGGACTCTCTAGGCTCCGGTAACATCGACATCGCCCGCGCCAGCTACTTTCCTACGCCCAAGCCCGACCTGT
The DNA here is from genome assembly GCA_963720955.1 of uncultured Acidobacteriaceae bacterium. Classification (GTDB taxonomy): domain Bacteria; phylum Acidobacteriota; class Terriglobia; order Terriglobales; family Acidobacteriaceae; genus Edaphobacter. The sequence continues at coordinate 38,213 of CAVRHK010000037.1, read as the reverse complement.
CCGTGCTCCCCCGAGGCACAAAAGGCGACGTCATCCTCGACGTCGTCATCGACACCGCAGGCAAAATCGCCGACATCAAAATAACCAGCGGCCTTGGCCACGGCATCGACGAGACGGTTATCGCGACCGTCCAGCAATGGACCTTTCACCCCGCAACCAGAGACGGCCAACCCGTAGCCAGCGAACAGGAACTTCACTTCCACTACGAAAAGGCCTGACTCCGACGACCTACAAAACTCTGTCGTGCTTGTACCCCTCCGCCGTCAGCGCAGCCAACAACTCCTCCACTTGTTCCCGACCGCGCGTCTCCAGGGTAATGTCGATCGTAGTATCGCCGAGGTTCACACCGTAGTACGCCCTGTTATAGAGCGTATCCACAATGTTCGCGCGGTACTTTGCGATCAGCAGCGTCAACTCCGCCAAGGCCCCAGGCTTATCCAGCAGATGAATCCTCAACCGGATCATTCTTCCATCCTGCACCAGACCGCGCTCGATAATCCTGCTCAACAACGTCACATCAATATTTCCGCCACCCACCATCACCGCGGTATGGGCGCCGTTCAGCGAAGTCTTCTTTTGCAGCAACGCCGCCAGCGCCGTAGCACCCGCACCCTCGGCCAGTGTCTTCTCACGCTCCAGCAACACCAAGATCGCCGAAGCAATCTCGTCCTCATCCACTGTCACGATCTCGTCGACATATCTCTCGACTACCGGCAGTGTCACGTCACCTGCACGCCGCACCGCAATACCATCCGCAATCGTAGTGGCAGGATCCACCGTCACTGGATGCCCCGCCAGTCGCGCTGCCAGCATCGACGGCAGCCTCGAGGTCTGCACTCCGATCACCCGGACCTCAGGTCGCGACTCCTTGATCGCACAGGCAATTCCACCAATCAGCCCGCCACCACCAATCGGCACCACCACCGCTTCCAACCGAGGAACCTGTTCCAGCAGCTCCAGACCGATCGTCCCTTGCCCCGCCATGACCACCGCATCGTCAAACGGATGAATGAACGTCATTCCCTCCGCTGCACAAAGCCTCGTCGCCTCCTCGCAAGCTTCGTCATAATTTGCTCCGTGCAGCACCACCTCCGCGCCAAATCCGCGGGTCGCAGTGACCTTCACCAGCGGCGTCGCCAGCGGCATCACGATCAGCGCTCGAATCCCCCGCTTGGTCGCGTGATACGCCACACCTTGCGCATGATTGCCTGCACTTGCTGCCACCACCCCGCGAGCCGACTGCTCAGGGGTTAGCATCGCAATCCGATTCAACGCCCCCCGCTCCTTGAACGAGCCCGTCATCTGCAGGTTTTCCAGCTTCAAATAAACCTGCTGCCCTGTCAAAGCAGACAACATCTGCGAGTGCGGACAAGGCGAATAATAAATCGCTCCACGCACCCGCTCCCGCGCAGCAACCACGTCGGCAAGACTGATACTAGGTCGGCTTATCAAATCACTCACAGTCAATTGGTCTTCCTTTAGATTTGCTGCGGGTCATTTCAGCTTAAAGCATCAACCTCTCATCGCCTTTGTCGAAACCTATTTGCCAGCGCAAACTCATCGCGCAACTCCGGCGTCCGAAGATTCTCCCGAACGTGCTGCAATCGCTGCTCCAGCGCCAACAACGTGTCCGCAACCGGTCCGGTGTTGGTCAGCGCGACGTCACGCCACATGCTGTACGGGCTGGCTCCCAGCCGTGTCGTCTCCTTCAGCGCTCGCCCGCCAATTGCAGCAATCTCCGGAGCGTCCCCAAACTTCTCCTCGAGCAGCGCCGACAGCGCCGTCGATAACATCTGCGGAAGATGACTCACCCATGCACACAGTTCATCGTGTCTTGCCGCTTCCATGTCCAGCGTCCGCGACCCAAAACACCCCACCCACCCCCGCCATTCCTTCTCCGTCACCGTCATCTCGGGTTTGGTTGGCGTAAACAGCCACATCGCCCCATCGAACAGCCCAGCCTCCGCCAGCAATGCGCCACCCGATTCTTTGCCGGCCATCGGATGCCCCGGCAAAAAACTCGCCGTCCCGCCATCAGAAAATAGTTGCTGCGCAAGCTCCACAATCTCGAGCTTCGTACTCCCCACATCGGTCACAAGTTGTCCCATGCGCATCACCGGCGCCAGCAGCCTCATCCAATCCTTGATCGCAAGCACCGGCACGGCAAGCACAACCACATTCGCCAATCGAGCCAGCTCCAGTGCATCTTCGCGGCTGGCGGCTCTGCCATCGATCGCGCCCATCTGCACCGCAGCCGCCATCTCCAGCTGGCTCGTGTCCCAACCGTCGATGCGGCCCGCAAACCCTGCAGCGCGCAGTGCCAGGCCCGTCGAAGCGCCAATCAATCCCGTACCAATGATGAAAATGCGCTCCATCATGCAAGCATCCTTACCCAACCGCGATCGTTCTGCCAACAACCGGGGCCAGCAAACGCAGCTGTGCCATCAATTTATGTAACTGCCCCGGATACAAACTCTGCGCTCCATCGCTCATCGCCTTGTCCGGGTTAGGATGCATCTCCATCAGCAACCCATCCGCTCCAGCTGCGACACTCGCGAGCGCCATAGCCGGCACCAGATCGCGTATTCCGACACCATGCGACGGATCGCCCAGTACGGGCAGGTGCGTCAGTTTCTTCAGCACTGGAATCGCCGAAATATCCATCGTGTTCCGTGTATACGTCTCGAAGGTCCGCACCCCGCGCTCGCATAGCATCAGGTTGTAGTTGCCACCCGACAGAATGTACTCCGCACTCAACAACACCTCTTCGATCGTCGCAGCAATTCCGCGTTTCATCAGCACCGGCGTCCGCACATGTCCCAGCTCGCGCAGCAGGTTGAAGTTCTGCATATTCCTTGCGCCTACCTGGAAGCAGTCGACATAAGGCAGCATCAACTCGATCTGTGATATCTCCATCACCTCCGTGATCACAAGCAGTCCAGTCTCATCCGAGACCTCACGCAGCAACTTCAAACCATCGAGCCCCATCCCCTGGAAGCTGTAAGGCGAACTCCGCGGCTTGAACGCGCCGCCGCGCAGAAACTTCGCGCCAGCTGCTTCAACCTGCTTGGCGCTGGTCAGAATCTGCTCCCGTGACTCAACCGAGCACGGGCCAGCCATCACCACTACCTCTTCCCCTCCGACGACCACGCCGTTTGGAAACTTGACCGTCGTCCCCTCAGGTCGGAAGCTCCGTCCCGCCAGCTTGTAGGGCGACGAGATCCGGTACGCATCGTACACTCCCGGAAGCACCTTGAACTCTGCAACCTCGAAGTGTTCCGGCGTCCCCACACCCGCCAGAATCGTCTGTGCCGCGCCCGTCGTCCGGTGAACATTAAAGCCGAGCTCTACCATCCGCTCGATCACCTGTTGTACATTCTCTTCCGTTGCCTGGCTGTGCATCGCAACTATCATCGTCTTCGCTTCACTCTCTCTTAATACGTAACTAAATTCATCAAGTATGGCCCTTAAAGATCACGTCGCTGCAACGTCCGCATCACGTCGATGATCCGCTCATACACATGCAGCAGCTCCGCATCGTCCAGCGGTCCAGGATTGGCCGCCCGCACACGATCGAAGACATCCTGTTCGCGACGCGGCTCATATACCGGAAGATCTGCCGTCCGTTTGAGCTCTCCAATCGCGCGCGCAGCCGCAGCACGCTGGCTAATGAGGCGCACAATCTCAATATCCAGCTCATCGATCTTCTTTCTCCAGTCGGAGATGTCCATCCAATCGCCTTTCGGTGCAGTGGCACATGCCTGCGCACAGCTCGCTGCGAAGTAAGTTCTTCCTCTAATGATAAATGCGGCTCAACGCCGGCACAGTCGCTCTTACAGCCCTCTGATTTCATGCCTGCAACCCCGCAATAAATCGTCCAACCGCAGGTGCAGCCTCGGCCGGCGATGTCTTCTCAATCAGCGCCACCAGAGCGCTGCCAATGACAGCCGCATCGGCAAACTCACCCACGGCCTTCACATGTTCGGCATTGGAAATTCCAAACCCCACTGCAATTGGCAGGGTCGTAAACTGCCGCAACCGCGCCACAAGCTCAGAAGCATCTCCCGCAACCTTCTGCTGGGTCCCGGTTATCCCTACGCGAGAGATCGCATAAACGAATCCCTGCGACACTCCTGCAATCGCCTTCAACCTCGCGCCCGGACTAGTCGGCGCAGCCAGAAACACCGGGGCCAGGTTGTGCTCGCGCATCGCCTCCAGATATTCGCCCGCCTCCTCCACGATCATGTCCGTCAGCAACACGCCATCCGCACCTGCCTCCGCGGCTCGCGCGCAAAACGTCTTCATCCCCATGCGCACTACGGGGTTCAAATACGAAAACAAAACCAACCCGGCAGCGGGCCTAGCGGCTCGCAGCTGCTTCGCCAGTTCGAGCACGTCACTCAAACGAGTACCTCTCGCCACAGCCCGCTCACTGGCTCGCTGAATCACCGGCCCATCCGCCAGCGGATCGCTGAACGGAACTCCCAACTCGATCACATCGGCACCATTGTCAATCGACGCCAGCGCGATGTCTCGAGTTGTCGCGAGGTCGGGATCACCCGCCGTCAAATACGCGACAATCCCCGGCTTCTTTCTGAACTCAATCGCCACAAATCCTCCAAATCAAATCATTCGCTCGTGGGCTTCATCCCTCAAGCACCCTTCAAATCCAGCTCCCGAGCCAGAATGCCCATATCCTTATCGCCACGCCCCGACAAATTCACCATCAACACAGCACTCTTCGTCATCGTCGGAGCCAGTCGAATCGCCTCCGCGACAGCATGAGCGCTCTCAAGCGCCGGAAGAATTCCTTCCGTCCGCGACAACGTCACGGTCGCCTTGAGCGCCGCGTCATCCGAACACGAAACGTAGCTAGCCCGCCCCGAATCATGCAGCATCGCATGCTCCGGCCCCACACTCGCATAATCCAATCCCGCCGAAACAGAGTGCGTGCTGCTTACTTGTCCGGCATCATCTTGCAATACGTACGAGTACGTACCTTGCAGTACACCTGGCAGCCCGCCGCCAATCTTCTGAAACCGTGCCGCGTGTTCTCCGAGTGCGGTTCCGCGTCCCCCCGCTTCAACGCCGATCAGTTGCACATTCTCGTCCGGAAGAAACTCATAGAACGCACCAATTGCATTCGATCCACCACCCACACACGCAATGATCGCAGTCGGAAGTCTGCCCTCCCGCTCCAGCATCTGTGCCTTCGCTTCGCGGCTGATCACGCGATGAAAGTCCCGCACCATCGTCGGATAAGGATGCGCTCCCAGCGCGCTACCCAGGACGTAATACGTCGTCCGGACATTCGTGACCCAGTCCCGCATCGCCTCGTTGATCGCATCCTTCAGCGTCGCCGACCCACCCGAAACCCCGCGCACTTCCGCCCCAAGCAATCGCATGCGATACACGTTGAGCTCCTGCCGCCGCATGTCTTCCTCACCCATGTAGACGACGCACTCCATACCCAGCAACGCACAAACTGTAGCCGTCGCCACCCCATGCTGCCCCGCGCCCGTCTCCGCGATGATCCGATGCTTGCCCATCCGCCCCGCCAGCAGCCCCTGGCCCAGCGCATTGTTGATCTTGTGCGCGCCGGTGTGCAGCAGGTCCTCGCGCTTCAAATAAATTTTCGCGCCACCACACTGCTCCGTCAGCCGCTTCGCAAAATACAGCGGAGTCGGTCGCCCGCAGTAGTTGTGCAACAGGTCATCCAGCTCCGCCTGAAACGCCGGATCCACCTTGGCCTCGCCGTAGGCTTGTTCCAACTCCTCCAGAGCCGCCATCAACGTCTCCGGAACATATCTTCCACCATAAGCGCCAAATCGCCCCGCCACTGCCGTCGGCAAACTCGTCATAGCATTCATCGTTCTTCTCCCTGCGTTACACAAAGCAAAAGCCGCGACTCGTATGGTCGCGGCTCGTATGGATGTCGAATCAACTGAATTTTCAGAACTCTGTCAGATGAAGCTACTCCGCCGAGGCCGCTATTGTGCGCCAATAGCGGAGAATAAACGAAATTCGGCTGGACTGAGAAATCATCTTGAAACCAAGATACATCTTGCACGGCAGGTCTGCAACCGACACCCATCAGATCTTCTGTACTCGCTGTACATCCCGCACCCCAGGGACCTTCCTCAGGTTCTGCACCAGCTTGTTCAGGTGCCGCACGTCCACCGTCTCCACGACGAAGTCCACGACCATTGTTCCCTCCGGTGTAGGCTTCGTGTCCACACTCCGGATATTGGTCCCGTCATCTGCAATGATCGCCGTAAACTCCTTCAGCAGCCCCGCCCTGTCATCGCAAATCACCGTCAGCTTCACCGGATACGTCTGGGGCTTCGTACTCCCTGGCTCCGTCGGCGACGGCGACCACTCCACCTGGATCCGCCTATCCGACTCATACAGCAAATTCTGCACATTCGGGCAGCTCCGCGCATGCACCGCAACACCCTTGCCCCTTGTCACATACCCAACAATCTCTTCACCACGGATTGGGTTGCAACAGCGCGCCCGATACACCAGCAGATCGTCTTGCCCCTCCACCTGCAGCGACTCCGAGCCCTTCCCAAAGAAGACCCGCTTCACCGCCTCCGACATCTGCCCCAGCGTATTGCCGATCCCACTCTCCGGCGCCGCCGGCTCCGCCGTCATCGTCGACCCCGGCTCCAGCTTGTTCAACACCTGCCGTGCGGAAAACTTCCCAAACCCCACCCCGGCCAGAAGCTCAGCCTGCGTTCCCAATCCATACTCACTGGCGACCTTGTCGTAGTCCGCCTCGCCATACTTGCCCAGCGACAACTTGTACTTCCTCGCCTCACGATCTAGCAGCTTTCTGCCAATCTCAATCGCCCGTTCGCGTTGGTGCTCATTCAGCCAGTGCTTGATCTTGTTCCGTGCTCTCGAGCTCTTAGTAAAACTCAACCAGTCGCGGCTCGGAGCATGTCCCGCCTGCGTCGAAATCTCAACGATATCGCCATTGCGAAGCTTCGTCCGCAGCGGAACGATCCGCCCATTCACTTTGGCCCCAACCGTCGTATTCCCCACCTCAGTGTGGATCGCATACGCGAAATCGATCGGGCTCCCATCCTTCGGCAGAACAACAACCTTGCCCTTCGGCGTAAACGTGTAGACCTCCTCCGGGTACAGATCGATCTTCAGCGTCGACATGAACTCATTGGGATCGGTCATCTCCCGCTGCCATTCCATCAACTGCCTCACCCATGCCAGCCGCTGCTCGTCCTTGGCGCTCACATTGTCCGAGGCCTTGTACTTCCAGTGCGCCGCAATCCCCTCCTCGGCGACGCGATGCATATCCTCCGTCCGAATCTGCACCTCGAACTGATGCCCGCCTTCGGCAATCAGCGTCGTATGCAGCGACTGATAGAGATTCGGCCGCGGCATCGCAATAAAGTCCTTGATCCTCCCCGGCACCGGCCGCCAAATACTATGCAGCAACCCCAGCAGCGCATAGCAATCCTGCACCGAGTTGCAGATCACCCGAATCGCCAGCAGGTCATACACCTGGTCCACTGGAATCTTCTGGTCCTGCAGCTTCTGCTGAATCGAATAGAGCCGCTTGATCCGCGACTCCACCCGCCCCTGAATCTTGAACTCCTTCAGCTTGGCCTCAAGCTGCTTCACAATCTTCTGCAGAAACTCCTCGCCCGCCCCGCGCAGCGAATCCACCTCGGTCGAAACCTGCTCGTACGCATACGGATCGGTGTACCGGAACGCCAAATCCTCCAGCTCGCCGCGCAGCTTGCCCATGCCGAGCCGGTGTGCCAGCGGAGCGTAGATATCCAGAGTCTCCCGCGCAATCTTCTGCTGCTTCTCCGGCTTCAAATGCTCCAGCGTCCGCATATTGTGCAGCCGGTCCGCCAGCTTGATGATGACAACGCGAACATCCGTCACCATCGCCAGCAGCATCTTGCGAATGTTCTCCGCCTGGTGGTCCTCGCGATTGGCAAACTTGATCTTCTCCAGCTTCGTCACACCCTCGACGATGTGCGCCACCTGGTCCCCAAACCGCTTCGCTATCTCCGCCGAGGTTACATCCGTATCTTCCACCGCGTCATGCAGCAACCCCGCCGCAATCGCGGTCGAGTCCATCTTCAACTCGGCCAGCACCTGCCCTACCTCCAGCGGGTGGATGATGTAAGGCTCCCCGCTGGCCCTCTTCTGTCCCTCGTGCTGCAGCAAACAAAACGCCCACGCCTTGCGAATAACATCCAGGTCATCCGCGGGCCGGTTCGCGTGCACAGTCTCCAGCAGCCTCTGAAACTTTGCATCCACCGACCGAATATCCCTGGCCGAGCTACCCGCAAGATGGCTTGCCGAGGACTCCGAGAGCTCAGCAGCCTCGTCCACCCCCGCCATCACCAGCTGCGAGTCGACCGAACCCGCATCCACCGGCCCCGCAGCGGGATCAACTTGCTTCGTCCGCTTTCCATGAGAGATCGTATCCGACGCCACCGGCGAAGCCGCGACGGGAGGAGCCGCTTCCAGCTCTGCCCCTACACTGACTTGGGTTTCCGGTTGGTTCTTCGGCTTTTTATTCGACTCTGGCTGCGGGCCAGCCTCCGAAGAGGCCGGATGAGCGATTGCCATAGGACATTATAGGCCGAACCCATCACCCTCCGCCTGACCAGACGGAGGAGTCACCTTCAATCCACAGAGAACGCTGGCCGTCGGGCATAGCGTTTAACCTTTCCGGCTATGATAATCATCGCTGCGGCGCCGGGAGCCATCGAATGAACGTCTGGTACTCACGTCATGTCTTCTTCGTCGAAAGTGTCGAGCGGTCGATCGCCTTCTACACCGAAAAGCTCGGCTTCTCCGAAGGGTTCCGCTACGAGGAGGAAGGGAAGATCCTCGTCGGTCAGGTCAACCGCGAGGATTGTGAAATCATCCTCAACTGCCAGCAGCCCGAAAAGACCGGGCGCAGCCGCATCTTCATCTCGATCGACCTGGAGCCGCTGCAGGCGCTGAGAACCGAATTCGAGAACCGTGGCGCGCCGATCAGGGATGGCTGGTGGGGTTATGACACCATGATTATCGAAGACCCCGACGGCAACCAGCTGTTCTTCCCCTATCCGAAGGATGCGGAACAGGACTCAGGTCCCGTCAGCGGAAGCTAGTTCACCGGCCTGATCAGATATCTGCTCTCCTGCAGATTTCGATGGAGATTGGCTAAATGGAAGAGGTATTGACGAAAGCCTGCCGCCATCAGCTTCATGGTTCTCTCCCTCTTTCCGACTGCCGCCATCAGATAGCACTCTCTACCCATCGCTGAATAGAACTCAATGTTGTGCCGGTCCTTGTTTTGGTTTTGAAAGAAGCCGGCATAGAGAAGTATGTGCGCCCCGGCTGACTCCATCCAAAGAGGGTTCTTCGCGCTGGTGAGCTGCTGCATCATCATCTCTGCGATCTGGGTCAGGTCCGCGAACTGCCGGAACTCCAGCTCACTCGGGCTGTAATCCGGAGAAAGGACATCCGCCCGATCGATCGACTGCAGGCAAAAATGACCAAGCACGCTTGCAAGATAAACCCCAGTGGAATCGCGGATCCTGGACCACTCATCACTTCCTATCGTTTCGTGAAGATGAGACGCCCAGAAGCTAAAAGCTCGTTCTTCCGTAACACCATACAAATCCTCAAAATCTTGAGTCGATGGCATATCCGTACCCCCGGCCTTGGGTATTCCAGCAATATGCGTATTCATACCCTGTTAATCTTCGGATTGGGAATGTGTAATTTCCCGCCGCATCTAACTGAGTACCTTTCGCCCTCTTATTTCATACCCCGTCTCTCAGCTTGGTAAATCCCCTCTCGGTGTTATGAGAACGATAGGTTAAGCACGAAAAACGGAATTTTCGGGAACTGGGGGCTTCCGAAATGGCCGCTGGATGAAGTTTCCGATAACCCGACTACTCGTCCATGTGGAATGCGCTTCCTCGATTGGCGGGATAATGAGAATCGAGTGCTTGGCAAGCGTTGGAGGAGAATGAATGGCAGACACCAAGACCATTATTGAGCAAGCGTACTCCGCATTCAACAATCGCGACATCGACGGTGCATTAGCACTGATGACGCAAGACGTGAGCTGGCCCAAGGCTTCGGAGGGCGGCAAGGTTGTCGGAAAAGAAGAGATCCGCGGCTATTGGACTCGACAATGGGGTGAGTTCGATCCCCATGTCGAACCGCTTGCAATGACCCAGGAAGACGGAGGCAAGACCCGCGTCAAGGTGCACCAACTCGTCAAGAGCCTTCAAGGTGATGTTCTCTCGGACAGCGAGGTTCTACACGTGTTCACCGTGAAAAGCGGTCTCATCGCAGCTATGGACCTCGGGGATGAGGCCGATCCAACCGTTGGTCCGTCTGCCGCGTTCGCACATCGATCCTAACTGGTTATCCGCGATAGAGTGAGAGTAAGACCAGCCTCGAAAATTCTGTGAACGGCAAACCACATTCTCAGCGCAAACGGATCGCTCCCCATAAGCGGCTAATCGTATCCATGCGCTTCTAACGGCGCGGTCCCGCTTTCGTTTCTATGAGCACAGGGTCGAGGTAGCGAAGAATGGCATCGCGCATTGCCTGGTGCAGACGCGTACGGACGCGAGGTGGGGCTGCAGCGAGCTCGTCGAGAATACCGCGGAAGATCATGAGGGCTACCTGTCCGTGGTGGGTCGCTTCGGAGCGCGAAAGCGTCGGTAGCTCGCGCCGGAGGCGCACTGTGATGAAGTCGACGAAAACCTGACCAAGAGCATGCTTGTCTTCCCGGGCGCTAGCTGACAGCGGGGCGTCGACTACCAGGGTGTGGAACTCGGGTCGCCTCAGGTTGAAACTCATGCACACATCAATCAGCTCACCGACGGCTTCTGTGAAGCTCAAGCGGCCTTCGGAGTCGATTGCTCGTTCTGCTTCGGCCATTTCGCGAGCGTACATCGAGGCGAGTGCGCTGGCTATGGCCTCCTTATTGGGGAAAAACTGGTAGAGTGTTGCGGGAGATACGCCCGCTTCTGTCGCAATCGCGTTTGTGGTGGTCCCGTGGTAACCAAGGCGGCCGAAGACCGCGGCTGCGGCGCGGAGGAGATCCTGCTGGCGCTGCTCGCCTCGCGCGTTGCGCTTTCGGTTTGGATTGAAGACGGCCACACCTCATATCTTCGCAGGGAAAGTGGAAATACAAGCAAAAGCTTGCATCTTTTGATCGATATAAGTATCTACTTGTATAGGAGGTGAACGGCATGTTCACAGTCATGGGAATTACGGGGAACGTTGGTGGGGCGGTAGCGGAGAATCTGCTCGCGGCGGGCAAGGCAGTGCGCGGCGTGGTGCGCAATCCGGAGAAGGCGAAAGCTTGGGTCGGCAGAGGTGTGGAACTGGTGCAGTCGGCCTACGACGACGCGGCCGGACTCGCAAACGCCTTCGCGGGTGCAGAGGGTGTGTTCGCAATGATTCCACCGGACTTTGCGCCGGCTCCCGGGCTGCCGGATCAGAAGCGCACGATCGCAGCGATACGTGGAGCGCTTGAACAGGCGAAACCCGGCAAGGCCGTCTTTCTTTCATCCATCGGTTCGGAGCAACCGAGTGGGCTAGGGCTGATCACGTCGACGCACCTGATGGAGCAGGCAACACGCACGCTTCCGATCCCTGTGGCGTATCTGCGCGCGGGCAGTTTCATGGAAAACTGGCTGGGAGCGATGGACCACATACGCGCGACGGGTGAGATGCCCTTCTTTTATGCGCCGCTTGAGAGAAAATTTCCGTTGGTGGCCTCGCGAGACATCGGATTGGCGGGCGCCAAGGTGCTACAGGAAACCTGGACGGGAGAGCGGGTGCTGGAGGTGGACGGCCCGCAGGGTGGAACAGACTTGCTCGAAGCGGCTGCCGCGTTCGGCGGGGCGCTGGGTCGCGAGGTGAAGGCCGTGCAGCTGCCCGAGGCACTCTGGCAGAACGTTCTGGAGGGTATGGGCATGCCAGCCGACCGCACCGGGCTCTACATCGAGATGGTGAAGAGTTTCAACTCAGGCTGGATCCACTTCGGTAATTCGGGAACCGAAACTTTCCACGGGCAGACGACGATCGAGGTGTTCGCGCAAGGGTTGGTGAAATAAGGAGATTAGGCGCAAGGACGATCTTTCTTTAACTCGGCGGCGCCATCGTTCATCACTCATTGCGGGTTCTGGTCGCTTCCCTGCCGCACGATCCTTCGTCCGGTTTCCGATGGGATAATCTCGCTGGACTTTTGCGCCGATCGCTCCGTCCAGTTTGATCTGCATGGTTCGCATGCATGCACTGCCTTACGTCTGACAGTCTGGGAACCGTTCTCATTGATGATGAGAACGCCCTTCCCACACCTACACCTACAGAAATAGTTGATGCACTAACGCGCATGCTCCCTTGCTCATGAGACGAAGTATTCGATGTAGTTTTCCTCGACATTAACTGAGTTCAGAAAGTCCTTCCACTCGCGGTCATTTAACCTCGAAGGCTGCTTTGCTCCTTGTGGAAAGTCAGAGTCGCCTCGCAGGATCCGACCCTTAGTCTTCTCTGTGATTGCCTTCAGCAAAGGCCCCGCTGGCATGTCCCAGCCATTTGGGCAGCCACCCTTGGGACGATGAGCGAACTCTTGATCGACCGGAATGGAAGCGACGAGTCGAGGAGATTGCATGACTTCCAGACCGCCAGCCTTTAGGGTGGCATTGTGGCTGCCGTGATGACCGACTTTATAGAAGATGGTCTTCGCGAGGAGATCGGAGACCGTCGTCTTGCCCTTGAATTTGACGTTCGACCAGGAGAGCCAGTTTCCAATCTGCGCATCTCCGACGAACAGAAGGACGTCGCCGCTATCCTCAAACTGAAATGCGAGCACAAGACTCGTGTTGTTGGTGTAGCTGTCCAACTGCAATGCGAGCTCCGCGACCGAGTTCAACCAGTCGTTGTCGACGCGCCGATCTTTCTCCTCAGCATAAGAAACGCTAAGACTGTGCCATGGCTGGCTCTGATCCTCCCATACCGCTTCGTCCCACTGCAGGTAGCGGTCAAATGGGCGGTACGTGTCCTGAACGTCTGAGTCAGGAAGCTGGCCCCTGGCTGCGGCAGAGAATGCCTGGGTAAGACTGGCATCGCTTGCCGCGGCAAGCGAAAGTGCATACATGTCGGTGTCCTCGTTGCCGGTCGTGTTCCGCAACGCCTTGATATCCTTCGGCGGCCCAAGCACGAAGACCTGGACTCCTGGCAGCCATGATTTTGTGAGGATGTCGCCGGGCTCAAGAAACTGCAGCTTGCCCAGGCCAAGAGCAGTCTTCATGGCAGTGTTTGTACCGTCAGAGAAAGCGGCGAGACCTCCAGGTGGCATGAAGTCGAGCAGAGCCGTAACCGCAGCACCCATCTGCTGCTGTTCCTCTGTGCTGCCGGGCTTGTTCCAGTGCTGCAAGCCAGCCTCGATTGCCGCCAATTGGTTCAGCCGCTGCTTTTTCTTTTCCTTTGCCACGGTCTGGTTGGGATCCTCAGTCCATGCGGCCCACACCTCGTCGATCTTGAACTTGTCTTCGAAGATATCGGCCGCGTCAGAGAAACCCGAGACATGGTCCCAATGTTCATGCGTTACGACGAGCGCACGGAGCGCACCATCCGTGGTGGTCCTAATATCTTCAGCGGCTGCTCTTATCGTTGCTTTGCCCGCAGGCGTTCCAGACAGCGCACCACAATCGATCAGAATGTGCTCCTCCTTGGCTCCGTTACGGAAGGTCAGAAGGAAACAGTCGCCAAGCCACTTGCGATACATTCGGATTCGAACTCTCCAGTCCGAACGTGCCGTGGCTGCATTGCTGCTCTTAACACGTCTAGTCGTTGCAGTCTTTCGAGCTCTCGTTGGCTTGGATACTGCCTTCTTCGTAGCCATGATCATTTCTCCGAACTGTGAAGGATAGCGAAGCGTTCCCCGCTTCCGGTCAATAATGAGTTGCTGAAGTAGATCTGTCGTAGGGTAGAGGAGCTCGCAAAGGAGTTTTCCAGTTGCTGGAGCCTCTCCTGGTTCGCAATGCCCTTCAGGATCGAGTACTTTACCGCAAGAGTCGTCTCATCGACGATAAGCGTGGTACCGCCTTTGAAACGTACCGCGTTGCCGGCAATCATCTCCTGCCTGCTCTGGAGAATTTGAAGAATAAGACTGCACTGGATTTCATTGTCAGGGCTGATCTTTTCGGAGACACGCAGGACGTGCAATTCAAAGTGCTCGCGGCCAGTCGAGAAATCGAGGCCGAGGTCCATCCCGAGCTTCATCCGGTCCTCCTCGTTTAGATCTTTAATTGCTTGTGCCAGGGCATTGTGAATCTTCTTCCGCCACATTCTTGAGAAGACAAAGATGCGCTCTCGCGGGGGTGTATCTTTCTTAATAGGCTTTCCGGGCTCGTATTCATTGAGTTCCGAGAGATACCTCGTCTTGCTTGCAAATTCGCGAGCGATCAACAAGACATTTTTTAGAACCACTGCAGATGCATCGAACTGCAGTCCGCGCCACCGCAATGACTCCGGCGTAAGAGACTGCAGATGGCGTGGATAGATTCCCCATCGCCGGAATGAATCGGCAAAAGCGATGCGATAAGCGAAGCGATCGTCTGGGACGACCTCAAAGTCAGCCGTAATCAGCGCTCGAAGGTAGTCTCCAAACGTCAGGTCGACAGGCGGACAATAGTCGAGCGCACGGATGCACATTGTAAGCACATGCTGTGCCGCCTTGCGCGCCTCATCGGCAAGTCGGGCAACAAGGTCGGGAGCTATTGCGCCCGGCGCGAGAATGCCCGTACCGCCAGTGGCAAGGCGGAGCAGGTCTTCAGTTCGCCGTTGGTAGATGTCGGTAAATGCGTCGAAGACGGCGGCGACAAGCAGCGAGCCGCGATCATGCGGTTCGTCCGTGTTATCAATCAACGTCGGATCAGGTTTCCTTCCAATTGCGCTCCGAAGCGCGCCGTGGAGTCCTGTAGCTGCGCCAAACTCCTGTCCAATCTCTGCTAGCAGGTTGTTCACCTTGAAACTACCGCGCGTCCTGGCGATCTCGAACTGAAGCACGCCGGGGAGGGAGAAGTGCTGGAAGAGCGCTACGATATCTGCGAAGGCCTCGTGGAACGCAAGATCGTCCACGGTTCCTTCCGCTGAAAGATTGCGGTGCATTCCATCGAGCAGCGCGTGAGTCGTTTCATGCGCCACGATGTCGTGTGAAAGACACGTGAACACGATTCCGTTGGGGTAGATGCTTGCGGGATCGGAGCTTAATGCCGGGAAATAGCCAAACAACAGCGCCTTCTTCTCTGGATTGTAGTAAGCATTCTTCGCGCGAAGAGCATGAGGATAGATGCGAAGACGCTCCACGAACGTGCCATCGCGTGAACTGCCAGGTGGTATGGAAGGCGACCACAAAACCTTACGTCCGAGCGCCTTTTCAAAGTTTCCGATCGTTCGCATCGATACGGCATAAACCATCTGCTGATGGAACCGAGGGTCAGCTGGATCGAGAGAGAGTCCATCGGATGCAAGCAGCTGAGGATCGTTCAGGTCGAGGGGCTGGTAAAAGCACCCCGAGGCCGGATCGTGATCGACCACCTCAACATAATCTCCCGTAGGGCCTGGCTTAAGGTTTGCTTCCCATTTCACGGGAATGGTTATGTCGTTTACTGCGACGGTCTCTGTTCTCGAAGAAAGACTTGGATCGATCGCGTAGATCCGCAGCCTGCGAGTCTTCGGAAGTGGAGTCTCGATAATCTTGTGCCGCGGCCGCTCGATCGGCTGTCCCTTCCCCATGTTCGCTCCCGGAACCGCGGCTGTGCGCTTGTGGTTCTGCAGAGAGTTCTTTAATGCGGTCGAGGCAAACGGACTACCCAGCACGGCGTCAAAGAACTCCTGCGTTGGCTCTGTTGCCGCTTCGGGATCTTTTATGGAGCGGGCAACATCTGGATCGATCTGAAACAGTTGCGCAACCTCAACGCCAAGCATCTCCTGCGAGTAATCGGGCGTTCCGGCGGCGGCGATGCCATGGCCGAACAGTACCTTCCAGAATCCTAGGTCGGCATCATCCGGAAGTGTCATCGGCAAGCCACGTTGCGGTTCTATTTTCAGCGCGTCAGCAGCACGAAGAATTCCTCTGCCGAAGTACTTGTGGGAATCCCTGGCAGAGCTGTCGGCAGAGTCAAAGAGCGCTTTGCGGACTGCTTCCACTTTCTCGTAGGGTGCGTAAGCGCCCATCTTGCCCTTGTACTTTTGAAGGTAAAGTGCTGCAGCGGCAGCGATCTGCGGAGTCGCAGAAGATGTGCCGGCACCATTCATATCAACAATCGCGCTGCAGTTGATCTCAGCCCAGGCGGTGTTCGGGGTGTATGCAGCGAGAGCGGTAGCCATCCTGCTATCGGGGCCGTAGTTTCCGGCCATCTTGCCGAAGGGAACGTTCTCACGAATGTATGGCTTACCATCCGCCATTACGCCGCAGGCAGCTATCACTCTCTGAAATCGCGCTGGGTAGACAAGACTCTGTGGAGTCAGCGGGAAGTTGTTTCCCGCGGCAGTCACCATAACGATCCCCGCTTCATATGCCCGGTTGACGACATCGGCCCAGGCCTTCGAGGGCACGCCTCCCATGCTCATCGAAAGAACATCGACACGTTCGTTTGCATCGCCTCCAGGGGCGATCAGGTAGTCCAGTCCAGCGGCAAATGCGCTTGTGAATAAGAGGACAACGCCAGGCGAGATTCGCACAGGCAGTATCTCCGCCAGTGGAGCGCCACCCAGGTAATCGCCGTTCTGTCCTGGTTGCGCCATGTCGGCCAGGCGCCGTCCCGCCAGGAGACCGATGGTGCCTGTCCCGTGGCCGGGATTTCTAAACGGTCCGCGTTCATAAGGGTCTGAGGCGTCGTTCACAGGCCGTCCGTCGTCGACAAAGTTTCGCTGCAGATTCTTGAGTATGTTTGCGGGAGCGGCCTGGTGGTTGAAGTCCAGACCCGTGTCCAGAATTCCGATACGGACGCGTAGCCCGGCTATCCTCGACAGCTTTGCGCGCGTCTCTCAATTGTGAAAGGTCTAGGTGCCATGCGAAACCACTCCCCTGGGGGAAATCCTTCGACTGCGGATCATAGGAGCATGTCTCGCCAGGCGCGGCTCCAATTGCCCCTGTGACTTTATTCTCGTACTCCCATTGACGACCGATGTCGGGTTCAACGTAAGCCTGTGTGCTCCTCGCCGTCTCATGGGCTAGATTCCACATCTCCGCGAACGACGCCGCGCTGTCGCCTGTTGCGGCCAGATACCAGCGGCTTCCAGGCGCGGCACCGCGAACTGCCGATTGTCCTTCGTTGGGGCAAAGCTCACGCAACTCGACACTGTTTCCACCGATGGCAAACCTGTCGTTTTTAGGCGCAAGCCTCTGGGGAGGACTTAATTAGAAGCCGTGGTGCAACTGTAATGTTCATGAATCACCTATGATTAGCAAACAGAATCTGAGCGGAAGCCAAGATCAGTGGGAACTGGTATGTAAGCACGTCAGGAAAGAGATTGCGCCCAACATTATGAAGCTCAGGTAGAAATCCCATCCAAGAATGTTGGACTCGATGTCCGTAAATTCGACTGAGAATTCCGTTTGCGCAATTGGTCGCCATCTCCAACGGTTCCGCCGGACGTGTTCGGCTGTTCGGCGAAGACATGTAGACCGTCGGTCAGATTCACGGTCAAATGACCATCCGAATTCAGACTGGACCCAAATTCACTAATTGCGACCTTCACATCATCGATCGCAACTGTGGAGAAACAAGTGACTGCACTCATCCGCACATTATTGTTGGGCGCGCCGGGGCATAGCACTGGACCCCCAACGGGATGTGACAAATCTGTTCCTACCAGGAGTGAATTAGCGTGGGTGGTGAGGGTAGAGGCGGAGAGAAGGAAGATGGCGGGTAGGGAGTAAAGGCGCATTGCAATCTCCTATGGTGCTCAAGATGGAGTAGCTGGGCCTGAAAACTCACACCCATAAATACCATAAGTCTGCAAGCTCGGGGGGCCGATTCGACTTCTCCGAAGAAAAACAACTCGATTTGACTATGCAACTGCTTGCAATCACCCGGAAACATCCAAAACCCCAGTCTTGACTGGGGTTTTGGATTCTTAGCGGTTGGGGGTCATCACGAGCGACGTTTCAGTTGGGCCCAATGATTCCGACGTGCGACACCAATACTGCAGCGAACAGAAGAGAACGATTGGTCATTTCAATGTCTTCATCAGTTCGAGCTTCCCTTCTTGCTCTTCTTCGCAGGAGCATTTCGAGGCTGACCCTTCACCTTCGTCTCGTCGATCGCGGTTGATTCTTCTGCGAAAGTGGCACCTTCAGGAACGATGTAAATCTTTGCACTCTTGCTCTTTACCGTTCCCGCCTTCACCTGGACACGCGAAGCGTCAATTCCCGCTCCTCCTTCTCCGGATGTCAGGTAGTACTTCACATTCACCGCACGCTGACCGGCCAGTTGCGTCATCTTGACCGTCTCCTGTTCGTCGGTGTAACCAACCACAACAACGGTGCCGTTGGGTTGGCGCTGGACCTGGAGAGCTACTTCGTCCAGAACCGCCTTGCACTCATTGTCCACACGGCCCGGTTTGTTGGACATATTGAACTTGCACTCTCCGGCCGAGATGACTTCTGGAGGAGCAGTCACAACCGGGAAGGGTTGAACGGTGACCGCTGCGGAACAAGTCGTGCTCAAGCCACGACCATCCACTACATTTGCGGTTGCCGTTATCGTGGAGCCCGCGTTGGCAGAGGTGGTCGTCTCCGTTGCGCTGTTTCCCGTACCGGTGATGTTGCCCGCTGAGCTGGTATAGGAGTACGTCAACGTGCTGTCATCCAGGCTCTCGGCAGCGACCGTGAGTGTGAACGAATCGCCCGGCTTTATCGTCTGTGGGCTGGCCGAGCAAGTCGCCGTCGGAGCACGCGGCTGCTTTACGGTGAAGGGTGCTGAACAGCTGGCTGTATTGTTCTTCTTTTCCTTGGCATCGGTGGCCGTAGCCGAGACGGTGTAGCTCCCCGGGGCGAGACCGGTGGTTTCGACACTTCCCGTTTCTCCGGTTCCCGACGCCCTGCCGCCGCTGGAAGTCCAGCTATAGGTAACCGTGTGCTTGGGATTGAAGTTCTGCGTGCTAATCGTAGCTGTCACTGGGGCCCCAGACCATATCTCGGTTGGAGAAGCAGAGCAACTCGCACTCGGTGGGATTGGAGGTTTGCCACCGAAGGTCAACACCACACCGCCCAGATAGCGCCAGCTATTCTGGTTGGTGGTCAATCACGTTGCTGAAGTTGGTATACAAGTAGTCCACCTCAAAGGGACGGATGGAAAAGCGTCGGCTCACAGCAATATCAAGTCCCAGGCCGGCTGCTGCCGCGAATGCGTTATTGGAAGGGGCTCCACTGATTCCCGTAAAAGTCAGGTTATTGAAGGCATTTTTGTAGACGTTGCTGTGCGCGCCGCCAACCAGTCCTTCTGCGAATGGACGGAGCTTACCTCTGGAAAGAGTGAATTGGGGCCCGATCATGTAGGTAAATAGATTTCCCGGGACACTGGCTGATCCACCTGCCGGGAGGAACGGATTGCCTGGCGGAACTATCACCACTCTCGTGTTGCTGGTGTAACCTTGAAATTCAGCCTTAACTCCAAGCTTGTGGCTGAAGTTGTACACGACTCCGCCGCCGCCGCCTTCCAGACTGAAATATTGCCCAAAGTAATAGGCGCCGTTACGGCTCTCGAAGTCGATGGCCTGATAGTGCACGTAGGAGTAGTCGAGTGGGATCTCCCATTTGGGATGTTCCTGAGACCACGCTGACAGGCCAAACATGACATCCACAGCAAAGATAAGTGCAGTTCTGAGTTTCATTCAATCCCTCCATAACTCGGTAACTCTGAGTGGTCTGCAATCTGGATCAACTGATCGGGCTCGCTAAAGGCCCCGGAATGCATCGGTCTCTATGCTCGGGGAGACTCGCAAGAGTCCCCCCGAGCGTTTCTGCCTCAGGGGTTGGCGAAAACCACTGCCGGACTGGTCGTGGCTGGGGTGGTGATATTGCTCGTGGCACTCACGTTCGTCGTCCCTGGCCCTGTGTTGGTGGCTAAACCGGTAAGACTCATTACGGCAACCGTTGGCAGCCGAAGAATTCCAGGTCACCTGATTGGTGAGGTTCTGCGTTGTCGAATCGCTGAAGGTCCCAGTGGCCTGGTATTGCTGCGTGCCACCGAAAACAACGTGCACATTGCCAGTCGGTGTGATCGCAAGTGTCTTCAGGGTTGCGTTGGTCACGGTTACGCTTGACAGATTGGACTGGCCGCCGAATACCGCTGCGATTACGGCTGTCCCTGGAGCGTTGCCCGTTGCCCATCCCGATGAGCCGAGCGTATCGGAAATTGTGGCGACTGGCCCCGTCCCCGAGACCGCTGGCGGCGAGATCGCGACCCACGTGGCAGAGTTCGAGATGTCCTGAGTGGTCCCATCCGTCAGAGTCGCCGTCGCGACAAACTGCGACGCGGTCCCTTGTGCGATGTTGAGAATACTTGGATTCACTATGGGAATAGCTGGTCCGACCGCAATTGACTTTACCGCTTGGACATTGATCACTGCGTTCGTGGTGATCGTGCCGAACTTCGCCGTCACCGTAGCCGATCCGGCTGCGACCCCTGTCACGAGTCCAGTCTGATCCACGGTTGCGAAGGAACCGTTGGATGGAGTAACGCTCCACGCCGTGGCCAGATTGATGGGCTGCGTTGACCCATCGCTAAACGTGCCAACCGCATTAATCAGAAGTGTCGAGCCGATCGCAACTCCAGTGCGGCGTCGTTGCCCGGGGTGAGCGTGATGGACGTTAGCGAGGCTGCACTTACGCCGAGCGCAGCCTGTCCTGTCGTACCGCGGAAAGAAGCCTGCAGCACGGTCGCGCCTAAAGCCACGCCGGTGGCAACTCCTTTCGGAGTGGTATTAGAAACAGTTGCTGCCGCGACGTTCGTGCTGACCCAGTTCGCATCTGCAGTAATGTCTTGTCTCGTATTGTCGCTGAACACCCCCAGGGCCGAGAAGGGCTGACGGGTAAGAGGAGCGATGGTCGACCAGCGCGCGGATAGACCACGATGCTCGCTATGGTTGCGTTGGTCACGACCAGCTGAGTGTTGCCGGAAATAGCCGAGGTCGGATCGGTTGCCGTAATCGTGGCCGTTCCGGCATTGATGCTGGTCGCGCGTCCCGTGTTGGTGATCGTTGCGACCGTCGCGGGAGTTGAAGCCCACGTGACGTTTGATAGCAAGCGCACTCCACCGTCGCTGTAGAGACCGTAAGCCTGGAATTGGTGGCCAGTGCCTTTGGCTACAGTGGCTCCTTTGGAGCTGGGGCTCGCGATGACAGCGACGGCGTCGGTGACAACAATCGAGAGCAGGGCAGGCGCAGCAACATTGAACGTTGCGGTACCAGTGACTGTGCCAGCGGCGGGACTAGTGAAGCTCGCCGTAATTGTAGAAGAGCCCTGGCTGTAGCTTTGTGCGAGGCCGGCTGCGTTGATCGTGCTGACGGGCGCCGTCGACGAAGTCCACTTCACGAGACTGGTGATATCCCGCGTTTGACTATTGCTGAAGGTTCCCATCGCGGTAAATTGTTGGGTGCGTCCTGCTGCGACGGACGGAGTCCCAGGGTTTACCTGGATCGCTGTGAGATAGGGAAACTGCGCATCACTGCATCCCACGAGCGCACCTAGAGCTGCAAGCACTGCGACTAATAAGAGTTTCTTCAAGGAACACCTCGCGTTTCAAGAAAGTAATTTTTGTCGCAACTTCAGCCGAACGGCTCACAATGAATCATCGCGACGAATCAAATTACAGTGGGGCCGCGTACAGGGGGCCGCGCCTTCTCACCCAGAGGAGGCGGCTGCGCACGGACCTGCTTGATCACGAATCCAACTGATCCGAACGTGCGAAGGGGAGTACCAGAAGCAGGTCAGCGCTGATCCTAACTGGCCTTGCTCTGATTTCGTGGAATTGACTTTATCTCGAGCCGCTAGACAAAAAATGGACTTTAGTCCTGTCTAATTCCGATAACCGTCGTGGCCCAACAGGTCAACCAAAAGCAAAAGGGGCTTTTTCATAATCTTCCCCAAGTGCGATCGTCTGCGGTCGCAATGTGTTAGCAGCGGAGAAAGAACTAACCGGTGCAAAGGAAGATAATTTAGGAGGCCGTCGCTCTATTCCTTTTGGACACGCTCCGTGATTATTGCATCACGGGCGTAGTGCATTCCACCGCCTACTTTAAGAGTCGCAACGCACCAAGGGAATTGGTAATAGTACTAGCTTTCGCAGTTATTATTGACAGCTTTTCCGTAACCGATGCGGCTTTCATGGGTCGATTACGAGTGGCTCTCGCGAACTCCAGAAAAGTCGCATCTTCGGCAAGTTCATAATCCAGGACGGTTTTGCCGCGACCGCTGAAGTTATCGGCGACTTGGTTGCGCTTGCGGAAAACGCTGTTTCCGGGAACCGTACTCGATGGAGTGCATCAGATTACGGGAGCCGCTCCAGGACTAAAGCAGTGCTGTCATAATCGCCCTCAAGCTTCAGCTTCACACCCTCTCCCATCAGCACGGAGCCCGATAGGACCGCGTCCCCCGCGTACTTCCCCGGGTCCAACGCACGAAGACGATACATCGCGTCGGGGTCAAGCCCACGCAGGTGGACGGTGGGGTAGGACAACCGAAATCGCTGGCTATGCAGAAACGCCAGCAGCACGGCCTGTGAGCCGTCCTGTGCGACATATTCCATCTGCGATAGATCACCTGTCAGCGGAGATGCAAGCCGATATAGCCTGCCCTGTTGCACCGTAGTACGAATGGTCTTGTAAAACTCTGTGAGCTTCGCCGAGAGCGTCAGGTCGGCATCGGAAAACTTCGTCAGGTTTGCCCCAATGCCGAGCGCACCCTGCATGGCCACAACAAAGCGATACTGCAGCGGAACCATGCGGTGATCCATACTTGGCACATCCGTCACCCACGCCACCATGGTCTGTGGCGTGTACGCCTGCGTGTAGCCAAACTGAATGTCCTGCCGGTCGAGCGCGTCCGTATTATCACTCGGCCAAACCTCATCCGTGCGCTCAAGAATGCCGAGGTCCACGCGCCCGCCACCGCTTGAGCAGGACTCGATCTCGAGCTTCGGATGCTTCGCGCGAAGCCGGTCGATCACCTCGTACAGGTTGCGCACAGCTTCGAGATAGATTGCCTTTTCCGCGTCCGTATTGGGGTGCGCCGGCGAGGAACCTGGTGCCATGTCCCAGCCCGGTTCCGACCAGATGCGGTTGTAGTCCCACTTCAGAAAAGCAATATCGTTCTCGCTCACCAGCTTGTCGAGCCAGTTGAACATCCACTCCTTCACATCCGGCCGGGCCAGGTTCAACATCAGCTGGTTGCGCTCTTCCGAATGTTCGCGATTGGGGAACTGCATCGCCCATTCCGGATGCTGGCGATAGAGATCGCTGTCTGGATTCACCATCTCCGGTTCCACCCAGATGCCGAAATCCATGCCAAGCGCATGCACGCGATCGATGACCGGCTTCAAGCCCCTGTGGAAACTTCTTCGGCGTGATTGTCCAGTCGCCAAGTCCGGCATGGTCGTCGTCACGCTTGCCGAACCAGCCATCATCGATCACGAACCTCTCCACACCCACCTTCGCGGCGCGTTCGGCGAGCGCGATCTGCGTGTCGGCCGTGAAGTTCATCTCCGTCGCCTCCCAGGAGTTGTAGATGATTGGACGCGGCTTGGGCTGGCGCGCTTCACCGCGTTTGGGCAGGATCTCCTGCAACTGAAACTGGCTCAGGATGCGCGACGCCTCGCCATCGCCGCCATCCGTGTAACCCGCGTAGAACTTCGGTGTCTCGAGCGACGCGCCGGCTGCAAGCGTCCAATGAAAGTCGAATGGGTTGTAGCCGCCGGTCACCCGCGGTTGGCGCAGCGAAGTATATTCGGTGACGATCTGCCAGCTCCCGCTCCAGCCAAGCTCCCCAAACCAGACCGGACCGGCCTCTTCGGTCGTTTCCCCCTCTTTGCCGATCGAAAACCACGGGTTGGCCTCGTGCGACGTGTGTCCGGTACGGCTTTCCTGCACGCTCTTTCCGGTCTTTAGCGGCTCCTCGTTCAACTGGAATTCACCGCCCCACATACCCGTCAGCCAGCGATGCGTATAACCTGTGCCAGCAGGCAGATTCCATGTAGCCGACGCGGCATTCTCAATGCCGAAGCTGCCTTTGCCTATGTTTTCGATGCGTGACCAGCGCGCCAGCACTCCCTCCGGGAAAGGTCTTGTAGTACAGGTGTACGCGCAGAGGCTCATTCGTATCCTTCAGGACGATATCGAGCTGCGAGCCAGTTACCTTTGCCGACTCGTATTTGAGGATCAGCGTCCGATCCCCGTTCGGCGAGTTAACCTTGAGCGCTGTCTCCAGGAATATCCCTGCGCCGAATGCCGGATACTCCTGTGGCGTCGTGGCTGCCGGAGCATACTGGGAAGCGCGTTCCGGCAGGCTTTTCGCCACTGGCAACAGACCACCGTCGCTCAGCTTCGGTCCCCAGTAAAGCGTTTGCAGGATGCCCTGTTCATTGACGCCCACCACGTAGGTCATCTTGCCGGCATTGAGATACCACTGCTGCCGGTCCGGTTGGGGCCGCACCGCTGTCTGAGCCGAGACAGGGCTGGGCACAAACAGACCCAACGACACGAAACTACAGCAGGCACCAGCAGCAAACGCTTTCAGCACAAAGTTCCTCCAGGCATGGAATCGTACGAGCAATCTACGTGCGCGAAACAACAATAATCAACTTACATGCCTGGACCAGTAAGAGACAGGTTGCAATCGCTCTCCGTGAAGTCAGCTTTTCGGCAACTTCAAAATCGAAGTTTCTCAATAACCCTGTTTTCGAGAAATTGGGCAGCCGCTAGTCTGGTCCTGCTCAGAGGACACTATGGCCAGACGACTACCGACCTTTTCTACAAGTAGTCGACGTAGGGCAACAGGTTCGGACAGTGGAACTATTTCGTCTGGATGATTAGCTTGCCGGGCTTGCCAGCAATCGAGCCACTATAAGCATGGTCTGCTTCTTCCATTGGCAGCTCAGCTTTGACAAAAGTCTTCAATTCCCCGGAATCGAAAAGCTTGCCTAGTACAGCTAATTGTTCTCCATCCTGTTCGACGATGAAAAAAGCACTCTTTACTCTTGGATCGGTACTCGATTCTGCGTCCGCAGCAATCGTGACCAACCTGCCACCAGGCTTGAGAAGATCCCAGGATCTGTCCAGGGTTTCCCCTCCAACGGTATCGAAGATTACATCGACTAGGCCTACCTCCTCAAAGCGGCGTTCCCGATAGTCGATGACCTCATTGGCTCCAAGCCGCTTTACAAAATCGAGGTTCGCCTTGGACGACGTGGCAATCACATTCGCTCCTTGCGATTTTGCAAGTTGAACCGCGAAAAGTCCCACCGCCCCCGCCCCTCCATGTATAAGGACTCGTTCGCCTTTCTGTAATTTTGCTCGGACATGCAGTCCCTGCCACGCCGTCAGCAAGCCAATCGGGGCTGAGGCCGCTTCGACGTGGGAAAGAGAAGATGGCTTCGGAGAAAGATTCGATGGCTTTGTTATGCAGAACTCAGCCGTAGCACCCTCCGCGAACCAATCGTTCAAGCCGAAAACAGCATCTCCCAGGCTGTAGCCAAGTGTACCCGCGCCTAACCCAGCAACTGTGCCTGAGAATTCATGTCCGGGAATTGCCTTGGATCGGGCTGTACCGTCCGCATAGTGGTTGGTGGGATACCAAAGCTTCTCTGTAGGCGTCACTCCAGCGGCGTAGACCTGAATCAAGATCTCGCCCGCCTGTGGCTCGGGAACCGGACGTCTTACCGGCTGCAGGTTCAGTTCGTCAGTAAACTCCATTGCTTTCATATCTGCCATTGCTTCACTCCATGGAACTCGATGTATTGGTTGTGATTCCCGCTATCGGGACGTAGTGTCGTATGCGGTCTTGTACTCGCTTAGCTTCTTCGTCAACTCAAGAGATTGTCCGAGTTAAACGTGTCAGGCGCCCAGAATGCCAGTAACAATGCGGCACCTTTCGCCGAGAAAGCCGAATTGCTGAGATCCATAACTCCAGGCTGAAGCATCACCACGAATTGAGACTCGTGCACCACCCGGAGTGGTTTTGTAGAAAGAGATAATAAGTCGACTCTCGATGACATCTGTATAAACCCGAACTAAGATACGAAAAACTCACGAAACGTTAGTTAGCTAACATTCGCGGCCCTCAAGAAAAGGATGCCGCCCTTAAAGAAATGGATGCAGTTTTCCGCTTTCGACCACAGCGCGAATGAGGGAGGTTACTATTTGGAATCGGGAAAGGGGGATGCAGCTATCACGTTTCGCACTTCACCATCCGGCTCTGCGATCGTAATGGCGATCGACTCGGCATGGACATCGAAACCTGGAAATCGTAACTACTCCTACATGACCGGCTCCCTTCCGCTTGTGTTCTCTAAACTGCGTGTCCTGGTATCCGTCCGATTGCGGCGAGCAGCGGGTCGAACCCCTGAACCGAATGAGGTGTTGAGTAGAGAGATATTAGAAGTCTGAGGCGTCCTCACCCTGGTCCCTGCCCTCCATCGACCCCATCGCGCTCACTTCGTCTATCATCAATCCCCAGGGCCTTCTCATATACGAACCAGCAGCATCGACGTCACGCGCCAGGAGTCTTGTCTATGGGTCGGGTCCTCGTCATTGGAAGCGACAATCCTGTCACTCACACCATCGTAGATCTCCTCTCCACTGCTGGTGTGCCAATCGAATTTGCGGCTGGCCCCGTTGCCGCTCTGCAACGCCTGCGCGCACGGTCCTTCGCCATCACCATCACAAGTCCAGGCACCTCAATCGACGAAGACCTTGCCTTGCTCAACGAGATGCGCCTCATCCGGCCCGGCATCAAGTGCATCGTGCTTGCCCCGTACAGCACCTCCCAGGAGATCATCGCCGCGCTCCGCGCCCGCGTCTTCGCCTGCTTCACCGCACCCTTCGACGCTCAAGCCATCGCCGCCATCGCACGAGAGGCAGCTTCAGGCGGCCTCGCGGACGACGACATCCACCTCATCTCCGCCCGCCCCGGCTGGGTCACCGTCCGCGCCAACTGCCGTCTCCTTACCGCCGAGCGTCTCATGTCCTTCGCCCGGGAGCTCAGCTCCCAAATGCAGGACGACATGCGCGATGCGATCCTGGTCAGCTTCCGCGAGATCGTTCTCAACGCCATGGAACACGGCGCCGCCTTCAATCCGGAGCAGATGATCGAAGTCACCGCAGTCCGAACCCGCAGATCGTTCGTCTTCCACGTCCACGACCCGGGCTCCGGCTTCCGCCAGGAACCGCCAGGCACCGATCGCATCGCCGATCCCACCGACGGTCTCATCGCTAATCTGGCCGTCGACGATCTCATCTCCGATCTCACCGACGACCTCACCAATACCACCGACAACATCGTCGCCCACATCCGCAGACGCGAAGAGAGGGGCTTACCGCCCGGCGGCTTCGGTCTCCTCCTTGCCAGAGGCACCGTCGACGAGCTCCTCTATAACGAGATCGGCAACGAAGTCCTACTCATCAAGTACATCGACCGCGCCCCGCCCATTCAAAGCGATCCACTCGTACACTAGTGTGCTGCGCAGCCGCGATGCAGAGGAACTATGTCGGACGAAGGACACACAACAGGATCGAGAGTAACCCGAATTTTCAGGCACCACCGGATTACTTAGCCTTTACTCAAACGTCTGGCCGTGCGTCAGAAAGTCTGCACTTTGCCCATGCGCGGCGGCTTCACCGGTGACGCCACTCCATAGATAACCGTAAGACCTGACCCGCCACCCCACGTCGACGTGGGACGGGATGGATCGGGGGATGCAGCTCCATTGAGGCTGTTCCAGTTGTTCGCCGCCCAGACGTTGCCTGCCGGGTCGATGGAGACGTCGGTCAGCATCTGGATGCTGCCGCCCTGAAAGACGTGGATGGCATCGCCGGTCTTAGTGCCTGCCGGATGTCCCTTGGTGCCAGTCGCCTGCCATCAGCACCACGCCGCGGCCCCAGAAATTGCCGATCCACACATCATCGTTGCCGTCGATGTTGAGTCCCCACGGAACGTTGACCGCCTTGTCCCCATTGAAGCCCGTTCGGCGCAGGCTGGCTGCCATCGGGGCGGATCATGTTCACCACGCCGGTGACCATCTGGGATCGCTGGAGAGGACCTTCAACATATGGCCAGCGGCGATCTTGAACTGTTCCATGATGGAAGCGCCATCGGGGATCACCGGCGGCGGAAAGTCGAGCGACATGTTGCTCGCGACCCAGGCATTGCCCTTCGAATCGAGTGCAAGGGCCCGGACGCCGATGCCTACCCGGAAGGATTCCGCCTTAGAAGGATCGTTGGCGGGGAAACGGATGACTGTGTCCGACTGCGAGTTACTGACCCAGACGCGATTCTGATCGTCGATGACGATATCAAAGGGAGACTTCAGCCCAGCGACTTTCACGATTCGTCCGTCCTTCACGCGTCCGCCGGGAAAGGTCAGCAGTTGATTATCGGCGCCATCAGCGATCCAGACGTCGCCGTTTCCTGCAACGCCAATACCCATCAGGCCGAGAAATTTCTCTTTGAACGGGAAGTCGCTCTCATCCCCGACCGGTTTACCGTTGAAATCCATCATGAGCATCTTGCCGTTGAAGCTCGTCGTCCATACCTTGTCGAGCGTCACGGCGGTGCCCCAGCCAACGCCATCAATCCCCATGCCCGTAAAGCCGGTGATAGGAGGTGAAAGTGCGGTCCCGTTTGGGGATATCTTAACCACACCGCCGCCGATGCTCGTATTCACGCCGGACTGAGAGCCGGCCATCCAGTTCTGTCCGCTCCAGAGATTGCCGTTTGCATCGAACATCAATCGACCGGCAGAATATACACCGCCGCCAGCGAAGCAAAGCGAGAGGGCGAAGTCCTCGGGGACATAGGCGAGATACGGCACGAAGGGTGCTGCCCGGCGCGAGCCGTCCTTTGGTTGCGGGTAAGCTTCGTCGAACAACGCGTAAAGCCCTTTCGGGTTGGTCCAGGGCTCGCGGGCTATACCGGCCATCGCCTCCAGTGTGTTCTTCGGGGTGTTCCGCCGGTCGGGGTTGAGGCTTGGAGAAAGCGGGTGCGCCAATCGTCGTTGGCCACAGTGGCAAAGGCAGTGATCAGGGAGCCGAGGGTGTCTATGCTCGCAAGCGTTGAGGTCTGTGTGCTGTTCAGCGGATCGAGCAGCACTTTGCCCCATCCACCCGTGGAGGGATCGACGAGATTCGGGACGTTCCCAGCAGCGATACGAAGGCCGAGCGAATTTCCGGAGATCGATCCTCCATTGATGAACCTTGCATTGGTGAAGGCCGAAGCCACTGTCGTGAGTTCGTTGATGACGACGCTTTCCTTTGCATCGCCGCCGAGCACCGTTAGCAGCGCGATAGCGGAATTGTCTCCGCCAGCCTTGCCAGCTTTGGGTTGGCCACCGTTCGCCGTTACGTAGAGGACCTGTGTACACCTCCGGCGCGAACTTCGAATCGGCCATCGTCGTTGGTCTTCGCCTCACCCAGTTTCCTGGGAGCTGCGGGACTTGCCTCCCAGACAGTTACCTCTGATTTCGCAACCGGAGCGCGTCCGACAAGCACCTGACCTTTGATCGTATCCGCGGCATAGGCCGTTGCGGCCAGCGATACATTGCAGGCGATAAGGATCACATGCGCCAATCTCTTAGCGTAGGTTCCAGCCATAGATTTCTTCCCCTTTACTGGAAGTCATTTTCTGGCTCGGAACTTTTCGAGACAACTAGCATAAGTGGTGGTTAGACCGCTCTAATTCATTGGGTTAGGCCTAGGCCAGTGACGGTAAACGCGCATCTGTCATTCACTCTGGGTTGTTGGCAACTGGGAATCAATCGTGTCGAACGACGATTCAAACTTGGCATCAAAGTTTCCGCAAAACGGGTTATCGGACAAGTGATTACAGGCAACTCGTCTAGAGAGTCTTCCCAGCTTCCACTAACCATCAGGAGTAGTTGAATAGTGCCAGGACACATGGAGCTTTACTTGATGGACTTATCTTCGAGAACGGTCCAACCCTGGGCCTTGCGCGCGGCCATTTCGCGCCCACCGGATGGTACCGTACCCACACCAGTTGCAAGTTGGCTATCTTCCATGTGATTCGTCTTCATCGACGCGTGACATGCTACGAAGGTGACGTCCTTATCCAGCGACTTCGAGATCTCGCTCGTCATTGGGTTGCCCTTGTCGATCAGCTTCAGGCCATCCCCCGTCGCCAGGATCTCGACGTAGGTATCGTACGGTTTTGCGCTCGATGCCATCAGGTCGTCCGCCTTCTTCAGCGCGGCCTGCCAGTTCTCAGGGCTGTTGGTGCCAACGTGGATAAGGACCTTTTGCGTTGGCTGGTTCTGCGCAGTGGCCGGAGCAGCGGGTGCAGCGCTCTGGGCGAGCAGACCTGCGGGAACCAGAAGCAAGGAACAAAATCTGAATATCCAGTTACGGCGTGTCATGGAATTTCCTTTCAGTTGCAATCCTGTTCGCTTAGTTTAGCTGCAGCTTTACCCTCCTGGGGTACCGTACTCCTTTCCGCTTGAGTAGCGGAAGACGGCTTATCGGTAGTGAGTACACTTCTTTCCCGCAAATCGTATGGTCCGCCGACGACTGCAAGGGAATAGCGTAGGGTTGATCGACAGATCTGCGCAAATGTATTCGACCTTTGCGGGTTCGAGGTAGCTTCCCTGTTGCCCGATCAGCTCGCGCGTGCTAGCTTCCGATAAACCGACGGTTCACGGAGGTAATCCCCGTGCTGGAGGGCTTGCTTCTAGTATGCTCGTCGGAAACTGCCTCAGATCGGCTCCTCGAGCCGAAGACCGTGCGCAGTTTGGCGTTATCGTAATCCACTAAAGTCGGAGCGTGGGGCTCCAGAGGCAGACTCTGGTCCGTTTGAGAGCATGAGCCTGATTGCGGGTTAGCTGTTGGCTGCTTCGGAGGCGCAATTGTCGGGATGCTTCTCGCGCTCGAGCCTTGCTCAATCACCATCGTCCGCGCTGACTCGAGAGACGTAATCGAGCACCTGCTACGGGATCTGCGTCGGAACGATGGCCGCTCTGGTGTCTTGAGCCTGCTCGTCGCGCTCGGTCGAAGTGCTGTTTATGATGCGCAGACCACGGAGCGTAACCCACGACCCTTGGCGAGACCGCGTCGTTCCTCGACCGCACTCTCGCCCATTATGGACCTGACGACCAACCGAGGATCGCGTGAGGCATTGCGCAACTGTGTCGAGAGGCAATCCTCGACTCAGTCGTGCGTCGAACGATCGCTGCCGGAGCCTCCCGATCGGAACCAACTTCGCATTCGCGGCGTCAGGTTCGCATGACGTTCTTGAGGATCTCGACATCGCCAGCGTCAGCTTGCTGGTGTCTTCGCGAAGGTCATGCCACGCGCATGCAGCAAGGCTCGCAGCTGGTTGATCACGGACGATCGTCGTGCGATCGTCGATCCGCACGCGATGGAGGGCTCTGTCCAGTTCGACTGGTCGTCCGTCTTGATCGGAACGAAGCGCATGTTCTGCCGATCTACCGCTTCAGCAATCGCTTCGGCATCGAGAAAGTCGTTCTTGTTGGACCTCCCATACGGCTTCACGAACTGAGTCGGGATCGCTTCGACGTCATGGCCTTGCTCTCGTAACGCGCGACCGAGGAAGTGAGCCCCCGATCACGCCTCCATCCCGATCAAAGAAGTCTGCACTGTTGGCTGTAAACGTGATCAGCTGCTTCTGGGTGAACTTCTTCCGCAACAGCACCTTCCCAGCTGCGCTGAGAGCTACGAGGTGAAAGGTCGTCTTGCCAAGATCAATACCAACGGAATGAATCTGCATGTCGATGATCCTCCTTGAACCTGCCAAACACGATCTCCACAATTCACTCGAAGATCAAGTCGGCGGACCATCTCATTAACGGGGTTTTGAGCACTACATTCTTCGTTTTCTGGGGTTTGAACTTGCCGAAAACCCGACTTTTCGAGTAACTACTAAGCCTCTCGTGAACTGACATGTAATATCGGAATCGAATGCTGAGCACAGACATGCTGCTCCACGTCCGGAGAGTGAAAGCGCTATGACTATCCTCGCTCGCTTGGAGCTCTGGAAGGAGCAAGGTGCAATATCGACTGAGCAGCAGGCTCATTTAGCGAGCCTCTCTCGCGGAGAACCCTTCTCCCTCTCGCTTGAGCTCAACCTTCTACTCTATGCAGGTGTGTTGGCGTTCGTTGCCGGACTTGGCTGGACCATCTCCACCTGGTCGCGGCAACTCGGTGATGTACTTATCCTGACCATTATCTCCATCATCCTTGCCGCCTCTTTTTGGTATTGCTTTTCCCGCGTGCCAGCCTGGTCGGCCGCGGAGACGGCTGCACCGACTCCGATCTTCGACTATGTCCTCTACCTCGGCTGCCTCGTCTGGTGCGTAGAACTCGCCTACCTGGAAAACCGTTTCCACGTCCTTTCCGGACAGTGGGATCTTTATCTGCTGGCCACGGCGCTCCTCTTCTTCTTCCTTGCCTATCGTTTCGACAATCGCTTCGTGCTGTCTCTCGCTTTGTCCTCACTCGCCGGATGGTTCGGACTTAAGATCTCGCATTGGCCGTCTCATCAGGACGCGGCATACCGGCAATATGCCGTACTTTACTGCCTGTTGGTGGGTATAGCAGGAGTGATTCTTCAGCGCCTCAAACTGAAGCCGCATTTTCTCGGCACGTATCTGAACATCGCCACCAATGTCCTCTTCTGGGCAATCCTTTCCGGGGTCTTCGAGCAGGAAGGCAATGGCCTGTGGCTTGTCTTTCTGCTGATCGCATGTGGTTCATCCCTTGCCTGGGGTCTGAAGCGTCGTCAGTTTGCCTTCGTTGCCTACGCCGCAGTCTACGGCTACGTTGGTATTAGCTGGTTGCTGATCCGCAACGCCTTGGACGCCACCTTTATCCCCTTTATCCTCGCCTACTTCGTGGTCACCGCAATCGCAATGATCGTGATGCTTGTCCAGATCGCGCGTCGCTTTGGGAGGCCGGCGTGAGAATCTACACGGAATCGAGCGAGGAGACCCTGCGTGCCCGCAAACTCCTGACGGAGTGGACCGGCGACGGTGACCTCAGCAAGGAACAGTGTCAGCGCCTTGAACAAGACACGGTCTCCGACCTGCGCATCACCAATATCTTTTTGAGGCTGGTACTTTTCTTCTTCACCATCATCGCCGTAGCCGCGGCAGTCGCACTCTTCTTCACGGTCTTTCTTTCGCGGCCGTCGCAACAAACCACAGGAATCTTCTTATTGATCTTCGCTGCTGTCTCCTATACGGCGGCCGAGGTCGCCGTAAGCCAGGCCCGTCTGTATCGCCATGGGATCGAGGAAGCACTCGCCGTCTGTTCGGTTGCTTTTCTGTGCGCAGGACTGGGTTTCGCTTTTTTCAGCGGCGTCCCCTACTCCTCGCGCGAAATTCAGTTTGTGATTCCCGCCGTTGGCGCCATTGCTTCGCTCTGGATCTGGTACCGCTTCAATCTCTGGTACGCATTTCCTGCCGCGATGATCTTCGCAATCTTCCTGCCCGACTACTGGACCCTATCTCGTTCGGCGCAGCTTGTCTTCATCGCAGTGTTCTATGCAGCCGGACTGATCTGTGTAGCGCGCGTCCGCTCCCGCCACCGATTCGATTACCTTGAAGAGGCGTACTCGCTCTCTGAGGCGTTTCTATGGCTCGGTATATACCTGATCTTCAATCTCAAAATTTCAGGGGTCAGCTTGCTTTCACCTTTTTTGGGGATGCCCAGGCGGGTCACCTCGGAATCCGCTGGACCGTTCTACTGGACGACGTGGGTGCTCATATGGTGCCTGCCGCCCCTCATACTCACACGCGGTGTTCGCCTGAAGGATCGCTTCATCATCGCGGTTGGGGCGATTACTGCCGTCCTCACCCTTGTCACCAATAAACCGTACCTCGGCTGGCAGCGGCATACCTGGGACCCGATACTTCTCGGCATTGCACTGACTGCCGTTGCATTGTTCCTTCGCCGCTGGCTCGCTCAGGGTCCGGGCGGAGTTCGCCACGGCTTTACGGCCTCGCGTCTGTCGGGGAAGGACAAACGCGTGATGAGCGTCGGCTCTTCCGTACTCGGCCTGGTGACACCTCAATCGATAACGCCAACCCCGCAACCAACCAATCCAGACTTTCGGTTTGGCGGAGGAGGATCGGGAGGCGGGGGCGCTAGCGGCGATTTTTAAAGGGCTTGCCAGCCGATACACCGGTTACTCTACTTCCCCGGCGTCTTATCAATAACGGCCAGCACCAACGGCCCCATAATCGCAAGCTGGTGGGTATGCTGTGCGACGAACATCCCGGAAACGCGACTTTTCAGGCACTACGCTGCGCAGGTCTAAACGGTTCCATCGGGGAGGGCCGATTGGCCGGGCTGTGTCGGCGCTCGCTTTGCTGCAATCCGGTCAAGTATCTCTGATAAATTCGCGGATTCGATATCTGACACATCAACACCATAGACTTCCACGATCCTGGCATGAAGCCGCGGCAAACGCCTGCGGTTTCCTTCTCACCCGCAAATCGAAAGCGCCTTACCGAAAAGCCACTCCCGCAATGGAAACTCGTGCGCGAGGCGCTTCCGATCTTGCGTAGCGGTTATACGCCCAGAGCTACATCCCAGGATCAAAGGGGTGAATGCTACTTTTAGCCCTCACCGGAATCAGGGATGACGAAATCAGGGATGACGAACGATTTTCTGCTTAACACCCACGGCGGTGTGTTGCCAAAGTTGAAACTGCCGAATTGCCCACAATCCGAGGAACTTGAAGAGGCGGAGGCTGAGTCACTCATTCGCCGATTACCAATGTATACCTGGTGGCAAACCAAAGATTTATTGACACTGCTTACAGATAGCGAGTAGCTATGCGAGGGCATTTCCCATTCGGCTTAATTGAGCAGTTTCCTGCATCTGAGTTTGAGACTCGAAAGGTTGCGCTATGTGCTTCGTCGCGTGCGTTAAAAGGTTCTGTCGGCACTCCTTCCCCAAGGTTGAAGCACTGAATAGCCTCAGTGGACCGCCGGTCAAAGTAATCTTCAGCACATTGGTTCTGTTGCTCTGCTCGCAAGTTGCCACTGTTCCCTCTGTGGCGCAGAACTGCCCTGTCAACACGCCACACATCCAGGGAGTGTGGCGAACGTTGCCTTACCTGATGCCTATCAATCCGATCTCTGCAACCTTGCTGCACACAGGCAAGGTTCTGATCGTCGCCGGATCAGAGAACGACGCTTCCAACAACTCCACGGGAGCGGAGAGCTACCGGAATGCTGTTTGGGACCCAACGGCACCGACAGGAAATGGAATAACGGTCCAAGAGATCCAATACGATGTCTTTTGCAGCGGCACGGCTGCTTTACCAGATGGTCGATCTCTGGTGATCGGCGGAACATCGGATTACTCATTCAAGGGCGATAAGCGCGCCTCGATTTTCGATCCAGTCACCACTCAGTTCGTGCAGTCTCAAAGCATGGTAAACGGCCGATGGTACGGCTCGGCCACGGCGCTCGGCGATGGGCGCGTGATGGCTTTCTCCGGC
The DNA here is from genome assembly GCA_963720955.1 of uncultured Acidobacteriaceae bacterium. Classification (GTDB taxonomy): domain Bacteria; phylum Acidobacteriota; class Terriglobia; order Terriglobales; family Acidobacteriaceae; genus Edaphobacter. The sequence continues at coordinate 2,449 of CAVRHK010000037.1, read as the reverse complement.
CTGAATCTGAGCGGCGGCACTAACAACACAACCGAGATTTATGACCTTCAAAACGCGGGGGCAGGTTGGTCGAGCCCGGTTACCGCTCCCTTTTCTCCTCCTCTTTACCCACGAATGTTCCTGCTGCCGAATGGAAACGTGTTTTATGCGGGGACGGAGTCATCCTCTGCCTGGATATTTAATCCGGGGGCTGGGACATGGGCGCAGTCGGCGACAAGCACGATGAACAGGTCCTACGGCTCCAGTGTTCTTCTTCCACTTCTCCCGCCCAACTATACGCCGAAAGTGATGAATTTAGGCGGTGGTGGCAATCCTGCAACATCCAGCACGGAGATCATCGATCTTTCCGCCGCCACGCCAAGTTGGAAACCGGGACCGAGCATGTCAACGGGCCGCATTCAGATGAATGCGACCATCCTGCCGAATGGCAAGGTGCTTGCCGAGGGAGGCTCGTTGAATAACGAAAGTCCCGATACTCCGGGCAAGAGAGCGGATATCTATGACCCCGTTGCAGGGACGATGAGTTCCGGCGGCAGCGCAGCATACTCTCGGCTATACCACTCGACAGCATTGCTACTGCCCGATGCGACTGTCTTGAGTATGGGCAGCAATCCAAGTTCTCGTGGTAGCTACGAGCCGGCGATTGAGATCTATACTCCGCCGTATCTCTTTGATGCAAACGACAATTTGATCACCACGAATCGGCCAGTGATTACAAGCGTCACGTCGGGCGCTCTCGGTTACAATGCGACATTTTATGTGAATTACACGAGCGTCTCACCGATCAGTTCCGCCGTGCTGGTCCGTCCCGGTTCAGCAACGCACGCATACGACATGGACCAGCGCCTGATCGGGTTGTGTGGTCCGTCGCCGGAGCCAGCGTGCGTTGGCTCGGGCTCTCTGAACCTGATAACTCCGCCCAACGGCAATATTGCACCACCGGGCTATTACATGCTGTTCCTGCTTGACAGTGCCGGAGTGCCATCGGTGGCACAGTTCATTCAGATCTCGCCTTATGCATCAGCGCCTCCCAAGGGCGTCATCTCGACGCCTTCTTCGGACGTGACAATTGGGGCGGGAATGTCTGTGTCTTTCGGAACAACATCGAGTTCGGCCAAGTATTCGTGGGTATTCCCCGGTGGGTCGCCGGCAACTTCAACGTCGCAGACTCCGGGGAACGTCACCTTCAGCAGGCCAGGAGAATACGTTACTTCACTCACCGTAGTTGATGCCATTGGCAACTCCGATCCGAACCCGCCTACACGGACGATCTCGGTTCTACCGACGAGTGCCGATTTCGACATTTCAGTCAGCCCCTCGGCGAATACCGTGCAACCCGGCCAATCGACCACATTCAACGTGACGGTCACGCCCCTCAGCGGATTCAGCGGTCCCGTAAGCCTGAGCGTCGGAAGCGAATCGGGGTTTCCCGCAGGAATTACGAGCGGAGGCTTCAGCCCGTCGTCGATCTCTGGGAGCGGCTCGTCGATCCTTACGATGAACACGATGACCAGCGCCGCACCTTATGCCCTCTCCGTGACGGTTACTGGAATCTCCGGGACGATCACTCACACTGGCTCGACCACGTTATTAGTGAATCTTGCAGCGCCTGCCAGCCTGAGCGCCACGCCCAATAGCAACGGTCAGGTTGCCCTTTCGTGGCCTGCATCGGTTTCAGCAAGTAACTATCACTTGAAACGCTCGCTATCCAGTGGTGGGCCGTATGTCACAGTGGCCTGTACAAGCAGTACCAGCTATACCGATTCAGTTCTCGCTAATGGAGTGACCTATTACTACGTGGTCTCAGCGGCATACACAGCGAATCCCGATGCAGGCGGGGAAAGCGCCGACTCAGCGGAGGCGAGCGCTACGGCGCAAGTACAAGTAGTGGTGCCGGCGGCACCATCGAACGTCACAGCGTCAACCGGCAATCCAAAGGGATCAGTCAGCCTGCGCTGGACTCAATCCGTGACTTCAGGAGTTACGCAGAACTATATCTACCGTCGGACCAGTACTGGATCGTATACCTCGACACCAACAGTTAAGATTTCCGCCACGACAACATACCTGGACAATAAGCTTTCCAGCGGCACAACTTACTGCTATGTGGTAAGCGCCGTCAACAGCGCGGGCGAGAGCGCGAAATCGCAGCTGGAGGCGTGTGCTCGTGCGAAGTAGACAGAAAACGATGCTGCGATGAAATGGCGATGCTTGAACCGTGGTGCGCTGAACTGCAGGTCGAACTCCCGCTCATGAATCGCAATCGGGTAGTCGTTCAACTTCCAATCTGGCTTACGAAAACGACACACAACGCTTCCAAAGAGCTGCAATCAGATCTACCGGGCCGATGGTACGTGAGTGGCTCATTCCAGAACAGTTTATGTCCCCAGCAGGTCCGCTAGCAGACCTCCGTGGTCGCATAGAGAACGAAAAACGGGGTTTTCGGCAA
>CAVRHK010000036.1:0-55320 GCA_963720955.1 uncultured Acidobacteriaceae bacterium | reverse complement strand
CACCAATTGCTCACCATGACCATGGGCGTCTTCGCCATCGCCGGCATCCCGCCGTGGGCCGCCTTCTTCTCCAAAGACGAGATCCTCTACCAAACCTTCGTCTCCGGCAACCCGATCGGCAAGCTCCTCTGGCTCGTCGGACTCGTCACCGCTGGCATGACGTCGTTCTACATGTTCCGTCTCTGGTTCAAGACATTCTTCGGCCCTGAGCACTTTGAGGAACACACCGACCTTCACGACCACGGAGCCGCCGTTCACGCATCCTCCGGCAGCCACGCCGTCATGGTCGCCGATCCGGAAGAAACCCACGTCCACGGCGTCCACGAATCGCCCTGGATCATGCTCGGTCCTCTCGTCATCCTCGCCATTCTCTCCTTCATCGGCGGATGGGTTGGCGTCCCCGCAGCGATGGGGGGCCATGATGAGATCGGCCACTTCCTTGATCCAGTCTTCGCAAGCGGCGCAGCCGTAGAAGCTCCAATCGCCAGTTATGGCCTCGAACGTGGCCTCGCCATAATCTCAGTCCTCGTCGTCGCGATCGGCTTCTACGTCGCCTACATCTTCTACTACAAGAAACCCCGCACCGCCGCGGCGATCGCGGGCCGTTTCCCCGCTCTCTACAGCCTCGTCGAGAACAAGTTCTACATCGACGAGATCTACAGCGCGGTCATCGTCACTCCGCTGCTGATGTTCAGCCGCCTGTTCCTCAGTGGCCTCATCGACGGTGGTATCGTCAACGGCTCCGGCGCAGCCGCAGGCGCGACTACGCGCGGCCTCAGTTCGCTCGTCCGACGCGTTCAATCCGGCAATATTCGCTCCTACGCCGGCTGGCTCGCTCTTGGGGCCGCGGCCGTTCTACTTGTCATGATCTTTGGCCGCTCTGTTTGGCTGCACTAACGAAATACGGACCTGCTTCACGAAACACCAGTTGTCGCTTCGCCTAAAGGAAACGATGAACATCGACCACACCATCCTGACCGTCATCACCTTCGTCCCGCTCGCGGGCGCGGTCCTGCTGGCCCTGTTGCCCGACAAGGGCAAGCTGATGCAGTGGGGTGCGCTCACCGTCACCCTCATCACCTTCGCCCTGACTCTGCATCTTCCGTTCCACTACGACTACAGCGCCGTAGCGGGCGCCTTCCAGTTTGAGCAAAACGCTCGAGTGGATCACCTCCCCCGCCATCCACTACCACCTCGGCGTCGATGGCCTCTCCATGTGGCTCGTCGTGCTCACCGGCTTCCTCGCCCCCCTCGGCGTCCTCATCTCCTGGAACACGATCAGCGATCGCAAGAAGCTCTTCTATACCCTCTTCCTCCTGCAGCAGGTCGCGATGCTCGGCATCTTCGTCTCGCTCGACCTCTTCCTCTACTACGCCTTCTGGGAGCTGTCGCTCGTCCCGATGACGCTGCTCATCGCCACCTTCGGGCGCACCGTCAACCGCCGCCGCGCCGCCATCAAGTACTTCCTCTACACCTTCATCCCATCGGCAATCCTGCTCGTCGGCATGCTCTGGATCTACGCCCGTACCGGCACCTTCCAGCTTCCCGAACCTCACCCAACTCGCCGCGACCCACGGCATCTCGAACAACTCTGCCGCACTCTGGCTGGCCTCGCTCGCCTTCCTCGTCGCATTCGCCGTCAAGGTCCCGGTCTTTCCGCTCCACGGCTGGCTCGCGGACGCGCATCGCCGAAGCCCCCACCGCCGCCGTCATGGTCCTCGCCGGCAAACTCGGCCTCTACTCGATCCTGCGGTTCTCCTTCAGCATCTTCCCCGACGAATCGCACCGCATTGCTCCGCTGATGATTGCACTCGGAGCCATCGGCATCGTCTACGGCGCGCTCATTGCTCTCGTCCAGAAGGACCTCAAGCAACTGGCAGCCTACGGCACCCTCGGTCACGTCAGCGTCGTCATCCTCGGCATCTTTACCTTCACCATCGCCGGACTCGACGGCGGCATCTACGCCACGCTCAACGAAGGCATCGGCGGCGGCGCGCTCTTCATGCTCCTCGGCATCCTGTACGAACGCTACGGCACCTACGACATGCGCGACTACGGTGGCCTCGCCGCCAAGCTTCCCTGGATGGTCACCCTCTTCGTCATCACCACACTTTCAGTCGTTGGTCTGCCCATGCTGAACGGCTTCGTCGGCGAATTCCTCGTTCTCACCGGTGGCATGCAGTCAACGATCACGCATCACACGCGCTGGACCGTTCTCGCCACCACGGGTGTCATCTTCACCGCGTCGTATATGCTCTGGATGGTCCAGCGAGTCTTCTACGGCAACCTCAACGACAACACCGCCGATGTTCCTGCTCCCGACCTCGATGCCCGGGAACACCTCGCCCTGTGGCCTATGGTCGCCCTTATGCTTGTTGATGGGCGTCGCGTCGCCCTACTGGATGCGCGCCATCGACGCTGCCGGCACTTTTCTTGCGCGCGAGCCCCAACAAGCTCAGCCTGTCACCACCAATTCACCCCCTCCCGTGCCGACAGTCCTTTCGCTCGCTGATGTCCTCGCACAGAACGACCAGCTACCAGCTGTCAATTTCAAAACAGACCGCGAAGCAAAGCTCAACCTGATCCCAGCTGCGGCCGATGCCACCAAGAAGGAATCGAAGCTCCGCAACATCTCAACTTCCTGGAGCGCCGCACTGCATAGCGCGGCTTCCAAGCCCAACACGGAGGCCACGAAGTAAATGTCACCGAATGTCCTGGCCCTCCTTCCCGAGATCATCCTCACCCTTACCGGTGTCTTCATCATGATGGCCGAGCCGTGCCTCGCGCCGAACTCCAGCCGAAAGCCACTCGGTTGGATCGCCATCGCCGGCACCGTCGGGGCACTTGTCGCAAGCTGGTATCAGGTCTCCCTCGGCGTCACCATCCACGCCTTCTCCAACACCATTCAGGTCGACGCCTTCTCCGTGCTCTTCCATTACGTCATCGGAGCCGTCGTTCTCGTCACCCTCCTCGGCTCGCTCGACTACTTTGAGGGCAACGCCAGCCACGCCGGCGAGTACTTCGCGCTGCTCTGTTTCGGCGCGGTCGGCATGATGCTCATGGCGAGCTCCGTCGAACTCCTCATGGTCTTCGTCGGCCTCGAGATCTCCTCCATCTCAACCTACATTCTCTGCGGCTTCCGCAAAGGCCAGGCAACTGGCTCCGAATCATCCATCAAGTACTTCCTCCTCGGCTCCTTTGCCACAGCCTTTTTCCTCTACGGTGTCGCCCTTGCCTTCGGCGCGACCGGCTCGACCGACCTCTACGCGATTGCCCTCGGCCTCCAGACCACCAACACTCCAGCTCTTGCCTTCACCGCGCTCGCTTTGATTCTCATCGGGCTCGGCTTCAAGGTCTCTGCGGCCCCCTTCCACGTCTGGACACCCGACGTCTATCAGGGCGCGCCCGCTCCCGTTGTTGGACTCATGTCCACAGCGCCCAAAGCCGCCGCCTTTGCAGTTCTTCTCCGCATCACCTTTACCGGCTTCCCCATCTACCAGCACCGTTGGACGGTCCTGATGTGGGTCCTTGCCGCCCTGTCCATGACCATCGGCAACTTGGGTGCGCTGCTCCAGCGCGATGTCAAACGTATGCTCGCCTACTCCAGCATTGCCCACGCCGGGTATCTTCTGGTCGCCTTTACCGGCTTCCCGTTCGACGGCATTGCCGCTGCCTGCTTCTACACCGCCACCTACGCCGCCATGAACGTCGGCGCCTTCGCTGTCATCACCCAAATCAGCGGCTACGACGAGCGCGCCCGCACCATCGACGACTTCACCGGACTAGGCCAGAAGCGTCCTTACCTCGCCGCCCTGTTGAGCTTCTTCCTTCTTTCCTTGATCGGAATCCCCTTCACCGGCGGGTTCTTCGGCAAGTTTTACGTCTTCTCAGCCGCCATCCACAACGGCAACGTCTGGCTGGCGGTCATCGGCTTGCTCAACAGCGGCGTCGCCTGCTTTTACTACCTACGCCTGCTTGCCGCGGTCTACACCAAGCCGGGCGCCGAGAGCGCCCGCCTCAACCAGCTCCGCCCCATCAGCGTTCCCGCAGCCGTGGGCCTGGCACTTGCCGCGGCCGCCACCCTCACCCTTGGTATTCTGCCCAGCGGCGCGGTCTCCTTCGCCGAGTACGCCAGCCACTCCACCCTGATCGAACAGGGCCGCCAGGAGTGCGCCGCCCATCCCGACTGCCATATCCAACTTCAGTTCGACGTCCGCTGACTTTACCGATTTCACCACGCACTAAAATGATAGCCGCTGAAGACAATCTATGTCTCGCCGTGTATTCTTCGGGAAAACTGAGGCTCCGCAGATCCCTGTTTCCCTTGTAAACTGTCGCTCTATCATTCGTTGCAAATTCGCTCGATCCAGCAGAGTAGTGGAAGGATCACTTGATAGACCTTCGTACCGTTCACGTCACCGCTGTTATCTTTGCCTGTCTTTGCCTGTACATGCTGTTGATTCACCGCAGCACCCCCGGCCTCCGCGGCGTGCGGCAGATCGTTTACGGCTATGCTGCCTTCGCACTGGGGGCAGAGCTTCTCGCTCTCCGTGGCCGCATCCCCGATTTCTTCTCCATCACCGTCGCCAACTCGATCCTCATCCTGATCAACGTCTTCCTCTACTGGGGTATCGCGGAGTTGCTCAACCTGCGGCCGAAGCGCTGGTTCCTTCCCGCTTCCGTCATTCCAACAGCAGTGATGAGCCTCTACTTCAGCTACGTGCACCCCGACGTCTCCTTCCGAATCATCGCAATCAGCGCCATCGCCGTGTTGCAGTACGGCTTCATCGTGTATCTGCTCTCTGGCCCTGGACCGCGACGCATCCACATGCCCAGGCGCGGCCTTGCCGTCCTCTTCACCGCATACGCCGCCCTCAACATTTATCGCGCGTGGGAGGCACACCTGCACGAGCCGCGAAGTTTGCTAAGCTCCGCCCCTACCAGCACTTTCTCCTTTCTTACTCCGATCCTCATCGCCGTCATGACCGCCCTCGGGGTTATCTGGCTCGCCATGGCGCAGCTCCAGAATGAGCTAGAGGCGCAGTCCCGCACCGACTCCCTCACCGGTCTGCTCAACCGCCGCGCCCTCGAACAGATCGGCACCGCGGCCATCGAATACGCCCGGCGACAGAGCGCCGCCCTCTCGCTTATCATCCTCGACCTCGACCACTTCAAGTCCATCAACGACGAGCATGGCCACGACGGTGGAGACGCCGCCCTGCACCACGCCGCCCGCTGTCTTCGCGAAAACCTTCGCGACGTCGACCATGTCGCCCGCCTCGGCGGCGAAGAGTTCGTCGCGGTCCTGCCCGGCACCACCCACGCGCGCGCAGCCGAGATCGCAGAAGGCCTGCGTCGCTGTCTCGCCAACCTGACCGTCGAGCATCTCAGCCAGGAGATCCGCCTCTCTGCCAGCTTTGGCGTCGCAACAATGCTTCCCACCGATACCTCCTGGCTTGAGATCCTCCGCCGTGGCGATCGCGCCCTCTACCTTGCCAAAGAGCAGGGCCGCGACCGCGTTGCCCTCCTCTAATCCATTACGAAAATAGAAAAGCCTCCGCAATGGGCGGAGGCTTTCTGTAGAACGTTTTTTCCAAAGGCTCAAGACTACAGAGGCTTGACCTTGAGGAAGATGATGACGAACGTGAACAGCGCAAGCGACTCGATAAACGCCAGACCGAGAATCAGGAAGATAAAGATTCCAGGACGTGCGCCCGGGTTGCGTGCCAGCGCTTCGGTGGCCGAAGCAGTCGCCTTACCCTGACCGAGACCGCAAAGACCGGCAGCGATCGCCATGCCCAGCGCGGCAGCCAGCGGAATCCACTGGTTCTCAGGGTGCCCACCGGCAGCATCCTGCGCAAAAGCCGGCGTTGCAAGCAGCATCGCGGCCAACGACATAAACAGATATTGCAGCTTCTTCATTGTGTTGCTCCTGCCTCCATCAGATACGCCGCCAGTGGGTGGTTGATGCTCACCGTGCTGGCACCCTCACGCTATGCGGCGTTGTTGCGCGCTGCGAGAGGAGGCCCCAACGCAGCGAAACTTGATACCCCGGGATGGCAGCCCAATGCTTTAGCTTTGGGTCTCCCTGAGTGATGCGAAGCATCAATGATCGTGCGCTATAGCCAGCGACAGATAAATCGCCGCCAGCAACATGAACACGTACGCCTGAATCACGGCCACACCAAGGTGCAGCCCCAGAAACACCAGCGGAATACCGATCGGAATCAAAGAGAAGAACGCGATGGTCAACAGGTCTCCGGCGAACATATTCGCGTACAACCGGACCGTCAGCGACAGGACACGCGCGCAGTGCGAGATGATCTCGATCGGCAGCAGCAATGGGTACAGCCACCATACCGGCCCCAGGAACTGCTTGATATATGCGAAGCCATTCGCCTTTACACCGTGGTAGTGGTAGTAGACGAACGTCACAAGTGCGAAACCGAGCGGCACCACCACATCTGCGGTAGGCGACTCCAGCCCAGGAATCAGTCCCAGCAGGTTGCTCAACAGAATGAACAGGAACAACGCGGTCAAGTATCCGATGAACCGCTCGGAGCCGTGACCGATAATCTGCTCACCCTGCTCCGACACAAATTCATTGGTCATCTCGGCCAAATGCTGCACGCCTCGCGGCTTCTCGACACTGAGCGAGACTCGCACCAGAATGAAGTAGGCGACGAGCACGAAGAACACCAACAGCTCCATCGCAAAGGCGTTTGTAATCGGGGCCTCAGGCGAGACTGGATGCACATGCAAAGCATTCAGAAACGCCGTCACAGGCGCGGCAAAGTGCTCGTTCAACATTCTGGTAAGAAGTAATTGTGTCGGCATATAAAATAAAGAAAAGCTCTGGCCTTTGTTCCTGCTTCTAAGTCCGCGAACACCCGGTCTAAACCGTCCACGCCTTCATAAGCCTTAATCCCTCGATCGTAAGGGCAAACACACCCAGAGCGAGGCCAGCGGCAAGCGCGTACACCGAACCATTCAGTACCTTAAGGCTAACATAAAGCAGCACGATGGTCAGCCCAAGCCGCAGGAAGAACCCGACGAGGACCATCCCCATGGGCCGAGCCTTTCCGCCGCTCATCCATCCGCACCATAACCGCCGTCATCAGGCGCAGCCACTCATACAGGCCCGATCCCGAGATCAGCGCCCCTACCAGCAACAACACCGCGCTTGGCCAGCCCAGCTTCCACCACACCAATGGAGCCGCCACCACCGTAATCACCACCAACAGCCGCAGCGCGCTCCACATGGTGCGCTTGAAATCTGCGTCGGTAAAGCTCTCCATCGCCCTCACAACCGTCCTCCGCCGCCCATCACGAGCGGTCGTTCTTCAGATACCGCGATGCCGTCCGGAATATCTGGATAAACCCGGCCAGAGCACCCAGCAAAATCCCAACAATCGAGATCCACTCCTGATGAAAGTGCCGATCAAGCCAACTCCCCACCAGCCATCCGATCACGCACCCTGCGGGCAGCGCGATCGCCAGCTGAATCATCGACTCCGCTTTCACTAAATCACCCAGCGGGCCCTTACCACCAGACTTCCCTGTTCCGTCGTCGGCCATAGCAGCACCATTACACCACGCGCGGCATCGCCCGGTCACACAGGAGTCCACCCGCCGCTATACTGAAATCTCAGCAGCCTCAAGCCAAAGGAACCCTCGTGTACGAGTCGGAGTTCGAAAAAAATCTCTACCAGCAGCGCCGCGACAAGCTCCAGCAGATCGCCGCCCTCGGTCAGGCGAACGGCCTCACCTACGCCGAAGCTACGTATCCCAACAGCTACGCCGCCACCCACACCATCCCCGAGCTCCGCGCCGCCTACGACTCCCTCACCGCCGAACAGCTCGAAGCCGCCCCAACACCCATCAACGTCAGCATCGCCGGCCGCATCATGGCGATCCGTGTTCAGGGGAAAGCCGGATTCGCGCAGCTCCAGCAGGGTGGCCAGCGCTTCCAGATCTACGTCCGCAAGGACGACGTCGGCGAAGACGCGTTCTCTCTGTACAAGCTCCTCGACCTGGGCGACCACATCGGCGTCCGCGGCCATCTCTTCCGCACTCGCACCGGCGAACTCACCGTCCATGTCGAAAAAGTCGGCGACCGCCCTGCCATCACCTTCCTCGCCAAGGCCATGCTCGCCCTGCCCGACAAGTACCACGGCCTCGAAGACACGGAACTGCGTTACCGCCAGCGATACGTCGACCTGTTCATGAACACCGGCGCAATCAAGGTGGTGGTTCCTCCGCCGCCCGCCGCACCAACCGAGGCGGCCGAGGCCGAAACCATTAAACCGGCACCGGATCCGGAACTCGCCGAACCCGAAACCCCGAATGTCCGCGAGGTCTTCGTCAAACGTGCTACCGTCCTCCGCGCCATTCGCGCGTTCTTCGACCGTCGCGGCTACCTTGAGGTTGAAACCCCGATGATGCACCAGGTCGCCGGTGGGGCCGCAGCGCAGCCGTTCACTACGCACCACAACGCGCTCGATCTCGACCTCTTCCTGCGCATCGCACCCGAGCTGTACCTCAAGCGGCTAGTTGTTGGAGGACTCGACCGTGTCTACGAGATCAACCGCAACTTCCGCAACGAAGGCATCAGCACCCGCCATAACCCCGAGTTCACCATGCTCGAGTTCTATCAGGCCTACGCAAACTACCACGACCTGATGAAGCTCAGCGAAGAACTCATCATCTTCGTCGCCAAACACGTCAACGGCACCTGCATCACTCACTTCAACGGCCACGAGATCGACCTCGGCAAGTGGACACGTCTTTCGATGCGCGAAGCTATCATCCACTTCTGGCCCGAAACGGCTGGGACCGAAGCCCGATTCGACCGTCTTCAATTCAAAAGAAGCGACAATCACTTTGATCGATCGACTCCGCAGCGCAAAGATCAGCATCGAATACAACCCAACAGAACCCGTCGGCAAAACCATCGCGACGATCTTCGAAACTGTCTCCGAACCCCACCTCATCCAACCCACGATCATCTACGACTTCCCCTTAGCCGTCAGCCCACTCTCCAAGAAAAAACCCGACGAGCCCGACTGGGTCGAGCGCTTCGAGTTCTACATCGGCGGCTTCGAGGTCGGCAACGCCTTCTCCGAGCTCAACGACCCCGTCGACCAGCTCGCTCGCTTCGAACAACAAATGACCGAAAAAGAACGCGGCGACTCCGAGGCTCACCAGATGGACGAGGACTACGTCCGCGCACTCGGCTACGGCCTTCCCCCGACTGCCGGCGAAGGCATCGGCATCGATCGCCTCACCATGATCCTCACCAACTCCAAGTCGATCCGCGACGTCATCCTCTTCCCCCTCCTCCGCCCGCAAACCAAACAGGCCGAAACTGGAGAAGGCAAGCACGGCGAATCAGCAGAATAGGAGCTGGCCGTAACTAATAGGAAGATGGGTTAGCCGAAAGCGCCCAAACCATGGCGTCAAGCCCGTCGCCGCCCGCGCAAACGCGTTATCCTTACTCTGTGGCTACCTCTGCGACAACCGATCACGTCCTCGCACCCGTGAAGCCGCACACGCTCCTCGCCGACTACGCCACGCTCTTCAAAGTCCGCATCTCCACCATGGTCATCATCACTGCCGGGGCGGGCTTCTACCTCGGCAGCCTCCAGAGTGGCATCAGCCCCTTTCACTCCGGCCTCCTTCAAGCCCTCATCGGAATCACCATCGTCACCTGCGGCAGCAGCGCGTTGAATCAGGCCCTGGAGCGCAAGACCGACCGACTCATGCGCCGCACCTTCGACCGTCCCATGGCCGCCGGCCGCATCTCCCTCACCCACGGTCTCATCCTCGGCTTCGCGGCGACATTTATCGGCTCCGCATACCTCGCTTACACGACCAATCTGTTGACGGGAACCCTCACGCTCCTCACCGCCATCGGCTACGTCGCCATCTACACTCCGCTCAAGCGCATCACCACCCTCAACACCTTCATCGGCGCCTTCCCCGGAGCGCTCCCTCCCCTCATCGGCTGGACCGCAGCCCGCGGCATGATCGAGTGGCCCGGCGTCGCTCTCTTCGCCATCTTGTTCGTCTGGCAGTTCCCGCACTTCATGGCCATCGGCTGGATGTACCGCGAAGACTACACCCGCGGCGGCATCCGCCTCACGCCCAACCTGCCCAACACGAAGTACGCCGCGCTGAGCACCGTCGTCCAGGCCCTCTTCTACGCCGCCATCATGATCCCGGTCAGTCTCTGGCCCGCCACGCTGCACGTCACTGGCACGCTCTACCCCGTCGTCGCGACTATCCTCGGCCTCGGCTACCTCTGGTACACCATTCGCTTCGCGCGCATCGTCCGCAATCCGGACTCCGAAGCCTCCCGCCTGGTGGCGCGAGAACTCCTCCGCGCCTCTGTTATCTATCTTCCGCTTCTCTTAGCAGCCATGATGCTCGACGCCAAAGGACGCCTCTTCTTCTAAATGCAAGCCACTGCACCCGGCACAAACCTGCGTACTCCTCCTTCCGTCATCGCAACAATCATCGGAATCAGCGCAGTCGCTTCGCTCTTTCTCGCCTGGCTCGTCTACTACCATCCACCGGTCGACGTCGCCGGCACGCACCTTGCCTTCCTCCCTGCGCTCGACGCCGTCCTCAACGCACTCTGCGCCATCTTTCTCATTGTTGGCTACCGCTACATCCGTCGCCGTCAGGTCATCGCGCACCGCAACAGCATGTTCGGCGCGTTCATCGTGTCGAGCGTCTTCCTCGTCGCCTACGTCGCCAACCACGTCCTCCACGGCGACATGCTCTTTCCCAAAGCCTACCCAACGGCGCGCTTCATCTATCTCTGGATACTGCTGACGCCGCACATTCTTCTCGCCGTCGTCTGCCTGCCAATGATCCTGATCACCTTTTTCCTCTCGCTAACCGGGCGCTTCCCGGCGCATCGCAAGCTCGCCCGCTGGACGTACCCCATCTGGCTCTACGTTTCGGTCAGCGGCGTCATCGTCTACGCGATGCTCGCTGCCTACCGATAAACGCCGCCGCCAATTGCTATTCCCTATGCAGCCAGACACCCGCAAGCTCCTCCGCACCGGCCTTCTCATCTTCGGCACCGGAGTCATCGCCGCCGCGCTCATCTTCACCAGCTTCGGCGGCGTCACGCATCAGGGCCCCCACACGAATCTCGGCTGGCTCTCACTCATGCTCGCGATGGGCTGCCTACCCACCGGTCTCCTGACCCTGCTCCTCGCCGCCCTCAAGCTCCTCGGCGACCGCCGCCGTTGACCTGATATCCTCACTCTCACTGGAGCGAGCAGAGTGGTCCCTTCAACCAAGATAATCTTGTTTCTCGCTCTAACTTGCACCGTTACAGCCGCCGCACAAACACCCTCCACAAGCCAACCGCCGCCGCAACTGTCCCCGCAATCGGCATACGACCAGGTGATGCGTCCGCTCGAGATCACCCGCCGCGCCATCACCAACTGGTCCGACGCAGAGACTACCGCGCTCGCCATCGCGGTCAAGCGGGCTACCGAGGCATGTAGCGCTCGCACCCCCAGCCAGTTCACCGGCGACGACCTCATCGCCTATGCGCGACTCTGCGCCCTTGGTCAGCAGTGGCCCACCGTCCTCATGTCAGCAACCAGCTACATCACCAGCACTGACACGCCTAAATCGCAACTGGCCCAGGCCTATGCCTATCAGGTCGGCGCCGCTCTGCACACCAACGACCCTAAGGCCATCCTTGCCGACAGCTTAGCCATGTTGAACGCAGTACCCTACAACAGCGTTGCCGACGAGACTCTCAACGGAGCACTTCACTACCTCCAGCTGGCTTTCATGCCCGACGCTCTCACCCTCTACGCGGCGCGCCAACCGATCCTTCTCGCAGCCCTGCGCACGCCGCAAGCCTCAACACCTGCAAGCGAGGCGGCCGTTCCCGTTCATGCTCTTTATGCTGACGGCGTCGCCTTCGCCTCCCTTCAACAGTTCGCTGGAGATCCGCAAGCGGCCGCAAAAACCATAGCCGAACTCGACGCCGTTCTTCCCTCGCCGCTGGAACCTGACGACTCCATCCCGATCGGCGAAACTCGCCGTCAGTACGCGCTTCTCGGCACACCCCTTCCCGCTATCCCGCTTTCTCTCTCCCTGTTCGCCGCCGGCGAAACCCCACGCATCAACACCAACTACGGCTCCTCCACCGTTCTCTTGCTCTTCCCCGACTGGTGCGCCCAATGCGTTCGGCTGGCCCAGCAAATCCTTCCCACCCTATTCCGCATGACCGAAAGCGAAGTCCACCTCTACGCGCTCCTTGCGCAACCTGCTCTGCCCGTCGCCGCCCCTCCTAAAGGCCCAAACTTCTCAAAGTTAAAACCTTCGAGCATCGACGCAGCCCAACCCGAGCCACCCAAAACAGCAGCCGAGCAGCTCCGTGGCACCCCGACGCTCATCGTTCCTCCGGCCACCATCACGCAGTTCGCTGCCATCGACTTTCCGCTCCTTATCGCGACCGACCACAAAGGCATCATCCGCTTCATTCAACCCGCCAGTGAAACCGCCCTCAACCCCGGCGACTTCCTTGACCAGATCGTCATGCGTATCGCCAAACAATGGCCCAGACAAACCTCACCCACGGCAGCCTCACCCTCTACCGCGAACAAACCCTGACCCACCTCTGCACAGCCCCTCATCTGCTATCCTCATCCTTCAAAACCCGCAATAAACTGGAGTATCTAAATGGCAAAAGGCGTCAACAAAGTTCTACTTCTCGGCAACGTCGGCAAAGACCCCGAGATTCGTTCCACCGCAGGCGGTATGACCGTCGCCAGCTTCTCTCTCGCGACCGCCGACCGGCAGAAAGACGCGCAGGGCAACTGGGCCGACAAGACCGAGTGGCACAATATCGTCTGCTTCCAGCGCACCGCCGAGGTCGTCCGCGACTACGTCAAAAAAGGCACCCAGCTCTTCATCGAGGGCAAGATCCAAACCCGCTCCTGGGACGACAAGACCAGCGGCGAAAAGAAGTACAAGACCGAGATCCTCTGCAACGAACTCACCCTGCTCGGCGGCAAACCCAGCGGCGAAGCAGGCGCAGGCGGGTACTCCAAGTCCAACAGCACCAGCTACGATCAGCGCACTCCCGCCAACCCCGCCGACTACGCCGACGTAGGCATCACCGACGACGACATCCCCTTCTAGAGAATCCCGCATCATCAAGAATTGGCTGGGTCGCAGCGATCCAGTCAATTCTTTTTAATGCAACTCTGCGACATCGATGAATTGCGATTCTCTCGACGCCTCAAGTAATGCAATCAATTGACTCCCCGCTGACAACGCTATGACAACCCGTTCCATCGTCCGATCTATTCTTCATTCGTCGGACCAGGGCGCTCCTCGTCCAGACATTGACTGCACAACTGGCCGTGTGGTCGATCCTATGTCCCACCTCAACAGCCGCCTGCGCAACAGTTGGGCGGCTGCCTTTTGCGACATTCTCAGAATCCCCCTCGCACGAAGCCATTCCGGCACCAGAGCATACCCTGGGAAATCCATCGCAATGTTGTACGATTCAGTCATGGGAATGAGGTCTCCCAAAACCGCCTGAGCGATCCGGCTGATGACCTCTGCCAATTCGATGTTCTTAAATTAAGGAATACGAGGCAGACGATGTCTTATCTCTGGGTCACAGTCGGTAGTGCGTTGGGTGGGCTCTTGCGCTTCATCCTCGGCAAGCTCTTACTCTCATTCGACGTCAGTATTGGCTTTCCAATCGGGACCGTTCTCATCAACGTGCTCGGCTCCTTCGTCATCGGCTACTTTGGGACGCTGACCCTGCACAGCGGTAAATATCCGGCCTCCGACAACCTTCGCCTCTTTGTCATGGTGGGGATTTGTGGCGGATTCACCACCTTCTCCGCCTTCAGTCTCCAGAGCTTCGACCTGATACGTTCCGGCGCCTGGGGCAGGGCCCTCACGAATATCGTTCTGTCAGTGATATTGTGTGTGGCGGCAGTCGCCGCTGGCCATCGTCTGGCGCAGCACTCGGTTCCCGACATTGCCATCGCTGAAACCGACGAAGAAGAATATACCGGCTGATCTCCTCCCAAACCCGCTCGCTCAATCGCTGCTGCGCCTCTCCGCCGCCTTCAACCACGTTTTTGGCGTTCTCTTGCGGCGACCCCCTATGTGCGTTTATCGTATCTATAGTCCGTCTATCGAACATCGCGTTCGCCGGACGGCACGGAAAGGGTATCTGCATGAGCCTCACCGCCAGCCAACCTGTCTCCTCCTCACCCACTCCCGCTGTTGTAGCCCCTGGCTCCAAGACGACCCCGGCAGCCGCCCTCGACGTCTACACCGGCGATCCCAACTTCATGACCTCCCTCGCACGCGGGCTCGTCGTCATCCAGGCATTCACCCAGCAATCCCCGCAGATGACCATCTCCCAGCTCAGCATCAAGACTGGCCTCTCCCGCGCCGCCGTCCGCCGCTGCCTCTACACTCTCACCAAGCTCGGCTTCGCCGGCGCCGAAGACGGCTCGCGTTACTCACTCCGTCCGCGAATGCTCAGCCTCTCCCACACCTACACCACGTCAAACACCCTCTCCAGCGCAGCCCAGCCCATCCTCGAGCGCATGTCCGCCGCCCTCCACGAGTCCTTCTCGGTCGCAACACTCGACGGCGAAGACATCGTCTACATCGCTCGCACCCAGGTCAATCGCGTCATGGCCGTCGACCTCCACATCGGCAGCCGTCTTCCCGCCTACTGCACCAGCATGGGCCGCATTCTCCTCGCCTATCTTCCTGCAGAGCAGCTCGAGCAATATCTCGCCAAGGTCGACCTCGTTCCTCACACCACCCGCACCATCACCTCAGTAGAAAAACTTCGCCTCGCGCTGCGCAACATCCGCCGCAACGGCTACGCCATCTGCGATCAGGAGTACGAGGTCGGCCTCCGCTCGATCGCCGTTCCCGTCTACTCCTCCTCCGGCCGCGTCGTCGCCACGCTCAACCTCAGCGGCAACGCACCGCGCCTCTCCGTCCTCGAGATGCAGAGCCGCTTCCTCATCCCGCTCCGCAACGCCGCCAACGAACTAAGCGTCTTCCTCAACTAACCGTCCGGCGCTCGCCAGCCGATACGCCGCAACGGTAAGCAGGAGGAAAAGACCGGCGACAATCAGATTCGGATAGACCAGCATCCCATCGACGCGCGGCTCGGCTCCGGGCCGTCCCGCCCACCACGTCGAAGACGGCAGCAGAAATGGAATATAGAACAGCGGTGTCCAGTAGGCGACCGAGACGGCCACTGCGACCTGGAACGCCACCTTCGGCTCTTTGGATCTGCGCCAGAGCAGCCATGTCGCTGTCATCGATACGCCAGCCACAAGAAACAGCAAGAGCGCCCCGTGAAAGCGCGCATGCGGATGCCACAAGGGATTCAGCAGATGATTCGGGCTCCAGTCGAGCACGAACGACAACAAGCTCCCTCCCAATAGCACAAACGTCATCAGACTCTTTGCGACTTTGATTCGACTCATACGAAATTCCTCTCGTAATTAGTGAGTGAGTGTTTACTATTGTTAATTACTCCTGACGAAGAGATCCGTCAAGGACTTGATTGGGATGGCATCTATCCGACATATGGAGATCGCGCGATGAAGCAGCAGAAAAAAATAGGGACCACCCGAGGCAGACCAAGCCGACGGCATGAAATCGTTGCCGCCGCCGAGACTCTGGTCCGCACCCGCGGCCTCTCCAGCGTCACCACCCGCGCCATCGCCGAACAGGCTGGCTGCTCGGAAGCTGCGCTCTACGTCCACTTCGACAACCGTCTCGAACTGCTTCTTGCGGTCCTCGAAGAGAGCCTTCCCGATATGCTTGTGCCTCTCAAAGCACTCGAACAGTCCGTGGGTACCCTTACTCCCCAGCAAAATCTCGCGAAGGCCCTCCGCGCAATCTTTGCTTTTCATGAGCGAGTCGTCCCCATGCTCTGCGGCCTCTTCGCCGAGCCCCAACTCCTCACCGCCTATCGCGAATCCCTGACGACTCGCAGCAAAGGTCCGCAAGGCGCAATCGCCCGACTACAAAAATACATCTCTGCGGAGCAAACACTCGGACGCATCGACCAAACCGTCGACGCCGAAACCGCAGCCACCATGCTCATGGCGAGTTCCTTCTTCAAAGCCTTCGTCTCAGCAATTCTTTGGTACGGACCGGCACCCTCGGCTGCAGTCCTCAAGAAACTGGCCGCAGCCGCGATCACCGCAACTAGCGCCGTCAACGAGCTGGCGCCACGCACCGCACAAACGAGACACCGGTATCCGACTCGACGATCACTACATTGCCTCCTTCGGGCGCAACGACTGCCTGTGCCGGCTTCAACTCAACCTCGTCTTCCCCCGAAGTCTGAATCACCGCCCTACCAGCCAGTCCAACCAGGCATCCCGGTGCCATCGATCGCAACGTACACTTGCCTCCGTCACCTCGCCAAAATCGAATCGGTCCACCAACAAAATACTTCTGATCAATCAGCCGCGTAAATCCATCCATCTGCTTCGCAGCAACCTTCCCCGCGGCGGTCTTCGGCTTCATCACCTGCAAGCCCTTCTCCAGATGCAGCTCCCGCGGCCGTCCATAGTCATAGAGCCGATAGGTCACATCGCTCGTCTGCTGCGTCTCGAGCAGCACCACCCCCGGCCCGATCGCATGCACCGTCCCTGCGTCCACAAACAACATATCCCCTACTGATACCGGCACCCATTCCATCAGCGATTCCATGGTCCCGTCTGCCACCGCAGCCTTCACCGTCGACAGCATCGGCCCCATCTTTCAAGCCCAACGCGACCGCCGCCCCCGGCTCCGCCTCCAGCACATACCAGCACTCCGTCTTCCCGCGCGTCTCTCCCAGTGCCCGGCCTGCACGTCGTCCGGATGCACCTGCACCGACAGCTTCTCCGCCGGAAACAGCAGCTTCACCAGCAGCGGAAACTCCCCTCCCAGCTCCGCCGCAAGAGAAGCCAGTGTCCGCCCTGCAAACGGTCCGGTCTCCACCACACACTGTGGCCCCGTCAGCCATGCCTCGCCCACTAACTCCGACGTACCGGTGTCGGCATACCAGGGTCGCAGATCTCTCTTGCCCCAGACGCGTTCACTGAACCACGGCTTCAACCGAAACGGCGCAATACTAGTCGTCATCATCATCTTTCTTTTGCTTCTTCCTCTTCTCCAGCAGCAGCGCCGGAACCGGCCGGTCGCCCATGGCGTCCTTCCATAGAATAACGTTCAGCTTTCGCGGATCAGCGTGATCCTCATGAGTAAAGTCCATCTTCGAGCTCTCCCGCGCCCCTGGGGCCGTACGCTGATTCGCCGCATAGATCAACCCATTCTCCCGGTTCACGTAGTCCGCCGAGTACGGTGCCTGGTCCCCCGCCCCGGTAAACAGCGTACTGATCATTGAGCTCAACGCATCGTTGTTATTCATCGGAGGAACTCCCAGCAGTGTCTCCATCGTCCGCACCACGCTCACCGTCGAATAGAACCTGCTGTCCACAAATGGCCCGCCATCGGTTGCGCGAGGCGAATACTTACTCACGACCAGCGCCAGACTCCTATGCGCATCCACATGGTCTGCGCCATTCTGTGCGTCGTCCTCCAAAATAAAGAACGCCGTATCGTCCCAGTACGCGGAGTGCGAGACCGCGTCGACCATCCGTCCGACCGCCAGATCGTTATCCGCAACTGAAGACTTTGGTGTCGGTCCTCCCGGAGTCGTCCCCGCCGTATGGTCGTTCCCCAGCCGCATCACAATGAAGTTCGGCATCGTATCGCTGCCCGCCTCGCGACCAGCGATCCATCCTTTCAAATGCTTCAGCATGATCTCCGCCCTGATCTGGTCCGGCACCCGCAGATTAAAGTCCGGAGACTCTGGAGCAAAATGCCCCACCAGCTCTGGCTTCGTGGGAATATTCTTCGCCAGCCGCGGAATCGCCCACGGCCATTTGTTCACCCCGCCGCCCCACTCCTCAGGAATCGCCTCACCCGGCTTAATCGTCGGACTCTGACAGCTCATTCCCTCGAGCATCGGCCCCTCCTGCGAGTTCCAGTTCATTTTTGTATCGCAAAACGTCGACGCGATGTACTCCCCAAAGTTGTAGTGCGTCTTGCCATTCCGGGACATGTTGCCCCATAAATATCCACTCGCCGGTTCAACCACGTCCGGAATCTTCTGCAGCAGCGGATATCCTTCCGCCACCACGCCCTCAAAGTCATACGTCCTCTCCCCGCCGCGGTAGTTTTGCTGCCAGGTCTTCTCCAGATAGTCCGTGCCGATCGCCGCCGTCGACCACACATGTCCGTCGCCCGACACCTCACCCGAATCGTAGAAGTTATCCAGCACACCAAACTGCAGCGCCAGCTTATGTTCATTCGGAGTGATCTCGGCGCCGTACATCGTCAAACTCGGATCGCCATTCCCCACTTGCTTTCCGTTCTGTTTCAAGTCTCCGAATATCTGATCGTAGGTCCGGTTTTCTTTGATGATGTAAATCACATGCTTAATGTGATCCGGCTTGCCATCCGCAAATTGAATCTTCTCCTCCGCCGCCTTCATCCGGTTCGACTCCAACACCTCGGCCGTCCACTTCGGCAGTTCTTGCTCCATCCCCTTCACATCGAGCACAGCCACCGACCCATAGAGCAGTGTTGCGATATAAGTCGAGCTGCCTTCCCTCCCCCCATGCTGCCCAGGCACCTGCCGCTGAGGAAAATTATTCGGCCCCGTTCCTTTGCCCTTCGCAGTAGCGACATACAGTTTGCCGCCAGTAAAGCTCATGGACATCGGCATCCACTCCGTCGGCAAAAACCCAATCGGTTCGACCATGCCTTCCTTTGCCGCCTTCGCCGTCAGCTTCGTCGTGTCCATCACCGCGATTGCATCCGAGATCGCATTCGCCACATACAGCCGCGACCCGTCGGGCGACAATGCCAGCGCCTCAGGCTCCGCGCCAAAGTAGCTCTGCTGCGGAAGCCGCGTATCGAAGTATCCCTTCACCGAAAACTGCTCCCCACCAACATTCACAGCCGCTACAGCATCGCGGTTCGCCAGTGCCACATACATCGTCTTGCCATCCGGCGATATCTCCAGCGCACACGGATGTGTCCCCGGTGCAATCGCGCTCTCCGGCTTCAACAGCGCCAGCTTCCGGCCTACCGTGCCCTTCTTTAGATCCAGCTCAACCACTTCGCTCGCATTCCACAACGCGACAAACGCCCGCGTCCCATCCTTCGAAACACTCAGCGCCACGGGATATGTCGAAGGCACCGCATCATTCTCCGAGAGATCGAATCGCGTCTCCACCTTTCCCGTCGCCGCATCCATCAGCAGCACATCATCCGACAAATTGCCCGCAACCAACAGCTTCTCTGCGCCTGTCCCTCCCAGCACCGCGATCGCCGCCGGAAACGGCACACCCTTATCTCCCTCTTTGCCGCCAATCAACAAGGTCTTCCGTCCCGCCGCCAACTGCTGCAGCGGAATCTTCATCAGCCGTTGCCTGACAATCTTTCCCCCGTCGAACCCATACACCACCACACCGCTGCCCGTGTCTCCGGTCGATGTCCCTAGTGGATCGGCCAACGACCCCATGCTCGCATACAGGTGCTTGCCATCCCGGCTAAACGCCAGCCCCGAGTAGAGCGTCTGCTTCGCCGCCTTCGCCAAAGTATCCGCCTCTGGAAAATCCGCTATCTTTCCCGTCTGCGTATCCAGCACAGCAAGCGACTGCATGTAGTTGGACTCAAACGTCCCATATCCCGCATTCACCGTCACCACATACCGCGCATCCGGCGAAACCGCCATCGACATCGGCAGGCTGTTCAGCCGCTGCGGACTCCCCGGCACAGGCCGCACAATCTGTTTACTAGTCGGTAAATCGATTGCCTGTCCCAGCGCAAACCCACGCCCCGGCACCGGCCACACAAACCCCAACGCCATCATCCCCAAACATCGCCATTTCTTCATCCATACACCCTATCAACTAACACCTTCGGGGAGCATTACAAAAGTCTTACACCACATTTTCCCCGGCCCTGTTAGCGTCAATATCAGCAGCAGAAATACGCACTGGCAAGACAAGGAAAGTACAAGGAAAGCGAAAAAAATGACCCCCGTTACCAGCATCGAAGAAGCTCCGGTAAAGACCGCACCCAAGCTGGCCACTGTAGTCCCGGCCGTCGCCGAAGTCACCCAGAAGATCAAGCAGGACCTCCGCATGGGCCGTGAGCATCAGGAAGGTCGTATCAACTGGATCACAACAATCTTCATGGGCCTCTTCCACGTGGGTGCCATAGCCGCTCTCTTCTTCTTCTCCTGGAAGAACCTGGCCGTCTTCGCCGTTATGTACTTTTTCGCCATCAACGTCGGCATCGGCATGGCCTACCATCGCCTGCTCACCCACCGCGGCTACAAGACCCCAAAGTGGGTCGAGTACTTTGTCAGCATGTGTGGATGCCTCGCCCTTGAGGGTGGTCCCATCTTCTGGGTCGCCACTCACCGCGTCCATCATCAGAACTCCGATCAGGAAGGCGACCCCCACACTCCGCACGACGGTACGTGGTGGGCCCACGCCGGCTGGATTCTCTCCGGCCGCGCTCTCCACTCCGAAACTGCCCTCCTCGGCCGTTACGCTCCTGACCTCACCAAAGATCGCGTCCACGTCTGGCTCAGCAAATACCACTGGATTCCGCTGGTCGCGACCGCTCTCCTCCAGATCGCACTCGGCGCTGCCCTCGCACCTGCAGGCCACGTTGTCGTTGGCGCAGTTGGCATGGTTCTTTGGGGAACCTTCCTCCGCGTCACGATCGGCCTTCATGCCACCTGGCTCGTCAACTCCGCCACTCACCTCTGGGGCAAGCGCCGCTTCGAGACCAAGGACGACTCCCGCAACAACTGGTGGGTCGCTCTGCTCACCGGCGGCGAAGGCTGGCACAACAACCACCACGCCCACCCGGTCAGCGCGCGTCACGGCCTCACCTGGTATGAGTTCGACATCAACTACTACGGCATCTGGTTCCTCAGCAAAATCGGCCTCGCAGAAAAAATCCAGATCGCTAAATTCGACCCTGAGAACCCCAAACCTGCGGGCGTGATCTAGCCGCATCGCAACAAGCTCCACCATGGCCGCTCTCTGAAAAGAGGGCGGCCATTTTTTTTGCTTTCAGATAGCCAAAACTTCCAGACAAGCAACCTATCCCCAAATATCCTCATCTCGCCAAGAGCACCTACTTCCAACGGGCCCAGTTCCATCGACTCTTCATCTCGAAAGAGGAAAGATGACACGCACGATCAAATTCTTACTAATTGCGATTTTTGTTTTCGCGACCGCCCTCGCAATCCCCACATTCGCGCATGCACAACAGGGCTATGGACAAGCCCCGCGAGTTACCTGTTCCTCGAATAACGGAAAGAGAAATTGGTGTGACATCGGCGGAGCCCGCAATGCCCAGCTGACTCGCCAGATCAGCGGTTCCCCTTGCATCGAGGGTCAAACCTGGGGTGTCGACGGCCGCGGCCTCTGGGTCGATAACGGCTGTCGCGCAGAATTCGTCATCGGTCGCGGAGGCCAACCCACACAAACCATCAACTGCTCCTCTAACAATGGAAAGAGAAACTGGTGCAACATTGGAGGAGCCCGAGACGCCCAGCTTATTCGTCAGATCAGTGGTTCCCCCTGCGTTCGGGGCAGTACCTGGGGTATCGATGGTCGCGGCCTGTGGGTCGACAACGGCTGCCGAGCCGACTTTGCCGTCGGCGGTGGTGGCGGCGGCGGCGGTGGTTATAGGCCCCCGCCTCCACCACCACAGATCATCACCTGTTCCTCCAATAACGGGAAGCGAAACTGGTGCGACGTCGGCGGCAGCCGCGACATCCGCTTCAACCGCCAGATCAGCGGCTCAGCCTGCATCGAGGGCCAGACCTGGGGCATCGACAATCGCGGCATATGGGTCGACCGTGGCTGCCGTGCCGAGTTCCGCGTTCGTTATTAGACAATTCACCACAGGGGCCACTTCCACCGAAGTGGCCCTGTTTCATTTAGCCAGCCTCAAACCGCCGGCGAAAAATCCGTCAGCGTCATGAACGTAACATCGTGCTTCTCCACAAACGGCCCGTTCGCCTCTGACTCCGCCTTCAGCTTCACCCACTCGGGATCTTTGCTGAACTTCGCCCAGCTCTCCGTCGCCGCCGCACGGCTCTTATGCCTCAACATGTACACCAGCGTCCGGCCCTTCAGCGGCTCATCGTCTGGAGTCCAGTATCCAACACCATGCATTCCCAGTCGTTCGAAGATCTTAGTCTCCTGCTCGCGAAACCGTTTCAGCAACGGCTCCAGCTTGCCTTCGTACGTGTGATAAATCCGTAGCTCATACACCACGCCTGTCGCGCCACCCGCAGTCTGCGCCTCAAGCCCACTTGCTGCCGACAGCACCATCGCTGCTCCCATTCCCTGCAAAACCTCACGTCGATTCATCGTCTCTCCTCACCTCAAAACATCAACCGATCTCCGGTCCGATCGCTCCGCAGCCACAACAGACCCCACGGAGACAGACCCACCTTCGCAGCCAGCTCGCCGTCCGCTTCGTTTGGCCACGACTAAATGGCCGGAGAAAAATCTGTCAATTTCATATACGTGGAATCCACCTTCTCCACAAGCTTTCCGTTAGCCTCGGAAGCCGTCGACACCTTGATCCACTCCGGGTCGTCGTGAAAGCTCTTCCAGTTCGCCACCGCTGCCTCACGGCTCGGATGCTTCAAAATGTAAACCAACGTTTTGCCCTTCATCGGTTCATCCGTCGGCAACCAAAACCCGAGAAGCTTCAACCCATGCTTCTCAAATAACGCATCCGTATGGTCGCGAAACCGCGCCACCAGTGCATCCAGCTTCCCTTCCATCGCGTGATACACCCTGAGCTCATAAACCACATCCGACTTGGCACCTTGCGCCTCAAGCCCACTCGTCGCCGCCAACATCATCGCTGCTCCCATCCCCTGCAAAGCCTCACGTCGATTCATCGTCACTCCTCCACGCGTTAGTGTTGTTAGGTCAAATCACTCTACCGTCACGGAAAACGTCACCATCTTCGCGGCCGGAGCACCCTTCTCCCACGGCCTGCGATACTCGAACGACAAACCCTGCTTCCCTGCCTTCACCGCCTTGAAGCGCCATATCTCCACGCCGCCCACTCCCGCCTTGCCACCTGTCGATTGCTCCTGATAAACCGCCCTACCCTGTCTCGCCAAAACGGGGTTGGCCACGGGCGCGTTGATCCAGCTGTAGCCCGTCGTGTGGTTAGCCTCCAGCCGCACTTCAAGCAGAGCGCCCACCTTCAAACTCACCTCTCCGCCCGTCTGGTCCGTAACAACAGTGACTCCCGGCGTCGCCGGCACATGCTCCGCAACTCCCGCCTGCGCACCAGCGACCCCACGCGCCACCGCCAACAGCGCCGTCACCACCAGACACCGCACCACCAACTCCCACCGCCTCATAAGCCACTCCGCATTAGCGAAAATCATATCCCACCGGAAACGCTCGCATCAGGTCCCCGGCTGCCTATAGTGCGCTCCCGCGGCAAACACCCGCTCCGCTCCCCTCGGGTCCTTCTCCACCCGCGAGTCCGTATCGCCCGTCTTCGAGTCAAAGATCATCGTATTTCTCTCCTTCAGGTCGTAGCTCGGCCAGCGCGGTATCGCTTTGCAATTCGGATTGCCGCTGCGTGCGAACTCAATCAGCATCTCCGACATCTGCGTCGCCAGCGGTTGCGCCGCCGCCTGCTCCTCCGCGCTCGCCCCGCACATTCCCGGTGCCAGCGCCACATTGTCGAACAGAAACGGCAGGTCGATCGTATGCAGCGCCCAGTTCCCCGGAAACGGCACCTTCCAGTCGATCCGGTACACCCATGTATGCGGCTGACTCCGAGGATCCGCAGCGCGCCGGTCCGCCTCAATCACCTGTCCCGGCCACGCGCGGAACGCCACCGCCGCAGCCACCACCACATGCGCCGCATCCTTCTCCGGATAGATCTCCCGATACCGCCGTACAATCTCCTCCGGCGTATACGACCCCAGATACTGTCCGACATTTGTCCGCAGCGCCTCCGGAGCCTGCTCCCACGTCAACACTCCGGTCTTTCCTGCCGCCGCAGTCACCGTCTCATCATGCGTATTTGCCAGAATCATCGGCACACCCGCCGATATCCCCGGCGCATCCGGATCAAACGGATCGCGCGGCAACACACCTCCATCCCTCACCGGCAGCCACGCCGAACTCACACGCGCCGCCTCCTGAATCTTCTCCATCGGCAGCGTCTTCAGCGCATCTAGCTGGTCGTACTTCACCCCCAGCTTGTCCAAAACGTCCTTGGTCACCTCATTCGCAACCACCGTGGGCTTCGCGGTCACCTGCTGCCCGCTCATCGTCATAACGCGATGGAACAGCCCCTTCGCTGCTGGCATTGCCATCAACGTCGCAGCACTTCGCTCCTCCGCCCGACTGCCCAAAGATCAGCACTCGCGAAGCATCGCCGCCAAACTCCGCAATGTTCTGCTGCACCCACTTCAGCGCCAGAATAATATCCAGCATCCCCGCATTGCCCGAGTCGGCATACTCCTTGCCTCCCAGCTCCGCCAGATACAGATACCCGAACGCATTTAGCCTGTGGTTCACCGTCACCACCACAACGTCCCCGCGATGACACAGACGATTCCCGTCATACAGATCGCAGTTCACCGTCCCGTTGTTGTACGCGCCGCCGTGAATGTAAAACAGCACCGGCCGCTTCTTGCCATCGCGCAAGCCCGGCGTCCACACATTCACGTGCAGACAATCCTCACTCTGCTCTCCCTTGTCCGGAGGCAGATGAAACCCCGCGCGCACCTGCTCGCCGCCTGCAGCACCACCTCTGCCAGTCCGCTCGCCAACCATCTGTGGCGCCCGCGTCGACCACTCCACGCACTCTTTCACTCCGCTCCACGACGCCACCGGCAGCGGTGCCTTGAACCGTGTCTTCCGCGTATCCTCACCATACGGAATCCCCTTAAAAACATTGATCCCGTTCTCCACTCTTCCGCTGACCTTGCCTGCCGCCGTTGTCGCTACCGGAGCCTCTTCGCCATAAGCAAACCGCTCAGCCCGCAACATCATCGAAGCCGCCGCCATCCCCGAGTAACGCAACATAGTCCGGCGATCGAAATCCCTCATCTCCTACCCCTCAAATCAAGTTGTCCGACCACTTCACCGGCATCCGATCATACCGCACTGGCACTCTCAAAATCGCCAGCGGCCACCTTGCGCTTCGATCCGTGAGCAGCCACAAGCAACCAGCCGCAGTCCAGATTGGCTTCGCCTAAATCGTCCTCCCCTGAACCATCTTCCACCGATACACCCTGGTCTCGTCACGCGGATCGGCCACCGGGTCCGAGATCCTGTCCTCCTCCGACAGTTCGCACACCCCGCCCCACACCATCTCGAAATCGTTCTCCAGCGACGCAGCCTGTTCCGGCTTCTGATACACAATCTCCAGTTCATCCCTCCCGTCGCCAAACCGTCTCCGCATCGCGTCCACGACGGCCAGCATCACCGGCTCCGCAAACGGGTTGTACATGTAAACCAGACAGGGTCCGGACGGCCACTCCACCTCGGTCGCATCCTTGCACTCGATGCGAATCGGCGACCTGGCCATTCCCGCCGCAGTCCATATCTCTGCATTCGTCCTCGCGATCTCCGCCAGTCCAGCGTTCAACTCCACGCCAACCACCTCGCGAAATCCCACCTCAGACGCAAGCAGCACCGCCCGGCCCTTTCCGCAACCCAGATCGAGAAACGTATAGTCCTCGATCCGGTAACGAAGTCCGGTCCCATGCCAGCGCGAGATCGCCGCCCTGAACCCCGACGGCGGCACACCCGCGTAGCCGGCAATAAAAAGATCGTTGCGATGCCCAACACCCAGCTCCGACCCCGGAATCAGGCCACCTGTATCGGTTCCGTACTTCACATCAAACGGGTGCACCGACATGCTCTGTCTTCGAGACATTCGCCCCAGACTCATCAACGCTGATCGCATGGTTCCCGCAACACCCCGGTGCGCAAGCGACCACCTCACCCGTTTCACAAGATGCGTCATGCGCCGTCCCATCTCCAACGTCACACCCCCGTGTGATCGCGAGATTTATTCAACCTGCTCCACCAGATATACACTCTTGACCAGCATGAACATCACCCGTCGCCGCGGAGCCATCGCCTTCTTCATCACCCTCGGCGTTCTGCTTACTGGCCTTACCATCACCCTCAACATCGCCTGGATCGTCCAAAGCAAAGAGCACGTCGTCGTCCTCGTCGTCGGCATTATCCTCTTCGCGGCGCTGGTCGTCGGCGGAGTCCTCAACACCGTCTTCCTCATCCGCGAGATTCGCCGCAACGAGCGTCAGGACTCCTTCCTCAACGCCGTCACCCACGAGCTAAAGACCCCCATCGCCAGCATCCGCCTCTACCTCGAGACCCTCCAGCGGCGCCCCATCGACGAGCCCCAGCGTCAGGAGTTCTACAAGATCATGCTCTCCGACTCGGACCGTCTCCTCGCCACCGTCGAGCAGGTCCTCAAGGCCGGACAACTCGGCCAGCGCCACCGTCTGCAGAACCGCACACTCATCAACCTCGGGTCTCTTGTCGAAGACTGCATCGCCATCACGCTCCAGCGCCACCATCTTCCCCCTGAAAGCATCGTCCTCGACCCGATCCCTGGCGCTGTTCGCCTCCACACCTTCGGCATCGCCGAAGACCTCCGCACCGCGGTCATCAACGTTCTCGACAACGCCGTCAAATACTCCCCCGAAGGCGTTCATATCCGCTGCTCCCTGGCCATCTCCAACTACACCTGGGTCGCCCTGACCATCACCGACACCGGCGTCGGACTCCCCCCAAACCAGTTCAAGCGCATCTTCACCCGCTTCTACCGCGTCCCCGGCCGCGCTACCGCGAAGTTCAAGGGCACAGGCCTCGGCCTGTTTCTGGTCCGCAACATCGTCCGCCAGCACGGCGGCGACGCCACCGCCGCCAGCCCCGGCCCCAACCTCGGCACCACCATCACCATCACCCTTCCCCTCGCCAACCCCACCGAGACATCGCCGATTCCGTAAAACGACAAATCGAATCTCATCACATCGCATAGTCAACGCCGCCTCCCGACGTACAATCACCTCTAACATCGCAGCTAACTCAAACTCCTCCTCGTGAACCCATGTTCCTTATCTGGAAATACTTCGCTCTGGGCTTCAGCGCACTTCTTCCGCTCATCAATCCCCTGGGCTCCGCGCTCATCTTTCTGGGCCTCGTCGGACACGCCCCAATCGACGCATATCGATCCCTTGCTGGCAAAATTGCCCTTAATACCGTCATCTTTCTGGCGGTCATCGAAGTCGTGGGCTCCTCCCTCCTTGCCTTCTTCGGAATCTCTTTGCCGATCATGCAGGTCTCAGGCGGCATCGTCATCGCCATGATCGGCTGGTCGCTCCTGAACCAGAAGGACACCGACCCCAGTCCCGAGAAGACATCGGTTGCGGCTGTCCCCGCGGTAACTAAGGCTCAGATCGCCGAATTGCAGGACAAGGCCTTCTACCCCTTCACCTTTCCAATCACCGCCGGCCCCGGCTGCATCGTCGTCATGCTCACGTTGAGCGTCCACGCCACGCAACCCACCGTCAGCAAGACTGTTCTCGCCCACGTTGGCCTGTTCAGCGCCGCGATCGCACTCAGCGCCAGCATCTATCTCTGCTATGCCTACGCCCCACGAATTACTCGCGCCGTCTCTCCGTCGACCGTCCACGGAATCCTGCGTGTCATCGCCTTCATCCTGTTGTGTATCGGCGTCCAGATCGCATGGAACGGCCTCAGCGACCTTCTCAAACCTCTGCTGCAGCACACTGAACTATAAGTAACCATTAACGTCACAAATAGCATTGACGAGAAACATCGGAAATCCCATGACTGAACCGATCGCCCCGCTTATCGTCCTCGTCGAAGACGAAGAACACCTCGCCCAGGGACTCCTCTTCAACCTCAGCGCCGAAGGCTACCGCACCCATCATGAAGCCGACGGCGACGCCGCCCTCAGCTACCTTCTCTCAGGCAAGGAAAAACCCTCCGCCATCATCCTCGACTGCATGCTGCCCGGTGCCGACGGCTTCACCATCGTGCGCGCTCTCCGCGAAGCGCAGCACTACACGCCAGTCCTTATGCTCACCGCACGCTCCCGACCCGACGAAGTCCTCGAAGGCATCGAAGCCGGCGCCGACGACTACCTTGCCAAGCCCTTCGACCTCAGCATTCTCCTCGTCCGCCTGAAATCTCTTCTTCGCCGCACCGCCTGGCAGACCGCCGCAACACCCGAGACCGCCCCACCAGACCTCACCGATCAAACCGACGAGTACGCCTTCAACCACCGCACCATCCGCTTCGACACCCTGGAACTGATCGCCCCCAACCGCACCACCCATCTAACCCTCATGGAGGCCGACCTCCTCCGCTACCTCACCGAACGTGAAGGCCAGATCGTCTCCCGCAAACAGATCCTCGAAGAGGTGTGGCGAGTCCACGAGGACACCGACACGCGCGCCATCGACAACTTCATCGTCCGCCTCCGCCGCTACATCGAAGACGACCCGTCCGACCCCCAACACCTTGTAACCGTACGCGGAATTGGCTACCGCTTCCTGGCGGAACCTTAGACCGAGCCATAGCCTGCGCCCCATACTCCGCCAGCCTCATTCATAGCCACGCGCCAGTAACCCCTCGACGGGGACCCCCTGCTTCGCCTCCCGCCACCTTCTGGCCTCGACAGGAGCCAATATCCGGTGAACAGTAGACAGCAAGTCCGTCAGCCGAAATGGCTTCGCCAGAAAGCTCCACCCTTCCTGCTGCATCTTTGCCGTCTCTTCCCCACCTACCAGCCCACCCGAGATCAGCAGCACGGGCAACTCACTCCGCACCTTCTTCAATTCCAGGCCGAGATCCATCCCTGACCGCCCCGGCATATACACGTCCGTGATCAGAAGGTCGATCTGCGGCACACTGCGAAAGATCTGCGCCGCCCGCCCCGCATCGCCGGAACTGAAAACGCTATATCCCTCATGCTCCAGAAACGTCCGTGTCAGCGAACGAATGTCCGGATCATCGTCCACCAGCAGGATCATACTGGGAGAATTTTCCGCCCTACGATCGATCGTTGAAGAAATTTCGAAGGACATCTGCGAATCTTTGTGCCTGTTACCGGTAAATACTTCCATTCGACGCAAACACTAGTCGCTGCGTTCGCCCTCGCAGCGTCACCTTCGTTCAACTGAAGTTCCTTCACAGATGGACTCCCCAATCCATCCTGGAGTTGCCTGCAAAACTTATTCCCCTACTCCACCGCGATACACTGAAGCGGGCCCCAAGAAGTAGCAAAAAAATGCGCATTCTCACTCGCTACATCCTCCGCGAAGTCACCTCGCACGCCCTACTCGGCGGAGCCCTATTTACTTTCATCATCTTCACCCGAGACCTCGGCAAAATCCTCGAGTTTGTCGTCCGCGACTCCGCCTCCTACACCGACGTCGCCCGCATCATCGCCTACACCCTGCCCAACGCCCTCGTTGTAACCATCCCCATGGCCGTCCTCGTCGGCATTCTCCTCGGCCTGTCCCGCCTCGCCGCCGACAGCGAGATCACCGCCATGCGTGCCGCAGGCCTCGGTGCCATTGACTTCGTCCGCATCGTCTCCATCGTCTCAGCCGTCGCCCTCGCCCTCGGCCTCTTCAACTCGCTCTATCTGGCTCCCCGTGCAGCCGCGGGCCTCATCGCCCTCGGAGAATCCCTGAAGTCCTCGCAGGCCTCCTTCGAGATCCAGCCCCGCGTCTTCTACGAAGAGTTCAAAGACCGCGTTCTCTACATCCAGGACGTCACCCCTGCCGCCGGCGCCGCCCTCTGGCACCACGTCTTCCTCGCCGACCTCACCGAGTCCGCCGACCCCCACATCACAACCGCCAACGAGGCCATCGTCGTCAACGGCGCTCCCAACACCCCTGACGCCCAGACCATCCGTCTGCATCTCCTCAACGGTGGCCAGCACGACACCTCCTCCTCCGACCCCAACCAATACAACATCTCCACCTTCACCGCCACCGACATCCCCATCGAAACCATCGCGCCCGATACCCATCTCGGCCGTCTCAACACCAGCATCGAGGCCCTTTCCCTCCCCGAACTATGGCGCCGCGCAAATTCCCAGGCCTCCACCAACGGCCGCACGCCCTCCATCTACCGCATTGAGTTCAACAAGCGCTTCTCCTACCCCTTCGCCTGCCTCGTCCTCATGCTCGTCGGAGTCCCCCTGGGTATCTCCTCCAAACGCGGAGGCAAGTCCACCGGCTTCGTCCTCACCATCGTTCTCGTCTTCATCTACTACTTTCTCTCCGTCGTCGGCGTAGCCTTCGCCCAATCTGGCAGGCTCTCGCCACTCATCGGTGTCTGGGGAGCCAATCTCATCTTCGCCGCCGCCGGCGCCATCCTTCTTTACCAGATGTCTCGCGGAGGCATCGCCCTCAGCATCTTCTCCAGCATCGGCGTGAGCCTCAACAAACTCGCCACTCGCCTTATCAGCGGCAAGCAGTCCGCCGGCACACGATCCAACTACGACGCCGCCACCCTCCTTCGCCGATTCCGCAGCACCTTCCGCATCCAGTTCCCTCTCCTGCTCGACGACTACGTCATGCGCGAGTACGCCACCAACTTCGCGATCGTTCTCTTCTCCTTCTCCACCCTCTTCATCATCTTCACCTTCTTCGAGCTCATCGGCGACATCTTCCGCAACCGCACACCGCTCATCACCGTCGGCGAGTACCTCATCAACCTCATCCCCTACATCCTCTACAACGTCACACCTCTCTGCGCGCTCGTCGCCGTGCTCGTCACCTTCGGGACCCTCAACCGCACCTCTGAACTCACCGCAATGAAGTCCAGCGGTATCAGCCTCTATCGCATCATCACGCCCGTGCTTGTCGTCACCATCGTCATCTCGGCCGGCCTCTTCGTCTTCGACGAACTCTACCTGCCCGCCGCCAACCGCCGACAGGAAGCTCTCCGCTCCGTCATCAAGAACAAGCCCGCACAGACCTTCTCGAGGCCTGACCGCCAGTGGATCTCCGGCCAGACCAATAACTCCGGTGAACCCGCACGCATCTTCTACTACCAGTACTTCAACGCAGAGACGGACAGGTTCGCAAATCTCACCGTCTTCGAATTCGATCCCACCACCTTCACCCTTCACCGCCGCATCTTCGCCGTCTCCGCCCGTTGGGACCCCGCAGTCAACAACTGGGTCTTCGACAACGGCTGGCAGCGCACCTTCTCCGGCGAAACCATCGCCAGCTACCAACCATTTACCGTCGCCGCCTTTCCCGAGATCAAGGAACAGCCCAGCTACTTCAAGAAGGAGTACATCCCTTCTCAGGAGATGAGCTACAACGAGCTTTCGAACTACATCGCCGACCTGAAACAATCCGGATTCGACACCAAACGCCTCAACGTCCAGCTCGACAAAAAGATCGCCTATCCCCTGATCACCCTCGTCATGGCGGTCCTGGCAATTCCTTTCGCTCTTTCCATGGGCAAGAAGGGCTCGCTCACCGGCATCGCAGTCGCCATCGGCTTGGCCATCACCTACTCGGTTGTGGCGCTGATCTTTGAGTCGCTCGGAAACGTCAACATCCTACCCGCGGTCCTTGCCGCCTGGACCCCGGACATCCTCTTCGGAATCACCGGCGCCTACCTCCTCCTCCGCACACCAACCTGACGCCAGCCGCCAATTTATTTTTCTGCGTTTTCCCCGAAAAACGCATGTCAAGCCCTCAACCCACCTAAGCCATTACACAACAACAACATACGCCTGGGGTATGAGTTAGGTTCAATCCGCTATACTAGATATATAGATCGAAAACAAACGAGCTCCGGGCAGTTCCCCGGGGCTAACTTGTTTAGATGGAATATTTTGGACGCAACCCATTTGTTATGAATATTTTGCAGACCATACCCTGCTCGTAAGTAATTGAATATAAATGATTTACACGTGGGCAATAGGGGGGGACCCCCTCCAATCAGCTGACCGAGAAGACAAACGAAACACCGAATCGTCCTACACTGGAATGACAATGACCAGCAAGTTCCCTGCTATTGCTCTCCTGGCCGCCATAACTACCGCCGCCACCGCCCAAACCACCGCTCCAAAACCCGCAACAACGACCGCAGCAAAACCGCAACAACCACCCCTCACCGGACGGCCACGGCATCGACCGCATCAACCACCTCTCCGACCACTCCTCCCAACATCCCCAAGGTCGTCGGCATTCCCAAGACCCTCTACGCCATCAAGTACGTCGACTCCGTCATCGGCACGGGCCCCCTCGCCGAAACCAGCCTAATCGGCACCTCCATGGCCGACTCCAAGATCAAGTGGTACACCGTCAAATACACCGGATGGCTCACCAACGGCACCAAATTTGACTCTTCCTACGATCATCCCGGCGCAGAACCCATCACCTTCCCCGCAAGGCGCACACCGCGTCATTCCAGGCTGGGACACCGGATTTCAAGGCATGCACATCGGCGGCAAGCGGCGCCTCTTCATCCCCTACCAGCTGGCCTACGGCGAAGCCGCCAAGGGTGACCGCATCCCGGCCAAATCCGACCTCATCTTCGACATCGAACTCGTCTCTATCTCGGACACGCCACCCGCACCGAAGACTCCACCAACGCCACCCACAGATCCAGGCGCCGCTCCAACCCAAACCGGCTGATGCACGCACCCAAACCCTCGACCGTGCCACCTCCTGCCGATCCGACGAAGCCGGAGACAACACCGCATCCTCAGAACCGCTAATCTCATCTGATCGGAAGATCGGCGAACCGCAGACAAAACAATATGTTCGACAAACTGAAGCCGCTCGCACCCTACCTCAGGCGATACTGGAAAAATCTCGCCTGGGGCGGCGTCGCGGTCGTGCTTTACAACGTCATCAAAGTCCTCATCCCCGGCGTTATCGGCCACGCCATCGATGACATGCAGCACGGAATCACCGAAGCCAAGGTCCTCCACCACGCGCTCCGCTTACTCCTCATCGCCGCGCTGTCCGCTATCTTCCTCTACATCTGCCGACAGGTCATCATCGGCGCCTCACGCGAGATTGAGTTCGATCTTCGCAACGATATCTTCGCCAACCTCGAACGCCAGTCGCCCAGCTACTACCACACGCACCGCACCGGCGACATCATGGCCCGCACCACCAACGACCTCAACGCGGTCCGCATGCTTCTCGGCCCCGCGATCATGTACTCGGCGAACACCATCGTCTTCACCGCGGCCGCGCTGCCCTTCATGTATCGCATCAGCCCCAAGCTGACCTTCTTCGCCTTCGTCCCGCTGCCCATGGCGTCGATCCTCGTCCAGTACTTCGGCGCCCGCATCCATCGCCGCTTCGAGCGCATCCAGTCCATGTTCTCCGACATCTCCGCCAAGGCGCAGGAGAACTTCTCCGGCGCCCGCCTCATCCGCGCCTTCGCCCAGGAAGAGGCCGAGATCGCCTCCTTCGAGACCGCCAACCTCGAGTACATCAAGCGCAGCCTCTACCTCGTCCGCCTCATGGCCATGCTCTGGCCCACGCTCGAGTTCGTCCTCGGCCTCTCGCTCATGATCACCCTTCTGGTCGGCGGCCACGAAGTCGTCTCCCACCGCATCTCGGTCGGCGAATTCACCGCGTTCAACGTATACATGGTCCAATTGACATGGCCCATGATCGCCGTAGGCTGGGTCGTCAACCTCTTCCAGCGCGGCACCGCCTCAGTAATTCGCATCGACGAACTCCTCAAGCAGAAACCCTCCATCGCCGACGCTCCCACTGCCACTGATGCCCCCGTCACAGGCGACATCGAGTTCCGCAACCTCAACTTCTCCTACCAGGACGGCCCGCCAGTCCTCCACGACATCAACCTCCGCGTCCCCGCCGGCTCCAGCCTCGCGATCGTAGGCCCCACGGGCTCGGGAAAATCCACACTCGTCAGCCTCGTCCCCCGCCTGCACGACGCTCCGCCAGGCACGGTCCTGATCGACGGCCAACCCATCCGCAACTTCACCCTGTCCTCGCTCCGCCAGAGCATCGGCTTCGTCCCGCAGGAGACCTTCCTCTTCTCCGAGACCATCCGCCAGAACATCGCCTTCGGCAGACCCGACGCGTCTCCCGAACAAGTCGAGGAAGCCGCCACCATCGCCCATATCTGTACCGAAATTCTCGAGTTCCCAAAAGGCTTCGACACCGAGGTCGGCGAGCGTGGCCTCACTCTCTCAGGCGGCCAGAAACAACGCACAGCCATCGCACGCGCCGTCATCCGCGACCCCAAAGTTCTCATCCTCGATGACGCTCTCGCCAGCGTAGACACCTACACAGAAGAACGAATCCTCAGCGGCCTGAAGCGAGTCATGGAAGGCCGCACCACCATCTTCATCTCCCACCGCATCTCAACCGCCCGCAACGCCGATCAGATCGCCGTCCTCGTCGCCGGCCGCATCGCCGAACTAGGCACCCACGACGAACTCCTCTCCCGAAACGGCTACTACACCAGCCTCTTCGAGAAGCAACGTCTGGAAGAAGAGCTGGCTGTAGCAACTTAGCTTTTGATCGCGACCGGTCGAATCTAAGCCGACCATCGCGAAGCACCAGCCTCACCGGGCAACGCATGGACCTCCACAGCAGGCAAAAACTTCTCTTCCCGCGTCCGCAACTCTCTCGGCAACACCCTCCCCGCCTCAGGATCGCGAGCCACCACCACCCACGCCTCACGAACATTGCGGACGAAAGAAATCACCTCTTGAAACTGCTCCTTCGATTCAAGATGCGACGCCTCCAGCGTCAACGTGAACATCGTCGAATAGAAATCTCCAAGCGACGCAGCAACAGTTCCGCCCACATCGGGTCGCAACCGCGCCTGCAGATACATCAAAATATCGATCGCCTTCTTCACCGCAATACGACGTCCGCGAACATCGTTCTCCTCGACGCACTGCATCGCCCGATACAGAAACCGAATCAAGCCATCGTAAAGCGCCACAATCAACTCAACGCCAGTCGCGCCAGCCAAAGCCTGCTGCTGATAGCTCATCTCATCCATCCATTCAACTATTGGGATCTTTCATTGAAGCCTGTGATCGCGCTATACAGCTCGTTTACCTGATTCAGCTGTGCCGGAATCGACTGCAGAATCTGGTTCGCCGTATTCAGTTCGTTCGTCAACTGAATCTTCTGCGCCGCCAGCAAAGTATCTTCATTGCTGATGCTCGTGCTCAGTGCCTTCTCCTGCGCGCTGTTCTGTTGTTGCGCCAGAAAGACCGCACCGTTCGGCGCCTGGGTGCCGAGGTTGTTCAGCGACGTGGCCAGCGTCTGGCCAAAGCTACCCGAGTTCTGCAGAAATCCAGTTACGTCCGAGAAGTTCGAGTTAAGCACCGAATTCAGCGTGTCCGCATTCAGCGTCAGCGTGCCGTCGTTGTTTAG
Source organism: uncultured Acidobacteriaceae bacterium (assembly GCA_963720955.1). Taxonomy (GTDB): domain Bacteria; phylum Acidobacteriota; class Terriglobia; order Terriglobales; family Acidobacteriaceae; genus Edaphobacter. The sequence goes on along the minus strand of CAVRHK010000036.1, from coordinate 19,718 downwards.
TCCAATACCCACTTGCGTGATATTCGTGATCGCCCCGCTTGCCGCCCCACTAAAGAGCGCGCCAGTAATCTGACTCTGGATTAACGCCAGCGTTGAATTCCCAAACAGCGGCTCCGCATTCCCGCTCGAGTCATTCTTCTCCTGGCCGTTGATGTCATTAATCACGGCGTTATAGGCAGCCACAAAATTACCCATCGCCGTTCCGATGTCCATATTGTCGTTCGTAATCTCCACCTGGATCTGCGTTCCCGACGAAGAACCCAACAGTTGAAACGTAACCCCCGGAATCGCATCGCTCACGGTATTCGAGCTGCTCGTGATCGGCACACCATCCACCGTCAGACTCGCGTCCAGCCCAGGCTGGCTGGTCGGGAAGGTGATAGGACCCGCGGAGGCGCCCGAGAGAGAAAGTCCGGTAACCGAAAGCTGTCCCGCTACGCCGCTCGTTTCACTGACAAGAGAGAGCCGCGACCCATTTGAATCCGTGATGACATTGGCGCTCACACCGATGCCGGCAGAATTGATGGCCGAAGCCAGCGAAGCCAGGGTGGTGTCATTGTTGGCGCTGTCCACAGTGAAGATGTGGCCCTGGATGGTCAGACTACCCGAAAGCGTATCGTTCGGATCTGTTACCGCACTTGAAGCCTGTGATGAGGTCTGCGCCATCGAATTGACAACGACAGTATGGCTACCCGCAGACGCAGACACGCTCGCGGACGTAAGACTTAGCACGTCGGTATTGGAACTAGACCCCTGCTTCTCCGAGAAGACGCCGGTGAAGTCCGTCAACGCCTGCAGGCTCGTCGTCAGCGTGGCAAGGTCGCTTCCCAGCGTGGACAAAACCGTGTCCTGGGCCTGCAACGCAGTCAATTGGTTTTTCCAAGGAGTTTCAATCGCCTGCTCCGACGCCTGGATCTGTGTCACCGTCGAAGCAACATCAAACCCTTGGCCGCTCGTTGCCGATCCGAAATTTATCCCGACTGTTCCCATCTCACCTTCCCATTTTCATTCGCCGATACAGAAGCAATACCTGGGCCAACCTCGCCGTTCAAACATTAGAAGGAGCTAAGCCTCCCGAAACTGAAACAACGGCGACCAGACCGACCAAGCCTGATCGCCGCCACTCCAATGCGACTTACTGCAGCAGCTTCAGAATCTCCTGCTGCACGCTGTTGGCCTGCGCCAGAGCGCTGATACCGGTCTGGCTCAGCACCTGGAACTTTGCCAGGTCGCTGGTCGCCTGACCGTAGTTGGTCGAACGGATCGCACTCTCGGCGGAGGAGAGGTTTACACTTTCCGAACTGGCAACGTTGGCAGCCGCGTTCAACTGGTTGATGTTGGCGCCAATCGCACCACGCTGATTCGCAACGTCTGCGATCGCGGCCGTGATATCCGTCAGCGTAGTTTTCGCTGAAGCCTGGCTAGTCAAGACGTCTGTTGCCGTAAAGGCTTGTCCAGCTCCGCCACCGGTTGCGGTTCCGACGCCCGCGGCACTAAGCGCTCCGATCGTCGCACTGATGGTCGTGGTTCCCGATGTCGTCCCGTCGCTAACAACGAAGTCGGTCGCGGTTGCGGAAAAGACAGCGTTGCTGTTGAAGTTCGTTGAGGTGCCGATATTGCCGATCTCCGTCAGGATGCTCTGGAACTCCGTATCGGCCGCAGTTGCTTGCGCGGTAGTAAGACCGCCGTTGGCAGCTTCGGTAGCGAGCGTCACCGCGCGGGTCAGCAAGTTGGTCACCTGCGAAAGAGCGCCATCGGCGGTCTGCAGCAGCCCAACGCCGTTCTGTGCGTTCTGTGCTGACTGATTCAGCGCAGCTTCATTCGCCTTCAGACCGTCGGCAACCGAAAGGCCGGCTGCGTCGTCCGCACCGCTGTTGATGCGCGAACCTGAGGAAAGCTGTTGAAGAACAGTCTGGAGACTGCCCTGCGTCTGATTGAGATTGTTCTCTGCATAGGTTGCTGCAACGTTAGTAAGAATGCCCAAGGACATAAGGAAACGCTCCTGTACCGCTCGGTTTGAGTTGCCGCGACGCCGTCCCGAGTGACCGCCCGGCAAACTCATATCGCTGACATAGCAGCTCGTGAGATCCGATTCACCATGCGGAAGGCTCCGCGTTCCCAAACCTCATCGGCCCGCCTCGCAGCGACTTTAGACCCGTCCCTGGTTTGTTCCGGCTTGTAGTTCATGAGTCAAATTCCCTCCTATTGACGCGGACTTCTTCGCCGATGAGATACAGGGAAGGAACTCTGCACATGATCGAACTGACACGCCTCAACGGCAGCCCCCTGATCATCAACTGCGACCTCATCAAATACGCCGAGGCCTCGCCCGACACGGTGCTCACCCTGATCACCGGAGAGAAGCTGGTCGTTCTCGAGCCCTGCAGTGAAGTTTCGCAACGTACCTTGAACTATCGCGCGGCTGTCCTGCGAAGGGCGTGGCCCGAGGCAGCGGCCTCGCTCAGCGCCAGATCCGCCTACGACGCCGACGAGCGAGCACGCGCGCACACGCGCAACCCATCCGGCGACTAATCATTTTCATTCTGGAAGAGGACATCTCATGGACATCGCCAGCATCGGTGGAATCGCACTCGCCATCATCGGCATTCTCGCCGGCATGATGATCGAAGGCGGAAGCATCGCCCAAATTACCCAGCCCACTGCGGCCATGATCGTCTTTGGGGGCACCCTCGGAGCCGTCATGCTCCAGTTCCCCCTGAACATCTTCCTCGCCGCACTAAAAGCAATCGTCAAGGTCTTCCTGCATAAAAGTTCCAATGGCGAGGCCACCCTTGCGCAAATCGTAAGCTTCGCCAACAAAGCCCGCAGAAGCGGCATCGTCTCTCTCGACGCGGATCTCGCCACCATAGCCGACCCATTCCTCAAACAAGCCCTCATGCTTGCGGTCGACGGCACCGAGCCCAGCGAGGTCCGCAAGATCATGCAACTCGAGCTCGACAATAAATCCGAGATAGAAGAAAAGATTCCTGCAGTCTTTGAAGCTGCCGGCGGCTACTCCCCCACCGTCGGCATCATCGGCGCCGTCCTCGGCCTCATCCAGGTCATGAAGAACCTCTCCAACATCGACGAAGTCGGCCGCGGCATCGCCGTCGCCTTCGTCGCCACCATCTACGGCGTCGCCATGGCCAATCTCATCTGCCTCCCCGCCGCCGGCAAGCTCAAATTCCGTCACCGCGAAGAGCAGATGATCAAGGAGATGATGCTCGAAGGTGTCATCTCCATCCTTGAAGGCATGAACCCGCGCATGATCGAAACCAAACTCCGCACCTATCTCTTCGACTCCGAACCCGCAGACTCCACCAAGTCACTCGGAGGCCAAGGCATGAGCAGGAAAAAGCATCCCGAGCACGTCAACCACGAGCGCTGGCTGGTCTCCTATGCCGACTTCATCACACTCCTGTTCGCCTTCTTTGTCGTCCTCTTCGCCTCCAGCCAGACGGACAAGAAGAAGCAGATCAAACTCGCCGAAGCCATGCAATCAGCCTTTACTCCGCTCGGCACCTTCGACGCGCACTCCAAGACCCCACCGCTCACCGACATCAACGCTGCAGCCATAACCAACGCAACCCCTGCGGCTCTCACACCGCTGCTTCCTACCACCAGTACCGAAACCCTGGAGCAGACCAAAGCGCGCCTCACCAAATTACTCGCCGAACAGGTCGCTGCCGGCCACATCCCTCCCGGCGGCATGACCATGCGCATCACTCCCGACGGCCTCGTCATCTCGCTCCACGAGGCAGGTTTCTTCCCCTCCGGCTCTGCCGAAGTCCGCGCAGCATCCGTCCCCATGCTCACCATCCTCGCCACCACTCTGCCCGCAGGGCCGCTCCGGGTCGAAGGCCACACCGACGATGTACCCATCCACACCGCGCAGTTTGCCAGCAACTGGGAGCTTTCTACCGCACGATCGACCGCCATCGCCCGGCTGCTCCTCGAACATGGCCCGATCAATCCAGTCAATCTCTCGGCCGCCGGCTACGCCGAGTTTCATCCCGTCGCCAGCAACGCCACCGAAGACGGACGCACGCAAAACCGTCGCGTCGACATCATCCTTTTGCGACACCCAGCAGCTTCACAATAACGCGCTTCGATCGCTGTCCATCGAACTCCGCATAAAACACCCGCTGCCACGTCCCCAGATCGAGCCGCCCCTTCGTCACCGGCAGCGTCGTCTCGTGGTGCAGCAGCAGCGCCTTCAAATGTGCGTCAGCATTGTCTTCGCCCGTGCGGTGATGCTTATACCCTGGCCACGCGGGCGCCAGTTTCTCCAGCCACGTTCCAATATCTTCGATCAACCCATCCTCATTGTCATTCACGTAGATCGCCGCCGTAATATGCATCGGCGACACAAAACACAGCCCGTCCTCAATCCCGCTGCGCCGCACAATCTCCTCCACCTGAGGCGTGATGTGCACCATCTCATACCGCTCCTCGGTGTTGAAAGTCAGATACTCGGTGTGCGTCTTCATCGTTGCCATAGCTCTCCTTACCTCCATCGCCACTGAACGATTTGCAAAATATTTTGACTCGTCGTTCTTCGACACTTGCCAAAGGCAGGGCCTCGGTTCTACAACCTCTGATGCAGAGACAAGGCTTCCTCATGGGAGAAAAAATCTCTACTGGGATGCATCACCTTACCGACTTGAAACGTCCAACCGAAGAGGAATGAAGAAACCTCTGCACAGTCTCGCGACTCTGCTCTGTCTGCTGACCATGCTGCTCGGCACAGTAACGTGTGTGCACGCGAAGCAGGTCGTTCCGTCCTCGTGCAGTCATTGTCCCAAACATGCACCGGTCAGCCACGAGCTTCCGTCCTGCTGCGCGACACAACCCCAGCCCCCAGCCATCACTTCAGCAACGGCTGAGTCCCCCGCTCAGTCCTCCCCTGTTCTGATCTCTTTACCCTCTGACAAAATTGTGCCCCCCGGTTCCTTCCTCGTAACCAGTTCCACGGCGCCGCCCCCCTCTCCGCCTCGCATCGCTCTTCGAATCTGATTCGCTCTTGACCCTCGCGCCTTGCAGCGCTTTTCGACGCTGCCTGTTCCGCCATGAAGTCTTCAAGAGAAGGAATCATCATGCCTCACAGATTGGCAGCGACTCTGCTCCCATTAGCGTTGTTCGCTGCACTTCCTATCCATGCGCAGACGAAGCCGGCCCCCATGCCGGACATGCCCGGAATGGACATGCATCCGCAGCATGAGCAACAACACCCAGATAGCACCACGGCTCCGACGGCAACAAGCATGGACATGAACACGATGAAGCCCCCAACCACGCTCATCGAAACTGAACTCGCCCATCTCAGCTCTGGCACCAGCGTCGAACCTGCCTCCTCACCGATCGCCATGCTCATGCAGCACTCCCACGGATGGATGCTCATGCTCCACGGCACCGCCTTCATCGCCGACACGCAACAACACGCAACCTCCAACCCCACCGGCCCCTCGCCTGCCACCTGCGAGCAATTCGATGTCCCCTGTTCGACCCCGGTCATTCGTGGCGGCGACAAGTTCTTCTCCACCAACTGGCTCATGCCCATGGCCACGCGCCAACTCGGCCCCGGCCAGCTCACCCTGCGCACCATGTTCTCCCTCGAACCCGCCACCGTATCCGAGCGCCAGTACCCCGAGCTCTTCCAGCAAGGCGAGACCGCCTTCGGCAAACCCATCATCGACGGCCAGCACCCCCACGACTTCTTCATGGAGGTCGCCGCCCTCTACGACATCCGCCTCGGCGAGCACACACTCCTCAGCCTCTACGCCGCGCCCGTCGGCGACCCCGCCATCGGCCCCACCGCCTACCCCCACCGCCTCTCCGCCTCCGAAGATCCCATCGGAGCCCTCGGCCACCACCAGGAAGACTCAACCCACATCGCCTTCAACGTCCTCACCGGCGGCATCACCTGGCGCTGGCTCCGCTTCGAAGAGTCCGGCTTCCACGGCGCCGAACCCACCGAGCAGCGCTGGGGCTTCCAACCCTCACCCAACGGCCTCGCCATCGACAGCTACTCCTCCCGCGTCACCTTCGCCCCCACTCCAAACTGGAGCAGTCAATACTCCATCGCCCACATCGTCAGCCCCGAGGCCCTCTACCCCACCGAAGACCAGCAGCGCCAAACCGCATCCATCATGTACAACCGCCCCATCGGCGCTCACCACGACACCACCAGCATGCCCGGCATGGACATGACCACCCCCGCCACCGGCAACTGGTCCACCACCCTCCTCTGGGGCCGCACCAAATCTCTCCCCGACGGCAGCATCGAAAACAGCTACCTCCTCGAATCCCTCCTCAAATTCCGCACCCGCAACTACATCTGGACGCGCATCGAAAACGCCGGCCGCTCCAGCGAACTCCTCCTCCCACCCGGCTCCGCGCTCCCGCCCAACTTCGAGGAAACACCCATCGGCCACGTCGCCGCCTACACCTTCGGCTACGACCGCGACTACCGCTTCATCCCACACCTTCTCGTCGCACCCGGCGCACAGTTCACCACCTACGCCACACCCGCACCACTCGTCTCCACCTACGGATCCCATCCATGGGGAGTAGTAGCCTTCGTCCGCCTCCGCATCACGCAATAGTTCCTTCTTGGTGTTGTTGTTGCCTTTCTTCCTGTCATCCCCGAAGAGCCTGCCTGAGCGAAGTCGAATGGGGGATCTGCTGTTGCAATTTTCATTCGGATGCAAAATAGATCAGGACATGACCCTCTACATCGCCACCTCCAACCCAGGCAAGCTCCGCGACTTCGCCGCAGCAGCATCGCGCGACATCACGCTAGCCCCACTCCCCGGAATAAAAGAAATCCCCGCCCCAGCCGAAGACGAACCCACCTTCGAAGGCAACGCCCGCCTCAAAGCCATCTACTACTCCAACCACGCCCCCGGCGAAATCGTCATCGCCGACGACTCCGGCCTCGAAGTCGACGCCCTCCACGGCGCACCCGGCGTCCGCTCCGCCCGCTACGCAGACGACCACCACTTCCCCGGCCCCGGAACAACAGACGAGCGCAACAACCTCTACCTCCTCGAAGCCCTCAGCAAGGTCCCCACCCAAAATCCGACAGCCCGTTACCACTGCGTCCTCGCAGCCGCCCGCGACGGAAAAATCCTCGCCATCGGCGACGGCACCGTCGAAGGCGAAATCCTCTCCACACCTCGCGGCACCCTCGGCTTCGGCTACGATCCTCTCTTCTATCTTCCCGACCAACACAAGACCATGGCCGAACTCGACATCAAAACCAAACTTGCCTTCAGCCACCGTGGCCGTGCTGTTGTACATTTGCTTGCAAAGCTTGCAGACAACGAACAGTAGATCTAAGCCGCGTAGGCCACGAGAAAACAGATATGCGGAAGGTACTCTATCTCCTTACCTCGATCCCTGTCTTCCTTACCGCAGCAATCATCCTGGTCGAAGTTGTCTTCCTTCCAGTCGTATTTTTTTGGATATCTCGCGAACACTCTCCGCGCGACGCCTCTCGCGTTCTGCTAACCGCAGTGATCGGTGCAGCAATAGCGACAGCCTGTCTAATTGCCGGCCGCCGCGCAGAACATAGCAGGAAAGCCGTAATTGGATGCCTTTTCGTATCCTGCACCTTGATTCTTTCCGGCCTCTACCTCGCGTACAACTTCGCCCACAACTCGCGGCCTCCTGCCATGAGAAGCGAAGGAGTATTCGGCCTCTTGGTCGCAGCACTTCCGGAGCTGGTCTTCGGGCTCATGGGCCTCATCGGCTCCATAGGACTATTGAGGCTGCCGGCGTCCAACCAGCCCGAAGCAACTTAATCGCACAAACCTCACGATAATCGCACAAACCCCGCTACTTTCCTTGACGCTGGCAAGACCGGAGCGGAATAATCTTCGTGCTGCACTACTTTCCTTTCCTCACAGTGCATTCATCACGATTTCAAGGAGTTCCCATGGCCACCGCCGCCCCGCCAGCACCTCCTGCCGCACCGCAACTCCGTGGCGTGCAACCACTCCGTGCCGGCGAAGGCCACTCCTTCTTCTGGCGCAAGCTCCACTCGCTCACCGGCATCGTCCCCATCGGCGCCTTCCTCGTCGAACACATCGTCTCCAACTACGAGATCGTCAACGGCCCCCTCGCCTACGCCAAGCAAGTCCTCTTCCTCAACTCCCTCCCGCTCGTCCGTGTCCTCGAGTGGGTCTTCATCTTCATCCCCCTCGCCTATCACGCGCTCTACGGCGTCTTCATCGCCATCCGCGGCCGCTCCAACGTCAACGTCTACCCCTGGGCCGGCAACTGGATGTATCTCTCCCAGCGCATCACCGGCCTCATCGCCTTCCTCTACATCATCCAGCACCTCTACCGGCAGCGCTTCACCGGCGTCTCGCTCCCCGAGCACCCCGGCGCAGCCTTCGCCAAGGTCCAGCACGAACTCGCGAACCCGTGGATGCTCGCCATCTACGTCATCGCCATGATCGCCACCACCTGGCACTTCGCCTACGGCACCTGGCTCTTCGCCGCCAAGTGGGGCATCACCCCCGGCGACAAAGCCCGCAAGAAATTCGGCTGGGTCTGCGGACTCGGCGGCGCAGCCCTCTGCCTCATGGGCCTCATCAGCATCTACGCCGTCGTCACCGCACCACCCGCCCCAGAAGACGTCATGCCCGAGCAGCCCGGCATCACCCTTCTCAAACCTTCAACACCGCCGCCGAACTCAACAAACCCGCAGTAAACCCGAGAAGTTCGCTAGAGCAACGGTATGCGTTCCAGTATTAGTGATATTCGCGGTAGTCGTGAGCTTCATCTTAGGTTTCACGATTGAGTTGTATGGCCAAACAGGTCTAACGATGCGAAGATTACGCCACACATAAGCTATTTCAGCAGGGAGTTCGGCAGGGTCAAGGAGATTAAACGACTTCATCGAAGTCTTTTTCCAACTAGCTGGACGAGAGATCTATTCTGGGCTCTTCGAATTGTCCAAATTTTGCTTTTCGCAATTATTTGCATAGGCGTCGTTATGAGCTACAGGCAACACCCGAATTAGAACCAGCCACTTCGATAGGAAGAACTCATGGCAGCAACCCCAAGAATCATCGTAGTAGGCGGCGGCCTCGCCGGCCTCGCCGCCGTCATCAAGATCGCCGAAGCCGGCGGCAAGGTCGACCTCTTCTCCATCGTCCCCGTCAAGCGCTCGCACTCCGTCTGCGCCCAGGGAGGCATCAACGCCGCCAAGAACCTCAAGGGCGAAGGCGACGACGTCTTCAAGCACTTCGACGACACCATCTACGGCGGCGACTTCCTCGCCAACCAGACCCCCGTCAAGAACATGACCGCGCAGGGTCCCGCCATCATCGACCTGCTCGACCGCATGGGCGTCCCCTTCAACCGCACCCCCGAAGGCCTCCTCGACTTCCGCCGCTTCGGCGGCACGCTCTACCACCGCACCGCATTCGCCGGAGCAACCACCGGCCAGCAACTCCTCTACGCCCTCGACGAGCAAGTCCGCCGCTACGAAGCCGAAGGCAAAGTCACCAAGTACGAAGGCTGGGAGTTCCTCTCCGCCGTCCTCGACAGCAAAGGCGCCTGCCGCGGCATCACCGCCATGGACCTCCGCACCATGGAGACCCGCACCTTCCCCGCCGACGCCATCATCGTCTGCACCGGAGGCAACGGAGCAATCTTCGGAAAATCCACCAATTCAGTAGTTTGCACCGGATCAGCTCAATCAGCACTTTACCAACAGGGCGCCTACTACGCGAACGGCGAATTCATCCAGGTCCACCCCACCGCCATCCCCGGCGAAGACAAGCTCCGCCTCATGTCCGAATCGGCCCGCGGCGAAGGTGGCCGCGTCTGGGTCCCCAAAGACAAGAACGACAAGCGCGCCGCTCAATCCATCCCCGAATCCGACCGCTGGTACTTCCTCGAAGAGTGGTACCCCAAGTACGGCAACCTCGTCCCACGCGACGTCGCCACCCGCGCCATCTTCAAGGTCGTCTACGAACACGACATGGGCATCGACGGCCAGCCCATGGTCTACCTCGACGTCTCCCACCTCTCACCCGAGCGGCAGCATAAGCTCGAAGGCATCCTCGAGATCTACGAAAAGTTCGTCGGCGACGACCCCCGCAAAGTCCCCATGAAGATCTTCCCCGGCATGCACTACACCATGGGCGGCCTCTGGGTAGACTTCAACCAACAGACGAACATTCCCGGCGTATATGCTGCAGGCGAAGCCGATTACTCCATCCACGGAGCCAACCGCCTCGGCGCCAACTCCCTCCTCTCCTGCATCTACGGAGGCTTCGTCGCCGGCCCCCACGCCCTCGCCTACGCCAAGTCGCTCCCCGCACAGGAAGGCGACGGTGGCCACGCCGCCGAGCTAGCCCGCCAGAAGGAGTTCAACAATCTCCTCCTCAACAACAAGGGCACCGAAAACCCCTTCAAGATCTGGCGCGAACTCGGCGACACCATGACCAAGCACGCCACCATCATCCGCTACAACGCAGGCCTCGACGAAGCCGACGCCAAGATCGTCGAACTCCTCGACCGCTACCGCAACGTCAACCTCTCCGACAAGAGCCAGTGGGCCAACACCAGCTTCGCCTTCACCCGCCAGCTCTGGAACATGCTCCAGCTAGGCCGCGTCATCGTCCAGGGCGCACGCCTCCGCGACGAGTCCCGCGGAGCCCACTACAAACCCGACTTCCCCGACCGCAACGACGAAAAGTTCCTCAAAACCACCAAAGCCGCCTTCAAAGACGACGCCCCCGCCTTCGAGTGGGAGGAGGTCGACATCAGCCACATCCAACCGCGCCCGCGCCGCTACGACGCCACCGCCTAACCACCAGATCGATCTGTCATCCTCCGCGAAGCGGAGGCCTGCTTTTCGCCTTTGTTTTTGATATGACGAGTTACCTCAAAACCCGTTCCCGCCGTCTAACCGACCATGACACTCTGGAACGCGGTCATGGTCATCATCGCCGTCGTTGCTGTGTCGGTCGTCGCCTACTGGATCCTCTACACCACTCACCTTCACCCCAAAGAGCGGTGTCAGGAACTCAAGGGTCGTCCACCGATCAGCAAGGAAGAAGGTATCGCAGTCGCCACACTGGAAAAGGAACGCCTCCACAAAACCGGCTACTTCTGATCCAGGCCTTATCGACTGCAATCCTTCGCAACTTTCGCCTCCAGCCCACCCCCCGGCCGAAGGCACACGATATGTGTAGGCTTTCCACGTCATTCGAATTTCAAACAAAAAATTGGCAGCAATTGTCTTTGCCTTACCGGATTAGCAGTGGGCTTTAGCCCACTGAATCAGCATCACGCAACAAAGGGGCTTTAGCCCCGGGTACTTCGAACATAGAGGGCAACAATCATGCCAAGCACCATCAAGGTCGAGATCAAGCGTCAGTCCAACCCCGACGCACCCGCCACCACCGAAAAGTTTGAGGTCCCCTACCGCTCCGGTATGAACATCACCTCGCTCCTCGGCGAGATCGCGCTCAACCCCGTCGACGTCTCCGGCAAGCCCACCACGCCCATCACCTACGACTCCAACTGCCTCGAAGAGATCTGCGGCTCCTGCGCCATGCTCATCAACGGCAAGGCCTCCATGGCCTGCTCCGCCCTCGTAGACAAACTCACCGGCCCCAATAAAGACCAGACCATCACCCTCGCCCCCCTCAGCAAGTTCCCCGTAGTCCGCGACCTCGCCGTCGACCGCTCCGTCCTCTTCGAAAACCTCAAGAAGGTCAAAGCCTGGGTCCCCATCGACGGCTCCTACGATCTGGGCGCGGGCCCGAAGCAAGCACCTCAAATTCAAGAGCAACGCTACCCGCTCTCCAATTGCATCTCCTGCACTATCTGCATGGAGGTCTGCCCCCAGTTCAACGACGCCACCGGCTTCGTAGGAGCAGCCACTATCGCGCAAGCCAAGCTATTCAACCTCGACCCCAGCGGCGCAGTCCTCAAAGAAGAGCGTCTCCGCGCACTAGCCGGCGACGGCGGCATCCAGGAATGCGGCTTCGCCCAAAACTGCGTCCAGGCCTGCCCCAAACAACTCCCCCTCACCGAAGCCATCAGCGACATGGGCCGCGACGTCTTCATCCAACAAGTCAAAGACCTCTTCGCACGCTAACCGTGTCCCATTTTGGGAAAAAGACGTTGCGGCCAAAAAATTATCTTTAAAAAGTGGCGTGTTTTTGGACGCTGAAAAATGACCGTCAAAACACCACGATATTCACGCATTTCACCACGTTCTCACCATCAAAAAACCATCACCAAACACTCGTTTTTTCCGAAATACCCCTGAAAAAACACATAAAACCGCCCCAAATAAAATTTCTAAGAACAGAGGGAAAAATGATCCAACTAGCAGACGCCCGCCGCATCATCGCCGCCGCCGAAAAGAAAGCCGCCGAAATCGGCCAGCCCATGAACATCGCCGTAGCCGACGCCGGCGGCAACCTCATCTCCCACGTCCGCATGGACAACGCCTGGCTCGGCTCCATCGACATCTCCATCAAAAAGGCCTGGACCTCCCGCGCCTTCGACATCGCCACCAAAGACCTCGCCACCCACTCCCAATCCGGCGACCAGTTCTTCGGCATCCACGCCTCCAACGACGGCAAGGTCATGATCTTCGCCGGCGGCATCCCCCTCAAGAAAGACGGCAAAGTCGTCGGCGCCATCGGCGTCAGCGGCGGCTCCGGCGAACAGGATCACGCCGTAGCCGAAGCCGGCGCAGCTGCCTTCTAAGGTCTCTCAAACAATCCGCAGATCCAAAAACAAGAATCAAAAAAGGGTAGCGTGCCACAGCGCTACCCTTTTTGCTGCATTGCATCAAAGGCAGCAGAAAGGTTTCCAACAGCAGCGAACGTTTAACAGCAGTGGCAATGAGGTTCAAAAAAATGGCTGAAAACACAGGAGTAGTTTTTCTCGGACAAAACAAAGTAGAAGTCCAGTCCATCGACTTCCCCAAGATGCAAAATCCCGCCGGCAAAAAGATCAATCACGCCGTCATCCTGAAGGTCGTCTCGACCAACATCTGCGGCTCCGACCAGCACATGGTCCGCGGCCGCACCACCGCACCCACCGGCATGGTTCTCGGACACGAGATCACCGGCGAGATCATCGAGGCCGGCTCCGACGTCGAATACCTCAAAGTCGGCGACCTCGTCACCGTCCCCTTCAACGTCGCCTGCGGCCGCTGCATCACCTGCCGCGAGCAGCAAACCGGTGTCTGCCTCAACGTCAATCCCGGCCGCGCCGGCGGAGCCTACGGCTACGTCGACATGGGCGGTTGGGTTGGCGGTCAGGCCGAGTTCGTCATGGTCCCCTACGCCGACTTCAACCTCATCAAATTCCCCGACAAGGCCCAGGCCATGGCGAAGATCAAAGACCTCACCATGCTCTCCGACATCCTCCCCACCGGCTTCCACGGAGCAGTAACCGCAGGCGTTGGCGTCGGCTCCATCGTCTACATCGCCGGCGCAGGCCCGGTAGGTCTCGCAGCCGCAGCTTCCGCCCAGATCCTCGGCGCCGCCGTCGTCATGATCGGCGACATGAACGCCGACCGCCTCAAGCACGCAGCAAGCGTCGGCTTCACTCCGATCGATCTCACAAAGAGCGACAACCTCGGCGAACTCATCGCAGCAGTCGTCGGCAAACCCGAAGTAGACGCAGCGGTAGATGCCGTCGGCTTCGAAGCCAAAGCCCAGGGAAAGAACGGCGCCGAAGCCCCGGCAACCGTCCTCAACTCGCTCATGTCCGTCGTCCGCGCCGCAGGCGGCATCGGCATCCCCGGCCTCTATGTCACCGAGGATCCCGGCGCACACGACGAAGGCGCCAAGCAAGGAAATCTCAAGATGCGCTTCGGCCTCGGCTGGGCCAAAGTCACACCGCTTCTACACCGGCCAAACGCCCGTACTGAAGTACAACCGCCAGCTCATGCAGGCCATCCTGCACGACCGGCTTCCCATCGCAAAAATCGTCAACGCAACCGTAATCTCACTCGACGAAGCGCCCAAAGGCTACAAAGACTTCGACTCCGGTGTAGCAAAGAAGTTCGTCCTCGATCCACACGGCCTCCTTACCAAGGTCGCATGATCGAAAGATCAAAAAGTAAAAGGCCCGCTCTCTCCGCGGGCCTTTTACTTTTCCTTCTCATCGAAGAGATTCTTGTTTTTGTCTTACTTCGAAAACACCGAATTACCCGGGGTCGTCTCTTCGTTCGAGTGGATTCGATTCTGAGCCCGCTTGGCACTCTGCATCGCGGCATGATCCATCCGCTCCCGATCGCTCTTGTTCCCCTCATTCGCCGTCGTCTCGTCTTCAATCGCCTCGTGCGAAGGACGCGCCGCACTCTTCGTCGAATTCAATCCTTTTGCCATGGTTCACCTCTCTGAAATTAGAGATGGCAGCCTTCCACCTGCGGTTGTCTCCGAAATCCGCCCTGGACGCGATTGCTACAATCGTCTTACTCATGCGCGAGAGCACACCACTCACCCAAACACAATCGCCTCTGTTTGCAGGCACATCAGTACTTGTGTTTCTATGCGCCTCTTTTTTGCACGCGCAGGCAACCCCTGCAACAGGAAACAAAAAGATGACCGGAATGACCGACCCTGCTCAGGTCCACTCGAGCGCCCTCGTCATTGACACGCACGCCGACACCCCCCAGCGCTTCGTCGACGAGCACTGGAACTTCACCGACCCCCTCAACGGCGGCATGCTCAACTACGACTCCGCAAAGAAGGGCAACCTCGACGCCCAGTTCTTCTCCATCTGGGTCGACCCCAACCAATACGCCGCCAACGCCTCCGCCCGCCGCACCCTCGAACTCATCGACGGCACCCTCGAGCAGGTCCGCAAAGCCCCCGACAAACTCCAACTCTGCACCACCGCCGATCAGATCATCGAAGCCCACAGCCGAGGAAAATTCGCCGTCCTCATGGGCATCGAAGGCGGCCACTCCATCGAAGACTCCCTCGGCCTCCTCCGCGACTACTACCGTCTCGGCGTCCGCTACATGACCCTCACCTGGTCCAACACCAACAACTGGGCCGACTCCTCCGGCGACATCGACGACGCCACCATCAAGCACCACGACGGCCTCACCCCCTTCGGCAAACAAGTCGTTCAGGAGATGAACCGCCTCGGCATGATGGTCGACATCTCCCACGTCTCCGACAAGACCTTCTGGGACACCATCGCCACCACCCGCACACCCATCATCGCCTCACACTCCTCCGCCCGCGCCCTCACCCAAGCCGGCCGCAACATGACCGACGACATGCTCCTCGCCATGAAGAAGAACAACGGCGTCGTCATGGTCAACTTCTTCCCCGCCTTCATCGACGAGCAGTGGCGCCTCGCATGGAACGCCCAGAAGCCCGAACGCCAAAAAGCACAGGACGCCATGGAAGCCGACTACAAAGCCAAAGGCCTCCCCGTCCCCTACAACGCATCCGAACAAGATCGACCGCGAGTTCGCCGCAAAGATCGGCCGCGCACCCTTCAACTCACTCATCGATCACTTCGACCACGTCATCAAAATCGCCGGCATCGACCACGTCGGCATCGGCACCGACTTCGACGGCATCCCCGTCCCACCCGAAGGCATCGACTCCGCCGCCGACCTCCCCAAGGTCACCGCCGCGCTCATGGCCCGAGGCTACACCGCCGAGGACATGAACAAACTCCTCGGCGGCAATCTCCTCCGCGTCTTCCGCGATGTGCAGGCCGCAGCCGACAAATCGAAATAACCCGCGCTACTTATCCGCCACAATATTGATCTTGTTAATTTGTGGCGGACTCGCAAACAGCTCGCTCGCCTTCGCCATCAGCGCCTTCGCGATATCGCCGTTCAGGTGAGCATCCCTGCCCGCCTCATCGTTAAACGTGTCGAACACGCTGTAGTGCCCTTCATCTTCCTGCAAGCCAAACCACGACACCGTCCCCGCTTCCTTCTTCGACATCTCCGCGCCCTGCTTCAAAAACGCCTCGACATCCTTCTCTTTCCCGGGCTTCGCCTTCAACGACACATAAAGCGCATACTTCGCCATGCTGTTATTCCTCCAGACCATTCGACGCGCAGACCAACCTATCCGGTTACACGCCCAACGATAAAACCGCATCAAACTTCTCCTGACGTTGAACACGAGGTCACTATGCGAGCAAAATCGCCCTTCCGTCCTCCGAGGCATCATCACCGGCATGCCGCTGCCGGCATCACCGCAACCCTCATCATGGATCAGTTCCTCAAGCTCACCTCTGCAGGCCAGAAGGCCGTCGAAAAGAAGATGAAGCTCGCTCAAGGCGAATCCCCCTGGCAGATCGCCCACGAACAAGTCCAGCAGGAACAACAAGCCGCTGCACCAGGAAGACTCCACCGAGATCGTCGCCCGCAAGATCGCCGAGGCAACCGGAACAACCCTCGACAAGGAGCAGAAGAAGACAGGCCGGCAAGCCGTCCACTACACCTTCGGCACCCTCATGGGCATCGTCTACGGTGTCTCGGCAGAGCTGGTCCCCGAAGTCACCACCGGCGCCGGCACCGCCTTCGGCACCCTCCTCTTCCTCGGTGCCGACGAGGTCGCTGTCCCCGCCTTCCAACTCTCCCCCGCCCCTGCCCACCGACACGCCCGCCACCGACCACCTCCAGCACTGGGCCGCCCACGTCGTCTACGGAGGCTCTCTCGAACTCGTCCGCAGCCTCGTCCGACGCCTCATCTAAGCCCAGCCCCGCATTGCTCCATCCGCGCGTCTGCGATAGCCTGTTTGTTGGAGTCTAACACCGCATGACGCTTCGTACTCTCGCACTCGTTCTAGCCCTCAGCGTATCCGCACAAGCGCAATCCACTCCAGCCCCCACCCCCCTCGCCGCCGAACAAGCCGCTCCGCCGCCAGCCTCCCGCACAGCAGCTTCCCGACGCCCCCAGCACCACCAGCCAGCTCAAGCCCGCCCGTCGTCCCCACCGGTCCCACCGTCGTCATCGACACCACCATGGGCCGCCTCACCTGCAAGCTCTACGAAAAACAGGCCCCCATCACCGTCGCCAACTTCATCGGCCTCGCCGAAGGCACCAAGGACTGGACCGACCCCAAGACCCTCAAGAAGATGCACCACAGCCCTTCTACAACGGCACCACCTTCCACCGCGTCATCCCCGGCTTCATGATCCAGGGCGGCGACCGCGTCGGCGACGGCACCGGCGATCCCGGCTACTTCTTCCAGGACGAGATCGACCCATCCCTCACCTTCGACCAGCCCGGCCGTCTCGCCATGGCCAACGCCGGCCCCGGCCCCTCCGGCGGCGGCACCAACGGCTCCCAGTTCTTCATCACCGAAGACCCCGTCCCCCAGCTCAACGGCAAGCACACCATCTTCGGCCAGTGCGACGCCCACTCCGTCCTGCTCGTCGCCTCCATCGCCCGCGTCGAGCGCAACTCCAACGACAAGCCCATCACCCCCGTCGTCATCAACCGCGTCACCATCGTGCGCGAAGGCCAGCCGATGCCGCCCTACCGCGACGCCGCCTGCGGCACCCGCCCGCCAGCCGCAACGCCGCGCCGACGGCCCCGCCAAAATAATTCCTTTCGGTCTCCGCGATCTCAATCGGAGACGCTCTCCTATTCAATCCACTCAACCTGCAAGGAGAACTCTGACATGCCAACCAAACCCGGTACCTACGCCACATTCAAGACCTCCGAAGGAACCGTCGTCTGCGAGCTCTTCGAAAAAGACGCGCCCGAGACCGTAGCCAACTTCATCGGCCTCGCCGAAGGCACCAAAGAGTGGAACAGCCGCAGCAAGAAGGGCGCCAAGCTCTACGACGGCACCATCTTCCACCGCGTCATCCCCCAGTTCATGATCCAGGGCGGCGACCCCGAAGGCACCGGCATGGGCGGCCCCGGCTACAAGTTCGCCGACGAGACCAAGGGCTCCAAACACGGCTTCCAGCAGCCCGGCAAGCTCGCCATGGCCAACGCCGGCCCCAACACCAACGGCAGCCAGTTCTTCATCACCGTCACCGACACCAGCTGGCTCACCGGCAAGCACACCATCTTCGGTGAAGTCGTCGAAGGCTACGACATCGTAGAAAAAATCAGCAAAGTCAGCCGCGACGGCATGGACCGCCCCAAAACCCCGGTCGTCCTCGAATCCGTCACCATCGAACGCATCTAATCCCACGACGATGCATCACGCAAATAGAAATGCCCGCCTAGGCGGGCGTTTCTATTTGTTCTCTTCAAGCTCGCGACGACTCAAAAACATTGCAGTCGGATAAATCTTCCGGTCCATCTTCCCCTCAATAATGGACCCGTAGAAGTCCCAACGCCGCGTGTAATACACATGCGCAAATCCACGCACGCTCGCCGGCAACGGCCCACCCGTAGCGCCCGCCATCTTCGAGTCACTTGCCACCGCACTTAACAAATAGAGGTTCATCACCAGCAACGCCCCCGCACAGCAAGCCAGCGTTCGACGCCACACGATTCCCTTCGCCGTCACCACGCACATCCCCGTCCACACCGCCACCTGCATCATTCGACCGCCCGGGTCGGACAGCCCCGCCAGTTCACTCGGCATCACGAGCGCCACCACAAAAAATCCAACAATCGTAATCCAAACGAACCGCTGTTCGGTCCTCTCCTTCAACGCCTTCCGTGCCGCCAGAGCCATCAGCACAAACACCGCCAGGGCGATCGCCATATTGGCGAGCAACAATATCGCAAACACCTTGTCTCCTACCAACCGAAGCAGAATCGACTGCTCCTCATTCGGCGCAGGATTCACCATCCCCCAGCACTTCAGATACGTATTCACCTTGAAGACCGAAAACCGCACCGTGCCGTACGCAACCGACGACACCATTCCCGCCTTGCCATCGGCGTCTCCATGCAGCAATCGACCCGCAAAATACCAACCGCTCAGCAGCAACGATGGCACCATCTGCCACATCAGCCTCCACCGACCGCGTTGCCACGCATACATCACAAGTAAGATCAGCGCAAAACCATACGGCACCATGTGAGTAACAAACAAAAGTACCAGCAACACGCCATACAGCCAACGACTCTGCACCCCTCGCAGCAGCAACGCACAGAACATCATCGCCAGGTACGTACCAAACATGAAGTTCATGAACCCGAACCAGAATGGCGTTCCAAACAGCACAGCCGTTGGAATCAACAATGCCTTCCAGCCCTCAACCGCCTTGGCCGACCGCTGCAGCGCCCACGCGCAGTAAGCTCCCAGCAACACCTCCACCATCAGCCACAACTTCGCCGCCATCTGCCACGACATCAGCGTCATCAGCGCACCCAGCCCGGCCGTCGTCAAACTGTTCGGCACCGGATAAAGCTTGAAAATGTACGCTGCATCGGAGTGCCCCTGCAAGAGATCCCGCAGCAAGACTCCGTGATAAACCCACTCAGGGTAATCCCCGAGGATGAGAGGAAGTACGCTTCGAAACACCACCACCGCGAACACGGCAGCAGAAAAAAAGAGCAGAAAGAACGCTGCTCTTTTTCTCAACTCATCAACGTTGGTCTGTTCTCTCAAAGAGTACCCTCGCCGGCGCCTTACTCTCGCACCTCAATTGTGCAGAGGCATCGACACACCGGCAATACATCTTTGGAACCAGCGACTACGCAGCGCCAATAGCCCGTAAACCTCCACCTTCACTTAACCGGAGGCGGCGCAAGCCGAGACTGGTAGCTCCC